>NZ_JAPELK010000001.1:0-1241827 GCF_029813005.1 Hahella sp. CR1
TAACATCCTGAGCGGAGAAAGCGATAGCGCGGTGAAAAAAGGCAACCGCCTGCAATTCCATGGCGACCGCCACTTTGACTATGACGACGCCGGCAACCTGATCCGCGAACGTCGCGGCAAAGGCGGCAAACTGGAAACCCGCTACGTCTACAACAAGCAGAACCAGCTGATTGCGGTGGAGAAAGACGGCCAGCGCACCGAATACCGTTACGACGCCCTGGGCCGCCGTATATCAAAACAGGACGCCTTCGGGCAGACGGAATTCCTGTGGAACGGCGATGTGCTGCTGTCCGAACAACGCCAGCACCTGCGCAAGCTCTACGTCTACGAACCCGACTCCTTCCGCCCGCTGGCGTTCATCCAGGACGAAAAAGTCTACCACTACCACCTGGATCACCTGGGCACGCCCCAGGAAATGACCGACGCCGAAGGAACCCTGGTCTGGTCCGCCCGCTACAGAGCCTACGGCGCCCTGGCCCTGCAAGACGTAGAAAGCGTCCACAACCCGCTACGCTTCCAAGGTCAGTATTACGACGAAGAAACCGGCTTCCATTACAACCGCCACCGATACTATGATCCGCAAAGCGGCCGCTTCATCAACCAAGACCCCATCGGCCTCCTGGGCGGCGCCAATACCTACCAATATGCGCCAAATCCGGTGGGATGGGTTGACCCGTTTGGGTTGACGGCGAAGCCGGGAGATTGTCCTCCGACTTCCCCTGCACTCAAGGACAGTGTTTACAGTGCTGAGAATATCGCACAGCGTGCAGCTGAATTTAACTATCTGCGTGAGTTGGATATAAAAAATAACGCCATGTTATCAGCTCAACAAAGGGCTAAGCTGATCATGGAAGATATAGCGCAAATGCCTGCGCTAAAATCAATCATTGCAAAAGTCAAAGAAATGGACCCTAGCGCCAAAGTTGGCTTTAGAGGAAGTATGACCACAGGTATGAAAGGACCACACAAGCTGGGCCAGGCGAAGCAGAGAGTAAAATTCGATGAAAGCGTTGCTTTCAAAAATGATAAACCCTATACAGATGAGCAGGGTTGGGATGTCGACTTTTTTGTTGTTAGTGACGCAATGAGAAGTAATCGCAATAGATGGCAAGGACTGAGGTCTTTAGCTTCTGATGATTTAATAAGTGACATAGACGATCTAAACCTTCAATTAAAAAGCAAGTATCCGAAAGGTCAATCGATAAAAAATAGATCATACAAAAATGAACACGATGACCCAACTGGATTTAGAACGGAGGAAAAAATAGATTTTAGAATATGGAATAGCGAAGAAATATCAAAAAACATGAAAGACGGAGACACTCCCTCTTTCATAGACAGCCAATAACTATCTGGAGCCACAAGTGAAACACCCTGGATTTATAGGAATGATATGTATTGAGCCAGAGCTCGAAATACATACAGTTTTTGAAAAGATAAAAAATACGTTTAACTTTATAGAATTCAAAGAGATTCAAAGAGATGACGTTATCTCCTTTATTGCAGAGGATAGTAATTTTAGAGTTGCCCTATACGGAGCCCCTCAAGACACCCCTAATGCATTATATGGGCTTGATTATATAAGCTACACAGACTCGTTACTGCCTTCAGACCTTGAAAAAGAAATAAAAGAAAAAAATGATTTCGAAATACATGTTTTCTCCAAAAGATATGAAATATCATCTCAATTAGCAAGCTGGATAAAAAGAAAAACAAATCTTAATGCATTCAAATAAAAACAATGCAAAGCTCAAATAGTCAAAAAGCAGAAGCCAGTATAATCACAAACAGCACCAATGGAACTCTAAGCATCACTGTCATTTTTAGTAACATAGGAGAAACAAGCTACTTCCTAGACAAAAAGCTTACCTTCCATAATGGCATATACACAATTTCATGCTTGTCATTAAATGCAGAAGGAAAAGAGATAAAAAGAAGGATAAATATAAAAGTAAAACCGTCTTCGTTTCCTGATGACTATATAGAAATCAAGCCTCATAGTTCATACAGGGGCAGCCTTGTTCTAAATGAGTACTTCAACCTACCTGAGTCCGGAAGCATTTCGATACAGTACCAGGCTTCGGCCAGAAACCCTGTAACAGGGGATATTGACGTCATTAATTCAGCCATAACAGAAATAGAAATTGGAGACTAAGGCATCTCTGATGCAGCGAGTATTATCATTCAGTCACTAAGAGTGATCTGAAATACTCCGTATAAGCCACTCCAAAAGCTATCCCCTTTACTACTACAGCCATATGAAAATCCCAGATTTCCACCATTACGCATACTGCCCAGAGATGCACAGAGACTCAAACGTTCGGACGATTGGCTGGTTGGGGGATTCTGTTCCGAGTATTGGACCCAATCCTGATTTCGTGTTGGAGATTCTGCAGCATTTCCGGCAATGTCATTTTGCCCATGATGGGGAGTTGGGCAAACATGCGTGTGAGATGTGTGATGCTGACGAGAGGTTCCACGGGGAGTTCTGGGTTGAGATAGGCGACATTCGCTATGTTCTGCCTTTGGCGGTTTTTCATTATATAAACGCCCATGAGTATCAATTACCTCCTCAGTTTGTAGAGGATTTACTCCTGCACTGGCGCTCCGAGGCGTCGTTATCCTGCCGGGATGGAAGTTGCGCTGCGAGAAATCAGGACAGAAAGGGCTTTGAATGGCGTAGTGAGGTCAGTTGTAATCCCCGGGGGCCTGTGAAAAAGTGGTGGCGATTCTGGCGCCAATGATTCTGTGATTCGGATAGCTCTCAGCAGCTCAGGGTATTCGCCTTCCATTCACTGCCTACAGGACACCGATATGAAGTTGCCAAAAGCCTTTCTTCCCCTCGTCGCGCTGGTCGCCGTCTCTTCCCTATCGTTCGCGTCCGATGAGGCGCCGGGTTGGGTGACGGAGGGTCCTTACGTCGCGGAGAAGGCGTTCTCTTTCGAGCTCCCTCTGGAGGTTCTGGCTAACAAGTTATTTGTTGAAGTGGAAATTGGCGGCGCGCCTCGGCGTTTTGTTTTTGACACCGGTTCGCCGTCGATGATGAGCGCGAAGCTTGCGCAGGAGTTAGGGCTGAAAGCCATCGACAAACGCCAAGGGCGAGATTCCCACGGAACGATCGTCGAGAGTGAGATTGTGCAGGCGGATCTGAATGTTGGGGGAACGGTTTTTCATAAAACGCCGCTCTTCGTAGCGGATTTTCCAAAGACAGCGCAGTGCTTGTTTGATGGCGTACTCGGCTCTGAAGTACTGCCGCTTTGCGCCTGGCAGATTGATTTATCCTCCTCCGTACTGCGTTGTCATTCCGAGTTATCGAAGCTCGACCACCTCGATAAAGCCAAAAAGCAGACTCTGTATGATTTCGGTTATCCGCATGCGCCGATATTCGATATTCAGTTCGCGGACAAGGCCAAAAGCAAGGCAATGTTTGATACCGGTTCGCCTGAGTATCTGGCGGTTTCTCCTCCTGATTTCGTGGGCGCAAAGCGCAACGGCGGCGTTGGCGCCAGCCTCTCGGGCGCGGGTTCGCTCGGTGGCTCGTTGGGCGGCGCAGCGCCAAACAAAGAACAACTGAAAATGCAGTTTAAAAACCTGTCGATCGGCAATGTTGAGTTAGGGCGGGTCGGCGCGCTGTTGCGGGAATCGCCGCCCAGTCTGATTGGCGCATCCGTGCTGGAGCACTTCATCGTCACGCTGGATTCACGGTCTTCCTCTGCTTACTTCCTCCCGTATCGCGGCGGGCCTTTCTCGCGCTCATCGTATGGGTTTGGTCTGAACTTCGAGGAGACGCCGAGGGTTTCCCTGGTTTGGAACGATTCACCCGCCAAGGCTGCGGGCTTGCAGGTCGGTCAACCCATCACGTCCATTAACGGAGAGCCTGCCAACACCTCTTGCGAAGGCATTCGTAGCGCCATGCGCGCGATGTCGGAAGGCGACGTTATTGAACTCACGTGGGAGGGCGGCGCGGCCAAGCTGAAAAGGGAAAGAACGTTAACGGACTGATCCCCGTTAACGTTCGAATGCGGAAGCAATGCAGAAGCGCGGCTTTCCGCACTCCCCTCAGTAATACAAAAACAGCTTCAAATCATCAAAGTACACATCGTTATCGTTACCGGCTTTGCGTACGCCTCCCATGCTCACGCGCAGGGTGCGGGCGCCGCTGGGGAGCTGGCCTGAGACCTGACGGGCTTCCCAGGATTGCGAGCTTTTACTGGTCAGGACGTCATCTCCCGCCCAGGTCAATTCAGCGCCGCCAGAGTCTAAAGCGATCAGTTGCAGACGGGGTTCATCGGCGCCGCTCCAGGTGGAGAGCATGGCGCTGAACTCCGCGTAGGCGTCGCCAGCATCTATTTCCGTGGCGTAGGCGGACAGGTCAATTTCCTGTATGACCTGCTCCTCGCAGCAGTCTGAAGGCGCGCCTTTGCCAAAGCCGCGTCCGGCGAAATAATAGGTTCCTTCAGCGGGACCAAAACCACCGTTGTCGTTGGCGGTGATGGCGTTCATCATGCCTTTTTGCAGATTCCATCCGCTCATGTCCCCGGCTTCCGCATCGCCATTGATAATCAGGTTATCGGTGCGGGTTCCGGCGATATCGAAACTGGCGACGTCACTCCAGGCGGACCAGTTCATATGTTCATCCCGCACTCGTGCGCGCCAATACCAGGTCGTACCCGGACGCAGCGCCAGCTCCGGCCGACTCTGGCCTGCGTAGGCGTCATAGCTGGAAGTATGGGTGTTCTGCTCGCTGTAGCGCTTGTTCCAGCGATAGTAGTCATCGCCGCCGACACGCACTGAACTGGCGCTCAACATGTCGCTCAACTGCAGATTAAAAATGTCCGCATCCGCCTGCGTATCGATAGCGACATATCCGCTTTCATGATCGCCCTCGACCTCATCGGCAGGACCGTAGTACAGATTCTGGCGGCGCGTGCGGTTGCCCCAGATATCGTAAACCGCGCCGTCGAACTCGGGACTTTCCGACACTTGCCAATGAACCGCGCGCACCGCATCCGGCATAGCCACCTGCACGCCCAGCTCCACGGTGCTGGCGTCCTGCTCACCGGTTCCCGCCGTGACCAGCGGCAGATTGATATTGTCCTCGACGGAGAAGGTCAGGCTGTCCACCACAGAGAATTCCGTGTCGCCGTCAAAGCCGCCTTTCTTGCGCTCCAGCGTCATCGTCGGCGCGTCGCCGAAATGGAAGGTCAGCAGGTTATAGCCGAACTCGCTGCGGCTGATTTCGAAAGTATCGTAATCGCGGATCTGCTTGGCCTGATGATCAGCATCGTCCAGCGGTTCGATGTAGCCGGAGGCGCTGGCGGCGTTGAGCCACAAGTGGTTCACATCCCGTGACTGACCTCGGGAATAGGCGTGAGTGTGCCCGAAAAGATGCCCGGTCACCGCGCCGGTGCGAGCGCTGTATTGCTCCAGCTCCGCCACCATTTCACAACTGCCGATGCTCTCTCCCACGTTCCACATTTCCGACAGGCAACCGTGATGGAACATCCCCAGCACAAAGTGTTTGCCCTGCACTTCCGCGTCGTTCAGCGTTTCTTTCAGCCACTGCCGTTGCACCGCCAGGGTATCCCGGTTGAACGCGCCATGGGCGCCGGAGATCGTGTAGCTGTCCAGCCCGACCAGACGCAGGTCCATGTAGTCCAGGTAGTACCACTTGTCTTCGTAACCGATAGAACCATTTTCCGGCGGCGCCATATAGCTGCGGTACAGACGTAATTCAGCGTCGCTGTAATAATCGTGATTCCCGGGCACAGTCACCAGCGGCACATAGGGCGTGATGGCGGCGAGACTGCCGAACAACTGCTCGCGCCAGTTCTGGCGATTGCCGCCCACTTGCACTACATCGCCGGAAATCGTGATGGCGGCGATGTTTTCCGCACAGGTCTGCGGTTGCGCGGCGTCACATTCATGCTGCAGAAAACCCTGGTTCACCACATTGGTGAGCACCTTGGCGTACTCATCACGATCCAACTGGGTGTCGCTCAACGCGATGATGCGCGCCTGCTCCACGCCATCCCCCGCCTGGGGCCAGGTTTTGAAAGCGTAACGCGGCGTCGCCCGCTGTTCCCCCAACACCTTGGTGACCACGTAGTACTCATACAACGTATTGGAGCTGAGCTGATGTATCGGCGCTTTACGCACCAAGCCGTCAAGGGAATGGGACTCCGCGCTGACGCGGGTGAATTCGCCCTTGCCGTCGAAGGGGCGCACCCATACTTCCGCATTGCTTTCTCCGGTTTCGAACATCACCGTCATTTGGTCAGATGCGGGAGCCTGCAGATAGGGTTGCACGATAAAATCCGGCGCGGCGGCGCTGCTCGGCGGCTCGACATCAGAGTCAGGCGGGTCGGTGGGGTCCTGGTCGCCGGAACAGCCGGCCAGAGCGAAGGCGAGACCGCAGGCCAACCAGGCAAGTCGTTTATGAAGCATGAGATATTCCTTGTAGGTTATGAATCCGGCAGCCAAACAGCGTCCCTCTATTTGTCTGAAGCGACAGGGCCTGGATGTGTCAGGTCCTGTCTTCGCGGCTTGCCGCCTCGCAGGCGCATCCCGGCGCCCGGTTACCAACACGTCAATATCAGCGTCGTGTTAATAACTGGCGAATCATCTGGTTCGGACCAAGATAAGGTTGGAATATTTCATTGGAATTTCCATAAAATTTCATAAACAAGGCAGTTTTATGACCGCTGGTACGAACCAGACTGTCATATTTATGTCATGCCGATTCGCTGTAATGCGCCAAAGCCAACACCGGACGCGGGTCCGCGCCGGAAAAGACGTAAGGAATGAATTGTGAATCAGGCAGCCGCTTATCTGTCTCTCGCCGCCAAACTGCAGCAGCGCATTCTCAACGGCGAATTGCCCGCCGGCAGCAAGCTTCCCTCGGAACGCGCCTTATGCGCCCTATTCGAAGTCTCCCGCGTCAGCGCCCGCGACGCCCTGCACGCGCTGGAGTCACAGGGATTGATCTATCGTCTGAATCGCATGGGCTGGTTCGTGGCGCCGCCGGTGTTTATTTACGATCCCACCCGCAGCAGCAGTATTCAGGAAGAAGCGATCAACCAGCATCGGGCGCTGATCACGGAACTGCTCAGCGCCGGGCGGGAGACGCCTCCGATTCAGGTCAGCAAAGCGCTGAAACAGGCGCCGACGCAGAGCGCCTTTGTCGTCACCCGTCGCCGCGCAGTGGACCAGCGCTGGGTACTGCTGGAAGTCTGCTACTTTCGGGAATCCGCCTTCCCTGATCTGCTCTCCCACGATCTGGCCGGGTCTCTCACCGCACTGGTGCGGGAACAATACGGCTATCGGGCCAGAGAGCTGGACGTCAGCATCTCCTCCTCGCCTCTCAGCCACAGCCATGCGCAACATTTGCAGGTGCGGGAGGGCTGCCCTTCTCTGAAACTGGAGCGGCAGGTGAAAGTCACTGGCGAACCTATCGCGCTGGAGCGAGAATTCTGGCTGCACGACGCCATTGAAATGCGGGTGAAAGGACAAGGTAGCTGAGGCATGCGCGAAGACGCCGACGTAAGATTTATCTCTCTCAAGTCACACCAGCTCAGCGAGGCGTTCGCCGCTTACAAAGCGGGGCTCTATACGTCCATCGACACCGCGTTCGGATGGGATGAAGACTATCAAACCCAGCGCTTCCACAGCCGCTACGCGGTGGAGGATCTGTACTGGATCGTCAGCGCCGACAGACGGGTCGGCCTGCTCTGTTATCGGTTGCATGAGGACGCGCTGCATCTGCATTTGGCGCTGATTTTTAGAGAGGCGCAAAGTCAGGGACTCGGGTCGCAGGTGATGGCGCAGTTACATCGTCTGGCGCAAGAGACGCAGCGCCGAATCACCCTTTCCAGCTTCAAAGATAACCATGGGGCGATTCGCTTTTACCGTCGCCATGGCTACCGGATTACCGGGGAAGATGCGCATTTTGTCGAGTTGGCGCGCGACGGCGATCAGCGCGCCTAGCCAGGGTTCTCCGCATACCAGCGCTTCACCGAGGCGGCGATTTTTTCCAGGGGTAAAACGTCATCGGCGGCGTTGAGTTTCACCGCCGCGCCGGGCATGCCCCACACCACGCTGGAGGCTTCATCCTGGGCGATGGTGTAGGCGCCGGCTTCATGCAGACGCAGCAGTCCAGCGGCGCCGTCCTTGCCCATGCCGGTCAGTAATACCGCCATGGCGTTGGCGCCGGCGGCTTTGACCACTGAGTCGAACAACACATCCACGCTGGGGCGATGACGATTCACCGGCGGGGTTTCACTGAGACGGCACACGTACTTGGCGCCGGTGCGCACCACTTCGAGGTGATATTCGCCAGGGGCGATGTACACCCGCCCCATGGTGATGGGAGCGTTGTCGTAGGCCTCCTCCACCTTCATCGGCAAACGTCGGTCCAGACGTTCCGCAAAGGAGCGCGAGAAGGCGCCGGGAATATGCTGGGTGATGACGATGCCCGGCAGGTCCATGGTCAACCCATCCAGCAGGTCGCGAATGGCGTCCAGTCCGCCGGTGGAAGCGCCAACGGCGATCAGCTTGTCCGTGGTGGCGAAAACCGGTTGCGGCCTCTCGCCGGCGGCGACTTTCTGATGCTGCGTTTGCAGCCGTTGTTGCTTTAGAAGCAGTTTGTCGTGAGGGATGCGCGCGGCGGTGATGACCTTATCAATAATTTCCTGGGCCTTTTCCTCGATGCCCTCGCGCAAATCGATCTTGGGTTTGGCGATGAAGTCCACCGCCCCGCACTCCATCGCGTCCAGCGTCACCGCGGCACCCTGCTCGGTCAGACTGGAAATCATCACCACCGGCATGGGACGCAAACGCATCAGGTTGCGCAGAAAAGTGAGCCCGTCCATACGCGGCATTTCCACGTCCAAAGTGATGACGTCCGGACTGAGCGCCTTGATCTTATCCCGCGCCTGATAGGGATCGCCGGCAGTGTCCACCACTTCCAGCTGTGGCGATTGATTGAGAATTTCCACCAGAATCTTGCGCATCAGCGCTGAATCGTCCACCACCAGGACTTTGTATACCTTCCCCGCTCCGCTACTCATAATTGTGCCTCGTCATTATTCGTTCAAATGCGCCGGAAACCTCCATCCCGCTCAGAACAAGTCCACATCTCCCGCGACCTTGGTATGGCTCAACTCGTCCATATAATGTTCTTCACGCTGAATCACCGTATCGTTATGCAGAGACTTCAGACGCTTCATCATGACTTTGCCGTTGGAGGGGTCATATAGGATCTTGCGCGGGTAATCGCCGCCCACGTCCTCCGACATAATCTTGAAACCGTCCACCTCCAGATAACGGCGCACGAAGTCGATATTCTTCTCCCCTACGCTGCTCATGCCGCGAATCACATTAGCGCCGCCGAATATCTTCACCTCGAGAGTGCTGCGTTTGCCAGTGAGCTTCATGACGTCGTTGATCAGATGCTCCATGGCGTAGTTGCCGTAGCGAAACGCGTCGCTAAGGATATCCATGCGGCCGCCGCCGGCATTTTGCGGCAGCATAAAGTGATTCATGCCGCCCACGCCCGAGGACGGATCGCGCACGCAGGCGGAGATGCAGGAGCCAAGCACAGTGCCGATCAATTCCTGCTGGTTGGTGACGTAATACTCCCCGGGCATAATCTTGGCCATGAAGCGCCTCTGGTTCTGCACCCAGAAGCGATTCACATTCTGGAACCAAGGCAGACTCAGCGGCGGCGGTTGCGGTTTTTTCTGTGCGGAGTTCACGCTAGGTCACCTTTTGATAAATGGTTTGCCCCAGGGAGACAAACTGGCTGGACACGCCGTGCAGGGATTCGGAATGACCCATGATCAGGTAGCCTTTGTCCACCAGGCTGTCCGCATAGCGGGCGATGAGTTTCTGTTTGGTTTCGCGATCAAAATAGATCACCACGTTACGGCAGAAAATCACATGGTATTTGTGCTGAAAGGAGAACGGTTTGATCAGGTTCACCTGCATGAACTCAATGTTTTTCTGCAGCTCCGCAGACACCCGCGCCATGCCCGCGTTGGCGCCCTTACCGCGCAGTAACCAGCGTTTCTTGACCGCAGCGGGAATCGACTCGACGCGCTCCAGGGGATAAACGCCGCGCTGCGCCTTGCCCAGCACCTCGGTGTCGATGTCGGACGCAGTGATCCGCCAGCTCATCTTGGTGGCTTCCGTGGCCTCCGCCAGGGTCATGGCGATAGAGTAGGTTTCCTCGCCGGTGGAGCAGCCCGCCGACCATACCCGGAATTCTTTGACGCCGGCCTTGGCGTGTTCTGGAACCACCTTGTCGCGCAAAAACTCAAAGTGATGATTTTCCCGGAAAAAGGACGTGAGATTGGTGGTCAGCGCATTGATGAAATGAGTGAATTCTTCGTCCTTGTGCCGCTCCAGATACGCCACGTACTGATCGAAGTTGCTCAGCTTGAGCGCACGCACGCGCTTGGCCAGACGTGAGTAGAACATTTCATACTTATTGTCCTGCACCACGATCCCGGTGTGGTCGTAGCTCAGGGCGCTGAGTTTGGCGAAATGCTCCTGAGTGAAATTAAATTCCCGCGCCCGTTCGCCGGTATGCAGCTTATCGTTCATAAGCCGCCTTCCTTCAGTCTGCAAGACCAGGGAGTTGCGACTGCAGGGACAACATGCGCACGATCTGCTTCATGTAGTCCGACGCTTCCAGCCAATCGACGCCACCGCCATGACTGGCCTGTCGCCTTTGCGCCGCCAGCAGCAGTTGCAGCGCCGCCGCGTCCATGACCTCCACCTCCGAACCATCGAGTTTGATGCGTTGCGAGGCGGAGGCGCCATTCACCTGTTCATAGATTTTTTCCACCGAACTGATGGAAAACGTGCCGGGCAACTTAATAGCGCCGGATTCATTGCCTTGATGTTGTTCGCTCATTCCTTGCTCCAGGATTCCATCTGGGTGAATGTTTCCGGATCGAGCAGTTTGTCCACATCGATCAGCACCACCATGCCTTCATTGCGATTGACGACGCCGGTGAGGTAGCGGGTATCGAGCTTCGAGCCCAGTTGCGGACGCGCCTTGATATCTTTCTCCGCCACATCCATGACGTCCGCCACCCGATCCACCACCATGCCCATGGTGTGGTGCTCCGCCCCGTCGGCCTTGTCCAACTCCACGGAGACAATGATCACCACCGTCTCGCGGTCGTAATCCGCCTTGGGCAACGCGAAACGCACCCGCAGGTCGACGATGGGCACAATGCCGCCTCGAAAGTCGATGACGCCCTTGATGTACTTGGGCACATTGGGAATTTCCCGTGGTTTGTTCCAGCCCCGAATTTCCCTCACGCGCAGGATATCGAGCCCATAGGACTCCTCACCCAGCCAGAAGGTCAGAAATTGCAGGTTATTGTCCGCGCTCTGCTGCGCATTCTGTCGCTTATCCATCAGAACACTTCCCAGTCTTCGTCTTTTTGCGTGTTGTCCGCTTGCGGTCGCGTTGCCGCCTTAGCGGTTTTTTTGGTTTGCTGCGCCTGCGCTTTGCCGGGTTTTGACTTCGTGGTCACTGGCTCGTCAGCCGCCCCATCCATTTTGAAGAAGGACATCAACTGCACCATCTGCTGCACGCTCTCCAGCGAAGACTCCGCCGAGGAGGCGGTCTCCTCCGCCAACGCAGCGTTCTGCTGAGTGATTTCGTCCAGCTCCATCACCGCCCGATTGACCTGCTCGATACCGGAACTCTGCTCTTCAGTGGCGGACGCGATGTCGGAAATCAGATCGCTGACCTTCTTCACATGCAGAATAATTTCGTCCAGATTTTTACCGGACTCATCCACCAGTTGAGAGCCCGTCTGCACCTTCTTCACGCTGTCTTCGATGAGGTCTTTGATCTCCCGCGCCGAGGTGGCGCTGCGCTGCGCCAGATTGCGCACTTCCGTCGCCACCACCGCAAAGCCCCGTCCCTGATCGCCGGCCCGCGCCGCTTCTACTGAAGCGTTCAGCGCCAGCAGGTTGGTCTGAAAGGCGATGTCGTCGATGACGCCAATAATCTCCGCAATTTTGCGGCTGGCTTCGTTGATCTCGCCCATAGAGGAAACGGTTCGTTGCGTGACCTCTCCGCCTTTGGCGGCGGCGCTGCGCGCGAAGTTGGCGAGCTGATCCGCCTGGCGGGCGTTATCCGCGGTGTTGCGTACGTTGCTGGACAGCTCTTCGATGCTGGAGGCGGTTTCCTCCAGGCTGGAGCTTTGTTTTTCCGTCCGCTCAGACAATTGGTTGTTGCCAGTGGAGATCTCTTGATTGGAAGCGCGCACGCTTTCGCTGCTTTGGTTCAGTTGCGAAATGATTTCTTCCAGGCGCACCATACTGCCATTTACCGCCTCGGAAAGGCTGGCGTACTGACCATGATAGTCTTCCCGCATGCGCCCCCGCAGATCGCCATCGGCAAGGCGCTGCATCACCGCGTCAATGTCCACCAACACCTGATCGATGACGTCAGACAGCTCATTCAGCCCTTCCGCCAGGGTGCGCACAAAACCTTCCTTGCCTTCCAGACCCACCCGTTTCTTCAGATCGCCGGCTTTGGCTTTGTCGACAATTTCCTGCACTTCGCGCTCAATGGCGATTTGTGAGCTGATGTCGTTCCACTCCACCACAAATCCCAGGATCGATTCGTCTTGATCACGAATGGCTCCCGCCGTCAGGTCAAAGAAGGCGTTGCCCAGTTGTAGTCTGGCGTCATGGGGCTTCTTGAGCTGCGACAACAGGCGGCGCTGATGTTCGGGGTTTTTGTGGAAGACGTCGATGCACTCGCCGAGCAGATTGTCGGCATTAAACTGGGGCAGGCGTTTGCGGATTTCAGACTCCGCATTTTTCAGCACATGCTTCACTGTGGGATTCATGTAAGTGATCTTGAACTCTTCGTTGGCCACCATCAGCCCTACGCTGGCGGTTTCCATGGCCTGACGCAGACGCGTCATGCGCACAAGCTGTTCCTCATCCTTCACTTTTTGTTCTCGTAACTGATCGCGCATGATCCGCAGCTGCCCGTATACGCCAAAGCGGTCCTCCAGCTTTTGTTCAAGACGCCCCGCAGCAATATTTTGCGCAATAGCCTCCAACTCCGCGGGCTCGCCTCCCAGGCTGCCAGTAATGGAACGCACAATGAAGTATCCCAATGCGAGCAGCGCCACGATGATCAAGACGCCGACAATAACGGTTAGATTTCGGGCGAGGACGGCGCTAGCGATATCCGCCTCGATAGCCTTGGCTAATGCATTGGTAGCACTGTCCCACAAGGCGAAAGAATGAGTTAGCGCCGCTGTCGCATCCGCAAAGAACTGCTTGCCGCTATCTCTTGGGATGATCTCATTCCTGTCTATGGCTCCGGTCAGTTCGCGGGCTTTCGTCACCACACTGCGGGACGATCCTAACGCCTTCTCCAGCAAGGGCGGTAATTCAGTATAACGTTCCGCAATCAATCCAATATTGTGCTCTACGTCCGACAGCCGCTGCATGACTGCGTTGCCCAAACCGACCGCCTGCGCGAGCGTGGTCAGGTCCGTGTCCCCCGTCTCCACATAGCGCGCCAACTGCCCCGCAAAGCCGCCGCGGAGTTTGCCCATATTTTCTACCAGCACAGGTAAATTCACAGTGTTGATCGTGGTCAGAAAGCGGATATCGACATCATGGTTTACCGCTAACGTGGAGTATTCCGCCACATGCTTAAAGTAGTCGTCCACCCCCAGAATGATATCTGTGTGCCGCGCGAAACTGTCGGAGCCGCTCAAGCCGCCATAGCCGCCTTTTAAGCGGGTCCAGTCGCTATGAAGCGACTGAAGTTCCTGCAGTGAGTTCAGCGCCTGATCATGTTGACGGGCCATGTCCAGCAGGGCTTGCCAGGCGGCATCCAGCTTGCCCTCATTAACTTGCAAGGCGCCGGTGACGCTGCTATCGCCATTTTTCAGTAAGGCGGTCGTTCCCCGGTGTTCCGCCGTCAGCTTTTGAACAGGGATCACCAAGCGAATAATCTCCAAGCCCTGTTGACCCAACTGCTCTTCATTCAATAGCCGTTGCGCGTCGACGACGCTTTTCCCCAACAAGAACGCCAGAGGGAGTGAGAAGACCAGTGCAAATATCAGTAACTGCTGCCAGACTTTTAGCTTTTTGAACATACACCCTCCGGTATGATCAATCGTCCCTTGCCATTAACGGGTGGTTGCGCGCTATCCCGTTACGCCACATGAAGAGTCTCATCAGAATACTTCCCAATCCTCGTCGTCCCCTGAGCCTTTTTTTGGCGCAGGCTTGGCCGCCGCTGGTTTGGACGTTTTCCTGGCCGCCGGCTCAGCGACCGCTCTTGGGCGAGGCGCGGACGTTGGCGCGCTGACGGTGCTTTCCTGACTGCCGTCGACCTTAAAGAACGACATCAACTGCACCATTTGCTCCACGCTTTCCAGGGAGGATTCCGCCGATGAGGCGGTCTCTTCCGCCAGCGCGGCGTTCTGCTGGGTGATTTCATCCAGCTCCATGACCGCTTTGTTGACCTGCGCCAGCCCGGAGCTTTGTTCTTCCGTGGCGGCGGCGATATCGGAGATCAAATCGCTGACTTTTTTCACATGCAGAATGATTTCATCCAGGTTCTTGCCGGATTCATCCACCAGCTTCGAACCGGCCTGCACTTTCTTCACGCTGTCTTCGATGAGGTCTTTGATCTCCCGCGCCGAGGTGGCGCTGCGTTGAGCCAGATTACGCACTTCTGTCGCCACCACCGCAAAGCCGCGTCCTTGCTCTCCAGCGCGGGCCGCCTCCACCGAGGCGTTCAGGGCAAGCAGGTTGGTCTGGAACGCAATGTCGTCGATGACGCCGATGATTTCGGCGATCTTGCGGCTGGCTTCATTGATTTCGCCCATGGATGAAACAGTGCGTTTGGTGACTTCGCCACCGGTGGCGGCGGCGTCTCTGGCCAGATTGGCTAATTGATCCGCCTGACGGGCGTTGTCCGCCGTGTTGCGCACGTTGCTGGATAACTCTTCGATACTGGAGGCGGTTTCCTCCAGGCTGGAGCTTTGCTTCTCCGTGCGTTCCGAAAGCTGATTGTTGCCGCTGGAAATTTCCTGGTTCGCCGAACTCACGCTATCGCTACTGTCGATGAGCTGGCGCATGATGCGGTCCAACTGCTCCATGCTGGTGTTGGCCGCCTGCGCCAGATCGTCATAGCCGCCTTTGTAGTCGTCGCGCATGCGCCCTTGCAGCTCGCCTTCCGCCAGACGTTGCATCAGGTTCCTGACATCCTCCAGCACCAGATCAACGACGCCGATCAGTTCATTCAGCCCTTCCGCCAGCGTACGTACAAAGCCATCTTTGCCTTCCAGGCCAATGCGTTTCTTCAGGTCGCCGACTTTGGCTTTATCCACCATTTCCTGCACTTCACGCTCGATGACAATCTGCGTGCTAATGTCATTCCACTGCACCACGAAGCCAAGGATGGTCCCCTCTTTGTCGCGAATCGTCCCCGCCGTTAAATCAAAAAAGGCGTTACCTAATTGCAGTCTTGCGTTATGGGGCTGTTTTAGCTGGCTCAACAAACGACGCTGGTGGCTGGGATCTTTGTGAAAGACATCGATGCATTCGCCAATCAGGTTATCGGCGTCGAACTGGGGCAGGCGCTTGCGGATTTCAGACTCCGCATTCTTCAATACCCGCGATACAGTGGGGTTCATGTAGGTGATTTTGAACTCTTCATCGGCCACCATCAATCCCACGCTGGCGGTTTCTATGGCCTGGCGCAGCCGCGACATGCGCACCATCTGGATATGGTCCCGCTCTTTTTGCTCCCGCAACATATTGCGCATGGAAAACAAACTTCCGTACACCCCTGGTCGCTCTTCCATGGCCTCATCCAGGCGCCCTTCGGAGACTGCGCCAGCAATGTTTTGCAGCTCAAGAGGCTCTCCTCCTAGCACGTTAAACAGCCATTTACGAAAGCGCCAGATACCGAAGGCTCCGCCCAGCAACCCCGTCAGCACCACCACCAGCACTATCGTGAAAGTGCGATTCATTTCAGCGTGATTCATTTCGCCGATACTGCTGGTGCTGCCCTCGATTAATTCGCTCAAGGCGCCCAACTTTTCTTCCAGCACTTCAAACGACTCCTGGAACCTCAGCGTATTGGCTTCGACGCCAGTGAGCGACGCGCTGCCCAAAACCGCTTTCGCCCCGTTAAAGTAGCTCTCTATATCGGGTTTTGCGTCTTCCAGAGCCTCACGCACCGCCGTTGAGATATTCGACTTCACAATCACATCTACATCACTGCGCATAGCCGCTTCGTGCTCGACAAAGTCGTCGCGCGCCAATTGCATATCTTCGTTGAGCCCTTCCGCCATGCCGTAGGCGAATTGATAAACAACGCCTCGAATGCCGTCGTGACGCATGTCCAGATCCCCCGCCGCCCGCACGGCGACGACGACGGTCTCCATCTGATTTTGATTGGTATTGTTCGCGGACCTTTGCACCACCAGGGCGACGACGATCACAGTAAATACCAGAGTGAGGAGAATTAGCGCCAACCACAGCGTACGCTTTAGAGACATGTTTCGGCCCTCCGAGTAGCGTCTGTTATAAAAGGAATATCGTTTCTAGCATTCTCTGAGTCGTCTCCGGGCTCCCTTTGGAAAGCAGCCCTTCAGAACACCTCCCAATCATCCTCTCCGCCTTCCGTTTTCGGCTTGCCGGCAGGCTGCCTGGACTGTCGCGCGACCGGTTCAGGCACAGGCGTCAGTTTAGGTTTCGGTGATCTTGCTGGAGGGCTTCCCCCACCCCCACGCACCTTGAAGAAGGACATTAATTGCGCCATTTGCTCGACGCTTTCCAGCGAAGTCTCCGCCGAGGACGCGGTTTCTTCCGCCAACGCGGCGTTTTGCTGGGTGATGTCATCCAGCTCCATCACCGCCTGATTCACCTGATCCAGACCGGAGCTTTGCTCTTCCGTCGCCGCGGCGATATCGGAGATCAGATCCGCCACTTTTTTCACGTTGCCGATAATTTCTTCCAGCTTCTGACCTGACTCATCCACCAGATTGGAGCCGGCCTGCACTTTCTTCACGCTGTCTTCGATCAGGTCTTTGATTTCTTTCGCCGAGGTGGCGCTGCGCTGCGCCAGATTGCGCACTTCCGTCGCCACCACCGCAAACCCTCTTCCCTGTTCGCCGGCGCGGGCCGCCTCCACCGAGGCGTTGAGAGCAAGCAGATTGGTCTGGAAGGCGATGTCGTCGATGACGCCGATAATCTCGGCGATCTTGCGGCTGGCTTCGTTAATTTCCCGCATGGATTTCACCGCCCGCTGGGTCACTTCTCCGCCTTCCGCCGCCGTATTGCGGGTGAGGCTCGATAGCTGATCCGCCTGCCGCGCGTTATCCGCCGTGTTGCTGACGTTGCTGGATAGCTCTTCGATACTGGAGGCGGTTTCCTCCAGGCTGGAGCTTTGCTTTTCAGTTCTTTCGGAAAGCTGGTTATTGCCGGTGGAGATTTCCTGATTGGACGCCTTCACGGAGTCACTGCTCTGAATCAGCTGGGAGACGATATTGTCCAGGCGCACCATGCTGCCATTCACCGTCTCCGCCAGCGCGGCGAAGCGGCCTTCGTGATCATCCCGCATGCGCCCTTGCAGCTCGCCTTCCGCCAGCGCCTCCATGACCTTGCTGATATCGCTCAGGACATCGGCCATCACTTCCACCAGGGCGTTCAGACCCTCTCCCAAGGTCAGGAAAAAGCCTTTTTTGCCCTCCAGCGCCACTTTCACATTCAGGTCGCCCTTGCGCGCGGATTCCACGATGCGCTGCACTTCCGCCTCCGTGTTCACCTGCTCGGTCATATCGCGCCACTCCACCACAAAGCCCAGGATCTCTCCGGCTTCATTGCGGATCGTTCCCGCCTTCAGGTCAAAATGGGCGTCTCCCAATTGCAGGTTTGCGTCATAAGGCTGGCGTAATCCCCGGAGCAGACGGTGTTGGTGGGACGGGTCACGGTGAAAGCTGTCGATGCAAACACCTTCCAGTTTGTCAGCGTTGAAGTTAGGCAGCTTCTTTTTGATTTGCACCTCGGCGTCCTTCAACACTTTTTTCACGGCGGGGTTGGCGTAGACAATATTGAAGTTCTCATCCGCCACCATCAGCGCGGTGGAGGTGGTTTCTATGGCTTGTTTAAGGCGGGTGGTGATGATCAGTTGCAGGCGGTCGCGCTCAATGCGTTCTTTCAGCTCATCGCGCATTTCCCGTAGCTTGCCGTAGACTCCGCCCGCCTTTGTCATCTGCGCTTCCATATCCCCTGCGCTGATGGCGACGGCGGCGCTCTCCAGCACCGCCGGCTCTTCGCCCAATGTCCCCAGCAGATTGTGTCCGAAGCGCCAGAGACCGGCGCCGATAATGGCCAATCCCACAATGACGATGCCCATCACCGTGGCGAACGCCGTGCGAATTTCCTGGTGATTGCCTTGTAGAATTCGATCACGCTCGGCCTTCAGCAGATCCTTCAGCGCCAGGGTGCGGGTCTCCAGCTCATTAAACTCACGGGCGAACGCCGGCGTATTGGAATGCAACGCTGCGATGGTTTGACTCTGCATCACTTGATTGGCGGCGTTAAGAAAGGCTTCCACTTTTGGAACAGCGTCCTTCATAGCGCTGGATACTTTTTCAGAAACGTGGGTGTTCAGCACCGTGTCCACGTTGCGGCGTATCGCCGTTTCGAAGTTTGCGTAGTCCTGACGGACTCCTTCCAGCACAGTCTGATTGGACGTTTCCACCCCATAGGCATAGTTATAGGTGGCCCCGCGCATGCCTTCCCGTCGCATGTCCAGATTGCCCATCACCCGGACCACTTCGGTCAGCCGCTCCATTTGATTCTGGTTAGCGACGGTGGAACCGTTTTGCACCACCAGCACCGTCACGATCACAGCGAAGATAACAACAACAGCTGCTCCCGCCAGCCATAGAGTACGTTTTAGCGTCATGTCCTTCCCCGATATCCTGAAGTTATTCTTGTTTGCGCCCTGCGTTTACGCGCTTTTCTCGACGTCCATGCCCAAGGCCCGGATCAAATCCAACATCACAATCATGCGACCGTCATATTCGACCACGCCCTGCGCGAACTGCGTCGCTTTGCGTTTGCGTAATTCCGGCGAGGGTTGGATTTTGCGGGAGGGAAAGCGGACCACATCGTTGAGCGCGTCAATGACCGCGCCTCGCACCCGCTCCCGCCCTCCTGAGTCGAAGGCGAACATCACCACGACGGTGTGTTTGTTGTATTCCAGCTTGGTCAGTCCGATGCGTTTGCGCAGATCAATAATCGGCACGATGGCCCCGCGCACGTTGATCAGACCGCATTCCCAGGGCTCCGCGTAAGGCACCCGCGTCACCGGCTCCCAGGCGCGAATTTCCTTCACCAGCATGATGGGGGCGGCGTACTCTTCATCCGCCAGGCTGAAGGTCAGATATTCATCTTCCTGTTCCGCCTGCTGCTCCGCATCCTGATCTTCTTCAAGGGGTTGTTTAACCTGCATCTGCATAACTGATTTCCGAATCTTTTTGCAGTTGCGACAGGCCGCCGACATCCAGAATCAGCGCGACTCTGCCGTCTCCGAGAATGGTGGCCGCCGATACGCCAGGAATCAGGCGGTAATTCTCTTCGAGGGATTTGATGACGATTTGCTGCTGACTGAGCAGCTCATCCACGAACAAGCCAAAGCGCCGGCTTTCATGCTCGACGATCACAATAATGCCATCTGTAAGCGGCTTGGGTTTTTCGCCTTCGTTCTGCGCCGCATCCAGCGCCTCCGATAACCGCAGCACCGGCAGATAGGCGCCCCGAAGTTTGATGGTCTCATGAGTGCCCGCCACCCGGTTGATCATGGAGGGGTCCGGCTGCAGGGACTCGATGATGGTGACCAGGGGAATCACGTAAAGTTCTTCGCCCAGCGAAATGAGCTGGCCGTCCATGATGGCGAGAGTCAAAGGCAATCGGATAGTGAAACGGGTGCGTCGATTCAGCTCCGACTCCACCTGAATACTGCCGCCGAGGCTTTGCACGTTGCGTTTCACCACGTCCATGCCGACGCCGCGGCCGGACAAGTCACTGGCCTCTTCCTTGGTGGAAAAACCAGGCAGGAAAATCAATTCAAAAATCTGCGCTTCATTAAGGATAGCGTCGCTGGGAATCAGCCCTTTACGTTTGGCTTTGGACAGCAGCACTTGCGGGTCCAGCCCCTTGCCGTCGTCCTCCACCTCAATGACGATATTGCCGACCTGATGATAGGCGCGCAGGTACACAGAGCCATGTTCGGGCTTGCCCTTGGCGACGCGATCAGCCGGGTTTTCAATGCCGTGGTCGACACTGTTGCGCACCAGATGCACCAGAGGATCGGTGATCTTTTCAATGACCGTTTTATCGACCTCGGTATTCTCTCCGCTGAGCATCAGTTCAATATCTTTACCCAGCTGCCGGCTCAAATCCCGCACCATGCGCGGAAAGCGATTGAAGCAGAAGGAGATCGGCAGCATGCGGATCTGCATGACGCCTTCCTGCAACGCCCGGGTCTGGCGCTTTAACTGGGTCAGTCCCTGCAGCAGTTTCTCCATGCCCTGCAAGGCTTCATCCTCGCTTAACATGTTCAACATGGATTGAGTGATGACCAGCTCGCCCACCATGTTGATCAGCGCATCCACCTTGTCCAGGTCGACGCGGATAGACTGGCTTTCCGCCACCGCTGCAGGCTTGGCTTGTTTGGCCGCGGCGGGGGCAGCGCTTTTCTCCGCCGTTTGCGCAGGCTCGGCGGACACGGCAGGTTCCTCCGCCTCTGCTGGCGTCGGCGCCGCCTGAGCCTTAGGAATGGGGACGATAGCCATGTCGCACTCGTCTTCGACCCAGGCGAAAGCGTCGTCGATGGCGGCTTTGTCCACCGGTTTACGCAGCCTCACGGTCCAGCCCAAATAGCTGTTCAGCGGTTCAAAGTGCTCCCAGTCCGGCAAGGTGCTGATGTCGCATTCGATCTCTGCGTCGCCTTCCGCCAGGGACGCGATTTCTTTCGCCAGACGCAAAGGATCGTTGCCCCGCTGCATCATTTCCTTGTGCGGAGTGAACACCACGCGCCAGCCGGCGACGCCATCGTCCCCGCCTGCTGAATCTGCGGCGGGAGCGCTTGCGTCGCTGGTTGACGAAGCCGTGGACGTCGTCAATGACGATTGATCCTTGGAAATGGCTTCCAGCTTGGACTTATGCTGGGCGAATTCTTCTTCGGGAATGTCCTCGCCGGCTTTGGCGGAGGACAGCAACAGGCGCAGCGCGTCAACGGACTCCAGCAACACGTCCACAATGGGTTGGGTCAAACGGCGTTTGCCGGCGCGAACTTCGTCGAGCAGGTTCTCCATCACATGGGTGTAGGCCGCCACCTGGGAAAAACCAAAGGTGGCGCTTCCCCCTTTAATGGAGTGAGCGGCGCGGAAAATATTGTTGATCGATTCAGGGTCAGGCGCGTCAAGATCCACTTCCAAGAGGCTCGCCTCTATGGTGTTGACGGCTTCAAAGCTTTCTTCAAAAAAGACATCGTGAAAGCGAGAGAGGTCCATGCTCATGCGACTCTCCTAAGCCGGCGTCAGGCCGGTTATCCCAAGACTTTTTTTACCGTGGCGACCAGTTGATCCGGGTTGAATGGTTTGACGATCCACCCGGTCGCGCCCGCCGCTTTGCCTTCCGCTTTTTTGTCCGCGCCGGACTCGGTGGTCAGCATGAGCAACGGGGTAAATTTGTAAGCCCCTTCCGCGCGAAGGTTTTTGATCAGGGAGATGCCGTCCATGACGGGCATGTTGACGTCGGTGATCACCAGATCATATTTGCCGGACTTCGCTTTGCTCAGCGCTTCCTGACCATTGGCGGCTTCGTCCACCTGGTATCCGGCTCCCTTGAGTGTGAACGTCACCATCTGGCGCATGGAGGCGGAGTCATCCACTGCGAGTATCTTTGCCATATAGTCCCCAACACTTTTTTTGATTGTGCGCAATAAACCGGTCAGGTTTCCCGAACTAACCCAGATTACTGTCTTATACGGCTCAAACAGAATAACGGCTCAAAACTTAACCGGAACCTGAAATAAAAGCATAGCAGCATATTTAAAAATCACAGGAGCAAAGAACGCGAGACGCACCGGTTTCGCGAAAGGGACGCGAAAGCCTTCGCCATGAGGCTCTGCGAGTTGTAAAAGCGAAAACTTCCGCTTTAATTGAAGAAAAGATCAGGAACGGACGATCCGCGACAATGGCTGAACTCAATGTGCTGAAGCAGGAAGACATTGACGAACTCGTGCGTCAGTATGAGGGCCGCTCCATACCCCGTTTCGTCGCCTCGGCGACCCTGGCCAGCGAACTGAAAAGCACCATTCACTACGCCAAACTCATCGCCATTTCCTCCAAAAACGCCCAGGCCATCACCGCCCGCGCCGGAGAATGGGGTCAAGGTTTCAGCGGCATCACCCAATTCATCGAGGAAATCGCCTCCCGCAGCATGGTGTGCGCCGCGGATATCGGCGCGGCCTCCAAAGAGCTTTCCCGTAGCGCGGTGAGACTGATGAACCAGCAGAAGTTCGCGTCGGCGCTGAACAAATCCATGCGCGCCAATGAGGCGAAGTCGGAGGAGTTGCGTGAGATTCTGCAGCGTAATCTGAAGGATCAGGCGCAACTGGAAGAGGTCACCAACGGCTACTATCGCAGCGTGCGTAAACTGCTGACCGAGATCAGGGATTGCACCCGCGCCCTCAAGTCCATCGTCGCCAACTGTCGTATTGAGGCGTCCCGGGCGGGTCCCTTTCAGGAGTCCCTGTTCACCATTGCCGAGAATATAGAAAACGCGGCCGAACGCATCAGCGAACGCATTGCAATCGGTCTGCGTCTGATGGGCCTGCTGACCTGACGCCAACCGCCTCGGAACACAGCAGGCATTGAACGACAACAATGCGGAAACGCGCGCGGTCTGGCGTTTCCTGTAGCAGACAGGTGGAGAGCAGCGTCCATGCATTCCGAAGCGCTATGGCAGGGCAAACGCCATAAATGGATTATTTGCGGCCGAGACACAGGCAAACCCCAAAAAATCATCGACACCAATCAATATATGGTGCGCACCGACCGCCGCTTGCTGATACTGGAGCCTGGCGGCATCGAGCTGTTTTCCGCCATGCTGGCGTGCGCGCTGGACTGGGCGCCGATCCATGAGATCACTGATTTGTTCGCCTCCCATCAGGACCCCGATATCATTTCTTCGCTGGGACTCTGGGATCAGGCGCTGCCCAAGGCGCGCCTGCATGCGCCCTGGCTGTGGGAAGGGTTCATCCGCCATTTCGGCATGAGCCATATCGAATACGTCGCCCTGCCGGATGACGGCGGCGTGCTGGAGCTGGACGGCGTCAATCTGCAGCTTATTCCCGCCCACTACATGCACTCTTCCGGCAACTTCAACGTCTACGATCCAGAGCTCAAGATTCTGATGAGCGGCGATATCGGCGCCTCCCTGGAGCCGGGACAACCGCCGCTGTTCGTGGAGAATTTCAAGGAGCACACCCGCTACATGGAGCTGTTCCACAAGCGCTGGATGCCGTCCAATACCGCCAAGAATGATTGGGTCGCCCG
Organism: Hahella sp. CR1; assembly: GCF_029813005.1. Classification (NCBI taxonomy): domain Bacteria; kingdom Pseudomonadati; phylum Pseudomonadota; class Gammaproteobacteria; order Oceanospirillales; family Hahellaceae; genus Hahella; species Hahella sp. CR1. Next base: position 23,646 of record NZ_JAPELK010000001.1, read on the forward strand.
AGTGCGGCGGCTGGATATCAAGTACATGGCGCCACAACACGGACGCATTTTCAAAGACGATGACGTGGGGCGCTTCCTGGACTGGCTGGAGCAACTGGAAGTGGGCTCGGCGTTACGCACCGCTAATCGTTGAGGCGACATTCCTGTCGCCCCGGCGCGCTTAATCCAGTTCGATCAGCGCTTTGACGGTGGAGTTTTCTCCGTCCAGTTCAAACTCAGCGCATAGCGCTTTAATGAGCGGTAAGCCGCGACCGAAAGACTCGTCATTGCAGTCCAGATCCTCCACTTTGATGGAGAATCCGGGTCCGCTGTCGCTGACCATCACCATCATGCGCGCCGGACGGGTGTTGGATAAATGCACCTGCAGGCTGACGTAACCGTCCTCCAGTTTTTGCAGACGGGCGCCGCGCTCCTGGTAGTAGCGATCGAAACCTTCTTCTTCGTCTTTCAGCGATGACGACAATCCCAATACGCCATGCTCCAACGCATTGTTGAACAGCTCCGCCAACACCATAAACACGACTTCCTTGTTATTACGCACCACCGCGTGGCTGCCCAGCCACTGTCGCAAAATCATCAGCGGATCGGAGTCGCGTAACTGATCAGGGCCCCAGTGCAATTCCAAATGAAACTCCGGCAGATTGGATTTGGGAGACGTCTCATCGCCCTTTGTCTCCTGATCCGGCGAGGCTTCGCATACCGCTTCAGGCGGCGGCTCGCATTTCAGCTCCACCAGAGATAAATCGTCCTGTAAATCCGGGTCGTCATTGAACTCATGCACCGCCTCGATCAGAGCGTCGAACAGATTATCCTTGCCAGACTCCAGCACTTCACGCAGGCGATCTTCGCCAAACATCTCGTTGGCGATGTTGGGGCATTCGGTGATGCCATCGGTGTAGATATAAAGACGGTCTTTCGGGGTGACGGAGATCATCTCCGTCCAAGATTCAAACTCGTCCATATCCATCACTCCCAGAGGCATATGGGCGGAATGAATGATGCGCCGGATCTTGTTGTCTCCGCCTACGATAAAGGCGTCCGGCAGACCGCCGGCCCATACCTCGATTTTGCTGCGGGTAGGGTTGATCTCCAGCAGACAGGCGGCGAAGAACATGGTGGGAGGCAGGAAACGCTTGAGGATTTTGTTCAGTTCCAGAGAAATTTCGCTCACCGAGAGGTTACGCTCGCACATGGTGCTGAACGCCTGCGCCACAGGAATAGAGCCGACAGAAGCGGCTAAGCCATGGCCGGTGAAATCTCCCACTAGCACATAGGCGCCGCCGTCTCGCTTCTCTTTCAGCAAGACCAGATCGCCATTAAACGTGGAGCGCGCGGTGCAGTGGTAGCGAACGCCATACACATCCTTGGCGCTGAGCTTGAGCGCCGCGGTCATGATGTGCTGGGTCATCTCATGCTCGGCCTGCACCTTGGTGTGGAAATAGGCCAGTTCGCGGTTTTGCTCCACTACTTGCCGGTTCAGCGCCAGGGTCCGCGAGTGGGCGCGGATTTTCGCCTGCAGGGTAACGAAGTTAACCGGTTTGCCAAGAAAGTCGTCGCCGATGGACAGGCACTCCACCAGGGCCCGGTCATCATCCAGCGCGGTCAGAAATACGATGGGGATATGCTCCTGGCCGGCTTCCTCTTTGATAATGCGCGCCGCTTCGTAGCCATTCATCCCCGGCATCAGCACATCCATAAGCACCACATCCGCGCCTTGCTTGCGCCAGATCTCCAGCGCCTGCTCGCCGGACTCCGCGAACTCACACTTGTGGCCGCCTTCCTCCAATACGAACCCCATGAGCTGACGACTGTACATATCGTCGTCCACCACCAGAATATTCATACCGATCCCCCTCACAAAGCCGCGCGGGCTCAGCTAATGGCGAACTTCTTGTCAAATTTCGCTATCTCTAGAATTTTGCGGATGCCGGGGGAGCAATTGACGATTTCAATCTTGACCGCATCGGAGCCCAGATAGCTGCGCATATTCAACAGCATGCCCAGCGCCGAGCTGTCCATGTGCTCGGTCTGCCGCATGTCGATGTAGAAATGCTTCTTTTGCTTGTGAGCCTCATAGGCTTCCCGGAACTGGTTCACCACGCTGAAATCGAAACGTCCGCGAATGTAGATAGTGACGGCGGCGCCGTCCGAGGTGACTTTGGTTTCTATTGTCATAACGCCCTGTTCCCTGAGATTGATCTGACGGATTAACCTGGCGACCACGTCGTCTTGTTAATCACCAGACGCAAAAATGCGCCTGCGCGGCGACAAGCCGCGGGAGACAGGACCCGATTGCGCATGTCCTGTCGCGTGCAGACAAACATGGCCACGCCGTTTGCCTGCTGATAATTCCTTCTACGCGCTCGCCGGCGTTTTGGACCCGTCGACTCGGGGCCCGAACCGGATCTCTAAATTAAAACAGCTCTATATCGGCGCCGGATTCCGCCGCCTTGGCGGAGCCATGCTTGCTGGTATCGTTGTGCAGGGAGTCCAGACGTTCTCTGATCTTGCCGATATCCGCACTCCGGGCGCTTTTGCCGCAGACTTCCGACTGCAAGAGCATGGCGTTATTCAGCGTTTCCAACCGCCTCATCATGCGGCCGCAGGTCTGCATGGCGATGTCTCCAAACTGCAGACCGCGCACGCTGGAGTCCACGGACTGTTTGATTTCCTTGGTGAGCTGGGTCATGCGCCCCACGGCGTCATTCACCTCATCATTGACTTCCCGCATGGTGTGCAGCATCTGGTCGATGTAGCTGCGCGCATTGAGCGCGTCTTTCATATCCAGCGAGGCCACATCGCCGACAATCGCCCGCACTTTGCTGATGGCGTCTTTGGTTTCGTTGGCCTTGCCCTTGATCTGCGTGTTGAGATCGCTGGAAGTACGCGACAGGCGCCGTACTTCGTCCGCCACCACCGCGAAGCCGCGTCCGGCCTCGCCCGCCCGCGCTGCTTCAATGGCCGCGTTGAGCGCCAGCAGGTCGGTCTGGTCGGCGATTTCCTGAATGTTGCCCAGCAGGGAGAACATCTGGTCGATGTGAGTGACCATATCCTCAATGCGATGCACTGCATTCACGCTTTTCTCACTGACGCTGACCAGCAGCTCCACATAGGTTCCGATCACCTGATCCAGGGATTTGGCGAAAAACTCGATGCTGATGTTGTCCTCGATTTTTTCTTTTTTGACTGGATTCTTAGCGTCGTTCTTTTTCCCCTTCATCCGCTCAAAAATTTCCTTGGCCAGCTCGTTCTGATGGTTGGTCAACTCACTCAAAGAAACGAACGCCTGCCCCAGTAACTCGATGTTATTGCTGATGGTGTCCGCCAGGTCGCGATTATCCGAGCTGATGGAAGCCAACTGCCCATTGGCGTAATTGTCGATTTCCTTAACCGCGCTCTGAAAGTCGCGCTCGCTGCTTTGTCGCTGTCGCTCTTCCTCTCCTTTACTCTCATTCTGCTTGCCGTCGGAAATCAGGCAGGAAGCGAAAAATGACAGGCTGGAGACGGTGAACAGTCCGGCGGAGAGCAATCCCGAGGTTAACCAACCCGCGCAAAGCGTCGCCAGTCCCGTTCCCAGGGCAGCCAATACGATTGGATCTTTCGCCATGAGGTTCTGTGACATTGAAAGCATAGGATTCCAGAAAAGCTGTTAGAAATGGATTTAATAACTATAGAACAACCTGCCGACGCCGTTTAAAAAATAGACCCTGATCAAAATAAACCAGGGTTCCCGGGATCAGCGCTGACGCATCGCAGCCAACCCGGAAAAATGCGCTATGCTTCTGGAATAACCATGCGAAAAAGCGGAATACGGATCATCGGCAAGGAGTTTCATATGGGTCTGAAATACGCAGGTCTGGTCATAGGCTCGCTGCCCGAGCCCCTGCAGACAGCCAGCCTGAGCCTACTGGAACTGCAACAAAGCGAACTGCACGACGCCATTGAAAAGATCAACGATGGCCAATGGCATGCGATCATTCTCTGTGTGGAGCAACCGCTGAAAGAGGCGCAAATGACTCTCGGCATGTTGCGCCAGGACACCCAGATCGGCGACACCCCTCTGATATGCCTGACCTCCGACAACAGCGTCGAAGACACCATTGCGCTGTTCAACTCCGGCGCGGATGACGTCATCCCCACCAATACGCCGTCGGAAGAGTTTATCGCCCGCATCAACAAGGCCATCATCAATCTCATCGCCAACAGACAGCTCAAGTCGCAACTGCAGTTCACCCACGACGTCGCCATGTCCGCCATGACTGACAGCGGCGATATGGGCGTCAATATCAACTTCCTGCTGGATTCCGCCGACTGCAATAACTTCGACGAGCTGGGACAACGCCTGTTTCAGGCGCTGAATAATTACGATGTGCGCTGCAGTCTGCAGATTCGCGGGCGCTTCGAAGAAAAAAACATGGAGCCCAACGGCCTCTCCCGAGACCTGGAAAGCCGTCTGCTGCGACATTTTCAGGACGCGGGGCGCCTGCATGCCGCCGGACGCCGCCTGTTCATCAACTTCGACCAGGTGTCGCTACTGGTGAAAAACATGCCGCTGGGTGACGATAAACGCTGCGGACGTCTGCGCGACAATCTGTTCTATCTGGTGCAGGGCATGGACAGCCGGGTGAAAGCGCTGGACGACCGCCGCACCACGGAACTTCAGGTGGAGATTCTCAAACAACTGACGTCCAAAGCGGAGACGGTGCTGGACGAGATCGACAAGCGCTACGCGGACGTGGCGGACCAAATCATCAGCGCCACCGAGAACGCCGCCGAACAAATGGTGTTCGCCCTGAATACACTGGGGTTATCGGAAGAGCAGGAACACTCCATCATGTCGATCATCGACAACGCCATCTTCACCACCAATGACATCTTCCATCAGGGTCTGCGGGTTAATCCGGGAAATCGTCAGCTGATCCAGCAAATATCCGAAATGATGAAACTGCCTCCTGAAGAACTGAACCGCGCCTTGGAGCAGTTCAGCCTGGAGTCATAGGAAGTAATACTGGGGAAGTGGTTATTCAGACTTGCTGGCGCAACTGACGCACAGCTCTGCGAAAGGCAACACCTGCAGGCGGGACTCGGGAATTTCCTCTCCGCATGCGACACAGACGCCATACTCACCCTGCTGTAGCCGTTGCAGGGCCTTCTTCACCTGATTGATCTCGATTTCCGTCTCGACTTTGAGCGCATTCAGCACGTCGTCATTCTCCCGCTCCTGGGCCTGCTCCGCCGAGTCTGCGGAATGCTCCGAGGTGAGGTCACGGGTGATGTCTTCCAGACGCGTAATGAGTTCAGACAGTTGCTCGGACAACCTGTTCTTAATGTGGGACTGCTGCATAATCTCTCCTTCACGATGCTTACGGTAGTATCCCAGGCTGGTATTGCTCTCCCTGGCAAGAATGTCATTAAACAGAATATATGGCTTGATTCGCCGCAAACCAACAAGTATTAATTGCGATTTTGTTGCAACAGAGAGATGTCTATGGAAGTCATCGTAGCCTCCGTCAATCCAGTTAAAGTCAATGCGGCGCGCAACGGCTTCGGTCGTTGTTTTCCCGATTCGCAGATTCACTGCGTCGGCGCCGGAACCGAATCCGGCGTCGCGTCTCAACCCCTCACCGACGACGAAACCCTGCAAGGCGCCCTGAACCGGGTGCAGGCGGCGCGGGAAGCGCACCCTTCAGCCGACTACTGGGTGAGCTTTGAAGGCGGCGTCGACCGAATTCGCTCCCAACTGTTCGCGGTCGCCTGGGTGGCGGTGGGACACGGGGACGATATCAGTTACGCGCGTTCAGCAGCGCTGCCGCTACCGCAAGCCGTCGTCGAAATGATGGATCAGGGAATGGAGCTGGGAGAAGCCAACGACCGGTTATTTGGAACGCAGAACAGCAAGCAACAGACAGGCGCAATCGGACTGCTGACCCGAGAGTTGCTCAGCCGCGAAAGCCTGTACGCAGACACGCTGATCCTGGCGCTCACCCGCTTTACGCTTCCAGAGGTTCGGATTTAAGCCGTCTCATCCGTCGACGCTGTTTTTCTCCGCTGACGCAGAATAAACATTAGCCACGATCCGACGTTTTCACCGATACAAAGAAAACCGCCAAAACCCGGCGCAAGGCCGGGTTTGGAAAAGCAAAGGCGCGCTTAGCGGCACAATTTCCGTTCAGGACGAACGGAAGCGGCTGCTACAAAGCATCGCTCAGTAAGGAACAAAAATCGCCGCCCGGCTAAGCCGGTGAACGGTTATTTTCCTTACAATGACAAATTAGTGGCGAGGTCTGAAATTACGCTTTGGCTTTTCTTCCCGGGGACGAGCCTCGTTAACTTTCATGTTACGGCCTTTCAGATTGCTTTCATTAAGCTTCTGAATCGCCTCTTCCGCCTGCCCGTTATCGGACATTTCTACGAAGCCGAATCCTTTGGACTGGCCGGTATCTCTGTCGCGGATGATATTGACGTTGCTGATATCGCCATAGGCCGCAAACGCTTCCCGCAAATCGTCTTCTGTTACCTGATAGGACAGGTTTCCAACATAAATATTCATCTCACCATCTCATTATTTGTCACGAGCGCCTGTAGCAATCACACTGACGAAAACCAAACGCTCCAATTATCGTCAGTGACTAGCCAACCGCTGGCTAATTCGGTTGCAGGCCCGCTCTCGCGCCTGCGCACAATGCATACAAATCTGGAACAAAAGTGGCAAAACGTCAAATGATTTAACTATGGAACATTCCCATTTCCAATTGATGACATATCACCACCGCCAACCCTTTATTCACCCGTGACGAATGCGACAGCGTCAACTTGCGCCGCCCCCTTCGCCAGGGGCGTCCAGATCCTGCAACAACTTGATTTTAAGTAAGCACTTCCTGACCTCGAAGGTGCGGGTATAACCGGGGAAGTTGGGTTCATCCACCGGCACCGAGACAGGACCCGCCGCCGAAGCCAGCGTGACAGTACGCCCGGACGCGCTTTGCTCCGGCACGTTATCGAACTGGTATTCCTTGAAGCACAGGGTATTCTCGACATCAAACCCCTTGGCGCCCTGCTCTACCGATAACTCTGCGGCGCGCCGAATAGCCAGCTCTTCCACTTCGACCAATTCATATTTCTTGTAGGTTTCGTAACTGACCTGATAACCCCCTTCCGGCAACGCAATTTCGGAATAACCGTGGGGCCGACCGTCTTCTTTCGCCATATAGTCCGGCAGTTTGGAAAACGCGGAACAGCCGCCCAGTCCGGCGGTCAGGGATAAAGCTGCGATAATTAACGAAATTCGCGGGAACATTAGGGAATCTCCTTATCAGGAGATTCAATTTATCACAGCGGGAGAGGAATACTCAGACCCAGTTCGAAAAACTCGACTGGCGCACAAAAAAAGACCCGGCCGTCTGGCCGGGTACGCGCAAGGAATAATTTGGAAGACGAGAGGATGATTGCGCGATTACCCTTTCACCCCACCTGCAGTGAGTCCACCCACAATCCATTTCTGGCAATAAAGAAAAATCAGCGTGATGGGAAGCCCGGACAGCACCGCCGCCGCCGCGAAATCTCCCCACAAATAGTTCTGCTCATAGAGATACTGCTGAGCACCCACCGCCAGGGTCAGGTTGTTCACATCCAACAGCAGGATGGAGGCGATTGGGTACTCCATGATGTTCATCACGAAAGCGAGGATGAACACCACCGCAAGAATCGGCACCGACAGCGGCAGCAGAATGTAGCGGAACGCCTGCCAGGTGGTGGCGCCGTCCACAATGGCGGCCTCCTCCAGCGAGCGGTCGATGGATTCGAAATACCCTTTGATCGTCCAGATATGCAACGCCATGCCGCCCAGCGAAGCGAGAATCACCGCCCCGTGAGTGTCGATACCGAGCCAGCTCACGTGGTTGCCGATCTGATCGAACAAGGCGTACAGCGCGACCAGCGACAACACCGGCGGAAACATCTGGAAGATCAGCATGGACTTCAGAATCACGCCCTTGAACTTGAAGCGCAGACGGGCGAACGCATAAGCGCTGGTAGTGGACAGCAACAGGATCAGCGCGGAGGAGATCACCGCGATCTTGATGGAGTTCCACAGCCACAATAGCACCGGGAACGGCGGCTGCAGCACCGTGCCGTCCGCCTGGGTATAGGGAATGCCCAGAGCCAGCGACCAATGCTCCAGAGAGGGATGCTCCGGCAGCAGACTGCCGGTTGCGAAGTTGCCGGTGCGGAAGGAGATCGACACCACCATCAGCAGCGGGAACAGGATGATCCCGATAAAACACAGCAGTCCAAAGTGGGTCGCCCAGACCCGATAGCGCACTGAACGCGGCTGCACCATCGCCATAATAACGCTCCTATACCTTTATCTTGGACAACTTGAGGTTGATCAGCGACAGCGAACCCACCAGGATGAAGATCGCCGTAGCGATAGCCGCCGCCAGACCGAAGTTCTGCCCGGAATCCTGGAAAGCGATGCGGTAGGTGTAACTGACCAGTAGATCCGTGGTGCCCGCCGGTGTCGTGGCGCCGATAATATCCGGCGCGCCGCCGGTCAACAGAGCGATCAACACGAAGTTGTTGAAGTTGAATGCAAAGCTGGCGATCAACAAAGGCATCAACGGCTTGATGATCTGCGGCAAGGTGATGCGGAACAGGTTATCCAACGGAGTCGCTCCGTCCATGGCGGAGGCCTCATACAGATCACGGGGAATCGCCTGCAGCAATCCCATGCACAACAGCATCATGTAGGGATAACCCAGCCAGGTGTTGACGATCAGAATCATGGTGCGCGCCAGCGCGGGATCGCTGAACCAGTCCGGACGCACGCCGAACAGGTTCTCCAGCACCAGATTGATTTCACCAAAGTTCTGATTGAACAACCCCTTGAACACCAGAATGGAAATAAAGGCGGGCACGGCATAAGGCAGGATCAGCATCATGCGATAGAAGCCTTTGCCCTTGAGCTGATCCCATTGCAGGATATTCGCCAGCACCAGACCTACCGCCAGAGTAAACAGCACGGTCATGGTGGCGAACGCCAGCGTCCACACGAAGATCTCAATGAAAGGCCCACGGATGCTGGAGTCGGTAACCACCTGCACATAGTTGTCCCAGCCAATGGTGACGGTCCAGCCCGGAGACAGGGTTTCGCCCTGAGGGCCTTCGTAGAAACCAATATCCTGATTCGGCGCATAGACCACGCCAGTCTGCTGATTCACCAGGCTGCCGTCGTCACGCAGGCCGTACAACGACTGCATGGGCGCGAAGTTGCGCAGTCCGGCGAGGCTTAACGAAGCGCCGCCTTCCAGATTGACGGACAGACTTTTCAGGTCTTCTTTCAGCTTGATGACGTCTTTGATCCCCAGCGGTTGGGTATCCGGGGCAGCCTGTTCGACCGGGGCCACCGCCAACGCGCTATTCTGCAGTTCACTGAAGCTGAATGGCGCGGACGCCCAGCTTTGTCCCGCAGGGCTCTCCAGGCGCATGACAAATTTGTCGTCCGTAGGATAGAGCTTGAAATCGTATCTTTCTTCGCCAGTCTGAAAACGCTGGCTGAGCAGTTGCTCAAGCACCCGTTCCTGAGACAGCAGGTTACTGGCGCTGTAGTTAGTGAAACCTATGCCGACGGTGTACAACAGGGGAAAAATAATAAACACCACCATGCCGGCGATGGAGGGATAAATATAGCGGTGTGCATAAGCTTTCGGACTGCTGAAGATATAAGCGGCCGAACCGATTACCACCAGAAACAGCAGCGCGAAGGCGATCTGGTTCTGGACGTACAGTGCGACAGTCAAATATAGAGCCAATAACAGTACGGCTCCGACCGTCGCCCACTTGAAAACTGCTTTTGTCATGGGTCGCTTGTTATCTACAACAGGTGACGAAAGGGCGTGAGTTAGCATGTATATAGCCCCTATTGCTACGTCTGATCAATAATGGTCGTGCTGTTCCGGCGTCGCCGGAAAAAGGTCGCTACCCTGTCGGCGAGGCCGATCAGGCGTGGGCCCGTCCATGAGCCCGAGCGGCCGCATCAGCGAATGATGCGCTTCGCCGCCATGTCCAACGCCTCATCCACGCTCTGTCTGCCAGACGTGATGTTTTGCAGCGCAGGCCCCATGGAGGACCAGAAAGCGCCCATTTCAGGAACGTTTGGCATGGGCTCGCCCATTTCCGCGTTCTTGAAGGTGGCGGCGATATTAGGATCTGCGGACAACTCCTTCATGAAGGCCTTGTTGGCCACCGCGCCCAGAGGCACGTCGTCGTTCACCATCTTCAGACCTTTCAGATTCAGCATGTAGTTCTCGATAAACTCGATCGCCAGCTCTTTGTTCGGGCTGGCGGAGTTGACCGCCGCCGCCAGGACGCCAGTGAAGGGTTTGCCGGGCTCGCCGTTGACGGAAGGAATCATGGCCACGCCAAAGTTGATGCCGCTCTTCTTCAGGTTGCCCCAGGCCCAGGGACCATTGATCATCATGGCCACTTCGCCCTTGTTGAACTTGGACTCCATGACGCCGTAGTCAGCGCCTTTCGGCATCATGCCCTGATCGATCAACTGCTTGATCAGATTCGCCGCGGACTTGGAGCCTGCGTTGTTCACGCCGGTGTCCTTGACGTCATAGCCTGCGCCGTTCTTTTTAAAGGGGTAGCCGCCATTGGAGGCGAACAGAGGCCAGGAGAAGTAGGTGTTGTTGTAATCCCACAGAATGGCGCGCTTACCGTCCGCCGCCAGTTTCTTGTCCAGCGCCATGACGTCTTCAAATGTAGCGGGGGGCGTGGGGACCAGATCTTTGTTGTAGATCAGACCAACCGCTTCCAGCGCGATAGGATAACCATAGACTTTGCCGTTCCAGCTCACCGCGTCCCAAGTGAAATCGACGGTTTCGTCTTTGATTTTCTTGGAAGGATTCAGCGGAGAGATCAAACCGGACTTCGCCCACTCGCCAAAACGGTCGTGAGCCCAAATGAAAATATCAGGCCCGTTGCCGGTAGCGGCGGCCTGTTGAAATTTATCGGTGACATTATCAGGGTGGGCGACGCTCACCTCGATGCCGGTGTCTTTCGCAAACCAATCGCCGACTTGCTGTAGTCCGTTGTAACCTTTGTCGCCATTTATCCAGACAACCAGTTTCCCTTCTTCTATATCGGCATGCGCGCTCGAAACCGCTCCGGCCGACACTAGCAATGAGGCTGCGACTGAGCCGACAAGCTTTTGCCAAGCTTTCATTGTATTACCTCTCTGTGGGTTATTGTTGTTGTCCACAAGCCATGTGGGGGCATTATGTGTTTAGGGATACTCCGCCATATGAGTAAGATCCGCATCATCCCTATTTTTAATCCCATAGGCGTATAGGGGGGGAGTAGACTCCTCCCCCTAATTCCACCTACTCTCCCGCCGTCTATTCTGCTTCCATTAGGGTCTGTTAAAGACGTCTGAACGTCGCCTGGTCCGCCCATCCAAGAATAAAACAAGAGGTTTCCAACATGGCCAGACCCCGTGTTCTGCTACCCGCCCTGTATCTATCGACGCTCCTCACCGCTTGCGCCAATCAGCCGACAGCCGGGCCTCAGGCAAGCTGGGTCTATATAGACGGAGCGTCTCCGGTGGCGCTGCGTTTTGAAACCCCCAGCGCTGACCAGAAGCTGGCCTACGGCGAGTTCGAGCCTGGCCAGTACCATTTGCTCTTCGGCGACGCAGACGCACCGGCAGGCGCCATCAAGCTGTATCGCAAGGTGAATCTGGAGCCGGATCTGCATGGGGACTACATCCTGCAAATAGAAACCGCCGGCGTCTACCAGATTTTGCTGAATCAGGGGGATGAGCCGCATTTCCGCGTCAGCAAACGCGTCACGCCCAAGCAGACCACCACGCCAAAGACGAACGCCCAATCCACATCGACCGGGGTTTGCGCGCCCGCCATAGAAGAGCAAAGCATTCAGGTCGCGCCAGTTTTCAAGGATGGAGAGTGGGTGCGCGACTTCTACTCCGGTCGGCGCGCCCAAGTCATAGACGGCAAGATCAGTTTGACGCCCGCCGCCGACAGCGAGGGCTTGATGCTGCTTGAGACGGACACAGCCACCCCGCAACCCTTTACCTGGGACAACGCCACCGTCTATTTCGCTCTCACTGACCGCTTCGCCAACGGACGTACGGATAACGATCATAGTTACGGACGCCAGGCGGATGGCGCAGAGGAGATCGGAACCTTCCATGGCGGCGACTTCGCCGGCCTTATCGGCAAACTCGACTACCTGCAATCCCTGGGCGTCAGCGCGCTGTGGGTGTCGCCGCCCTTCGAACAGATCCACGGCTGGGTCGGCGGCGGCGATCGCGGCGATTTCCGCCACTATGGCTATCACGGCTACTACATCCTTGATTTCACCCGTCTGGACGCCAACATGGGCACGGAGGCGGAGCTGAAGACATTGATTGAACAGGCCCACAAGCGAGGCATTCGGGTGTTGTTCGACGTTGTAATGAACCACCCCGGCTACGCCACCCTGCAGGATATGCAGGATTTCGGCTTCGGCGGCCTGTTCGACGGTTTTGAACAATACCTGCCGCCACGCTGGGGCGACTGGAAACCCAGCGGCAATGAAAACTTCCACGGCTATCACGCCAACATCAATTACGACCACGACAAATGGGCGGACTGGTGGGGCCGCGACTGGGTGCGGGCGGGTATTTATAACTACGACAGTCCGCCCAACGCTGGCGTCGATCCCGTCAAAGGTTCGCTGGCGTTTCTGCCGGACTTTAAAACCGAGTCCGACCAGACTGTCGCCCTGCCCGCCTTTTTGCGCAATAAACCTGATACGGGCGCCCGCGATCTTCCCAACGCAAGAGTGCGGGACTATCTGGTCAGCTGGCTCACCCACTGGGTGCGCGAATACGGCCTTGATGGATTTCGGGTAGACACCGTCAAACATGTGGAGCCAGCGTCCTGGCTGGCGTTAAAGCAGGAGGCGACAGTCGCTTTGGCGGAATATCGCAATCAGCACGACGCTCCCGAGGGGTTTAACGCCCCCTTCTGGATGGTGGGCGAGGTGTTTCCTCATGATGTCAGCAAGAGCGCCTATTTCGACGCCGGCTTCGACGCGGTGATCAACTTCGACTTTCAACGTAAGTTCTCCCGCCAGGGAGCGGACTGCCTGTCCAATCTGGAACCGGTATACCGCGACTACGCAGATAAGCTGAACAGCGACCATGACTTCAACGTCATGACCTATATTTCCTCCCATGACACCCAGCTGTTCAGCACCCTGGCCAAGCAATCGCCGGAGCTGCAAAAGCGTGTCGCCGCTGCGCTGTTGCTGGCGCCTGGAGCGGTGCAAATCTATTACGGCGACGAAAGTCTGCGCCGCTTCGGCCCCACCGGCTCTGACCCCAGCCAGGGAACCCGCTCCGACATGAACTGGGCGGAGATTGACTCCGGCGCTGTGGACGCAATCCTGGCGCATTGGCGTAAGATCGGCCAGTTCCGCCAACGGCATGCCGCCATTGGCGCGGGCCAGCATCAGAAGCTCAGCGACGCGCCTTATGCATTCGCCCGCACTCAGGGCGCCGACCGCGTCATCATCGTCTCCACAGAAAACCGGCGTTAAGCGCCTCCCTGCCCATTCGCCTCCGACGGAACCCCATCACAACCGTCGGAGCGGCTAAAAATCCTTACAAATTGCCGCTGATTAATAACCAAGTCGTAATCCCCCAGGGGGAATTTATGGTCTAGAATGACCATTACCCCCCACCGATCCCATTTTACTTATCGGGCGTATTTGCAGTATCAACAGAGCCTAAGGAGCGCAGTTATGCAATTAAGCGATAAAACCCCTACCCGATTGGTCCAGGTTTCATTATTTTTCTCCGCTGCTCATTTCCTTTTTGGCGGCGTGACTTGGTCGAACATCCTTTTGTTCCTGGTCTTCACAGGAACCGTCTACATCTCCACCAAGTTGTTCATCATCCTGCAGCAGCTGCAGATGGCGACCGTCACCGATCTCAGCGAACTCAAGCTGTATCTGATGGGCGCAGCCGTATTGTTCGTCGGCATCGCCACCTTCGCCTACTCCTACATGTTTGGCGTGTTTTACCTGTTCATCACCGGCGTCTACTTCATCTCGCCCTATGATCGCGCCTGGTTGGCGGGCAAATCGCGCATGGTGGTTTACGACAACAAAGTGGAATACCGCGAAGTCTGATCCTGACAGGCCCGCCTGAAGCCGAAACGCTTAAGCTGGCGGGCGCATCCTCTTGCCAGAGAATGCCACAGGCGTTAGCGTGGTGACTCAACCGTTTATAAATCATCAACCTGCGCCAGAAGGAACAGACCATGAAAACCCTGGGCATTCTGGGCGGAATGAGCTGGGAGTCGACCCAAAGCTACTACCGCCTCATCAATCAGGGAGTTAAAGACACCCTGGGCGGTCTGCACTCCGCCAAACTCCTCCTGCACAGTTTTGACTTCGCCGACATTGAGCGTCTGCAGGCGCAGCAGGACTGGGACAGTCTCGCCGACATGCTGGCGGAAGCCGCTGCTGGCCTGGAGCGCGCCGGTGCCCAAGCCATGTTGATCGCCACCAACACCATGCATAAAGTCGCGCCGGAAGTGGAGAGTCGTATCTCTATTCCTCTGCTGCACATAGCCGATGCCGCCGCTGACGAGCTTCAGCGCAACGGCCATAAGAAAGTCGCCCTGCTGGGCACCCGCTACACGATGCAGTTAGATTTCTACAAAACACGCATTCATGACGCCACCGGTATTGAAGTGATCACACCGGAACCAGCGCAGCAGGAAGAAATCAACCGGATCATTTATGAAGAACTGTGCCGGGGCGAGCTGCTGCCTTCGTCCAGAGACTTCTATTATCGCGTCATAGACGAAGTGGCCGGCCAGGGCGCGGAAGGCGTGATACTGGGTTGCACGGAAATCGGCCTGTTGGTCAGCCCGGAAAACTGCGCCATTCCCCTCTACGACACCACAGACTTGCATTGCGCCATGGCGGTGAAATGGGCCACTGCATAAAACCTCTGTTCGCGCTAACGCTGACCTTAACCTTGGGCGGCTGCGCCGCATTGCGCGAAGATCCCAGCGACTGGCTGGGCAAAGACAAAATCGCCCACTTTACCGCCTCCGCCGCTCTCGCCGCGGCGGCCGCCGATCAATTGGACAGCGGCTCTCGCAGCGACTGTGGAAGCGCGGCGTTAAGCGTAGGAGTGGCCATGACATTCGGCGCGGGAAAAGAGTATTACGATGAAAACTATGCAGGGAAGTATTGGAGTTACAAGGACATGGCGGTCAACTTGTTAGGCGCCTTGACGGGCTCGCTGGCCGCATCAAGGTGCCTGTAAGCCTCACGTCAGACTGACGCAAGGCGCTGGATCAGGCGACGCAGTGGCCGCGAGCCGCTTCCAGCAACGCATACCAATCAGTCCGGGACATCTCATGGCCAGCCCCGGCCAACGCGTCATTAATGCGGGATTCACGCAAAGAGCCCAATACCGGCAATGGCCGTCCGGGGATGCGTTTCAGCCAGGATAAGGCTAATCCGGTCTCAGACACGCCAGTTTGCGCCGACATGGCGGCCAAGACGTCACCCAACGCAGGAACCCGCGAGAATCCGCCACCGCCTAATGGAGACCACGCCATCGTCTGCACCTGGTCCCGCCGCAGAGCGTCCATGGTTCCATCAAACAAGGATTGGTTCGCCAGCAGGGAAAGCTCTATCTGATTGCACAGCAAAGGCGCATTCAGGTGGTCCGCCAGCAGACGCCAGTGTTCGGGCAGAAAGTTAGACACCCCGATGGACTTGATCTTGCCGGCCATCAGCAGGTCTTCCAGCGCGCGCGCCGTATTTTCCACCGGCATCAACGGATCTGGCCGGTGCAATAGAAAGCAATCAATGCTGTCCACTTGCAGGCGGCGCAAGGAGTCATCCACGCAAGCCATCACATAGGCGGCTTCCGTGTTGTAATGCTTCACGAAATCAGAGGAGCCGTCCTCAGCGGGAGGGACAATATCGCACTTGGAAATCAGGCGCACATGCTCCTTCAACTCTGGAGCGGCTTGCAACGCCAGACCGAACAGGCGCTCGCACTCGCCGCCGCCATAAATATTAGCGTGATCAAATACCTTCAGTCCCTGATCCAGGCGAGCCTCGATCCACTCCGCTAATGCTGGCGCAGGACAGAGTTCCGGGTAATCCAGTAGGCGCATCATTCCCAGCGCCAAAGGGGCTTCTTGCAGCTCAGCCCGAATTTGATCCGTCACTACTAATGCACCTCTTGGTTTTTCAATGCTTCCGCAGCGCCGAGCAAGCCTGTGTAGGTCTCCGTCACGACGTAGACCGGAATGCCGCCCAGATAGTCGCCCATCCGCCCTTTGTCTTCAAAACACTGGCGAAAATCGCTGCCGCGGAAAAACTCAATAAAGCGGGGAATAATGCCGCCGCACACGTAAACGCCGCCAAGCGCGCCCAAAGTCAGCGCCGCATTGCCCGCCACGCGTCCGAAAATGGCGCAGAACAGTTTTAAGGTCTTATGAGCGATCAGGTCGCTGTTCGCCAATGCGGCTTCCGTTACTTGCGAAGGCTGCGTGTGCGCAGGCTCCACGCCGTCGATCTCGCACAGGCTGCGGTACAGGTTCAACAAGCCCTCACCGCACAGAATCCGCTCGACGGAAACCCGCCCGAAACGCTCTTTCAGGATTCGCAACACGCTGATTTCCACTTCATCCGTCGGCGCGAAATCGACATGGCCGCCTTCGGTGGACAACGGAGCCCAATCGGTCATGGTGCGCACCAGACCGGATACGCCCAATCCCGTACCAGGGCCAATCACTAATCTGGCCGCGCCAGGTTTGCCTTCGCCGCCGCCCACCTGCTGCAAGTGCGCATCCGTCACGTGCAGAGTGCCCAGGGCCATGGCGGTGAAATCATTGACGTATTTGAACGTGTCAAAGCCCAGACGGGCCTGCATGTCGGCCTTGTTGAAAGTCCAGTGATTGTTGGTCATTTTAATGGTGTCGCCATGCACCGGGCAGGCGAACGCCATACAGGCTTCATGAACTTCCGCTTCAGGATGGCCGGCCAGGTAATCCCGCACCGCTTCATCCAGATTGGCGTAATCATTACAAGGAAGCACCTGGATGTGCTCCAGTTCGAAACTATCCCGGGCCACCAGCGCGAAACGCGCATTGGTGCCGCCAATATCGCCCACCAGGGCGTATTGCGCTTTACTCATCGACGCTACTCCAGAAACTAGACGCGCCAGCTTCCGCATGGCTGGCTTGACGGCGCATCATACCGAACAACTCGCGGCCATAGTCAAGTTCATTCGCGCTCAGATTCGCCGTCGCCAATGGGCGGGCGTCAAACTCTTCCGCAGACGTCAATATTTCCAGTACGCCACTGCGAGCGTCCAGGCGGATCATATCGCCATCGCGTACTTTCGCCAGCGGACCGCCGTTGGCGGCTTCCGGGTATACGTGAATGGCCGCCGGCACCTTGCCGGATGCCCCAGACATGCGTCCGTCCGTCACCAGCGCCACCTTGAAGCCACGGTCCTGCAAGACGCCCAGATAGGGCGTCAGCTTATGCAGCTCCGGCATACCATTGGCTTTCGGCCCCTGGAAACGCACGACCACAATGCAGTCTTTATTCAGTTTGCCGCTGCTGAAAGCGTCACCCAGGTCGTTTTGGTCATCAAACACCACCGCGGGCGCTTCCACCACCCAGTGCTCTTCCGCAACGGCGGACACTTTGATAACGCCGCGTCCCAGGTTGCCGGACAGCACTTTCAATCCGCCATTGGGAGAGAACGGCTCCGCCGCCGAGCTCAGTACGGCGGGGTTGAGGGTTTCCGCCGGCGCGTCTTTCCAGACCAGTTCATTGTTCTGCAACACAGGCCCTTGCGCATAGCGGCTCAAGCCTCTGCCCACTACCGTTTCCACATCGTCATGCAACAGACCCGCGCCCAGCAGTTCCTTAATAAGGAAAGGCGTGCCGCCGGCCTCATGAAATGCATTCACGTCCGCCTGACCGTTCGGGTAGATCCGGGTCAGCGAAGGAACCACGTCGGAAAGCTCTGAGAAATCGTCCCAGTTGATAATCACACCCGCCGCCCGAGCGATCGCCACCCAGTGCATAGTGTGGTTGGTGGAGCCGCCAGTAGCCAGCAAGGCCACTAACGCGTTGACGATGGTTTTCTCGTCCACCATATCCGCCATGCCCAGCGTGCCGCCATTGGGCGCGGACAAACGCACCGCCTGCTGCGCCGCTTCTTTGGTCAACGCTTCCCGCAGCGGGGTGTTGGGATGTGTGAACGCCGCGCCTGGCAGGTGCAAGCCCATCACTTCAACCAGCAACTGGTTGCTGTTGGCGGTGCCGTAGAAAGTACAGGTGCCTGGACTGTGGTAAGACTGGCTTTCCGATTCCAGCAGTTCGTCTTTGCCCACTTTGCCTTCGGCGTAAAGCTGACGAATGCGCTGCTTCTCTTTATTAGGCAGACCTGATGGCATCGGACCGGCGGGAATCAATATAGAAGGAAGATAACCGAAGCTCAGCGCGCCAATCAGCAGGCCAGGCACGATTTTGTCGCAAATACCTAATAAAAGGACGGAGTCGAACATGTTGTGGCTAAGAGCAATCGCCGTGCTCATGGCGATAGTGTCGCGAGAGAACAGACTCAGCTCCATGCCCGGCTGCCCCTGCGTCACGCCGTCGCACATGGCGGGCACGCCGCCAGCGAACTGCGCCACGGAGCCCATATCCCGCACTGCATTGCGAATCACTTCTGGATAGGTTTCGTAGGGCTGATGGGCGGAGAGCATGTCGTTGTAGGCGGAGACAATTGCGACGTTAGCCTGATTCATCAAACGCAGCACATCTTTATCCGACTGCGTACAGGCCGCGAAACCATGCGCCAGATTGCCGCAAGCCAGCGTTTTACGCTGCGGCTTGTTGTTTTTCAGGTTCTCCATGCGCTGCAAATAGGCTGCTCGGGTGGCTTTGCTGCGCTCGATAATGCGTCGGGTAACTCTGTCTACAGTCGGGTGCATAGCTGATCGCTCTTTTATATGTTCGTCTGTTTGTCCCAATTGAACGCCGGGGGGCTGCGCTGATACGCGGGTAACGCCAAGCCCGACGAGGAAAAACTCAATTATTTGGTAATATTACAAGATTAATTGATCAAAATCACGACATGACCGTACCATTCCAGAAATTATTTTGTTATATTTACTACATGTGAAAACAAAAAATTCCCCACCTGGAGGATTGGCATGACGATTCGAGTTGCTATTAATGGTTTTGGTCGCATTGGACGCAACGTTCTCCGCGCCCTTTATGAAAACAACTATCGCAAAGACATTCAGGTAGTCGCTATCAATGATTTGGGCGACTCCGCCATCAACGCTCACCTGTTCAAGTATGACACAGTTCACGGGCGGTTCTCCGGTGAAGTCAGCCATGACGAAGAGTCCATGACCGTCAATGGCGACCGTATCTCCATCAGCGCGCAAAGAGACCCCAAGCTGCTGCCCTGGAAAGCCCTGAACGTAGACGTGGTTTACGAGTGCACCGGCTTCTTCACCAGCAAGCCCAAGGCCATGGCTCATATTGAAGCCGGCGCCAAGAAAGTGATTATTTCCGCTCCCGCGACTGAAGTAGACGCCACAGTGGTCTTCGGCGTTAACGAAAACATCCTCAGCGCGGACCATCAGGTTATTTCCAACGCCTCATGCACCACCAACTGTCTGGCGCCGGTCGCTCAGGCTCTGCAGGCTGCCGTAGGCATTGAAAGCGGTTTGATGACCACGATTCATTCTTATACTAACGATCAAAAACTCACTGACGTATACCACTCGGACCTGTACCGCGCACGTTCCGCCACCCAATCCATGATCCCCACCAAGACTGGCGCCGCTGCGGCGATCGGCCTGGTGTTGCCGGAACTGGAAGGCAAACTGGACGGCATGGCGGTCAGAGTTCCAACCATCAATGTTTCTCTGGTGGACTTTTCTTTCATCGCGGGCAAAGACACCAGCAAAGAAGAAATCAACCAAATCATGCGGGAAGCTGCTGCGAAATCAGCAATTCTCGACTATAACGAAGAGAAACTGGTATCGGCCGACTTCAACCATTCGGCGTTCTCCAGCATCTTTGACGCGGGCCAAACCAAAGTTAAAGGCCGCCATGTAAAAGTCATGGCTTGGTACGACAACGAGTGGGGCTTCTCCAACCGTATGCTGGACAACACGCTGGCTCTGATGAAGGTCGCCAGATAATCCGGTTCATACGAGAGGTAGAGATATGTTACGTCGCACCAAAATAATCGCCACACTGGGTCCAGCCACCAGTTCGTCTGAGGCGCTGGAATCCATTATCAAGGCGGGAGTCGATGTTGTCCGGCTCAACTTTTCCCACGGCGAAGCCGCTGAGCACATCGCCCGTGCGGAACTGGTGCGCGAACTCGCGCGCAAGCAAAATCGTTTTGTCGCCATTCTTGCCGACCTGCAAGGCCCCAAGCTGCGCATCGCGCGATTTGTCGACGGCAAAGTCACTCTGACGCCAGGCCAGCGCTTCGTATTGGACGCGCGCCTGGACAAAGAAGCCGGCGACATTGATCGCGTCGGCATCGACTATGAGCAGTTGGTGAACGACGTCGCCGCCGGAGACACGCTCCTGCTTGACGATGGTCGTCTGGAGCTGCTGGTCGAAGAGGTTGTTGGTTTGGAAATTATCTGCCGCGTGGTTATTGGCGGCAAACTTTCCAACAACAAAGGCCTTAACAAGAAAGGCGGCGGACTTTCCGCCAAAGCGCTGACGGATAAAGACAAAGCAGACATCAAGACCGCCGCCAAACTGGGCGCGGACTATGTCGCCGTCTCATTCGCACGCACTCCGGAAGACATGCATGAAGCGCGCGCGCTGCTGAAGGCGGAAGGCTCCAACGCCAGCCTGATGGCGAAAATCGAACGCGCAGACCTGGTTCATAATCCCGAACAGCTGGACGCTGTTATCCTGGCCTCCGACGCAGTCATGGTGGCTCGTGGCGACCTGGCGGTGGAAATCGGCGACGCAGAACTGGTCGGCGTACAGAAACACATTATCGCCCGGGCCAGAACCCTGAACCGGGTGGTGATCACTGCGACTCAAATGATGGAGTCAATGATCAGCAGCCCCATGCCGACTCGCGCGGAAGTGTCCGACATCGCCAACGCGGTGCTGGATTACACCGACGCAGTCATGTTGTCCGCCGAATCAGCCGTGGGCCAGTATCCGGCGCAGGCGGTGGAAGCCATGGCGCGGATTTGCGTTGGCGCAGAGAAACATCCGTCCACGCATCAATCCAAACACCGTATTCACGAGGGGATGGCCCGCATCGACGAATCCATCGCTCTGTCGGCGATGTATGCGGCCAACCATCTCCAAGGCGTGAAGGCGATCATTTGTATGACTGAAACCGGCGCTACGCCGTTGTTGATGTCGCGCATCAAATCGCCTCTGCCGATTTACGCGTTCTCGCGCCACCATGAAACTCAGCACAAAGTCGTTCTGTACCGCGGCGTGCAAACGATCCCCTTCGATTCGGATCAGCATCCTAACGAAGAGATCAACCAATTGGTGGTGAATGAGCTGGTGAAACGCAATGTAGTGACCGACGGCGACCTGGTAATCCTTACCAAGGGCGACTACGTCAACGCACAGGGCGGCACCAATACGATGAAGATCGTACGCGTAGGAGGTTCTATTCAGTAAGGATGAAGGGTCCCAAACGCTTTTTATCCACTTTTGCGGGAGGCCGCGTCTAACCCGGCCTCCTCATTTTCGATCACACTCTCGCACTCGCAATCTGAGTGATTTAGCAGGGTTCCGGAGTCCCCATTCCACCCTGCTCTTTTTTTGCCTGCGATTTGGGCTTACGCTCCGCAACATGCGCCAAATTTCAGCCCCTCCTACCTGCCTGTCACCAAGCGCAACTGTATATCCTCGTCGCCAAACCGCTTGAGCGCCTGCCGGACGACACATGTCGAACGCATAAACGGGCAAACGAAATCTGCAGGTAAACGACCTAACAGCAACTTCTCCCGTATCGCTTTATGCGCCGTACAGATATGCATGCGCTTATCGAACACATCCAGATAAATCTCATGATTCACCAAGTACTCATAGAACTCCCGGTTTGGGTAGTGGGGCTCCAGCTCCTCTACTTGCTCACTTTCCTCATGTGATTTGCTGGCGACCAGGTATTCCTTAACATTGGCGATAGTTGTCTGCAAAGGCGAGTCTGCATCCCCTTGCCAAAAAGCGATAATTTCACCTTGTATGGAGTGACCCAGGCCAGCCCACCAGTCCTCCACTTCCCCATGTCTCTCCTGCGCCACGCCTTCAAGAAAAAATGCGGGCGCAGACGTACTACTTTTCATTAACTCAATCTCCTCCACAGCCGCCTCCGCATCCTCCGTCGCCGCCATCGCTATCTCCGCCACCGGCGCAGCCGGAGCCGCATCCAATATGACTGGCGCAATAGCCCACGCCGCCTGGACCTTTGCAGTTAAGGCTATAAACAAAACCATCAGGAATCTGTAAATCGTGATCCATCGAGAAAATCATCGGCAAGCGACTTGGGTTGCGACGATCTATGCCTTCCTTATGACAGGCCAGCCGCCATGCGGTCTTAATGCCATTCTGGGCCTGAGTGGGGCTCTGCATGGCTTCCGCTGGCGTATGATGTAAGAACCGACCGAAGCACTTCTGACAGAACTGCTCGTACGCGCGGGTGAATAATATGAACTCGTGCCAAGCCACGTCCACTGCCT
The DNA here is from genome assembly GCF_029813005.1 of Hahella sp. CR1. Classification (NCBI taxonomy): domain Bacteria; kingdom Pseudomonadati; phylum Pseudomonadota; class Gammaproteobacteria; order Oceanospirillales; family Hahellaceae; genus Hahella; species Hahella sp. CR1. The sequence continues at coordinate 46,463 of NZ_JAPELK010000001.1, forward strand.
GCGAGGGCATGGCCACCATGCGCCGACCGCCAAGCTGGCAGAGCGCAAAATACTCCTTCAGCCCTGTCATGACCATCTCTAACTGCGAGTCATTCAGATGCTGGTATTTGTTCTGGATCTTGCTCTTTATGCTACCGGGAAATTGAAATGCCTTCAGCGCTTGTCGTCGCGCCCGACTAAGCAGCACGCGATAGAGTATGAATGCAATGACCGCTCCCGCCACCAACCACGCCATGACGCTTACCTCTTGCGTTGAGGATAGGACGAAGCCTCCTGCGTCGCGCCTTCCAGTATTAACGGATTACGTGAAAAGTATGGATTACAAGTAAAGTTTAGACGTAGCTTATTTATCTTGTGCGATGACTTTCAGCCATGGCGCCACAGAGCAATCATTCTAAAAAAGCGTGTTCGCCTTGCCGCAATACACCGGGCTCTATCACCTGCGCATAGACGCCGAAATTAAACTGCATATGTTCGCCAATCGTCCGGGGGATCATAAGATCATCGGGTAATTCAGACTGCCGCATCCCCGTCATCACGCACCGTTCAGTCAGTCCGCTAATTTGCAGACGCAGCCCGCCGGAAAAGGAAAGGGTCTTACCCAGCCAGTCATGCTCAACCATGCCAACGCCAGTGGTCGACAGTAGGATATTAGGCCGAAAGCGGCGTTCATCGATACGCGACTCAGGCAGCAGCCCTCGCAACCAGTGCAGCGCTGAAGTTGAAATCAGGTGTACAGGCCCCGCATCAAGGTGCGATACAGCCTCTTCTCGCACCAGAGTTACCTCCTGCTCCAACAGGGAGGAAAGAGCTTGATTCAGGTCGGGATGGTCGTTCGACATGACCCGCCCATCAGGCAATTGCAACGATACCGAGTCGGCGTCAGAGCTCGCGCTCATTCTCAAAAGCCCTTCTATCCTGGCGAAGCGTCTTGTGTTCTTACCGCTGCCAAACTTACCCGCTCCGTTGCGGACAGCGAAGATTCGGTCACCCACCACGCCGCGTCCATCAAACGCCAGTGAGTCGAGCTTTTCCCCCAGTAGTGATTTAACCGGATAGCGCCACAGGGAGGAGGCGGCTCCAATTGACTGCATGCCAAGGTTCCTTATTTGAGAATGAGTCGGAATGTAAGACTGATGCGCTCCCCTACGCCCGGCATTTTGGGAATCGCATGCATCCAGCGGTCCTGTACGCCTTTATCCATGTACAGCAGCGCACCATGTTCGAGCATATAAGTTACAACATGCGCCTTATCCGCTTTATTACGGTAGGAAATACGCCGCTCGGCGCCCAGAGAAATGATCGCCACGCCCGTTCCCGGCGCCAGCTCTTCCGAGGAGTCGGAGTGATATCCCATGGACGATTCGCCATCGGGGTAGTAGTTCAAAAGACAATTATTCGGGTAAAAGCCCAGCGTCTTTTCAATGTCGCGTCCTACTCGCGCCAGATTTTCCGGTAGCTCCGTTTGCGGATAGCTCATGCCTGAATAATCATATGAGACGCCAAAGCTCGCCGTTTTCCTGGCTTTGAGACGTTCATCCCACGCCACGTTATCTTTCAGCTCGCGAAACAGCGCATCCGGGCGTTCCACAAAGGCCGTTTGCAGAATGATATCGGGAATCACCTCGCAAACCGCCTAGCCATGCCTCGCCGCAGCGGTTAGCACGCCTGCGCCAACAAGCAGGGAGCCGCCGACGCGGTTGAAACGCTTTAGCGCTTTGGGATCACGTAACATGGAGCGCAGTTTGCCTGCGAACACCGCATACATGGCGGCGTTGAGAACGCCTAACACCAGAAAAGTAGCGCCGAGTATGACAAATTGTGGAGCCAGCGCCGCCTCAGTGGAGACAAATTGCGGCACGAAGGCGATAAAGAAGATGATGCTCTTGGGATTAAGCGCCGTGGTGATAAACGCGCTGATGAACTGACTGCGCCCGCTGACGCCAGTCGTCTGCCCATCGTCAGCGCTCAGCGACGTGGAAGAGCGAAACATTTTCACGCCCAGATAGGCCAGATATAACGCGCCGACCCACTTCAATATCGTGAACGTAAAGGCGGAAGCCGCCAGAATAGCGCCAAGGCCGAGAAAGGACAAAGTCATGGCGACCAGATCTCCCAATCCCACGCCCGCCGCCAATGGCGCGACAGAGCTTTTGCCTGACGACAGCGCCTGGCTGACCACCAGCATGACGGAAGGCCCTGGGATCATCACCACGACCAGAGAGGCCACCACAAACATCAAATAGGTATCCAGACTCATACGCCACCGCCATAACGCTGTAGATCAAATATTGCTCCCAGCAATGTAACCCGCTCACGCACAGGGGGTCAATGAAGTAGAAGGAGGTATAGATAGGGAAGTATCTGGAGGCCATCGCCCCGCTTGCATGAGCGGCGGCGATGGCTTAGGTAAGTCTGACTTTGCGCGCTTGCCAACATGGGGGTCGCAAGCGCCTGCTTAGCGGAAATAGTCGTCTCGGTTAACGCCGTCGAAAGCAACCTGACTTAAGACAACATTGTTTGAAACAACCTCCGTGAGCCACAGGGACAGGGGTCATTTCTCCCCAGCTTCTCATGCAGATCTTTGTCTCCATGAACGACTCTGTAGCCGCGCTTCACCTGAGTTTCAGATGGATAACCTTTCCTGCGCTTACTGATGACCTCGAAAGCACAGCATTTCTTCGTATTTGGTACGCATGACACACCTCCATTGATGTTTCCGTCATTGTTGTTCCTCTCGCCTAACGGCGGAGAGGCGGCATCATAGCACTAGAAACGCGTTCGGCAAAATAGCGCCGACAACATCAGGAAGACGAACAGGGACAAGTCTGGAATAGATAACAGTGTTGCTTACTATACTTACTACAGATGAGGAAAGAGAGGATATTCGGGAGAGGTCGCAGGGCCTGTTGATCACAGAGCCCTGCTTAGAACACGCTGTACTACAGACGACGATGGATACGCGCGCCTTCTTTGGTGCGCTGATCCAAACGCGCCATGATCTCGCGCATTTCTTTCGCTTCTTCTGAAGCCTGGTTACGCTTCTGCGCTTCCATTTCCGCTTTCTCAGCCGCAATCGCTTCGCGAATGCGTTTTTCCTTCGCTGCTGAGCCAGTACGGCCTTCAGACAGCTTGGGACGGTTCACTGGAGCGGGAGCGGTTGCGCCAGTCGCAGATTTGGCTGCTTTCGCCAGACCTGCAGCGCCGGCTTTCTTCGCCGCCTTCTGCCCCGCTTTGGTCCCACCGCGACGGCGGGCCTCGATACCGGCAATCAATGCGCGCATCTCTTCCGCCTCACGGGTGGAAGCAGTGTGACGCAGTGGTCTCGGTTCCGCTTTAGGGGCGGGCTTTGGAGCTTCCGGCTTAACCACAGCCTCTTTTTTCTTCGGCGTATAGTCGGGATCGTCAGAGCCGTCCGACATTTCCTGTTTCAATGCTTCCAACTCTTTCATCAGATCCATTGATGGTTTGGATTTGTTCTCTGGTCGAGTCAGTGTGACTTTGATTGCTTTGGCGCCCAGCGCTTCCATCGCTTCAGCCAACATTTCCCGAAGTTCTTTAGGGTTATCAGAATAACCCCACTCTTCCATTTTGAAAGAGTCCGCGCCGCTGGACCGCAGAGTTTCAAAGAACTCACCCATTGCGCCTTCGGATTCCTGGACCAACAAATGCCCCCAATGATCCTCCAATGACCTGCGGGTGCTGCCCGCAAAAACTTTCCCCGTAACTTGATCGGTAGCAGTAAAAACTATCACCAAAAACCTCAAATTCGTTGCCGCACACTCTTCTTTTTCCTGCTCGAAGACCTAACTTCGAGAGGGCCGAACATTATAAAGAGATAACCGAAAATTATAAGGGCTGACAAACAGTCTCAAATGTGCATGGCGGGAAAAATTTTGTGAAATTAGAGGTCGATTTCGGGCTCTCCAGCGCAGTCAAAGGTCAGTTCGAACGCATCCGTCGTAACGATAATCTTTTGTTGCGCGCCTTTCTGCGCGCTCAGCACGCCAATAACAGTGGGCATATAGTCAGCGTCGCCGACGGCGTCAAAATAATCCGCTTTGCAGGTAGTGACCCCGGAAAAAATTGCTCTTCTGGTAACGATGCCGGATTCCGGCTCCGGTGTGAGATCCAGACACAATTTTGCGGTCAAAGGAGAATAGTCGATTCTGACGACCCAAAATGGATCGACGCCGATCAACTTCCTTTCAAGAAGATTCGTCATTTTCATGGTCAGTCCCACACAAGGGTTCAATATTAAATTGAACCATCATAAAGGAAAGAAACCTGTTTAGACTGGCGTTAGTTGATTAAAAATTGGTTAATTCCGCCGCAAGAAAACCGCTACGGATTGTCACCTAAAATCAGATTAGCAAGGCTTGCTTGAGAAAGGCGGACACGTCAGGACTGTACACATAATCAGATGCGCTGCCGATGCCTTGTAAGGCGGTTTCTATATTAACGCTATCCGCTACGCCGTCGGACAGAAGATATTCTTCAACAATGATGTCTTGAGGCACATCAATGAGAGCAAGGATCAGCGCGACAACAACGCCGGTCCTGTCTTTACCCGCCGTGCAATGAATCAAAAGCGGGAAGGCGGCGTCTGCACATATTGCCGCGAGCACTCGATTGAGCCAGTTACGCACCGCGCCGCTTGCTGTGACGTAATTTTCAACACTGTCCACGGCGGGAATATGGAGCTGCTTTTTGCCTACAAAGACTTGATCTGGACCGCTTCTCAGATTAAGGATGCAATCCACGGGCGGAAGTTCTGACACGCTGAATAGCTCATTAACCGTGCCGCCGCGGAATAACACGCCCTCACGCATTAACTCGCGCCCGGAAAGGCAGTTCACTGCCTCTCCGACGTCACGCAGATTGGGAATCACTCTAGACGACGCTTGTCTTTACTTACTTTACCCGCCGCGCCTGCCAAAAATGGTCGGCCCAGTAGCCGTTATGCAGATAGGCCAATTCCACGCCGTTACTGGTGGATGCATGCAGGAAACGGTTATTTTCCACGTAAATGCCGACATGTAGCCCTTTCCAGCCGCCGGGTTTGAAGAACACCAGATCGCCGGGCTGCAGTTCTTTGCGGCTCACCTGACGCCCTTTTTGCGCCAACCCTTTCGTGGTTCTGGGCAGCCTGGCGTCGAAACGCTCCTGAAAAGTGAGATACACCAGGCCTGAACAGTCCACGCCGGACTTATCAAGGCCTCCATAGCGGTAGTCTACGCCGCGCCACTCGTCATACTGGTCATACAAAGCGGCGGCGACAGGGCTGGATATTTGTTCTGGAGAGGGTATCGCCGTCGGCGGATGATTCACCCGCACAGAGCTGCACCCGGAGGCGAACGCCATCAGAATGGTGATTAATATGAACCCGGATATACGCATCGGCCGATCCTCTAAACTTGCGCTGACAGGCGAAACGATAAACCGACTTACATTAACCCATGCTTAATGGCGTACTTGGTTAATTCCGCCGTGGAGCTAAGTCCCAGTTTCGCCTTGATATTCTGCCTGTGAGTTTCCACTGTACGCACGCTGATGGCAAGCTCTTCCGCAATCGCCTTGTTACTCTTGCCTTCCGCCACTTTCTTCAATACTGACGCCTCCCGGTGAGTCAGACTGGCGGACGTCTCGCCGCGCAACTGCGGCTGGGAAAACAGGGCTGCGGAGGCGCCGCTGCTGATATAGGTGCCGCCTTCATACACTGTGCGAATGGCGCGAATCATTTCATCCACAGACACATCTTTAAGAATATAGCCCTTGGCGCCTTTGTGCAGAATCTGCGACACATACTCTTTATTGTTGTGCATGCTGAGAATCAGCACGCGGGTATCGGGAAAGTGCTGCGCCATATACTCCGTGGCGTCGATGCCGTTCATGCGCGGCATGCTCACGTCCATCATCACGACATCCGGTTGATGGGTCGCCACCGCTTCAATCGCCTGCTGACCGTCGGTGGCCTGAGCCACTACATCAATGTCCGGCTCCTGCTCCAGCCGGGCGCGGATGCCTTCCAGCACCAGAATATGATCGTCAACCAATACCAGTCTTATCATTCTTGTCTCTTTATCCCATGAAGGTCACCTGAATGCAGGTCCCTTTGCCTTCTTCCGAATGTACACTGAAGTTTCCGCCAAGAAACTCCACTCGCTCGCGCATATTGCGAATCCCGATGCCTCTGCCGTGGCCGAGACGCCGCAACGAAAATCCTGCGCCGTCGTCCTTCACTTCCAGAAACAGCCCTTCCGCATCCTGCTCCAGGCGTAACGTCACCTGCCTGGCGCCGGCATGTTTTTCCACGTTATATAACGCTTCCTGGGCGATGCGGTAGAGGGTCGTGGCGATATCTTCATCCAACTTGGTTTCCGATACCTGCAGATACACGGATACGTCGATGCCGGAGCGCTCTTCAAAATCTTCGCCCAGATGCTCCAACGCCGCCACCAGACCCAGATCGTCTAAAATGCTGGGGCGTAAGTCGTGACTGATACGCCGCGCCTCCTGAATCGCCTGCTTCAGAGTTTCCCGCCCTTTCAGCAGAGGTTCGCGCAAGGTCTGCTGGCTTTCCTGCAGCAGGCCCAGCACCGTCTCGATACGATATTTCACCGACACCAGCAATTGATTGATGCCATCGTGCAGTTCCCGCGACACCCTTCGCCGCTCTTCCTCCTGCAACTGCACCGTTTTATGACTGAGTTCCTTGAGGCTTTGATCCGCCAGGCGATGTTCATGCACGTTGAACCAGATTGATGCAATCAGCACACCCATCACCGCCAGCAAGGCGATAATGACGAAGGTCAGCAGCGCATCCGCCACGTTCTCGTCCACACCGTCTTTGATCAGCTCCATCTCCTGTTGAATATCATCAAGATAGAGACCAGTGCCGAACATCCAGTTCCAGGGCGGCAGGGACTCCACATAGCTGATCTTGTCCACAGTCACCCGGGAGGTGGGTTTCTGCCAGAGATAGTTGTGAAAGCCGCCGCCTTCCGTGGCGCGCGCCAGCAGATTGCGGATAACGTAGTTACTGTTGTTGTCCTTAATATTCAGCAGGTCCATGCCCACCAGTCCGGGCTGGGTGGCGTGCACCAGATTCACGCCGCTGGGGGTGTAGGCGAAGAAATAGCCGTCCTCACTGAAATGCATGCGCTGCATCAGTTCCTGAATGCTGCGCTTCGCCTCTTCGTCGGACTCCGCCTTCTCAATGAGGTAGCCGGAGGTGATGCGCATGATGCTGACATAGCTTTTCAGCGCTGTTTCCTTGGAGCGCAGCAGATTGTTCTCAAAGGTCTCCAGTTCACGCTGCGCCAGCTCATCCGCCAGATTCACCATCGCCAGCGCAAATGCGATGGAAATCAGCAGCAACGGCGCTAACGCCAACAGAACAACTTTAGTGCGCAGCGTCATGACGCAAGCCTCCAGCAGATAAACAGGATCTGGCGGAGCGCCTCCCTGCGCATCGCCTCAATCAGACTTCAAAGCCAAACAACCCTGGCGCGACCAGCAGCAAAATCAGCACCAGCGCCTGCAGGATGATGAATGGCGTCACGCCCCGGTAGATGTCCATCGTAGTCACCTCTTTCGGAGCGACTCCTTTAAGATAGAACAAACTAAACCCAAACGGCGGCGTCAGGAAGCTGGTCTGCAGGTTCATGGCGATCAGCACCGCAAACCAGACCATACTGATGCCCAGCGATTCCGCCACCGGCGCCAGGATCGGCACAATAATAAAAGAGATTTCCACGAAATCGATGAAAAATCCCAGCACCAGAATAACCAGCATGGTGAGGATCAGGAAGCCCCACTTCTCACCGGGCAATTGCGTCATCCAGTGCTCCACCAGCGTATCGCCTCCCGCATAGGTGAAGGTCATGGAAAACGCCGTCGCGCCCAGCAGAATCGCAAACACCATGGCGGTGACCGTCACGGTTTCGCGGCTGCACTCCCACACCATTTTCCAGGAAAACTGGCGATAGCACACCGCCAGCAGCAAGGCGCCCACGCCCCCCAGAGCGGAGGACTCCGTCGGCGTCGCGACGCCAGTGAAGATCGAACCCAGCACCACCAGAATCAACGCCAATGGCGGCAGGATAGAGAACAGCGCGATTTTCACCTGCTGCGCCCGGTTCTCGCCGTTGTCCGGCAATGCCGGCGCCATATCGGGATTCAGCCAGGCGACGATCAGAATATAGGCAATGTAGGCGACGATCAGCACCACACCGGGAACCACCGCCGCCTGAAACAGGTCGCCTACGGGAATGCCCATCACATCGCCCAGAATAATCAGAATAATAGAGGGAGGAATAATCTGCCCCAAGGTGCCGGAGGCGCAGATGGTCCCGGTGCTCAAACCCTTGTGATAGCCGTACTTCAGCATGACCGGCAATGAAATCAGCCCCATGGCCACCACGCTGGCTCCGACCACGCCCGTAGAAGCCGCCAGCAAGGCGCCGACCAGTACGGTGGAAATGGCTAAGCCGCCGCGCACGCCGCCAAAAAGACGTCCCATGGCCTCCAGCAGCTGCTCCGCCAATCGTGTCTTCTGCAACACCAACCCCATGAAAATGAACATGGGAATGGCCATCATCACGGTATTTTCCATGATGCTTTGAATGCGGTACGGCATAAAAGCGAACAGCTCCGGCCCCTGGGCGATCAAGCCGAACACCAACGCCACGCCGCCAAAAGTGAATGCGACGGGGAAGCCGAACATCAACATCAGCAATGCCACCGCGAACATAATAATGCCGATCACGCCAAGCCCTCCTTCGCATGAGACTCTGCGTACTTCTCTCCCAACAGCAGCACTCTCAGCGCCTGAGTGATCATGCCCAGGCCGGACAGCAGAATCAGCAGAGAGGACAGAGGAATCAATGACTTAATGATCCAGCGATAAGGTAAACCGCCTGGATCGCCGCTGCCTTCCATCAGATCGAAAGCATCCACGGTGAAGCCAAAACCGAAATACATCACCAGCAGTGAGAATGGCGTGACGAATACGATCGCCCCAACCATGTTGACGATGGCTTTCACTCGATCCGACCAGCCTTCATACAGCACATCCACGCGCACATGGCCATCCGTACGCAGCGCATAAGGAACGCCTAATAAAAAGACGGCGGCGAACAGATGCCACTCCAATTCCTGCATGCCGATAGACACCTGATTGAACAGATATCGCATCACCACGTCATAAAACACGTTGACCAGCATCAGCAGGAAACAGCCTGCGGCGATAAGGCCGCAGAGGTGAGACGCCCGCTCGAACAGGCGATCGAAGATCTTAATCCACTGCATATTCCACTCCGGCCCGGGCGCAGGACAGCCCTCCAGCAGATTGCTCCCACACACAGCGCCTCCTCAGGCCCGCCTATAACAGGCAGGCGCTTTGTAGACGCCAGTGAAAGTTCCGCCGGAGGCGCGCTCTGTCTGAGCGGCTCCGGGTTTAACTGCGATTAGCCTTGGGGTTGGCTGTTGAGGTAGGCGAGATCGGAAATCTCGGTCCAGCGACGCGCTTTCAGCATGTAATCGTGCTGCGACTTGAGGATTTCCGCAGCCATGGGATCGGTAGCGGCTTTTTCCGCCAGCAGCTCGTCGTTCGCCTTACGCATGGCGGCGATAACTTCTTTGGGGAACGTGCGCAGTTTGACGTTGGGGAATTCCGTTTGAATGGTCGCCCAATTCACCGCGCTTTCGTGAGTGGACTGAATATACATGTCGTAGGCGGCGGTGCGCATGGATACCCGCAGAATCTCCTGCAGGTCCGCAGGCAGTTTCTCCCAGGATTTCTTATTGATCATAAACTGCAACTCGGTCGCAGGCTCATGCCAGCCGGTGTAGTAATAAGGCGCAATTTTGTGGAAGCCCATCCGCAAATCCAGAGAAGGACCGACCCACTCCAGAGCGTCGATGGTGCCACGCTCCAACGCGGTATACAGCTCGCCGGATGGGATATTGGTGGGGCTCACGCCGATTTTGGCCAACACTTCGCCGGCGAACCCAGGAATACGCATTTTCAGACCCTGCAGGTCCTGCAGCGAGTTGATTTCTTTCTGGAACCAACCACCCATCTGGTTGCCGGTATTACCGCCAGGGAACGAGAGTATGTTGTGCTTGGCGTAGACTTTCTCCATCAGATCCATGCCGCCGCCGTAGTAAAACCAGGCGTATTGCTCCGGCGCGATCATGCCGAAAGGCATGGTGGTGAAGTAAAGCGTCTCAGGCACTTTGCCTTTCCAGTAATAGGAGGCGGAGTGCCCCATGTCATACTGGCCAGTCTTGACCATATCGAACACGCCGAAGGGCGCTTTGTGCTTGTTGGCGGAATCAATGGTGATTTTCAGCCGGCCATTGGACATCTTCTCCGCCATCGCCGCCATATTGCGGGGCGCATCGCCGAATATCGGGAAGTTAGGCTGCCAGGTTTCCGCCAGTCTCAAGGTATACACTTGTTCCGGGGCTTTGGCTTCTGGGGAGGCGGCCTGCGCACTGGCGGCCGGACTGGATTCGTTGCATCCGGAGATTCCGAAAGCCAACAAAACAGATACGGGAAGGATTCTCAGGAATCGCTTAAGAGTCATATTGTGTACCTTTCTTATATTTATTTTCGCGTAATAACCGCCGTCGCCGTTAAACGGCAATGGGCTCGCGTCGCACTCGTACCCGGGCGCTTCACAAAATGCTCTCTTTTTGACTGATCAAATTCTATCCGTATTAGCGCCGTTAGGCGGTGGGCGAATACGCCCGCATAACTACGGACTCAATCTAAGTAGTACTACGTAGACGAGAAGTTGACATTATTGGGATAAGGCGCGGGCATGCTCTATCACCCAGCGCCGCTGCGCGTCCGTATCCGGCACTTCCACGCCGCGTTTCAAGCTGATTTCAGCGAAAGCCTGCTCTGGGGTCCAGCCATGACGCACCAGCAAAGAGGCGGCGATCGTGCCAGTGCGTCCGATGCCGGCGCGGCAGTGAATAACCAGATGATCGCCCGCCAACACGGCGGGATAAATAGCGTCCAGCAGTGCGGCGACGTCCCGCACGGACCTGGGCAACCCGAAATCGGGAATGGGGAAATGGGTAAACGCCATGCCCAAGCAGCGACACAGCTCCGGCGCCTGCGTCAACCCCAGCTCACGAATCTCCTGGGTCTCCAGTAGAGACAGCATCCTGGTGACGCCGCTGCGGGCGATACCCGCGAACTCCTCTTCCATCCACTCCCCGGCGACCGGTTTGGCCATGACGGAAAAGCGGCCGTTTCCAATAGGTTGAACGGGGTAAATGGTGCTGACGAGCACGTTTTGACTCCTTAGCTTACGAATAATCGAAAGCGGCTATTTTTACTCAGCCCCCACGTACTCGTAAAACAATTCGCAGTAATCCACGTCTTTGTCCGCGCCGGCGCGCAGGCGCTGTTTCAATTTCTGAGTAGTGGCGTGGTTGGCGGCGTAGTCTTTGAGTTCGCCCTGAAACTCATAATTCATCGCTTCCACCAGCTCGCAGAGCAGCCGGTGATCGCAGTGGTCGATAAAACCCAGGGACTTGTCCAAGGCGCGCTTGAAGTCTTTGGTAAGGAGAGAGCCCAGCGCGGAGGCCTTCAGCCATTTGTCCGCCCGTTCGTCGTCCAGTATGTGCTCGCTCAGTTCGGTGGTTTTCGGATGATTGCGGATGGCGAGTTCAACAAGGGCGGAGTTGGCGCAGAAGGGTTCTGATTGATAATCCTGGACTAATTCTATCAGGGTATTTTCCTGAAGCGCCGTCCAGTCCTGCTCATGGGGAAAAGTCTTCTGAATATCGTGGAAGTCGGTCATTCCTGCTTTCTCGCTGATTATTATTCCTTTCGCGCCCACTCCAACGCGCCTGCATCAGAGCGGACGACTTGTCACATCAGCAGCTTACCAGTCTCGCCACTGGCTGGCGATACCCTCCCCGTCGCCATAATTTTCCGGATCGATGCCCGCCGCTACCGCGATGGCGTCAAACAAATCGCACAGCTCTTCCCTTTCCGCCGTTTCGATCAAGTCCCCGCCCACTGTGTCGTTAAGGTAGTTAAGCGACTCCACGGCGACCTCAAACTGTTTGACCTTCACCTTCTCCGTCGCGCCTTCACCCAGCTCCAGCAGAGCTTGCAACAAATTATCCATAATCCGTCTGGCGGCGGTGTTATTCTCGTCCGTATATTGCTCCAACCCATCCTGGAAACGCTCCGCCCAAAGATCGAAAGGATACTCTTTCTCGGTGCGCCGCAATCGCTGTTCATATGACAAATCAATGTCCTCCTGTCGACAGAGTGGGTGAACATGGCGTGAGAAAAGAGAGCGAAAGCTTAACCCGGAGCGTCTCGGCTCCCTTTTCTCACGCAGACGCAAATTGTAAACATCGAAACGACAGGATCACGCTCCCCACGCCCTGATCCGGCTTATTCGCAACAAAATCATGACAATTTGACTCGTTTTCCATCGATATACTGTAAAAAAGTCAAATAGCGTCACTTTTAAAAAGAGTGTAAAAATACGGACGCTGGGAACGCGCCTGAATTGAAATAGACCAGGGCCGGACATACTTTAGATTGGTGAAATTTTGCCCAGCGCGAGTTCGTGCGACGACGCTCTTCTAAACATGCACTCGTCACGCTGCGCCGGGCCTCATGATAATTCTTGATTTGGTTTCGAGCATACGGGTAGGTCCTATTGAGCATCGTTTTATTACGTAGATTGGCGTTCTGGTTACTGGTCAGCGCAGGACTCTGGACAACCGCCGCCTCCGCTGACAGTTCCATCAATCTGGCGTGCAACTACTTCCCTCCTCAAAAAATCGACTCTCCCGAGAACACGGACCGGCCGGGCTACGACATCGAGCTGTTACAGGCCGCCTTCCAACAGGTGGGCGTGGCGGTCACCTTCCGCTATTTCCCATGGAATCGCGCGCTGGAACTGGCCAGAACCGGAACCTACGACGGCCTCTGCAGTTGCTCGTATCTGCCGGAAAGAGAAAGCTTTCTATACTTCTCCGACGAACTGGGCGCACTGGAGAAAGGCTTTTTCACCTTGAGCGGACGCAAAATTCATAAAGTCGGCGCACTGAGCGATATGAAACCCTACAAGCTGGCGGTGGTGCGCGGTTACAACCTGGAGACGGAGCTGGAAAAAGCGGGACTGGAAAACATCGAAACCGTGGGAACAGACAAACTGCTGCTCAATATGCTCACCTTCCAGCGCGTGGACGCCATCTATTCCTTCGCCGATACGATTCAGTATGAGGCGCAGCAGATGGAGAATCCCCCCGAATTGAACTTCATCGGCATATCCAGCGCGCCCTATTACACCTGTTTCAGCAAAAGACATCCCATGAGTCTGGACACCATGCTGAAGTTCAACAAAGGTTTACGCATGATTCGCGAGTCCGGCGAGTACGACCGCATTCGCCAGAAATATCTGGGCGTCCCCAAGTCATCCTGACGCGACGTCATATCGCTGTCGCTCCCTTGACGCCGCGCCACAGGGAGCGCCCCTCTTCCCTTCTCCGTTAGTTGCAACATTGCCGCAATAATTCAGTGGGACACTCCCTGCTCCGATAACAACGAACTTCAACACTCAAATTCACTGTGGAGCATGTCTTATGGCGCCTTTTCCTTTAACGCGCGCAGGCGCAGTATTGTGCGCGTCGATCGCACTCGCCGCCTGCAGCGACAGCAACAACACCCAAAGCAATGACGACTCCGGGTTCAGCCTGAGCATCCTGCACATCAACGACCATCACTCCCATCTCGCCGCGTCCACCTTCAGTTACGACGTGAGCGCGCTGGGTCTGCAAACCAAGGCGGATAACGGCTCTGACATCGGTTCGGTGACCGTTTCTTACGGCGGTTTTCCCATGTTGACCAGCCTTGCCGACACCCTGGCGGATGAAAAGCGCAATGTCCTGAAGCTGCACTCTGGAGACGCGGTCACCGGCACCCTGTATTTCACTCTGTTCGGCGGCGAAGCGGATGCGGAGATGATGAACAGGATCTGTTTTGACGCCTTCGCCCTGGGCAACCATGAGTTCGACAACGGCGATAGCGGCCTGGCGTCATTCCTGAACTATCTGGCGGCGGACGATTGCGGAACCGACGTCCTGGCGGCCAACGTCGCTCCCGGCGACGCCTCGCCTATCGCCCAAGGCTACATCAAGCCGTATGTCATCAAGGAAGTGGGCGGCCAGAAAATTGGCCTTATCGGTATCGATATCGCGCAAAAAACCCAGGAATCCAGCCGTCCTGACGCCGGCACCACTCTACTCGACGAAACCGCCACCGCGCAGAAATACATCGATGAAATCAGCGCCCAGGGCGTCAACAAAATCATCCTGATGACGCACTACACTTACGCCAACGACCAAACCCTGGCGGCGAGCCTGACTGGGGTGGATGTCATTGTCGGCGGCGACTCCCACACCTTGATGGGCGGAGAAACCTTCACCCAACTGGGCTTCAACGTCGTCAGCGACTACCCGAAAAAGGCCACGGATAAAGCCGGGGACGCGGTCTGTATCGTACATGCCTGGGAATATGCGCACCTGCTGGGCGCCCTGGACGTCAGCTTCGACGCCAGCGGAAAAGTCACCGCCTGTAGCGGAAATCCTTACATGCCAGTCGCCAAGTCGTTCACCTATACAGCCGCGGATAAAGTCACTAAAACCCTGCCTGCCGCTGACGCCGATCTGGTGACGCAAGCGCTGACCAGCCGCAAGGAAATCGTCTCCACCACGGCGGACGCCATTTCAGAGCGCCTGCTGGCGATTTATGACGATGAAGTGGATACCCTGAAGCAAACCGTGATCGGTACGGTGTCAGACAACCTGTGTCTAGTGCGCTGGCCCGGCGAATCTCGCTCCAGCCTGTGCGACGTGTCGGAAAACTATGTCAACGGCAGCGACATATCCAATATCGTCGCCAAAGCCTTCCTGACCGTGACGCCCACCGCCGATATCGCCATCCAGAACGGCGGCGGCGTGAGAACGGACATTCCCATGGGCGACCTCACCGTGGCGGACGCCTTTACGTTGCTTCCCTTCTCCAACACCCTGGTGACGCTGGAGATGACAGGACAACAAATCGTCGACGTGCTGGAGGATGCGCTGTCGAATACCTTGGATAACAATGGCTCTTCCGGCTCCTACCCCTACGCCGCCGGCCTGCGTTTCAATGTGGACGCCTCACAGGCCAAAGGCGCGCGCCTGTCCAATGTGGAGGTGAACTCACGTGTGGCGGGGGATTGGAGCGCCATCGACCTGAACGCGACCTACACCGTGGTCACCAACGACTTCATCGCCTCTGGACAGGATGGCTACAACACGTTCGCCACGCCTTATAACGCCGGCCTGTATGTGGATACGTTCACCGAGTATGCGCAGGGATTTGTGGATTATGTGGACGCGCTCACCGAAGACGGCATGACCGTGTCTAAACTGCCGATCGCCGAGTACAGCACTCAGCAGTACATCGGCCGCGACGGTTGCAATCACAGTTTGTCGGCGGACTGCGAGAACTATTAATCAGGCGGGACAATATCATCGCCATATTAATAATATAAATCAGTCGTAACGGTTCACTCGCCCGCGGGAGGATTTGACCTGAGCGCGCTTGGTTTTGCCGTCCAGGCGTCGGGTTTGTGAGCCCTTGGTAGGCTTGGTGGCGATGCGTTTCTTGCGCGTCGCCATCGCACTCACGATCACTTCCTTCAGCCGCACCAGCGCGTCCTCGCGATTTTGCTCCTGAGTGCGATATTGCTGGGCTTTAATGACGATAACGCCGTCCTTAGTGATGCGCTGATCGCTCAGCTCCAGCAGCCTTTCCTTGTAAATGTCCGGCAATGACGACGCTTTGATATCAAAACGCAGATGCACGGCGGAAGACACTTTGTTGACGTTCTGCCCCCCCGCGCCTTGGGCGCGGATGGCCTGCATGTCAATTTCATGGTCGGGAATGCTGACTTTGTTGGAAATCTCCAGCACGATTACGAAGCCTCCGGGTCCGTGTATGTGGTCAGCCGGTTTTTCCATCCCGGCAGCCATTTTTCCTTTTCGATAGGATTTGCGGCGTTATGCGCCCGTCTTTCCAGCACAAAGATCGCCGCCATGCGGAACGCCAGCAAAGGCGTCCTTCCCTGCTCAAAGCGATCCATCTCCTCCAGCACCTGCTTCAGGCCCCAGCCCTCGCCTTTATATCGCTCCGACTCCGACAGGCCATCGCCTTTGAAGTTGACGTAATCAATCAGCGCATAGGCCCCGCCACGGGTTTCGCTCAAGCGCATGACCCGCAGACGGATGGTTTCATGGCTGCCGACCGGCGCAGATTCAATGATCGCTTCCAACGACGTGGACGCCCGCTGAAACATAAAGGCAACCTGCTGCGCTTTGGTGCGCTCCAGAAAGCCCCGCAGTTCTTCGACTTGCGGACTGTTCTCAACCGCCAGAAACGCCTGTCGGGTTGGCCAGGGGGCGTCGAGTGGGTCCAGCTCCAGTATCCAGGAAGGAGCGACCACGCCTTGCGTCAGCATGTATTGAAACAGCAGAGGAAAGCTTTCCTTGAACTTCTCCTCGACACCTGCGGGATACCAGATGAAATGACCGATTCCCAGGGATGGAAACGCCTCGCCCTGATTCCAGGTCACCAGACACTCGCGCTTGCCCGCGCATTCATTTTGAAAAACTTTGCGCCCTACCCAGTCCAGATCCGCATCGCCAAGATGCAGTTGCGGACTGGATGTAGTCTCTGCGCAAGCGGAAAGGAACACTGTCACGGCGATAATCAGCGGCCGCAAACACCCGCCCAAAACTCTACTCAGCATAAAACGTACGATCAATAACCTGCCTTAAATACTCACTTTACTGGTATGCGGCGGGAATTGGTATCGGGTAAAGGTTGGGGGCGTCCTGCTTCAGCCCTTCAGCACGGGCTCAATCTCCTCGGTTTCAATGGCGGGCAGCACAAACGCCCTGATCGCCGGAATGAGTTTGTCTTCCCATGCCGGCTCTTTGATGATCGTCAGAACGTCATGATCGATGCGGCCCAGGCTGTCGCCGTCTTCCAGCGGTTTCACCCGCTCGCCGCGCAGAAATTTTTTCCAGTAATGCAGCCCTTTCTCGCCAAGCTGATCTGGATGATCGTTGACGTATTCCATCGCAAACAGCGCAACCATCATGGGATAAGCGAGAGGTTGCCGCTGTTCGCTCAGGCCCGGCGCTTCATCCTCCGTCTGCAGCCAGTCCTCCCGCAGGTAAGCGCGCAACAGGTTATAACCGTTATACAGGCGCTTGATTTGTCTGGGATTACTTAACTCGAAATGCTCCAACCAGTAGTAGAACGCTTGTTTTTGCTGGGGCGCCATGCCTTCCGCGCTGGCGCGAGCCGGGGAATCGGGCAGCAGTTTATGAATCGCCATGTGAGACGTTTCCTGCTGCGGGTCAGCCTGAGCGCCGCAAACACTTCCCAGATAGCGCGTTACGGCGGCCGCATCCGGCTCGCTGAGCGTAATAGGCACATGCATGACTTTCGCCAGATAATCCCGCGCAATCGCCTGGGGATTCTGCCATTTGTGCTGCGGGGCCAGCTTTTCGTAATGCATCGCCAGCGCAGTGAGGGCGATCTGCTGGTTGATGGCGATGATCACGGTGACGCGGGGAATATTCATTACCAGACGCAGGGTCTCAAAGGTTTTGACGATGTTTTCATAACTGCAGCGATCCAAATCCTCCACCACCAGCAGAAAGCGGCTTTCCGGTCCTTTTTTCGGATTCAGCCGCAGCTCGCAGAGCGATTGCAGATGGTTGTGCATGACCGGAGCGGTTCCCAGATAGTGCCCATAGGTGGGCAGACGCAGATACGTGTTCAACTCCGGCGCCATGGGACTCGCCCAGACCGTCTGAAAGTATTTGTAGGAACCCGCCAGCAACAATGCGGGAATATGCGCGGCGATTTTGCCGATGCCTGAGGAGAACACGGAAGTGTCGTCCGAGTATTGCACGCACCAGAATACGATCTGCAATCCCAACACGGCGGCGAAGATACAAATGCGCTCTGACTTCAGTTTCCAACCAAACTTGAATGTCAGCAGCAGTTTTTGCCGGTTGTGATATCCCAGGTACAGCAAATACAGGATGGAGGACGCCGCCAATACGACGCTGGCGGACATCAGCCAGGACACCATGCCGTCGCCGATTAAATTGGTCACCCAGGTATTGAATCCGGCGTAGGCCTTTAGAAAATGCAGCGCTGCGAGAGCAAGAATAATCACCGCAGCCAGTGAAAAAAGCGCCTTTCCGACCATATTAAGCTTCAAGGAAGAGGATTTCCCGTTCCCTGCCGGTGTTGCAAACGCTGACAATGCCTTGATCGTCTCCTGCGCCAGCCCGGCCTGAGGACTCTCCGTATGCTCGTATTTCCAGGCGTTATACTCGCCGAAGAGAAAGGCCTGCTCCTCACCGTACTTTTCCCGCAGCGTCTTCTTCAACTGCTGAATAAACGAGGTTTTGCCAACGCCCCAATCCCCCATGAGCCCAATGGTTTGATGATCATTGTTAGCCGGGGCGGCCAGAAAGCCAGCCAGGGTATCCGCCAAAGGCGACCGGTTGAGCATGTCCTCGTCATTGCTGGTTTCTGAGGCGATTTTGGTGGAAGGACGGTAGGCGGACAGCGGCGCTTTATTCACTGTCGGCGCGCCTCCGACTGTCTGCAACTGCGCCTCTGAAATACTCCCGCTCATATCCGTGTCCCTGCTCTGAAAGGCTGATGTTGAAAGTGTAGCAGAGGGAGAGAACCACCCGGTTATTGATGACTGGACAGGCAGCATAAGAAAGTGGCTTCGGGAAACCGTTTCCCGCCATTTTTACAGCGCTTACGCTGACCACTTTCAGGAATACAAAATCCGTTCCGGGCGTACAAAAAATCATCGACTTGCTCACTTAATTTACCGAAATACATGGAAAAAACTGCTCACTTGTAATACAACTGTCAGAGTAAATGTATTTCATATAGCACTGGAACGTGCCTAATTGACGAAAGATCAGAGGTGTCCATGTATCCCATGGTACTCAAGATAACGCCGTCAGGACTTCCTCAGTGTTGGCTGGATGTTTACGCCGCCGTGACTGAGATCGTGTGCGATAGGGCGTTATACACATTTGGAGAAATATGCTCCACCCTGCATGGCGGGTATAACTCGCAAGGAGTTCAGTCCAGTATTGACGTGCCGCAGATCATCGTCGGCCGCAAGGACCCCAAAGAACTGCGCAGCATTCCTCCCCTCCTCAACCGCTACCTTTTTTCCCGAGACAGCTTCCGCTGCATGTACTGCGGCGAAAAATTCCACCACAGTCTGCTGAGCCGCGATCACATCGTGCCCTTGAGCCGTGGCGGTCGTAACGTGTGGACCAATGTGGTGACGGCCTGCAAACGCTGCAACGGGCATAAGGGCGCGCGACTGTTGAGCGAGTGCAACATGGAATTGCTGGCGGTGCCTTATACGCCGAACCGCTACGAGTATCTGTATCTGGCCAATCGACGCATTCTGGCGGATCAGATGGAGTATTTGAAAAAAGGCTTCCGCAACCTTCTGGTGGCGTAACAGCGGAAGCGCCCCTCAATTTGCTTCAGGTCCCAGAGCACCTGTGGCTTTGATCGCCCAAAAGATGCCTGCGCAGCGCCATGGGCGCGGCGAAGGAAGAGCCTTTCAATGGCGGCCAGGGTTTCGCCGGATAATCCGTACGTTCAGGAGAATAGCCTGTGAGACAGGTTACCGGCACATCCGCGCAATCATCTCCGTCCACATCGTAGCCTACCGGCGCGCCGGTGGCGTCCAGCACCAGTCGGAAGAAGTAGGCGGCTTGCTCGTGGGTATCCACTAATTCGTTATCGGCGATGAAGTCGCCCAGTTCCGCCTCCACCGCGCCCACCGTCACCACGCCATCCGCAAAGGAATAGGTGTTGACCATGCCGCGCCCGCCATTGCCGGCTATGGTGTAGACCTGCACGCCGCTTTCCGCCAGATCCTCCATCAGACGAATGATGCGATAGCTGAGATTCCATACCGGATCATGTTCCGCCCAGCTGCGCACGACCGCTTTGTAGTTTTCCACATTTTCCGCACGCAGGGGCTTTTCAAAAGCGCTGATCAAAGTGGAGGACTCCCATGACAACACCACCGCGTCGATGGGCTCGCCCCAGAAGACATGTTTGCGTACTTCCGCCAACTGCCGCAGGATTTCTTCCTGCGCAGGCTGACCGGGAGTCAGAGGATAGGGCGTCACCTCCACTTGCGGCGCGGAGGCCAGCAGGCTGACGATGTCGCCATGGTATAGCGGTTCTCGCTTGCGGTCGCGATCCAGATCGACCATGCCGTTGAGCCAACCATCCATATCCTTGTCTTCATCGGAAGCGAAGGACTCGTCGCCAGGATAAAAACGGTCAATCACCGCCACCCTGTATAAGGGCTGCGTAGGCGCGGGCGGCTCCAGACTGCATGAAGCGCTCAACACCGCCGCAACCATGAAATATGAGAATCCCATAAGCCGGCTCCCGAATATTTCAATCCTGTCACAATTAATTTAACTATAGCCCATGTCCTGAAGGGACAACGGCGGGATCAGATTCCAACCGGGCCGTCTATCGCGTCATTTTCTTCACGAAAACGACAACAAAAAGCGCCAGGGTGAAACTGCCGACAAAGGCTTCGGTCGCGGCGAACGCGCGGGTGAGGCCCACCGGGGCAAGGTCTCCATAGCCCAGGGTGGTGAAGGTGACGACGCTGAAATACAGACAGCTCAGAAAATACTGCAATTCCGACCACAAATTGGCGCCGCCGCCCGCATATAGGGCCTGCTCTCCTTCGCGGATGCCCAGGGTGAAATAGATCAGTGAGAAAGCCAGCACCATAAGACAGGAAAAAATAATGACGCGGTCAGGACGCTCCCCGTATCCGCAGAACAAATCCACCAGTTTGGAGACGAAGCGCGCGCCAGAGAATGGCGGTAGCTGGAAACGTCGCATCAGCATTTCTTTCTGGAAAAAATGGCCGGCGGTTTCGAAAAGGCCCTGCTGCTCTGCGACTTTGCGCAAATGCCGATAGATTTCTTCCGCCTGCTGATACAAATCCAGCTTCTGCTCACGATTGGAGGCTTTTTCCGCCAGTTTCTCCTGCAGCAGTTTTTCGCCCCACTGGATGTGTTCAATTTTGGTCTGCTCAAACACCGCCCCCAACAGGTTGCAGTCCTGCAGGTTGGCGCAGTGTAAATTCGCCTTGCTGAGGTTGGCTTTCATCAGGGAAGAGCCCCGTAAATCCAAGTGAAAGCAATGGGCTCCTTCCAGGTTGGCGCGGTAAAGATCGGACTCCACCAGTTGATAGCCGCCCTTGGCGTTGCGCCGCACCAGATCAACCCCGGACAGTTCCGCACGGCTCAACTTGAATCCGCGCATGGGCTCGCCCGTACGGGCGCGTTGCTCCAGCTGAAACTTCAACTCATCGCTTTCTTCGCGATCGGCGTCGCGCCAATAACTGTCGTCAGGGGGTTGGGTGTCAGCGTTCATAGCCTGGTTCTCCACCGCAATCAGCCTGGGCGTCATATTCATGTAGAAGCAAAAGACGCGTTGATTTACAGATCAATCTCAGTGTAGATCAGTGTGGAGGATTCGGCCGCGCCGCCACTCAGATTCAAGGCTAGACCGTTGCCTCGGCGGCTCCGGATTTGATTAAATGTCCGCTTACGGCAGCCCTTAAATCCCGTGTCCAGCGACGCTCACAGGGCTCCTGTCTGTCAGTATGGATTTACAGGAAACAGCATGCGCATGTCTCATTCCGCTCAGATTTTCCGGGCCGGGTTTCTCATCGCTGCGCTGACCCTGCTGTCGGCGTGTTCCGAGATCAAATACGGCCTGTACGATCTCGCCATGGACTTCGAACGCTCCCAGGCGGGCGTCATCCCCAAAAGCCTGGAGACCCAGGGGCGTCATTTCGCTTATCTGGAAAATCAGGCGCCGCCGGACGCCGAAACGATCCTGCTGTTGCATGGCTTCGGCGCCAGCAAAGAAAACTGGCTGCGTTTCATGCGCCACCTTCCCCCGCGCTATCACATCGTCGCCCTCGACCTGTTGGGCCATGGCGACAGCAGCAAGGACACCAGCATTCCCTATGATATCGACGATCAGGTCGGCTACGTGCGCGCCTTTACCGAAGCCGCCGGCCTGAGTCGTTTTCACTTGATGGGAAATTCCATGGGCGGAGCGATTTCTTCGATGTACGCCGCCGAATATCCAGACAGCGTCGCTTCGTTAGTGCTGATGGACCCCGCTGGCGTGTATGACTTTTCCAGCGAGCTGGAAACGCGCCTGCAAAAGGGAGAAAACCCGCTGATAGTGAGAAAGCCGGAGGATTTTGACGCCCTCATGGAATTCGCCATGGAGGACAAGCCTTTCATTCCCTGGCCGATTACCTCCGTGCTCACGGAAAAAGCCATCGCCAACACGGGCATTTACGACCATATATTCGCGGAATTGGTGAGGGAGCAGCACCGGTATGACTTCAAGCAAGTGTTGCTGGACATCAGAAGCCCAACCCTGGTGCTGTGGGGGAAAGAAGACCGGGTGATCAACTACCGCAATGCGGAGGTATTCACCCGGCAGATCGCCAATTCACGCAAGATGATCATCGATGGCGTCGGCCACGCGCCGATGATCGAAGCGCCGGAGGAAACCGCGGAAATCACCCTGGTTTTCATGCGTCTGCTGGAAGCGGAAAAGCGCTGAACGCTTAATCTTGCCAGCCTGGCCCTATGGCCTTGCCGAAACGGGGCAGCCAGCGGGGCGCCCGCTCGCAATAACGCTCATAGGCTTGTCCGTATGCGCGTCGCAGAGCGGCCTCCTCCAATCGCGTTTGAATGGCGATCATCCCTGCGCCGATGAGCAGGCACGCCAAAGTAAACAGTGACGGCAGCGCCAGAAACAGCCCAATCTGGCCGATATATACGCCAGCGAACAACGGATTACGGCAATAACGGAAAGGCCCTTGAGTCAGCAACTGCGCCTTGCCGTCAGTATCAATGCCCGAGCGCCAGTCCGTGTGCATGTAGGAATGCACGTAATCAATCAACCCAAAAGAACACAGCAGCAAGCCGACTCCCGTCCACAACACCGCCGGCGTGTATAGCGCAGGAAATACGCCAAGATAGGCGTCCACATCGGGATAGAACACCCGCGCCACCGTCACCGCCAGAATCAATAAACGAAACAGATTGAACACCCAGCGCACAAACCAGCTTTTGCTGGCGGCGGAACCGTAATGAATATGACTGACGCCTGTGCGCTTGCGCAGCCCCAGGCTACGGCAGGTGTAATGCACGCCAATCATGGTGAAAAAAATAGCCAGAAAGTGGCTGACGATTACGTCCGTGGACATCGTGTTGTTCTCCCATCTCACTTGGTGAAGGTCGCATCAGGAACGCGGGACCTGTCGTCACAGGCCGAAGCAACTACGATTCAACTCCCGAAAAGCGCTATCCAATACATTTTCTTCTATCAGGCGCAGTTTGCCACTGCGTTTTAGTTTTTTAATCTCAATTTCCCGGCGGCTTGCGCTGGCGCGATCGTGTCCCGCCTCCGCATACAGCAGACGCACTGGTTTACGCCCGCGAAAATACTTCGCCCCATTGCCCTGCAAATGATCCCGAAAACGTTTCGCAGGGTTATTGGTGATGCCGGTATACAGCGAGTTATCGCTGGCCAGCAACATATACACGCACCAACTCATCGCGGCGACTTCATTTTCCGACACCGTTCGGACCACCTGTAGTTTTATTGGTATGCCGCCAACTTGGCTTTGAAGATGACGAAGGGAGGATTTTACCCCAGTCCACTGGGATTTGTTGACTGAACATCTCGCCATAAAAGACGATTTTCAGGATGCGCATTTTTTGACCGTCACGTCAGAAAATGCACTCTTGTTGATCATATGGTCAAATAATAAACAGAACCTGATTCTATCCCGGATTAGTCCGTCCAACTTCGCCAGACTCAGGCTGACGCCTCATAAGCAATTGATTTGCCGCTTATTAAATCCGTTTTGTTTGCAGCCGCCTCTATTGTCCGAGTAATAGGTATTTATATTTATTGTAACCAGGTCACATTACGCTCTTCCCCCGCCTTGATCGTGGCATAACGCTTGCTCTAAGCTCTCGTCCGGTTATATCTGGCTGGAGTCAGAGCAGTATTGGCCGGACGCACTTTATACAATCCTGGTTGTAACTCGGAAATAATTAAAATGAAATATCCTGAAAACAGCAGACGCCGCGCCCTCATGGCGGCGATGATCACCGCGTTCCCACTCTCCGCTCAGGCGGACCTCATCATTTCGGAATACGTGGAAGGTTCTTCCAACAATAAAGCCCTGGAATTCTACAACACCGGCAGCGACGCCGTAGAACTCAGCGCCTATGAGATCGCCCGTTTTAAAGACGGCGCAGAAACCCCTAACGCTTACATGACCCTGCCTTCGTTTTCCCTGGCGGCCGGCGCGGTATATGTGCACGCTAACAGCGGCGCTAATGATGGCTTGAAAGCGCTGGCCAACAGCACCTCAACTGACGACGCCATCGGCTTTAATGGCGGCGATTCCGTCGTGTTGCGCCTGGTTGGCGGCGCGATTGTCGACCGTGTGGGAACGCTTAAAGAAGGCGCAAGCGCTTACCTGAAAGATGTCACTCTGTCCCGTACAGATACGACCGCCAACCCGGATTTTAACCAGGATCAGTGGCAAACACTGGCGAGAGACACCTTCAGCGGGCTGGGCAAAGCCCCTGGCGCGGACGGAGGAGATGGTGGCGACGGCGATCCTGCGCCGACCCTGGGCGCCTGCGGCGAAGCGGCCACACTGATCAGCGCCGTACAAGGCAGTGCTGACGAAGTGGCGATGAAAGACCAGACCGTGACCGTTGAAGGTATAATCACCGGTTTCCGCAACAACGGCTTCTTCGTCCAGGAAGAACCTTCTGACGAAGACGGCAATCCCCAGACCTCTGAAGGCATCTTCGCATTCAGCAATGGCGGCGGCTCACTAACCCTGGGCAATCTGGTGCGAATAAAAGGCGCCGTCTCCGATTACCACGGCAACAGCCAGATCAGCGTCTCCGAACTGGCGGATTGCGGCGCCACTGACGCCGTCGCCACGGTCACGCCAATCACCCTGCCGTTTGCCGCAGATCTTAATCTGGAAGCGCTGGAAGGCATGGTCGTCAGCGTGTCTAATGCAGTGGTCGCCAATACTTACGGCCTGGGCCGCTATGGGGAAATCACCATCAGCGACAAGCTGAAATGGACCCCCACTGACGCGGCCATTCCCGGCAGTGCGGAATACGACGCCGTCATTGCGGAAAACAAAGCCAACCTGCTTTACATCGAAGACAATACTTCCAGCCAGAATACCGCCAGCGTCAGCTTCTATCCTGAGTTTGGCTACGACAACCCTATTCTGCTGGGCGATCTGGTGTCCGCCACCGGGCCGCTGAACTTCTCTTACGATGTGTACCGCATCAACCCGATGGCTCCGATCAGCGTCACCTCCCCCGGCCGCACCGCAGCGCCGGAAGCCGCGCTGGGCAATCTGGCGGTGGCCAGCTTCAACGTCCTGAACTATTTCAACGGCGTGAAAAAAGACGACGGTTCCATCGACTACTCCGCCAATCCACGGGGCGCTAAAACAGAAGACGAGTTCCTGTTGCAACAGGCGCGCATCGTCAAAGCCTTGAAAACCCTGGACGCGGATGTCGTGGGCCTGATGGAGCTGGAGAACGACGGTTTCAGCGACGACTCCGCTATCAACACACTGGTGACGGCGCTAAACAATGAAATCGGCGAAGACGCCTATACCTACGTGTCGACGAAAGACGGCAGCAAGCCTGGGACGGATCAAATCACCGTCGGCCTGATTTATCGCGCCGCCAACGTCACCCCCAAAGGCGACGCCATTGTGGTCGATATGCCCGAGCAGACTCTAGGCGCAGAAACCGCCGCCATGCGTCCTTCTCTTGTGCAGGCGTTCACTCACAAGAAAACCGGGCAGAGCTTCGCCGTCTCCATCAACCACTTCAAATCCAAGCGTTCCAGCAGCGCCTGCGATAACAGCGCTCCCACGGATATCGACCAGATGCAGGGCAACTGCAACCCGTTGCGCGTTTCCGCTGCGGTTACCCTCGGCGAAGCCTTGGCGACGCTGGGTCTGCCTGAGCGCATTCTGATCCTGGGCGACCTGAACGCCTACTCCAAGGAAGACCCGATTTCCGTGCTGACCGACTACAACCCGGCCACCCACGGCTACACCATCAAAACCGCCGCCAACACTGGCATGGACGCAGGGGCCGCAGTGGAAGTAAGCAAAAACTATGGCTATGCTTTGGTTGCTGAAACCCATGATGCGGAAGGGTTCTCTTATACCTACGACGGCGCGCAAGGCAGCCTTGACCATATCCTGGCCAGCCGCGCCGCCATGGAGGATATCGTGGATCTCGATCACTGGAACGTTAACTCCATCGAAGCCTACGCCCTGCAGGCGGACGGCCTGTTCAAATACTACAAAGACTCCACCGGATATTTCGGCGTCGGGCCCTATCGCAGCTCCGACCACGATCCGGTAGTGGTGACGATGGACTTGAAGTCTACGGACAAAGGCAAGGATGACGGAGGCGGCAGCCTGGGTCTGCTGAGCATTCTGGCTCTGCTGACCATGCGGTTCGCACGCCGCCGCCCGATGTAAGTAATTCAGGGGGCAGAACTTCGGTTCTGCCCCCTTTTTGCAGTTCGCTCCGATAAAACGACCAACTATACAGGAGTCAAAATGCGCTTAATCATCTCGGTCATCACTTTCATCTCTCTTTCCCTGGCGGGCTACGCCAGATCCGAACAGCTCATCTTCAACTCTGCGGAATTCAGCCCCTTCGTGTATGAAGAAAATGGCAAGATGGGGGGCCCCGTCACCGACGTCATTCTGCTCACCTGCAAAAAGATCAATGTGGAATGCAGCATCAAACAGGAGTCTTTCAGTAAGTCGGAAGAGCAGGTAAAAGCCGGCGTCGTCAATGGCGTTTACCTGGTAAGCTGGAGCGAAAGCCGCGCGGAATGGATGTACTACACCCTGCCCGTTCTACGCACCAGCTGGGGATTCTTCGTGCCGGCGACGGACAAAAAGGACTACCTGACCCTGTCCAGCTTCAGCGGCCAAAGAGTGGGGGTGTTTGGTCCGTCCAGCAGCTCCAAAACGCTGGATCGCATCAATCCTGTGGTGAACATGGACATACAACTGTCCAAGGACGATCTGGGCAACCTGAAAAAACTGATTCAGGGACAACTCGACTCTGTTTATATCAATCGCGATGTGGGCCTCGACCTGATGCGGCAAAGCGGACTCGCGGACAAAGTCCGTTTCGCCTGGACCCACACGGAACGCAACTATCACATTGGATTCAGCAAAAAAACCGGACGCAAACTGGTGAACCAGTTCAATAAGGCGCTGCGTAAAACTTATGAATCCGGCGAGGCGCGGGATATTCTCGCCCAGCGCGGCCTGGAATCCGTCATGTAATCTCCTTCCGCCGGACGGCGCAGGCGTCGCTCCGGCTTTTCCTTTACGCCGAACTGTCCAATAATGGGCCGGATTCCTGGTTTCATCGAAACATGCATTGGGCCCGAGTATGACAGCGCTGCGCGCGGAGTTTATCGACAGCATTGAAACCGTCTCCCCCGTTCAATGGAATCAGTTGAGCGGCGTGGACAACCCTTTTATCCGTTACGAGTTTCTGCACGCCCTGGAGACGACCGGCTGCGTCGCCGAAGCAACCGGATGGCGGCCGCAACATATTCTGATCCGCGACGCCCACGACGCCTTAGTTGGCGCTGCGCCCTGTTATCTGAAAACCCACTCCTATGGGGAATACGTGTTCGACTGGGCCTGGGCGGACGCCTACCATCGTCATGGTCTGGAGTATTACCCGAAGCTGCTCACTGCCATCCCTTTCACGCCCTCCGTCGGACCACGTCTGTTGGTCTCCGCCAACACTGAGCGGGAGCGCGTCTCACTGGCGATCAGTCACGCCATGGGCGAACGCATGCATCAAACCGGCGCCTCGTCCTGGCACTTGTTGTTTCCAGACGAAGCCACGCGGAAAAGTCTGAGTGAAGACAAATCTCTGCTGTTGCGCCACGGAACCCAGTTCCACTGGCTCAACGAAGGATACGCGTCCTTTGATGACTTTTTGCAGGCGTTAGCCTCACGCAAACGCAAGAACATCCGTAAAGAACGCCAGGCAGTGCTCAGCCAAGGCATTGTATTCAAGGTGATCGAAGGCCCGGATGTGGGCGAGTCTGAACTGGAGGCTTTTTACGACTTCTACCAGTTAACTTACCTGAAACGAGGACAGCGGCCCTACCTCAGCTACGCCTTTTTCCAGCGTCTGATTGCTGTCATGCCGGAGCAGGTATTTCTCATCCTGGCGCAACGGGAGCAGCGCTACGTCGCCGGCGCCTTGTTCCTGAAGAATCAGTCAACACTGTTCGGCCGCTACTGGGGCTGTACTGAAGAGTTCAATCACCTGCATTTCGAGACCTGCTATTATCAGGGCATCGATTACTGCATTGCGCATAACCTGCTGCGCTTTGACGCAGGCGCTCAAGGGGAGCATAAATTGCTACGAGGATTTCGGCCCACGCCCACCTACTCCCTGCATAGAATCGAGCATCCCGCTTTCCGTCAGGCCATCGCCAACTTTCTGGATGAAGAACGCGAAGGCGTCAGTGAGTATGTGCGCGACGCCAATGCCCACCTTCCCTTCAAGCAGGCTGAGTAAGCAGAACAAGACGCCCTGCAACCGCTTTTTTCACACTGCAGTTTCGCACCCTGAAAAGTTAGCCTACTTTAATTAAAAAAGTGAGCTGCGTGAGCGGTTGCTGGAGAACTCGCGAAGATGGGGCGACATATTGATAAGGCGCGGTTCAGCGCTCAGGAATACGTGGACTTCCAACGACGATTACAGGAAAATCTGGCGACGTTGCGAAGCCTGCTCGATGACCCGGCCTTTGGCGTCGGACCGCCGTCCTTCGGAGCGGAGTTGGAGCTATACATCATCGACAAGCACGGTCGCCCCACGGCCAAAAACCAGGAAATCCAGGCCGCCGTTGACGATCCCAATCTGACGCTGGAGCTGAATCGCTTCAATCTTGAATACAATCTGGAGCCGACACCTGCCGCCGGAACGCCTTTCCGCGCCCTGCAGCAACAGATCGACGGCGTCTTGCAATCGCTGGAAACTCACGCCGCCGCGCAAGGGGCCTCACTCCTGCCCATTGGCATTCTGCCGACGCTGACGTCTGAAGATATGGGGCCGGAGGCGATTACAGAGAGTCCCCGTTATCAGGCCCTGGCGCGACAGTTGCGGGATAAGCGCGGTGAAGATTTTCACATCAGCATCAAAGGCCGCGACACCCTTGATCTGTATTGGCAGGATGTATCGCTGGAGGGCGCCAACACGTCTTTCCAGTTTCATTATCGGGTGAACCCTGGGGATTTCGCCGACGCCTTTAACGCTGCGCAACTGGCCACGCCTCTTGCCGTGGCGCTGGCGGCCAATTCGCCGTTGTTTCTGGGGCGTCGACTCTGGCATGAAACCCGTATCGCCCTGTTCAAACAGGCGACAGACTGCCGTATGGAAACGCCATTGCGCTTCAGGCTGCCCGCAAGGGTGTTATTCGGCAATGGCTGGGTGCGCAAGGACGCCCATGAGATTTTTTGCGAAGGCGTCTCGCTGTTTGAGCCGCTGCTCCCCATTTGCGGCGATGACGACGCGCCCCGTCCCGGGCAGGCGCCGCCCTTGGACGAGCTGCGCTTGCATCAGGGCAGTATCTGGGCCTGGAATCGCCCCATCTATGATCCGGTGGACGGCGGCCATATCCGCATAGAAATTCGCGCGTTGCCCGCCGGCCCCAGCACCACGGACATGCTCGCCAACGCCGCCTTGATGGTGGGGCTGATCGAAGGGCTGCGCCCGTCCATGCAGGAGATGCTTCCCGCCATTCCTTTCCGCTACTGCGAATACAACTTTTACCGCGCCGCCAAATACGGACTGCGCGCCAGACTGTTCTGGCCGGGACAAGACGGTGAAGGCTTGCAGGAGCGGCCAGTCATGGACATTCTGGAGCACATGCTGCCGGTGGCGGAACAAGGCCTAAACGCACTGCCCATCGACCCGGAGGAGATTCGTCACTATCTGGGAGTGTGCTCTCAGAATCTGGCGCAACCGGTCAACGGCGCACTCTGGCAGTTACGCATGCTTGAGAAACTGCGTCTCCAGCGCAATGATGAAGAGGCGTTAAGAGAGCTGGTGATTCGCTATCAGGATAATTATCGTAGTGGAGAACCCTTGCATCGATGGACCTACTAAGTCTTATGCGTCCATCGACTCAAAGAATCTCCAAGGGGGCTGTCTATTATGCCGCTCAAGGTCATTGAAGGAATTCGCAGCTTAGCGCTGGAAGAGGACCTCACCCGCTTCTTGCAACGCCTGGGCGGTCCCACGCTGATTCGTCTGCAGGGCCGCGACCGTTCACGCCGCCGCGCTTTCTGCACCTTGCTGCACGGCAACGAGCCCTCCGGCGCCCGCGCCTTGTACGCGTACCTGCGCTCCGGCGAAACCCCAGCGGTGGACCTGGACGTCATTATCGCTTCTATTCCCGCGGCTTTGGCCCCTCCGATGTTCAGCCAGCGCATGCTGCCTGGCCAGCGTGATCTCAACCGCTGCTTCCGGCCCCCCTTCGATGATGATCAGGGCAAATTAGCCGAAGCGATTCTGCGCTTCCTCCACGACAGCAAACCCGAGTGCCTGATTGATCTGCACAATACGTCAGGCAGCGGTCCCGCCTTCGGCGTCGCCATACGCTGCGACGCTGATCACCGCGCCCTGACCTCACTCTGGACCAACGACCTGATCGTCACCGACCTGCGCCTGGGCGCTCTGATGGAAATCAGCGAGCTGGACGTGCCCACAGTGACCATAGAGTGCGGCGGCGCCCAGGATGAAACCTCTCTGCTGATCGCGCGGGAAGGCATGCAGCGTTACTTCGGCAGCGAGCAGGTGCTTGCCGCCGCCGGGCGCGATTATGGCGTGAACCGGTTTCGCAACCCTATTCGCATGGAATTGAAGCCCGGCCGACGAGTGCACTACGGCGATGCCGCCGATCCCGATGCGGCGCTGACGCTGCCGCTGGACGCCGCCCGTTTCAACTACGGCTCAGTGCCTGCTGGCGAGCGTCTGGCTATTCTCGGCGCTGCGGGGCTGGAGGCTTTGACCGCCAAAGACCATCTGGGGCGGGAGCGCCTGCATGACCACTTCGCCGATATCAACGGCAGACTATCCCCCAAACATCCATTGAAACTGTTCATGGTGACCACCAATCCCATTATCGCCACCACCGACTGCCTGTTCTACTTTATAGACTGCGCCAATACCTGAATCCCTGTCTGGGTCTCGTTTGAATACGGCGGTTCAGAAATAAAAAAACCCGCCAGGCGACGGGTAAAAATATATTGCTAATGCAATGAGGGAGGGTCGTTGCTATCGATAAAGAGAGTTTCCAGTCGCCGTCAGATAGCGGCCAGACTCTCTTCAGCAATAGTCCGGATCTGCCGCCAATCGCCAGCGGAAATAGCGTCTTTGGGGGTTAACCAAGAGCCGCCTACCGCCAATACGTTTGGCAGGGCAAGATAATCTTTCGCTTTTTCCCGGGTGATGCCGCCAGTCGGGCAGAACTTCACATTGGGGAAAGGACCGGAGAAAGCCTTCAGCGCAGACACGCCGCCAGCGACTTCCGCCGGGAAGAACTTAAATGCGCGATATCCCAGGCGATAACCTTCCATGACTTCAGACAGTGAAGATACACCCGGCAACATCGGAATTTTCGCCGTCAGGCCATATTCCAACAGTTCTTTGGTGGAGCCCGGCGTGATGACGAATTGAGCGCCAGCGTCTTCCGCTGCTTTGAATTGCTCAACCGTCGCCACCGTGCCTACGCCAACCCAAACTTCGGGGAGCGCGGCCCGCAGGTCCGTGATCGCCTGCAGGGCGTGCGGCGTGCGCAAGGTAATTTCCAGAATACGGACGCCGCCTTCCACCAGGGCTTTCCCGAGCGGCAACGCGTCTTCCGGACGATCGATAGTGATGACCGGCACCAACGGGCAACTGCTTACGATAGCGTCCAGTTGTTTTTGCAACGCTTCAGGATAGGTCTGGGATGTCATAGGTTTCTATTCTCTCTATTACTCTCGAGGTTCCTTCTCAAGGACTCCAAAAAACATTGAGGCCTGGGCGGATAAATCCGCGCACGGGCATCTCCGCCACGGCGTCCAGCTTGGCCAGCACCTTGTTCAGGGTGGTCAGCTTGTCTTCGCCAGTGATATGCAGCGCCTGATGCTTGGCCGCCGCCAAAACCTTGTAGGAAAGCGTCATGCGCGGATGCAGCGCCGTGACCGGATGCATCGGGGCGCACTTGTCCGTCGTGTCGAGGCCATGCGCCAGCTCTTTCGCGCCGGGGAACAGAGAGGCGGTGTGCCCGTCCGCGCCCATTCCCAAAATCAGTACATCAATCGGCCAGGACAATTCAGCCAGACTGGCTTCCAGTTGTTCGCACCCTTCTTCAGGGGTCGCAGCTGCATTTTTCAGCGGCATGAAATTCGCTTCCGCCGCAGGGCCTTGCAATAAAAATTCTTTCACCAGCGCGGCGTTGCTGTCGTCGTGGGTTTCATCCACCCAGCGCTCGTCCGCCAGAGTGATGTCCACCTTGCTCCAAGGCAGCTCCTGCTGCGCCAGCGACTTGAAGAAAGCCACCGGCGTACGGCCACCGGAAATTACCAGCAAGGCGCGTTCTTTTTCCTGCAGTGCGGCGCGCAGCCACTCCGCTGTTTGCAACGCCAGCTTATGCGCCAGCGCTTCACGTTCTTCTTCCAATTGCAGGGTGACGCCCTGCGGCCAGGATAGTTCAAGCATCTTCGTACCAGCTCCTTCCGTCCCGGGTGATCATGGCGATGGAAGCTACGGGCCCCCAGCTTCCTGCAGGATATTTCTTGGGCGGCAGTCCCAACTCAGCCCAACCTTCAATGACCTGGTCAATCCAGCGCCACGCGTACTCCACTTCATCGCGACGCACAAACAGGTACTGGTTGCCTTTGATGACTTCCCACAGCAATCGCTCGTAGGCGTCAGGCACCCGGCCCGTGTTGAAAGCTTCGGAGAAACTCAGTTGCAATGGCCCCTGACGCAGACGCATGCCTTTATCCAGGCCCTGGTCTTTGGTCAGCACCTGCAGGGAAATGCCTTCATCCGGTTGCAGACGGATAATCAGTTTGTTGTTGGCCAGATGTTTCTGGTCGGGATCAAATATATAGTGCGGCGCCGGCTTGAAGTGAATGATGATTTCCGACAGCTTCTGCGGCATACGCTTACCGGTGCGCATATAGAAAGGCACACCCGCCCAACGCCAGTTGCAGATTTCCGCTTTGATGGCGACGAAACTTTCCGTGGAGCTGCCCTCGTTGGAGCCCTCTTCGTCCAGATATCCTGGAACGGGTTTGCCGTCGATGTTGCCAGCGGTGTACTGTCCGCGCACCATGTGAGTTTCCATCAGATCCGGCGTAATCGGCTTCAGCGCTTTCAGCACTTTCACTTTTTCATCGCGGATACTGCCAGCGGACAGATCAGAAGGCGGGTCCATGGCGATCAGACACAACAGTTGCAGCAAATGGTTCTGCACCATGTCACGCAGCTGTCCCGCCTTGTCAAAATATCCCCAGCGCCCTTCGATGCCGACTTTCTCCGCCACCGTAATTTCCACGTGGGAGATGTAACGCTGATTCCACTGAG
Organism: Hahella sp. CR1; assembly: GCF_029813005.1. Classification (NCBI taxonomy): domain Bacteria; kingdom Pseudomonadati; phylum Pseudomonadota; class Gammaproteobacteria; order Oceanospirillales; family Hahellaceae; genus Hahella; species Hahella sp. CR1. Next base: position 80,399 of record NZ_JAPELK010000001.1, read on the forward strand.
TCGCGAACAGGTTGTTGGCGAAGCGCAGCGCAATCAGGTTCTGTACGGTTTCTTTACCCAGATAGTGGTCAATGCGATATAGCTGGGATTCATCAAAGAACTCCGCCAAACGGTCATTGATCTCGAAAGAAGACTCCAGGTTATGACCGATGGGTTTCTCCACCACTACGCGGGTGGACGGCTGAACGCAGTCGGCGCTTTTCAGGTTTTCCCCGATCATGCCGTAGATCGCAGGAGGCGTCGCCATGTAGACGATCAGAGGGACTTCAGAGTCCCCGCGCCATTGATTGATACTGCGATAGCCTTCGGCATCGCCGAAATCGAGCTGCTGGAAGCGGACTTTGTCGAAAAAGCGTTTCAGCGCCGCCTCTTCCAAGTCATTCTTGGGCAGTAACGCCTTGAAACGCTCCAGGGTCTGCGCTTTGAAGGACTCCTCGTCAACTTCCTGCCTGGCCAGCGCGAGAATGCGAGTCTGCGGATGTAGCAGTTTCGCCCGCTCCAGTTGAAATAGCGCCGGAAACAACTTGCGTTGCGCCAGATCGCCCAGCGCGCCGAAGAGCGCCAAGTCACATTGTGTAGATGCTGCTCGATTCATAGTTTTCATATTTGGTAGTAATTATTCGCAATTTTGAGACAAAAAATTGGTATTTTCAACCTGAAACGGCAAATATTGTGATAATTTTACTACATTTCCCGTTTTCTCTGATTTCCCTTCCACTTATTGACTAGTGGCCGACCGACCGTTCGGCTGGCGACCCAGGATGCGCAGGGTTATATTAGAGGCGATAACAAAATGTGTAGTAATTTCACTACAACAATAAATAAATCGCTCCCGGAATCCATACAGATAATGAATGAAACCATATCCCACCAGAATCTGCTGGAGGTGATCCGGCAGAGGCTCGACGATTTGAATAAATCCGAGCGCAAAGTCGCCGAAGTCATCCTGCGCGACCCCAAAGCCGCTACTCGCTACAGTATAGCCGCACTGGCGCGTGCCTCCGACGTCAGTGAACCGACCGTTAACCGCTTTTGTCGTAATTTCGCGGCCAGCGGCTTTCCCGATTTCAAAATCCAGCTAGCGCAAAGCCTCGCCAGCGGCACGCCTTATGTGAGCCAGAGCGTGGAGTCGAGCGATACCGTTGAGGAGTACAGCGACAAAATATTCCTCAGCACTATCGCCGATCTGGATAAAGCCAGACAGTCCCTGAACACCTCCGGCATTTCCAAGGCGGTGGACTACCTGATCCAGGCCAAGCAAATTTCGTTTTTTGGCATGGGCGCCTCCGCCGCCGTGGCTATCGACGCCCAGCATAAGTTCTTCCGCTTTAATATTCCGGTCACCGCCTACGACGACTTTCTCATGCAACGCATGGTCGCCGCCGCCGCACATACCGGCGACGCCATCGTCACCATTTCTTACACCGGTCGTACGCGGGAAATGGTGGAAGTCGCCAAAATTGCGCGGGAGCGGGGCGCCATCGTGATCGGCATCACCGCGCCGGACTCTCCGTTGGCGAAGGAGTGCACCGTGGCGCTGGACGTTATCGCGCCGGAAGATACGGACGTATACATGCCCATGACGTCGCGCATCGTGCATTTGGCGGTGATCGACATTCTCGCCACCGGGGTCACCCTCAAGCGCGGCGCAGACTTCCACTCACATCTGAAGCGCATCAAGGACAGCCTGCGCGACACCCGTTATCCTCACGATGACGGCGCTGAAGGCGCCTAAATCTGCGCGCTGATTCTTCTACTTCTGCTTTCTATATAAGCCCACACCCGGAGCGTAACAGCTACTCTCCGGGCGCCCTCGTTTTGCATCCTTCATCACTGAAATAGCGCTCGCTATCAGCCTGACGCACGCATTACTACTTTTCTCCTCCCCCCTCCCCCTGACTCCTCCCCCCCCAAAACTTTCCTAACGGAGGATGTGCCATATCAGGCGTTCACTGAGTATGAGACCAAGCAAATAACAATTTGTCCCATCGACAAAGCGCCTCCGTTATCCGGGCGTACTCAAAGGTCCGGCCTGGCGAGTCCTTTAACAACAAGAGCAGGAAAAAACGATGACAGACAAGAACAACAAGCGCCTCTTCAAAGTAGCCCCTCTGGCGACCGCCATCGCGGCTTCTTTGTTCACCGTGAACGCCAGCGCCGTTGAGTGGCATGGCTATGCGCGTTCAGGCATCGGCATGAGCGACAACGGCGACCAGCAGTGCATCAACAAGCAGGCGGTTGGCCGTTTGGGCAACGAATGCGAAACCTATGCGGAGCTGGATCTTCAGCAAGAGCTTTTCAACCGCGACGGCAGAACGTTCAAAGTTGAAACCATGCTCAGTTATAAATCCAACCAGGACGGAGACTATGAAGCCCTGAACAGCGAAGATGACGAAATCGCGCTTCGCCAGATGAACGTTCAGGCCAAAGGGGTGCTGGGATTCGCCCCCGAAGCGACGCTGTGGGCGGGTAAACGCTACTATCAGCGCCACGATATTCACCATCTGGATCTTTTCTACTGGGACGTATCCGGTCCTGGCGCGGGTATTGAAGGCATCGACGCAGGCGCGGGCAAATTCTCCGCCGCCTGGACCAGAGGCTACGGCAACATAAATATTCTCGACTTCCGTTATTCCGGCATTCAAGTCGGCGCCAGCTCATTGGAAGTGGGCCTGGACTTGGCCAAACCACGACTGACAGACGCCCAAAAAGATGCGGGCGCAGCGGACGATCTGAGCACCTTGCTCACCGCGGAACTGTCCACGCCGATTATGGATGGATTCAACAAAATCGTATTCCAGTACGGAACGGAAGGTTACGCTTCTCCAATGCGCAACTTCGGCGGCGGTCAATGGAACGGGACGTTGGACAAAGGCGGCAAAGGCTTTCGTCTGATCGACTGGGGCGTGGTGAAAGCCGGTTCTAATATCGAACTTAGCTATGCCGCGATGTATGGCGTCTTCGATGACGACACCATGAATGACGATTCGTCTTTCTACAGCATCTCCGCACGTCCAGCGTATAAGTGGTCTGATTACATGCGCACGTATCTGGAAGTGGGCCACTTCGCTGCAGACGATAATGGCGTCGACTCCCAATTGGACAAGGTTACTATCGCACAAGCCTGGTCCGCCGGCCCCAGCTTCTGGGCGCGTCCGGAAATCCGGGTTTTCGCCAGCTACATTAACGATGGCGAAGGTACGCCGTTTGAAGGCGGCGAAGACAGCGTGCTGAACTTCGGCGTCCAAATGGAAGCCTGGTGGTAATCCACCTCCCATTCCCCAATCTCAACCCAAGTGTTCGGGCCGGTTAACCGGCCCTTTTTTTGCCCGTCAGATTTTACTGCCTACGCCAGACACCTTCAGTCTTTGTCGATAATGGCTGCGCCTGCTATTTTTTATTGATAAGTCTCACAATCCTGCAGGGTGCAATTTGTCCGCTAGAGCGTCTTATCACTTGCTACTGTCGCTACTCGTGTTTTGCCTGGGCTTTACAATGACGCTGTCCTTATGGTCGCGCATTGATATTGAAACCAGCGAAAGACGACAGCATGCCCTGGATTACCAGGCCGAATTTCTCAGCAAGCGCATTACCCGCCAGTTTCTGGAGCAAGTGCGCGCGCTCAAGCGCCTCGCCGCTTACTGGGACAATAATGGTGGCTTCACTAAGGAAACCTGGCGCAAGAACGCGGAGGCGCTGCATCGGGATTTCCCTAACTTCAAAGCCATTGAGTGGACAGATAAAAATTACGTTATCCAGTGGATCGAGCCGATGGCCGGTAATGAACAGGCCCTGGGCTTCAACGTGGCCTTCAACGAGAGCCGACGCCGGGCGCTAGAAGCCGCCCGCGCACAGGGCGACATCAACTCCACGCCGGTGATTACTCTGCAACAAGGCGGCCAGGGAGTGGTTGTGTACGCCCCCATTAGCAAAGGCGATGACTTTCAGGGATTTATCGTCGGCGTTTTCCTGGTGGAGCAGTTGCTGGGCAGCCTCATCTCACCACAGGAAGAAGATCACTTCCATGTACGCGTGTATGAGGAAGACAAACTGATATTCAGCAACAGCTCCGCTGACGTCAGCCCCGACACCACCGCGGCGGCGGACTGGAAGCCCCTGCAGTTTTCCTGGCGCTTGAGCGTACAGCCAAAATCCGACTGGCTGCACAATTACTCATCCCCTCTTCCCGCCTTCGTCATGAGCGCAGGAACTATTTCCTCAGCGTTGCTGGCCTGGGTTTGCTATCTCGCCATGTCTTTGGGGCGTCAACGCCGTTCACTGCTCAGCGCCAACGAGTCCCTGCAAAGTGAAATCGCCAATCGACAAGAAGTGGAGCAAACGCTGTCTCATGTCATTACCCATGACGCACTGACCGGCTTGCCCAATCGATCCTTCTTCCAGGAAGACCTGGCTCAAGCCATTCTTCGCGCCCAGCGCGCCAACCGATATCTCGCCGTCATGCTGGTGGATCTGGATCAATTCAAGAAAATCAACGACACCCTCACTCACAGCGCCGGCGACCAACTCGTAGTAGCGCTGACCAAACGCTTCAACACGTTACTGGAAAGCGAAATCAGCATCGCCCGGGCCGGTGGCGACGAGTTCATGATGCTGCTGGAGAACCCCGAATCTGTGGATGAGGTGATTGCAATCGCCAACCGCATCATGGCCTGCATGAAACAGCCCTTCACGCTCAACGACGAAGAAGTCTTCATTACCTGCAGCATCGGCATCGCCGTCTATCCAGAAGGCGGCGTCAGCGCCGAAGACTTGATCCGCAACGCCGACGCCGCGCTCTACCGGGCCAAAGCAGCAGGACGCAACGGCTACCATTTCTACACCACAGGTATGCACGCGGAGGCGCTTAAACGCCTAGAGCTGGACCGCTGGCTACGCGAAGCAATCGAGCGCAACGAACTCAGCCTGGCGTTCCAGCCAAAAGTGAATCTGAAGACCCGCGAGTACACTGGAGCCGAGGCGCTGCTGCGTTGGTATCGTCCAGAACAGGGCTTTATCTCCCCGGTGGAGTTTATTCCCTTGGCGGAGGAAACCGGCTTGATAAAAGAATTGGGCATGTGGGTAGTGCGCCGAGCCTGCCAGCAATTATCGGAATGGCGAGGTACTCCATTAGGCAATATCCGGCTCGCGATCAACTTATCCGCCATCCAACTGGAAGATAAAGAACTGGTCCACAAAATCGACGACCTCTTACGAGAGTTCGACGTCCCGCCGAGGCAATTGGAGTTCGAACTGACAGAGGAGGTTTTCATCCAGAACATTGAGTCCAACATGGCCCATCTTAACGAGCTGATTAAAATGGGTTTCCGTCTTTCCATCGACGACTTTGGCGTCGGCTACTCCTCCCTCGCCTATCTCAAACACTTCCCCATCTCTTGCATCAAAATCGACCGCAGCTTTGTGTCGCAGCTGGAAACCAACGCGGATGACAGGGTCATCATTAACGCAGTCATCGCCATGGCGCATAACCTTAACCTGAGCGTCGTGGCGGAAGGCGTGGAAACAGAGGCGCAAGCCACCTATCTGCAAAAACAGGGTTGCGATGAAGCTCAGGGATACCTGTTCGCCAAGCCTTTACCTCCAGATCAGTTGTACAAACTGGCCACGTCGCTGAGAAACGGGACCAGCCTGCAGCAAGGATAACGACTTTATTTAGCCGGCTCTACGTAAACCACTGGCTGTTCGCCGCTGTTATCCAGATAAAAGCTGTACACCCCGGTTTCGGGTGGGTTGAATTTGAAGTTTTCAAAAACGGAGGAGCAATTGGCTTTGGACTTCTTCCCAAACTCCAACATCTGATCTTCCTGAGACAGAAAGCCGCAGTTAGTGCCGGCGCTCCAGGCTGCGTCGCCAAACTTCAGTTCGTAGGGCTGTCCGTCCGCTTTCAATTCCACGCTGGCGACATAAAGATCCGGTCCGGCTTTTTTAACCTTGTATTCATCCAGCGCATCCCACCATGCAAACTGTCCCCGCAGGTACAGCGACTGGCTGAGGTCGCGTTTGCCGCCAGTGGAGGCGCAACCGGCCAGCAATAGGGACGCCGCCAAAGCGGAAATAAGGATAGGCTTTTGCATTCTTGTTCTCCTGCAAAGTTGTTATTGGATGTGTCGCAGTCAGAACCAAAATGCTCGGTGAAATGGGGCCAAGGCGCATCATCTATAACGCCGCAGGAAGGGGCGTAGCGTCAGGAAGGAGAGGGAGTAGATTAGAAAACGGCGCCAAGGCCTAAAGGTAATGAGTGATGTCTAAGCAGACGCCGCTTATAGCGGCGTCGCGGACGCGTCCAGGGTTGCAGTCTTATCGCCGTCATCATTAACAACAACGACTGTGACCGTTTGTTCGGCGAAGGAGAACCCTTGGTCATTCAGCTCTGGATTATCTTTGGGATTACAACTATACGCCAAGCGATATGCGCCGTTGTCCGGATTCCAGATAACCGCCTTATACATGCCATTCTCCGGGTTCGCGGCGCTGGATAGCACGGCTGTCGCCACTGGATCTTTGTCGTCACCGTCAATATCGTCCAGAACTGCATGAGCGCCGGCGAACATATATATCGCGCCAGCATACTGGCCGGAGTCATCACAGTTCGCCGCCAGCAATTCGGGCGCAACATTGACGGTCAAAGAGCGCACGCTGTTCAAGTCCACCGTTTTCAGTACGGGCTTCAGCTTGAACTGACGGTTGTTCTCAATGATGGAGCGTCTCAAATCCAGATCGATAAGAAAACCTTTGGGCTGTCCAGCGCTAACCAGGAACTCCCGGTCAATTTTCAGTCCATCCAGATTATCTTCAGGAATGGCCAACTCATAGCGTGAGCCATCCGCTAACTCAATATAGGAGTCGAAAATACCGTCCAAACGAGCATTCACCATGAGTCGCAACCATGAGTACGCGCCAATGCCCAGCTCTCCCTGCAACAGGGAAATACGATTTCCCGCCAGAGATTCTGACAACAAATCTATACTGCGCGGCTCTGCATATTCGTAGACGGAACGACCGTTTGATTGAGACTGGATCTCCACGCCGGTAAATTCAATGACCACCTTGGTCGCTCCATCCACCGGCGCATCGGTGATTTCGAGAGAAAACGGAGCCTTGTCCGCAGCGCTTTCGTCCTGTCCGCAACCGAACAGACTTAGCGCGCCTACAAGAAACAAAAATTTAAGCACGAGTTTCAACATCGTCATTCTCCCCGCTCAAACTCCGGAGAAACGAAACCGGCCCGATTTCTGGGTTCTTCCATAGAATCTATCTAACCTTTTCTGCAAAATATTCGCGTTTGCGGCGGAAAAAGCGCCGGATACCCTGGCGACCAATACTGAAACCTATCCTGCTTACACGCGAATCATCCAACAAGCGGCGTATTTAACCCCATGATTGATGAAATTACGACCATCCATATGGACTATTTGGACGATCGTACCGCCTACACTCTCCGGATGAGCATTAATAATAGCTTTTACTATCATGAAGTTATAAAAATGGCGGGCTTAAAATTCATAATAAAGTCGCATACTTCAGCGCTATTCCGCGAAGCAACAATGAACTAGCAGATATATATTCATTTATATGAATATCGTTATTACATTTTGTGAACAGACAACACCAAAGTCCTCCGAAAGGACAGTCATTGATTCGCTGTCTATGAGCAGGCTGAGACAGCGCATCTCGCGCCGCCTCAAGTGCGTGGCCATGTCAGAAGCTATGCCGGGTCTTGCCCGGCGATTGCAGTCCGCAAGGCGCCAAAGGGGACTATGAGGCGCTGAGCAGCAGCGCCATAAACCAGATGCAGCGCAACTTATTGCTTCATAAAGAGATAGTGACCAACCTGCCATTCCGCCCCGGAGCGATAATTGAACAGCTCCGCACAAGCCATGAAGAACATGCGCCACCGCTGGGTCCAGAGATCGGCTTGTTCTTCTCCGTAGGCGTCAGCGAAGATTTTCCTTACTTTGACTTCATTAGCGTCCAGGTTGGCCAGCCAGGCTTCCGCTGTCGCGCCGTAATGACGACCGTTGAGCATCCACTGTTGCATCAGGCGCAGGTTCTGCTGGAAATGACCGAATGTTCCCGCCGCAGGCATCAGTCCGCCGGTGAAGAAGTACCTGCCCATCCAGTTATTGGCGCCTTCCGTTTCAAAGGGATAAAGCAGGTTGCGATGACAAAATATGTGAGCAAAGAACAATCCCGCCGGCGCTAACCACTGGCTGACTCGCTCAAATAACGCCTGATAGTTGCGCACATGCTCCAGCATTTCCACCGAAACGATGCGATCAAAGGTGGTGGTGGGGCTAAACACATTCACATCACACGTCAGAATTTTAAGATTGTGTAACCCGCGCTGCGCCGCTTGTTCCTCAATATAGCTGCGCTGCGATGCGGAGTTGGAGACGCCAGTAATCTCCGCCTTGGGAAAGGTCTCCGCCAACCACAGACTCAGAGAGCCCCAGCCGCACCCCAAATCCAGAATACGCTGTCCATCGGCCAACTGCGCCCGCTCGGCGTATAACGCCAGCATAGCCTCCTCCGCTTCAGCAAGATCGCCAACCTCTTTCCCCCACCAGCATGCGCTGTATTTCAAGCGCGGCCCCAGAACCAAACGATAGAACTCCGCAGGCACTTCATAATGTTGTTCATTGGCCGCACGCGTTTCTATGGCGATAGGACCATTGAGATAGCGGGCGATTCTTTCAAGCTCGCCGCCGCCCCGCATGCGTTCCTGCATCAAACGTTCGCGACACAGGCGGCGAATACCGAAGCGAATCAGGGCGTCAGGCAACCAGCCTTTTTCCGCCAGTTCGATCATACTCATGATTTTGGCCTCCAGGGTATAAACATGGGAGTGCGGCGTTGATAATCCCGATAGTCCTCCCCCCGCGAACGCAACGCCTGTCGTTCGGTAAAAGGGATGCCAGTGACGAAATACAAGAAGACGAACATTACCGCCGGCGCGCTCCAGAGCCAGAATCCCCAGGGAGATGCAGCGCCCATTAGTGGATAAGCGAACCAATGCAGCCATTCAAAAAAGTAATTGGGATGTCGCGAATAGCGCCATAGACCTTTTCGACAGGTTTTACCCTGGTTTTGCGGATCGGCTTTAAACGCTGCGAGCTGACGATCCGCCAGGGTTTCACCAAGCCAAGCGACGACGACCAGGAGGAGCGCCGCCACATACAATACCGCTGGCGGTTCCTGGGCCTGACTGATCACCCAGGCTGGCAGCGCGAACAGCCAAACCCAGAACGCCTGCATCATATACATTCCCAGAAACACACTCCGCCAGCGATTCCCCGCCCATACACGCAGAGCGGCGTAACGGCCATCCTCCTCTGCTCCTGCAACTCTGCCAGCCAGGTGCAATGACAATCGTCCGAACCACACCAGATAGATCAACGCCACAGTCAAACGTAACGACGCATCGCCGGTTCCCACCAGGGCATGCAATGCGCCAGTGACGCCTACGCCAGCGGCCCAGCAAACGTCGACCCAGCCGGCATTGCGGCTCTGGGTTTGCCACAGATATGCCACTAAGAACACGACCGCCAAACAGACCGGCGACCACCATAGCAGCATCAGATTCACAACCACTGCTCGCGACGACAGCCCGGTTTGGCGAACAACATCTGCACATTGGAGATCGCCCGCTCGCGGAAACCGCCCTCGCAATAGCAAAGATAAAACTCCCACATGCGAATGAAACGTTCGTCAAATCCCTGCTCGCGCACTTGCGGTAAATTTCGCAAGAAGCGACTGCGCCATTCCTGCAAAGTGAGGGCGTAGCTTTCTCCGATATCCTCCAGATTAAACAGACGCAAGCCGGCATTGGCGGCGCTCTGCGTCAGCAAAGACACACAGGGGATAAAGCTGCCGGGGAAAATATAGCGTTTGATGAAGTCCACATGCCGCAGCGCTTTTTCGTAGCGATTATCATCAATGGTGATCGCCTGAATCAGCCCCAGACCATCATCCTTCAACAGGCCGCTGATCTGACGGAAGTAGCCATCAAGAAACTGATGTCCCACCGCCTCCACCATTTCAATGGAGACCAGCTTGTCATAGCGGCCTTCCAGTTTGCGGTAGTCCTGCAACAGCACGGTCACCTGATCTTGCAGCCCCGCCTGCTGAACCTGTTCAGCGACGGCGGCGTGCTGCTCGACGGAAATGGTCGCCGTGGTGACCTTGCAACCATATTCACGGGCGGCGTACAGGGCCATGCCCCCCCAACCCGAGCCAATTTCAAGCAAGTGATCGTTTGGCGTTAACACCAGCTTGCGGCAAATTCGCTCCAATTTGGCTTTCGAGGCCTGTTCCAGGGATTCCTCGCCGGTGACATACACCGCAGAGGAATACATCATGCTTTCATCCAGAAACAGGTGGAAGAAATCATTACCGAGGTCATAGTGCGCCGCGATATTTTTGCGGGAGCCCTGCAGCGTATTGCGGTTAAAGCTGTGCCAAAGCTTACTCAGCGCCCCCGGCAGGCGCGCCATGCCGGATTCCAACTCCTCCAGTCGCGCGCGGTTGCGCAACAACAAGCGCACCAGCGCAGTCAGGTCCGGTGACGTCCAGGAGCCTGCCATCCAGGCTTCCGCCAGGCCGTTGACGCCCCCAGTCAATGCGACGCGGTAGAAATCGGCGTTGGCGACGTCAATTCTGGCGCGTAACGCATCCCGTCCCGGCACGCCGAAAACGCGACTTTCTCCGTCGCTGCGCAGCTCAAGTTCCCCGCCCTGTATTCCCGAGCACAAACGGTATAAAGCTTGTTTCCAAAAACGTTCGGGCAACAATAAGGGTTTGCTGATCGCACTCGCCCACATAGTTATGTCTCCAGCTATTTGAACTATCACGGCTTAACGCCGTTTTAAACCGTTTCCTGATTCATCCGTTTTCCCTCTCCCCGCGCCTTTTTGTTGGGATGGGGATAGAAAGGAACGCCTTTGCGCCAAAGCGAAAACGCCTGCCGATAAATCGCCATTGCGACGGTGGCGCACATAAAGGGAAATTTAAGCGGCGCGCGCCAGGCATTGGCGGCGGTCAGGGGTTTCTTGAACAGACCCAGGCTGGCGTCGAACACCGCTGCGCCGTTGTCCAATAAACGCATGTGCGTCCAGACCCGCTGCTCGTCCAGACGAAATCGCCATTCATATTTCAGCGCCATCGGCATGAAGGGCGACACATGAAACGCCTTATCAAAGCTGAAAGTGAGCGCCTGTCCCTGCAGCCGTTGCGGCGTCAGCGGCAACACATAGGAATGCCGTTCGTTCCAGGGCGTGTTATTGATCTCCGCGACGATGGCGTACAGCTCATCCCGCTGGTTGAAGCAGAAATAGAACGAGACTGGGTTGAAGCAAAATCCCCAGGAGCGTAAATGGGTCAACAGGCGAATAGCGCCAGCCTGCGGGGCTACGTCTGCTTCCTGTAGACGTTCATACACCGCCTGCTTTAAGTCAGGAACATCTCGACGCAGATAGTCCGAACGCCGATATTGCATCAAATTAAAGCCTCGACTGGACCAGAAAGGCAGAGTGTTGATTTCCTCTAGCTCATCCAAATCAAGCCAGGTCATGCTGATGCGATACTCAAAATGATGCGACGCTGGCGTATAACGGCGGTGCCGCACTTTACCTTCGCAGATTGCGCTATGCCGCAACGCCATAACGCCTCCGCTGGATCAGGGACACGACATCCAACGCGCTTCGCACGCCGTCTTCATGAAACCCCCAGCCCCAATAAGCGCCACAGAAATAGGTATTGCGGCGACCATTAATTTCCTCCCGGCGCGCCTGGGCGGCCAACGTTTCACGGGTATAGACGGGGTGCGCATAGGTGCGGCGGGCATATATTTTTTCAGGGGCGATAGGAAAGGTCGGATTCAAGGTCACAATAATGGGCGTCTCACATGTAAGACCCTGTAGGGAGTTCATCCAATAGCTGACGGAGCAATGCTGCGTTGTCTGCTGTGGAATAAAGGCGTTCCAACTCGCCCAGGCGGCGCGCTGCGAGGGCATGACGCGTGTGTCGGAATGCACCACGGCCAGATTATCCTGATAGGGAATCGCCCCCAAAACCTCACGTTCCGTTCGGTCCGAGTCTTTAAGCAGAGCCAGCGCCTGATCGCTGTGACAGGCGAAGACGACGGCGTCATAGTTTTCAGCGCCATAGCGCTCCGAGTGCACCATCACGGAATCACCACAACGGGACACCACAGCGGCCGGACAAGACAGGCGCACACGTCGTCCAAGCACTGCCTGAATGCGCTGCACATATTGCTGCGAACCGCCCTGCACGACTTTCCACTGCGGCCGACCGCGCAACTGCAGCATGCGGTGGTTATCCATAAAGGAGATAAAGAAACGAAACGGGAAAGCCTCAATCATTCGCGCGGACGCGGACCATAGCGCGCATGCCATGGGCACAATGTGGTTGTCGATAAACGCGCGGCTATATCCATCCTGGCGCAGGAACTCGCCCAATGTCAGATCCGTATCAACTTCCAGGGCCCGTCTCGGCGCTTCTTTGTAGAAACGCGCGAGATCTTTGAGCATCCTATAGAAGTCCGGACGCAGCAGATTGCGCTTCTGCGCCAGCAAACGACTCAACCCCGCCGCGCCATACTCCATGCCCGTCGCCTCATTCACTGCGCTGAAACTCATGTCGCTGTCGCGCCATTGCACGCCTAACTCTCGCAGCATGTCGCAGAATCTGGGGTAATTGTGTTCATTAAACACAATAAAGCCGGAATCAACCGCGACATCCTGACCATCCAGCCGCAGAGAATGAGTATCGGTGTGGCCGCCTGGACGTTCGTTCGCCTCAAACAGCGTCACTTCATGGTTTTTATGCAGATAATAAGCCGCGGTAAGACCTGAGACGCCGCCGCCGATGATCGCGATGTTCATCTGCGGCCTCCGTTCAGCGTCAGGCCTGAAACTTCAGGTTTGTGAGCCCACTTCTTATGTTCTGGGACATCTCTGAGATCCCAGATCAAGCCTACCACCGCCATCAATCGCAACAGGTAATAGCTCAAGTCCAGCTCCCACCAAAAAAAACCCTGGCGCGCGCTGCCGGAATAATGATGGTGGTTGTTATGCCAGCCTTCTCCCAGAGTCAGCAGCGCCAGAAGAAAATTATTGCGGGAGTCGTCCCCTGTCTCATAGCGCCGACGCCCCCAGCGATGAGCAAGGGAATTGATGGCCAAAGTCGCGTGAATCAACACCACTGTGGAAATGAAGTAGCCCCACACCAGCATTTGCCAGCCGCTGGTTTGCAGTTGCGGAGCCATATAGGCAAGCCCTTCGCCCAGACACCACATGCCGAAGCCGAAAGCCAGGGGCACGCACATGTCAAACCGATCAAGCCAGCGTAATTCGGGATACTTACTGAAATCCTTCACCAGATTCAGCGGCGCCTTGAAGTATTTGCCTCCCAGAAACCAACCGGCATGACTGCGCCAAAAGCCGTGTCGGGGCGAGTGTGGGTCTGCTTCAGTGTCGGAAGTACGGTGATGATGGCGATGATGCGCCGACCACCAGAGCGGACCGCGCTGGGTGGCGGAGGCCCCGAGCACAGCAAAAATAAATTGCACGGGGCGACTGGTGCGAAAGGACTTGTGAGCAAAATATCGGTGGTAAAACGCCGTGATGGCGAACATGCGCACCAGATAAGCGCCCACCGCCACCCACACCGCTACAGGACTCCAGCCTACCCAGAGCACCGCAAGGCAGGCCAGGTGAATGCCGACGAACGGCCAGACTCTGCGCCAGTCCACAGCGTCCCGACCCACATCTACCGACATTCCTTTGCGGTCATTATCAATCCAGCTCAATAACCTGCCCAAGCCTTGCATATTAAAATCAGTCCTCAGTTGAGAGAGTCGCCGCCGTCATCGCCAATATCTTACGAACGAAGAAGCGGTTTGGTTTGCAGGCGGGATTTTATAACTGTCTTGGTCAGGTTCGGCGAGGCTTCAACGTCATCATCGCCGACCATGGCAAAACTGAATCTCGTCCAGCGTCGTAAAGCTTAGCATCAAGTACATGGAAACCTTTCAGGAATCGACGTTATGGCACTTCTCCGCACCAGTTTGACCGCCACCCTCGCAAGTTTACTGAGCGCCTGCTCCAGTTCAGGTCCGTTGACGCCCCATCAGGATTATTTAACCGCAGCGGGTTCCGAAACTTTCTCTTCCATTGAGCAGGAACCACGACTGCAAGGTTTCATAGCGCTCATGAATAATTTCACGCCAGACAGTATCCCCGCCGCCGTCGAGCGCGCTTACGCGAAGACATTTTATTTCAATGACACCTTTCACAGCTTGCAGGAGCGGGAGGACCTGACGCGCTACTTCGTCGCGATGGCGGAGAAAGCCTCCACGTCAGTACAGTTCCTTGACTTTGCATCGACAGGCGATGACATCCTGCTGCGCTGGACCATGACCTTAAAGTTCAAAGTCTGGTGGAAGCAGGTCGAAGTGACCTCCATCGGCATCTCTCATCTACGTTTCAATGCTCAAGGAGAGATCGTTCTTCATCAGGATTACTGGGACAGTGCTGAGGGCTTTTACTACCACCTCCCGTTGGTCGGAGGCGTCCTGCAGAAGATTCGCGGCGGCGTGGGAGCAAACCAGTGAAAGCCTGCCTGCTGCTCATCCTGGCGCTAACCGTCCCAAAGATTTGGGCTGCAGACTCAGTTAGATTTCCATCAACACAGCAGATTGCTGACGCGACGTTACAACGCTGCGGTGTCGCCGAGTTAAAGGCCTACCGACTGTTCACCGTTGGCGCCGCCGCTCTCTACCGTGAGAACTGCGCAACATCCTGGCGACAGGACACACAGGAAAGTCGCGTGATGCTGTTTCGTTATGAACGCAACATCCCCGCCCACGCCTTTACAGAAAGTGCGGAAACCTTGTTGCGTCGCAACCAATCCTTGCCTGAAAACGCCAGCGCCCTGCGCCAATTCCATTCCAGCTATCGCGATGTAAGTGATGGCGACCAGTATCGCCTGGAGTATCAAGCCAACGATGGCCTGCGCCTGTTGCTCAACGATCAGGAGCTGGCGCGCCTGCGCGAGGAGCCGCTGGCGCACGCCTACTTCAATATCTGGCTGGGCCGACGCCCTTTTGATGAGTCGCTGAAACAGCGGTTACTCGGACTGGACTAACTTAACCACTTCCTCCGCGTACTCCGGACGCACTTGCCGCGTGGGAAACAGTGTTTCCAGGGACGTAGAGAAACTGCTGTCGTTAATAATATGGGCGTGATAGCGGCGCAGCTCCCTGGGTTCGCGCACACCACAAGAGTGGGCGATCACTCCCACTTCATAAGCCATTTTCTTGGCGTAGTTGGCGACGCGGACGGCTTTGTTGGCGGGGTCGAGGCCTTTCTGCAGTTCCGGATCATGAGTGGTGACGCCAGTCGGACAGGTATTCTTATTGCACTGCAGCGCCTGAATGCATCCCAAAGCGAACATATACCCTCGCGCGGAAACGATGAAATCCGCTCCCATGCACAATGCCCAGGCGACGCCGGAAGGCGTAATGAGCTTACCGGAGCAAATGACTTTAATACGATGTCGCAAGCCGTATTCCATCAGTTTATCCACCACCAGAGGCAGACTTTCTTTGATGGTCAGCCCTACATAGTCAATCAGGCTCTGCGGCGCCGCGCCCGTGCCTCCGTCCGCGCTATCGATGGTGATAAAGTCCGGCGCATATTCAAGCCCACGTTCATGAATGCGTTTGAACAAGGTGTCGAGAAAGCCGTAAGCGCCAATCACCGCTTTAAATCCCACCGGTTTCCCGGTGACTTCACGAATGTGGTGAATCATATCCATCAGATCGTCCACATTGCGGATTTCCGGATGACCGTTGGGGCTGATAGAGGATTTACCCTCAGGGATGCCCCGGATAGCGGCAATTTCTTCCGTCACTTTACCGCCGGGAAGAATGCCGCCTTTACCGGGTTTGGCGCCCTGGCTCATCTTGACCTCAAACATTCTTACCTGCTCATGCGACGCAATCTGCAACAGCTTCTCGTCGCTCAACGCACCCTCTTCGTTGCGTGCGCCATATTTAGCCGTACCGATTTGAAACACCAGGTCGCAGCCGCCTTCCAAATGATATTTGGTCAACCCGCCTTCACCGGTATTCATCCACACGCCCGCCTCTTTAGCGCCGTGTGACAACGCCAGGACCGCAGGGCGCGAGATTGCGCCGTAGCTCATGCCGGAGATATTGAAAATGGAGCTGGTGCTGTAGGGCGTGCGCGCGAAGCCCTCTCCCAGGGTGATTTCCTTTGGCGGCACCGCGTCTTCCTCCAGCGTGGGGAAAGGACAGTTCAAAAATATGACTTCGCCCGCATGAGTGAGATTACGGGTGGAGCCAAACGCCACCGTGTTATCAACATTTTTCGCGGAGCGATAAACCCAGGCCCGCTCAGCGCGATTGAAAGGCAACTCTTCCCGGTCCATGGCGAAAAAATACTGCCGAAAGAACTCGCCAAGGTGTTCGAAAAAATAACGGAAACGTCCGATCACCGGGAAATTGCGGCGAATCGCGTGTTTCTTCTGGGTAATATCGATGACATAGGCGATCAACACCCAAACTACCAATATGGCGATCACCGCCGCACCGAAAAAGGTGGCGATTTCAACCAGGGTAAATGTCAGATTTCGGATTGCGTCGGGCATCGCAGCAGTCTCCATATTCGGCGGGTTGCGTATTTGCGCCTGATTTTAGCAGCAAGCGGGAACCGGTTACGGTTATTGGACAAATTATGCAACGCTCCAGTTCCTCTCGCCACCGAATCACACCCTGTATGAGTTCAGGTTAATCCGAGCTTGCCAGTCAGGCTTTTCATCAGCATAGTAACCAGTCCCTACCTTTGCCTCTGCAGGAACCCATGAGCGCATCGTCAACACCACCGTCTTCATCCACCGGCGCCTTAGCCGCGTTGGGAGCCTTCCTCCTTTGGGGGTTCATGCCTATTTATTTCAAGCAACTGAGCCATATGCCCGCTCTGGAAATCCTGGGGCATCGCATCGTCTGGTCCAGCGTATTGACAGTATTGCTATGCGCCGTCAGCGGTCGCCTGATGGCGGTGCGCGCGGGTCTGCTCGAATGGCGCAAATTGCGGTGGCTGGCATTGTCGGCGTTATTGGTGGGCGGCAACTGGCTGCTGTTCATCTGGTCGGTGAACAACAATCATTTGACGGAAGCCAGTCTTGGTTATTACATCAACCCACTGGTCAACATGCTGTTGGGTTATCTGTTTCTGGGTGAACGACTCACCTTCCTGCAACGCATCGCCGCCGCCCTTGCGGTGGGTGGAGTATTACTGGAGATCGTCGCCTTTGGCTCCCTGCCCTGGATCGCTGTTGTGCTGGCGCTCTCCTTCGGCTTTTACGGCTTATTGCGCAAGCAGGTGGCGGTGGACGCCGTCAGCGGACTGTGCGTGGAGACCTGCCTGCTGGCGCCGGCTGCGCTGATCTATATGTGGACCTCCGCGTCTCCCGCCAGCGACATGCTCACCAACGACGCTTACCACAACTTATTGCTGCTCGCAGCAGGGCCCGCAACGACCTTACCACTGTTGTTGTTCATCATCGCCAGCCGCAGGCTGACTTTGACAATCCTCGGCTTCTTCCAATACCTCGGCCCCAGCATCATGTTCATCCTGGCGATCACGCTCTACCAGGAGCCTGTGCCGCAGGGTAAATGGATCACGTTCGTCATTATCTGGTGCGCTTTGGCGCTGGTGTCCTGGGATGCGGTGATGCGCTATCGTTCACGCCGACTGGCGCCTGTGGCCTAGCGCTTTCTGCGCATGATGCAAAGAGATGATCGAAGAGGAGAATAGACGCAGCGGGCGGGGCTTCACCCGCTGCGAGACTGGGAGTCTTAATTAATCCGCACCAGGGAATCGCGCTCGATATCTGAAAGCTGATCAATAGATACGATAGTCAGACCGCCGTTATTTGGCGCTGCAGCGTACTTCTGCTCCAATACTGTCGCCTGACCTTCAGGCAACTTCCACATGGCGCCAGTAATCGGATCGACTATCAGCATGCCAATTACGCCGCCCAGCAAGATATTGCCGAAGTACCAGCCATCCAGCTTACTTTCCAGCATGACGGTCTTATCGTCATAGCCGTCTTTGTGGAACTTCACTCGGTATTTCGCTTTTTGAAAGTAACTTTCGCCAGCGCTCAGGGTGACCGTTGCAGGCGTATGGCCCGCATGAATCTCGTTGCCATTTAAATCTTCAACGATGAACTGCGCATCGGAAGGAGAACTGCTGATCGCTACAGGATAGCTGCTGTCGCTGACAATACTCGCGCAACCAGTGGAAAGAAGAAATGAAGTTAGAACCGACGCTACCACTACCTTTTTCATAGATATTCCTGAGATGACTTATGTACGAATGCTATTTGATAATCCGCCATACAACCGACCACGCCAGCGGTGAAAACCACCCGTTATCATCAAAAGCTGCAGGCTACCGTTAGATGCGCCCTCCACCTCGGTCAAACCAGATGAAGCAACAACACGGAGGCCATTATGTACATGCAAGCTGAATTGAAACTGAATGAAGTATTTTTATCAGGAGTCGATCAATTTCTGTGATATGCGATCTATTAAATCCATAAAAAATGAGAGAAGTATAATTTCTATTTTTTACCACATTGGAATGGCCCAAAGTGTTTACCACTCACTGGTAGCTGACATTCCAAAAGAGCAGAATGGCCTTCAATAAAGAAATATTCGAAAACAATACTAATATGAGTATCCTCGACAGTCACTTTTTCCACAAAAGCTCCGCTTGAATCCCTCAGACTTAGCGTTTCAGGGCCATACGGCAGCTCCCCGACGGTCAACGTCTGGATAGGCTCAAAGTCAGGGCGTGATAACATTTCGAATTGAATGATGGGATTGATCTCCATATTGTGCTGAACAATCCTAACAATCTGGCCATTCACAATTTCGGTCTGAACCTGACTTACTGAAGCAGGGACACCGGTAGTCTCAGCCAAGGCTGAGCGAACAATAAAAGTCAGAAGAAAAAAGCATAATGATCTGGTCATACCCTATAAACCTGAGTTTATTTAGCAAAAATACAATCCGATACAATTTCCACGTTATATTTTTAACACCACATAATGTTTAGTACTTTCACTATCAACATTTCACACCCTATTCTTTATCATTCATAAAAAAGTATTTTGGCCGTAGGTCAAGCATACTTTATAGAATTTTAGACACCCCATTAAAAACACCATCCACAACCATCGCCATCCGCTCATAGTCCAGCGTATCCCAGGTATCTTGGTCCGTATGGTAGGCGCGATTGCGGTAGAATGCGGTGTCGGTCACCATGACCGCAGGGTAGTCGTGAAACCAGTAGTTAATGTGATTGGAGAAGTCTACACCCGCCAGGAAAGCGGGCCCGAGCATGGACTCCACGGGCAGAGGCGTGGCTTGCAGCATGCCGGTTTTCAATGCGCGGACGTCGCTGTGTCCGCCCAGGTTGGAGACAACGGCGATAAAGTTAGCCTTGTCCGGGTAGAGCGTATTCAATCTGGCTAAAGGGTATCGTTGACTGCCAGCTTGCTCGGAGAAATAGCCGATCATTTCCAGACAGATCATCAATCTGACTTCCGCACCCTTCTCCCTCAGAGACTGAGCGTGATGAAAACTCCCCATATCATCAGTGCGAAAATACGGCGGTTCCTCCAAGGCGTACGCGACCAGTTCTACCTGGATTGGCGGCGGCTGCACGGCGAATAATCTGGCCAGCTCAAGCAATCCGGCGACGCCGCTGGCGTTGTCGTCTGCGCCGGGCAAGCCTTTGAACGCGTCATAATGAGCGCCAATGACGATGACTGGAGCATTGTCGTCGTCAGGACCGAACTTCGCCGATATATTTTGGTATTCGATTCCCCACACGCCATAGGGTTGCGCTTCAACTCTATCCGTATGCTGCTGAAATTGCGCCTGGATATAACGCGCGGACGCCGCCAGTTCGTCAGCGTCCTCAGAGCGGGAAGGTAACTCCTCAGAAAGCGTTCTTACATGCCGTCGCAGCGTGTCGGCGCTGGCCAGCGACTGGTAGCTCTCGGGCGACGCAATTAAGAAGACGGGAACAGTGATGTAATACCATAATGCAAACAGCGAAGCCGCCAGCGCCAACACGAAACACAACAGACGTTTCATAAACGAAATAACTTCATGACTTGAAGAGAAACAAAAGAGTGCGAGCCCTACTCCGACTCGCGAAAATCCTGGCGGCTAATGCCATATTTTTTCATCTTGTCGTATAGAGTTTTTCGCGGCAGGCCCAGCGCAACGAGCGTATCCTTGATGCTGCCGTGATGGGCGGCCAGGGCTTCGCGAATGAGAGTCTGTTCATACAGCTCGACCTTCTCCGTCAGCGTGCGGCGACTCTGAATCTCCGGTTCGCCCAGCATATGCTCCATATCGAAGGAGCATTCCTCCCCCATAATCACGTAACGCTCCGCCAGGTTGCGCAGCTCCCGTACATTGCCCGGCCAATTGTGAGTCAGCAGGCGATGTCGTTGTTCAGGTTTTAACGGTACGATTTCCTGCTGGTAGCGAGCGGCGGCGACTAACGCAAAATGCTCGAATAAAAGCGGCACATCTTCCAACCGATCCTGCAGAGAGGGAATTTCCACCGCCACGGTGTTCAGCCGGTAATATAAATCGCTACGAAATTCGCCCTTGTCCGCCATTTCCTTCAAGCTGATTTTAGTAGCGGCGATTACGCGCAAATCCAGTGGAATCAGCGTATTGGAGCCTAGCCTTTCCACCTTGCGTTCTTCGAGCACCCGCAGAATTTTGACTTGCAGAGACAGCGGCATACTCTCTATTTCATCCAGAAACAGCGTGCCGCCATTAGCGTGCTCAAATTTGCCGATTCGACGTTTATCTGCACCGGTGAAAGCGCCCGCTTCATGACCGAACAACTCGCTTTCAATAAGATTTTCGGGCACCGCGCCACAGTTGATGGCGACGAAGTTGTGCTCGCGCCGGTTGCTGTGCTCGTGCAAATAACGCGCGACCAGCTCTTTGCCGACGCCGGTTTCACCAAACAACAGAATATCCGCCGGGGTGTTCATCACTTGCTGCAACACGCGGCGCAATCGCTGAATCGCGGGAGTGCGTCCCAGAATGCGCGGCCCGGGCGCGTTCTGCTCCTGCAACTCTCTGCGTAAATCTCGGTTCTCCAGCGTCAGGCGACGCTTGTCCATGGCGCGCCGGATGGTATCCAGCAGGCGCTCGTTACTGAAAGGCTTTTCTATAAAGTCATAGGCGCCCTCGCGCATGGCGGAAACGGCTGTTGAGATATCGCCATGTCCGGTCACCAGAATCACCGGCAATTCGGAATCCACTTTCTGCAACGCCTGCATCAGCTGCAACCCGTCCATTCCCGGCATATTGATATCGCTAACCAGCACGCCGGGCCAGTCAGTCTGCAGGTTCCGCAACGCCTCTTCCGCACTGAGAAAAGTTTCCACCTGCAGGCCTTCCAGCTCCAATGTCTGGCCAACGGACTGCAGGATATGGCGGTCATCGTCGATGAAGTACACCATCAGTTCGGCGCCTGTTGCGCCCGCATTCTCTGACTGCAAAGTCTTACTCCTCATTGTCGCCGCCGGCCGACTGCAGGGCGGCTTGCGAGTCGGGAACGTTGGAGGCGTCCGCCTGAGCCAGCGGCAGCTCGACAATAAACAGCGCGCCCCCTTCCTCATTGTTAGCGGCGCGCAATTCGCCCTTCATCGACTCGATGATTCTGTATGAAATAGAAAGACCCAATCCCAGGCCTTGCCCTCTGTTTTTGGTCGTATAAAACGGCTCAAAGATGTGCTGCATTACATGCTCCGGGATGCCCGAACCGGTATCACGAACCTGGATGCGCACTTTACCCTTTTGGTTGACGCACTGAATGCGCAACTGCTTTTCCTGACTGCCGGACATAGCATGCAAAGCGTTGGTGATCAGGTTGATCAACACCTGCTCCAGTCGCACCATATCTCCCTGAACATAAATATCGTCCGCCGCAGCGTCTACGCGCCAGTCCACATGCGCCCGACGCAATTCCGGCTCAGTGATTTTCAAGGCCGCGTCGATACAACTGTTCACGTGCACCGGCCCAGACACATTGGCCTCTTTGCGGGCGAAGATTTTCAGCTGCCCGATGATGGAGGCCATGTGATCGGTCAGACCAACAATTTCCCGTAAATTCAGTTGCGCCTTTTCCGACATATTACGCTCAATAAACGCCTGCGCATTCTGCGCATAGGTGCGCAGCGCCGTCAGCGGCTGGTTAAGCTCATGATTGATGCCTGCTGATAACTGCCCCAGCAAAGCTAATTTAGCGGCTTGAATCAGCTCATCCTGAGTCAGCTTAAGCTCTTTCTCCGCCCTCTCCCGCTCTTCCACTTCCTCAAGCAGGCGCGCGTTGGCCTCGGAAAGATCACGGGTACGATGCTGTACCCGCGCCTCCAGCAGATCACGGGCGGCGCGCATCGCCCGTTCCCGCCGCGCCCGCTCCACCAACAGCAACGCCAGCAGCACAATGATAAAAATCATCGACAGACTGAGCAGCAGAACGTTGCTGATTTCTTTCTTCACGCGCTCCATCGGCAATAAGACCTGCACCCGCCAACCGGCCTGGGGCATATCAGCGGACTTGGTCAGATAGGTTTGCGCGCTTGCGTCATGCAATCCGGCGCGGACAAACTGTGTAGCGGAGTCCAGTAGCTGATCCGACGCCTGCGTTTGCGTCAGCAACATGGGTTTTAACAGTTCCGGATCATAGCGCTGCTCTTTTTCTATCTCGCGGGCTTCCGCCGCGCCTAGCGGGCGCGTCAACCGGAAACGCCACTCCGCGCGGGTGGAAATAAACACTACGCCATAATTATCCGTCACCAGCACCTCATAGGCGTTTTTCCCCCAAGGGCTGCCCCAGCGTTGTTCAACGGCGGAGAGGTCAATCTTGACCACAATGACGCCGAGGATGACATCGTCATCCGATACGGGAAAAGAGAAGTAGAAACCACGAACGCCTGAGGTCGTCCCCAGTGCGAAGTATTGCCCGGAACGCCCCTGCATGGCGTCTGAATAATAAGGCCGATAGGAAAAGTTGTGTCCGATAAAGGTTCGCGGCAGACGCCAATTACTGGCGGCAAGGGTGTCTCCACGCGCATTCAGCAAATACACATCCGCCGCGCCGCCAATGAAGTTGATTGATTCCAGATAAGCATTGGTGCGGTTGGTCAGTTCAGCATTCGTCGGGTCCTGCAACAAAGCCAGCAAGCGGGGATCTACGGCGAGGATATGGGGCAGGGACTCATACTTACTCAGCAACGCCTGCAGGCTGGAAACGGAGCGCTGTAGCTCATTAGCGGCATCCTGCTCCAGCTCCCGAACAGCAGAGGTCCGGGCCCAGTCTTCAGTGACATAAATCATGCCGCTGAAAAGCAAACATAAAACCAGAACAAAAATACCGCTACGCAAATAACGCATGCCTCCAGCTCCAGAGCCTGGCGTCATCTGCTGCCTGGATGTTTGTCGCTTAATCCCGTTTTTAAATATGACCATTTATTAATAAATCTGATTAAGCATATTTAGTCGCACACCCTTAATTATCGTTCGTTTCACGAAAACAGGGGAATATTATGCAGCGATTAAGGGAGCGTCCACTGAAACGCCCTGTTATAGGGCATAAATAAATTGATATTTGAGCAGAACTTACTAATTAATTATTCCGATTAGCATTTATACTTAATGGCTTTAAAACCCGATGCAGTCTAATTAAACTAACCCGGCGCTTTGAACCTTCAGTTCAAAGTCATAACAGATTATCACCACCCATAAAAAAGGGGGAAACCTCAATGAAAAAACTTCTAGTTTCAGGGATCGTTATGTCTTCGTTGCTTGCCGGTGGTTGCGCCAGCTTGACTGAGCAAGACCGTCAAGCCCTCGACGCCGCCACGACTACTGCGAACAACGCAGAGCAAGCTGTTTCCGGTGCGCAAAACACTGCTGATACAGCTCTGTCACGCGCTAACGAAGCTTACGCCAAAGCTGAAGAAGCTTTAGCTGCAGCTCTGGCTGCTCAAAAAGCGGCTAACGAAGCAAACGAACGCGCGCGTCGCATGCTGGAAAGAGCCAGCATGAAGTAATCCGGTTCTTTACGAACCGGATTACATGCTTGCGGCCAGGGACGGCTGCAGCTCTCCAATCGGCGAAGGAAGGCCACTCAATTCCGCCAGCGCTTTCGTCACCTTTTCTTCGTCCACCATCACACTGACGCCAGTCGACTGTAGTTTAAGCAGTTGATAGGTATACTCTTCCCGCAGCTTTTGTTCAGTAACGTCAGCCTCTGCATGCACTTCCATCCAGAGTTTGCCATCGTCCACGGCCAGCTTGACGGACTGATTGATGATCTTGACCGGAGTATTGTCCGGCACTAGCGACATCATCTGCTTGATATCCCAGTTATACAGACGGATACAGCCATGGCTGACGCGCATTCCAATACCCACGCCCTTATTGGTGCCATGAATCAGATAACTGTCCGCATCCAACTTGAACGCATAGGAGCCCAATGGGTTATCCGGCCCAGCGGGGATCGCTTTGGGTAATTGCTCGCCATATTCGTCCATCTGTCTTTGGCGAATGGACTCTGGCGGATACCAGGTTGGATTTTTCATACGGGTGACGATCTTGGTGTCCATGATCGGCGTAGGGAAATCGACAGTGCCGATACCGATAGGTACGGTGTAAAGGCGCTTCTTATCAGGCTGGAAATAGTAGAGACGGTATTCCGCCAAGTTTATCAGGATGCCATTACGCAATCCCGGTGGGAGAATAAAGCGTCCGGGAATGACAATTTCATCGCCTTCCGCAGGCAACCAGGCGTCAACGCCGGGGTTGGCGCTCACCAGTTCATTAAACCCAAAATTGTACTGCTCGCCGAGATCGACGAAGGTGTATTCTCTTTTCGCCACCAATCGATGTTCTCTACCGACAATATCCTGCTTGGGATTCCAAGTCAGCTCCAGCGCCCCGGCCGAACCGCTTAACGCCTGGATGCTCACTGCGCCAACTAATCCAATCAGGGCTGCTTTCAGCTTCATTATTCGAATTCCTGTAACGAGACTAAATATGTTCGTTGTTTTGAGGTTGTCATCTGAGCGGCATTTTAGCACTAACCCCCGACAATCCCAGAGCGGGGAGTACCTATCTCAATCCGGTGATTACTCACGCAAACTTTCTGCTCCATTGCATATCCGCCGCATAACTTATGCGCTATATACAATAATCTATTCATTCACAATTAAAAATCCACCCGCAATTCAACGCTGCGTCAAGCCTTTTCTATTAAAACACAAATAAATAAAGGTCACCGCCGCACTGAAACTGACTCCCCGAAAAGGTATACTTGCCCGCATTAAATAACGTTTAAATAACTCAAAAGAATAATACTCACCTGCAGTGAGGCCGTCTTTAGAGGTTGTTCACAGGAGGTATTTCCCCCATGAAGATCGTCCAGATAAGTGAATTTGGCGACCCATCCACGTTACGACTGAGCGAAGCGAAAATCCCAACACCCGCCCCCAATCAAGCACTGATCAAAGTGCGCGCCTGCGGCGTCAATCCTATTGATTATAAAACGCGCAGAGGCTTGGGTTTCGTAGCTGAGAAGGTCAAAACACGTATGCCCTGGACGCCTGGGTACGATATCGCCGGAGAGATCGTTGAAGTGAACGGCGCGGGATTGTCCTTTGAGCCCGGCGACCGGGTTTGCGGCCTGGTAAATTTCCCTCTGCCCGCTGGCGGCTACAGTGAGTACATCGCCCTGTCCACCGACAATCTGGTCAAAATTCCTGCGGAGCTTTCCTATGTGCAAGCCGCCGCATTACCTTTGGCTGGCTTGACCGCATGGCAGGGGTTATTCGAAGTCGGCGCGCTGTGCGCAGGGCAAAAAGTGGTTATTCTGGCTGCGGCGGGCGGCGTTGGGCATCTCGCCGCGCAATTGGCGAAAAGCAAAAGCGCTCATGTCTGGGGCACTGCGTCAAAACCCCATCATGATTTTCTGAACAGCATGGGCGTCACTCCTGTGGATTACCACAATCCGCACGAGCTGGAAAAACTGCGCAATATGGACTTCGTTTTTGACGCCGTAGGCGGAGAAACGGGCTTGGCGGCATTGGATTTCCTCTCCCCCAAGGGCGCATTGGTGACCTTGCCGACCATCAGCGCCACGTCCATTTGCGATGCGGCCAAGGTTCAGGGGAAACAGGCCAGCGGCTATACCGTACACCCCGACCCGCGTCGTCTGCAGGCGTTATTGACCTCAGCCGCCAAGGAAAAGTTGCGCGTGGAAGTGCAAGCGACCTTCCCGCTGGCGCAAGCGGCGGAGGCCCATCGAATGTTGGAAGGCGGGCACGTACGCGGCAAAATCGTACTGACGATGGACTAAACGCGCCAATCAGGTGTACGCGCCCAATATGCGCTGCACCTGCCCGGCATAACCGCCGCCAAATAAATTGAGATGATTCAGCAAATGGTAAAGGTTGTAGATGTCGACTCTGTCTCGCCAACCTTCTTCCAGCGGGTACGCCGCGTCATAGGCGGCGTAGAACTCTTCACCAAACCCGCCGAACAACATGGTCATTCCCAGCTCCGCCTCACGCCAACCGTAATAGCAGGCGGGATCAATCAAGACGGGAGCGCCGTTTTCATCCTGATGCGCATTACCGGACCATAAATCACCATGCAGCAGCGATGGCGGCTGCTGTGGCACCAGTTCGGGAAGCTTGCGACACAAGGCTTCCAAACGCCACATAGAGCCGCTATCCAGTTTACCGCTGTCATAGGCGAGCTGCCCTTGAAACAGTAAACGCTGTTGTGCGAAGAAAACATATCCGTCGGTGTAATTATCATTGGGCTGCAAGGTCGTTCCGCAGTAGGTGGCGAATCCAAAACCAAATTCCGGCGCAACGGATTGATGTTGCTTCGCCAGCCCCTCGCCAAAGCGAGTCCAGTAGTCCGGCGCTCTCTCGTGAGGCTCCACCCATTCCAGCAGTAGATAGTGCTCCGCATTGGCGATCACCACCGGAACGCGCACGCCTTTGGCTTCGCGCAATATATCCAGTGAACGCGCCTCCACCGAAAACATCCCTACCGGTGGCGAACCATGATATTTCAGGAAGAACCGCTCTTTGTGGCTGGTGTGAATTTCCAGAGTTTGATTAATGCAACCTCCCCCCACGGACTGCGATGACTCAAGCTCGCCATATCCATTCTCCGACAGCCACGCGCTAACCTCCTGAGTGAAGTTCATAGTCATTTCCATGTAAGCTGGGCGCCGTCGCCTGCGCCATTTTTTCAATATGGGATTGCATGACAGCGTGGATCTGCCAGGCCTCCTGCCAGAGCTGACGCGTCCTGATCGAGGCGTCGTCGCTGAGATCTCTTTCCAACAGGCGAGGATGATAAAGTCGGAACATCACATTCAGATTACTGAGTTTGCGCGGGAAACGGGGAATGCTGAGCATGCGCGAATCCCGCAGCCGCTGCTCCATGTTTCTGGGCAACAGCCTCCCCACGCCTAATAGCCATGGAGGGATGCGCACCGATCTGGCCCAGGATTCCGCTCCCTGATGCAGACACAGCAACAATGGCGCGCGCGACCGCAAGGAAAGCTCAATAAAGCGTGGACTCAGGAAAGGCTGCACGTTCAGGCCATCGCCGAAGCTGCAATTCTCGCCTTCCGGCATGATAAGGCAGTCCGTGTAGCGGCTGGCTCGCATCAACCGCAGGACATCATTAAACGACAAGGCGCGATCAACCTGTGTCAGCATCGTAAAAAACTGCTTCAGCACAGGCGCCTGATAGTAACCTCGCCAAGTCAACGCAAAAGGCACACGCTCTTCGCCTCCATTGCGCAAATACGCGTGCATCAGGGCAATCGCCGCCGCCAGCGCGCCTAGCGCCGGGCCATGATTCATCGTCACCACTAATTTAGGGTGCTGTTCGAGAATGGCGGATAAATCCTCAGAGTCTGGGTGCAACGTGAGTTTTTTCACGTACGCCCATTTCATCAATTCATTCGCCAGCGCAAGTTCTTCAATCGTACGCACGGCCGGAATCTCCTCTACGCTTTGGAGCGCCAGCTTAATTATTTATTTTTAATGGGTTTCTCCGATACCTAAGAGCATAGCCAAGCCGCTTCGCTCTGTCACTGCGCCAGTATTTTTCCCGGACCTGGCAGCGGGTTTATTAAGCGGCCAGGTCGTTTTATACTCAAACGAGGTTATGACCCGTCTTTAGAGCGGGAAATAACTCCTAACGCGGAGTCTTAGCTTCATACAGCAAAGCGCATCCGCCCAAAATAAAAAAGCGCGTTTCCTCTGTTAACGCGAGGTTATCACCTTTCACGGCTCCGGCAAGGCGCGGCGACCACAAGTCTCCTTCCCCCTTAGCTGTAACGTGAGTTTTTAAGAGGAGTGCAGTCATGTTTGATCTGCTCGACAAATATCGAGTCAACGAATTGCATGTCAGAGACGATGCAGACAGTGGGCTCAAAGCGATTATCGCTATTCACAATACCCGATTCGGTCCCGCCCTGGGCGGATGCCGTTTTATCTCTTACGATTCCACGGAGGCGGCCCTGCTGGACGCCGTTAGGCTGGCCAGAGGCATGAGCTACAAAGCTGTGCTGGCGGGCGTGGAGCAGGGTGGCGGCAAGTCCGTCATCATGAAACCCAAAAGCGCTTACGATGCGGAAAAGCTTTTCCGCACATTTGGCCGCTTTATTGAATCTCTCAACGGACGTTACATCACCGCGATCGATTCCGGCACCAGCGCCCGGGAAATGGATTACATCCGTCGCGAAACCAATCACGTCACCAGCACCAGCGACGAAGACAATCCGTCTCTATACACCGCCCGCGGAGTATTTGAAGGCATCAAAGCCGCCGTCGCTTACAAGCTCAAGCGCGACCTGGTCGGGGTAAAAGTCGCCGTGCAAGGGGTCGGCAATGTCGGCTACCTTCTATGCAAGTTTCTTTATCAGGCCGGCGCCAAACTGGTCGTCACGGATATCGACTCCGCCCGCATTCAACGCGTAAAGGAAGAGTTCAATGCGGAAGCGACAAGTCCTGCGGATATCTATCGCACGCCTTGCGACGTCTTTGCCCCCTGTGGCCTTGGCGGCGTCATCAATGATAAAACGCTGGAGCAGCTTCATTGCGCTATTGTCGCCGGTTCAGCGAATAACCAGCTCGGCGAAACCCGCCACGGCGACGCTCTCCACCAGCGCGGCGTTCTGTACGCGCCGGATTACGTCATCAACGCCGGAGGCCTGATTTATGCGTCGCTGCACCACAGCGGCAATAAACAGTTACTCATTGACGACAAAACAGCGCGAATCGCCAACACCTTGACAGAAATCTTTACTCAATCAGAACAACAGCGCGCGCCAACCAGTGAAATAGCTGACCAATTGGCGGAAATGCGGCTTTATCAAGGACTTTCCGAAGCTGCTTAATATGAAATAGAGCTGCGCTAAAACACAAATTCGCATAAAACGGGAAAAATACGGAGTCAATTCCCCGTCCGCCCGCGAATGACGGGGCGAACGGGGAATTTCCCAGATGGTAAATGACCGGGAACGGTCTACACTGGTTTATAAGGACGCCCCCGATTGAGCGTCAGACACTGGCGATTGCTCTCGTTCGTGTGTAGTCGACGTGTATGGGAACGTTCTTTATCTGCTGCGCTTGCGGAGCCGGATGCGGCTCCGCTTTTTTTGCCTGAGGCTTTATAGAAACGCACAGTCTGCTTCAGAGTTATCGGCGCCGTTCCATATAACTTTAAGTTATTTATTGAGAACGCTTTGTTATCCGTTAAAACCGTAAACCGCCCGCAGGTTGCGGCTTCTGCGGTTTTCTTCAAGCAATTTCTATGCAACCATTAGCGCCCTGTAACCCTATCCCATCTTTCTTTCGCCCGCATCGGGGTAAAAATGACGTTCAAACCCAAGGAGACGCTGACCGAGCAGGTCGCCCAGCATTTGGAAGATCTCATCGTACTCGGCCAGTTGCAGTCCGGCCAAAGAATCTTCGAGAACGCCATGTCCAAAGAGCTGGAAGTCAGCCACGGCTCCATCCGGGAAGCGCTTTTGCTGCTGGAAAAGCGCTTCCTTGTGACCAACGTGCCTCGCAAAGGCGCTTTCGTCACGGAGTTGAACGAGCACTTTGTCGATAGCCTGTATGAAACCCTGCTGCTGATATTGGGTCACACCGGCGTCAAATTGGTGCGTAGCTGGCGTCCTCATGATATGGAACGGTTGGAATCGCTTTATACGCAGATGAAAAACTGCTTCGAAAAAGGCGATCTGCTGAACTTCCATAAGATCGGCGTCGAATATACACAAGCCTCTTTGGTCTATGCGGATAACTATTTCATTATCAACATGGTCAACGATCTTTGGCCGTCCGCCAAGCGCTGCAGCTTTATGGCCTTGCGTCAGGGCCCCAAAATCATAGAAGACAATCTGTCGTACATGCGCAGCTCATTGGACGCCATCCATCAACGTGACGAGCACAGCCTGCAATCCATCCTGGCCTCCTATGCGGAAAGCCAGCGCCAGCAAGTTATTGAGTGTGTGAGAGCGCAGACGCGGCGGTGAGAACAGAACAGATGACCGGTCGTTTAGCGCGGCCTTATTCTTCCAGATATGGAAAAGCGTTGCCGCTGATGCTCGGATTGGCGCTACTGGCTGGCTGCGCCGGAAAAACCACGCAACCCGACGCCCCCGAACCACAGCCGGAAATGCCGGCTGTCGAAGAGGCGCAGCCAGCTCCCGAACCTGAAGCGCCAGAGCCCAAACCGCCGGCTCGTCGGAGCAAACCGAAACAAAAAGAAACCTGCGTCTTCCGTCCGCTAAAAGGCGTCGCGGAAGTATTGGAGGTTTATCCCCGCCAGTGGCTGATGAGCTTTTATCCCGGAGATCTGGAGTTTATCTATCCGACGCCGTCGGGAACGCCGAGACCGCAGCTAGGAGAGGAATTTCGAGCGATTCGCTATAAAAAATACAGCGGCCCCTGCCCTGAAGAATTCTACGAGCTGATGGGGCCTTTGCATTAAGCCGGGCGTTTAAAGGGCCGGAATCCTATTTGCGGGGTTCTTCCAGCTTGAGGTGACTGGTGTCGGGAGCTGGCGGCGGCGGATCTTTTTTCTTCTGTCCAAGATCGCTGCCGGTAGGGGCCAGTTGCAGGTGCGACAAATCCGGCTCAGGGAGAGGCGGAGTCTCATGATGCTCGGCCATCGCGGTCCCGACCGGGGCGATATCCCAATCCACATCTGACAGAATCTCATCCACCTTCTCGCCAGCGACAGGCAAACCGCCTGTTGGCGCAGAAGATTTAACCGGCTTGGCGGGCGCAGCCGCCTGCGGCGCGGGTTCGCGAACAACGGGCTGTGCTGGCGCGGATGGAGGCGCAGTTGGCGCTAGCTCTGAGGCCTCCGGCGCGCCCATTTCACGAATCAAACAAACAGCGCCGTTCTTATGCAGTACGGCTTTGTATTTCTGGGCGGTGACGTCATCCAGGCGATTGCGCAGCACCACGGCCTTACCAGAGAACATCTGGTCCACCTGCGCAGGCGACGCCTTAAATAACTTAGCGACATTTTCCTTGACCTGGTCCAGGGGAAAACCGTCCACCAAGCCGCCAGTAAACACCAATTCGTATTGCGCCACTCATATCTCCTTCAGTTTCTTTTTAATGGTAAACTCTACCCGTCAGCCTTGCCAGTCAATACGCTAAATTCCCCCAGGAAAACAAAGAAGGAGACTACAATGGCCCTGACCTCTTCCACCATGCTCGCACTGGGCTCCCGCGCGCCGAACTTTAATCTTAGCGATACTCAGGGACGCCACTGGTCGCTGGCGGATTTCAGCGACGATCCTGCGCTGCTGGTGATGTTCATCTGTAATCACTGTCCCTATGTCATCCATCTGAAAACAGCGTTGGCGGATTTCGCCCGCGACTACGCCGCCAAGGGCCTTGGCGTCATCGCCATCAACGCCAACGACGCCAGCGCCTACCCGGCGGACTCCCCGGAAAACATGGCGCTGGAAGTGGCGCGCTACAAATATGTGTTCCCCTACGTATACGACGATACGCAGGAAGTCGCCAAAGCCTATCATGCCGCCTGCACGCCAGATTTTTTTCTGTTCGACGCCCAACGTCGCCTGGTTTATCGGGGGCAATTCGACGACAGCCGTCCCGGCTCCGACAAGCCTATTACTGGAAAAGATTTACGTCTGGCGGTGGACGCGCTACTAAACGGCGGCGAAATTGCCTCTGATCAACGCCCGAGTATGGGCTGCAATATAAAGTGGCGCGACGCTTAACGGTTGTAACGCCTTACTCTCGACAAATTTGGAAGAGGCGACAGGATAAACAATGTGGCGGGTCATTTTTTCCCACGGCCGGGATAGCGGTCCCTGGGGCGGAAAAATTCAGTATTTGTCGGATATCGCGGGACGCATGGGCTTCTCCATCACCAGCGTGGATTATCGCGGCATGTCTGACCCTGATGAGCGCGCGGAGCATTTGCTGAAACAACTGCCCGGCGATGAGCGTTTGATTCTGGTCGGCTCCAGTATGGGCGCTTATGTCTCGCTGAAAGTTTCCCGGGACCATCCCGTCGAAGGCCTGTTTTTATTGGCCCCGGCGATCGGCCTGCCCGGCTATGCAGAACCCTGGCTGGAGCCGTCTGCGCCGCATACGGAAGTTGTGCATGGCTGGCGGGACCATCTGATTGAGCCGCAAAATGTGCTCAAATGGGGAAACCAGCATCGTTGCACCCTGCATTTTGTCGATGACAACCATCGTTTACTGATCAGCCTGCCGCAAATCGGCGGCTGGTTCGAGGATTTCCTGACAGCGCGGCTGCGCGACGTCGGAAATAGGCTGCAAGCGACCTGTTATAGCGCCGCCAAAGCATACGATTAATCAGGCAGACAAATAGCTTCCTTCTATTTGTCTGACACGACAGCGCCTGATTATTAACATGCCAATATCATTGCCATATTAATAACCATCGGAACTTGAAGCTATGACCCTTTCCACCCAAGACGTAGCCGGCATTATTCAACACATGAACGACGACCACGCAGAGACCCTCTGTAATTACGTTCGCTACTATGGCGGCGTCCATGACGTGGTGTCCGCAGAGCTGACGGAGATCACCAGCCACGAGCTTTATCTGCAGGTGATCGCTCACAGTCTCTCCTGCAAACTGTCCGTCCCCTTGATTCGCTCGATTCATTCAACGGATGAGGCGCGACAAGTTCTGGTGGAAATGGCCAAACAGGCCAAAGCCGGACTCGCCAGTGAGAAGAGTTACTAGAGGCCGGACTCCATAGAAACGCGCCATCTCAAAACGGCTTTTGCATCTGCTTTCATCAGAGTTCTCTCGTGGACATCCTGATATTGCAGGCAGCCAAGGTTGTCACCACGGTGGCGACGGTAATGGGCTTGGCCTGGATCGCCGAGAGAGTAAGCACTCGCACCGCCGGCCTGCTGTCCGGTTTTCCCCTCGGCACCGCCATCGCATTGGCGTTCATTGGGATAGAACAGGGGCCGGAGTTCGCCGCCGCCAGCGCCTCTCATGCTTTACTTGGTTTCCTGGCGGCGCTGGCGATGACTACCGCCTATTTGTTCTGCCTCAAACTCCCCTATTCCGCAGTTTTTGCGCCGCTGGCGGGCATTCTGGCGTTTATTGTGGCGAATGGCGCACTCAGTCTGATCAGTGGGGGGTTGTGGCGTAATCTGGCGGTAGCCGGCGTGGGCGTCACATTGATCGCCGTCTCCTATAGGAATATCCCTTCAGTGAATATCGCCGCCTCCGTGCGTCTGACCTATCCGGTGCTATTTCTGCGCGGCTTTCTGTCCTCGGTCCTGGTGCTGGCGATTACCGCCTTAGCCTACCTGGGCGATACCTTATTGGCGGGACTGTTTGCGGCGTTCCCGGTGACCTTTCTTCCTCTTCTGCTCATCGTTCACCTGAGCTATGGACCAGAGCCAGCTCGCACGCTCATCAAGTTCTACCCCATTGGACTCGGTTCTCTGCTTGCATACACCCTGACGGTGGCTTTAACCTACGCCAGCCTGGGAGTCCTCACGGGCACGCTCGCCGGCTTCGCCGCCGCCACGCTTTACCTTATGTTGCTGGGGCTCATGCGTCAGCGGACGCTGCAGAATGCGTGATAAAGCCGAATACGCTTGCCTAAGCGCAATTTTTGATCTATCACTTAAATACCTATCTGTATTTGCCCGAGAAAGTAGAAATGTTGCGTTACTGTGAGGTTTCCTGTCCTTATTGCGGTGAAACCCAAACTGTCGCTGTCGACTGCTCCACCGAGATTCAGGATTATTACGAAGATTGCCGTATCTGCTGCCGCTCCATGTCCATGCACGTAACCTGCAGCTATGAAGGGGAAGTGCTGGACTTGTGCGTCAGAAGCGAGGATGAGGCGTAGCCGACGCTTTCGCGCCGACTGACGTAATATCAGAGACAATCGAACTGGTCGGCTTCGTCGAAGGCCACTGACACCATTTCGTATCCCATCGAGGACAGGTCCTTCAGCAGTACGGGATTATCAAGCACCCGGCGGCAAATACGCCGTACCTGGGCATTGGTGTCTTTGTGCGCCAATTGCTCAGCGAACCGAAAATCCAACACCATGTATTTCTTCACACCGTATTGATCGGGCTGACTGAGCTCCACGCTCTGATAACCAATGAAATACATATCCGAGCTGATTCTCTCCATGTCAGCAAGAGCCAGGTGCAGCTGTCGGGTAGGCGACTCTGCGAAAACGGCTGGGGCGCAACCGATGGAAATCATCAAAACAAAGAACCATTGACGTACCATTGACCTTCTCCCCTGAAGCGTTCAAATGAACACTGCATAATTATTAGCCAAACTTGTTCATCGCATCGCCTCGAACCAACGTGTTTTTCATTGGTTTACAAAGTCGACGTAAACTTGACTGCAAGAGAAGAAAAACTACGTCAATCTCCCGTCAGCTAGGGTGCTTACTACAGGTTATGCGGTATTTTTGACTCCATCTTCCGCTTCCGACATCAGCTTCTCCACCTCCTGAGGATAAGCCGCCAACTGCGCCTGCAATCCCTGCAGATCGAACTGAGACGCCAGAGTCGACAGCGAACGGGCGTACTCTTCCAATCCTTCATGGGCATAAGTCTCAGCCATGGCGCTGAGACGACTGGCGAACTCCTGCACACGCTGCAGATCGCCACTGTCTTTCAAGTCTTCCCAATCGGTCCACAATTCCTGCTTCAACTCCGACGCCAATTTCTGCTGCGCCATGGCGTTTACTTGCGCTTCAGTCGCTTGTTTCACTTTGGCTTCTGGTTTCGCACGCTCACGCACAGGCGGACTTTCCGCCTTCGTTTTCTTGGCTTTTACTACCGCCAGATATTGGGTCAACACGTTAAACAACAGCGCGCGTTCAATCGGTTTGCGTAAGGCGTCCGCGAAACCAAGCTGATCAATACGCACAAACTCATCCGCCAGCGTGGAGCCAGTCAAAGCAATGACGGGTATCTTAGCAGTGAGCGGATGCTGCTTGAGCAGGCGAGTCGCCTCATAACCGTCCATGCGCGGCATACGCAGGTCCATGAGAATCAGATCCGGCTTCTCCTGACGCGCCAGCGTCAGCGCCTCGCGTCCGTCACAGGCTTCCGTAATGTGCAGCTCCGTCCCACTGAAGAATTCCTTGATCAACTTGCGGTTCGTCTCCACATCGTCCACCAATAGAATTTTCGCCGGACGGAAGCGCGGAGCCTTGGCGGAGCGCAACTCGTATTTGTTCTCTTCTTTACGCTGGCTGACAGAAACGTGATGCAGGCGAATTTCGAAGCGGGAGCCTTTGCCCAGCTCACTTTTAAGGCCAATTTCTCCGTTCATCATCTCCACCAGCTTTTTGCTGATGGCCAAGCCAAGTCCTGTGCCGCCATATTGACGGTTACTCTGCCCTTCATGCTGCTCAAAAGCATTGAATATCCGCGCCTGCTGATCCTGAGCAATGCCAATGCCGCTGTCCTCAACTGCAATCTCCAGCTCAATGTGATCATCATCGCCGGGAATGGAGGACGCCTTAGCGCTCAGGGAAATATAACCCTCATGGGTGAACTTGATCGCGTTGCCCACCAGATTGAATATCACCTGCCGCAGACGCACTTCATCCAGCACCAGCGAGTGCGGCAACTGATCATCCAGCACAATGCGCAGATCCAGCTTTTTCTGCGAGATTCGAGCGGAAAATATCTGCGCCACATCCTGCAATAAACGGTGCGGGTCCAGAGGCGCGTATTCGATGCGTAACTTGCCGGACTCCACCTTGGACAGGTCAAGAATATCGTTGATGATGGTCAGCAGAGCGCGGCTGCCCTTCTTGATAGCGTCCAGGTAGGATTTCTGCTTGGCGTCATGGATCAGCCCTTCCAGCAGCTCGGTATACCCGATAACCGCATTCATCGGCGTACGAATCTCGTGGGACATATTGGCGAGGAACTCGCTTTTCGCCTTGTTGGCGGAATCCGCCGCTTTCGCCAGATGCTCAGCGTGTTTCATCGCCGCCCGCAGACGCTCTTCGCTCTTGCGCAGCGCTTCTTCAGAACGAATCCGCTCGGCTACTTCCCGAGATAGTTTACGGTTCCAATACAGGAAGATAATGATCACCACGACTGCTACGGTAGTGATGCGCCAGACCAGCGCATAATCGATCTTTTCCTCATAGCTGAAGGTGATCCATTTTTTGTAGATCGCCTCCTGCTCTTCGGTGGTGATAGTGTTCAGCCCCTTGTCCAGAATCCGCGTCAGAATCGGCCAGTCCGACCGCACGCCAATTGCGATGTCATAGGTGTATGGAGTGATGCCGGTCAGCTTGATATTACTGACGCCAAGATGGTTGACCAGATAACTGATGCTGGGGATATTGCTGATCAGAACATCTATATCTCCATTGGAGACGCCCAGCAGTCCCTCTTCCAGCGTGTCCACAAACACTAGATTTAGATTGGGATGGTTGATCAGCAGAAAGTCCTGGCTGGCGTAATCTTTAACGACAGCGACGCGCTCCCGATCCAGTTCTTCCAGAGAACCGATAAAGCGCATTTCATCACGGACCGCCATCACAATCGGATATGAAAGGTAATGCTCTGAGAACAGCATGCGCCCTTCACGACGGGGTGTCACCGCGACGGCGGCGATAACGTCCAGCTCCCAGGTCTGCATGGCGCCGAGAGTGGCGGTCCAGTTCTCACGACGGGTGCGCTCAAAACGATAATTCAGGCGCTGCTCAAGCAACTGAATATAGTCCGCGACGATGCCTTGGTAATTGCCTTCTTCATCGATCATTTCAAAAGGAGGCCAGTGGGGATCGCCCGCAATGCGGATATTGGGGTGCGCCAGCAGCCAGGAACGCTCGAACGGGGTCAGAATATCCGCAGCGCCTTCATCTGCGCTCACCGGCGCCAGACATCCCCATAGCAGAAGCAAAAGCGCCACGCCTAAACGCGTCGACCAAAGCTGTTGACGAACGACGCATCGCTTCGCCCTCATGCCGACAAGCTCGTGCTGAACAATAGATTTGAATTAAAACGGATCGTCACCCGCCCTGTCCCCTTGTGATCTGGCGCCCGGCTCAGAAAATGACGGCGAAGCCCTGCGGCCGGAGCGGGTAACATTATGGCACGATTGAGCATTATTGACAGCCGCCCGCAATTGGCCGCTGTGCTTGAACTTCGCCTATACTTTGAGTGCTGCGGCGGACGGATTGAGATGCTGATCACAAGCTCGACACAAACTTTGAGAGGAGACGTCTGATGGACACATCGACACATAATATGAATACGCTCTTCGCCCAACTAGGCTTGGAAAACGACCCAACCCATGTAAAACAATGGATTAGCAGTCACAGCCCACTAAACAGCGCAGTTTCCCTGGCTGAAGCGCCGTTCTGGAACGAAGCGCAACGTGAGTTCATCATGCAAGCCTGGGAGGAAGACTCTGACTGGTGCGAGGCTATCGACGAGCTCGACGCGCTGCTGCGTCACTAGGTAGTCGCTTGCCCGGAAAGAACTTTTTATCACTTTACATGGCGCCAGTTTGGTAGGACGTTTTATTTTCAAAACAGCCGCCTAGGCCGCGCCAGACGGGCCTAGTCCAAACGGGTTGGGAGATTAATTCTTGCCGACAGACGTAGTATCATGCGCAATTCGCCGGCTTTGTTTGTAATCGGCCGCGGTTTTCCCGCACACATCTTCAACGCCCTGACCGACTGTCACGGCGAGCGTTTCGGGGCTGAGCCTCCATAATTATTTTGCGCTATAAGAAGTTGACCGGATTACACAATGCCACTCCCAATTCACAGCTCAGCGCGGCGTCAGGATGAATCTCAATAATCAGCAATACATTTCGCATCGGCTAAGGCGCAGAACCCTGTTGGCCTACCTGTTGTTCGGCATGTTACTGGCCTGCGTCATGCTGGCGTTGAGCTGGCTGACGCTGGAACAGAAGTGGCGTAGCGCCATGAATAACAGCGTCTCTATCATCCAGGACGATTTAGCCACGGCGCTAGCGGCTAAAAACGAGTCGCAAGCCATCGCCACTCTACAGACTCTGAATAAGCTGCTGCCGTTGCGTGAAGCCATTCTGCGGGAAAAGCAGGGCGCGGTATTGCTGCGCTACGAAATCGAGCGAAAAGAAGGCAGACCCTGGCACGCCATATTCGGCTTCTTACCCGTAATCGGCTCTCAACTCTTTGAATTGCCGACTGCCACGACAACGCCTCAAAACGCAACAAAAGGCGAGCTTTGGGTAGAGTTGCAGTCCGCTGTATTGATGGAAGAACTCGCTCAGCAAACGCTGCCTCTTTGGAGCACAGGACTGGCCTGTCTCATCATCCTTTACTTGTTCCACAGCATTCAACTGAGCCAGGCCATTGAACGCCCTCTACACGGCATCCTGCAGCGCTTGGCGCAGATTAACTACAATCGCCCCGCCAGACATTTGCTCCCCTTACGTGGAGCCCTGCGCATACAGGACGAACTGGACGTACTGGCGTCGCATATTAACCAGATGTTGCTGGGCATTGATTCACAGCTGCGACGTCGTAAAGAAATCGAAGACGAAATAAAAACTCACCGCCGTCATCTGGAAAAGCTGGTGCATGAACGCACATCCGAGCTGGTGGAATTGAACAAAAAGTTCGTGCAACAACAGTTCGACGCCAAAGCTTCCGCTCTGGCGGCCAAGCAGGCGCGTTGGGAGGCGGAGAAAGCCAACCAGGATAAAACCCGCTTTTTGGCGGCGGCCAGCCACGACTTACGTCAGCCGCTGCACGCCATGAGCTTGTTTATCGAAGCCCTGCAGCCGCAACTGACCACCAGACAGGCGCAAGATATACATCGCAATCTGGCGCGCTCCCTGGAAACCATGA
This sequence comes from Hahella sp. CR1, assembly GCF_029813005.1. Taxonomy (NCBI): domain Bacteria; kingdom Pseudomonadati; phylum Pseudomonadota; class Gammaproteobacteria; order Oceanospirillales; family Hahellaceae; genus Hahella; species Hahella sp. CR1. Next base: position 119,992 of record NZ_JAPELK010000001.1, read on the forward strand.
AAGAGCTGTTCAACTCACTTCTGGATATCTCCAAGCTGGAAGCCGGCGTACTCAAGCCGAAGAAGGAACACTTCCCGCTACAGCGTATTTATGATCGCCTGGAAGTGGTCTTCCGCCAGCAGGCTATGGACAAAGGTTTGGACTTGCGGATTGTTCCCAGCCGCTCATTCATCTATTCCGACCCGCATTTGCTTGAGCAGGTGTTGGTGAATCTGGTTTCCAACGCCATTAAATACACAGAAAGCGGATTTATCTTCATTGGCTGCAAACGTGAAGGCAAACGAGCCCGTTTACTGGTCTGGGATAGCGGTCCCGGCATTCCGCCGGATGATCAAGGTTCCGTGTTTAAAGAGTTCGTGCAGTTGAGCAATCCAGAGCGGGATCGCAGTAAAGGCCTGGGACTTGGCTTATCCATCGTCAAACGCACCTGTCAGTTGCTGAATCATCCAATTCGCTTCTCTTCGCAGCTGGAGCAAGGCACCCGCTTTGAGATTATTGCTCCGCTTGGACTGAACAAATCACAACGCCCCGCGCCACCCAAGGCGACTGTTGCGCCACTGCGCTATGAAAGAGTGCTGGTGATCGATGACGACGCCTCGATCCTGCTGGGAATGAAGGCGCTACTGGAGTCATGGCAACTGCAACCGATACTCGCGAAGTCCATCGAAGAAGCGCTGGATCTTTGTAAGTCCTATAAGCAAAAGCCGGATCTGATTATCAGCGATCTGCGTCTACAGGCTGGCGTCACCGGTCTTGACGCGATTCAACGCATGCATCAGCACTTCCGCTCTAATATTCCTTCCCTTCTGATAACAGGGGATACCGCGCCGGACAGGGTGAAACTAGCTTACGACTCCCCCTACCCACTACTGCACAAACCAATCAAACCTGCGCAATTACGCTCGGTTTGCATGTCCGTGTTGAAAATGGGTGCGCCTCAGACCTCCTAATAACGTCTGGATCAGGAAGCTCTTTTGAGCTTCCTGAAAACCAACCATTCCCCGCAATAAATTTACCTTTGCAAGCCCAATGAGCTGAATCATGGCTGTGGCTGTGGCTGTGGCTGTGGCTGTGGCTGTGGCTGTGGCTGTGGCTGTGGCTGTGGCTGTGGCTGTGGCTGTGGCTGTGGCTGTGGAAGACGATTATGGATTGGGGGGAGTAGAGTATAAACAGGAGCTACCCGCAGCTCTGCGAGGACGCAAAGGCTACGGGAAGCGTATGGCGCAGAGAAGTTATTAGAGTAACTTCAATTCTCTGGCGCGATGAACCGCCTGGGTGCGGTTGGCGGCATTCAGTTCTCTGAAAATAGCAGCTATGTGCGCCTTGATAGTGCCTGGCGCGATGCTTAGCTTAGTGCCGATCTGCTTATTGGACATCCCTTCCGCCAACAGGCCCAAAACTTCATGCTGACGCGGGGTCAAACAGATGTCGCCTGTGGGCATGCCTTCGTCGTGTCCGGTGCGCAGCAATTCGTGCGGAATATACACGCCGCCGGAAAGCATCAGCTGAATTGCGCTGGCGATAACCGCATTCGATGAGGATTTGGGGACATAACCCAGCGCGCCTAATTGAATCGCGCCCTGAATCAAAGCCGCTTCCTCGCTGGCGGAAATAACAGCGAAGGGGGTCATGACAAACTCTTGCTTGAGTTTGCGTAACAACTCAAGCCCCTGGCTATCCGGCATGCTGAGATCCAGCAACACCAAATCCACGTCAGTGTTGGCGTTCAGCAACCGAAACACTTCCGATCCCGAGGCGGCTTCCAGAATTTCTGCATCAGGATACAGACCACTAATGATCAGTTTTAAACCACTGCGAAAAATGCCGTGGTCGTCAGTAATTACGAATCTGTTGTTCATGGTTACTTGGCGTTGAATTAAGGGTTCAGACAAACAGCAGTATGCTTGCTTATGCGAGTATTGCCTATGCGTATCGGACACATACCTAAACTATAGCAAACTCCTGTTTGTGACTAATAATTAATCTATCGTTTTTTTGACCTGTTCGATGTCTTAAGCGGCATCCAGTTCATCCTTGGCCGCCACTCTGGACAACTTGTCCAGCAGTCTCGACTCCCAGTTCCCACGCTCCTTGCCGGTCTGAGAACTGTCGGGCGCCATTTCCAGTCCCACTAGCACTGGCGCATCATAGAGCGAGTCGAATTCGCTAACGACCTCGATACATTTATCCTCGTCCTGTATCTGTACGAGCCAACTGGTTACTTCCTTGGAGCCATTTAATAACAGACAGCACTCCCTGGCGTCCGGCGAGCAACTTACTGGTACATGATAGCCTTTGCGACTAAGAAAGCGTCGTAACACCAAACGCTGCTCATCGTCATCAACCACCAACCCCAGTACGCCACGCACCGCCGGTTTAGCGACATTCGCCGAAAGCCGACAGTATTTACTTAACATATCCTGCAAGCCATATAAGTTGAACGGCTTGAGCAGAAAGTCGTTGATCTCCAGCCAGGGATGAGACACATGCTCTAACTCCCTATCGTCCTCCGCCATCAACACGATGGGGGATTCAGTAAGCTGTTCGTTACGGCGAATCCAAGTCGCCAAACGCGCCCATTCCATATCCGGGAGGGCGGCGTCCACCAAAATCAAAGCGGGCTTGATCGTATTTATAAGGCGCTGCGCTTCAGCGCCGCTGCGTGCGGAAACTAACCGCACGCCCATGTGTTCGAATAACTTGTCGAGTGTCGCATGCAGGTTGTCGGAAGCATCCACCACCATGACAGACTGCGCATCTGGCCTCACGGCTTGTTTGGCTGGCGACATTACCGGTTGCGACGTCGGCATATCAGAATGAGCGGTCGGTTTCAGCGTCTCGCTCTGCGAAGACACCAGTTTACTTGTGGCTGCTGGTGAGGCGTAGCCGAGCGTACTCACCCGCAACGCCTCCATGGCGCTCATTTCCCAATTGAGTTCATAATTGATTCGGGCTCCATCCCGGCCGCCAGAACGACCACTCGCTAATCCAAGCTTTGACAAGAGTCTTTTAAACAGACCTGCGTCTTGATGTTTGGAGGACTCGCGTGACATGGGGAAACCCTATAAGCAACATTAGATTAATGCTAACTATCCACTTAGCTAATCACAAAATGTTACATAAGTTTACGACCCAAACAATAAGCCCGAAGGATGATTCATCCCGTTTAACCTAACCCAAAAGGACTAGCCCATTAGCAGAGCCGTGACGGAGTGCGCATAAAAAACTAACGCCTATAACTAACCGGCTATTGCAAAAGGCAAAATGCTTACGCTTCATACCCCCGCAATTTGCACTTGATTACGACCGCCACGCTTGGCTTTGTAAAGCGCCTGATCCGCTTTCTCAAATACTCCTTGCACCGTTGCATCGCCGTGAAACTCACAGACGCCAAAGGACATGGTAATGCGAACTTTTTCATTACGAAAATGAAAGGGTAGCCGGGAGATCATCTCACGGGTCTTATCCATCACTTCCGCAGCGATACTGGCTGGCGTCTCTGGCAACAGGACGACAAACTCCTCACCCCCATAGCGGGCGATAAAATCCGTTTTGCGTATTCGCCGTGAGATCTCCTTGCCTATCAGTTGAATGACTTTATCCCCCGCCAGATGCCCGAACTTGTCATTCACCTCTTTGAAACGGTCGATGTCCGCCACCACCAGCGTCAGAGGATTACCATAACGCCGCCAGCGCTCAAATTCATCGCGCACGCGATTCTCATAGGCTTCCCTGTTCGGAAGCGCTGTGAGAGCGTCTGTAAGCGCCCTGGCGCGCTCTATCTCCAAACGTTCGCGTACTTCGCCGGACTCGCTCTCCAATTCCCGCAGACGATGGTGCAGCAATTCAACTTCTTCGCTGAGACGCGCCTCTCGATCAGCCTCTTTGTGCATGAAACGATCGATGGAAGAAATCAGCGTATCCAGGTTGTGCTGCACAGAGCATTTCAACGAGTCTATGTCTGTCGCTCCCCGCACGTTTTCCTGCATGGAAGTCACTTGCTCCCGCACGCTTTTTTCCAGCTCCGCATTGTTGTCTCGTGACTCCTGGACATTAGCCTGGCTTCCCTGGAGAAAGTTTTGAATGCTGGCCAAGCGTTCATCCAGCGCTTTCAGGAAACTTTCAAACTCTCGTTGTCCCCTGCCGACCGCCGCAATCGCCAGCGCAGCCACATCGTCCAGAGTTGGAGCCAGCTCATACCAGTTCAGACCCGCGCTGATTTTGTTCTTTAGTTTCTCTGAATCTCCCAGCATGTTTGGCGGCAACACCAACTGATCAATGAGATGATTCAAAGACGTGCACACATGATCGGCGATTGCGGAAAAGCCAGGTTCGAAGTTTTCCCCGCCTAAAGTGGTTGTCGCTGCGTCCTGCCCTACTTCCAGTGCATAGCGACTCTCTTCTGGATCTTGAGGGGGCGGTTGCTGCGGCGGAGCTGCAGTTTCGTCTTCCAGCTCTTCTTGTGCAACGCTCTCTCCGCCGCCTTCACGATTAGCGAATAGCCGGCTTAAAAAGCCTTCTTTCTTGTCCTTACGTCCATCTGAGTCGGTAAACAGCTCCTGCAGCGCCGCCGCTTGCAGCTGCGAAAACTCCTTCAATAACTGCGGATAATGTCGCAGATCCTCCACTCGATCCCTGAGTTGTTTGCCATATTTTTTTAGCTGCTTGCGCGCTTCCCGCGAAACATTCTGCTGCAACAGCTGCTCTATTAATTCTCCCAAAGCCTCCAACACACCACTGGAGATCGCCTGCTTGTGCTGATCCAGCGCCAACACGCGTTTCTCTATGGTTTCCAGCTGTTGATTCAGCTCACGAGAGCTTCCGTTTTCTCTTCTCAGAATGTTGCGCAGCGCTTCCAGTTCCCGGTCAAGATCTTTGTCCACGCCTTCCGCCGCCAAGCTGACGCGGACAACAATACGCTCCAGTACATGAATGCGTTCTTTAAGCCCGGACTCTAACTGCTCGAACTCATCCAGCTTATCGAAATACTTTTTTTTCCAACGATCGTTTTCAGAAGCCATGAAGAAAGGATTTATTTTTCATGATGTTAGCAGTGCATTCAGTAACCCTAAAACACCTGGACACTGAACGTAAAGTAAAGCCGGCGTCGGGCAGACAGTAATCAATGCTTACCCGGTTCACTATGAGTATAGGCGGTTTCTAAAACATTGAACGCTAACCAAGAGACGGTCGCAAATGCGGACGTTAGGGCCGTTTTTTTAGGGAGAACGATCTCGGCGTAAAGACTAATCGGACTTACGCTTGCGGGCGCGAGGGTGGGCTTTGTCGTAGACTTCCGCCAGATGCTGGAAATTCAAATGGGTATAGATCTGCGTAGTAGAGATATCAGCGTGCCCAAGTAATTCCTGTACGGCTCGCAGGTCGCCACTGGATTCCAACAGGTGACTGGCGCAAGAGTGGCGAAATAAGTGAGGATACAAGCGACCGCTGAAACCTTTCTTTTGCGCCCATTGGCGCAGCCGGGCTTGTATGCTGCGGCGGGACAAACGGGTTCCTCGCAGACTGACGAAGACCGCCGGCTCTCCCGCTCCCGCCAGCGACGCACGCGCCTGCAGCCAATCCTGCAGCGCCTTGCGGGCTTGGCCGCCAACAGGGACCAGACGCTCTTTGCCGCCTTTACCCAGCACTCTGGCCAAGCCCTCGCTCAAGTCTAAATGCGTCAAGTCCAGCCCCGCCAACTCGCTCAAGCGCATGCCGGATGTATAGAATAATTCGGCGATCGCCTGATCGCGTATTTCCAATTCTTCGTCTTCTACTGGCGAATCCAACAGCTGCTTGGCCTGGTCGACGTCCATAGTCGCCGGCAAGCGTTTGGTCATTTTCGGAGCGCGTACGCCATTGGCGGGATTTTCGTATACGACACGCTCTCGCAAGAGGTATTCGTAAAAACGTCTGACTGTAGACAGCAGACGGTGCAGGGAGCGGCTACCGAGTCCTCGTCTGTGAAACTCGCTGAGAGCCTGACGTAGCTGTGGCGTATGCAGGTCTTTCCATGTAGTAACGCCACTAGCTTCACAATACGCGACGACGCGTCGTAGATCTCGATTGTAGTTGCTGACGGTATGCACGGAATAGCGGCGTTCGCTATGCAGATAGGCAATAAACGCCTCTACTTGTGTGGACAAGCTCATTGAGGGCTCTCCGACCGCAAGACTCGCAACCAGTGACTAATCCGGGAAATGCTCGTCTCCCCGCCCCTCTTTCGCCAATAAAGGCGGTAGCATCCGGCTAAGAGACTCACTGATATATGACAGGAACAACGACCCCATACTGGTATTGAAATAACGCTCATTGCGACTGCCGATACTCAGCATTCCCAGCAAATCGCCGTACCTAAGGGGAATAACCGCGCAGGACGCAATCTCAGCATGATTGTGAGGAAATAAAACCTGCAGCTGCTTGGGCTCCATATTGCCGCAAACCGCCTTGACGCTGTTTAGCAGCTCTTCGCCCAGCGCATCGGAGCATTCCGTCAGCGAAGCAGTGGAAACATTGCTGATCGGGAAGTCTTTATGCTCGGCGAACAGCACCAAGCTACAGAAATCCACCTGGAAGTCGCCGGTGAAGCTGTCTTCCAGCACAATCACCACTTCGTCCAGAGAACGCGCCTCCAGCAAGTTCATCAGCAAACGTTTGCTCTTTTCAAAGAAACGGTCGTTCTGACGCGCCGTATCAATCAAGTCGTACAGCTGCCGCTCGTAATGATCGCGTTGTTCCCGAAACAGGCTGATTTGTCGCTCAACCAGGGAAATCGCCGCGCCGGACCGGTGCGGCAGCCTTATTTCATTGAGCAGATCTTCATGCTCAACAAAAAAGTTGGGGTGCTCACGCAGGTAAGCCACCACAGCTTCTGCTGTCAGCGCCGGATTTTCGTCACTGCGCTTTGCCTGATTATTCATTCACCACTCCACTGCCGGAACTCTGTTTAGCGCCCATCAGGACTAGCGAGTTCCGGTTGTATGCCTGACGTTTGTATTAATAGTCCGTCTATTTTATTCCTGTCAGTGTCCCTGCCGAGCTATATCCTTACCTGACCATCAAAAACGCGCACCGCCGGCCCGGTCATCATGACCGGATGGCCCTCGCCTTCCCAGCTTATCTTGAGGTTGCCGCCTGGCAGCTTGATCTCCACTTTGCGATCCAACAGGCCGCGCAGCCTGCCCGCCACCACCGCCGCGCAGGCGCCAGTTCCGCAGGCCAGCGTTTCACCAGCGCCTCTCTCGAACACTCTAAGCTTAGCAAAGCGGCGGTGAACCACCTGTAAAAATCCGATATTGGCGCGTTCTGGAAAGCGCGGATGATTTTCCAACGCTTTGCCCAATTTGTGCACCGGGGCTTTATTTACATCATCCACCACCAGTACGCCGTGCGGATTGCCCATGGATACCGCACTGATCTCATACATCACGCCGTTGACTTCGATCGGGTAAATCGACTCCTGTGAATCGGCGATAAAAGGAATATCCGCCGGAGTCAGTCTGGGCGCGCCCATGTCCACAGTCACCAAGCCATCCTTGTTAACGATCAGCTCGATGACTCCCTTTTTGGTCTCCACACGGATGCTTTTCTTGTTGGTCAGGCGGTTTTCTTTAACAAAGCGCGCAAAACAACGAGCACCATTGCCGCATTGCTCCACTTCAGAACCATCGGCATTGAAAATACGGTATCTGAAATCCACATCGGGACGTCCCGGCGGCTCAACGATCAGCAACTGGTCGAAGCCTATGCCAAAGTTGCGATCGGCCAGTCTACGCACTTGCTCCGGACGGAAGTGCGCATGCTGGGAAATCAGATCGACAACCATAAAGTCGTTGCCCAAACCATGCATTTTGGTGAACTTTATTAACATTTCAGCTCACTTTTATGCAGGTTTTACCGAAGCGCTCTCCGGCAGCGCGCACTCTCCCGCGAACAACTCCTCGATAGTTTCGCGACGACGCACGAGGTAATGCTTGTCGCCATCCACCATCACCTCTGCAGCGCGACCGCGAGAGTTGTAGTTGGAACTCATCACGAAACCATAAGCCCCAGCGGAACGCACCGCCAACAGGTCTCCTGGTTTCAGGTTTAAGAGACGCTCTTTGCCGATAAAGTCCCCGGTTTCGCATACCGGGCCGACAATATCATAACGCGCTTCTTTGCCTTCGCTGTGCTGCCGCACCGGCACGATATTCTGCCAGGCGCCGTACAGAGACGGGCGAATCAGATCGTTCATCGCCGCATCAACGATAGCGAAATCCTTGTGGCCGTTATGCTTCAGGTACTCTACGCGGGTGACCATCAGGCCAGCGTTAGCGGCGATAGAACGTCCCGGCTCCAGCACCAGCGTCAAGCCGCTGCCTTTCAGGCGCTCCATGACGGCGCGGGCGTACTCGTTGGGATGCGGAGGCTTTTCCTGGTTGTAGGTGACGCCCAGGCCGCCGCCCAAATCCAGATGCTTGAGGCGAATGCCTTCGTTGCGCAATGTCTCAATGATATTCAGCACGCGCTCCAGCGCATCCAGGAACGGACTGATCTGAGTAAGTTGCGAACCGATATGGCAGTCAATACCGATGACGTCCAGGTGCGGCGACACAGCCGCTGAGCGATAAAGCTCCAGCGCTTCATCAATGCTGACGCCAAACTTGTTTTCTTTAAGTCCGGTGGAGATGTAAGGATGCGTTTGTGGGTCCACGTCTGGATTGACGCGAATGGAGATTGGCGCTTTTTTGCCCATATCCGCAGCGACCTGTTGCAATCTTTCCAGCTCAGGCGCGGACTCCACATTGAAGCAATGCACGCCCACTTCCAGCGCGCGGCGCATTTCATGCTCCAGCTTACCGACGCCGGAGAAGACAATTCGCTCTGGCTTGCCGCCCGCCGCCAGCACCCGCTCCATTTCGCCTATGGAAACGATGTCGAAACCCGCGCCCAATCGCGCCAGTACATTCAATACTGCGAGATTGGAGTTCGCTTTGATGGCGTAGCAAATCATATGGGGATAGCCGTCCATCGCAGTCTGATAGGCTTTCAGATGCCTTTCCAGCGTGGCCCGGGAGTAGATATAGCAAGGCGTGCCGTAATGTTCGGCGATTTCCTGAACGGAAAGGTCCTCAGCGAAGAGCTGATGATTGCGATATTCAAAGTGGTCCATAGGTCAACTCAAGCTGCGGAACGGGTGTCGCTCTGGCCCCTGACGACTCAGTGGCCGGACCTGATCCTGGCCGAGGTCAAAACCCCGACGGCGCTTTCAACTCAATGCGGACGTCCCCGCTCCGCCATGTCTGCTGATCAGGTAGTTGCAAAGGACCTTTCTGACCGCAGGACATTAACCAAGTAGAAGCGTATACCAACAAGATCACGCCGATTGCGCGCATAACCCATCCCGGAATTAATCAAATTCCGCCAGTATAACGGCGCAGTAACACAATAGAAACAGTCCTGAACACAATAGAACCGCCGCCGGGCGACGGCGTTGTGAGGAAAGTAAACGATACGGTGGTAAATCCCGCTGGCGCCGCTTATCTGGCTGCGGCGGGATTCATGTTCGGCGCAGCCAGATAAGCGGCGCCGTCAGTGCGGGCCGTGCGGATCTCGCGCTCAAGCACCACTTTATATTGCAGATACTGAGTGGTCTGTAGATGGCTCTGGTATTCCTCGCGCTCCAGATCGTGGGGCAAACTGAGGTCGATGATATAGCCAGGCAATGCGGCGCTGTTACGGAAGCGGCTGCTTAAATAATGCGCCAGCGCCGCCGCTACCCGGCCGCCATGTTCCAGCACCGTGAATTCCTTGTGCTCACAGTAGAGATTGAAATCCAGCTCGCGGCCGTTCTCGTAGGCCCCTATCGCCTGTATCTCCACATAATCGCCAAAGCCTTTATGCAGACTGATATCCCGTTTTTCAGTCCGGTACTCCGGTTTCCCCGGCTGTAACTGATAGAACTCCACTTCAAGGAATCCAGCGCCGTCATCCACCAGGGAGTCATGCATCTGCTTGCGTTCCTGCACCCCCAGCAAAAATTGCTTCAACGACCCCAACAGCACATTGATGTCGGAACCCGTCTCCCGATACACCAACAGCGAGCCTTTCTCGTCAATCACATAAATATCGGTAATACGCCCCTGACTCAGGTAAAACACCTGCACGGCATGCGGGCGCATACGGGCGAATACGGCGCGCAGCACATCTTCGCTCAATGCATAGTCATCCACGACAATCGAGCTGTAATGCTTTTGCGGCTGCGCCAGAAACTCACACAGCCCGACATAGTCGTCCAATGCAGTGAAACGGGGCTGGTCGTCGACAAATTGCAGCACGAAGTAACGGTCTTCCATCTGCAGAATATAGCGACTGCGCGCACGCTCCTTGGCGCTGAAATAACAGGCCACCACTTGCTGAAACAGCTGGCTGACCCGCTGCGCGATCGCCCCCGCCCGGGTTGGGCAATAACAGAGCACGGACAGCTGCGGCAGCCCTGCGCCAAACTGCTCGCTCTCCGCCAGCGCGGCAAGGTAATTTTTCAGGCATTGCACCAAGGTGTCGCCGGACTCATAACGCTGCACCATCACCTCGTTCCAGCTATTGATGATGACCTGATCCAGGGTCACCACCAGGTTGGCCCGCTCGGAGGCGTAGCCCAGCGCATCGTTGCGGTTGCTGAGCTTGTGCAGACCACGGCGACTCAGGTCCGCCATAGGATCGACGCCTACATTTACATAAACCAGCGTTGTGCGTAGTTTGGCTTTGGCGCGATAGTCCTGTTGCGTCACCTCCGGCAGCGGCAGGCTGATCAGTGAGCGCAAACTGGAGATGATCTGCTGCAACTCATACTGGCTGGCGTGGCTCTCTCCTGACGCCAGACTAACGCTGGTGCTGCGGTCCAGCAGGCCATTGCAATACGCCCAGACCAGCAACTCAATGAGGCTGTTTGAACGTTTGACGGCAGGATTGAATGCCGCGTCCATGGGGTTGGACAGATTGCGATACAACAGCCAACCATTGCCTGCTGCGCCAATGGCCTGGCTGCTGAGATGATGAAACGCCAGATTGTCTTCTGACAGATTTGGAGCGATACCCGGATTGATCATCTCGACTTTGCCAGCCTTACGCTGGAAAGCCGCATAGAGTTTGCGGCCAAGCAAGTTAATATCGCGAGCGCTGATCGCCGCCGCCAATCCCTTCTCTCGCGCATAGGAGGACAGAAATCGATAACAGCCGGTGAGTTCATTGACTACTGCGCGCTTTTCCTGAATCACCTGATCCACTTTCCATGCGCTGCGGCCGTCCAGATAACGTAATTCCCGCTCTGACCACTCCCATTCATGAGTCAGCTTTTCCATGACTTTGCGACGCCATGACTTTTCTCTTTCTGGAACGAAAACCGACAGGCGCTCGCCGATCTTCAAATAAAAGCTGCGCCGCACCAGATCCAGACGTCCTTGCTCACGCTGGGATTGCAACGATTGCTCCAGGCGCCGATAGACCATGACGTAGGGGTCCAGCTCATCGGGGTCAAGCGTATCCGCGAAGATGGCCTGTTTGTACGCCAAGCTGAGGTTAGGCAGAGTGTCCTCATCTTTTGCGTAAGACTCCACCAGCATCAGTTTGAGCACCGACTTATACGGAGAGTCGATGCCTTTATAAAGCTGCCACATGCCGGCGCCGACAAACTCATTGGGAGGAATCCGGGCGCAGCCGCCAAAGTCGATGTAATCCTTGGGCTTGATGAAACGCTTCTCCAGCAGCAGCTCCGCCAACTCAGCGTAGTTCGCCTCCTGATCTGGTGGAATCAGCCACCATAAAGGATAAGCGCCGCCCAGCCAGATGCCAGTACGGTAAAATTCATCCAATAACAAATAATGCTGGGCGGTGCCGCAATCTTCAGAGTCGGCGGCGGCCTCATGACGGCCGCTGCGAAACGCCTCCGCGTCCATCAGAAAAATGTGCATCTCCGAGCCCATCTCCATCGCCCATTGGCACACCAAATCCGCTTTGCGTTGCAGCTCCATAAGAGCCGTGGCGTCCAAATCAGAGCGATGACAAAGCCAGACATCAAAATCGCTGCCCCCGGAATGGGCGATCGAACCGGTGCTGCCCATTAGATAGAGGCTGGTGATATCTCCATGATGGCGCGCCGGCTCACGATAATTGAAGGACCGACTGAGACGCTGCGCCTGGGCGACAATGTTCTTATCTGGTTCATAGTTAACCAGTCGATGGGGGGTGGTGCGGGAAACGTAGCCCGGCAGCAAGGGGTGATTGACATGAAAAAGCAACGGCAATAGCTCCAACACAACCTGCTGTCTTGGCGTCAGCGCCAGACGGGTGCGTTGTAAACGATGCTCCACCAAAGTGATGAAACGCTGACATAGCGTTTTCAGGACTTTGCGGTCCACGCCTTCGGTGTAATCGGGATTTAGGCTGCGCCGGTAACTCATGCATAGAGTATAGCGGGGGCGGCGCGTTGCGTTTGCGACGGTCGGTATTTATTAGGCAAAGGAATGTAAAGGCCCGGGTCGGTTAAACCACCCGGGCGAAACCGCGATCAAACGCGGCAGATTTACATCTCAGTGTTGCGTTTGAGCCATTCCCGAGTACGGACCACAGCGGCGCGCACCTGTTCCGGCGCCGTACCGCCAATGTGATTACGGGCGTTGACGGAGCCTTCTAACGTCAGTACCTCGAACACATCCGCATCAATATCCGTGCTGAACTGGCGCAGCTCCTCCAGACTCATTTCGCTCAGGTCTCTGCCGCTGGAAACGCCCAGCGCCACCGCCTTGCCGACAACTTCATGAGCATCGCGGAAGGGCAAACCTTTACGCACAAGATAATCCGCCAGATCCGTTGCGGTGGAAAAACCGCGACGCGCCGATTCCGCCATGGAGTCACGATTGACCGACACCGCCGGCATCATATCGCCATAGGCTTTCAGGCATCCTTTGACCGTATCGATGGCGTCGAACAGCGGCTCTTTGTCTTCCTGATTGTCTTTGTTGTACGCCAGCGGCTGACTCTTCATCAACATCAACAGGCTGATGAGGTGCCCGCTCACGCGACCGCTCTTGCCGCGAATCAGTTCAGGCACGTCCGGATTTTTCTTCTGCGGCATAATGGAAGAGCCTGTGCAGAAGCGATCAGGCAGGTTGATGAAGTTGAATTGAGCGGAAGTCCACAGCACCAGCTCTTCAGAGAAACGGGACAGGTGCATCATCAGCAAGCTGGCGAAACTGCAGAACTCAATGGCGAAATCCCGATCACTGACCGCATCCAGAGAGTTCTCCGCCGGTCCGTTGAAGCCCAGCAGCTCACTGGTGTACTGACGATCGATAGGATAAGTAGTGCCCGCCAGCGCAGCCGCGCCCAACGGCAAGACGTTGAAGCGCTCCCGGCAGTCCAGCAAACGGCTGAAATCGCGCTTCAGCATCTCCGCCCAGGCCAGCATGTGATGACCAAAGGTTACCGGCTGCGCGGTCTGTAAATGAGTGAACCCGGGCATGATGGCGTCCGCCTCGCGCTCCGCCAGATCCGCCAGGGCGGCGATCAAACGCAGAAGGTCAGCGGCGATGACATCAACTTCATCGCGCAGATACAGACGAATATCCGTCGCCACCTGATCATTACGTGAGCGACCGGTATGCAGTTTTTTACCGGTGATGCCGATTTTCTGGGTCAGGCGCGCTTCGATGTTCATGTGCACGTCTTCCAGTTTGACCGACCATTCAAATGCGCCGGCTTCGATTTCCGCTTCAATCTCACGTAACCCATAGATGATCTGGTCGCGTTCTTCTTCAGTCAGCACCCCGACTTTGGCCAGCATGGTGGCGTGAGCGATGGAGCCGCGGATGTCGTGATGATACATGCGCCTGTCGAAATCCACGGAGGCCGTGAAACGTTCTACGAAGGCGTCGGTGGCTTCTGTGAAGCGGCCGCCCCAGAGCTTATCGGTAGTGTCCTGCTTTGTCATGATGGTCAAGTTGCCTCATACTTGGAAATGAATCGAAGCGCACGGAACCCATGCCCAACCTGTGGCATGATAGGTAAAGGCCCGCGATTATAACAGTTTCCCGCGCTCTGTAGACATGCAAGGCGACGGGTCGGGGCGTTTGTATTCGCCAACCAGCTTTGACGGCACAAAAATGGAGCAGTCCCCCAAGTCTTCGCACCCGCCAGGGGTGTTTCTACCAGAGCTTTGCAATGTTCAAGCGGTCCTCTTGATGGTGATCGCCACGGGGCTTTGCGCGCTGTTGTTTACGCTGATCTACGCCGGTCCCGGTCATTTCGACTGGGACTATTTCGCGCTCACCTCGTTATTCATGTTGTGGGTGGTGCTGACCAGCGCGCTGATTCTGTGTCGTCTACGCATACTCGGCGCAGGCTGGAGTATGTCGCGGCAGGCCCTGGTCGCTTACCTGATCGCCCCGTCCATTACGCTCATCTACGCCATACTCGCTAACGCCCTGTTCCGCAAAGGCGCATTGGAAGAGCCTGGATCAGGCTTCTGGTTTGTGGTGCAGGCGGTGGCGATCAGCGCAATCCTAACCGGGATTATCCTGCGTTATTTCTATCTCCAGCACCTCTGGCACCTGCAGCAAAAATCAGAGCTGGAGTCCCGGGTGCAGGCGTTGCAGGCGCGGATACGCCCGCACTTCCTGTTTAACAGCATGAACTCCATCGCCGGACTGATACCGATCAATCCCAACGAGGCGGAAGAGGCGGTGCTGGATTTGGCTGAGCTGTTTCGGGCCGCGCTGAAAGAGTCCTCGTCCCTGGCGCCGTTGAAAGAAGAGCTGGCTCTTTGCGAACGCTATCTGCGCATTGAACAACTCCGTCTCGGCGAGCGACTGACAGTTAAATGGGATATGCGCAATTTATCCGACGCCGCCCGAGTGCCGCCATTGAGCATTCAGCCGTTAGTGGAAAATGCGGTTTATCATGGCGTACAGCCCTCGGCGGAAGGCGGACTCATCACCATCACCGCTTACGAGCAAGGGTCCTGGCTGTATGTCTTGATCAGCAACCCTGTGCATAACGGCGATCCAAGCCAGGGACACAAAGGCAACCGCATCGCCATGCAAAATATACGCAGTCGTCTGCAGGCGTTTTTCGGCGATCAGGCGGTGCTGAAAACCAGTCAAATGGACGGCCGCTTTACCGCCACTATGCGCGCGCCTTTACATAAAAGAAGCTGAGCGGCTATAACATGCAACTCCTTGAACTCATGAATGCGATATGACGAAAGTGATCATCGTCGACGACGAGCCCCTGGCCAGAGAGCGCCTTAAGCGATTACTGCTGGACACTCATTATGAGGTCTGCGCAGAAGCCGCCGGGGGGGATGAAGCCCTGGAGCGCATTCGCCTCCACACTCCGGATATTGTCCTGCTTGATATTCGCATGCCCGGAAAAGACGGCCTGGAAGTGGCGGCGGAGCTGGCGCAACACCCTCAACCACCCGCCGTCATCTTCACCACCGCCTATGACGAATACGCCATCCAGGCGTTCCGGGTGCGCGCGCAGGACTATTTGCTCAAGCCTATCCGCCGCGAGGACCTGATGCGCGCCCTGCAAAACGCCACGCAAGTGAATCGCGCTCAGTTGCAAAGCCTGAAGCAAGAGATTAACGGGCAGGACGAGGAGCCAGCGGTGGTGTGCCGCAGCAGTCGCGGCATAGAGCGCATTAAAATCAGCGACATCCTTTATTTGCAAGCGGAACACAAGTATGTGACGGTGTTTCATACACAGGGAGAAACGCTCAGCGACCAGCCGCTGAAAGAGCTGGAGCAGGCCCTGAATCCCCATTTTCTGCGCATCCATCGCAATACGCTGATCAACCGCCACTACATAGAAATGCTGCAACGCCGCCACGACGGCCATTACGAGGTGCGCCTGCGGGGCGTGAGAGAAGCGCTTCCCGTCAGCCGACGCCTGGTGACTGAGGTCAAACAATTCCTGGCGCAGCCGACCTGATCGACCTCCAGCAAAGACAAGCGGCGGGAAAATGAGTATGCTAGCGCCTGCGGTTGGATTTACGTGTAATTTCAACCGACTTTTTCGCCGGATACGACACAATTAGCGCAATTTTAAACTATGCCGAAACAGCACCTTGTGATCGCCACACGTCAAAGCGCGCTCGCGCTATGGCAGGCGGAGCACGTCAAACAACGCCTTGAGGCGTTACACCCCGGATTGACCGTCGAACTGCTCGGACTAACCACCAAAGGCGACATTATTCTGGATACGCCGCTCGCCAAGGTCGGCGGTAAAGGGCTCTTCGTCAAGGAGCTGGAGACAGCCATGCTGGAGGGTCGCGCCGATATCGCCGTCCACTCCATGAAAGACGTTCCCATGGAGTTTCCACCCGGCCTGGGCCTGGGGGCGATCTTGGAGCGTGAAACTCCGACCGACGCGTTTGTCAGTAATCACTACGCCAGCCTGGATGAATTGCCTGAGGGCGCGGTCGTAGGCACCTCCAGTCTGCGCCGACAGTGCCAGCTTTCCGAGCGGCGACCGGATCTAAAAATCGTTTCCCTGCGCGGTAACGTCAATACCCGTCTGGCCAAGCTCGACGCCGGCGACTTTGACGCCATTATTCTTGCCGCGTCAGGACTGAAGCGATTGGGCTTCGCCGATCGCATCCGTGAAGAGCTGACGCCTGAAGTCAGTTTGCCCGCAGTCGGACAGGGCGCGCTTGGCATTGAATGCCGTCTCGACGATCCTGAAGCCATGGCGCTTATCGCACCATTACAGGATGCGGAAACCAGCGCGCGGGTGTCGGCGGAAAGAGCCATGAATCACCGCCTGCAAGGAGGGTGTCAGGTTCCCATCGCCGGCTATGCTGAAATTACCGGCGACCAAATGAGATTACGCGGCTTAGTAGGCAGCCCGGACGGAGTGGAAGTGCTCCGTGACGAAGTGAAAGGGCCTGTCGCCGCAGCGGAAACCCTCGGCACGGAGCTGGCCGAGCGTCTATTGCAACAAGGAGCAGGAAAAATTCTGGAAGCCGTGTATGGAAACCACTCTTAGTCAGGAGCTGAGCGGCCTCAGAGTGCTGTTGACCCGCCCTCAGGGAGAAAACGATTCCTTACGCGCGCTGTTGGAGCAAAGCAGCGCGGAAGTTCGGGTGTTGCCGGCCATCGCCATTGAGCCGCTGCCCGAAACACAAGCCATAAAAGACTGCATCCTCGATCTGGATCGCTATACTCATGTGATCTGCGTGAGTAAACATGCGTCGCGTCTATTGCTGGAGTTGATAGACGCCTACTGGCCACAAGCGCCACAGGGCGTGCGCTGGTTCGCCATCGGCGAGAGCAGCGCCGCGCCGCTACGCAGCTATGGACTGACGGTCAACACACCTGAGCAGGGCTGCGCATCTGAGCAACTACTGGAGCATTCCGGTTTGCAGGCACGCAACGAAGACGAGCCCCCCATGCGCGTGTTGATTGTGAAGGGCTGCGGCGGACGCGAGTTGTTAGCGGAAACCATGCAGGAGCGTGGCGCGCATGTCGCCACCTTGGAATTATATGAGCGTAAAGCGCTGGAATATGATCCGAATGATTTAAACGAAGCCCTCAAGCAATGGCGCCCGGAGGTCATCGTCACGTTGTCCGGCGAGACTCTGCTGCACCTTTGCCAACTGGGCCAGAATATCGGTTACGCCTGGGGCGACACGCTGTTCGTCATCCCCAGCGCCAGAGTCGCCACCCTGGCGCAGGAGAACCGTCTGAATTACAAAATCGCGCCGGAGTTATCCGACGAGGCCTTACTGGCCCTCCTCAAAACGGCATGTTAACCCTTCTCTATTGAAGGAGGGTCGCCGTTGCCTGCAGGCGCGTTGATTACTTAGATTACTGGGTAGGAACGAGTGTGACGGAAGAAGCAAAACCAAACAAATCAGAACAGCCGGAGCAGGAAAAGTCCGCTCTGGAACAGGAGCCCTCGACTTCTCCTGAACCCGGAATGGACCCCGCCAGCGCCAGGGAAAGCGCCACAGAGACCGAACCCGACGCAGGCTTGTCCGCATCATTTACTTTGTCTCGGCCGGAAGTCAGCGCAGAAAAAGATAGCGTGGAAGCGCCTACAACCGAATCCACCGCACCAGAACCAGAGCAGCCATCCATCAAGGCGGAAGACACGGTCAAAGAGCCTGTGTCCAAACCAACGCCGCCGCCATTATCTCCCCCGCCGCCCGCATCACCACCTGTAGCGGCGAAAGAGCCTAAGACCTGGCCTTTATGGCTGGCGATTCTTGTCCTCCTAGTGGTTATGGGCGTTGGCGCCGGTTGGTTTTGGACCTATATGCAGACCTGGCAAGCCAAGCTCGACCGCGCTATGGATCAGAGCCAAGCAGGAAAACAGCTTGCGGACGAAGTGGGGCGGCGTTATCAGGACCGCCTGGACAAACTGGACGCCGCCGTCGCCAAACAGCGTGAGAGTCAGACCCAGTTGCAACAGATGATGGACCAGACCGCGAGAAATCTGCTGAGCAAAGGCGAAACCGGCCGCATCGACTGGCTGTTCGCCGAAGCCGAATATCTGCTGCGTCTCGCTAACCAACGTCTGCACATGGAGAAAGACTACGTCGGCTCCCTCGCTATTTTACAGGCTGCAGACCAAGTGCTGGCGGAGACCAAAGAAGTCGCCGCCTATCCTGTGCGCAAGGCTTTGGCGGAAGAAATCGTCAGCCTGCAGGCTATTGCGGATATTGATCGACAAGGTATCTACCTGCGTCTGGAAGCCCTGATCAATCAGGTGGAAAACCTGGATCAGCGCCTGTTCCTGAAAGATACCGTCATGCTCAGCGACAACCCGGTTCCTGAGGAAGCGCCAACGCCAAGCGGCGAAAGCCATTGGTACGACAGCGCGCTGGCTTCCATGGGCAAACTCGAGAAGTACTTCTCTATTCGTCGCCTGGATGCTCCCGTTGAGCCGCTGCTGGCGCCAGAGCAAATTTACTATCTGCGCCAGAATCTCCGCATGATGTTGGAGCAGGCGGAACTCTCGCTGCTGGAGAAAAACCAGGACGTTTACGTGCACAGTCTGGAAAAAGCGGAGAAGTGGGTGGCGGATTATTTCGTCATCAACAACGCCTCCGCCAAGGCCCTGCTGGAAAACCTGCAACAGCTGAAGAAAGAGCCCATCGACCCAGAGTTACCGGATATTTCCACGTCCTTGCGTATGCTGAAAAACCTGATGGAGTCCTTGTACAAGCGTGGTGGTAAACCCACCACCGGCGCGCTCACTCTGGACCACAAGGAGCTGGCCTCATGAATTTCTATGCGCTGGTGCTGCTGATATCCCTCGCCATCGGCGTGGCGCTGGGCTTTTTAGTGCAATTGGACGCAGGTTATGTGCGCGTCTCCTGGCTGAACTGGCTGGTGGAGACCAACGTCTGGATCGCTTTCGCCCTATTGATCGGGTTTTACTTCGCCCTGCACTATTTGTTCAGAACCCTGTCGACCACTCTTGCAGTCAGAGCCGGTTGGCGGCAATGGCGCAAGAAGCGCAAATACAGCCGGGCGCAGCAGAATACCATTCGCGGATTGCTGCACTATGCAGAGGGCAACTGGAAGCAGGCGCAGAAATTTTTGTCCGGCAGTGCGGAGCAATCCGACACGCCTCTGATCAACTACCTCGCCTCCGCGCAGGCCGCTAACGAACTGGGCAATGAAAAAGAAAGCGACTTATTTCTAAAAAAAGCTTTCGACAACACGCCTGGCGGCGACGTCGCCATCGGCGTGACTCAAGCGCAATTGCAGCTGGCCCGCGGGCAGTTGGAACAGTGCCTGTCCACCTTGTTGAACCTGAGAAAGAAAACGCCCCACCACCCTTTCGTGCTGAAGTTATTGCAGCAGGTTTACACCCGCCTGAACGACTGGCAGAAGATGAGCGAGATCTTGCCGGAGCTGCGCAAATACAAAGTGCTGAAAGACGACGAGGTGGAAAAGCTGGAGTTGGAAACCTGGCTCAATCTACTGCGACAAGCCTGTGACGAAGCGTTGCGGACCCGCAAAGGCGAGTTCAACAGCGAGCCATTGAACGCCATCTGGGATCGCATGCCCGCTAACCTGCGCAAGAATCCCCACGTCATCTACGCCTATGCGTCACAACTGATGCGGCTTGGCGCTGGCGGACAGGCGGAAACGCTTCTGCGCAAGGCGTTGAAACAGCACTGGAGCGACATCCTGATTGATCTGTATGGGCAGATCGCCGGCGGCAATGTAGCGGAGCAATTACTGGCGGCGGAACACTGGCTCAAAGAGCGCCCCAATGACGCCAGCCTGTTGCTCGCGCTGGGACGTCTGAGCTTGAGGAATGAACGCTGGAGCAAAGCCAAAGAGTATTTTGAAGCGAGCCTGAAACTGAAACGTCGCCGGGAAACTTACTATGAACTGGCGCGTTTGTTGGCAGCCATGGACCAGCCCCAAGCCAGCAATGAATACTTTATTCAGGCGCTACAGGACAGCGCCAAACTGCCTGATCTGCCATCGCCGAAGTCGCAACGACGCAGCGCCTGATCCACACTCATCCAGGGGCGTCAGCCCCTGGGCGCATACTCCAGCACATCCGAAAAGAACTGCTCATTGGGTAGCCCCAATGGAGCCAGCGCATCCATCGCGGTATACACCATCGTCGGCGAACCGCTCACATAAACCAGACTGTTATCCCAATTCCGCCGTTCGGCCAGCACCGCACGCACCAGTTCCGCATGATGGCCCTGCCATTCGTTATCGCGGTTATCCGCCATCACTGGCGTGAAAGAGATATTCTCATAGCGTTCGGCCCAGTCTTCGGGCAGAGCGCGGGCATACATCTCCTGCGACTGTCTTACGCCCCAATATATAGACAGTTTACGGTCAAACCCTTGCGCCAGCAGATACTCAACGATGGACTTGATTTGCGCAAACCCGGTGCCTGCGGCGATCAGAGTGACATCCATATCGGGAACGCCGGAGATAAAACACTTCCCCAACGGCAAACGAGCGCGCACCACGGACTCAGAGGTCAGGTATTGATAGATCGACAGAGCGCTGCGGCTCTCCTGGTGAACCTGGATATGCAGTTCAACTTCCCTGGTTCCTGGCGCATTCGCAATGGAAAAGAAAGCCGCCTCGACGTCTGGAACCAACAGCTCCAGGTATTGTCCGGCGAAGAATTCCGGCAATGCGCCGGCAGGGGCCAGCAATTGCACTTGATACACATCGTCGGACAGCGCAGTGACCGCCTTAATTTGAAACGCCAATGTTTTTGTTTCCAATTCGTTTGGTCCCCAAATCCGTCTTAATTCAAACTCACAATCGCCCGCAGGCGTCGCTTTGCATAATAGAACTTCATCTGCGCCCAGGCGCCGACGCCCTGATTCTCCAGCGCCGCCCGCAACCTCTCCTTTTAGAAGTCTGGCCGCGCAGATATGACAGACGCCATTATCACACGCATGAGGAATCTTGTATCCCTGTCGCAACGCCGCCGCCAATATCGTCTCGCCTTCACCCGCATCAAACTCATGGTTCGAAGGTTGAAAGCGCAGGCGATGACGCATCAGCAGATCCTTAGTCAATGCCCAGCTGCGACCAGAGATCATCGACGCGCGCTTTAACGTCCGCGTCCATCTGGATAGTGCGGCCCCATTCCCGCTGCGTCTCGCCAGGCCATTTGTTAGTGGCGTCCAGGCCCATTTTGGAACCCAACCCTGACACCGGTGAAGCAAAGTCCAGGTAATCGATAGGCGTATTCTCCACCATGACGGTGTCCCGCGCAGGGTCCATGCGCGTCGTAATGGCCCAGATGACGTCCTTCCAGTCACGGGCGTTGACGTCATCGTCCGTGACGATCACAAACTTGGTGTACATGAATTGACGCAGAAACGACCAGACGCCCATCATCACCCGTTTGGCGTGACCGGGATATTGCTTCTTCATAGTCACTACCGCCATGCGATAAGAGCAGCCCTCCGGCGGCAGATAGAAATCGACGATTTCCGGAAACTGCTTCTGCAAGATTGGCACGAACACCTCGTTCAGAGCGACGCCCAACACCGCAGGCTCATCTGGCGGCCGTCCAGTATAGGTACTGTGATAAATCGGCTTCTTCCGCTGTGTAATACGCTCGACGGTGAACACTGGGAAACGATCTACTTCGTTGTAGTACCCTGTGTGGTCGCCAAAGGGACCTTCCGGGGCCATTTCTCCCGGATGAATGACTCCCTCCAGCACGATCTCCGCGCTGGCTGGCGCCTGCAGATCGCTACCGATACAACGCACCACCTCGGTCTTGTTGCCTCGCAATAAGCCCGCGAAGGCGTACTCTGACAATGTATCCGGCACCGGCGTCACCGCGCCTAGAATTGTGGCCGGATCGGCGCCCAAAGCCACTGCGACCGGGAACGGCTCCATGGGATGCGCTTCCCGCCATTCGCGGTAGTCGAGAGCGCCTCCCCGGTGCGACAGCCAGCGCATGATCAGTTTGTTGCGGCCAATCAGTTGCTGACGATATATCCCCAGGTTCTGGCGCGTCTTGTTGGGACCTCGCGTGATCACCAATGGCCAGGTCACCAGCGGGCCGGCGTCTCCCGGCCAGCAGGTTTGAATCGGATATTGATAGAGGTCGACGTCATCGCCTTCAATAATCACTTCCTGACAAGGGGCGGAGCTGACTTCTTTCGGCCCCATATTCATTACTTGCTTGAATATTGGCAGCTTGCTCCAGGCATCCCGCAGTCCCTTGGGCGGCTCCGGCTCTTTCAGAAAGGCCAATAGTTTGCCAATTTCCCGCAAACTCTCGACGCTTTCCGCGCCCATGCCCAACGCCACGCGCTCAGGCGTACCAAACAGGTTTCCAAGAACAGGAATTGAGTAGCCGCGGGGGTTTTCAAACAACAAAGCCGGACCTTCACGCCGCAGCGTACGGTCGCAGATTTCGGTCATTTCCAAATGGGGGTCGACTTCCGCAGTGATGCGTTTCAGCTCGCCGCGTTGTTCCAATATACGGATGAAGTCTCGCAGATCTCGGTATTGCAGACTCATAAGATTCGATATAGACAGGCTGGGATCGATGGATTCATAGGCGCACAATATAGGCGCAGCGGATAAAAGAAAACCCCTGCGCCGGTGGGCGACAGGGGCTTAAACTCATCTCAGGTCAGCCATGCGCTTAGCGCTTTTTCATGGCCTGGAAGAATTCGTCGTTGGTCTTGGTGTCCTTCAGCTTATCAAGCAGGAACTCCACCGCGGCGATATCGTCTTCCATAGAGTGCAGCAGCTTGCGCAGGATCCACACCCTTTGCAGCTCTTCCTCAGACATCAGCAGCTCTTCACGGCGAGTGCCGGAGCGACGGATGTTAATCGCAGGGAAGACGCGTTTTTCAGAAATTCTGCGGTCCAAATGCACTTCCAGGTTACCGGTGCCCTTGAACTCTTCGTAAATCACTTCGTCCATTTTGGAGCCGGTGTCAATCAGCGCCGTAGCGACGATGGTAAGGCTGCCGCCTTCCTCGACATTCCGCGCAGCGCCGAAAAAGCGCTTGGGACGTTCCAGCGCATGGGCGTCCACACCACCGGTCAGAACTTTGCCGGAGGACGGGATAATGGTGTTGTATGCGCGCGCCAGACGAGTGATGGAGTCCAACAGGATCACTACGTCTTTTTTGTGCTCAACCAGACGCTTGGCTTTTTCGATAACCATCTCAGCAACCTGAACGTGACGGGCCGGCGGCTCGTCGAAGGTGCTCGCAACCACTTCACCACGTACGGTGCGCTGCATCTCGGTCACCTCTTCAGGGCGTTCGTCGATCAGCAAAACCATTAAGTGAGTTTCGGGATTGTTGCGGGTGATGGACTGGGCGATGTTCTGCATGAGGAGGGTCTTACCGGCTTTCGGCGGCGATACGATCAAACCGCGTTGCCCTTTGCCGATAGGCGCGACCAAATCCAGAATACGCGCTGATAAATCTTCCGTACTGCCATTGCCGGCTTCCAGACGCAATCTTTCCTGCGGGAACAGAGGCGTCAGGTTTTCAAACAGGATTTTGTTGCGGGCGTTTTCAGGTTTGTCGAAGTTGATTTCATTGACTTTCAACAGCGCGAAATAACGCTCGCCGTCTTTCGGCGGTCGAATCTTACCGGCGATTGTATCGCCCGTTCTGAGGTTGAAACGGCGGATTTGACTGGGTGAGACGTAGATGTCGTCAGGGCCGGCCAGGTAGGAACTGTCCGCGGAACGCAAGAAGCCGAAGCCATCCTGCAGGATTTCCAGAACGCCATCGCCGTAGATGTCTTCGCCGCTTTTGGCGTGCTTTTTCAAAATACTGAAAATCACATCCTGCTTGCGGGAGCGAGCCATATTTTCCAGGCCCATTTCTTCGGCGATGGTCAATAGCTCAGGAACGGGTTTCTTTTTTAATTCAGTAAGATTCATAGGATCGAAAAACAGTTGACCTGATTGGAGAGGGTTAGGTTATAGATGGAAGAGTTTATCGTTTTACTTATTAATCCAGCGAAAGGAGGACTATCGCCAAAAAGTTGAAAGCAAAATCAGTATAGGTTGAATTATAGCCTTCGTCCAGAAAATTACGCGCATTTTGAGCAGGGGTCAGACCCCCGCTCAGAGAGGGCGTATATTAAAGGTTGCTGTCCAGGAAAGCCGTCAGCTGGGACTTGGATAACGCGCCTACTTTGGTCGCATCTACAGCGCCATTTTTGAACAACATCAGCGTTGGAATACCACGGATGCTGAACTTGGGCGGAGTCTTTTCATTTTCGTCGATATTCAGTTTGCAGATTTTCAGACGATCGCCATATTCTTCCGCGATCTCTTCCAATACTGGCGCAATCATCTTACAGGGACCGCACCACTCAGCCCAGTAATCCACCAGCACGGGGCCATCGGCCTTCAAGACTTCACTTTCAAAAGAGTCATCAGTTACGTTAACAATTCGGCTGCTCATTATTTAATCCTGGCTAAGAGGTGAATGCTTTTACCGACTACTATATAAGGTGGGCCTGGTAAAAATAACCTTAAAATCCGGTTAGGAAAATGACTTTGACGTCCTGTGAAAGAAGTGGTTCCATTCTCCGCCGGCTTATTTCGGTCGGCTGACCTTAATATTGGAGCAATCAGTACAACTGAAAATTGACCGCTTAGGTCGACTAATTCAGCAAGCAAGTTGACAATCTAAAACGAGATTTCCTAAATATAAGGTTTAGCGCAAGGATTTCAAGAGAGTTCATGACAATATCATCCACCACCCCGGCGGACGCCGTCTCTCCGGCGCCTACTTCTCCGGAGCTGATCGCCGCCATCGATATGGGCTCGAACAGTTTCCATATGGTCGTCGCCCAGCTGGTTCACAATGAAATCCGGCCGCTGGAGAAACTAGGCGAAAAAGTCCAACTCGCAGCAGGTCTGGACGCACGCAACTTCCTCGACGAAGCCTCCCAGCATCGGGCGTTAGCCTGCCTGGAGCGTTTCGCGCAGCGCATCAGCGGCATGCCCCGCGGCGCAGTGCAGATTGTAGGCACTAATGCATTACGGGTAGCGAAAAACGCCCGCGCCTTTATACGCAGGGCGGAAAAACTTATCGGCCACCCCATTTCAGTGATAAGCGGACGGGAAGAAGCGCGACTCATTTACCTTGGCGTCGCCCACTCACTTTCCGACGACGCCGACAACCGGCTGGTCATTGATATCGGCGGCGGCAGCACCGAATTCATCATCGGCCAACGCTTTGAAACCAAAGAGCTGGAAAGTTTGCACATGGGGTGCGTGTCCTACCGGGACCGCTTTTTCGGCGACGGTAAGATCACTCAGCTACAATTCGCCCGCGCCTTTGTAGAAGCCTCCCGTGAGCTGCTCAACATACGCAATCGCTACCGCAACGTCGGCTGGCACCATTGCGTCGGCTCCTCAGGCTCCATCAAGGCCATCGAACAAGTGCTCACCCACAACCAGTGGGGCATGCATAAAATTACTCCAGATGGTCTGGTTAAACTCAAAGATGAAGTTGTACGTCTGGGTAAAATCAGCCAGCTTACCAAGCTTGGCGTACGTAAAGACCGGCTGTCGATTTTCCCGGCGGGACTGGCGATATTGATGGCGGCGTTCGATGTGCTGCAAATCGAAGAAATGGAGTTCTGCGACGGAGCCCTGCGCGAAGGTTTGCTGTACGACATGATCGGCCGCATCCATCATGAGGACGTGCGCGAACGCACCATCAACAGCCTGCAGGAGCGTTATCATATCGACCGCGAGCATGCCGCCGCCGTCGAGGGAACCGCCGTAGCGCTATGGAAACAGCTCGCGGAGCAGTGGAAACTGCCAAACGAAGAGCTGACTGAACTACTACGTTGGGCGTCGCGTCTGCATGAAGTCGGTCTGGCTATCTCCCATACTCAATTCCACAAACACGGCGCTTACCTGATTCGCTATTCCGACCTAGCGGGATTTTCCCGACAGACCCAGCAATCGCTGGCGATGCTGATTCGGGTTCACCGCCGGAAAATTCTGGATACCGTTTTCGACGAATACGCGCTGGAAGATGCTGATCCATTGAAGCAATTAGCCGTGGCGTTGCGACTTGCGGTGGTCTTGCAACACTCACGTAACTGCGAAGTGCTGGACTCCGTCAAAGTGAAAGCGAACAAAAGATCATTAACGCTGATTTTCCCGAAAGACTGGCTGCAATCTCGCCCGCTGACCAGCGCTGACCTGGAAGCGGAGAAAGGCCTGCTCACCAAGTTCGGTATTGATATGGAGTTCAAGGAAGAGGACAGCTGAGCCTGAGGCTGTTCAGTCAGCAAAGTACTCAGTGTTTATTAAAGAAAACACTTGCTGATGGGTTAGAAAAGTAAGAAATCGAGAGTGGGAAAAGGGGCGCAAGATGGCGCCCCTTTCGTTCAATACATTACAGCGGTGTGGAAGTGCCGTCCTGATGCCAGGTAAACAAGCCGAACTCGAAGCCTTCAAGGTCGCCTTTGTCGTCCCAGGTCAGAGGGCCCATCGACGTATTGATGGTGTTTTCGCGCAGGTAATCCGCGACTTTTTCAGTATCGCCATCGCCCACTTTGTTCATCGCTTCAACCAGTGACTGCACGGCTGCAACGCTGGTCCACACGAAAGGTCCAGTAGGATCCTGCCCTTTTGACTTCATCAGCGCTACGACATCCGCGTTATTCGCGTTCAGGTCGTATCTGGCGGGTAAAGTTACGATCAGACCTTCGGAGGCAGGTCCTGCAATGGAGGAAATCTCTTTGTTGCCAACCGCTTCCGGTCCCATGAATTGAGGCTTGAAGCCCGCGTCGTTGCTTTGTCTCAGAATCAGACCCAGTTCTGGGTGATAACCACCGTAATAAACCAGATCGACGTTCTCTTTTTTCAGCTTCGCAATCAGGGAGGAGAAGTCTTTATCGCCGGCGGTAACGCCTTCAAACGCGACAACATTAACGCCCATGCTTTCCAGGGTGCTTTTTACAGAGCTGGCGATGCCCTCGCCGTACTGTTGTTTGTCGTGAATTACCGCCACGCGCTTGGGCTTGAGGTGTTCCGCGATATATTTACCGGCGGTGGGCCCTTGCGCAGAGTCCAGACCGATGGTGCGGAAAATGTAGCGGAAGCCGCGTTCGGTGATTGAAGGGTTTGTGGAGCAGGTCACCGCCAGAATGCCTTCGTCTTCGTAGACGTCGGTGGCGGGCTGGGTGGAACCGGAACACAAATGTCCGACCACATACTGCACGCCATCGTTGACGACTTTGTTGGCGACCGCCACAGCCTGCTTGGGCTCGCAAGCGTCGTCATATTCAACTGCTTCCAGCATTTTGCCCTTGACGCCTCCTGCTTTGTTGATCAGGTCAATGGCTGCGTGCACGCCGTTAAACTGCATCTCGCCGTACTGGGCGACTGACCCGGATTGGGGTCCTGCGATGGCGATTTTGATGGTTTCAGCGGCTTGAAGAGCGGAGGAGAGACACAGGCCGACTGCCAGCCCGGTCAGGGTGCGTTTCCACAGTTTCATGGGAATACTCCTTGCGAATATATTGTGATTATCGTGGTTGCAAGGACTCTAACTAAACTCCGTAGCGGCGAAGCGGTCTATAGGCATATATACGCATAGAGAGATAGGCCGATCAGAGCAGTCCTTCCAACTCCTCATTAAGCTCCAGCCAGATTTCTTCCGCCTCAGTCAGACGTTGGCGGTTCACCCGCTGGGATTCCAGAAGCGCTTTCAGTTGTTCCTTGTTTTGATCCTCGTAAAGATCTCCTTCTCCTAATTGCGCTTCAATTTCCTGCAGTTTGCCCTGCAACTTTTCTATCTCAGCTTCCAGTGTAGCTATTTTTTTCCGCAACGGGCTTAAACGCTGTCTTTTTTCCGCTTCGTCACGCTTTCGACGCTTACGGTCTTCCGCGCTTTCCTGCATTTCGGCGTCGGCGGAGTCATCGCTTTTCGCCGCTTCCGGCTGATTCGCGCGCAACCGGCTCAACAACTCTTTTTCGTAGTCTTCCAGGGAGCCGTTATAGGGCTCCATACGGCCGCCATGCACCCAGACGAACTGGTCCGCCATTGCCCGCAACAGATGACGATCGTGCGAAACGACGATGACCGCGCCAGGGTATTCCTGCAGCGCCATGTTCAGAGCGTGGCGCATATCCAGATCAAGGTGGTTGGTGGGTTCGTCGAGCAATAGCAGGTTGGGTTTGTTCCAGGCGATCAACGCCAGCGCCAGACGCGCCCGTTCACCGCCGGAAAAATTCTTAATGTCGCCCGCCGCTTGCTCGCCGGGGAAACCGAATCCGCCCAGGAAATTACGAATTTCCTGCTCCGACGCCTGCGGCCTGACTTTTTGCAGATGCTGCATCGGCGTTGCGCCTGGGTCCAACGCTTCCAATTGATGCTGCGCGAAGTAACCAATTCTTAAATGTTCACCGCCTGTTCTGCGGCCGAAAATCAACGGCAACTGTCCCGCCAGCGTTTTGATCAGGGTCGATTTACCTTCGCCGTTAGCGCCAAGGACGCCTAATCGAGCGCCGGGCAACAGCGTCAGATTTACATGCTGCAATACGGGCTCAGCGCCATATCCCAAGCCCCCGTCATCCACTACCAGCAACGGACTGGAAATCTTATCGCTGCACGGCAGAGAAAAACTGAACGGCGAATCCACGTGCGCCGCAGCAATCAGCTCCATACGCTCCAGTTCTTTCAAGCGACTCTGGGCTTGCTTCGCCTTGGTGGCTTTAGCGCCAAAGCGCCGCACAAAAGACTGGATCTCCGCGATACGGGTCTGCTGCTTCACATACAACGCTTGCTGTTGCGCCAGTCGCATCGCGCGCGCTTCTTCGAACTGGCTATAGCCACCGGCGTAAAGCACCAATGAACGCTGATCATAATGCAGCACATGGGTCGCCAGGTGATCAATAAAATCGCGGTCGTGGGAGATAAACAACAACGTCCCCTGATAACGCAGCAACCAATTCTCCAGCCAGACCAGAGCATCCAGGTCCAAGTGGTTCGTGGGCTCATCCAGTAGCAACAGTTCGGACGGACACATCAGCGCCTGCGCCAGGTTCAGTCGAATGCGCCAGCCTCCAGAAAACTCTCCAACCGTACGCGAGTGCCAGTGCGTCGGAAAGCCCAGGCCTTCCAGCAGGCGGCGCGCGCGCACTTCGGCGCTGTAACCGTCAATCAGGTCAAGCTCATGGTGCAAGCGCGCAGTGGCGACGCCGTCGTCCGCCTGCTCCGCCAGGGTCAGTTCGGCCTGTAATTGACGCAGTCGCTTATCGCCGTCGAGAACAAAGTCCAGCGCGGAGCAATCCAGCGCGGGCGTCTCCTGAGCCATGTGGGAGATACGGGTTCCGCCAGGAAAGGAAATGTCTCCCGAATCGGAGCCGATCTCCCCCAGAATAAGGCTGAACAAAGTGGATTTACCGCAACCGTTAGGGCCGACAATAGCGACGCGGCTGCGCGCCGTAACGGTGACAGTGGCGTTTTCCAGCAGATACTGGCCGGAACGTTGGATCGATAACTGATTTAGACTTAACATGGCGGCGGATTTTAGCACGCTTGCCATCGATTCATTAAAGAGTTTTCTATGAGCGAAAGCGCCCCTGACAGGCCTCAGCCCGAGGCCTCCAAAAACCCCGCCCAAGGCGGCCCGCCCCTGTTGGACAATCCGCTTTGGGACTATGCTCTGGCGCGCTATGCACACCCGCAAACTCAGGCAATCTGTCTGCAATGGCAAAACCAGTTTGGCGCCGATGTGAACCTGCTGCTCGCCTGCGGCTGGCTCGCCCTGCGTCAGCGTCGCTTTAACCCCGCCAGCGATTTCAGCGCCATCGATTCCTGGCGCGCAAAAATTGTTCTGCCGCTGCGAACCGCACGTAACGCGCTGAATAAACAAGACTGCCGCCAAAACGCGCTCAGACAGCGCATTCTTCAGTTGGAACTGGCGGCTGAACGCTACGAAATATCGCTTATTTATGCTTTACTATCAGGTACGGGGAAAGAGGATTTATCAGCGCCGCAGGAAGCGGTAAAAACGGTTGCTCTTTGCCGTCGCAATCTGCTTGATTACTTCTCCCGTCTCAATGACGCGCAGGAAGTGAATCAGGCGCAATTGAACTTGGTGGCCGCCAATCTGGTCATGGAGATGTAAACCTTTGAAGTGGATTTTTCGATTTCTGACATTGGCCTCGCTTGGGGTCGCCCTCGCCCTGCCCTTTTTTATTAAAGATAAGACAGGTTCGCCCATGTGGCGGCTGCCCTTACCGGAAGGAACCGAGACGCCAACGCTGATGACCATGGACAAAAAGCTGCCGGAGCAGGAAGTAGTGCGCCAGGTCTATAAATGGCGCGACGCTGACGGCGTACTGCAGTACAGCGACGCCCCGCCCCCCGAAGGCGTCAATGTCGACGTGATCAGCGTCAGCAACAAAACCAATATTATTCAGTCGGTCCCCACAGAGAAGAAGGAAGAGCGCCAGGTCGCCACCGGATCTCCTCGCGACGGTTTGCCTCCCGAGACGCGCAAGACTCTGGAGGAGGCGGAAAACAAAGACACCCTCAGTTTCGAACGCGCGCTGAACATCATGGATGAAGCCAAGGCAGTGCGCGACCTCATGAATGAACGCAACAAGCAGTTGCAACAAGTCAACGGCGGTTAGAACTGTGAACCAGGCCCGGGATACTGCCAGATCCCGGCGTTGACATCCCCTAGCGCAGGGCGCCAAAAAGCTGTACCTTAAAGCGCTTTATACTGCCAATCCATCTAATTTTTTTGAGGAATAATTATGAAAAAAGCGTTAGCCAGCATGAGCGGTCTGCTATGCGCTGTGGCGTTATCGTTGCCTGTCGCAGTCCATGCGGAAACGGAAAAGCTCACTAACGACGCGCAAAAAACCGGCTACAGCTTCGGTCAAATGTTCGGTCGTCGTCTGGCGGACTCCATGCCTGAGCTGGATATCGAGAGCTTCACCAAAGGCGTCGCCGACGCATACGCCGGCAAGCCTTCCATGATGACCGACGAAGAGATCTCTGCGCAGGTTCAGCAATATCAGCAGGCCATGCAGAAGAAGCAAATGGAGCAGTTCGAGAAGATGGCTGAGGAAAACGCCAAGAAAGGCGACACCTTCCTGGCTGATAACGCTAAGAAAGAAGGCATTGTCACCACTGACAGCGGCCTGCAGTACAAAGTGCTGAAAGCTGGCGAAGGCGACAGCCCCAAAGCGCAAGACACCGTTGAAGTGCATTACACCGGCAGCCTGATCAACGGCGAAGTATTCGACAGCTCCGTACAACGCGGCGAGCCTGTATCCTTCCCGGTTAACGGCGTTATTCCCGGCTGGACTGAAGCGCTGCAGCTGATGAAGCCCGGCGCCAAGTGGCAGCTTTTCATCCCCGCCAAACTGGCTTATGGCCCTGGCGGCAACGGTCGCATCGGCCCGAACGAAACCTTGTTGTTCGAAGTTGAGCTGCTGTCAGTCAAAGCTGAAAAATCCGACGGCTAATCCACCGCTATTGTTTGCCCGCAACAATGCTATGCTTTATAGCATTGTTCAGGCAGACCGTCAGAAGGGTCATACGCCCGCATCAGCCGCCGGAACTCGCATTCCGTTCGGCTGACATTATCGCATTGACGACTGCGAACAGGACTTTCGCTGCAGGATTCTCTCCTGTGTTTTGACGGAATAAACGCCGAGCGTCGGCTGAACGCTTATGCATTCAATGTGAGTCATCTTGAACACCTTTCACCGTCTGTTTACGTTGTTGCTTTCGGGAGCCCTGGCGTGGATCTCGTCGCCCGTTCTCGCTGATGTCGACATTCACGATCTGCTCGCGGAAGACAAAGAAGTCGTCGTCGGTTACATCGAATTCCCACCTGTTTTCTTCACCAATGACGAGGGAAAGCCGGAAGGCTATCTCATTGATCTCGCGCGCATGCTGTTGGAGAAAAAAAAGTATTCCTGGCGCGCCGTCTCCCGCCCCACCCGACGCATGGCGATTGAGCTGGCGGACGGCAAGATCGATCTCTGGATCGGGCTCGCCACCTTGCCGGAATTTACTGGCGCCACTCTGGTCGGCGACTCCATCGTCGCCCGGATCGAACTCAACGCCTATTGGCAAGGCGACAAGAAGATCATTAACCGCGTTGAAGATCTGGTGGGAGAAAGCGTGGTCCTGCTGCACGGATTCAGTTACGGCGGCGCCATCAGTTTTCTCCGCGATCCGGTCAACCGCATCCGTGACTGCTCTGCTTTCAACCATGCCCAGGCCATTGGCATGCTCAAAGTGAAACGTTGCGATTATCTACTAAACTATGATGGACCTATGCGGCTGGAGCTGAAGAAACAGCCGGTCCAGGACCTGCATCGCAAGCGTTTGTCCTCCCTGGACGCGCGTTTCGTCGTGAGCAAGAAGCGCGATCACGCCGCCATGTTGCTCAAAGATCTGGAAGACGCGCTGCATGAGCTGGTCGCAGAGGGAAAATGGTTTCTGCCGCCGTGATGTGATTTACAGATCAGGCCGCCAGGGCGGAAACCGACTGTATCGCTCAGTCAGAAAGGGAGCCCGTCATGCTGCTGAGTTATCGCTCTTCGCTTGGTCATACTGAAACCGCCGCTACCGCCGCCACGCCTTTCGTTCTCGCCACCCATCCTGAGTTCACCTTCAACTCGCCAGTCGGTCTGGCGGTGGACCGTCACCGGCGCGTCTGGATCGCAGACACCGGCAACAATCGTCTGGTGATCATGAACCCTTACCTCAGCGAGGTGTTGGCGGTATTCGGAGGTCCAGGCAAGGAACCCGGCCGTTTCAACATGCCCTTCCGTCTGTGCCCGCACCCTACAAAGGCGCTCATGTATGTGTCGGATCTGGCCAATCGTCGCATCCAGGTCATCGCCTATCGCAAGGATCTGCAGCTGGATGTAGTCAATGTATTTGGGGATAAGCAGAAAGAGCCCCTGGTGGGGCCGAATGGACTGACTTTTATTGACGGTCATCTCTGTGTAGCGGATGAATTTTACGCCAACAGCGAGGGCGACAGCCGTATCGCTATTTTCACTGAAAGTGGCGAATTCAGCCACGACATCCAGCATATCGACTGCGGCGGAGAACAGTTCACGCTGCTGTGGCCGCAAGGCCTCAGCTCTGACGACGAGGGTCGCCTGTACATCGCCAACACCGGCCACGCCAACGTGCTCCGTTGCGATCTGCAGGGCAAAGGCGTTCCATTCGCCACCAGCGGGCGCAGCGAACTGACCGGTCTGGGCGTCGCCCGGGATGTGTCAGTGGCCCATGGCCGCCTGTATATTCCCGGCAGCGGCGAATATCAGATTGGCGTCTTTGATCGCGAAGGGCAGCCGCTGGACTCCATGCACGGCTTCTTCGCCCCTATCCAGGTCACTGCCGTCCCCGGCAAAACCAATCGGCTGCTGGTGTCCGATCCCATTCTGGCGACAGTCTATCTGCTCGATCCCAAAGATCTGATTCCCGGTCTGGATACCCCCACCTTCATCGCCCAGGCAGGCAACCCGCGCAGCAATCCGGGCCAGTTTTACTATGTGACCTCCGTGGCGATGGTGGACAAACCCCGGATAACCTCGCCACAAATTGACGCCTCTTCTCCGTTCTGGCCGGCGCAGATGTCCGCGCAATGGTGGTTCCATTACTGGGACGCCTGTCAGATGTGGTGGCGTTCCGCTCTCAATGTGCGGGAAGACCCGGATGTGGGCGTTTGGATGATGAACGCCGTGCCGCGCACGGTGCTGCATTCGGACCTCAATGAACAAGTGGAAATCCCCGAGCAGATCAGTTACGCCATGTTCGCCGGCATGCTGGGCGTAGATATTTACCAGCCGTCACATCCCCTGCCCGGGCAAATCGATGCAGACGCCCCCCTGCTGCTGCTCGGCAACTACTTGAGCGGCTTTATCTCCGTCCTGCAATACAACCCATTCATCAACGACCTGACGCTTTATACCTTCTTCGGCGGACCCGGCGACGATCCCTGGGAACTGTCAAAGCCAATGGGCATGGCGGTATCGCCGCAGGGAGACATTTATATTGCGGATTCCGGCAATCATCGGATTTCGCAATGGCGCATCGACAGTCACGGCATTGTCGGTCATGTGCGCACTTTCGGCCGCCTTGGCGCCGGACCAGGAGAGTTTCATTCCCCCAGCGACGTGACCCTGGATGAACAAGGACGCGTCTATGTCAGCGATCAGTTCAACAACCGCATTCAGATTTTCGAGGCGGACGGAACTTACGTCGGCGCGTTTGGCCAGGCTGGATACGGCGAGACCGGCGATCACTTTCTGTTGCCTACGGGCGTGCATTACGTCAATGGCCATCTGGTGGTGAACGATCTGGTCAACCGCGCCCTCAAGGTGTTTACCCCGGACGGCCAGTTTATCTGCAGCTATGCGGGCCTGGGGGCCGAACCCGGCACTGGACAGTTATGGATGCCTTTTCTTCTCCATGGCGCCGGTAACTTCATCGCCGTGCCCGATTGCGCGTTGAATGTAGTGCACCTGTATGAACTGGACGACCGCAAACCCGCGCCCGCCCTCAATGGTGAACGCCAGGTGCGACTGCGCCGTGCGCCGGCGCCGCACCTGCATGCCATGCACCCGGAAACCAAGGCGACCGCGGAGGAAATCAAAGAGCATTTGTTGGTGCTGACCAGTCAGTCGGATCAGCAACAGCAGCCGGAGCTGAGGGAGACGCACCTGGACCGTTTGCAGGAGGCCCACGCGCGCCTGCGCGCGAAGCATCCGCCGCCAACCATGTTCCTTTAATAGCCTGAAATAACGAACTTTCGCGCAGGCTCTATACTTAAGTTTATGCAAATAAACTTGGTAGTCTGCCCTTGGCGTCATTTCGTACACAGATCAAAGACTTAACCTAGTCACTCTGTTAACGGACAATGCCAGGGGCGGCCGCCGCAAAAAGGCCATGCGAAGGGGTTACATATGATACGGGTCGGCATCAACGGTTTCGGTCGCATTGGACGCAATGTATTACGCGCTATCTATGAGTCCGGATATCGGGACATGATCCAGGTGGTGGCGATCAACGATCTGGCGGACCGGGAGACCTGCGCTCACCTGCTGCGCTACGACTCCATTCATGGCAAATTCAATCAGGAAGTGCGGCTCAGTGGCGAACTGTTGCGCGTCGCCGGCGACGACATCGCCATGCTGCAACACGGCGACCCTCTGGAATTACCCTGGGCGGTGGCCAATGTGGATCTGGTGCTGGAATGCACCGGCAAATTCACCAAACGGGAAAAGGCCGAAGCCCATATCATGGCCGGCGCCTCGAAAGTGCTGATTTCGGCCCCTTCCGAAGACGCCGACGCCACGGTGGTGTACGGCGTCAATGAACATGTGCTTGAAGCCCGTCACACTATCGTCTCCAACGCCTCCTGCACCACCAACTGCCTGGCGCCGGTGGCGATGGTGCTGCATGAAAACCTGGGCATCGAACAAGGTGTGCTGACCACCATTCACAGCTATACCAACGACCAGCATCTGCTGGACCTGGCGCATAAGAAAGATCTGTTCCGCGCCAGAGCCGCCGGGCTGTCCATGATCCCCACCCGCACCGGAGCCGCGCGCGCCATTGGCAAGGTGCTGCCGGGGCTGGAGGGGCGTTTGACCGGTATGGCGGTGCGGGTGCCCACCGCCAATGTGTCCCTGCTGGATTTATCTTTGAAAGTGGCGCGCCATGTCAGCGCCGAGGAGATCAACGCCATGATGCTGGCGGCCAGCCGGGAGACGCCGATCCTGGAGTACAACGACCAGCCGCTGGTCTCCATCGACTTCACTCATTCCACCGCCTCCGCCATCTTCGACGCCAACCATACCCAGTCTCATAAAGGCATGGTCAAGGTGCTGGCCTGGTATGACAACGAATGGGGTTTTTCTCATCGTATGCTGGACACTGCGCTGACAATGATGAGCGCCTGAGACGAACGCGCAGCGCTAGGCGTCTTCGCGGAAATACTGCGCCGGATCAAAGGCATGCATCCATTCGGTGAAGGCGTCACGGGGAATGGGTTTGCAAAAATAATAGCCCTGCGCCTGCTCACAGCCCATCGCGGCCAGACGATGCAACGAGGCGGCGTCCTCCACGCCCTCCGCCACCACCTGCATGCCGAAGATGTGCGCCAGCCGGATCATCAGACCCACCATGTCGCCGTCCGCAGGATGGTCCAGCATGCGAAAAACGAACGCCTTATCGATCTTTAATTGGTTGGCGGGCAAATCTTTGAAATATTCCAGCGATGAGTAACCGGTGCCGAAGTCGTCAATCGCGACGGACACGCCGGTCACTCTCAGCGACTCCAGATTATCGATGCTGCGGTTGCGCTCCCATAACAGCACCGTTTCCGTCAGCTCCAGCACCAGGTTTTCCGGCTCGGCGTCCCATATGCCGAGCGCTCCGAGCACCAGATTGCTCAGTTCAGGATTGGAGACGAACTCCGGCGAGATATTCACCGCCAGGGCAAAGTCAGGATAGCGGTCCAGCCAGTCGCGTCCCAGGCGCAAGGCGGTGTTGAGCACCCACTTCTGCAGCTCATAGGAAAGACCGGCGTTTTCGATATAGGGAATAAACAGTTCCGGCGACACATATCCTCGGGTCGGACTGCGCCACCGCAATAACGCTTCAGCGCCGGCGACGGTCTGCGAGGGAATATGAATTTTGGGCTGGAAGTACAGCTCCAGGGAGTTCTGCTCAATCGCCTGAATGACTTCCTTTTCAATATTCCAGTCTCCCAGCCGATGGCTTTCAGGCATGTCGCTGTAATCCATATAACGCACGCGCAGATACTTGGCCCCGGACAGTGCCTGCTCCGCGCAATTCAGCAAGGTCTCAGGCTTGGAGGTATGAGCGGGATAACTGGCGCCGCCACAGGTGAGATGTACGCTGAGACGATGACTATCGATATCCAAGGGCTGTTCCAGCATCTTTAGCATTTGCTGCGCCGCCAACTGCAATATCGCCGCGCTGACCGCCTGCACCGTGATGGCGAAGCGTCCGTCACCCACGCAAAAGACGGGACCTTTTCCTTCCCTGAGTTTATGCAGGCGCTCGCCGACGGCCTGAAACAGGTGATCGCCGACCACGTCGCCATAGACTTCGTTGGTCCTCAGCAAACGCCGCAGATCGAAGACAATGACGCCCAGCGTGCGCCCCTCCGGCAACACTGTCGCAGCGCGCCGCAGTTCCTGCAGAAACTCACTGCGCTGCGGCGTCGTCGTGTTGAGGGCGTCGCTCATGATGACTCCATCTAGATATAGAGCGTTTCAGGATCAATATCATAAGAGCCCGGCTCCAGGCTGCGTTCGATATGCAGCGGCCGCCCTGCGCTGGTTTCCAGACAATCCAGCAAATCGAGCTCTTTGGGGACGTCGTAGAGGTTTTTCTCGCCATCCAGCAACATCAACAAACGGGGACGCAGACGTCTGGAGCGGTATTCTCCGATGACGATGCCCACTTGTCCGTCGGTCAATTCGACCAGGGTGCCGGCAGGATAGATGCCCACCGCCTGGATAAACTCTTCTACAAGTTCCGCCTGAAATTCCACGTTGCGCCATTCATACAGTTTGCGCACCGCTTCAGAGGGCGGCAGAGGATGAGCGTAAGGACGTTGACTGGTGATGGCGTCATAGCAATCCGCCAGAGAGGCGATGCGCGCGTAGATAGGAATCGTGTTCGCCGCCATGCCCCGAGGATAACCGGAGCCATTGTGGCGCTCATGATGATTCTCCACCATGGCCAATATCGTGCGGCTGACGCCTTCGATGTTCTGCACGGTCTCCATGCCGCGCGCCACATGGCTTTTCATCAGTTCGAACTCATGATCTTCAAGGCGGCGCGCCTGCATCAACAGCTCCGCTGGCAGTTGCAGCTTGCCCACATCCAATAACAGCCCGCCAACCGCCAGCTCCTCCAGATCTTTCTGCGACAGACCCAACTGGCGCCCCATGATGACGCACCAGACGGAAACGCTCATGGAGTGTTTGTAGGCGTAGGAGTCCTGATTCTTCATGCGGGCCATCAAGGCGCAGGCGTCCGGATTGCGGATAACGCTCTCCACCATAGGCGCCACCAGGGCCTGAAATTTCTTGAGCTGGAAGGAGGCGCCGCGACTCATTTCATCCATCAGATAGGCGACGTTGGCGCTGAAATCCTTGTACAGCGCTTTGGCCACCGGCATCTCTTCTTCCAGCGGGGCGACATCCACATAATTGTGCAGCTTGACGTCAGGCAACAGTTTGCGACGACGCTGCAGAGAGTCCTTGATGTTTACAGACAAAGGCGAGACGCCGCCCTTGGGTTTGCGCCCTTTAACCGTATCGATATAAACGTAATCGCAAAACTGTTGCAGTAATTCGATATCACGCCGGGTGCGCAGCAAAAAGCCTTGTAACGGAAACGGCGTATCCAGCCAGGGACGATCCAGCTGGCTGACGAACATACCCACCTCAAGCTTGCCGCAGGGAAGTTCGATCGTCTTAATTTCGTGTTTCATGCGTACCCGATTCAGTTAAGCGCAGATGGAGATTTTCGTCGTTTCCATCGACGCTGTTTCGGTTCGTGCGCCTTGGGCGCTTGCCGGCGGGATGTTTCGTGAGTTTCAGCTATGCGTTTACCGTTAACGATTTATGTAAGCTTTTCGTCGCGCGCGCCGCAGGCGCCTTTTCCGTATGGCTGATTTATTAATCCGTTTCTTATAGCTTAATTTATATATGGATGACATGCAGAAATTTGTAGCTGATTGTGTGTATTCCTCTCAGCGGCTGACTCACGCCAGCATCCGCCATCCTGTTGCGCCAACCCGCCCGGAAGCGTAAAAGAAAAAGAGAACAGATTTTCTTGCGTTACGCGCACCAAAATAAGGCGCCCTGGCGCTTGCGCCCCTTTGGCGCCCGCTTTTAGGGCGCATCCAACGCACTAATCGGGATTCTCCGCACCGTCATGCCATACCAGACCAGATCGAACAAGGAACGAAAGCGAGAAACATACATGCTGCCGGGAAGCTGGTATCGGATTTGCAGAAACACCGTCACAACGACATCAACCGGACGATAGTCCCAGTGGGAACGATATGAGCCAGCTAATTATCTACACCGACCTGGACGGCACCTTGCTCGATCACCACACCTACGCTGCGGATTCAGCATTACCCACGTTGGCCAAGTTAAAGCAATGGCGCACTCCCTGCGTCTGGAACACCAGTAAAACTTACGCCGAACTGCGCGCATTGCGCCAAAGGCTGCATCATCAGGACCCGTTCATCGTTGAGAACGGCGCCGCGGTGTATCTGCCCAAGTCCCAGTTCCAGGAGCCCTTCTGCGGCGCGCATGTCAGCGAAGAGTTTTACGCCAAGAGCTTCGGTCCCAGCCGTCAGCATATTCTGGACGTGCTGCAGGAGTTCAAAGGCTCCTACGGATTCAAGAGCTTTTACGAAATGGACGCCGAAACGGTGGCGTCGCTCACTGGTTTATCCAAAGCCGATGCGGCCCTCGCCAAGCAACGCGAGTTCACGGAGCCGCTGGTCTGGGAGGACAGTCCGACGGCGTTAAAACAGTTTACCGCTGAACTCAATGACACTGGTTTGCAAATTTTACGCGGCGGCCGCTTCCTGCATGTGATGGGGCAGTTCAATAAAGCCACCGCCATGCAGTGGCTGACGGAGCTTTACGCCGAACGTTGCGGCGAAACGCTGGTCAGCATGGCCCTGGGCGACAGCCATAATGACATCGCCATGCTCAACGCCGCGGATATTGCGGTGGTAGTGCGTTCTCCCTCGCATCTGCCGCCCTCCCTGGAGCGCAAGGAGCGCATCCTGACCAAGAAGTTCGGTCCCGAAGGCTGGGCCGAAGCCGTAGAACAGGTGCTTGCGTCGCAACAGTCGCTGAACGCGCCATCCATGCGTTCGTAACCTGCGCCGGAATGCTGCGGCGTTCCGGCTTCATTCAGGGGACGCACGCCGACAATAAAGAGGATCAAGCATGGGCGATTTTTATCAAAACGGCATAGTAACCACCCTGCATAACCTGTCCCGTCGTCCACTGGAGGATATCGAGCGGGAACTGGTCGCATTTTCTCAACACAGACCCCTGGCGCTGGTGCTTCCCTGCCTGTATTCAGAGCTGCAGGGCGAAGCCATGCCGCGCATCCTGGAACACTTATGCAAAGTGCCTTATCTGGAGGAAATTATCATTGGTCTGGACCGGGCGGATGAAGGGCAGTACCGGGAAGCTTTGCAATTCTTCTCCGCATTGCCGCAGCGCCATCGGGTGCTGTGGAACGACGGTCCCCGACTGCGCGCCATCGACGCGGAACTGAAGCAGGAGTCGCTGTCGCCGCGGGAACCGGGCAAGGGGCGCAACGTCTGGTTCTGCCTCGGCTATGTGCTGGCCTCCGGCGCCTGCGAATCCGTCGCCCTGCATGACTGCGATATCGTCACTTATGACCGCGAGTTACTGGCGCGCCTGATTTATCCCGTGGCCAATCCCAACTTCAACTATGAATTCTGCAAAGGCTATTACGCCCGCGTGGCCAACGGCAAAATTAACGGCCGCGTGAGCCGTCTGCTGGTGACGCCGCTATTGCGGGCGCTGAAGAAAGTACTCGGTCACCTGGATTTCCTCGACTATCTGGACAGCTACCGTTATCCCCTGGCCGGCGAGTTCTCATTCCGCAAAGACGTGATCAACGACATTCGCATCCCCAGCGACTGGGGCCTGGAGATCGGCGTCCTCAGCGAAATGAAGCGCAACTATTCCACTAACCGTTTGTGTCAGGTGGACATCGCCGACGTTTACGACCACAAGCACCAGGACCTGTCCGCAGACAACGACGACACCGGGCTGTCGAAAATGTCCATCGACATCACCAAAGCCCTGTTCCGCAAGCTGGCCACCCAGGGCATCGTCTTCAATCAGGAAACCTTCCGCACCATCAAGGCCTGCTATTTCCGCATTGCGCTGGATTTTGTGGAGACCTATCGCAACGACGCCGAAATCAATGGACTGGCCCTCGACGTGCACCATGAAGAACAAGCTGTGGAGCTGTTCGCCAAAAATATCATGAAGGCGGGCGAGTACTTTCTGGAGCATCCGATGGAAGCGCCGTTCATCCCGTCCTGGAACCGGGTCATCAGCGCCTTTCCCAGCGTGCTGACGCGCCTTTATGACGCCGTTGACGCCGACATGCGGGAGTTCGCCGTCCAGTAAAGTCCACTGGGGTTTCGGCGTCGCCACGGAGACGCCCGAACCATCCAGTCACAGACTATGCTGTAGGTGACGCCTTGGGATAACCCTCTTTTCCGACCAGGAGAACTGCAAAATTATGGAGCACGCCTCGCTCACTCAATTGGAGCAGCGCCTGATGGAGCACATCAAAACGCTGTATCCGGACGTCAACGCGCTTAATTTCGTCAAAGAGTGTCTGGACACATTCGGACTGGAGCCCAACGCGCCGCCTCCCCAGCCTCACCGCAACCCCTGGTCTCAGGAAGACGCCGTACTGATCACTTACGGCGATACGCTACGCAGCGATAACGAGCCGCCACTACAGACCCTGCATGAGTTTTTACGCAGCCAGCTGAGGCACTGCATCAGCATCGTGCATATTCTGCCGTTTTTTCCTTATAGTTCCGACGACGGATTCAGCGTGATGGATTACACCACCGTGAATCCCGCCCTCGGCGATTGGGAGGATACCGCCGCCTTCACCCGTGAATTCAAGGTGATGGGAGATCTGGTCATCAACCATTGCTCCAGCCGTTCGCTCTGGTTCGAGAACTACAAATCGGGACAGACGCCCGGCGCCGATTACTTTGTGGAAGCTGCTCCCGACACGGATTTATCGCAAGTGGTGCGGCCGCGCACCTCACCGCTGCTGCGGGAAGTCGCCACGGCTGACGGCGTCCGTCATGTCTGGTGCACCTTCAGCCATGACCAGATCGACCTGAACTTCCGTAATCCACAGGTATTACTGGAGTTTTTGCGCATACTGCGCCTGTATCTGGACAAAGGCGTGCGCTGGTTCCGGCTGGATGCGGTGGCGTTTCTCTGGAAAGTCCCCGGAACCTCCTGCATCAACCTGCCGGAAACACATGAAATGATCCGGCTGTTGCGTCTGCTGATCGAGCATCGCGCCCATGACGCGGTCATCATTACCGAGACCAATATTCCCAACCACGAAAACCTGACCTATTTCGGCAACGCCAACGAAGCTCATCTGATCTACAACTTCTCCTTGCCGCCATTACTAATCAACAGTCTGGTCACCGGCAGTTGCGAGTACCTGAAGAAGTGGCTGATGAGCATGCCGCCGGCGCAACAGGGAACCACTTATCTGAACTTCATCGCCTCCCATGACGGCGTGGGATTGCGCCCGACCGAGGGTTTGCTGAGCGAGTGGGAGCTGGATGCGCTGGTATCCACCATGCAGAAGTTCGGCGGCAAGGCCAGCGCCCGCACCGGTCCCGATGGCCAGCCCAAGTTCTATGAGATCAACATCAGTCTGTGGAACGCGCTCAGCGGCACCGTGCAGCATGGCCCCGACCATTTGGGCTTCGCCCGTTACCTCTGCGCCCACGCCATCATGCTGGCGCTGGAGGGCGTCCCCGCGTTTTATATTCACAGTCTGGTCGGAACGGAAAATGATCATGAACGGGTGGAGCACACCGGTCAGTTCCGCTCCATCAATCGTCACATCTGGCGTCAGCAGGATCTGGAGCAGGCGCTGCAAGGGGATGGACATCATCCGAAAGTATTCGCCGCCATGCAGAAGCTGATCGCCACCCGCAAGCGCCAAAAAGCCTTCCATCCCAACGCCACGCAATACACTCTGCACACTGGAGATGCGCTGTTCTCATTCTGGCGTCAAAGCCAGGATCGCATGCAAAGCATCTTCGCCATTCATAACGTTTCGGATCAGCCGCAGACGATTAATCTGGCGGAGCTGAACCTGATCTCCACCGATCAGTGGTTCGATTTGATTTCCGAGCAGGCGTTCGAGGATCGGGTAGGCCAGATTATCCTGCGTCCCTACCAGTACATCTGGCTGACCAACGTGAGGCTGTAGGGGAAAACAAAGCGCTATGCCGGTTTGCGGCGCGATAGGGTAAAATCGTGAGCGCATTAACCCATTACTTTGAGCAGCGCCCTCACCGTGTCAGACGCTTCCGCCACAGATCAGCTTGAGCAGGACATTGAACAAACGCTCCTGCGTCACTTCACTGAAGCCCATGCCCGCGTGCCCCAAGTGTACGCGGAGCATATGTCTTCCACCAAAGCCATTCTGCGGCGCCACTGGACCCATCGCCGCGATATCCCGGCGGACCTGATGAGCCTGCCGCGAGGGCTGGTCCGCGTCGCCGGCAAGCTGATACGCCGCAAAAAAACAGCGGTACAGACGGAGTTATCAGGCAAGGAACAGGCGATGTTGCGCATCATCACAGAAGAACTGTTGCAGCTGCCCGCTTTGCAAAACCAGATCCAACGCTTGATGGAGCGCCATATTCCAGAACTGCAGGAATGCGGCGAGCTGATGCGTCAGCCGCATATGCAGGGCCATCAGCAGGAGATTCAGTCGTTTTTGAGT
The DNA here is from genome assembly GCF_029813005.1 of Hahella sp. CR1. Taxonomy (NCBI): domain Bacteria; kingdom Pseudomonadati; phylum Pseudomonadota; class Gammaproteobacteria; order Oceanospirillales; family Hahellaceae; genus Hahella; species Hahella sp. CR1. Next base: position 164,105 of record NZ_JAPELK010000001.1, read on the forward strand.
CAGCGTATGCAGTCTCTGAGCGGCCCCCGGGAAGGCGGACGCGATCTACTGGTATTTCTGTTGATCGGCGCGCTGGGCAAGAGTCTCGGCGGACAAGCCACCTTCGGCAGCGCCGTCGCTACCGGCAGCGCCATGGCGAGCAGCCTGTATCTGGCGCAGCAATCCTGGTGGGGGGCGCTCTGGGTGCAATGGGCCGGCGCGCCCGCCTGGGTGACCTGGAGCGGAGCCGCCGCCGGCGTAGTCGCCGCCATCGCCATCGCGCCGCTGTTGGCGCCGATATCGGAAATCGCAGTGAACCGTCTGCGCGGAGAACGCTATCTGCATCGACTGGTGGATCAGGTGCAGGAGAATGCCCTGGCCAGCAAAGCCGACGCCCTGGACGCCGCCGGCCTGTTGGCCAGCTACGCGCAACTGGCGCCCGACCTGCTGACGCTATTGCGCAGCATCAGACCCTAGGAATCCAAGTCCCGCTCACTGTTGCTCGGTGACCAGAAAAATATCCTTGTAGGCGGCGTAGATCGAGCCAATCAGCGTCGGTCCCAGCACCAGCATTCCCAGAAAAAGAGGAATCATCGCCGGAATCATGAGTATGAGAGAAATGATTCCATACAGCAGAAACGGAATGATATTCACCAAACAGCCTTTGAAACTCGTAGTGAACGCGTCCCAGGGGCCCAGATCGTGAAATACGATCAGCGCCGGCGCAAACCAGGCGCCCATCATCAGCGGTATTAATAATCCCAGATAGATCAGAACCGCCAGCAGGAACTTGGCGTCAGGCGCGCCGCCGAATTGCGCCGCGTCCATGGAGTCCGCCACCGAGGAAAAAAACAATACGCCGCAGATGATCATAATCAATGCGGAGAATCCCAAAACGATGAGGCCGAACAGAATCAACGGCGTCGACTTTTCCTGCACGGCGGCGAACATATCGGCAAACTCAATGCGTCCCGAGGTCGCGCCTCTGCGACTGGCGATCATAAAACCCGCCATCAGCAAAGGCGCCAGAATATTCACCAGAACAATGGAGATCAAAGGCAAAATCCCCACCACAAACATGATCAGAACGTACACGATCATCATGCCCATCCAAGGCCCTGGACCGGCGCGAAATATTGCAAAGCCTTCCGCAATCCAGCTCCAGCCACAGCCAGCGGGCATGCTTTGCGGCGAACCCAGTACGCCGGGCGAATTGGATTCATCCATCACTTCTGAGGACGGCGATTGGTAAGGATTGGGGTCGGACACGGGACAGGCTCCTATTATTAATCAGGCAGGCAAATAGCTTCCTTCTATTTGTCTGCAACGACAGGGTCTGCATATGTCAGGCCCAGCCTCCCGCGGCTAGCCGCCGCGCAGGCGCATCCTTGCGCCTCTTTATTAACACGCCATTAACATACGAATATTATTGCTACGCGAATAAATGCTTGGACAGATGAAAGCATAGCAGAGCCCACCCCGAAGCGCGTCAAGGGGGCTAGAGGTAGCCCGCCCGCTTGATGGAAAAGTAGCTGTTGATAACCTGGGCGGTGAGCTTGCTGGGGGCGCAATCCACGAAGAACAGACCTTGTGCGCGCAGTTTTTCCTGTAGCTTGTCCCGCTGACGCAGATAGTCCACCACACCGGCGTAAACCACCGCCTGATCGAAATTGCGCACGTCCTCCGCAAGCGTCCGATCCAGGGTTTCCTCACGCAGATTCGCCACCAGCACCAAGTGACGCTTTTGCAGCAGCCGACAGGCGTTGATGATGTCGTCGCTGTCCTCTTCCCTCAGGTTGGTGGTGAGCACCACCAGAGAACGCTTGCGATATCGCTGCATTAACTCGCGGGCCGCCTCCAGATAATCCGGCGCGGACTTATCCGGGTAAAAGTCGTAGAAGTGGTTGATCAGACGATTGATATTGGTGGCGCCCTTGATTGGCGACGCATGCTTTACGGAAGCGCCGAAACTCATCATGCCCACCGCGTCGCCCTGACGTAAGGCGACATAGGACAACATCAGCAAACAGTTGAGACAGTGGTCGAAGTGCGTACTCACGCCATCCTGCGTCAGCATACGGCGACCGCCGTCCAGCAGCAGTATGACCTGCTGATCGCGCTCGTCCTGATACTCCCGGGAAATCAATTTCTGGCGACGGGAAGTGGCTTTCCAGTCGATCTGCCGCTGCGAATCTCCCTGCCGGTATTCCCGCAACTGATGAAAATCCATGCCTTCGCCGCGACGCGGCTTGCGGCGGATGCCCATCTGGCTGGTGTGATTGTCCGTGGCCAATAACTGATAGCCTTCAATGGAGGCGAAGTCCGGAAACACCTTGGCGGAGGTTTCCACGACATGGGTCTGGCGCAACAGCCAGAATCCCGCCACCGAACGCACGCGGACTTCCGCACGCGTCAGTTCCAAAGGACCGCGGCGACGGGGCCGCAGTCGATACTCCACGGTCGTGCGGTGACCCGGCTCCATTGGCACAACCAAGGGCAGTCCTTCGAACTCGCAATCCACCGGAATATGGTCGTGCACTTCCAGCGTGGCCGCGTAAGGAAAGTCATGAGTTATAGTGAGCTTGACGGGAATCCACTGATCCAGCGCCAGATTGTGGCGCACTTCCCGGTGAATCTGCGCCGACGGCAGACGCCAGGACACGAACAGATCCGCCGCCAGCAGCAGGACCGCCACCGTCGCCAGCCCCATCAGCACATTGAAAAAGCCCTCGCCGACCTCGCTCCCTGGCGCCGGCAGCCAATCGCCGTCGCCTGTCCACAGCTCATAGCCCTGCCAGCACAGCAGAGCAAGCGTGACGGCGAGCCCGCAGTAAAGTAACTGCGGACTGGGTTGCACCCCTCTGCGTTTCATTTACGAGGGGCCTCAATCTCTTCCAGCATACCGGCGAGGAGTTTATCGACGCTGACGCCTTCGATCTCCATGTCTGCGGATAGCAGCAAACGATGACGCAGCACCGCTGGGGCCAGTAATTTAACGTCATCGGGCAGGATATAGGGACGCCCTTCCATCAACGCCCGCGCTTTCGCTGCGCGGATCAGATTGATGCTGCCGCGTGGACCGGCGCCGCGGGCGACGCCCGGCCATTCACGAGTGGCGCGGGTAATGCGCACGGCGTAATCCACCACTGCGTCATCCGCCAGAATCTGCCAGGCCGCCGCCTGCCAGGCGCCGACTTCTTCCGGCGTGGTCAGAGCGCTGACCCGGGCCAGATAATCCACCTTGGCGCCGCGGCTGTCATTGACCTGACGTACGATAGAGGCTTCGTTTTCCGCGCTGGGGAATTCGATCAGCAGCTTCATGATGAAACGGTCCAGCTCCGCCTCCGGCAGCGGATAAGTGCCTTCCTGTTCGATCGGGTTCTGGGTCGCCAGCACCATAAACGGCGTAGGCACCGGGAAAGACGTGCCATCGATAGTGACCTGATATTCCTGCATCACTTCCAGCAGCGCCGCCTGGGTTTTGGCGGGAGCACGGTTGATCTCGTCGGCCAGCAGCAGGTTGGTGAACGCCGGCCCTTTGCGGATTTTGAAGCTTTGCGTTTCCATGTGGTACATGGAGTGGCCGGTCACGTCGCTGGGCATCAGGTCGGGAGTGAACTGAATGCGTCCGAATTTGCCCTGGAAGGTTTTCGCCAGCGCCCGCACCAGCAGCGTCTTGCCCAGACCGGGAACGCCTTCGATCAGTACGTGTCCGCCGGCCACCAGGGCGATCAGGGTATGTTCGATAATGTCGGACTGCCCCACTATCGCCTTTTCCAGCTCAGACTTCAGAGTCTGCAGTTGCTGGCTGATGGATTGCAGTTGGGATTCTTCGATGTGGGCTTCACTCATAACTTATCCTTTATTCGCTTCAACGCTCGAATAATATTGACAAAACTTACCGGATCATTGGGTATCGGGCCGAACAGGGCCGCTTCCACCGCTTGTTCATTCATTTGAAAATGCTTGGCCAGCTGGGCGATCTGAACCGATTGCTCCAGCCGCGTAATATGCTGCAGCCGCTTGGAAATCGCCTGCCAGGTTTCCGCTCTGACGCTTTCCACCAGAGCCTGACCTTTATCCATACGCCACAGGAAACGGGCGCTGGCGGCGATATGCTCAAGAATCTGGCGCTGGGTTCCCGGCTCTTCATCCCGCAACGGACCGAAGCGCATGCCCCGATACCACAGCCATAAAAACAGGGTCAGCGCTCCTACCGCGATCGCCGCATAGAAGTGACGCCAGAGCACGGACCCCAGACTGGGGAAATCCCGATTGTAATAGAAATGCATGACCCCGCTGTCTCCCGGAGCCATTTGCCACAGCATGTAGGCATGGTCCTGGCAGCCGATGGCGAAGTTTTTCCACATATCCAGGCTGACCATGTAGGTCACCATGCCGTCGCCATATTCGTACTGCAGCATGCGCGAGGCGCCGTCCGGGCCGACGGAGGCGTAAAGATAATCGTCCTGGCCATAAAGCGTATCGTTGGACAGGAAATGCACGCCAATGGTGTTTTCATCGCCCTCGAACGAGAATTCCGCCTGGGGATACAGCATGGGGCACAGATCTGCTTGCGTGATGCCGACATACCCGCCAATAGTGCTAATGGCGCCCCACAGCTCCTCGTCGAAGTCGCCCTGACCGTTGCGCTCCACTTCCACACCGAACTCTTCGAAAATCGGGTCCTGGATTTTTTCCATGCCCTTAAGATAGGGATTCTTCGCCGTCACCATCAGGTGGCCGCCGCGCTCCACCCACTCCAACAGCGTTTGCGCCCGTTTTTGTGACAGCGAGCCGTAAGCGTCCACCAGCACAATGGCGTCGTCTGTAGACGTTTTCAGCGCAAAATCCGGGTTATCGAAGTCGCGGAAGCTGGGATTGCTCTCCAGCTTATAGCCGCGTTTTTCAATGAATATCTGCGCCGCCAGGAAAGGCTCCCGGCGGGCTTTCTCATTCGGCCCCAGGTCCCGCTCGTACTCGATCCACTCCAGTCCCTGATACCAATAGACGCCCAATGCCACCAGCACCAATACAGCGACGGCGATACCGATAGCGGCGAAGGAATTACTGCGCTGCATGGTCGCCTCCTTCCCGCTCTACATCAAACACGTTGGTCCAGCCCCGGCATAGCTCCTGAAAATGCTCGGCAGTGGGCAGTTCGTGCGCGTAGGCCAGATGCTGCCAGACCCGGGTCAAAACCGCGAAATAGTCGCTGAGCGCGCCGCCTTGACGCCGCTTCACCATCGCCACGCAATCTCCTTCGGTAGCGCCGCGATTCAGACGCAAACCATGGCGATGCACCAAGCGAGACAGGCCGCCGCGGTATAACAGACCCAGGGCGTCCCGATGTCGCCCTTGCTCCCACAGCGCCCAGGCCTCGTCGGCTAATTGCGGCGGCAGGGATTCTTCACGGATATCAAGATCAAACACGTGGGTCGGCTTGCTCTTCTCCTTACGCTCGATGCGAGGCATCCATGACAACGCCAGGATAGAGTCCCGATAGCGATACAGCAGATACAAAATCAGGCCGATCAGCGTCGCCCAGATCAGCAATTTGAAGATCTGAGCGAAGGATTCGCCAAAGGAAAAGTTGGAGCCTTTGAAGTCGTCCAACTGCTTTTCGCGCTTTTCTTCCTGGCGGTCTTCCCACTCTTTCCAGAACTTGGGCGCCTCCTTCTTGACGATATTACGGAAGTCCGGTCCTTTCAGAATCTTCTCGATATCTTCTTTCGCCTTGTCCGGGGTCAGCGCTGTTCTTTCCTCGTCCCAGCTTTGGCTGTCCGCCGTTTCAGCCTGTTCCGTCGCCGTCTCTGCGCGAACGGAACCAGAGGGAGGAAGCGCCAGGGCGCCCAGCGCCAGGACCAGACACATTGCCTGCGTCACCCGACGCGCAGCCCCGCCTTCGCCGGGCTGAACCGATCCCTTACCATCATCCAGTCGCTGTCCCAGCTGACGGAAAATCAGCTCAAGATCCCAGCCTTCCAGGGTAATGCGGCGATTCAGGTACAAAGAGAAACCACTGGCGGCGTATATAGGGCCAACTAAGGTCATGCCGATGAAGTAACAGGCCGTGTACAGCGGCGCAGCTTCTAAAACGGTCTCCCACTCCAGTTGCACGCCTTGTGGAATGAACATAACGACCAGCCCCACCGCGGCGAGCATCAAAAAGTTCTCCAGATGCACGCCGACAATGGTGACCCAGAAGCTGACCGACGCCGCATTATCGCGATGCAGCACGGTCATACGCTGCTGTCGGTTTTTGCCTTTCAGGCCTTCCAACTGAATCACAGGCAAATCGAACGAGCGGGTCGGGCTGAAGCGCCGCCAGGTCAGCGTGGCGAAACATTGCAGAAACATCAGCTTCGACGTTTGCCGCAGGGTTTCCTTTATCGTCGGGGGCGCGCCGAACACCGCACGGCTCAAGAAATAAAGCTGCCCACGCTCAAACAGCGGCTTCACCCACCACACGGCGATACTGACGTAGTTAATGTCGTCAATCAGTAACCAGCACAACGCCACCACCGGCGTCATCGTCAACAGCCATACTGCGTAGAGCTGCTTCCACCAGCGACGTACAAACTGACACCCCAGATCCACCGCTTCGTAGTGGTCCCGGGGGCGTAAACGGAAATTGATATTAGCGGGGTTCACGCACCCTCCCGCTGAACACAAAATAACAGGTCACCAACGCCCACATCACAGCGCCTACGCTATATTTCACCGCCACTGGCATAGTGTGATCCGACGACCAGAACGCTTCAATAAAAGCGGCGATCAATAGCATGCCCACCATGCCAAACAGAATGGGCGTGCACGCTTTGGCCGACCGCTTCAGGGACTCCAGGCGGGAAAGATTGCCGGGAGATAACAGAGAAAAGCCCAACTTAATGCCCGCCGCCCCGGAAAACACTATCGCCGTGAGCTCAAAGGCGCCATGGGCGATAACGAAGGTCCAGAACGGCTCGGTGTAACCAATCTCCGTCAAGTGTCCGGCGACGGCGCCCATATGGATGCCGTTGTAAATCAGAAAGAACAGGCTGCCCAGGGTATACAGGATGCCGGTGGCGAAGGTGCGGAATGCGATACCGATGTTGTTATAGATATAAAAGCCAAACATCTGCACGTCGGTAGACGCTTCTCGCGGCCGCCCCAAGCGTTCCGAGGTGGGATCGTACATCGCTTCGTAGGAAGCGACATCATGCGGGTCCAGCACCAGATTCACCAGATCCGGCTGCAGTTTGATGGCGATGATCAGCACGATGAACGGCAGGTACAACAGAGCGCTGGCCAACCAGACATACTGCTGATTAGCGCGCACCGCCTGGGGAAAGTCATAGCGGATAAACCCCAGAAAGCTCAGCCAGAAATGACTGGGGCGACGATACAACATCTGATGTCCGCGCAGCATCAGATCATTCAAATAGGAAATCAGGTGCGGCGAATAGCTGCGATGGCGCGCGACGGACAAGTGCTGACACAGACGCCGGTAGGAACTGGCGAAATTGCGATAGCCCGTTGTGTCGCCTGTCTCCAGCCTTTGCAGTAATACTGCGTACTCGCTCCAAAAATGCTGCTGTTGGCGCTCAAATACGTCCTGCTTCACTGCCGCTCCTCAGGTGGTTGCGCGATGGATGATGACGGCTCCGGTGCGAAAGGCTCCCGCACAGGCTCGGGTCCCGGCGTTTTACCCAGCAGATAGTTCGCCATCTGATTGAGATTAACGACCGCCGCCTCGTCTTTTTCGTGATGCAACGGCTCCAGAATGTTGGCCAGCTCCTGGCGACGCGCCTGGGACAGCACGCCCGCCCGTTGCGCAAACTGCACGATGGCCTTCTGCTCTTCCGGTTTGAGGGGAACGCTCGGCGCCCGCACGCCCGGCTCCGCCAGCGCCGTCAGGGTCTCCGGGCGACGCGCCCTGACCACCACCGTGCCGGCGGCGATGTCGCCCAGACGCTTGAATTGTTTGTTGCACATCATGGACACCAGCCCCAACGCGTAAAACACGGGCAGAATGTCCGCCGTGCGCAGGAGATTGCGCAACAACGAGGAAGAAAAGGTAATGGGCGCGCCGTCATCGTGTACGACGATAAGGTTCATCCACTTTTTGCCCGGCGTCGCGGCCCGGTAGACCTCAAACAACACCGGGTAAAACCACTCCAGCACGAAGTAAATAATCAGCGAGATGCCGACGCCGGCTTCTCCAAAAATAGACAGGACAATCATACAGGCCAAGACAACACCCAGCCGAATGAGGAAGTCGGCCATGTACGCCAGCGCGCGGGAAAGTGGCCCGGCGGGAGTGAGATCGAAATCCACGCCTTCCGGCGTTTCTATTGCGATGGAAGTATCCAGCATCCCGGCTTAATCACCTTACTAAGGAGTACATCAAAAAGGGCCCCGTATTTTACAGTAGTTGGCGGACTTGCATAGCCCAAAGGGCGTTTCGCACAGCCCAATGGGCGTCTCGCGCAGTCCAACAGGCGTTTCCAGGCGTTGCGTTCGTTGCGAATGGCCTGCTCAGGAACCCGCCGCGCCGGAATCCAGCAACTCTCTCTCACGGGTGCGGCCACGGTTGAAATTCAGCTGCGAAACTATCATGCCGGCCAGCATAAGACCACATCCGTAAATGGCTTTTTCGTCCAGGACTTCCTGCAGCATCAGCCACCCTCCCAGCACCGCGAAAACCGTCTCCAGACTGATGATGATGGCGACCCGCGTCGCCGGCGCATGCTGCTGGCCGATCACTTGCAAAGTATAGGCGATTCCCACGGACATGAAGCCCGCATAGGCGATTGACCAGGACGCGCCCCACAGCCCGCTCCAGGTGGGCGTTTCAATGGCGAACGCCACGGCCCAGCTCACCAGGCCGCAGACCAGAAACTGCACGATGGAAATATGCAAAGGGTTAAAACGGGGAGACAGCCATCCGATCATCAATACATGTCCCGCCCAGAAACCGGCGCCGATCAGTTGCAGGGAGTCGCCATAGGAAACAGTAAAGTCTTCGCGCACGCTGAGGTAGAACAGGCCAATAACGCACAGCACGGCGCCAAACCATATTTTGGCCTCGGCGCGCTGTCCCCAGCATAACGCGATCAGTGGCACCAGAATGATATACAACCCGGTTATAAAACCCGCCTTACCGGCGGTAGTGTACTGCAGCCCCACCTGTTGCAGCGAGGCGCCGGCGAACAGAAAGAAGCCCGCCAGACAGCTTCCCAGCAACAGACCTTTGGCTTTGGGTTTGGCCGGAGCCACCCGCTGCAAACGCGGCAATATAATGAGCAGAGGAATCAGTGACAGACCGCCGAGCACAAAGCGGGCGGCGTTGAAAGTAAAGGGGCCTACGTGCTCCATGCCCGCCACCTGGGCGACAAAGGCGAATCCCCAAATCGCCGCCGCGACAATCAACATCGCTTCCGAACGATACGCGCCGACTCTCATCAACTACCTCCATAATCCCCAGGGAAAATATAAAAGTCCAAAGGCCGCAAACAAACCGCCGATTGTATCACAACCGCCTTAAATGGCAGACTTGCCGTTAACAGGCTCAGGCCAAAAAACAAGGGACTTCCATGCAACTTTTTTCCAACGAAGCCAAAAAACCCAGAGTGCTGGTCACCGGCGCCAGCGGCTTTTTAGGCGCGCATATCTGCCGGGCGCTGAATCAGGATTACGAAGTGCTGGCGCAGAGCCATCATTTGACATTGCCGGAGGACTTGGCGCCGTTTCGAGTGCGCCAGGATCTGTGCAACGCAGAGCTGACGCAGGCCATGTTCCGCAATCTGACGCCGGACGCCGTGATCCACGCCGCCGCCTTGTCCGATCCCAATACCTGCCAGCAGCAACCAGAACGCTCTCTGCAGGTGAACGTGGAAGCGACACGTCTGCTCGCCGCCTTATGCGCGGAGAGAAATATACCGCTGCTGTTCACCTCCACCGATCTGGTGTTCGATGGCCGCCAGGGCGTATACAGGGAAAGCGATCCGGTGAGCCCCATCAATCGCTATGGCGAGCACAAGGCGTTGGCGGAAGAGTCGATCCGCGAACGCCATCCCCTCGCCACCATTGTGCGCCTGCCCTGGATGTTCGGACTGGGTCTGCTCAAGCCTAGCGGCGTGACGCAATGGCTGGAGCGCCTGCGTCAGGGCGATGCGCTCACCGGCTTTGTCGACGAATATCGCTCCGCCGTGGATTACGCCACCGCCGCCCAGGGCATCGTGCGCTTTTTCCAGATGCAACAGGGCCTGACTCTGCATCTGGGCGGTATTGAAACTGTCTCCCGTCATCACTTTCTCAAGGCGCTGGCGCGCACGTTTGAACTTGATGAAGACCTGGTTCAGGAACAAAAACAAAGGGATGTCATCATGCCGGCCAAGCGCCCCCGCGATGTCAGTCTGGACAGCCGCCGCGCCAGGGGACTTGGCTATAAGACCCCGTTCATGGATGAAATGCTGGCGGAATTGCGCAACATTTAGTCACTTTTAAACGCAAATCTGCACAGAGTTCTCACCTTCCGTACGAGTCCGGTTGCAAAACCGTTACGGAATTCCCCTGTTGCGCCGGTCATACTGAGCGACAGGGGGGACCTTTAATGATCGCCAAGAATTGCCAAGCCTGGGTCGACTTTCTGAGCCGAGTCGAATTGCCCGTACTTTCTGAAACCATGCGGGAAATCAACGAGCTCACCGCTACCGGCGACTGTTCCGTACAGCAGCTGGCGGACGTCGTTTTGAAAGACGCCGACCTGACTTCGCAAGTCATTCGTCAGTCCAACACCGCCTTTTATAATCCATCCTGTCAGCCGGTGAGCACCATCAGTCGCTCCATTATGCTGCTGGGATTCGAAACCGTTCGCTCAATCGCCGTGTCATCCCTGGTGATTGACGCGCTGTTAAGCAAATCGCCGCGCATCCATTTGCAGAAAAGTCTGGCCCGCGCGCTGCATGCGGCGGTGCAGGCCAAGCGTCTGCTGGGCAAGTTTACGCCCTCGCGCAGTGAAGAGATTTTTATCGCCGCGTTGCTCAGCAATATCGGCGAACTGGCGTTCTGGTCCTGCCGCACGCCGCAGGCGGACGCCCTTGACGAACTGCTGGTGCGGGAAGAACCGGTCACCGCCCAGAAACAGGTTCTCGGCGCCACCTTCCCCGCTATCACCCGCGGTCTGGTGGACTGCTGGAAACTGGGACCGCTGCTACAGGCCGTGGTCAGTGGCAACAAAGCGGACAACCAGATGGTGACGCTGATCCGCAGTATCGTTGGACTGGTGGAAGAAGCCGAACAAGGCTGGAATTCCCCCACATTGCGGCAATCCATCAACCATGTCGCCTCGCAGCTGAACGAGCAGCCGGACAACCTGGAGCAGCGCCTGAAAACCAATGCCCAGGAGGCGGCCAAAATCGCCGCGGCCATCGGCATGAAACAGATCGTCAATCATATCCCTGGCCATAACGCCCGCTACGCCGGCGAGCAGACGCCGCCGCAACCTGCGGACCCAACGTTGCAGCTGCAGATTCTGCGCGACCTGTCGGTGATGCTGACGGAAAAACCCGACATTAACTTGATACTGATGACGGTGGTGGAAGGCCTGCACCGCGCCGTCGGCCTGACCCGCGTGGCGCTGCTGATGACTGATCGCAGCCAGAAACAACTGGTTCCGAAAAAGGTGCTGGGACCGCATACCGATCACTGGAAAGAAAACTTCTGCGTCAATCTGGAGTCCGACAGCCTGCTCGCCGCCATGGCGAAAGCGCTGCAAAGCGGCTGTTTCACCAATGCGGACGATCCCGCCTGGCGGATTCTGCGGGGACCGGATTTCGACCGCCTGATCGGTCGCACGCCGAGCATGTTCACCCCGCTGCGCGTAGGTCCGCGCATTGTCGGACTGATTTACGCCGATAACGCAGACTGTCGCACGCGTCCGTCCCCGGAGCAGTTTTTTTCCTTCTGCCACTTCACCCAGCAGGCCCAGCTTGGCTTGTTGCAGTTAACCGAGCAGACGCAAAACCCTAGTTCTTAAAACGGGTCACCAGTTCATACAAATTAGCGGCCACGCCCCGCAGTTGCTCAATGCTGGCGGTGGATTCTCCCGCAGCGGTAGAGCTCGCCTCCGCCAAGTCGGAGATGTTCACCACCTGGCGGTTAACCTCCTCCGCCGCCTGCGCCTGCTGCTCCGCCGTCGCCGCCATTTGGATCGCCATGCCGGCGATAGCGCTGACGGCGTCGGCGATGCCGCTCAACATGGTTTCCGCTTCGATCATCTTCTCCAGACCTGAGCCCGCGCTGGCCTTGCCCCTCTCCGCCACCGCGACGGAACGCTGCGCCAATGCCGTGAGCGTTTCAATAATCTGATGGATTTCTTTGGTCGATTCCTGCGTACGCTGGGCCAGATGCCGCACTTCATCGGCCACAACGGAAAAGCCGCGTCCCTGCTCTCCCGCCCGCGCCGCTTCAATGGCCGCATTCAAGGCCAGCAGATTGGTCTGCTCCGCCACCTGATTGATCATCTGCGCCACCTGGGCGATCTGTTTCGACTGCGACGCCAGCTCCAGCACCGAACCGCCGATTTCCTCCACGACGCCGTGTAATTCTTCGATCGCCCGACGCGTTCCCACCGCCACTTCACGGCCATTTTTGGCCAGCTCGGAAGACTCTTCCGCTTTGTCCGCGGTTTCCTGCACATGCTCAGACACGGAGCTGATCGCACTGGTCATTTGCTGCATGGCCGCCGCCACTTCCTGGGTTTCCCGTTGTTGGTCGCGCAGACGTTCTCTGGCCATTTCCGCCCTATGCAACCCCTCTCCCGAGCGCTCGAACATCCGGGCGGACTCCGCCTCGATACGGGTCAACACCGCGTCCAGACGCGCTTTCAAACTCATGATGGCCACCGCCAGCGTTCCCTCTTCCGGGTCGCCGTCGGTATAAGACAGCACCGCCAGAGGATGACTGAATGAGCGCTCCAGCAGTTTTTGCAGCGTAGCGACCAGATGTTTGCGTCGATACGCGGCCATACCGGCGCAGAGCAACATCACCGCCAGCAGCGCCGGTCCCGCCCAGCCGGACACAGCGCCCATTATCCAGGCGAACAGATACGCCAGGGTCGCGACCACGGGCGCCACGTACTCCAACGGCGGCGGACGCCAACCCCGCGCTTTGCCTCCTTGATTGATCTTGCGATACAAGGCTTCCGCACGTTCAACATCCTTGCGGGCGGGACAGGTGCGCACCGACTCATAGCCGACCACCCGGTTATTCTCGGTCACCGGGGTGACGTAGGCGTTCACCCAGTAATAATCACCGCTCTTGGCCCGGTTTTTCACCAGCCCCATCCAGGGCTTTCCCGCTTGCAGACACTCCCACATCACCTTGAACGCCGCAGGCGGCATATCCGGGTGACGGATCAGGTTATGGGGCTTGCCGATCAACTCTTCTCTGGTGTATCCGCTGATCGTCACAAACACATCGTTGCAATGGGTGATGACGCCTTTCAGATCCGTGGCGGACACCAGCTTTTGCTCCGGCGTGAATTTGATTTCTTTCATTGTGACAGGAAGGTTCTTTCGCATAGTCACACCTTCGGTTGCTTGTATTTCTCAAACGTTTTGCAAGGCAAAACTGTTTTTCAAAATACAACTATAGCAACTGACTTTAATCAGGCAGGTTGGAAGCGCGCGCGGTATTCCGTCATGGTCAGGCCGGTGGCGAGTTTGAAAAGCTTGCGAAAGGAGCTGGGGTCTTCATAACCGACATCCCAGATGATGCGCTCCACGGGGGTTATGCTGGTCTCGAGCAGTTCTCTGGCGCGCTGGATGCGAAGTTGCTGCACGTACTGCAGCGGCGACATCCCCAGGGCTTTGCGAAAACGTCGCTGCAGAGTGCGCTCGCCGACGCGGGCCACGGCGGCCATGTCTTCGAGGGCGACCTCCTCCGCCATGTGCTCCTGCAGCCACAACTGTAATTTGCGCACCGCGCCATCGCCGTGAGAGAAATCCGGGGCGAACAATTGGTAATACTGCTGGCGTCGCGGGCCGGTATCCACCAGGAAGAATTTGCCCAGGTTCATGGTCAGGGAGGCGGACGTCACCCGTTGAATCATGCGCAGGCCCAAATCCATCCAGGCGCTGACGCCGCCTGCGGTGACGATGTCGCCCTGATCCACCAGCAGCTCATCCTCCACCAGTTCCACCAATGGAAACATCGCCTGAAAATCTTTCGCCAGCCGCCAATGGGTGGTGGCTTTGCGGCCATCCAGTAATCCGGCGCCCGCCAGCGCGAAGCTGCCTGCGCAGGCGGAGGTCATGATGGTTCCCTGCTCATGCAACGCCTGCAATCCGGTTGTCAGCGCCGGTTGGCGCCAGTCCACCGCGAGGGCGTCAAAACAGGGCGGTACGATCAGCACATCCGGCGCCGCCTGCAGCGCCTCATGCAAAGGACGGGAGGCCAACCCCGGCTGGCTGGCGTCTTCTCCCGTGCGCCAGAAACTGATCTGCAACTCGGGCCAATGCGGCGACGCCGCCTGACGTCGATATTCTTCCGCCACGGATAACAAGTCTTTCAGTCCAAACACCGCCGACTGCATGGACGTGGGATAAAGCAGCACGCCCACCTCGTAACGTTTGATGCCTGATTGGGTTTGCGCCATGTCGTAATCCACCCCGCATTTGTCGTTTACGACATCAGCATACCTCGCGCCCAGTCCCTAAGATAGTCCTCAACCTGATCAGCCAGCCGAATCCCCATCAGCAATCCGGCGGCGCAGGCTACCTGAACCCTAAATGAAGATGAAAGGAGACGAATATGACTGCGACCAACCTGCCCGCGACTAGCCTACCCAATACGGCATTGCTTTTGATCGACATCCAGAACGACTACTTCCCTGGCGGCGCCATGGAGCTGCATCAATCCGAACAGGCCGCGGCGAAAGCCGCCAGCGTGTTGAGCGGATTTCGCCGCGCCGGCTTGCCGGTGATCCACGTCCAGCACGAAATGGTTGGCGACCGCGGCTTTTTTCTTCCCGGCACGGAAGGACAAAAGATTCACGCTTCCGTCACGCCAGAAGCGGATGAAACTGTCGTCGTGAAAAACTACCCCAGCAGCTTCCTTCGCACTGAACTGGATCAACTCTTGGAGAAGCAGGGCGTCAAGCATCTGGTGATCGTCGGCATGATGACTCACATGTGCGTCAACACCACGGTGCGCGCCGCAGCGGAGCACGGCTACGGCGTCACCCTGATCGGCGACGCCACCGCCACCCGCGACCTTATTCTCGACGGAGAAAGCGTTCCGGCGGCGCATGTGCAAAAGGCCATGCTCGCCAGCGTTATCGGTTTCTTCGCCGAGGTCACGACAGCGGATAGCTTTCTGCAACAACACAACCTGATCTAACTCCCTACCCTGTAAGAAAAAACAGAAAACCGGGCTGTCTGTCACATTCAGGCGGCCCGGCCGCATTTTCCGATTGCATTGCCGCCGCTTTTCATTACCTTTGCCGCCTGATGGAGAGAGTCGCCGCACATGACCGGCGTTTTACAGTATGGACAGTTCATGGACTGCCTGCAGATTACTTTCCCGAATGAAATTCCCCAAAAGCCGTAAGTCTTTTCCCCGTTTCCCCTTTAGCGTGGGGAGGTAGCCGCACAAAGCGCGCAAACCTGGCCGGACCGACTCTTTTCCTGTTGGAGCGTCGGCGGCGGGTACGGACGCCGGCCCGAATTGCACTTGTAGTTTGTCCGGAATGCAGGGAGGCAGGCGGGGAAAAGCGCCAGGGCTCGCCGCAGTGCGGGCGTTGCACGTTAAACGATTAAGAGGCCGGGCCGAAAGGCTGCGGCGTTGGGCGTCGTTTCGGAAATCAGCAGCGTGGCTCTATTGAACTGCAGTTTAAGTTCGCACGAGGAGAAAACCCATGAATAAGAAAACGATCCTTCTCTCATTGGCGCTATGCTGGCAAAGTCAGGCCGCAACGGCCGGCGAAGTCGAGGTGCTGCACTACTGGACCTCCGGGGGGGAAGCCGCCGCCATCGACGTGCTGAAGGATCTGGTGAAAAAACGCGGACATACCTGGCGCGACTTCGTGGTGCCGGGCGGCGGCGGCGAGAGCGCTAACGCCGAACTGAAAAAACGCGTGATCCAGGGCGAACCGCCCGCTTCCGCCATGGTCAAGGGCCCGGATATCGAACGCTGGGCCAGATTGGGTTTTCTGCAGAATCTGGATGAATTGGCGCAAAAGCAGCACTGGGATGAAAAGCTTCCCCCCGTGATTGCGGACGTCGCGAAGTTTCGCGGCCATTACGTCTCCACGCCCGTGAACGTGCACCGGGTCAACTGGATGTGGATCAACAAGCGTATCCTTGATGACGTCGGCGTCGCCGTTCCCACCACCTGGGAAGAATTCGAAGCCGCGGCGAAAAAAATTCAGGCCAAAGGCTACCCGGTCATCGCCCATGGCGATCAATCCTGGCAGGACGCCACCGTGTTTGAGTCCGTCGCGCTGGCGGTGGGCGGCGAAGAGTTCTACCGTCTGGCCTTTGTAGAAAACGACTATGGCGTTATCAAAAGCGACACCATGACTAAAGTGCTGGCGCAGTTTCGTCGCCTGCAGCCTTATTTCAAGACCGACTTGAAGAGCCAGGATTGGAACGTCGCCACCCAGGCGGTCATCAATGGTCAGGCCGCGTTCCAGTTCATGGGCGACTGGGCCAAAGGCGAGTTTGAAAAAGCGGGCCAGAAAGCCGGTAAAGATTTCGTCTGCGCGCCCATGCCGGGCACGTCCAACCAGTTTCTCTACAACATCGACACGCTGGTGATGTTCCAGCTCAAATCCGCAGACGCTCAAGCCGCCCAGCAGGATCTGGCGGACGCGATCATGAGCGAGACCTTCCAGAATGTTTTCAATCTGAAAAAAGGCTCCATCCCTGCGCGCATGGACGTCAGCCTGGATCAGTTCGACGACTGCGCCCGCCTGAGCCGCGCGGATTTTCTGGCGGCGGAGAAAAGCGGCGGCCTACTGCCCAGCATCGCCCACGGCATGGCCACTACCGCGCGGGTGCAGGAAGAGTTCTACGCCGTGTTGCATGAATTTCTGCACGATCCCGGCATGAGCCCGGAAAAAGCCACTGTTACTCTGGCGAAGCGCATGCGCTACGGCTCCTACGCCATCAACTGACGCCCTCCAAGACGACACTGCCTACTAACGCCTCCGGGGGATGACCTCGGGGGCGTATTTTCATCTTTTTTACGCCGACCTGCGCCGCCAGCAAGGAGGATAAGACTGCGCCATCTCCTCCAGGGGGGATTTTAGGGGGGAATTTTACTGTCTGGATTTAAACGCCTTCCGTAGAAACCACGTAACCCATTGATTAACAAATACAATATGACGCCAGCACGGCTTGGACGGCGGCTTGGTGGGTGTCGCGTATTGCCTATAGCATAGCTCCACCACACGCACTCAAAGCAACAACAAATATAATCGGAAAGGCGTACCTCTATGAAACGTTGTTTTACATGGAACTGCAGGCAAGGCGTCAGCGCTTTGCTGGCGTTAACACTTCTGGCCCTGTTCGGTTGCTCCAACGGGGGCGGCGACAAGGGCGACGGCTCCTCGAACGGCGACGACGGCCTCTACACTCCCACCGCCTCCCAGGCCGTTATTTACTACAAACGCGATGACAATAACTACGAAGGCTGGGGACTCCACCTGTGGAACGCCTCCGGCGCCGCTTTTAGCCCCGGCGACTATATCAGCGGCGGCGAAACCAGCTGGTCCAAGCCCTTGCCCGCCACGGGCGTGAGCACTAAATACGGCGCCTATTATGTGGTGGATTTCGACAGCGCCGCCTGGTCCTCATTCAATCTGATCATGCACAACGGCGACGACAAGGATCTTGGCGGCCAAGACCACACCTACAGCAAAGCGACGCTGGGCGACGACGCCTTTTCTTTCAGCGGCGTGGCCGTGCTCTACCCTGACCCGCTGGAGAGTCCTCCCGTCGCATTGGAAGGCGCGAAAGCCCATTGGCTGGACGCCAACCTCATCGCCTATAACGGCTCCGGCAGCGTGCGTCTGTATCACTCCGCCAGCGCCGCGATCACCGTGAACGCCACCACTGGCGAGCTGAGCGGCGGCGATGCGATAGAACTGACCTCCGCCAGCCTGAGCGATCAGGTCAAAGCCCGCTTTCCGCATCTGGCCTCCTACAGCGCCTGGACTTTGCCCGACTCCGCCGACGCCAAAGCGTTGCTGAAAGAACAACTGATCGTGGCGCAATTCAGCGCTGGCGGCGAATTACGCGGCGCCACGCAAGTGCAGACCCGCGGCGCGTTGGACGCGCTGTATGCGGACGCCGCTGCGGATGCGCAACTGGGCGCGGTCACCGCCGGAAACACCACCTATAAACTCTGGGCGCCCACCGCGCAAAGCGTCAAAGTAAAACGCTACGACGCGGATAAGAATCTGCTTTCCGCCGACGCCATGGCCGCAGACCCAAGCAGCGGCGTCTGGACCTTCGCCAGCGATCAGAACGACAACGGCCGCTACTACCGCTATGAAGTAAAGGTCTACCACTACCAGACCGGCGCCGTGGAAACCTTAGATGTTACCGATCCCTACTCCCTCAGTCTCTCCACCAACAGCGAATACAGTCAGGTGGCGGATTTGAGCGACGTCGCCCTGCAACCGGGCGGCTGGAGCGCAGACGCCGACACCTCCGCTTACGCCGTGTCAGCGCCGGAGGACATCATCATTTACGAAACCCATTTACGCGATTTCAGCGGTGCGGATAAGAACGGCACAGCCGCCTACAATGGCAAGTTCCTGGCCTACACCGAGCCTGGCCGTGAAAGCATGACGCACTTGCAGGCGCTGAAAGACGCCGGCTTGACCCATGTCCACCTGTTGCCGGTCTTCGACATCGCCACCGTTGATGAGCGCAGCGGCTCCCGCGCCGATCTGGACAGCACCAAAGCGGAGTTCTGCGCCCTCAACAGTGCGGCCGCTCTGTGCGGCGACGGAGCCGTAGCGGACTCCGCCACGCTGCGCAGCGTACTGGAAGCCTGTGATCCCGCCACCGGTTGCGCCCAGGCCTTGATGAACGATCTGCGGGCGCTGGACAGTTTCAACTGGGGCTACGATCCATATCATTACACCGCGCCGGAAGGCGGCTACGCCAACGATCCGGAAGGAACGTCGCGCATTCTGGAGTTCCGTCGCATGGTGAAAGCGCTGCATGACATGGGACTGAATGTGGTGATGGATGTGGTGTACAACCACACCAACGCCGCCGGCGCGGCGGAAAAATCAGTGCTGGATAAAATCGTTCCCGGTTATTATCAGCGCCTGAATCCTGAATCCGGCGCGGTGGAGAACTCCACCTGCTGCTCCAATACCGCCACCGAAGCCGCCATGTTCCAGAAGCTGATGGAAGACTCTCTGGTGGTGTGGGCTCGTGACTATCACATTGACTCTTTCCGCTTCGACCTGATGGGTCACCATCCCAAGGCCGGCATCGAGTCCGCCCTCGCCAAAGTGCGCGCCGTGCGCAGCAACGTCTACTTTTATGGGGAAGGCTGGAACTTCGGCGAAGTGCAGAACGACGCCCGTTTCGTCCAGGCAACGCAGCTCAATCTCGGCGGCAGCCAGATCGGCACCTTCACCGACCGCCTGCGGGATGCGGTTCGCGGCGGCGGCCCCTTCGATTCCGCCGACAGCCTGCGCGCCAACCAGGGCTTCGCTAACGGACTGTATAACCTGCCCAACGAGCTCAACAGTGGTTCTGAGGCGGAGAAATCTTCCTTGTTGCACCTGAGCGATAATATCCGCGTCGGCATGGCCGGCAACCTCACCGACTTCGTATTGGTAGATGCTTCCGGCGCCACCAATGTCGGCTCCAACCTGGATTACAACGGGCAGCCCACCGCCTATGCGAAAGATCCCGCCGACACCATCAACTATGTCTCCAAGCATGACAACCAGACCCTGTGGGATAACAACCAATACAAGGCCGCTTCGGACGTCAGCGCCCAGGATCGCGTACGCATGCAAATGCTCGCGCTCAGCATTCCATTGCTCAGTCAGGGCGTGCCGTTCCTGCACATGGGATCGGACATTCTTCGCTCCAAATCCATGCAGCGCGACAGTTACGACTCCGGCGACTGGTTCAATAAAGTGGACTTCAGCTACACCGACAATAACTGGAACGTCGGTCTACCCAGAGAAGACAAAGACGGCGCCAACTGGCCGCTGATCCAGAATGTGATCGCCAACATCAATGCGCAGGCGTCCACCGCGCAGATCACTGACGCCGCCGCCGTATTCCGCGACTTCCTGCGCGTCCGTAGCGGCAGCAAACTGTTCCGTCTGGAGAACGCCGCCGATATCAAAGCGCGAGTAGACTTCCATAATGTGGGTGCAAGCCAGATTCCCGGTCTGATCGCCATGTCCATCGACGATGGAGCCGGCCTGACCGACCTGGACCCCAACCATGACGCCATCGTGGTCATCATCAACGCCAGCGGCGCGCAGCAAACCATCGCCGTCCCCGGCGCCAGCGGTTTCCAACTGATCGACGCGCAGGCGTCCGGCGCCGATCCTGTGGCGGCGAGCGCAACAAGCAGCGGCGACAGCTTCACCGTCCCAGCCCTCACCAGCGCGGTCTTCGTCAAACCCCAGGGCGCGTCGCAAGGCGCCGGCCTGCCGGTGAATTACGACAACAAAGACCCCTCTGCGATTCCACCGTACGGCCCGACCACCCTGTATCTGCGCGGCGACATGAACGGCTGGGGCACTGATACGCCCCTGACCTTCAGCAGCAATGGCGACTATGTCGCTACTTTGACCCTGGCGGCGGGAAGCTACGGCCTGAAAATCGCCGATGCGGACTGGGCCGCCATCAACTTCGGCGGTGGCCTGACGCTGACGCCGGGGGAAACCGCCGCACTTACCGCCGGCGGCGATAACCTCAGCCTGACCCTGACGGAAGAAAGCCAAGTCACCTTCCGCTTCAACGCATCCGACAAAGATGCGACCACACTGACCCTGACCACTGCCACTGTGGCTGAAATGAAGTAACCTCTTCAGACAAGCCATTCATTCCATCCGACGCTTGGCGCCAGCAATGGCTCAAGCGTCGGTTTGTTTTCCTCGCAGGCCAACCACTTCTTTTCTCAGTCTTTTATCCTCGCCCCTTCTTCGCCTACGTATGCGTTATGCCTTTTAGTCCATTGAAGGCGACGGCTTTCTCCGAAATACTGCACGTCACCCTGACTCGATACCCAAAGCCAATGAATAAATTGCCCATCTGCCTCTTGCTGACCGCCATGTCACCTATTGCCGCCTGCGGAGAAAAGACGGCTCCGCCAGAATCAGAAACCTATCTTCTGCCAGATAATTTTGTTGGTATGTTTTATATCCTGTTTAACACGCCTGCAGGAGAGCCTGTCAGACATGAGAAAGAGAGTCTGATTTATGAAATTCCCCCATCAGGCGTCTTGCTAACTCAAGGGAAGCTAAACGAAGGTTGGATAGCCACAGAAGACGTAAAATATTACTACGTCGGGGAAAACGGCCAGCGCGTAGAAATTAAAGGAAGATGGACAGCGAGCCTGCATGATACGCCCGAAAATAGAAACGATCCTGAGCTTACAATTTTTGGCGGCGGCGCAGGAGTTTATTCAGATCCAAGTATTCCCTGCGAAGTGACATATCAGTATTACTATGTCGGGCTGAAAGCAGACGCGCTGGAAGGAAAAAATCCGTTCGAATTAGAAGAGTATTTGCATAAGCACTCATTCCAGTGCCCGATGAAATAACTTCATCAGGCAAGCCTTTCACGCTTGACGCCAACAACGGCCAAGCGGCGGCTTGCTTTTAGTCCATTGAAGACGACCACCTTCTCCAAAATACTGCATGTCACCCAGTATCGATACCCAAAGCTAATGAATAAATTACCTCTCTGTCTCTTGCTGACCGCCATGTCGCTTATTGCCGCCTGCGGAGAAAAAGCGGCTCCGCCAGAACCAGAAATCTATCTACTGCCTGATAAATTTGTGGGTAAGTTTTATATCCTGTTTAACACGCCTGCTGGAGAGCCTGTCAGGCATGAGAAAGAGAGTCGGGTTTATGAAATTCCCCCATCAGGCGTTTTGCTAAGCCAAGGGAAGCTGAACGAAGGTTGGATAGCCGCAGAAGACGTAAAATATTACTACGTCGGGGAAGACGGCCAGCGCGTAGAAATTAAAGGCAGATGGACAACGAGCCTGGATGATACGCCAGAAAACAGAAACGACCCTGAGCTTACAATTTTTGGCGGCGGCGCAGGAGTTTATTCAGACCCAAGCATTCCCTGCAGCGTGACATACCAGTCTTACTATGTCGGGTTAAAAGCAGACGTGCTGGAGGGGAAAAATCAGTTCGGATTAGAAGAGTATTTGGATAAACACCCATTCCAGTGCCCATAGTATTTTCTTCTTTCAATGCGATCTGGCAAACCAGGGTCTTAGAGAAACGTAGGTTGGATAAGCAACGCGCCATCCAACGCCCCGTTTTTCACAACCGCCAACTTAATACTGACTTGGGAACGGATCACTGGCTAGTCAGCAGCGTTGGAAGGCGCTTCGCTTTTCCAACCTACATTTTTTCGAGCTACTTCTTTTTCCCGACCGACTTAAGAAAGCGCCACGCCTCTAATTGGCCCCTTCAGAGGGTCGTTTCATCTTGCCTAATCCGCCCTGAAAAAGTAACAAGCCGTCTTGCAACCCATTGAATATTAGTAAAATTTAACAAAAGCTTTATATTTTTACTTTATTTAATCCAGGTCATTTTCTGGTACAGTAACCGCCTTTTGCAGTACCCATCCCCAGTTACGTTCCGAAACCAGGGATTAATTTATACATTCACAGCGAGGTGAAAACGTGAAAGCAAAATGGTTATTGGCGGGTTTGTGTTGCATCAGCAGCTCTGTATTCGCAAGCTGGCAGCTGAACAACGAAGAATCTAAGTTAAGCTTTGTCTCCATCAAGGCCACCGACGTGGCGGAAGTGCACCACTTCGGTCAGTTGAGCGGCAGCATCAGCGACGCCGGCGACGCCGTACTGGAAATCGACCTGAACAGCGTGGCCACCAGCATCGACATCCGTAATGAGCGGATGAAGAAAGAGCTTTTCCAGACCGGACAGTTCCCGAAAGCGACCTACAGCGTAAAACTCGATCCTGAGCTGCTGAAAAAAGTCACTCCCGGCGCGTCCATCATCACCAGCATTGACGGTTCTCTGGAACTGCACGATGTGAAGAAAGAAGTGAAAGCCGAGGTCGTGATCAATCGAGTCTCCGACAAGCAGGTCGTGGTTTCCACGCTGCAGCCGCTGGTTATCAACGCCGCAGATTTCGCTCTGAAAGACGGCGTCATGAAGCTGAAGGATCTCGCCAAGTTGCCTTCCATCAGCATTTCCGTTCCCGTCACCTTCAATTTGACGTTTGACGCCAAATAAGGCGGCCGCATCCCCCGCCCAGGCGGGGGATCACGCTTTCTGCGTGTATTCGGCCACGCCGTAACACCCCTTCCTAATTCAGATTCTTAAAGTCGATTTGGATTTTATCGTCATCGGAGCCTCCGCAACCGTCGGAAAAGTACCAGACGTCGCCTTTGCGCCGGTTCATTTCCCCTGCCACCAGTTCAAAGCAACCGCCGCCCTGCACTTTAACGAAACGGCGCCCGGCGCTGTCCTCAAAACTCTCCACGGCGTCAGGCGGGTATTCCCCCTCCTGGTTATAGATTTTGGCGTCTGTGAGCGCCTGATCCAGACGACGGTCAAAATGTTTTGGCGTCGCCTCATCGTCATCAGCCGTCGCATTGTCGCGGGCGTATCCCAGGGCGCTATCCAGCAGCCTTTTCTTTGGTGGTTCTACGGCTGGAGCGTCCTGCACCCTCAAGGTCGTCACGGCAGGCTTCATTTGCTGTGTGTCCGGTGTCGGCGGCGTCTCAGGTTCAGTGGGGGGCGTTGGCGCTTTAGCGACGCTCTGCCTGGGCTCGGCGGGCTTCGTTGGCGGCGGTCTAGGGGTTGGCGGAGGCGCGGTCGCTGGCGGCGCGGGCTCGGATTCCGCCACCGGCGTATCGTTCGCGGGAGCTTCCGGCTCAGCCAAGGGCTCTACAGGGGCCTGCGGACGACTTGTGGAGAAATTCAGCTGGACGCTGATTGTGGAGGTTTGCACTCGCGGAGCCGGTGATTTTTCCAGCGAAGGTAATAACAAAAATCCCAAATGCGCCAGTACGGAACTCAGCGTCGCCGCCCAAAACAGCCTGCTGCGCCGGTTTTCTGATCGATTAGGGCATGCTTCCGCATCCGCGTTGTTGAAGTTTGCAATTTCCACTTAAGCGTCGCGATCTCACCTGATATCCTTCCGCCGCGCATTTAAGCACTTTTTCGGGGCGCGACTCAATTGCGCGCAACGCCCTTTTATTCCCGACCGAAGGATAAGTTGGAACCAACGCATTTTATGATCACGAATAATCCTAAAATCAAAGCCTTGCTGAATATCGGCCCTCCCAAAGATTTCGACTGGCCGGACTACGTGGCGCAGTACGGTTTTAACCAGGATGACATCCCCGAACTTATCCAGGTTTTGACGGACGAGAGCCTTAATCTCGAAGACGAAAACAGCAGCCTGTCATGGGCTCCGTTGCACGCCTGTCGTACGCTGGGGCAGTTACAGGCGGAACGGGCCGTTATGCCTTTGCTGCACAGTTTCGACTTTCTCTACATTCAGGACTGGGCCCTGTCGGAAATTCATCGCGCCTTCGCCATGATCGGCCCGGTGGCCATCGCGCCGCTGGCGAGGAAGCTGCAGGAACCCGCAGAAGACGAGTTGATTCCCGCACTGGCGATCAAGGCGCTGGCGGCTATCGCCGTCGCACAACCGGCGCACAAAGATCAGGTGGTGGAGATTTTCCGCGAATACATGGAGTTTCCAAACCGAGCCGCCAAAGTCCTCAACGGCATATTGGTGGCGCGCCTGCTGGAGCTGAACGCCACTCAAGCCATCGACGGCATCCGCCGGTTATATGCGCACAACTGCGTGGATCTGATCTGCGGCGGAGATCTGGAGGATGCGGAAATCAGCCTGGGCTTCCGCAAAGAGCGATCCACGCCCAGACTCAGCATCGAGGAACTGCTGGACCTGGAAGAATATGGCGCGCAACGCCAACAGGAAGAGCCCGAACCACCGCCGCTTCCCATCAATCGCAAAATCGGCCGCAACGATCCCTGCGTGTGCGGCAGCGGCAATAAATACAAAAAGTGTTGTGGGATGAGCTAAGCGACTCGCTTGCTATCGGCCTGACTGATCATAGATGTCAGGCCGTCATACGCTCCGCCACGCACAGCTCCATGATGCGCCACTGCACTTTCTCGATGTGCTCATAAATTTCCGCTATTTCCGTTTCCGCCATGTCTTGCAGATTTAACAAGGACGCGGTCTGGTTCTGAGGAAAGCCAAGCAGGTTAAAGACGCCGCTTTCATGAATCGCGGCCGCAATATATCTGGATAACCGCTGACGATCCCAGCCCTCAAAGTCTTCCTCCAGCTCCAGATCCTCCATCGCCTCCTCGCATTCATAGAGAAAATCATCCCAAAACCTGACGCCTTCCTCGCTCATCACAGACTTCATCAACGCCAGCTTCTCCTGTAGCACCGCTTTGTTGTTGGAGACGGACGCCAGATCACAGGCGTTCATAGTGCTTATTTCCGCTGCGATTTTTAAAAAAACATCTTTATCGTTCATCACTTTATCTCATCCACGAGTATGCGCTAGTCAAAGCCTAGAGGGTTATCTCAAGTGCTCCTTCGGCCATTGTTCCTCCAGACCTATCTCAATCACTTTGCTCGGCGTGCAAGCGTTAAAAGCCAGCAGGACATACAAGCTTGCACTGCAGGAGGCGCAAGTGCTGTAACAGCATTCGAGATCCCGATGGTCATCCCCTATAGCAGTGCGGCCAGCATTCCATTCGCTAAACCTGGGGTCGGAGGCGGACCACCACGCCATTCTTTGCCCAACTTGATAGGTCCGATCGCAAAAGCGCCCTGACTCGTCCCCATCAAAGTCGGAGCACATGTGGGTTTGAGCATGAATTTTCGTTACCTGCCGGCAAGCGGGACAGCGCTCTTGCAGTTCTATCCAATTAAAAGCCCCCATAGACACCCAAGTTAATTGATCACTATTAAATTTATTTAACGCTTATTTTTCATTCGCTTAGGAACTTCCTCAGAAACCCCAAGTCGAAGTTTTGCGCACTGAGTGACGCCGTCAGGCTGACTCCACGCGCATCGTCTTTTTTTGAGTAGTAGAGGTAGTCATGATTATCAGAAGGATAGCGGAGTTTGACCAGACGGTGGCCATGTCGGGACTGACGGGACGATCTCAGGCCGCTTCGGAGGGCGCCTGCCATAACTTCACCATCAACTGGCTGAGCCTGATGTTTCAGGACAACGGCGACATTACGCGCGCCAAGCAGCGGATGGCGAAGTTGGGAGTGCGTTCCGGCGCAGGTAACCCAGTGCTGCAGAAGGCCTTTGGGGATCGCTGGGGAGAAGGCGGCAATTCCTACAAGATGGCGGACAAACTGATGATACAGATACGCGGCCTGAAAGAAGTCGCGCTTCTCAAAGACTACTCTCACTTCAGCCAGCGCTGGCTGGAAAGCACGCTGATGACGCCGCAATACGCCGGTTACATCTATTCTTTCTGGTTTCCGATGAAGGTGGTCGGCGCCGACGGCGCGCATACGATTGGCTTCTTCCGCTCCGTATCTGGTCGCCAGGGACAGCTCGTTCCCAATGACGCCACCATCGTCGTGTTCGATCCCAACTACGGTGAGTTTCACGTGCCGGAAGCGGAATTCCATAAGTGGTTCCGTAAATTCAGAACGTACTACGGCGGAACTGTCACCTCGCATATGGTGAAGTGCGTGGCGCCGATTTGATTTACTCGTCGACGGTCGGATCGTCGCCTTCCTGGCGGCGTCCATCCGACCTCTTGCCAGCCCAGCGCCCGGCGACAAACCGGGTTCCCCCCTGCACCAGCTTCCCACCTAATTTCAGCGAACCGTATACAACGCCGGCGACGCCTTTGTGGGTCTCATCCACCACTCTCGCCACGGGCCGTACAATGGGTATTCTGGCCAGCACCTCATGAGGATCGCGAGCGATGGCCCGGTGCATGGATTCCACCGCCCCCACCGTTTGCAAATATCCATCCGCCAGTAAATCCACCACGCCCGCCGCCAGCCGACCGTCCCGCCACACCGCCGCCTCAGGCGCAGCAACCGGCGTCAGTGAAATGGTTTGTCGCAACGGCTGCGCGCTTCCTTGGGACGCGTCTTCTTCACACCATTGCTGAATCTGGCGGTATACGCGATTGCAGTGCGCCAGGGGAATATGCGGCACGCCCTCGAAATGAGCGAAGCGGCTGTCCGCCGGCGCTGCGCGGGGATGGGCGCTGGTCTGGGTGACCAGACTGTCGCCGACCAGTTTGTTAATGAGACTGCCGTTTTTCGGAGACACCGACCCACTGATAAAGCAGTGTCTGGAGCCGGGATAAAAGCCGCGTCCCGGCGTCGCCGACGGCGCCGGGTCCAGCCCCTCGCGCAGGTCGCGGATGCCCTCGCTGCGGCCGTCGATCCAATCCGCCCACTGACTGATGTAATCCCGGGGGAACTCACGCACCAGTGCACTGAAACGATGGCCCATCTGTTCAAAAGGCGAGCCCTCATGCGGAGATCCAATGTAGAAACAGCGCTTGAGTTTCGGCAACCAGGGAGCGTCGGACAAATCCGCCGATTTCTGCGCGCTGCGCATCACCAGTCCGCCCATGCTGAAACCGATCAGGATGAGTTCATCAATTTCCAGCGGATAGACGGCGAACAGACGCGTCATCAACCGGGAAAAACGCAGTCCGTTCTCCTTCACCGGCAGCCCGCTGTTGTAGCGTAGAAACAGGGGGGTGTAGCCGAAATCACGTTGCAGCCTCAAGCCATAGTTATCCGGCTTGGGCTCCATAACCGCCTCGGCTTGGCGGGGTTTGATATCCCAGATGCTTTCCAGGTTGGTGAGCCCGTGCAGCAAGACGACGATTTTGTTGGACAGCACCAGCCCGGAGCGTAACGCCAGCGTCTCATCCAACGGCAACGGCCGTCGCTGATGATAGAAATCCATCTCAATCGCCAACGGATTGCCCCGTCGCGCCAGATAATCGCCGAAGACGCCGTTCAGGGCCGCCTGCCCGAGGCCGCCCCAACGTCGCCAATCCAGAGGTTTTGTCTCTCTGTCCGCCATCGCTCTCTCCCGCCCTTCGGCATTGCGACCGCTACACGTCGGTCAAAGTCGCTCGTCCCTCGCTGTCGTCATCGTTGCCGACGCGTGCGCGAAATAATCGCACACCGCCGCCGCATCCCCACGAAAACAAATACGCTCCGCACGCTTGTTTAGTTGATAGGCGTACATAGGATCATAATAGTCTTCCAATAAACATCTGATCCAATCCCGGTGCAAAGCGGGATCTCCCCGCCGATGTCGCGCCAGCGCCGCTTCCAGCATCTCGCTCAGTTGTTGATAGCGCAGCCCGCCCAAGCGCGTGCGGATGTTGAACATCGATTGACGCAGATCGTCGGCGAAACGCTCAAAGCCTTCCTCCTCGCCCTGGCTGCGTCGCCACTCGTGCAATTTATGCAGAATATAGTTACGAAAACTGTGCTCCACTCGTTGTTCCAGCGCGACTTCAACCACCACCAGCGGCGCTTGCGCCATGGCCCGCCTTAGACACTGCGGCAATGCGCAGCGACCAATCAGATGACTTTCGTCCTCCAGTAAGAGCGGCGCGTCCGCAAAGCCGTGACGCTGGCGCAATACCGCCACCGCCAGGGCGTTCTCAAAGTCGATTTGTGAGGGCTGCCCTTCAGCACGACGGCCAAAGGCGCTACCGCGATGATGGGCCAGACGCTCCAGATCCACCGCTCCCGGAAGGCGCATAAGCAAGTCAGTCTTGCCGCCGCCGGTATGTCCCGCCAGCAGAACGAACCGGGCTTCCTGACAAATCCTTTCCAGTGACTCAATCAGAAAGCGTC
The DNA here is from genome assembly GCF_029813005.1 of Hahella sp. CR1. Classification (NCBI taxonomy): domain Bacteria; kingdom Pseudomonadati; phylum Pseudomonadota; class Gammaproteobacteria; order Oceanospirillales; family Hahellaceae; genus Hahella; species Hahella sp. CR1. The sequence goes on from NZ_JAPELK010000001.1 coordinate 193,193, forward strand.
GCATAGCCTTGTATCCACCCAGAATACGAGGGTACGCCACGCCGCTTTCGGCCAGCCACTGCTGACAAATACTGGAACGCAGACCACCGCGAAAACAATACAGATATCCCTGCGGATGTCGCTGCGCGAACTCCCGCCAGCCCTGCACCCGCGCCTCTTTCACCTCGCCATGCACCAGCCGGTGTCCCAACGTTATCGCCGCCTGCTGGCCATGACGCTTATAACAGCTTCCCACCTGCGCCCGCTCGTCATCGGTCATCAGCGGCAGATTAACGGCGTCGGGAAAAGCGCCTTTGTGAAACTCCACCGGAGCGCGGGTGTCGAGCAGCGGCGCGCCGGACAGGAACACATTGAGGTAGTCGTCCGTATCCTGTCTGTCACCTGATTCGGTCATTCACGCCACCTCGATGCGCGGCCCGTCGCGATAGGGCTGCAAAGTTCCTATCAGCGCAGGCGCAATGCCGGCGTCCTTCAATATGCGCTCCAGCGCGTCTCTGCCTTCAGGGGCGACAGCGATCAGCAGTCCTCCACTGGTCTGGGGATCGCAGAGCAACAAGCGCTGTTCCTCCGTCACCTCTCCCAGACGCGCGCCGTAACTGTCGAAATTACGTCGCGCGCCGCCGGGAACGCAGCCTTGCTGGATGTAGTCCAACACTGGCGACAGGCGGGGAATGGCGGCGTAATTCAATAGCGCTTTCAGTCCGGAACCTTCGCACATCTCCAGCAAGTGCCCCATCAGTCCGAACCCGGTCACGTCGGTCATCGCGCAGACTTCCGTCAAGCGCGCCGCCTCCGCGCCGACCCGGTTCAACGCGCACATTTGCTCAAGGGCCAAGTGGTCGTGTTGCGGCTGAAGTTTCTTTTGCTTTTGCGCGGTGGTCAGCACGCCGACGCCCAGTGGCTTGGTGAGATAGAGCAGACTGCCGGGGACAGCGGCGTCGTTGCGTTTGAGGTGTGCAAGTGTGGTGGAGCCGGTGACCGCCAGTCCGAAAATGGGCTCCGGCGCGTCGATGCTGTGCCCGCCCGCCAACATGATTCCCGCTTCATGGCAGGTGTGGCGTCCGCCTTCCACCACGCGCTGGGCGATCTCCGCTGGCAGGGTATTCACCGGCCAACCGAGGATGGCCACCGCCATCAAAGGCTCGCCGCCCATGGCGTAGATGTCGCTGATGGCGTTGGCGGCGGCGATGCGTCCAAAGTCGAACGGATCGTCGACGATGGGCATGAAAAAATCCGTGGTGCTGAGAATAATGCGACCGTCGCCCAGATCATAGGCGGCGGCGTCGTCTTTCGACGCATTGCCCACAAGCAGCCGGGGATCGTTGATGGGCGGCAATTGAGAAAGAAGAATACGGTCGAGAATTGCAGGAGAAATCTTACAGCCGCAGCCAGCGCCGTGACTGAATTCCGTGAGCTTGATCGATGCGTCTTGCATACGCCCCTCCGTTGACGATGGAAGGACGTATGATAGGTCTTCGCAAGCGCCTTGTCACAGCGCTGAGCCCCGCTATGCCGACTGCGTCGCGACTTCCCTGGAGACGGCGCGGGAAAGCAAAAACACACACCACCACAAGGGCGCAATGACCAGAGCGGTGGAAAGGATATCGGCGACGCTATGGTACTCCTGATACAGCATCAGCAATGCGTATCCCAGCAACCCGCTCATGGCGGGAATACGCAAACGGGGCGCGGCGGCGATCAGGCTGAGAGTGATGACGAACGCCACAGCAGAGTGCGTGCTGTAATCCATGCCCAGCGCGGGCCATATATCCAGGGTGTGATCAACCCACCGCACCGTGTAGGCGATAGCCAGGCCGCCAAACAACGTCAGCGCCAATCGGCCTACCGCCGCCCAGCGACGACGCCACAGGGTGTAAGCCAACAGCATCAGCGTCACCAGACCAAGCAACGGGTTATAACTGTCGGCGATAGCGTCGAGAATTTCGTACACGAAAAAATCACTCCTTGAAGGCTTAAGGGTAAAAGGCGCATGGGTGCGCCTGCCCGGCGACTAGGCTATCACAGTCGCGCATCGGCAGAGTATGTTCTGATACAGCCGGGACGTATTTACGTCAATTTTTTCCAGGTTAGTCAAAAGTCTGTATTGATCAAACAGTTACAACGAGCGATGCTGATCACAGTCGATCGCCGTCACGGTTCTCCCTCAAGGCGGCGCCTATTCCGGTTCAAGGAGCTGAGCTATGGATTACAGACATTTTGCCGTGCTGGCGGCCCTGCTGGCGCTGACAGGCTGCGACTCCGCCGCGAGCGAACACTGGCAGGGGTATGTCGAAGGCGACTCGATATTTATCGCAGCGCCCTCCGCTGGCGCGCTCACGGAGATTGCGGTGGAGGAAGGCGATCAAGTCAGCGCCGACGCCCACCTGTTCAGCATTGACGATGAGCCCCAACGCGCAGCGGAGCAACAGGCCGAGGCGCAATTACAGCGCGCCCGCGCCGAACTGGCGGACTTGGAGAAGGGCAAACGGCCGCAGGAACTGGCGGTGATCGAAGCCCAATACGAACAAGCCCAGGCCGCCGCCGAACTCTCCTCCAAACAGCTGCTGCGCACGCGCGATCTATACGCCAACAAACTGGCCAGCCGCTCCAGCCTGGACGAAGCGGAGACCGCCCACACACGTAATCTCCGCCAGATTCAGGAAATTGAAGCGCAACTGAATTCCGCCCGTCTCGCCGCCCGTTCCGACCAGTTGGAGGCGGCCAAGGCACAAGTGGCGGCGGCACAGGCCAGCCTGCGGGAAGCGCGCTGGAGTCTGCAGCAAAAACAACAAGCGGCGCCGACGCAGGCGCTGGTGCGGCAGGTACTATATCGCCCGGGTGAATTTGTGCCCGCCGGACAGCCCGTGGTGGAGCTATTGCCGCCGGAGCGGATCAACGTGCGCTTTTTCGTCCCGGAAACGGCGCTGCATGCAATAAAAACCGGAGATCAGGTCAGCGTCCATTGTGACGGCTGCGGCGCGCCGTTTATGGCCACCGTGCGCTATATCAGCCCCAACGCGGAATTCACGCCGCCCTATATCTACAGCAAAGAGAGTCGGGACAAGTTTGTGTATCTGGTGAAAGCCTGGCCCGCCGCAGACAGATCGCCGCAACTGCATCCGGGGCAACCCGTGGACGTAGCGCCGCCCGGGCTGAATGCGCATGAATAACCGCGAGGAGATTATCAAGGTCAAGGACATGTCGAAGTCCTTCGGCGGTAAGGTGGCGGTGGATAAGGTCAGCCTCAGTGTATACAAGGGCGATATTTTCGGCTTTCTGGGCCCCAACGGCAGCGGCAAAACCACCACCATTCGCCTGCTGTGCGGATTGCTCACGCCGGATGAGGGAGAAGGCCGCTGTCTCGGATACGACATTATCAAGGAAGCCCGTCATATCAAGCGCCAGGTCGGCTACATGACCCAGCGCTTCAGCTTTTATGAAGACCTCAGCGTGCGGGAGAATCTGGAGTTCGTCGCCCGCATGTACCATTTGCAGGAGCGCCGCAAAGCGGTGGACGAGGCGCTGGATAATCTGGGGATGAAAAGCCGCCAGACGCAACTGGCGGGGGAACTGTCCGGCGGCTGGAAACAACGGCTGGCGCTGACCGCCTGTATGCTGCACAAGCCCAAGCTGTTGCTGCTGGACGAGCCTACGTCCGGGGTTGATCCGGAAGCCCGGCGGGATTTCTGGGAGGAGATCCATCGCCTGGCGGATGAAGGCGTCACTGTGCTGGTGTCCACGCACTACATGGACGAAGCCGAGCGCTGCAACCGCCTCGCTTATATTGCTTACGGCCACCTGGTGGGCGAAGGGTCGCCCCGGTCTCTGATCGCCGATTCCGGACTGGCCACCTGGCGTATTGAAAGCGCCGACATTCACCAAGTGGCGGAAAAGCTCAAGCGTATCGACGCGGTGGAACAGGTGGCGCCATTTGGAACCCGTTTGTTTGTGTCCGGCACGGACGCCCAGCAACTGGAGCAGGACCTGAGCGCGTTCGCAGAACAGGAAGGCGTCAATCCTGAGCGCACCCAGCCGCGGCTGGAAGACGTGTTTATTCAGCTGATGCGCAGCTCGGAGGAAAAGAGATGGTGACGCTCCTTTCTCCCATCCGTTTGTGGGCGGTAGTCGCCAAGGAGTTTATTCAGTTGCGCCGCGACCGGCTGACTTTCGCCATGATCATTGGCATTCCCCTGATTCAGCTCGCCCTGTTCGGTTTCGCCATCAACTCAGACCCCAAAGAGTTGCCCATGGCGGTGCGCAGTGCGGAAAGCAGCGCCTATACCCGCAGCATCATCCAGGCCATCGTCAACACCCGTTACTTCAATGTCACCGAGATTACCGACTCCGAGCAAACCGCCAATGAGATCCTGGCCCGCGGCGCCGCCCAGTTCGTTATCAACATTCCCGCTGACTTTACCCGTCGCCTGTTGCGCGGAGAACGCCCAAGCCTGCTGCTGGAAGCAGACGCCACCGACCCCGCCGCTACCTCCAACGCCCTGGCGGCGATCAAGCAGATTCCCAACACCGCGCTGGCGCACGACCTCAACGGCCCACTGGCCTCCTTGCAGGGCGCAGGCGCGCCGTTTTCCATCGATATCCATCGCCGCTATAACCCTGAGGGCGTCACCCAGTACAACATCGTGCCCGGCCTGATGGGCGTGATTCTGACCATGACGATGATCATGATGACCTCCCTGGCCATCACCCGCGAGCACGAACGCGGCACCATGGAAAATCTGCTGGCTATGCCAGTGCAGCCACTGGAGGTCATGGTCGGCAAGATCACGCCCTATATCCTGATCGGCTACATTCAGGTGCTCGTTATTCTCGCCGCCGCCCTGTGGGTGTTTCATGTGCCAATGCTGGGCTCGGCGTTACTGTTGATGCTCGGCGTGTTGCTGTTTATCCTCGCCAACCTCACCGTTGGCATCACCATTTCCAGCGTTGCACGTAATCAGGCTCAGGCCATGCAGATGTCGTTCTTCTTTTTCATGCCGTCCATCCTGCTGTCCGGCTTTATGTTTCCGTTTCGCGGCATGCCGCAATGGGCCCAAGTTATTGGCGAAGCGCTGCCGCTGACGCATTTCCTGCGTTTTATCCGTGGCTTATTGTTGAAAGGCAATCAATGGACGTTCGCCTGGGAGCACTTATGGCCATTACTGGCCTTCACCGCGGTGATGATGGCGATTGGCTTACGCCGGTACCGGCGCACTCTGGATTAGACTTAGGGCTGTTTACGAATACGCCCTACCCGGAATTGCATTTTCGTCAGGGTGGATTATGATCGTCGGGCTCGCACCAGACCTTCAGCTCAACCAGCGCGTGGAATGCACATGTCCGAAGTAGTTTTAACCAACCTCAATCTGTTCACCGTCCTGTTCGTGATCTTCTTCGCCAGCGCGAGTTTCATGTTCATGCAGATCTTTTTTCATGACGCCAAAATGGGGCTGGTTTTCCTCGCAGGACTGGTGATCGCCGGCACCGCCTCCGTCATGTTCAAGCCGTTGGCGATTCCCGCCCTGTCACTGGCCTTGATCGCCTTCGTCGCGCTGATTCTTATCAACCTGTACAAGCACTATAAAAAACCGCAGTTTTACGCTCCCGCCCTGGGCATGCTTATCAGCCTGGCGGTTGGCGGCGGAATGATTCTGGCCTTGCAACAATAAACCCGCAAAGTTGATCCGTCAGCGCGTTACGCCAAGGTGTAACGCACTTGTCGAGGTACTTTTTAACGCCCCAGCTGCGACATATTCCCACGCACAGTCTCCCTCTCAGGTCTAAGCTTGCTGTGTTCCGGCGCCACGCGCCGGAGCCCGCCCGGCGGCCGGACACGCCGCCCCTAAAAAACGGAGACAGCAAATATGGAACGAGTCAGCGGATCTCTCAGCCATTTAATTCAGTGGCTACGCCCATCACAGAAACTGACGACTTTGTTGCAAGCCAGCGCTTTCACATTCGCGACCGGTTTTGTGGGCGCGGCCTGGGCGGCTTCGCCGTGGACGGCGGTCGGCTCCACCGGGATTGTCGACGAGGCGGATGCGGCGGAGGTTAACTTCTCCAGCGGCGTCGCCCAGATCAATGGCGCTGCGCCGGCATCCAGCAGCGTTACTTTGCGGTACAACGTCACCGCCATCGCCGATCTCGATAATGGCGGCGTCAACAAGCGCCTCAGCGCCCGTTTCCGCGATAACGGAAGCGACGCCAGAGTCGTGCTGTCTCTCCGCCAGTACAACTACAACACCGGCGTCACCACTACGCTGTTGACGCTGGACAGCAACACCCGTCCCGCCAACGCGGCCTACCAGACCCACAGCGTCAGCGACGGCTGTTGGACCACCAGCTTCGACTTCACGCAAAACGCTTACTACATCGAAGCCATCCTCAGCCGAACCAGCACGGCCGGCAGCCCCGGCCTGGCGATTTTAAGAGTGGAGGATGCGGATCTTTGTTGAGGTACAGGGAAAATTACGGGACTAAAAGCGATGAGTCTCGCCAAGGAGGGCGGGATTCAATATGACAAGAGTAAAGGATCTTATGCTTACTATTTCCCAACTTTCCCTTCAAATATCAGAGGTGGTAAAGGCAAACATCATCGTACCGAATCAGATTGGTGAGGCGTATACGCTGGAGGAACTGGAAACCCTATTACCTTGGAATGTGGAGCTGGCTTCAGAAAAAGTGGCTCCGTATGGGCAAGTATGTTGATTTAACGGCAGGTACGAATCAGCAATTCCGGCTTACCTATGAGCTAAAAATAGCGACGCCTCGTAACCGGAAAGCGGTGCTTCAGTACAACCATGAACTGGCGCTGGCAGACAAACAGATTCTGCGAGCGGATACAGAAGGGAGAATAAGCAGAAATGTATCCACACCTTACTTTCCTCGACTAACTAGATGTCTGCTGCGATTTCGATTTTGTGTACCACCGCAAAGCTAACGCGCTTAACATGGTCAACCACCAGGCATAGTTGACGATAAGATAGTAAATATGTTCGCCCACAAACCCATTTTCATCAGCCAACAGCACATAGTACCGGTTTAACTGTTCTGGCTGTATGAGTAACTCATTCGAGAAGAGCGGAAAACCAACCACTAAAAACACACTGGGATCATCCGCTAAGAAAATAACGGCCGTAAACACTTTAATCACAGCTAGAAACACGGCGATGGCTAATAGACTACGGTTTAGATAAACCATGCTTCTTCCTCATTTCATTGATTTTATCCATGACTTGGTTACCGGGGCAGCTGTAACCTTTGTTGGGTAGATACTCTTTATGGCCTCCCAGCTTTCGAATACTGTGGGGAAATTGTGATTTAATCGTCGCGATTAAACGATTCGTGGCAGCCAAATGCGTCTTTGAAAGGTTGTCATCCACATCCCACCACTGTTCATCGAAGTCACCCATTAACAGGATTCCGATTTTCCCTGTGTTCGCACCGGCGACATGAGAACCTTTATGAAATATTTTACGGCCCTCATAGATCGTGCCATTTGAATGGATTAAATAATGATACCCAACATCATCCCAGCCCTTTTTTGTCATGTGGTACTGTTCGATTTCTACCGGATCAGTCTTACCATCATTGCCAGAATGGTGAAGCACGATACTATCGAAATTCCAGTCCTTTACCAACTTGTTTGCAACAGGCGTTTTGGTGCCCCACTTGTGGCGTTCAATCACATTGTGCTTCTGATTGATTGTGGTTCTGATAAACGTTTCGAGATTTACATTAATGAGTGTCATTGACTCCTGTCCTTTATCTGCAGATTTCGCAGTGGCCATCGACCAGATTGTTGTTGATCAGCTCTGGAGAATCAACCCGCCATTTACATTCAATATTTTGTTCCAGTGGGATCTCGCCAACGTTAAGTCCGGCTTCCATTATGTAGCCAAATAAAAATTTTCTAATAAAATAGGCCACTTACAACGCCCGACCTGATTAAACTCTGCACCGTGAAGGTTGATCCACGAGCGCAGTGTCTCAGGAGTGCAACCAATCTTTGAAGCGATAAACTCGGGGCGATTCACCTTTATATAAACGTATTGACAAATCACAGAAGCCCAACCCTATGGAGCTCTCCTTCAAACCCTAACGACAAGATAAGAGCCGCAGAAAAAAACAGTACAAACTTAACAAGAAGCATCAATATTTTCCTTTTGCTCCTACCATACTCACTTAACTTCTCATCATCACAAAAAAGGATATAAAAATAACCAATATCATCCCCCCCCTTGGATTTTTCATGTAAGTACAACCTCCTCCATAATAGAGCAATCCATGGAAAAACACAGATAGCCACAACAGCAGAAATAAGCTTAACTCCATAACCCACTATTAAAACAAAATTTAACACGCTTTCAGGCATTATAAATATCACTCATATTATTTCCGTGAGTTTCACGTACATGCTCCCACTATACTAGGGAACCTCTGACAAACTACCTGTGTTGCCATTGTGGCGCCAATAATCAGCTCAAAAGTTTTAACGAGAGCACAATAGAGATCCTCAACAACATAGGGGTTCACTACTCGTCCAATGTGGAAAATATAAGTATATCGTCAGATGACATCACTAACTGCAGACACTTTCTTCCCAGGTTTGACTGCAATAATTTTGCTCACGGAAAGGCTTCGTAGTTATTTTTAAAAAGTCTTAGAGGCTCCGGTTATATTATTAGTCAGGCAGACAAATAGCTTCCTTTTACTTGTCTGAAATGACAGGGCCTGTCTCCCGTGGTTAGCCGCCGCAACTCCTTCAATACTCCCATCAACCACATTGATTTTGAAGGCGAAGTATACCCTTTAAAGCATCGTCAAAAAGCAATCTTGCGCTATACAGATAACTCTCAGGACCGAGAGTGTTGAGGCTACACCTCTATCTGTGTTCCCAGCACTCGCAGGACTTCGTAGGTGGTGGTGAGGCCGTTGTGGACGCGGGATTTGGCGTCGTCGACGAGGGTGACGAGGCCGTTGGCGACGGCGATTTCGTGGAGTTCTTTACTGGAGGCGCCGCCGGCGATGTGGTGGCGCAGTTCTTCTGTCATGGTGAGGACTTCATACAGGCCAATGCGGCCTTTATAACCGTGGTTGCATTTGTGGCAGCCGCGGCCGTGAAAGGTTTTCAGTTGCGGATCGTCGAAAAGCGGTCCCAGCAGGTAAATCTCCTCCTCATTGGGGGTGACTTCTTCCCGGCAGTGGTCGCAGATGCGCCGCACTAACCGCTGCGCGATGATGCATTCTAGCGCCTGCGCTGCGACGAAAGGTTTGATGCCCAGGTCCAGCAAACGGGCGATAGTGCCGATAGAGGAATTGGTGTGCAGGGTGGAGAACACCAGGTGTCCGGTCAGCGCCGCATGCAGCGCGACTTCCGCCGTCTCGAAGTCACGAATCTCTCCCAGCAGAATGATATCCGGGTCCTGACGAAGAATAGCGCGCAAAATGGAGGCGAAACTCAAGCCGATTTTCTCCCGCACCGACACCTGCCCGGCCATATCCAGATAAAACTCCACCGGGTCTTCAATGGTGACGTAATTCTTCTCCGTCGTGGCGTTATGCTGCAGCAGCGCATAGAGCGACGTGCTTTTGCCGCTGCCGGTAGGCCCCGTGGCGAGAATCATGCCCTGGGGTTTGTTGATGGCGGCTTCCATGCGTTTGGCGTTGAGTTCCGACAGTCCCAGGTGGGTCAGGTTTTTCACGGAGGAGTTACGCTCCAGCACCCGCATCACCACTTTTTCCCCGTTCAACGTGGGCAGGGTGGAAATGCGCAAATCCACCACCCGCATCGGCGTTTTCACCGTAATGCGCCCATCCTGTGGACGGCGGCGTTCAGTGATATCCAGCTCGGACATGACCTTGATGCGGGAGACCAGGGACATGTGCATGTTGTGCGGAATACGGATCTTATCCTCCAGCACGCCGTCTATGCGATAACGCACAATGACCTGATTGGTGCGGGGATGGATATGGATATCGCTGGCGCCCAGGCGCAACGCCTCAATGATAATCGCATTAACCAGGCGCACCGCCGGCGGCTGTTCGGTCTGACTGAGCAGGTCTTCCAGCGAATCGTCATCATCGTCTTCGATGACCACTTCGATGCCTTCGAAAGGATCAACCCCCATCACCACGCTTTCCAGCTCTTTGATGGAGGTTTCCTCTTCCGCAAACAACTCGGAGAGCTTCATTTCCATTGCGCTCACCGTGGCGACTACGGGGTCAATCTGCATGCCCGTGGTAAAGCCCAGTTCATCGATCAGCTCCACGTTGAGGGGGTCCGCCATGGCCAATAACAGGCGCTTGCCGCTGACCCGGAGAGGGATGATAAGTTGCTTCTGACATAGTGACGTGGGGATCAGCGACAAAGTCGCCGGCTCAATCTGAAACTCCGCCAGCGACACCTCTTCAAAGAACATTTCCTTCTTCAGGAGCTGCACCAGCTTGCGTTCCTCAATCCATTGCTTTTCCAGCAGCAGTTTGATCACCGTCTCCTTACGGCTTTGCTGCAACTTAAACACCTCCTGCACCTGCTGCTTGTTCAGCAGATTATGTTTATGCAGCATGATCGCCAGCTGGCTGCGATTTTGCTGCGCCAGCTTGCTGAACGCCTGCAGATCTTTTTGCTGTTTGGCGTTGGTCTTCTCAAGCTCTTTGTTCTTTTGAATGAGATCATACTGTTCCAGCGCCAGGGCGACGGTGACGCGTAAGTCGTCGTCATTCCAGGGCTTGAGAATAAAGCGATAGACCGCGCCCTCGTTGATGGCGGCCATCACCGCAGTAGTGTCCGCCTGTCCGGTCAGCATGATGCGGATGGTGTCGGGAGACTGCTCCTTCACCTTGCGCAGAAGATCCGCTCCCGTCATCCCCGGCATCATATAGTCGGAAATCAATAAATGAATACGGCGCTGGCTGATGATCTCCAGGGCTTCCATCGCATTCTTGGCGGTGAGAATGTCGTAACTCTCCTTACGAAAAACCCGACTTAAGGCATTCAGTACGGCAGGCTCATCGTCCACCAGCAAAACGCTGTAGGACACTTTGGGCTTGCCTTTATCCTCATCCTGATCGGAAGCAGAGTTATTGACGAATAGAGAAGCGAATTTCGACATAAATGAATTATCCGGGAGCCTCCTCCGTCACCGGCAGCTCAATGCAAAAGCGGCTGCCCTTGCCCGGTTCGCTGGCGACCTGAATCTCGCCGCCATGAGCGCGGATAATGTCCCGGCATAAGGTCATGCCCAGTCCGGTGCCGGAGCCCACCGGTTTGGTGGTGAAAAACGGTTCGAAAATACGATTCTGAGTCTCCGCGTCCATACCGCAGCCGGTGTCTTCAATCACAATGCGCACCCCGCTTGCGCCGGGACCGCACTGCACCAGCACCTCACCGCGTTCGCCAATGGCCTGGACCGCATTCAGCATGATCGCGTACACCGCCTGACAGAACGCCGAATAATCCAACCACACCGGCGGCGTCGGCTCATACTCCTTGCGCAGACGAATGTGGCCGCCCATCAATGGTTTGGCGAGGTTGCAGACGCTCTCCATCAGCTCCTCCATGGCCACTTTCTGCCTGGAGCCGCCATCCGTGCCGGCAAAGCCTTTCAGATCCTTGACGATTTTGGCGACCCGCGCCACGCCATCCAGAGTGTCGCCCATCAGGATATGCAGATCCTTGATAACAAAGTCCAATTCATAGCGGCTGAAAATCGCCTTCACATCGTGGCCGCGCGACATTTCCGTCAGCGCATCGCTGATATCCTGCAGGTAGCCTTTACCTGAGTTCAGATTGGACTGGATAAATCCGAGGGGATTATTAATCTCATGGGCGACGCCGGCGCCGAGCTGCCCCAATGCGCTCAGTTTTTCCGCTTCATAGACCTGCTTGCGACGCAGCTCGATCTGCGCCACCTGCTCCTCCACCCTGCGTTCAAGCTGCTCCGCCAGTTCCCGATATCGGGCTTCCGATTCCTGCAGCGCCTGATGCTTTAGCTGCAGCTCCTCATAATCCTGCTCCACGACATGATGATGCAGAGAAGCCGCCAGCCGGTAGCGGGCGGCCTGATGCAGTATGGCCTCCAGCAGCTTGCAGGCGGCTTCGGCTTTTTCTTTGGGGGCGGAGGCGACTAAGTAGGCGACCGTGCGAATCTGATAGCGGATAGGCCAGGCGTCAGCGTCCGGCTTATCCTGTACAGGGACGATACTGGCGGACGTCTCCAACAGCGGCGGCAATCGATTTTGCAGCGACTCAATGTCTTTCGGCGTCAGTAAATCGGCAAGCGTGAATTCCGGATCAATGTCCTTCACGACGATGCAGCCCCCCTGCTTCCGTTATTTCCCCAACAAGCTGGCGACAAACGCCTCCCGGCTCAACTGATGCGCGGAGCTAAGCTTGTATTCTTCATCCAGCTCTGGATATACCCGTTGCAGCAACAGTTCCAGCGTCTCAAGCACGCCCTGATTCTGCAAAGCGCTGGCAAACACCACCGGCCACCAGGGACTGGGCTCCCAGCGTTCGCGAATCTCTTGCTCGCTCAGGATATTTTTCAAATCGCGCTTATTGAATTGCACCACCAGTGGCAGGCGTTCGAAGTCTATGCCCACGCGGCCGGCGTTGGCGGCGAGATTCTCAAACGCCTCAAGGTTGGTATGGCTTTGGTTATGCTGGGAATCGGCGATAAAGGCGACGCCATCGGCGCGGGATAAAACCGCTTTGCGGGTGCTGTCATGCTGCACCTGCCCCGGAACGGTATAGAGTTTGAGTTGAATCAACAGACCGCTGGGCGCTTCAAAACCCAGCGGGAACAGATCAAAAAAAAGCGTGCGGTCTTTTTGCGTCTCCAGCACCATCATTTCGCCTTTCAACTCCGGCGAAGACAGTTCGTGCAGCGCGCCCAGATTCGTGGTTTTCCCACTCAGCGCCGGGCCATAATAGACCAGCTTTAAGGTCAGTCGATTCGTCTGTTCATCCAGCTCCGCCATAATGCTCCTTCCCGGCAAGACTTCTCCGGCTGGGATAGTCCTATCCCCTCAGTATAGAAGACTTCCTCGGAGGCGCCGCATTTAATGGCGGCGAGCCAAACAGACGCGTCAGTCCGTCTCCGTCAGGTACAGACGCATGCCGCGGGCCTGATAGTTGGCCAGCGCGCCAGGGTGATCCAACGTACAGGTGTGCACCCACACCCGCTCCGCTCCCCAGCTCCACGCTTCGCGAATGCATTGGGTGAGCAAATAGCCGCCGAGCCCTTGGCCAATGAATTTAGGGGCCAGTCCGAAGTAGGAAATTTCCACTTGTCGTTCAGGCTGTTTCTGCAGTTCAAAGTAACCCGCTGGCGAGCCTTTGACGTAAGCGACCCAGGTGCGCAGGTTCTCGTTCTCCGCATAATCCCGCCACTGATCGTCGCTCCAGGACAACTTGTCCGTCCATCCCCAGGCGCCGCCTACCAACGTGTAGAGAAAGCGGCTGTACTCAAACTGCCGGATTGCGCATTCCATGATCTGCAACTCTCCCACCGGGCTTTTCGCCTGTAGATCAGAAGGAGAGGTCATTTCCAAATAGTAAGTGGAGACTGTCTGCATTGTTCCCTTTCCTGAAGTCGTTTCCCTGCCTGAAAAAGGAGACGAACCCCAAGACGTCGGTGCGTCTTCAGGTCGTTCGGATTCGTCTCCGAAATCCAGCGCCACGTCATTCGGCGCATAGACGGCGGCTAGATTTTGTAGGTCAGGTTGAAGTAATGGCCAACGCCAGTAGTGTCCTGCGGCCCATTAAACCCTTCTGCACCATCCTCGAACTGAGTCATGTTGCGGTATACCTTCGCGCCATACCCTACCGCCCATTGCTTGGAATGGTACCAGATGCCCAGGTAGGACTGTAATGAGTCGGAGGAACGGCCCGGTTCATCGCCCAGATCAGAGGCGAACTCGTAATCTGTATATCCCTGGAACGCAATGAAATCATCGCCGATGTGGTAAAAAGGCTTGAACCAGTTGATGTGGGCGACATAGCCGTCCCAACTGCCTTCATTCTTGGCGCCGTAGTTCTCACCCACATAACGAGCGTAGACAGCAATGCCGGTTTTACCCAACCAGGGTAGCTCCGTATCTGTGCCGATACCCGACCACAATACCTGCAGGCCGCCAAATTCGCCTGCATCGGCCATCAATAGGTCAAAGGCGAAATACCATTCTTTAACCGGGCCGACAGACAGATCCGTTCCGGTCAGATAGTCGATGGATAGACGGGGCTCGATATCCGCGAAGAAGTTATCGCCGCGATTTTTATCGGAATTGCCTGAGTCGCCTAAAATATCCAGAAAATCCACGTAGCCGAAAAAGTCCAGGGCGCCGGAACGGCCGCCGAACTCGATTTCGAAATAGGTGTCGTCGAACTTGTAAGGTCCGCCACGCTGATCAATCCCTCGATACAGATGCCAGTTCATCCAATGGTAGTCCGCGGCGTGAATATCTTCCGGAACTTCTACAGCACTCGCAGCTGAAGAAAAAAGCAGACCGGCGACCAACGCGCCGCTTGCTGCGGCCAGGGCCGACTGTTTCTTGAGAGTCATGAATACTCCTACTTCTGTGTTTGCTTTGTTTTGATTGTTTTCCTGCAAATACATCACCGCGCGGGGAAAGCCACCGCCCCCCTGCGACGCAGCCGGACTTTTCCGACCCATCGCCCCACATATGCAGTCGTCTCCCCGCGCTGTGTGTATTTATTGACAGGGAGCAGAAGAGCAATATGCGCGCCAACGACAATGATGACCGGCAAATATTGACCTTTTAGTCAACAATTTGCAATTTAAATGCACAATTTGAATGATTTACGCGCAGCCAAATATCACATTCATGCCTGAAAACAGGGCGCGAAAACTAACTTGGCCCCAAATCGGCGCAGCGCGTAAAAGGCGGCGAAGGATATAGACGAAAGTCGAAGTCTGCAAGAAAGTGAGGAGAAAAAAGAGGCGCCGGCGAACGCGGGCGCCCCTCTCTAAGATTGGAATTGTCTGAAATTACAGACCAAAGTAACTCATTGAACGCTCAATCAGCTTAACGCGGTTTTCGTAACCATCGACGCCTTCCAGACCGAAGCCCATATAAATGGTGTCTTCGTCACGGATGACGGGACCGTCAACGAAGCCTGCGCCTTCGATGTTATCCCAATTATTGATGTTGAACGCGCCATCGGGAGCGCCTGGCTGCCACAGACCGAAGCCGTCTTCGAAATCTTCTGCGTCATTTTCCCCGACTTTCACATCGTCGACGAAAACGCCCAGTCCCTGAGTACCCCAATCGGAGGCATAGGAAATGTAGATTTCAACGGTTTTGCCAGCATAGGCGGACAGGTCAAACAACATGGTGCGGAAACCGGCGCTGCTGCCGCTCATGGCGTTCCACTGACCAGTGGTTCCAGTAGGATTACAGCTGGCGTCCATGTAATGGGCCAATGTCGGATGCAGGTCAACCCAGCCGGATTTACAGCTTTCGCCGGTATCCTGACTGGTCAAACCATTGGCTTCCGGCAGAGTGGTCCAGTTATCGCTGCCCTGCTCGGCGATTTCCACAAACACGAAGTCCCAATCCGCTTCAGTTTCATGCGCCATGTTGAAGGTGATGTACGGCGCATCCGCCGGCACTTCGATGGTTCCACCCAGACGTTTGAAGCTCTGATCCGCTTGCTGGCTGTACACATAGTGCGTGCCGGAAGTGGGGTTGAAGCCGCCGCCAGGGCGATCATAGGTCGCCGCCAGAGTCTGGTGATACTCGTCCACAAAGCTGCTGGTGACCAGGAAGCTGTCAGGAGTGTGCTGGTTGTTGGCGCTGTCGCCGCCGTTCAGGGAGAAACGCAGACCCGCCATGATGGGATCGTCATCCTGCCCTACAACGTCCAGCGCATTGCCCTCTTTGCCCAGACCGGATGTCTCCAGGTGCAGGAAGGCGCCCATGTAGTACTGGAAGAAGTCATCGTTGAACTGTGCGTAGACAGTAGACGCTTCTGACAGGCCCTGGCCGGTGGCCATGACTTTGCCGTCCCAGTAGTTGATGTATTCACGCGCCTGCAGCTTCATCTGTTCATGCGCCTGGAAGCCTTCCAGAACGGTCGACACAAAGTCGTCACCGGTATACCAGATCACCGCGTCGTAGTGGCTCATGACTTCACGAGCTGGCGGCACCGCGCCTCTGGCGTCAACGTCCCACACGTCGTAGGAGTAACCGGCGCCGTCCAGGGCTTCAGTGTAGAAAGAGAGGTAGTTAGGAGCGGTGTTGTTCTCATACACAGGGTATTCGCCAGTGTAATCTTCCGCCGCAACCACCAGCACTTTGGCGCCGCTGGCTTTTTCTACGGTGTAGCTGTAGGGACCGAACTCCTCGCCTTTGACGGTTTTGATCCAATAAGTGACGGTGCTGCCGGCGGCTTGACCGCGAATCTTCGCTTCATAGCGATTGAAGTACGTTCCCTGCTCCGTGTTGTAACGGTCGCCGAACTTTCTGCGGAAGCGAGTCAGCTTGGGCGAACCGCCGTCCACTTGGTACACCAGGAAGCTGCGGTCGCCGATGCGACGCTTGGCCAGCATGTCCACAGACTGAGTTGCGCCCCAGGAAGTGGTCAGCGGCTCGTGATAGACGTCTTCTGTTTCGATGCCTACGGCGGAAACAGGATCATCTGGTCTTCTCGCGCTTTCCGCGATGGTCAGAGCGAACTCCAGGTTGTCGTTGAAAACCGCCTGCAGCATTTTTTCATCGTCCGGGAATTCAAAGCCGTAAGCGTTGCCGTCTTTGTCCTGACCGGAAGTCAGCTCCACCGTGTAGGAAGGAATGCCCAACGCGCCATAGGACCAATCGGTGAAATCACCATTGGTGGTGTACAGGTCTGCGCTCACGCCGGGATCATATCCCGCTTCGATAATGCTGTCGTAGATCGCAGGATTGTCGTCAGTACCCGCCTGCGCCACGAAGATCGGATTATCGAAGCTGGGGGTCTGCACCTGCCATCCGAAAGGATACAGAATCAGGTTGCTGTAGGTGTGATACGACAGCGTGAAACGGAAGTCATGGGCTTGAATAAAGCTGGTCAGCGCCACAGTTTCCGGCTCGCTTCCCGCTGAAGGTCCACGATAGGTCTGATCGGACATCACCGGGCTGGAGCCCTCGTCGTCCAGGCCCCAATGCTCGCCGAAGTTACGGTTCAGGTCGACGCCGTCCTGCAGCGTGATCTGGCCGTCGCCATCGTTATCGCGCAGGTTTTTCCGCCACAGACGTTCGTTGGTGAAGGTGTACTCATAGCCGTCCGGGTTAGCCACCGGCATGATCCACAGCTCGTTATGATTCAGCAGCTTGGTGATGCGCTCAATCTTGCCGTAGTTCTCGGTGAGGTAATCCATGTAACGCATGGCCATTTGCGTCGCCACCCATTCGCGGGCGTGATGCGTGGCCACGTAGAAGACTTCAGGCTTTTTACGACCGGGAGGCTGATGACTGACGCCATAGCCGTCCTTCAGGTCGCCGCCGCGATCGAACCAGCGGTCCCACCAAGTTTTACGGGACAGTTTGGCGACGATCAAAGGGCGTCCCTGATGGGATTCGCCGATCTTATACAGCGTCACCAGCGCGGGGTATTTTTCCGCCAGAGCGTAAAGGCGGTCTTCGATACCCAGTTCAGGTTCGTCAAAGCTGTGATAAGCGGTTTCGCCGCTGGCGGAGAAAGCCGAGCGGAACTGCGAAGGCATCTGCATAGGCTCCCACTTGATACCGGCTTTATTCAGCTTTTCCTTATCAACGGGAGACAGCACCGCTTCCACCGTAAAAGATTCCCCTTTTACGCCCGCGGTCAGATTTTTCAGTTTGTGGTAGTGGACGATGTCGAGGCCAAGCTTCTTGGCCGATTTCAATTCATCGCCGCTGTTGAGGGTGATTCGCGCCATGCTAAGTTGCCCGGCCAGCGCGACCCCCGGCAGTATCGTGCAAATCAAGGCTAGCCATCTAACTAATTTCATGATGTTTTCCTTATTCATGGTTATCGTTAACGGAAAGTTAGTTCGGACTACTGCTAGACTACGGCCAAGGGGGTGAGGGGGAGCCCTAAGCACTCGATCCATGTGCCGTTACAGGCCTTTTGCGGAGAGGTTTCCGGCTGGGTCAACGTCGCTATTCCAGTGTTATGGGGTAACCGGCGGGAGCGGCGTTTTTTGGGAAAACCTAACAGCAGGCGCTAACGGACTGCACTTACCTCTATATGTGATAGGAACTCAGCTTGATATAGCGGTTTTCCACTATATCCTTATAACAAAATTAAATATAAGGACGGACATCTAACGACGACGCTGAGACGACGTACGCCGCGGGTTTGACCGATTGACCAGGAAAATGATTTATCCATGCAGCCATCCTTGGATTTCCTTATACTCCTAGCGAAAATGATAAATAGCTCACACACAATTTCACTGTCACCGTTTACGCCTCCTTCATGCTGAAAATCTACTACAGCAACCGTCAGGAACAGCTGCTCGCACTGCTCGCCGACGCCTTGGCGCGTCCCAAGGCGAACCCGTTGCAAAGCGACATATTGATCGTGCAGAGCCAGGGCATGAGCCGTTGGCTGAGCCAGCAACTGGCGGAACTCAACGGCGTCGCCGCCAACCTGGAGTTTCAACTGCCGGCGCAATTGATCTGGCGGCTGGCGCGACTGTGCCGGGACGACTTGCCGGAGCTGCATCCCTTCGACAAATCCATTCTGACCTGGCGCTTGATGCAGCTCGCACCCACGCTTCCAGACAGCGGCGAATTCGACGCCCTGCATCGTTATCTTCATACCGGCCCGGATCGCAAGTCGCCGGATCTGCTGCGTAATTATCAGCTGAGCCAACGCATCGCCGATGTCTTTGACCACTATCTGATGTATCGCCCGGACTGGTTATCCGAATGGGAGCAAGGCCTGCCCACTGAAGCCAGCGCCAGCGAACACGCCTGGCAGATTGAGCTGTGGCGCGGCCTGACCCGTGACAGCGAGGCGCCCCACCGCGCCCGCGTATTGCAGGAGCTGGCGGAGCAGCTGCCGCAGCATGTGGATAAGCTGCCGCCGCGCCTGTTTGTCTTTGGCGTTCCCTATATGGCCCCGGCGTATCTGGACGTGCTGCAGAACACCGCACGCCATATAGAAGTGCATATGTATCAATGGAACCCTACGGAGCATTACTGGGGCGACATCGCCTCCCGCAAAGACATCAGCCGCATTCGCACCCGCGATGGCGCGGAAGTCTCCGGGCTGTATGACGAAGGTCACCGACTGCTGGCGTCCTGGGGCAAACCGCTGCGGGATTATCTGGATGTGCTGCAGGACGTGTCCGTCACGGAAGCCGACTGCTACGTCCCGCCAGCGCCGCCGCAAACCTTGCTGCAACGCCTGCAGGCGGACGTTTTCGACCTGCGTCAGGAGCCATGGCCAGAAAGCGCCGCTGACGACCGCTCTCTGCAAGTGCATCTATGCCACAGCGCCTTGCGCGAAGTGGAAGTGCTGTACGATCAACTGATGGATCTGCTGCAGACTGATCACAGCCTGTCACCCCGGGATATCGTGGTGATGACGCCGGATATCGGCCAGTACGCGCCTCTGGTTGAAGCCGTATTCGGCGCGCAGGAAGGTCCACGCCGCATCCCCTGGTCGCTCGCCGACCTGAGCCGCTACAGTGACTTCAATTTGGTGCAGTCGGTACTGCAATTGTTCGACTTATTGCCAGGCCGTTTCACCGCCTCGGAAGTGCTCGGCCTGCTGGAAATCCCC
Source organism: Hahella sp. CR1 (assembly GCF_029813005.1). Classification (NCBI taxonomy): domain Bacteria; kingdom Pseudomonadati; phylum Pseudomonadota; class Gammaproteobacteria; order Oceanospirillales; family Hahellaceae; genus Hahella; species Hahella sp. CR1. The sequence goes on from NZ_JAPELK010000001.1 coordinate 212,970, forward strand.
GCCGTGGGACGCCGCTTCGGGCTGGATGAAGAATTATTATCGCGCCTGCGCCAATGGCTGCATGAGGCGTCCATTCGCTGGGGGCTAGATGGCGAATCGCAGCAGGCGTACGGCGTCGACTGCGCCGATCAGTTCAGTTGGAAAGCCGGCATCAAACGCCTGCTGCTGGGCTTCGCCCTGCCCGACGCGATGCAGATGTATCAGGATGTCGCACCTTATCCTCATATTCAGGGCGGCGATGCCGACAGCCTGGGCGCGCTGTCGCAACTGATCGATACCCTGGCGCGCTGGCGCGCACAGATCTCCCGTGGCCAGACGCCACAGCAATGGGCGGACCTCCTGCACAGTTGGATGAACGACCTGTTCGACCCTGATCGGGATGAAGAGCAGGCGCTGCAAGTCGCCCGCGAGGCGGTGCAGGAGTGGCTGCAGGAAACCCAGACCGCTGGCTTCGATCAACCCTTGCCGCTGGCGGTGGTGAAACAGGATCTGCGCCGCCGTCTGGACAGCCCGTTACGGCGTCAAAGTTTCCTTACCGGCGCAGTGACCTTCTGCGCTATGGTGCCTATGCGCAGTATTCCCTTTCGGGTGGTCGCCGTCCTGGGGTTGAACCACGATCAGTTCCCGCGCCGCCAGACGCAGCCGGGCTTCGATCTGATCGCTGCGTATCCTCGCAAAGGCGACCGCGCCCGCCGCGAAGAAGACCGTTTCCTGTTTCTGGAAGCCCTACTGGCCGCCCGCGACGTGTTTTATCTGAGTTATGTCGGGCGCAGCATCCGCGACAACAGCGAGTGCGCGCCCTCGGTCATTCTCAGCGAGCTGCTGGATACGATTCAGGAACAAGGCGGCGAGGCGGCCATGGAGCGCATTCTGACCGAACATCCACTGCAACCCTTCAGCCCGCATTACTTTACCGCCGACGGCGGCCACTTCAGCTATCAGTCAGAATGGCTGCCCGCCCTGCACGGTCGCCACAGCAAGCAGGAGTATCAGGCGTTCTGCCCGGAAGCGCTGCCGTCCCGGGAACGGGAGCCGTTTTCCGCCGACCACCCGGTGGAGCTGGACAGTCTGCGACGCTTTCTACGCAATCCCACCCGCTACTTCGTGCAGCAGCGGCTCAATATATTGCTGGACGCCAGTGACCTGACTCAGGACCGGGAACCTTTCGACCTGGGCGGTCTGCACGGCTTCCAGGTGAAAGAGCTATGGCTGCAGGAACTGATGAACGCGGCGACGGACGAAGAGGCGGAAAGCTATCTGGAGGCCAAGGGGCTGCTGCCCGGCGGCGCTGTCGGCGCCATCAGCCGCAAGCAGACGCGGCAACAACTGGAAGCGCTGCGCGAGCAGGCCCGTGAACTGTATGGCAAGGATCGTATTGAAATTACCCCGGAAAAATCAGGTCTGCCGTTGCGCGGCGCAGTGGCGGGTATTGGCCCGCGCGGCCTGCTGCATCTGACCACCGCCGGCTGCAACGCTTCCCGCATGCTGTTGTTATGGCTGGAGCATCTGGCGCTATGCAGCGTCACTGCCGACCCTCTGGCCCGACCCAGTTTTCTGGTGTGCCGCCAAGGCGTTGGCCATTATCGTCAGGTCGCGCAAGATCAGGCCAGAAAATTACTGGCGGAGCTTATGGATCTGCTGTCGCAGAGTGAGAATGAACCGGTGCGCTTCTTCCCGAAGACCTCTTTAAAGTATGTGGAAACCAAGAATAATCCGCGCAGTCGCAGCGAGCCCATCAATGCCGCGCAGCAATGCTGGCTGGGCAACGAATGGCAACCGGGCGAACTGGCGGACGCGCATCATTTTCTGGTGTGGCGCTTTGAAGCGGAAACCTTGAACGAACGCTTCGTGGCGCTGGCGGAAAGCATCTGGGAACCCGCGCTGGAGCATTGGGAGGCGCCCGCATGAGGCCGCTGGACCCAATCGCCATTCCCCTGCAGGGCGTGCAGCTCATTGAAGCCAGCGCCGGCACCGGGAAAACCTACACCATCACCACCTTGTATCTGCGTCTGCTGCTGGAGCGCCAGCTCGACGTCAGGCAGATTCTGGTGGTTACCTTTACTCGCGCCGCCACGGAAGAGCTGCGCACGCGAATTCGTCAGCGTATCCGCGAGGTCATGCAGACCTTGCAGGCGCCGCCGGAAGCGGAAACGCCAGAATGGCTGACGCCCTGGCGCGACCCGGAACGCAACGAAGACGCTCTCGCCCTGTTGCAGCAGGCGCTGTTAAACATGGACGAGGCGTCCATTTTCACCATTCACGGTTTCTGCCAGCGCGCCCTGCAGGACAACGCATTCGAAAGCGGACTCCTGTTTGATCTGCGTCTGCAGGAAGACCTGGGCCCGTTGTTGCAACAAGCGGCGGAGGACACCTGGCGCAAGCTGTTCTATCCCGACCGGTTGCTGGCGGAGCTGGCGCAAGCCAAGTGGGGCGAGCCGGCGGAGATGCTGAATGGACTGCGCAGTTATCTGGCGCAAAGCGATCTGGAACTGATCCACCCGGATGTGGAGCCAGAAACCCTCAACAATCTGGCCGTCGAACTCAAAGCCCAATGGCGCCAGCAAGGCGACGAACTCATCACTGCTGTACGGGAAGCGGCGGAGAACAAAATTCTGGGGCGCGCGGAGAAAACTTACCGGGAAGACAAACTGAACGATGCGGCTCTCAGCCTCACTATCTGGAGTCGCACGGAAGAACAAATGACGCTGCCGCCCGCCGCAGCTCTGTTCAGCCAGAGCGTCCTTGACGCATCCGTGCTGAAAAAAGCGGCGGACAAAGGTCTTGGCGCGCCGCAGCATGCCTTCTTCATCGCCCTGGACCAGTTTCTGAGCCAACAGGCGCAGTTGGACGCCTGGCTGGTGGGCGCGACGCTGACCACCTTCAGAGACGTCTTGCGACGCCTGAAAACCCAGGCGGAAATACTGGGCTTCGATGACCTGATCGGCAGTCTCAAAGACGCCCTCGAAGCCGCCACCGGCCCCCAGTTGCGCCTGGCGCTGCAACGCCGCTACCCGGTCGCCCTGATTGACGAATTTCAGGATACCGACCCGTCCCAGTATCGAATCTTTTCCTCCTTATATGACGCCGCCGACAATAACGCCACCCTGTTTATGATCGGCGACCCCAAGCAGGCGATTTACAGCTTCCGGGGCGCGGATATTTACGCCTACCTGCAAGCCAAACAGCGCACGCCCCAGGATAACCGCTACACCATGGACACCAACTGGCGCTCCCGTAAAGAGCTGGTGGCGGCGGTCAATGGATTATTCGAACAGTGCGCCAATCCGTTTCTGTTCGCCGGCGATATCGAATTCATTCCCGTGCAGGCGGCTGGCGCCGCTGACGCCTCCGTCCTGACCCTGGACGGCGTCCCCGTGACGCCATTGCAGGCCTGGCTGCTCGGCCGGGAAGACGGCGGCAAAGCCATCAGTAAAGACCAGGCGCGCCCTCAGCTGGCGCAAATTACCGCCAGTGAAATCGCCAACTGGCTCAACCTGGGAGAATGCGGACGCGCCCGTCTGGGCGAGCGCCCTCTCAGCGCCGGCGATATCGCGGTACTGGTGCGGGATAACAATCAGGCCCGCATCATGTCGGAAAAGCTGTCCGCCGTCGGCGTCAGCAGCGTGTTTCTGACTCGGGAAAGCGTCTATCAAAGCGAAGAGGCCACCGATCTGCTTCGCCTGTTGCGCGCCTTACTGGAGCCTAATGACGAACGCCGCCTGCGCGCAGCGCTGGTGACCCTGAGCTGGGGATGGACGGCGGCGGAGCTGGAGACGCTGGCGCGGGACGAGCAGCGTTGGGAAAACATGCTGACCTCATTGCACCAGTTGCGAGAGGAGTGGCAGGACGCCGGCTTCATGCCCATGTTTCAGAAATGGCTGCAAACCTTTAGCGTCGCCGCCAGACTACTGGGCCTGCCGGAGGGCGAGCGCCGCCTCACCAACCTGTTGCAGCTGGCGGAGCTGTTGCAACAGGCCGGACGCGACTACCCCACGCCCGAACGCCTGCTGGCCTGGTATCAAGGGCAATTGGAACAGGCGGACGGGCGCGGCGATGACCATCAGTTACGTCTGGAAAGCGATGAGGCGCTGGTGAAAATCGTCACCATCCACAGTTCCAAAGGACTCGAATATCCATTGGTGTTTCTGCCTTTTCTGGGATTCGGCCGCAGCGGCAAAGACGATTATCTGATGTGTCATGACCCCGAGCGGGAGCACCGACAGGTGCTCGATCTCAGCGGCGGCGACCGCTTACAGGAGCAGGCGGAGAGGGAACGTTTGGCGGAAGATCTGCGTCTGCTTTACGTCGCGCTGACCCGGGCCAAACAACTCTGTGTCTGGGCCTGGGGCGCTGTGAATGAGTTCCAGTACGCCGCTATGGCGTGGCTGCTTTATGGCGGCGCGACGGACAACCTGACCGACTGGCTGACGTCCCTGAAAAATCTGGACGATACACAACTTTCCGAGCCTCTGACTCGCCTTGCCGCGCAGACGGACTTCTGCTGGAGCCCCGCTCCTGAGCCAGTGCATCAGCGCCATCATCCCGGCGAAGGCGCCGGTCAGTGGCGGGCGCGCTCCGCCCAGCGCACAATCGAACAAAACTGGCGTCTCTCCAGTTATTCGCAGCTGGCCGCCGGTGGCGGCGGCCGCCATCACGAAGAACCTTTGGACGAGGCTGCGCCTTTGCAGGAAGTACAACCCCGCCTGCAGCCGGACGTCAGCGATATTTTTCAGTTTCCCAAAGGCGCCTGGGCGGGTCAGTGTTTCCACCATATTCTGGAGAATATGCCGTTTCAGGCGGAAAACGCCGAGGTGTTGCATGAACTCACCAGCCACAGCCTGCAACAACATGGCTTTGGCGAAGAGTGGGTGGCCTGCGTGGCGGAACAGTTATGGCAGGTGGTGAACACCCCACTCAGCATAACCGGCGCCGAGCCCTTTGCGCTGTCGCAACTGGACAAGGCCAATATGCAGGTGGAAATGGAGTTCTTGTTCCCCGTGACGCTGATTCAGCAAACGCGGCTTGCGCGCTTCCTCGCGGATTACTCCGCTTCAGAAACGCCGGTTAACCTGAACGTCGCCTCGAACGAAGGCCTGATGCACGGCTTTATCGACCTCACTTTCCAGCATGAAGGACGCTTCTATATCGTCGATTACAAAGGCAGCTGGCTGGGAGAAAAACGCGAGAGCTACGCCCCGGAAAATCTACACAACGAAATACTCGCGCACCGCTATGATCTGCAGTACCTGATCTATACGCTGGCGCTGCATCGCTACCTACAACGCAGCTTGCCCGACTACGATTACGACACCCATTTTGGCGGCGTGTATTACTTGTTTTTGCGGGGCATGCACAGTCAGCACCAACCAGAATTAGGCGTATTTTTCGATCGTCCCTCCCAGGCGGCGGTGACGGCGTTTGCTGAGATTCTGCAGGGGGAACCGGCATGAGCATCGCCCATCTGATTGACGCCGCCCGCCAAAGTAACCTGCTGCGGCCACTGGACTATTATCTTGGCCATCAGTTCGCGGACATGGCGATGTCGGCGACAGAAGAACAACGGGAGCTGCTGGCGCTGACCGTGGCGCTGACCTCCAACGCCCTGGCCAATGGCCACACCTGTCTTGACCTGTCGCAATACGCCGGCCGCTCGTTATGGCCGGACTCCGCGGAAGAGGACATACGCGCCTTTATCGCTCCATCCCTCACATTATGGCGCGAAGCGCTGCTCGCCAGCGGCCTGACCCAGGCGGACGCAGAGGTCGGCGAGGCGGGCCCGATCAGCCCGTGCGTGCTTGACGACCGCAATTGCTTCTATCTGGCCCGCTACTTCGAATATGAACGCCAGCTCGCGGAACGGCTGCAACAACGCATCCTGAATCACGCCTCTTTTCCACCAGAAAAAGTACGCCAGGCGTTGCTGCGCTTTTTTCCTTCCGTTGAAGCAGAGGATCGCCAGGCTATCGCCGCAGCCGTGGCCTGTCGTCAGGGCTTCACCGCCATTGTCGGCGGTCCCGGCACCGGCAAAACCACCACCGTGGCCAAGCTGTTGGGCATGTTGGGAGAACTCGCCGACCCGCCTCTGCGCATCGCCCTGGCGGCGCCGACCGGCAAAGCCGCCGCACGCCTGATGGAGTCTATCCGCAACGCCAAATTGCAGTTGGCGGAACGCCTGCCTCATCCCGAGCGTATTCCAGATACCGCCTACACCTTGCATCGCTTGCTCAAAGTACGGGGCGACGGCAAAGGCTTCGTGCATCACGCCGGCCACCCGCTGCCTGTGGATTTACTATTGATAGATGAAGTGTCGATGGTGGATCTGGCGATGATGCTGCGCACCGTGGAGGCGCTGCCTCCCCATGCCCGCCTGATGTTGCTGGGCGACAGCGAACAGCTCGCCTCCGTGGAAGCCGGCAGCGTCATTGGCGACATCTGCTCGCAACGAAGCGCCGCCGGCGTCAGCCCGGATATGGCGGATTACCTGAGCCAGCTTGGCCTGACGCCGCCTTACCCGGCTGACAAGGAAGCCGCGCCAGTGGCGGACTGCGTCATCCGTCTGGAAGTGAGTCATCGTTTTCACGCCCGTAGCGGCATCGGCCGACTGGCGCAGGCGATCAACGCCGGCGATCCGGAAGCGGCTCTGCAGGTATTCAAACAGCCGGAATTCGAAGACGCGGACTGGGAAAACCTGCCGCCGTCGCAACTGCAGGCAATCATCCAGCAAACCGCCGCCAACGCCTACGAAACTTGCTTCAAAGCCGATTCGGTGGAAACCGCCCTGGACGCCATGAATCGCTTCCGCATTCTCTGCGCCGTGAAGGAAGGCCATGGCGGCGTACAGGAAATCAATCAGTGGGTGGAGTCCGCGCTGCAACGCAAAGGCTTGGCGCCGCGTTACCAACTGCACTACCACGGCCGCCCCATCATGGTGACCCGCAACGATTATAGTCTGGGCTTGTTTAACGGCGATGTGGGTCTGATCTGGCGTGATCCGGCATCAGGGCAGCTGCGCGCCTGGTTTCCGGACGCTGACGGCCCCCTGCGCAGCATACCTTTATACCGCCTGCCCGCGCATGAAACGGTCTACGCCATGACGATACACAAAAGTCAGGGATCTGAATTCGACCATTGCGTGGTGGCGCTGCCTGAAACCGATCAACCGGTGCTGACGCGGGAGTTGCTATACACGGGCGTCACTCGCGCCAGGAAAAGGATCAGCGTGTGGGGGGCGCGTCATCTGTTGATCAAGTCCATCAAGCGCCCCACTCAGAGGATGTCCGGACTCTCCCGCAGAATCTGGGGAGATTCGGCGCCGAACGAACCCAGCGCGGATAATCCACCGGACGCAGCCTCCGGCGATGGCGTGCAACTGGATTTGTGGTAGGCCTCGCAGACGGCGATTAGAACGCGCCCGTCACGCCAACGCTGAAGGTATTGAAGCGCACTTCATTATGCTCGAAGTGCGTTACTTCCGTTTTCAGGTAAACCCCTTTCTCAATACGAAAATCCACGCCGCCGCCGTACGCAAAGCCGCTGTGCGTTTCATGGTTTTTCTCGCAGCCGCCAGCCAGAGCATAACAATTCTGCACACTGACGCTGGCGCCTTGCCAACCCAGCAGCGCGTAAAGCCTTATTGCATTGCTAAGCGGTAGAGTGAAGCGGTTGTACCCCGCCACGTAGGCGTCCATGAAAGCGCCGGAGTCATCCAGAGGGTCGTCATCGAATATCAGAGAGAAGAAATCAACGCCCAGGCGTCCTTCTAATCCCCAAAAGTCCGTAAGACTCCAACCTAATGTTCCGTTCAACATCAGATTGTCATGCAGATTTTCTGAAGAGGCGTGCATGTAATCCAGCCCCAGTGCGCCATAGCCTTCTGCTGATGCGTTACCAGCCATGGCCAAACTCAAGCAGACTCCTAAAACCAGTCTTTTCATTACCACTTTCACCCTCTCATTACGGAATATTCTTTAAACAATATTCGGGCTATCTCCATAGCGCGCCGAAGCATACACTAGGGGTTGTCTGTGTAACAGCGTCAGCGCCGCAAAGCTCCATACGCCGAGGCTGGCTATACTTCCTGGAACAACGTTGAAATATCGCCAAGCCCTGGGTAGCGGCGGGTTTGACTCGCATCAAGCCATACCGACGCCGGTTCCATTACCTTAAAGCTTACGCAATTGGAGGTAAGCATGATCCTGATGAAAGATGTAATGAGCCACCCCGTGCATACGTTGAGCACTGAGAACAGCCTGGCCGATGCGCGCAAAATGATGCAGGAACAGGGCATCCGCCACATCCCAGTCGTCAACGCCAAAAACAAACTGGAAGGGCTCGTCACCCAGCGCGACGTCTTCGCCGCCATGGACTCCTCCGTATATGACATGCCCCCGGAGTTGATGGAGGCCCATGAATCCGAAATTCCCGTCACCCAGGTGATGCGGACCAAAGTCGCTACCGCCAGCCTGGACACGCCGATCCGTAAAGCGGCGGAATTTCTGCAAACCAAGAAATACGGCTGTCTGCCCGTGGTGGAAAATGGTCATGTCGTGGGCATTTTGACGGGAGGCGACTTTATCAAGATCGCGATTAATCTGCTGGATCTGGTGGAAGTGGAGCCAGAAGAAGAACCCAGCTGAGGGAGAAGCGCGACAGGCGTGCGAAACCCATGAAGTAACGCAGCCTGTCGTCAGGCGCCAGTATCGGCGCCCGCTATGTCATTAACTGCGTCAGGCGGGTTTGGCCAGATGCGCCAGCGCCGCTTCCAGAAATTTCCAGAAGTTCGCTACGCTTGGCGCGTGCACCGCCTCATCCGGCGAGTGCGCGCCGCGAATGGTCGGCCCGAAAGAAATCATGTCCCAGTGGGGATAGTTAGCGCCCAGAATACCGCACTCCAGACCTGCATGGATCACTTGGATTTTGGGAACAACGCCCACGACTTCCTCATGCAGACGGGTCAGGTTATCCAGCAGTCGAGAGTTCTTGTCCGGCACCCATCCGGGGTAAGAGTTACCCACCGAAGTTTCCGCCCCCGCCAGTTCAAAAACGCTCGCCAGAGATTGCGCCGCGTCATCCCGCAAAGAGTCCACCAGACTGCGCGCCAGGCAGTGCACTTCGATATGGCCGTTATCCATCACCACCCGCGCCAGATTATTGGAGGTTTCCGTCACGCCGGGGAAATCCGCGCTCATGCGGAATACGCCGTGATGGCAGGCGAAAATCACGCGCTGTAAGCGGTCCACCATATCCTCCGGCAACAAATCGGCGGCATCCGTTTCACTGATGGTCAGATGCAAATGCGGCTCGGCCGATTTCAGCTCCTGCATAAACAGCTGCTGCAGCTCGCTGATGCGGCGGGCGATCGCTTCGCCCTGCTCCGCCGGCGCCGCAACCACGGCGAAGGCTTCGCGCGGAATGGCGTTACGCAGGGTGCCGCCGGTCAGAGACGCCACGCGCAAGGCGGGAAACTGTTTGCGTAATTGATCCAAAGCGCGATTCACCAGCTTCAACGCGTTGCCGCGTCCAGAATGGATATCCAGCCCGGAGTGGCCCCCACGCAATCCTTTTAGGGCAATGCGCCAATACTGACGGCGGTCGTCCCGGGGCTCCGCCTGATAGGTGAAGCGTCCGCCGATATCCACGCCGCCGGCGCACCCGATATACAGTTCGTTTTCTTCTTCCGTGTCCAGATTCAGCAGCAAAGAGCCCTGCAATACGCCGCCCTGCAATCCTTTGGCGCCGGTCATCCCGGCCTCTTCGTCCACCGTCAGCAAGCCTTCCAGCGGTCCATGGATCATGTCTTTGGACGTCAGTACGGACAGAATAGCCGCCACGCCAATGCCGTTATCCGCGCCCAATGTAGTACCGCGGGCGCGCACCCAGTCGCCGTCGATATAGGGTTGAATCGGGTCTTTACTGAAATCGTGGGTAGAACCTTCGTTCTTCTGCGGCACCATATCCAGGTGGCTCTGCATCACTACGCCAGGCGCGTCTTCGTAGCCGGGCGTCGCAGGTTTGCGGATTATCAGATTACCGACCTGATCCTCGATGATTTCCAACTCATATTCAGCCAGGGCTTCTCTGATGCGGGACTTGAGCAACTGCTCTTGTTTGGAAGGCCGCGGGGTGTCGCACAATAGCTGGAAAAAACGCCACAAAGGCTGCGGGTTCAGATCGCTTAAACTCATAATGTCGCCAAATTGTTGTTGATTGTTCTGGAGTTCCTCAAGGCGCTGCGCCAAGAGGCCTATTCAGGAAATCTGGTCCATTCACGTCCCCGTCGCAATAGCTGATTTCCCAGATAAAGCGTGGCGGGACCTTGTCTGTCCATATCGCCGTAGACCAGATACAGCGGGACTTCTCTATCGCCGCCTTCCTGCAGCGGCAGCGCCTTCAGGGCGCCGCTTTGAATATCCGCATCCACCCAGGAAACCGGCAGCCAGGTGAAGCCCAGTCCGCGCTTCACCATGTTCACCGAGGTGCTCATGTGCGTCACCGTCCAGCGTTGCTCCGCGCCCAGCCAACCGGAATTACGACGCACGGCGCCGGAGTCGCGAATGACGATTTGCCGATGTCGGGCCAGGTCATCTTTATTCAGGGTGCGATTGAGCTGATGCAAAGGATGCTCTGGATTCGCCACCGGGGTAAACGGAATATTGGTAATCAGATCGCCGATGAATCCCTGCGGTACGAATGGAGTTATAACCAAGTCGCATACCCCCTGCTTGAGCAGGTCTTCAGCGCCGGACAACACGGTTTCGATAATTTCGATGCGAGTATTGGGATACTGCTCGGAAAACTCCGCCAGCGCGCAATACAGGGCTTCCTGGGGATAGATAATCTCCACCGCGATCTGGATGTGCGCTTCAATGCCCTGGGCCAGACCGGAGGCCACGGATTCCAGCTGCTCCGCCTGTTGCAGCAGGTTTTCCGAACGCCTCAGCAGCAGTTTTCCCGCCTCGGTCAGCGTCGCTTTGCGCCCCTGCACCTGCAGAATCTGTACGCCCAGCATTTCCTCAAGCTTATGTACGGCATGATGCACCGTGGACTGGCTTTTGTGCACCATCTCCGCCGCTTGGGCGAAGCCGCCGTGGGCGACCACGGCGTGCAGCATACGCCATTGTTCCAACGTTGATTTAGGCATGAATTCTAATTTATCGAAATTTAGACACGAATAATTGCAATTTATTTTCGAATTTTACGATGCATAATGCAACAATGAGAAGACTGCTTGCAGGATATGCAAATCATGCAATGGAGTGGGAGGACACCACCATGGCTGTACGAGAACTCAAGCGCATCATTAACGCCAGCCCGGCGACCGACGGCGCGGGAGTCAGGATTTCCCGGATCGCAGGATTTTCCGCTACCGATCTGGAACCTTTCTTAATGATTGATGAAATCCGTTCCGACGAACGGGACGATTTTATCGCCGGCTTTCCCGAACATCCCCATCGCGGCCTGGAAACTCTGACCTATATGAAAGAAGGCGGCTTCGAACACCGCGACCATATGGGCAACCAGGGCGCCATCAAAAGCGGCGGCGCGCAATGGATGTCCGCCGGCAAAGGCGTCATCCATTCGGAAATGCCGATACCGGAAGCCGCACGTATGCACGGCTTTCAAATCTGGATCAACCTTCCCCGTACGCAGAAAATGAAGCAGCCGGAGTGGCGCGACGCGCAGCCGGAAGAACTGCCCTCTATTATTCTGAGTTGCGGCGAGATTCGGGTCATCGCCGGCTCCTGGCGCATTCAGGATAATTTCAGCACCTCACCCTTGAATCGACTGGCGCAATCCGCCGGCCTGCTCGATATATCCCTGCTGCCCAACGGCAAGCTGGATCTGCCCCTGGAGCAAGACCGGCAGGCGGCGATCTACGTCTATAACGGTCGCGTGCACATGGGCTCAGTGTTGCAGGCAGGCCAGCTCGGCATTCTTGGCCCAGGCGAACGCCTGCAACTGAGCGCGGATAAAGGCGGCGCGGACTTCCTGTTACTTGCGGGAGAAGCCTTACATGAGCCGGTGGCGCATTACGGTCCTTTCGTCATGAATACCCACGACGAAATTCTCACTGCGGTGAAGGATTATCAGGAAGGGAAGCTGACGGCATAGCAAAACGGCCTCCAAAGAGGCCGTTTTCATGTGGGCGCCGCCGTTAAAACAACGTATAGATGAAGGGCGCCACCGCCGATCCCTGGGTGATCACAATCAGGCCGCCCAACGTCACCAGGGTTAATATCAGTGGAAACAGCCACACTTTTTTCCTTTGTCGCATAAACGCCCAAAGGTCTTTTAGAAATTCCCACATCAGAATGGTCGCTCCATGGACTCAGGGGTAATAGGTTCGTCGCGTACAGTTCGATAAGAGGTCGCCAGCGGATCGATGCGCTTTTGCAGTTGCAGTTTGTGCGCAAGCCGCAGCGCCCATCCCAGCGGCGCCACCAGAACAACGAATACGGCGCCGAGAATGATAGCGCTGTTTATCTTGCCCAGCCTTAAGGCGAAATGCATCCACAGGACATATACCTGACGCAGCAGCCCCGGTTTCACCATCGCCAGGGCGGCGAACACCGCCGCAACCGGATAAGGCCATCGGGGCAGGCTCAACGCAAACACCCAAGGCAAAAACAATCCAAACACCAGAATAAGAAAGGCGGCCATAACCAGGCCGAACTTTCTCAGTTCCCCTTCCGGAGCGGAGGCAAAGTCCTGTTGCATTGAGTTAGTCAAGTTCAAACTCCCGAGACCAATCTTTATTCACTAACGCCTCCGGCTGCATGGCCTTGCGCAATATGCAGCGTCCCAAGACCAATACATCCATCTCCGTCGCCATAAAACACCGAAACGCATCGTCCGGCGAACAAACCGGCGGTTCGCCACGAACGTTAAAGGACGTGTTGATCAACACCGGATGGCCGCTATGTTTGGCGAACTCTTTTATTAGACGATGAAACTCAGGATTAGTTTCCTGATGCACCGTCTGCACCCGCGCCGAATAGTCGACATGAGTGATGGCGGGCAAATCCGAGCGAATCTGGCGCAGACGCTCCAGCCCCTCAAGGCCCGGTTCGGCGGATTTGCGCCACGGTTGCTGAACATCCGCCACCAGCAGCATGTAGGGGCTGGGTTTGTCCAAATCGAAATAATCACAGCAATGCTCCACCGCCACTGCAGGAGCGAAGGGGCGGAAGGATTCGCGGAATTTGATTTTGAGATTCATCTTGGTCTGCATGGCCGGGTCCATCGGATTGCCCAGAATGGACCTCGCCCCCAGAGCGCGGGGTCCAAATTCCATGCGCCCCTGAAACCAGCCCACCACCTGGCCGTCAGCCAGATCACTGGCGATGTCCGCGTACAACGCATCATCTTCCAGCACCGCAAAGGTCGCGCCGGCTTCCGTCAAATAGCGTTGAATTTCTTCATCACTGTATTGTGGCCCCAGATAAGCGCCCTGCATGGCGTCCAGTTCTCCTGAGGCCAGGGGACGCGTTCTGGGTTCGCCTTGATAATGATGCCAGGCCAGCAAGGCGGCGCCGAGAGAACCGCCCGCATCGCCGGAAGCCGGTTGAATCCAGATATCGTCAAACGGGCCTTCCCGCAGCAGGCGGCCATTGGCGACGCAATTCAGCGCCACCCCACCGGCCAGGCACAAATGACGTTGTCCCGTCTCCTCGGCGATCGTCCGCCCGAGGCGCAACACAATCTCCTCCGTCACCGCCTGGACCGAACGCGCCAGATCCATATACGCCTGCGTCAACGGCGCTTCCGGCTCCCGCCGGGGCAGACCGAACAGCTCTGCGAAGCGCTGGTTGGTCATACGCAGACCGGTCATGAAATCGAAGTAACGCAAGTGCAAGCGGAAAGTGCCGTCGGCTTTGACATCGATGAGATGCTGCATGATCAAGTCGACGTATTTCGGCTCCCCGTAGGGCGCCAGTCCCATCAACTTGTATTCGCCGGCATTGACCTTGAAGCCGCAAAAGTAGGTAAAAGCGGAGTACAGCAGACCCAGAGAATGGGGAAACTCGATTTCCCACAACGGGCGCAAAGCAGCGCCCTCGCCCACCCACACGGAACTGGTCGCCCATTCCCCCACCCCATCCAGACACAGAACCGCCGCGTTGGCGAACGGACTGGGGTAGAAGGCGGAGGCCGCATGAGACTGGTGATGTTCCGCGAACAACAGCTGCGGCAGCGCGGCCTTGGGGTCCCGCAACAGGCCTCTCAACGCCTTCTTCAACTCACTTTTGAGGAATAGCTTATCCTTGAGCCACACCGGCATCGCCGTGGCGAAAGAACGGAAACCTCGCGGCGCGAACGCCAGATAGGTCTCCAGCAGCCGCTCAAACTTCAATAGCGGCTTATCATAGAAAACCACCCTATCCACTTCGTCCAGAGCGACGCCGCCGGCGTCGAGAACGTATTCAATGGCGTGACGGGGGAAATCCGCATCGTGTTTCTTGCGGGTAAATCGCTCTTCCTGGGCGGCGGCCAGAATCACGCCGTCCTTTACCAGCGTCGCCGCAGCGTCATGGTAATAAGCGGAAATGCCTAAAATCGTGGTCATTGAAAGGGAAGCCAATCCGTTATGCGTAGTATGAGGTATGACCTGCCGGGAAGGGGCCGTCTTTGCTATCGCTATAGTTTTCTTAAGACTACTGATGCCATAAAATGCGCGCAACCATTTTTTCCGGAGACACCCATATGCCGCGGGCCAGTGAGATTAAGAAAGGCGAAGTCGTTGATTTAAACGGGCAATTGCTGATTGTTAAAGACATCGAAGTGCACAGCCCCAGCGCCAGAGGCGCCGCCACCCTGTACAAAATGCGCTTCAGCAATGTGCGCACCGGTCTCAAATATGAAGAAAGTTTCAAAGGCGACGACATGCTGAGCACCACTCAGCTGGAGCGTCGTCAGGTCGCTTTCTCTTATATCGACGCCGACGATTACGTCTTCATGGACAACGAAGACTTCTCTCAATACATGCTGAAAAAGAACGACATCGAAGACCAGTTGCTGTTCCTGACCGAAGAAACCCAGGGACTGCAAGTGCTGATGGTGGATGGTCAGGTCATCTCACTGGAGCTGCCGCAAACAGTGGAAATGGAAGTCATCGAAACCACTCCCGCCATGAAAGCGGCTTCCGCCAGCGCCCGCACCAAACCCGCCAAATTCGTCACTGGTCTGACGATTCAGGTTCCTGAATATCTGGAACAGGGCGAGCGCGTCAAAATTCACACCGCAGAAAAGCGTTTCATGGGTCGCGCGGACTAAATTGCGCCGCCTTTGATCGCCGTTGCAGCGACGCGCCGTCGTCGCTGCGTTCTCCCCTGACGCCCCTCTCCGCGCTAAAAGCGCATCCCCGGATTTGCGGCTACACTGAGTGAATGAATTCTAACTTGGTCCGGCCGGAAACGATGCTCTATAAGTTGTCCTGCAAAGGCGCGCTTTGGCTGCTTTTTTGGCTGTTGGCGTCCCCGCTGGCGAATGCCGCCCCCGCCCCGTCCATGACGCCGGCGATGCATGTGGTGTTTTTCAATCCACAAAGCAGTGACGACACCTTCTGGTCCGAGGTGATTCGCTTCGCCCGCGCCGCCGCGGAAGATCTCAATATCCGTCTGGATGTATTCAGCGCCAATCACGACCGCCTGCTCATGCGCCAGCAGATCAAGCATATTCTCTCCAGCGACCCGCCAGACTTCATCATGTACAAGAATTTTAAAGGCAATGCCCCGGAGTTGCTGGCGCTGGCGGAGGAGGCCAAGGTGCGCTCCTTCATCTTTAACTCCGGCCTCAATGTGGAGCAGGAACGACGATACGGACACCCGCGGGAGCGCTTCAAACAATGGGTCGGGCAAATGCTGCCCAACGATGAAAACGCCGGCTACGCCCTCGCCAATATGCTGTTCGCCTCCGCCGCCTCTCGTGAGCTGCTGCGCGGCGGTCAGGTGCTGCCCATTCTCGCGATAGGCGGCACGCCCACGGACAACGCCGCCATCGAACGGGAAATGGGGTTGCATCGCTCCCTGTCGGAACGCCCTGAAGTGGAGCTGCAACAGTTGGTGTCCGCCCGCTGGGACGAGGAGCTGGCGTATAAGCAGGCGGTCGGCCTGTTGAAACGCTACCCTCGCACCCGGGTGATCTGGGCCGCCAACGACTCCATCGCCGTCGGCTCCCTGCGGGGCGCGCAGAGCCTCGGCTATAAGCCCGGGGAAAACCTGCTTATCGCCGGCATCGACTGGAGCCCTTCCGCGTTGGAGTATATCCGGGAAGGCAAGCTTACCGGTTCTTTCGGCGGCCATTTCATGCAGGGCGCCTGGAGCCTCGTGCTGATGTACGACTACCACCATGGTCGGGATTTCGCGGATGACGTCGGTGTGTCCATTCACTCCAACATGGGGCTGCTCACGCCGGAAAACGTCGACAGATATTTAAAGTTCATTGTCGGCGTCAATTGGAGTGAAATTGACTTCACCCGCTTTTCAAAAGCGTTGAATCCTCAACTCAAGCAGTATGACTTTTCATTAGAACGGCTGCTTCAGCAGCAGTGAACTCATTTTGGCGAGACGTGACGACATAATGCTTCCAGATCAGTCCATCAACGAAGAGCCCTCCAAGGATCGGAAACAAAAACGTCATCCACACAGCGCCTACCTGCGTCGCCGGTTGATGACGCTGACCTCCATCATCATTGTCTCCATGTTCGCGCTGGAGGCGGCGGTGACCGCCTGGTACGACTACCGGGCGCAACTTGCCAACCTGGAGAAGGAAGCCTATCTGCTGGCGGACGCGCAGCGATCGGTGCTGGCCGCCGCCGTCTGGAACTTTGATTTCGACATTATCAACAACGCTGTCAACAACCTGTTCTCCATGCCGGAAATCATGCAGGTCGCAATTCGCTATCCAGATGGCGAGGTCATCGCCTCCGCCGGCAAGCTGTCGGACGGCGCCGCGCAGATGCGCATCACCCGGCCGCTGCTCTGGGATCAAGCCGGAGAAAAGGAGATCGGCACGCTCAACATTGTGATCGATATCAGCCAGGTGGAAAGCTCCATGCTGGTCAAGCTGACGGAACGCTCCGTCACCCTCAGCGCCACGCTGATTATCTGCCTGGTCGCCATTTACCTCGCCTGCCGCTGGATGACGCAACCGCTGGAGGAGCTGACCGCCGCCATCACCCGGCTGGCGGACGGCGATCTGGAACAGCGCATTCCCCACACTCAACGCAACGATGAAATCGGCAATGTGGCGCGGGCGCTGGTGAAATTCTCGGATAACAGTCGACTTCTATACGACCTGCAAAACTCCCTCACCTTCAATGTAGCGGAGAAGACCCGTCAGTTAAAACAGGTGCGGGAAGACAGCGCTCATGACAATACGGTGCGCGCCCGCCTGCTCGCCATGGTGTCGCAGGAAATTCGCTCCCCCATGACCGCGATTCAGGGTGCGGTCATGCTGTGCAAAAACGGTCTGACGGGAGAGATACAGGAGAAGACCTTGCACATGCTGCATGTTGCGGAGCGTAACTGCGAACGTATGCAAAAATTGATTGAGGTGCTGTTCGATATCTACCAGATTCAGAACCACTCTCTCTCGCTGAATTTAAGCCCGGTCAATCTGCTCAAGCTGACGCGGACGCAAACGGAAATCTGGCGCAACAAGGCCTATCAAACCAGCAAAAACCTGCACTTCGAAAGCGGGGTGGCGGAAGCCTGGGTGCGCGGCGATGAAAAGCGCCTGCAGCAGATCATCGATATTCTGCTCAGCAACGCTGTCAGGCATTCCGGTAAAGGCGGCGAGATCAGCGTTCATCTGCGCCGGGAGGGCGCTTTGATCAGCTTGTCGGTCAGCGACAACGGCCCCGGCATTCCCAAGAAAATCCGCCCCTATCTGTTCGAAGGGCTGGCGCGCAGTGACGAGGCCAGCAGCGATTCCCTGGGCTCCGGCTTCAGCCTGACGTTGGCGAAAGGGTTGGTGGAGTTGCAGGGCGGACAGATTTACTTCGAATCCATCGCCAAGGAAATTTCCAGCAACTCCACTCTGCCGACCGGCGCCACCTTCTATCTGGAGCTGCCCTACATGCCTGCGCCGGACGCGGCGGATTAATGCATGGAGTGTCGCGGAAAATAGCGCGCGCCGTCGTAACGGTCAAAATAAGCGCCCAAAAGCGGATGGTCGATCTGGGTCGTATCCAGACTGACTCGTAGATTGCGTTCCGCCACGTAGGTCATATGGTCGCTCTCATGCACCAGCACATGATACCAGGGCTGATCTTTCGGCGGACGCGACTTGGCGACGCTCTCATACCAGGCGTCGGTATGGTTAAACGTCGGATCGACGCCGATCACCACGCCGCGATAACCAAATAAATTATGTTCAACCAACTGGCCGACAAAAAAGTGTGCTTGCGCCATATCCCCTCCTGTCCCTAATTATAGTCGGGCTTGGCGGGACGCGCTGACGCAGTGTCGAGTCGCGGGAGAGTCGCTTACACCCGCCGCGACTTACGGTAATCGCAGGGGGACTGGCTAAAGCTGCGGGCAAATACTTCGTAAAAACGGGTGATGGAGGAAAATCCGCTTTCAAATGCGATCTGACTGGCGCGCAGGGATGTCGTGGTCAATAAGCGGGCGGCGTGATTCACTCGCAGCTGGGTCAGATATTCCAGAATGGTCATATCCAGCACCTGCTTGAACAATCCCATGGCGAAGTTTTTGTGCAGTCGCACATGCGCGGCGACATCCGCGACGGAGATGGACTCGCAATAGCGCTCGTTCATGTACTCCACCATCTTGTGCACATGACGACAGGAACCCGTGGGTTCAGCCGCAGGCCTGGCGACGCAGGCGTCCGGCCCCAAGGCGTCTTTGAACAGACGCCGCAGCAACAAGGCTATTTCGTCCCAGACCAGATCTTTCAAATAGTCATCCTGACAGGCCAGCTCTTCCGCCCAACGCGCGACGGTTTCCGATTCCAGCGCCTTGGCGGCGTCCGCCACGCAAATCTCGCCGTGCAGCAGCTTCTGTTTCACCCGGTGCGGGATGCAGAGCTCCGCCAGAAAGGACAAGGGCAACCACAAACGTAATCCCCAGGCTTCCGCATCGCTGTGCAGTTGCTTGGCGCCGTGCAGCGAAGAAAAGCACACCAGACTGAATGGTTGCAGCACCAGGCGCCGGCGGGCGTCCCACAGCACTGCGCCGCCGGCGCAACAAATGGCGACTTCAAAATGAGCGGCGTCCGTCAGACTGGGAGAGTCCGCCAGCGCGCCGAAATAATGGTGCGGAGAGCCGCCCCTGGGAGCGGCCGCCGCCGATGCATTTGCTGTTTTCATGAGATGACGTTTGTTGTTGTTTTAATCTCTGACTTAACGTCAGGCTGAGCGGCGCAACGAAGCGTCCACTGGCTTACCTTGGGCATCAAACAGATGAAGATGTTGCGAGGGGGCATGCAAGTACAGCTCACACCCCGGCTCCAGCTCCATTTCCCCCACGATGCGCGCCGTCATTTCACCAACGCCTGCGACATCGACATACACGTAGGTGTCGCTGCCCAGATGCTCCGCCATGCGCAACACGCCTTTCCAGTCGCCGGCTTCGCCCTGAATGCGCACCTGCAGATGTTCTGGACGAATGCCCAGGGTGGCGGCGCCGAGATCTTCCGCCGCCTTGCCCTTGAGCATATTCATGCGAGGCGAGCCGATAAAAGTGGCTACGAACTCAGACGCAGGCTGGTTGTACAGTTCCAGCGGCGTGCCTACCTGCTCTATGCGTCCCTGATTCATCACTACAATCTTGTCCGCCAGGGTCATGGCCTCAACCTGATCGTGGGTGACGTAAATCATGGTGGAGCCGAGACGTTCATGCAGCTTGGCGATTTCCAACCGGGTCTGCACGCGCAGGGACGCGTCCAGGTTGGACAGCGGCTCGTCGAACAGGAACACCTTGGGCTCGCGCACGATAGCGCGTCCAATGGCCACCCGCTGCCGCTGACCGCCGGATAACGCCGCCGGCTTACGCTTGAGCAACGCGCCCAACTGCAGGGTTTGCGCCACCGCTTCCACTTTGCTGCGAATTTCATCCGGTCCCGCGCCGTCGAGCTTCAATCCGAACGCCATGTTTTCATACACCGTCATGTGCGGGTACAGCGCATAAGACTGAAACACCATGCCCACCCCGCGCTTGGCCGGCGCCACATCGTTGACCAGCGCGCCGCCGATATAAAGCTCGCCGGAGGTGATGTCCTCCAGACCCGCGATGGTGCGCAGCAATGTGGACTTGCCGCAACCGGAGGGGCCGACAAACACGACAAATTCGCCGTCTGCGATTTGCAAGTTGACGTCATGCAGCACATGGGTCTGCTGAAAAACTTTATTGACGTTGCGTAATCTAAGCTCAGCCATAACATCTCGTCTCTTGTATTTGTTGTGCCGAAAGGCGCGTCCACGCGCCTTGTATTTCAGCTATTTGTCTCAGCTATTTCAGCTCGCCGAAAAACGCCTGATACGGCGGCAATACGATATCTTCGCCTTCCAGCACGCCGCTGTAGCCGTGCCCACTCATCGCCGTCACATTGGCCATGCGACAAGGAGTGCGAATGGTTTCCGCGGTCATATTCAGGGCGACGACGATACGCTGCTCTTCATCACTACGCTCAAACAGCAAGCCGCCTTCCGGCGCGTCCAGCATGCGAATCGCGCCAGCCTTCAGTGCGGATTGCTGCTTGCGCCAGTGAATAAAGCCGCGATAGAAGTTGAGCACGGAATCCGGATCTTTCTCCTGTACATCCGGCGCCAGCCCCAGATGCTCCTCGGACACCGGCAGCCAGGGGTCGATGGAGGAGAAACCGCCGTAGGGCTTGTCGCTTTCCCAGACCATCGGCGTACGGCAGCCGTCGCGACCTTTGTATTCCGGCCAGAACGGCAGGGCGTAGGGGTCCTGCAGGCGCTCATAGGGAACATCCGCCTCCGGCAGTCCCAACTCTTCGCCTTGATAGATGCATGCGCTACCGCGCAGAGACAGCAGCAGACCCAGCAACAGCTTGGCGAAAGGCGCGCGATCGCGGCCGTTGGCCCAGCGTGTGGCGCAACGCACTACGTCGTGGTTGGACAGCGCCCAACAGGCCCAGCCGTCGCCAATCTGATTCTCCAGACGCTCCACCACTTCACGAATATAGGTGGGCTCATGGAACACATTCAGCAGATCGAAGGTGTACGCCATGTGCAACTTGTCGCTGCCGGCGGTGTAGTCCGCCATGATTTTCAGCGGCTCGTCAGCGCCGATCTCGCCGACCGTGGTGATGCCTTCGTACTGATCCAGCAACTCACGCAGACGCTTGAGGAAGCCAATATTGTCCGGGCGGCTGATGTCATAGACATGCAGCTGCAACGAATACGGGTTCTGTTCCGGCGCGCCGAGGGTCTTCTTGGCGTCTTTCGGCAGTGGCGGGTTGTCGCGCAGCTGCTTGTCGTGGAAGTAGTAGTTGACGGTGTCCAGACGGAAGCCGTCTACGCCCAGGTCCAGCCAGAAACGCACTTCCTCCAGCATCTGATCCTGTACTTCCGCATTGTGGTAGTTGAGGTCCGGCTGGCTGCTCAGGAAGTTGTGCATATAGTACTGACGGCGCTTGGCGCACCATGCCCAGGCGGAGCCGCCGAACATGGCCAGCCAGTTATTCGGCGGCGTGCCGTCCGGCTTGGGGTCGGCCCAGACGTACCAGTCCGCTTTGGGATTGGTGCGATCCTGCGAGCTTTCCTGGAACCAGAGGTGCTGATCCGAGGTGTGGCTCATCACCAGGTCGATCATGACCTTCATGCCCAGGGCATGAGACTTTTCCACCAAACGCTTGAAGTCGTCCAGGTCCCCGAAAATGGGGTCGACGCTGCGGTAGTCGGATACGTCATAGCCAAAGTCTTTCATCGGCGATGTAAAGAATGGGGACAACCAGATCGCGTCCACGCCCAGACCGGCGATGTAATCCAGTTTGCTGACGATGCCCGGCAAATCGCCGATGCCGTCCTGGTTGGAATCCAGATAGCTACGCGGATAAATCTGATAAATGGTGCAGCCGCGCCACCAATCCCGCTCAACCTTCGACATGAGAGAAACTCCTAAAACAATCTATAACTGCAGGCGTCGCCACGCGGCGCCCGTTTAACCTTTGACTGCGCCAGCGGTGAGGCCGGACACAATGCGACGTTGAAACACCAATACCAGCGCCACCAGCGGCACGGTCACGATGACCGATGCGGCCATGATCACGCCCCAGGGCAGCTCATGCTGGCTGCTGCCGCTGATCAGCGCGACGGCCACCGGCACAGTGCGCTGCGCGTCGGTGAGCGTGAACGTCAGGGCGAACAGAAACTCATTCCAGGCGGCGATGAACGCCAGCAGTCCGGTAGTGACCAGCGCAGGCCACATCATCGGCAGGAATACCCGGAAAATAATGGTCAGGTTGGACGCGCCATCCAGAATCGCCGCTTCTTCCACTTCCTTCGGCATCTGTTTCATGAAAGTGGTGAGCACCCACACCGTGAACGGCAGCGTGAAAATCAGGTACGCCAGCACCAGGCCCAGCAGGTTGTTGTACAGACCCAGGCCGCGAATGACTTCGAACAGGCCGGACAGCACCGCCACTTGTGGGAACATGGATACCGACAGAATCGCAATCAGCATCAGCCCGCGACCGCGGAAATCGATCCGCGCCAGGGCGAAAGCGGCGGTCAGACCCAGCATCAGCGACACCAGCACCACCGCGCTCGACACCATCACCGAGTTGAGGATGTTTTCCCCAAAAGCCGTGCCTTTGAATACGGAGATATAGTTCCCCCATTGCACCGAGGTCGGCCAGTAGTCCACCACGAACAATTCGCTGCCGGATTTGAATGACGTCAGAATTGCGTAATAAAAGGGGAACACGGAAAACACCACGATCACCGCCACCAGCAGGTAAAAAGCGGTTTTACGCAGCAACTGTTTTGCATCGACAGTCTGGCTCATGTCAGTCCCCCACGCGCATGTACTTGCGCCCCAGATACAGATAGGCCAACGTCAGCAATGCGATCACCAGGAACAACGCCGTCGAGGCGGCGGAGCCGTATCCCACATCCTGGAAGTCCACCAGTTGCTGGCGGGCGAAAACGGACATGGACATGGTGTCTTCACTGTTGGAAGTCAGCACATAAATCAAATCGAAGATCCGCAGCGCGTCCAAAGCCCTGAACACCACGGCCACCAGGACGGCCGGCATAATCAGCGGCAGCGTCACTCTGAAGAAAACCCTTACCGGGTGAATGCCATCCACTTTCGCCGCTTCATAACAATCCTTGGGCAGCATCTGCAGCGCGGCGAGCATCAACAGCGCCATGAAAGGCGTGGTCTTCCAGACATCGACCATGATCACCGCCACCATCGACAAGTCCGCATCCGCGGTCCAGGCCAGCGGCGCTGAGATCAGACCGATTCCCATCAGCATGTCGTTGAGAATCCCAAACTGGTCGTGCAGCATCCAGCTCCACATCTTGGCCGAGACAATGGTGGGAATCGCCCAGGGAATCAGCACCGCGGCGCGCACCAGACCGCGACCGGCAAAGTTCACGTTCAGGGCCAGCGCCACGATCATGCCCAGCACCAGTTCCACCGACACGGAAATCAGTGTGAACGTCAAGGTGTTCCATACTGACTTCCACCATACGGCGTCGGCCAGGAGGCCGTACCACTCGCCATCTTCCTTGTATAAATAGTTCCCCCAGCCGATGAACTCGGCTGCGTTGAGATCTGTCAGACTGGCGTCAGTAAAACTGAACCAGATCGTGCGTAATAGCGGCCAACCGGCGACCAACAGCAGCGTACAGATCATCGGGGCCAGGAACAGCCAGGCGCTGCGGGCGCGCTGGCGTTGTCGGGACGACTGGGACATCTTGTCGCTTACCTCAGGCCGGGGAGGCGCTGCAGATGCAGCGCCGGATTGAGAGAGTTTCATTTCCATTTTCCGTTACGGGCGAATCGACGCAGTTGGCCTTCCAACTGAGCCAGACTGGCTTCGGCTTTTTCCTTGCCTGATACAACGCTGTGCACGGCGTTGAAGAAAGCGGTGCTGACCTGGTTATACTTACTCTTGGTCACACTGGAGGGACGCGGCACGCCGCTGACGAAGGTTTCATACAGGCTGCCGAAGAAAGGCGTCGCCGCCAGCACGTCCTTGTCTTTGTACAGGGCGTTGATGGTGGGGTTATAAGACGCTTTGATAGCGCGGCGCTTCTGCTCTTCATAGCTGGTCAGATACATGACCAGATCCGCGGACAGTTTCGGGTTTTTGGCGTACTTGGACACCGCCAGCTGCCAGCCGCCCAACGTAGCGCTGTGGCGACCGTCTTCATCGCCTTTCGGCAGCGCCACTACGCCCACTTTGCCTTTGATGGCGCTGTCTTCCGCCTGCGCCAGCGACCAGGCGTAAGGCCAGTTACGCATAAACACGGCGTTGCCTGACTGGAACACGCCGCGGGATTCTTCTTCCGCGTAGTTGGTCACACCCTGCGGACTGATGGTTCCAATCCAGCCGGCGGCGGTGTTCAGGGCCTTGGCGGCCTGCGGGTTGTTGATGGTGATCTTGCCTTTCTCGTCCACCACTGTGCCACCGTTGAAGCTGGCCACCCACTCCGTCGCATTACAGGTCAGCCCTTCATAAGCCCGCCCCTGCCAGACGAAGCCCCACATTTTGTCATTGCCGGCCTTGCGCTCGCCTTCCTGCACCATTTTCGCGGAAGCTTCCAATTGCGCCCAGGTTTCCGGGGGCTGCTGGTTGTATTTTTCCAACAGGTCTTTGCGGTAATACAGCACACCGGCGTCCGTGAACCAGGGCATGGCCACCAGTTTGCCGTCGACAGTATTGTTGTTGACGATGGATTCGAAGTGATCTTTTTCAGCGCCATTGCTGAAAGGTTTGAGGTCGACGAAGTATTGACCCAGCATACCCGGCCACACCACGTCGATCTGGAAAATGTCGATATCCTGACTGCCTGCGGCCAGCAATTGCTGGTACAGCGCCAGACGTTCGGATGAGGAGTTGGGAGTGGACACCACTTTCACCTCATTGCCGGTTTTCTCCGCCCAGGCCTTGACGCCCTCTTTACACAACTCCAGTTCCGCGCCGACAGCGCCGCAGGAAATGGTCAGCGTTTCCGCATGCGCTTGCAGGCTGAAAGCGGCGGACAGAAATACACCCGTACCAATAGCGTTAATTATGGTTTTTTTCATCATGGATTCCTCCGAGTTATTGTTATATGGAGCACATTACGTGGATTGCGAGAATGAAAATAAAGATACACCGTATGCGGAGCGACCGTGAGGACGCCGCCGGCATCAAACCCTCGTCAGATCAAAGACCAGGCGCTGGGAGATACGACTACGGAATGGATTGAACCCTCGCGACGCCCCTCATGGCCGGCGACGCCGGAGCCAATACTGCGTCGTGCGATGCGCCAACTGTATGGCACCGCATGAGCGAAAGATTCTGCGAACAGGGAAATGTGCTTTCCGAAAGGATTTACGACTACGCTGGCGCGATTCGTTGTTTGAGGCTTCTGCGGCTGCTGACGCGCTGAGGAGAGATCTTTGGCGCGGTTTAGAACATCAAACCAGGAACGGAATCCATGTTCCACAGCAACAAGATCCAACGCCTGGGCGTGGGAGATTCCTTGGCTGCGTTTGATTTTCTTGGCGTCACGCTTGAAATTCTTCAGCGTGGTTTCTGATACGTGTCTGCAGGTCGCATGATTCATAGCAATGTCTCGCTACAACGGCAATGACGCGGCCCACTCACATCTTGTCTCATGAGTCACTAAACCTATAACACTCATAGATTTGTAGATAATGTCGTACTCGACTTTGCCTGTGTGGGCGGCAGGCGCATATCAACACCTGTGAAGATCGAAGTTAACAAAAAGTTTTCTGCAACACAAGCGTCGACTTTTACATAGCCCAAATTTCCACGACTCCGGGTTACGTGGACAAGCCTCTGTCGCGCACGTACACTGGGCGCTACGGGCGTCAGACAGATAATCCGAACAGCAAGATTCGGCGCCAGGAATCCGGCAACGCGAGCGCTTTATGAAATCATCCGATCCGCAACTCCAGGGAAAGCGGAACAATCAGCGGCCACAGACGCAACGACCTGCAGACACACAGGATGACTGGTGGAAATACGGCGTTATTTATCAGGTCAATGTGCGCAGCTTTTTCGACGCCAATAATGATGGCGTCGGCGATATCAAAGGCCTGACCGCAAAACTGGACTATTTCGTCGAACTGGGCGTCGCCGCCATCGCGCTGACGCCAGTGTTTACCTCGCCCATGAGCGACTTCGGCTTTGATGTCAGCGACTACTACAGCCTTGATCCCGCTTTCGGCGATCTGGACGATTTCGATGCGCTGATCCGCGAAGCGAATAAACGCGGCCTGCGCGTGTTGCTCGACATCGTCATCAGCCATACTTCCGTGCAGCATCCCTGGTTCCTGGAAAGCAAGCAGGATCGAAATAATCCGAAAGCGGACTGGTACGTGTGGGCGGACGCCCAAGCGGACGGCACGGTTCCCAATAACTGGCAGACGACCTTTGGCCACCCCGCCTGGTCATGGAGCTCCACCCGCGGACAGTACTACCTGCATAACGCTACCAGCCGACAGGCGGACCTCAACTTCCATAACAGCGAAGTCATCGCCGAAGTGCTCAATATTCTGCAATTCTGGCTGGAGCGCGGCGTCGCCGGTTTCCGTCTGGACTGCCCGAACCTGTATACCCATGATAAAAAGCTGCGCAATAACCCGGCGCGGCGCAATATGGCGGCGATTCCTGAAGAAGCGCTGATCAACCCGTTCGAATATCAATTGCAGATCTATAACCAGAACCGCCCCGAAACCCTGCCGACGCTGGCCCGCATCCGCCGCCTGTGTGATCGCTATGAAGCCGCCTTGCTGGGCAGCGTCACCAGCAGCGCCACCTTTGAAATGCTGAACATTTACAGCGGCTCGCAGGAAGGCCTGCAGATGGCGAATATTTACGAGGCTCTGCCCAGCGTCTGCAACCTGCCCGGTCTGGTGGACGTCGTGCGAACCTTCGAGGAGAACTGCGATCAGGTCTGGCCCTATTGGATGCTGAACAACCATGACGTCGCCCGACTGGTGTCACGCTGGGAAGGCGATCATGACGCGCCCCGCCTGGCCGCCATTGTGCTGGCTCTGCATCTGTCACTGAGGGGAACGCCGGTCCTGTTTCAAGGGGACGAACTGGGTCTGGAAGAAGCCTACATTCCTTTCGATAACCTGTGCGACCCTTACGGCAAGCTGTCCTGGCCACAGTACATGGGACGCGACGGTTGTCGTACGCCGTTGCCCTGGGACGACAACCTGCCCCAAGCGGGTTTCTCCACCCATAAGCCCTGGCTGCCCATCGATCCGCGGCACTTGTCCCACGCCATTAATGTGCAGCAAAAAGACCCTGAATCCGTCTTGCGTCGGGTTCAGCGATTCATTCAGTGGCGAGAAGAGCAGCCGGAGATACTGTTGGGCTCAATGTCGATCATTCACGCAGACGCGTCGGTATTGCTGTTGCTGCGCAAGCATAAAGGAGGGCGGTTGCTGGCCGCCTTCAATGTATCCTATGAACCGGCGGAGATTGAGCTTAACCTGCCGCAACCACCAGAAGTCCTAAACGGTCATGGCTTCGCTGGCGAGCTACGGGACAATCGGATTTATCTACCCCCCTACGAAGCGTTCTTTGGCCGTTTGCCCTGAGCAAACGGCGCAGGCGGCTTAGAAGCCTGACCCAGGCTCCTTTAAAAACGCCAGCTCTTCCGGCGTGGATTCACGCCCCAAAATCCCGTTGCGATGGGGGTAGCGACCAAACCGTTTGATAATCGCCAAGTGCTTGTGCTCAAAATCCAGGTTGTTCTCCAGTCCAGGCTGACTGAACAAGCGCACAGCCTGTTCATGGACCACAGCGGATTCGCTATGCATGTAGGGCATGTACAGAAAACTTTTCTCTTCTTTCTGCAGTTCCCCGTCAGCTCCCGCCCGCACTGCTTCCTGAGCCAACGCCAGCGCCATATTGTCCGCCGCGAAGGACTCAGCCTGATCGCGATAGATATTGCGGGAAAACTGGTCCAGTACGATCACCTCCGCCAGACGACCGCGCGGCTCGTCACGCCAGTGCGCCAGTTCACCTGATCTCGCTGCGGTCAGTAAAGCGCTGAAGCGTTCGGCGATGCGTCGATCCAGCGCGTCGCTTTTGCGAAACCAGTCCGCGGGGCTCAATTCTTCAAACCAGAATCGCAGCACCTCATCGGCGGTCAGCGACGGCGCATTTTGCAAACCTGACTCTTTCGTCATGTCCATCCCTCTGCACTTTGTCTAAAATTAATAACATAAGGCAGTTTACACGCTGACCGTCATCGCCACTAATCGGACGCCTGTGACGCAACTCGTCAGGGGTCCTGCAAGCAAAGGTGTCTCATGTCCTCCGACTCCCAGGATCTTAATAACTCCCGCGATCTTCAGCGCCGCCTCAAAAAGCTGAGCAAAAGCGAGCTGACTCAGTTATTGCTGGAGTTGCACGGCAGACATGAAGAGGTGGACGCCTTTATTGATTTGTTCCTGCTCCGGCGCTCACCCGCCGCCTTGTCCGCCAACCTGAGCGAGCGTATCCAGGCGATTGGGCAAAGTCGGCAGTTTATCCGCTATGGCGAAACCTTTGGTTATGCGGCGCAGTTACAGCAATTGTTGCAGGATATCGACGCGAGCCTGATGGATGAATATCCGCTGCAAGCCTGCGACATACTGGCGGAGTTCATCACCACTCACGAAAAAGTCTTCGTGCGCAGCGACGACTCCGCCGGCGCCATCAGCGATGTTTATCGCGAAGCGGTCGCCATGATGGCCAGAGCCATTGCGTCAGCGCGGCGGCGTCAGCGCTTTCCTGAAGGCTATTGGTTAAGCCGTTTCGCCGAATGGCGCAATAAGGACGCCTGTAATCTCCTGCTTGGCTTATTGGCCTCAGATAAAGCCTGTTTTACGGACAGCGAATTGAGTCAGTTGGCCTGGCGTTATGAACGTCAGCTACGTCAGGCGGTGAAAAAAGGACTGGCGCCCCAGGACGATTACTTTCGCGAGGCCTTAGCCGGATTACAGGGAACAGCCCAGGCGATGAACGACCCGGATCTGTACGCCCAGGCGGTAAAGCTGGCCTATCCCGAACTGAGCGATTTTTTGAAGATCGAACTGGCGGAAAATTATCTGAAAGCGTCCGAACCGGACAAAGCGTTGGCCTGTCTGGATGCGCCCGAAGCAGAGAATCCAGATCTGCTGAAAATGCGCCTGCTGGCTTATGAACAGCTCGGCGATCGCGCCAGCAAGCGCGAGGCTTTGCAACGCCTGTTCAATCTGGAGCCCACGCCGGAGCACCTGCAGGCGCTGCTGCAGCTGGCTCCGCGCGAGGAGCGCGAAGACATCATCGACGACGCCATCCAAAGCGCTGAGCAAGCCGGCGACGGCGCCTTGGCGGCCAGCTTGCTGCTGGAGCTGCAACAGCCGCAAAGGGCGCTGGCGCTGCTGCAACAACAAGGCGCAGCGCTACAGCAGTATTATCATGGCGACCTGTTGGCGTTGGCGGAGCGATTCAAAGAGCATCGCATTGGTTTAGGGGCCATTCTTTGTTATCGCGCCCTGCTGGAGGATATTCTCAATCGCAGTTACGCCAAGGCTTACGCTTACGCCGCCGATTACATGAAAGAGCTGGCGGAGCTGGACGCCGCGGCGCCGGACTATAAAACTACGCCTGACCACGGCGCGTTTCTGGCGGAGCTGCGCCGCATGCACCCGGATAAAGCCGGATTCTGGAGCCGGGTGGACGGCTCCGTATTGTTGCGCAGCGTCTGATTGCAGCTTGCACATACGCTTTTCAAAGTGCTTAGCGCAATGCGCGGCGAGTCTGGCGCGACATCATAAGTATCTGTTTTAGAAGAGGTCTATTAGTGGCCTGAGTCTTGCCCATTATTGGTAAAGCTTTAATGGAGCAACCCTTTATGACTCATGCCCGACTTACAGCGCTTACTTTAACGCTGACGATCTCATCCTTGTTTATGCAGGGATGCGGCGGTGGAGGCGGCGCCAGCGGTTCGTCTACGACCGACAGCGCCCCTGCCCCGCAGACGACAGATTCCAGCACACCCTCTACCCTCTCAGCCATTATCAACGATAGCAGGACTTCACTGGACGCCTACGTTAACAAACTGGCGGTCGTGACCATCCCCGATTCGCTGCTCGTCGAATCCCGCCTGTTTCTGAAACTCTACGATGATCCCAACGCGCCGCTTTTTCTGGGTGAAATTATCCCGGTCCAGAACGGACTGCTCTACGAATACCGCTTGGAAGTCAGTCTACTACAAGGCCAAAGTCAGCTTCATTACGACCTCTTTGGCGTCAGCGGAGCCGTTGCCACTGTGACAGGAGATATTACGCTATGAGAGGTTACAACCGCCTTGTTTTATGCCTGTCGCTGTTGGCGATCCACGCGTCGGTCTCAGCAGCCACCGTCTCCAAACGTCTGAATGATGTGATTGAGTCACGAGGAATAGGCAATATTAATGTCATGGACATTGCTGGCAGCCAGCCAGATCTGACAGGCGCCGAGCTGGAGGCGTTCCGCCTGGACAACGGCGGCCGCCTGGTCTTCGCCATCGACGTCAATGAAGCCGCTAACGGCACGGAAAAAGCGTCCTCACAGGGCGTCGCCATCGAAAATCTGGAGTTGATCGTGGAGTCTGCGGGCGTCACCCATGTCTTCACCGACTTCTGGAGCCAAAGCCAAAGCATGCTGGCGCCCAAAGGCGAGCAACAGCGCCAGTTGCGCTACACCCTGATTGGCGACACCGGCTCCAGCCGCATTACCCCCAATACGGACAGCGATATCTATGGATCGGACTTCGACGCCACAGTCTATGTCCCGGTCGATATTGATCTGACCGGAGCAGCCTCGGTCACACTCAATATCCAATTCATGGATACGCAAGTGCAACTGGGCGACCCGGAGGCGTTCTACGACTACTCCAATGGCTATGAAGACATCGCCATCATCTCCGCCGAAGACGCTGCGTTTTTGGATCAATTGCAGGCCGGTTGGCTGGAGGCGCCATTGGTGATCAGGCCAGGCGATTCCGACCTGACGATGGCGAGCGCGCAGTACTTTCCCAGCGCCAACCAGTACTACATCGTTGCCTTTGAGGATTGTTATCCGGAACGGGGCGACTATGACTTCAATGATTTGGTGGTCGCTTATCGCGTCAATGCCGGTTTCAACAAATACGGTAAAGCGGTGCAGATATTTGGCGAAGGTTTTCTGATCGCCAAAGGCGCGGAGTATGACCTGGATTGGGGGCTGTCTTTTAATCTGGGGGCTATCAGCGGCGCCGCCACGACACAAGTACTATCTCCTGAGACCGGCGTAGCCATAGAGGAAGAGAGCCTTGCAACAACAGTGTCCGGCCAGACTGACCTGCCTTTGTTCACGGCAATTAAAAGTTTATGGAGCCCGATCGCTGGCGCGCAATTTATCAACACCGAGCCAGCGCAACCCATCATTCAAGGGCCAGGCTTCACCTTTACGATTGCACTGGATACGCCCATGGAGGCATTCTCTCCCGACGCATTCCGCCCCTATCTTTATGTGCGCCCTAACTTCCAGACCGTCTACGCCGGCATGGATTTCGTGAACGATCAGGGTTACCCCTTCGGCCTGATCCTACCGGACACCTGGTCGCCCCCGACGGAGCGCACCGACATGGGACTGGCCTATACGGATCTGATTGACTATATCGAGTCCGATGGCGCCGCCGCTCTGAATTGGCACGCCAACAAGAATCCCGCTCAGGTAATGACGATTCCTCGCTCAAGCTGGCAATGGCGGTAGTTCCGCTATAGAGAGGCGGGGTTTTTGCCCGACCCATTGAGAAATTGCCTGGGGTTTCTCAGGGTCCACGCCCTCAAAATAATGCACTTCATCCCAGGCGCAGAACTCCCGTCGCAATTCGCCGGGCTGCAATAGAAAGTCAGGATTAGAGGGACGGCCGTACTGCGGCTGCTCCCATGTGAAAGTTTCATAGAAGAGATAGCCGCCAGGGGCCAGGGCGCGTCTTAACAGGGGAAATAGCGGACGATGCAGGTAGCGGAACACCAGAATCGCGGAAAAACTATCGTCGTCCAGGTCCGGCAGGCGCGTCTCCAGGTCGATGCACCAGATACGTCCCGGCAGCCCTTCCTGCGACAACACCTCGGCGATGCCGTCAAGGGCTTCGGCGTCCCGGTCGGCGAAGACCACGTCCCGCCCCCGGCGCGCCAGCCACAACCCATTACGGCCATGTCCACAGGCAAGATCAAGCACCGGCGCTACCGGCGCATCACGAAACGCATCTTGCCAACTGACCAGTAAAGGCGACGGTTCTTCATCATGACAATACATCTGTCATCCTTTCATATCCGAGAGTGAACGCATCACGCGCCGATGTAATAAAGAATAGTATCTAATTGAACCCGGGGCATGGGAAATTACCACGGAAGCCACGATGATCGCGGTCAGCAGCCAGCGATCCGCAGAGGGATACACGCCCAGCATTGAGAACAGAACGAACTTGGAGAGAATCACCGCGCCGCGGACCTGCACCAGCCATAGCCAGTTGGAGAGCAAATCGAGGAGCAGCATCGCCAGGCCGCTGGCCAGGGCGAACATCCAGAAGCCGCGCCATTCTTCCTGCCCGTGGCCGAACCAGATGCCGCCGCACACGCCGGCGACGCTGAGAATATGCAGCGTACGCAGCGCTATCTTCAACCAGCGTTTGCCGGGAAAATCGCCGATTACGCCTGGGGAAGGGGCGTCACTCATTGGGATTGGGCTGATCTGTTCTGGAATGTTCCTGAAAGTATTCGTTATACAGCGAGGTTACACGATCCAGGTAATGATCTAAACATTTGTCTTTTTGGGTCTCGAAAGTCTCTTGCGCAGCCCTGAGCTCCAGCAGACGGTCCAGTCGAAACTCGCGATATTCCTTCCTGAGACGACACCAGGCGACCAGGGTCCAGGTGCGCCCCCAGAAAAACATGCCTAACGGCTCCAGCCAGCGTTCGCTTTCAACCCCATCGACCCGTTTGTAGCGCACCCAGATCAAGGTTTTTTGTCTGATTGCAGCGCGCAGCTCCTCGCCAAACTGGGCGGTTTTGGCGTCGACAAAAAATTGCGGAGAATATATCTGGGTCTGCTCGCCCATGCGTTTCAGGTGCGAGGGAAGCTCCGCCAGAATCTTCTGCAAGGCGTGAGTGGCGGCGCGGCCCATGGCGCGGTCGCTCCAGGCCTGCACCATACGCATGCCCAGCAACAGCGCTTCCAGTTCATCTTCTTGAAAGTTGAGCGGCGGCAAGGTGAAGCCCCTCATCAACCGATATCCCACGCCAGCTTCGCTCTCGATGGGCACGCCGGACACCATCAGCGCCTGGATATCGCGATAGACAGTGCGCTCCGACACTTCTAACTGCTCCGCGATAATCCTGGCGGTGGTGGCCCCACGCCGGCTGCGCAGAATGGTCACGATTTGGAAAAGACGATCAGCTCTGCGCATCCGGGAAAGGATTCCTCACGACATGGGAGATTTCGGTTCTCAGGCGGTCGCTGAACAACCGGAATCGTTCGCCACCTGCAGATGCCGCATTGTAACGGAAGTCGGATCAATATAGCTCATAAAGCCGCGCGTCAGCTCGGAGGTCATGAACATTTCCCCTGCCTGTTTAGCAGCGTCCATGTCCTGCCAGTACACAATGTCAGTCCAGCTGTTTTCCTGAGGGTTCTCGCACAGGCTGCGATACAGGAAGCCGTCACGGTCTCTGACGAAAGCGTTGACGCCCTCGCTGGCTGCGGCGAATGCGCCTTTGTCCGCGTCAGGCAGTAGTTTAAACGTTACAAGTTCTACGATCTGGCTCATGCTCAGTCTCCTTTGTGGAAGTGATATTAAGAACACGGAGACAGCATAAAAAAGAGCTCCTGACAGCATACTGTCAGGAGAAATGGGGGTTGAGGATAAAAACGTTGCGCGACGCAGTGGCCGCGCTGAGTCAAACCGGAACGTCGCTGAGGTTGGCGGCGATCATCGGCATAATGGAGGCTACCAGGAGAAACGACATAGTCAGGTTAAACACGCGCTGTTGTTTGGGTTGAGTCAGCACTTTTTGCAGAATGGCGCCGCACAGCATCCACACTCCGACACAGGGAAAGCTGACAGAGAGAAACGCCAGGGCGATCACCGCCACCTGCGCGCTCATATCGCCACTGACCGTAGTAAAAGCCGCCACCGCGCCAATCGCCATGATCCAGGCTTTGGGGTTTACCCATTGAAACACCGCCGCCTGCCAGAACGTCATGGGCTTGATGTCTTTATCCGCGCGGATAGACGTATCCGTCGTGGCGATTTTCCAGGCCAGATACAACATATAAGTCACGCCCACTGCTTTAACGATGATATGCAGGGCCGGCGCCTGGGCGAATACGGTTCCCAGACCCAGCCCCACTGCGGCGACCATGGAGGGGAAGCCCAGACAAATACCGAGGAAGTGCGGCAGAGTGCGGCGCACGCCGAAGTTAACGCCGGAGGCCATCACCATGATGTTATTCGGTCCGGGGGTGACAGTGGTGGAAACAGCAAACAACAGTACGGCGAAAAATAATTCCATGATGACGACTCCCCGCCGAAGCGGAATAACTGCAACTACCGGGATGCGCGAGTTAATAGAAACCCGAAGCGCGTAGGGATTTGCAAAACTGTAAGGGTTAAAAAAGCCTCCGGACGTGGCGTCCGGAGGCGAAAAATACGAGGGTAAACTCGTATGGGAAGACAAAAATGCTTAACGATCTCGCCTCAGTGCGACCTTAGTCGCGCCAGAAGGGCTTCCTGGCTTCTGCTTCCGCCGCTTCGCGGGTCAGACCGATGTCATCCAGCATACTGTCTGACATCAATGACAGTTGGTGCCGGGTATCGATATTGCGGCGCCATTTGCCAATCAAATCTCTCAAACCATGTCTTGCGGCGTCATGTACGCCATGACTGTCGGAAGGCGTCGCATTCCGACCGAATTTTCCAAAATGTGCTACGGCCATGCTTCATCTCCTCTGCTCGGACGCGATCCGGACAAATCTGTACTCCTGGTCGCGCCTTAATTTTCGCCACCAATCTAGGATGCATACTTTATCGCCCTTTTTTGAGCCGTTACAGATTCAAAAACCAAACATGTTGACCATAACAGATTTCCTAATTACCCTTCTGTTATGGTGTTAACCGGCTAAATCTGTACTGCTTATGGAAATGAATCTTTATGCGCGTCTGGCCGACCAGTTGGCGGATCAGATTCGCGAAGGCGTGTTCCGCGTCGGCGACAAACTCCCTTCCGTACGTCAAATGGCGAAGAAACAACAAGTCAGCATCTCCACCGTCAACACCGCGTACGGCGTTCTGGAGGATCGCGGCTGGATAGAGGCGCGTCCCAAGTCCGGCTACTACGTGCGCAAACGCAAAGAGGACCGGCTCGCCACCCCGACCCAGACTCGCCACACGCCCAAACCCCGTCCGGCGAATACCTCACAGTTGGTCATGGAAGTGCAGCGCGACGCCGCCGCCCGCAAAGGGGTGAGCATGAGCGCGGCGATTCCCGCCCTGGACTTCCCTATTCTCAAGCAAGTACAGCGTACCTTCGCGCAAATGGCGCGCAGCAAGACGTTTCTGGGCATTGGCTACGACTCGCCGGAAGGCGTGCGTGAGTTTCGTCATCAGATCGCCCGCCGCGCCGTGGACGCAGGGGTTTTTATCTCCCCGGAATGCATCATCACCAGCGCCGGCTGCCAGAACGCCATGGCGTTATGCCTGCGCGTGCTGACCCAACCCGGCGATATCGTGGCGGTGGAATCCCCCTGCTACTACGGTCTGCTGCAGATGATCGAGACCTTCGGCCTCAAAGCGCTGGAGATTCCCGCTCACCCGCAAACCGGCCTGAGCCTGGAGGCGCTGCAACTGGCGCTGGAGAAATGGCCGATCAAAGTCGTGCTGACCGTCGCCACTTTCTCCAACCCCATTGGTTCGCTGATGCCCGATGAGCGCAAAGCGGAGCTGGTGAAAATTCTAGGCCGTTACGATATTCCGCTGATTGAGGACGATGTCTATGGCGACCTCTATTTCGGCGATCACCGACCCAAGGCGGTCAAAGCCTTTGACCCAGACGGACGGGTGCTGCTGTGTTCTTCGCTATCGAAGACCATCGACCCGCAGTTGCGTCTCGGCTGGGTGATGCCGGGCCGCTACTTCGAAGCGGTCAGCCATCGCAAGTTCATCAACAGCATCGCACTGCCGACCTTGCCGCAGATGGTGATGGCGGAGGTGCTCTCCCAAGGCATGTATGACCGCCACCTGAGACAGGCGCGGGAGTGCTATCGGCAACGCTTCGCGCGGCTGTTGGACCTGGTCAACGAACACTTTCCCGAGGGCACCCGCATCTCCCGTCCCCAGGGCGGACTGGTGGCCTGGTTCGAACTGCCGCGCAAGATCGACACCACGCAACTGTATCACCGCGCCCATGCGGAAGGCGTCATGCTGGCGCCCGGCGAACTGTTCTCTATTTCGGGCCAGTACCGCCACTGCTTCCGCCTGAATTACGCCCAGGGCTGGTCGCCGGAGCGGGAGCTGGCGGTGCGTAAGATCGGCCAGTGGGTGAAAGAAGAACTACAGTCGTCCTGAACCTACCCCTGCGCAAGTCTCAGAGACGGGAGCGTTCACAGGATTTATACTGGACGCTCTCAAGACCACTCTGCAGCAGGGTATCGCCGCCATGAACGACGCCACAGACGACCGCCATAGTGAAGAAACCGCCGAATGGAAACCCCAGTTCGGCCTGCGCAACCGGCACGTTCAGTCGCTGTTCGCGTCGGTGAAACTGCGACGTCCCATGATGGCGAAACGCGCTCAGGAGGTATTAGATCGCGCCCAGCCTTATATCTTCGACTGCGCTGAAGGAGGCAAAATTCATGGCCTGCTCAGTTGTCGGGAAAACAAGCCGCGCAAGCTGGCCGTATTGATTCATGGCTGGGAAGGCTGCGCCGATTCGCTGTATATACTCTCCCTCGCAGCGCACCTGTATAACGCCGGTTACGATATCTTCCGTCTGCATCTGCGCGATCACGGTCCTACCCATCATTTAACTGAAGAGCTGTTCCACGCCAACCGCCTGGACGAAGTCTGTGAAGCTCTCAATAAAATGCAGACGCAACTGGAGCCGGAACAATGGTATCTGGCCGGTTTTTCTCTGGGGGGCAATTTCGCTCTAAGAGTGGCGACGAAAGTTCAGGAGTTTGGGCTTAAACTGAGCAAAGTGGCGGCGATCTCCCCCGTTCTGGAGCCGATGCACACTTTATGGGCTCTGGAGCATGGTCTGCCGATCTATCGCAGTTATTTCCGCAAGAAATGGTTACGTTCGTTGCGCAAAAAAGCGGACAACCATCCCGGGTTGATCGACTACGACGCCTTCTATGATCGTAAAAGTCTGACGGAAATGAGCGACTACTTTGTCGGCGCCCATACGCCCTACGCCAACTCCGAAGTATACTTCAAAGGCTACGCCGTCACTGGCGAGCGTATGCGCGAGATTCAGGTGGAAACCCGTCTGGTGCTGGCCGAAGACGATCCAGTGATCCCCGCGCGGGACCTGGACCACCTCAACGGCAACCCGCTATTGAAAATAGTGCGCTCCCCCTACGGCGGCCACTGCGGATTTATCGAAAATTTCAAAATGGAAAGCTGGGCGGACCGTTATATCGCCGACTTCCTGGGGGAGGATGCGCAACGCTGATCCCTCTCGCTGAATACATGATTTGAACAGGCACGAATTACCTATGTCGAAGAAAAGCGCAAAAAACTCCGGGCTGGTTTATTCCACAGAGTTTGGTCGGATGTGTCCGGAATGCGGCAAACCCGTGGACGCCTGCGTTTGCGGTCAAGCCGGCGTCCCCCAGGGAGATGGCGTGGTGCGAGTCAGCCGCGAAACCGCAGGTAGAAAAGGCAAAGGCGTCACCGTTGTGAAAGGCGTGCTGCTGGCGGGCGAAGAATTAAAGAATCTCGCCAAGCATCTGAAACAGAAATGCGGCGTTGGCGGCACAGTCAAAGACGGAGTAATTGAAATTCAAGGCGATCATCGCGACCTGATCGTGGAAGAGCTGAAAAAGAAAGGATTTACCGCCAAAAAAGCAGGGGGCTGATGAGCGTCAAAGCATGGCGACGCGCTAATCACAGCTTGATCGCATTTTGCGATTACGTCTATAATTTGTTCATTATCGACACTCAAGTTGTTGGAGCCCGCCATGCCCCAGTCCGTCCGAATCGACGACCTTCTCATTGACAGCGCCAGGCGTGAAGCCAAAGGCGCGCACCGCTCCGTCCAGGGCCAGATTGAACATTGGGCCAAGATTGGCCAGATGGTGGAGCGTTCCGGCGTTTTATCTTACGAGCGCATCCGAAGCTTCCTGTCCGGCGAGATGCCGATAGACAACCTGAACAACGACGAGCGACTGATGGCGTCCCGCACGCTGTTCGACCAGTTCATCGACGACGACTTCAGCTCGGTGACGGACGAACTGAAAGACCGCGATGACAGTTATTACGGCAGCGAGGACGGCGAATCAATCAAGCGTTATGAGCCCTGACTGACCCGAAAGTCATTCATCATACGGAAACACAACAATAAGGACGGAGAGTGAGACGTAAACCGGTTTTATGGGTCCTCGTCGGCGGCAACGGCGCAGGCAAGAGCACTTTTTACAAGCACAAACTCGCACACCTGGACATCCCTTTCGTCAACGCGGATGAGATCGCCAAAGGTTACGCTCAGACCATTGATGACGAAGTCACCTTACGGGCGGCGCAAGAAGCGCAAGCGCTGCGCGAACAGCTCCTGCGCGAGCGGCGCTCCTTCTGCATGGAAACCGTATTTTCCCACCCTTCCAAAGTCGATCTTTTGCTGTCAGCCAAGCGCCATGGCTATGAAATCACGCTGGTTTACATTCATCTGCTGCTGGAAGATCTGCACGTCAACAGAGTCTCCCAGCGCGTGCGCGCTGGCGGCCACGACGTGCCGGAAGAGCGTTTGCGCCGCCGGCTGCCGAGGCTACGGGAAAACGTCAGCGCCGCCATCAATTTTGTCGACTTCGCGTATTTCTTCGATAACACCAGCGCGGAAGCGCCCTATCAGTTTATCGTCAAACTGGAGCATGGCCGTCCAGTACAGTGGGGAGAGACCA
Source organism: Hahella sp. CR1 (assembly GCF_029813005.1). Classification (NCBI taxonomy): domain Bacteria; kingdom Pseudomonadati; phylum Pseudomonadota; class Gammaproteobacteria; order Oceanospirillales; family Hahellaceae; genus Hahella; species Hahella sp. CR1. The sequence goes on from NZ_JAPELK010000001.1 coordinate 252,330, forward strand.
CGCCAGACTGGGCGCTGCGCATGATTGCGGACTAGCGTCAGCGCTCCGGCGTTACTCTAAGTCCTGCAAAGGCGCGTCCAGCTTGGCGTAACTCAGCCGGGCCAGACGCTGGCTGCGGTGATAGCTGTCTAGGCCGGACAGCGCCACGGTTTCGGCTTTTTCGATATCCACAAAACCATCCTGCATCAGACACTCTGACGGCAACTGCACCTGCAGAATTTCGCCAATCACCAGTTCGGTTCCATTAATGCTGAGATGGTGGTGTTCCCGCAACGCCATCCCCAACGAAATTTTGCTTTCTTTCACAAAGGGCGCGACGAAGTCATCCCGCCATTCCTCAGTCAGTCCGACGGCGGTGAATTCCGAGACCTCTTTGGGGTAGCGGGCGGAAGTCTGGTGAGAGGGCCTGTAAATACCCTCATGCACCTGATTCAGCGTGTAATGCCCTGTTGCAAGAATATTTTCCAGCGTATGCCGTTCAACCGAATGGGGTCGAATGATCATGGCCACCAATGGCGGATGCGCCCCGATATGCGTACAGGAACTGACAATAGAGAGGTTCGTGCGCCCCTCCCGATCCACACTGCCCACAAGATTGGCGCTCTTGAACCCGGACAAGGAGTTGATAAAGGCCACCCGATACAAGTGCGGCATCGCTTCGATATCTTCACGGTTGATCAGCATACAACTCCCATTCTGCAAGTAATGACGGCGAACCAGTCACTATACGCGCATTTTCCGTTTCAGGTTCACTTCAGCCTACTGCTACAGGGGCCCCTCTGGCTTACCTGCTCCCATAGACATCAGGACATCTATCGCCGCTATCTTTCGGTGTTATTGAATAATGAAATAATAGTAACTATTATCATTTACATTCTTAGTATTATTCACCAATAGGAACCGATCCCATGATGCGCCCTTGCAAACTCGCCGCAGCTCTCGCTGTTCCGCTGTTTATGTCCGCCTGCGCCGGGCAGCAGACTTCCAGCACCAGCCAAGTTGTTGAACCGAAACAAGTTGTCGATCACTTCGCTAACATGGCTCACGCCATGTATGAAGATTCTTTGCTGGCGGCGACGCAGTTGAACAAGTCCATCGACGTATTCCTGGCCAACCCCACCCAGGCCAATCTGGATGCAGCCAAAGCCGCCTACGCACAGGCGCGGGTTCCTTATCAGCAAAGTGAAGTTCTGCGTTTTGACGTAGAGAACGGCCATGTAACGGAAGGCCTGGACGCAGATGGCGGCCTCGCCAGCATCGACGCATGGGAAGGTCAGGTTAACGCATGGCCGCTGGACGAAGCCCTGATCGACTACGTTTCCGGCTACTATGAAGGCGAATACAACTCACCCAAGAACATCATCAACAGCACTGGCGTTTTCACCGTTGGCGGCCAGAGCGTTGACATCTCGACCATTACTCCGGAACTGATCGCCGGCATGAATGAAATTGGCGGCGCGGAAGCCAACGTCACCAGCGGCGTGCATGCGATTGAATTCCTGCTGTGGGGCCAGGATCTTAACGGTACTGGACCTGGAGCCGGCGCACGTCCCGTCAGCGATTACTTCACCAAGTCCAGCCAGGGCGCCTGCACCAGCGGCGACAAAAAATCCGACTACAAGATCTGCCAGCGTCGCGCGCAGTACCTGAAAGCCGCAGCAGACCTGCTGGTTAACGATTTACAGGCCATGGAGGCGGAGTGGACGCCTGCCGCCGGTACGCAAAAAGGCACCCTGCGTAACGACTTCCTGACCCGTGGCGACGGCCTGCAGCGCATTCTGGACTCCATGGGCGATCTGGCTATCGGAGAACTGGCCAGCGAGCGTATGAAAGTCGCCATCCTGTTCGGCAGCACTGAAGACGAACACGACTGCTTCAGCGACCTGACCCACATCGCCATCTACAACAACGCGATGGGCGTCGTGGACTCATACCGCGGCAGCTACACCCGCCTTGACGGCAGCGTGGTCAGCGGACCCAGTCTGGCGGATCTGGTGGCGCATCAAAACCCTGTGCTCAAACAGCAAATGGATGAGCACATGAATCTGATCGAGAGCCGCATGCGCGCTATCGTCGACAAAGCGGAAGCGAAGTCCGGCGGTAAGAAGTTCGACCAGTTGGTCGGCGGCAGCGCAGAAGACAAAAAACTGGTGCTGGACGCCGCTGCGGCGCTGGTCAGCCTGGAAGAACCTTTGAGCGAAGGCGTGTCCAAAGTGCTGGCTCTGAGCCTGCAGGAATTCGACGCCGGCACCTGTCCAACTGAAAACGTGGGCGACTGCGAATCCTGATCCTGATATAAATCACGGCGGTCGGGCGAAAATTGGGTAAAATCCCTGGCCGACCGCCGTAATCTCTGAATAATTAGCTGTGATGAAATAATGAAAAAATCGGGACCAACACCCTTTTACCCACACCCATTATCTAAACTCCCCGGGAAGCGCCAAGGCGCTTTTTTTGCGTTTATACAGGGCGCTTTTTTGATCACCGCGTCCTCCTGCGCCGCTGCGGTGGAATACGATCTCGCCACCCAGAAGCAGTCCGGCGGAGACACGACTGTACCGGCGACGCACGCCGGCGCCTTCAGTTTGAATTCCGCCAACATGAGCTCCCGTCGCAAAGGCGACTTCCTGATTGGCAACGATTTTTTTGAAGACCCCTGGGTCATCGCGCCAGCGACTACCGATCTGCGCGACGGTCTGGGACCGCTGTTTAACGTCAGCGCCTGCCAAAGCTGTCACTTCAATGACGGTCGCGGCCATGCTCCCGCCAACGCTGCGGATGACGCAGATAGCCTGTTGATCCGTTTGAGCCGACCCGCGCGTAACGCTGAAGAGCAGGCGTTATTGGACAAACCCGACGTGGCCAATCTGGGCGATCCGGTTTACGGCGGTCAGTTGCAGGACCGCGCCATTCCAGGAGTGTCGCCGGAAGCCCATATTGAAGTCAGCTACAACGAAGAGACCGTCAGCTTCGCTGACGGCTTCAAGGTCAGTCTGCGACGGCCGGAATGGCGTCTGCGCAACTGGGCCTATGGCGATCCTGCGGACGACCTGACTCTGTCTTTGCGAGTGGCTCCGCCGGTAATCGGTCTGGGCCTGCTGGAAGCTATTCCCCAGGCGGATATTGAAGCTCTGGCGGACCCGCAGGACAGCAACCATGACGGCGTATCCGGGCGCACCAACCAAGTTTGGGACGTAGAGCAAAAAGCGCAAACGCTTGGCCGCTTTGGCTGGAAAGCCGGACAACCCACCGTCAAACAGCAGACGGCCGGCGCCTTCAATGGCGACATGGGCCTCACGTCCTCCCTGTTTATCACAGACCATTGCACAGACGCCCAAAGCGCGTGCAAAAAGGCGCCCAATGGCGCGGATGAAAACGGCATTGAAATTCGCGACGACATCCTCGATTTCGTCGCCTTTTACGGCCGCAATCTGGCGGTTCCCGCACGTCGTAACATTGAGGACAGCATCGTACAAACAGGCCACCGTCTGTTTCGAGAAGCTGGCTGCAACGCCTGTCACAATGAGTCTTTCGTCACCGCGAAGCTGGGCAAAGATCATATCGAACAATCCGAGCAGACTATTTTCCCTTACACGGACATGCTGCTCCACGATATGGGCCCGGATCTGGCGGACCTGAAACTGAACGGTTCTCCCGCGCCTGCTGACGAAGTGGTGGAGCATGACGCCACCGCAACGGAATGGCGCACGCCGCCGCTTTGGGGCATAGGGTTGAGCCAGGTCGTCAATCCACAGGCGACATATCTGCATGACGGGCGCGCGCGCACCTTGCTGGAGGCCGTGCTTTGGCACGGCGGCGAGGCGCAGCAATCACGGGATAAAGTGCTGGCGTTTAAAGCGGATGATCGTGATGCGCTGGTGAAGTTTTTGGAATCTCTGTAGAGGAGTCCGCTTTTGAATTCTAAATCGACAAGTCTATTCAGACTGTTCCGCGCTGGCGTCCTGACGGCGTCCGCGCTGTCGCTGTCCTCAGTGGCCGCGGGAGAAAGCTTTGAGAAGGAATACCTGCAGATTCTAAAGCAGGCCAGAAACAATATGATCGTTCCCGCCCACCGAGAGCTCAGCGCCAGAGTCCAGACGCTCAAGGCCAAAGCGTCCGCTCTGTGCGAGGCGACGAACGCGCAGTCTCTTGAGCAAGCGCAACAGGCATGGCGCGACGTCATGCAAACCTGGATGAGCGTATCGCTCATCCAGTTCGGTCCACTCCAGGAGCAGGACCGCCGCCTGCGTATGCAAAGCTGGCCAATCCGGGAAAAACTGCTGGAGCGCGCTGTAGAAGGACTTGCGTCTGGATCAGACCCGCTGCTGGACGCCATCAACAACGGCAGTATCGCTATCCAGGGATTGCCTGCAGTTGAATACCTGCTGTTCGGCAAAGACGCCCTGAATAAACTGCAGTCCGCCGATTACGGCGCGCGCCGCTGTCAGGCCCTGACGGCGATCGCCGACCACAGCGTTACGCTGGCGACGGAGCTGGAAAAGGAATGGACAGACGGCTTCGGCGACAATTTCGAAAATCCCTTTGAAGCCGATGGCGATCTCAGCGTGCCCCAGGAAGGCGTCGATGAATACCTGAACGGGCTCATGACCGGCATCCAGCAAATCACCGCCAACAAAGTGGCGGCGCCACTGGGTCTGGAAGGTCGCGCCGCCAAATTGAAAGCGCTGGAGTCCTTCCACAGCCGCAACTCCATCGCCAATATCCGCCACAATCTCAGTGCGCTGAGACGCTTTTATATGGGCGGCGACGGTTATGGCTTTGACGACTTCCTGCTCTCCCGCGATAACGCAGCCATGCATAAAAAAGTCACCGGACTGCTGGATGAGGTTGATGCGCAACTGGCGCAGATCGACTTCGCTCTGGAAGACGCCGTGAATGACGCGGAAAAAACCGCCAAGGTTAAAAAGCTGCATGAAGCCCTCCGCCAATTGCAGGCGACCGTGGAAAAAGAACTGTTTCCCGCTATCGGCGTCACCCGGGATTTCAACAGCGAGGATGGGGACTGATATGCGCACCAAACCCAATCACCACTCCCAACTTACCTTGACCCGTCGGCAACTGGCTCGCGGACTCGCGCTCGGGGGACTGGCTATGGCTGTCCCTGGCTGGGCCTTCGCCGCCAAACAGTCGACCAGCGGCAGCGTCGCTACAGGCGCGCTGTTTTCATCCGTGAATGGCGCTGGCGGCGACTCCCATCTGATATTGTGGAGTCTGCAAGGCGACGTCCTGATGGAGCACGCCCTACCCGGACGCGGGCACGGCGTGGCGCGCCATCCCTCCGGCGAGGAGTTCGTCCTGGTCGGCCGTCGTCCCGCCCGCTTTGCGGCGGTAGTGCGCCGCCAGGCGGATGGCGAACCCAGCTATGAAGAGTTCTCCAGCGCGGAAGGCAGACATTTCTTCGGTCACGCCTGCTACTCCCGCGATGGTCGCTATCTCTACACCACGGAAAACGATTACGCCAGCGGCCGCGGCGTCATTGGCGTTCGCGACGCCCAGGACGGCTACCGTCAGGTGGGTGAGTGGTCCAGCGGCGGCGTCGGACCGCACGAGCTGCGTTTATCTGCGGATGGCAAAGCCCTGGTAGTGGCCAATGGCGGCATCCAGACTCACCCGGATAATCCACGGGAAAAAATGAATCCTGACGCCATGGAACCTTCACTGGCTTATATCGACATCGCCAGCGGAGCGTTATTGGAGCGCTGGGAGCTGGAAGATAAAAAGCTCAGCATTCGCCATTTGGACGTGGCCGACGACGGCACAGTCTGCTTCGGCTGCCAGTACGAAGGCCCTCCCACGGATACGCCACCGCTGGTCTACATGCACAAGTCCGGTTCGCCAATTCAAGCCGCGTCGGCTGAATACAGTCTGTGGCGCAGCCTGAAGAATTACACCGGCAGCGTGGTGATCAATTCACAGCTGCGCGTGGCGGGCATCACCTCTCCCAGAGGGGACTCCATCACCTTATGGAGCTTGGACGCACATAAATGCGTTGGGAAGATCAACCTGCCGGATGTTTGCGGACTCTCGTTGACGCCTGACGGCAAAGAATTCCTGGCCAGCAGCGGCGAAGGGGAAGTCATCCGCGTCGACCCGACAACGATGAAAGTTGAACAGCATTGGTCTGTCGCCGGCACCCGCTGGGATAACCACATGACGCTGGCGGGCTAGCCCCGCAAGCCGTCAGCGCTTTTATTCCGCCAGGGTCAGCACGACCCTGGCGCGCTCAAGCTGGGCCCAATCTTCCTCCTCTCTCGACGTCACTCTGTGACAGGGCTATTATTTGGGTCCGCTGTCTCCCCGGAAGGATTGTTATGCCGCAGACCATCGCTTTGATCGACACTCTCAAACGCACCCTCAAAGCCCAAGGGAAAACCTACGCTGACGTCGCCGCCGCGTTGGAATTATCCGAAGCCAGCGTCAAGCGCTTATTCTCCGAACGCAGCTTTTCGCTGCAGCGGCTGGACCGGGTTTGCGAGTTCCTCGGTATCGAAATATCCGATCTGGTGCGCAGTATGGAAAACAGTTCTGGAGAAATTACGGAACTGACTGAGGAGCAGGAAAAGGATCTGGCCGGCGATATCAATCTGTTGCTCACCGCGCAACTGCTACTGAATAAATGGACCTTCAAAGAAATCATCAGCACCTATCAAATCGAAGAACTGGAAGGCGTGCGGCTACTGGCCAAGCTGGACCGTATGAAGCTGATTGAATTATTGCCGGGCAACCGGGTGAAGCTGAAAATCTCCCGACACTTCTCCTGGCGCCCTCATGGCCCCATCCAGCAATTCTTTGAACAACAAGTGCAAAACGAATTTCTGCAATCGCGCTTCAACAAGAATGGAGAAAGTCGACTTTTCCTGAGTGGAATGCTGTCACGACGTTCGAACGCGGAAATTCAGCGTCGCATGCAACGTCTGGCGGCGGAGTTTCACGCCTTGGTGGCGGAGGATGAAGCCATCCCGCTGAACGATAAATTTGGCACCGCCTTCGTCATGGCGATTCGACCCTGGGAGCCGCAGTCTTTCACTAGGTTGCGTCGCGAACCTTCTACGAAGAAGTTCTAGGCGCCGTTCCCTCAAAGCGCAGCAGGGACCAACTTTGCAGCCGGTCCCTGCCAATCATCAATCATGGGCAATCATCCCTGCACACCTAAACTAGGAGGTTACAGGCGCCCTCGCAGGCGTTAATCGTTGCTGCCGAATTTCTCCCATTTAATATCACGCGCTGACGAATCATCGTCCATCATGGTGCGGTCATAGCGCATGGTTTTACCATCTTTCATCATACCGGGGCCCGCTGCTGTGGGCTCGCCGTATTCCAGATAAAAATCTGTCACCAGCTGTTCAAGGTTCTGATGTTCAACATTTTCGGATTTCTGGTTTGCGATGCTCAAATCGCCTGCGACCGATAGAGAGCTGGCCAACGCTAGCGCTAAACCAGCGATAAAGCCTACTGATTGTTTAGTACACATACGTCACCTCCTCAGTTTTCGGGAGTTTTGTTGTTCCTGCTGCGCCAAAAATTACGGTCTCTTTTTCAGTTTGGACCATAAATTCCGCGAGTTGGCGCCCGCAAACTGGTTAATTTTTGTTCACAAAAAAGCGGCGGCCTGCGTACGTATTTGTAACAATGTGTGGCATAGCGGATGCATAGTCATACAGACCAAATACCGCTCAATTTGTGACCCGCCAAGCATTTCAAGCCCATTGCATTGGAAGAAAATAGAACACTTTGTAACCTTATCTTTGTATCCGCACAGTCAAAGCCTGTACCCGGGTTGTAACCTGAGCTGGATATAAAAAGCCCCTGGCAAAATAACGATAAGATAGGGATACCTCTCATGAAAAAACTCGCATACGCCGCAGTGATTGCGGCGGTCGCGTCTTCGGTCTGCGCCAACGAGATTGAAGACTTCCGCAACAGCTGGACTTACCGCGCCCTAACGCACCAACGCACCCTGGACCTGGGAGAACCACTGGGCCGCGCTAACTTTCCTTATACACATAACAGTTATAACTCCTCCGCCTACGCCAACCTGGGCAGCTACTGGGACCCCAACCACATTTACAGTCTGGTGGATCAGCTGGATATGGGCATCCGCGCTCTGGAACTGGACGTTCATTACACCTACGGCGACCTGAAGCTATGTCATGGAACCAATGAACACACTGGCTGCTCCGCTTTTGATCGTCGCTTTGAGGACGGTCTGAAAGAGGTCGCTACCTGGTTGCGACAGGACGGCAATCGCGGTGAAGTGTTGATCATCTATCTCGAAGAGCATGTGGACGGTCGCTACGATGACGTCGTGGCGGCGCTAAACCGGCAGATGGGGGATTTGCTATACAAGCCGGGCAATTGCGCCACGCTGCCCATGAACATCAGCAAAGCGGACATTCTCAACAGCGGCGGGCAGGTGCTGCTGATCGGCGGTAATTGCGGCTCGGACGCCTGGGCGCAGACGGTCTACAACTATGGCTTTCCCACCGATAATGACCATTTCCATCCCTACCCAGAGTGCCGCACGGACAAGTACGATGTGAATTTCGTTCAGAATAATCTGGTTCGCATCTTTGAGGACAGCACCCGTCTATCCGACGTGTTCGGCGATCCACCTCAGCCGATCACTCCTGAGTTGATGGCCCAGGCCGCGCGCTGCAGCCTGGGAATCGTCGGTCTGGATCAGCTGAAAGCCTTTGACGAACGCATGACCGCCGCGGTGTGGAGTTGGGACCAGAATGAGCCCAACAATGCCAATAACAACGAGCATTGCGCCGAGCAATGGGGCAACGGCCGCTTCAATGACGCCGCCTGTAGCAACGTGCGTCCTTTCGCCTGTTACAGCAAAACCAGCGACGCCTGGGCGGTTACGCAGAGCAATGCAATCTGGGAACAGGGCGAGTTCTTCTGCCAACAGGAGTTCGGCGGCGATTATCGCTTCGCCACACCGAAAAACGGCTACCAGAACCAAATGCTGCAGAACGCCAAGGCGGCAATGGGCTACGCCAATGTGTGGCTGAATTATTCTGACTTGGCGCAAGAAGGGGTCTGGTCGCCGGGCGATCAGCCTGCGGTCACCCTGCCGGGAGACGATGGCGCCGTAGTGTGGCGCAAGCTGCGCAATGACAAAGGCAAATGCCTGGACCTCGAAGGCCGCGAAACCCATAACGGCGTGGAAATCCATCAATGGTCCTGTCACGGCGCCGATAGTCAGCTATGGTGGCGGGATCAATACGGCATGATCCACGCCAAATCAGCGCCGGACAAGTGCATCGACGTGTCCGGCGCCGGTACTGAGAAAGGAACCCGCATCGTGCTCTGGAGTTGCCACGGCGGGTCCAATCAGGTTTGGCTGCGAGGGCCCAGCAACAGCTTCCGCATCTCCAACGCCACAAACATGGCGCTGGACATCAAAGACCCGTTCTGGGGCGATGGCCAACGCGCGCATTTGTGGGAATATCACGGCGGCAAGTCACAGCGCTGGAGCTGGGACTGACCTCAGGCCTCTTCCAGATCCCGTTCAGGGGCGTAGCGCCGGGCGTTAATCCCGGTGGCGTCCCTGACGTCGATATTAATCACCAACGCACCCACTTCCGCATAAGGTTGATAGGCCACACAAGCGCCATCAGGCGCGATCAATGTGGTGGCGGAGCCCTGAAAATCCATGGCGTAGTTGACGCTGGCGAAAAAAACCGTGTTTTCGATAGCGCGACATTGCATGGCCCGCTCGTAGAACGGGTTTTCCAGCTTTCCCCATTGCGTCAGCTTCACTCCTTTGAAATGACTGCCCGTAAAATGGGGATGAAAGACGATCTTGGCGCCGCGACTGGCCGCCCATCGCACCGTTTCAGGACAACGCCACCCTTCATGGCTGATCACAATGCCGAACTTTACGCCATCCGCGTCAAACAGCTGGCGCCGGGACCCCGGGATGAAATAGGCCTCTTCCCCCTGCTCAAGGTGATTCTTCGTCTGCCGTCCCAACAGCACGCCGCGGCGATCCACGACAAAGGCGACATTGCGACGCCCTTCTGGGGTTGGCCATTCCATGGGAAGTATGATGTTTGTGGAGGTTTTACGCGCCAGATCGCAAATTCGGTCCAGCGCTGACTGCATTTTCCTTGGCGAGCAGTTTTCAACTTTGAAGTCCATGCCTCGAATTCCCGGCACATAAGCTTCTGGAAAACATATCAGGTCCACCTTCGACAGGGTCGCCTCCGTGACCAGACGGTCCACCCACTGCAGCGCATTATCGACAGACTTCGGGATCGGCGGAGATGCCAATGCAATTTTCATATATCAATCCTTTTGTATGCGTACGTCCTTTTTTATAAACCCGTCGACGCGCATCCACGCACGTCACGAGCTGTGTACAGCTTGGCGGTGTAAATCAACTGCGAAGGTTACTGCAACGGCTTTAAAACCACATTAAAGACGCCGACCTGAATGCCTTTCCGATCAAGCGAGAAGTCCAACCAGCGACAGCGGTCCGGATTACGATCAACTGCATCCGTTAACGCCTGGGCGCCACCCTGATCCTCACGCCAATAGCTTTGCGTCGTCAGGGTGCGGTATCCCGGCGCGCTGAACTTCCAATGAATATGCCTGCGACGTCCCCCATAGGTTCCCGGGACAATACTGTGGAACGCATAGCGGCCCATGGCGTCGGTATAACCCACGCCACGCAGGTTCACTGCATCCAGAGAATACTCACTGACGTCGCCGTCGCCCGCAGGGTGATAACGACCATCGCCGTCAGCGTGCCAGATCTCGACACGCGCCTCCGGCAAAGGAAGATCGCCCAGTGGGCCTCCTAGCACTTCTCCCTCTACTCTCATCAAGCGACCAGGAAGGTTGCGGTAGTTGATATAGGCGGTTTCTCTCGCGTTGCGCACATAAAAGGGGCCTTCCGGCGCCGCCTGCGTGACGCTGCAAGAATCGCTATCAAGATCATCTGCACACGCTCCACGCAAGGGCCACAACGACGCTCCCAGCACAAGCTTGAGAAAGACGCGTCTGTACAGCGTAGTCCCGGCGTTCATGTGACGTCCTCCATGGCCGCAAGTGAAAGGCAAGTTGGATAAAGGTCGTCTTATCCGTTCAACCAGCAGTTAATCCAAGTATAGTTCGCGACGACGCGCAAATGCGAAAGGAGAGTTTAAAACAAGCCCCCGTCAGGCGGCGGCTTCATGGTTCTTGGAGGCGGCGACGCGATTGCGCCCGCCTTTTATGGCCCGATACAGGGCGTGGGTGGCCCGTTTGATGGTGTCATGCAGGTCTTCATTGCGAATGAGTTGGGCGCAGCCGATGCTGACGCTGTAGCGCACGTCGTAGCTGGTGGGTTTGCACTGTTCAAACAGTTGCCGGATGCGCTCCGCGACCACCACCGCGCCATTGAGGTCGGTAGAAGGCAACCCAATCACAAACTTTTCGCCGCCGTAGCGTCCCAGAATATCCACCTCGCGAATCACGTTCTTGATGGTTTCCGCCAGGAATATCAACGCTTCATCCCCCGCTTCCGGCCCGAAGTTGTCGTTGATCCAGATAAAGTGGTCGCCATCCAGCACCAGAAAACTGAACTCCTCCTTGTAGCGCCGACAATGCTTCACCATCTGCGTGCAGCGCTCTTCCGCAAATCGCCAGTTCAATACTTTGGTGACGGGGTCATACATAATCAGCTCTTTCACCCGTTCCGCGAAAATACGGGTTTTCCAGATGTAATATCCGAGCACCACAAGACTGGCCAGTAACAGCAATACCGGGATAGTGCGCAGAATCGCCGTCAAGACGAACGTGGACGCAGGGTTGCGGCGAGCCAGCCAGAGTTGACCGCCCGGCAAGGGCGTGACGTAGACGACATCGCCATCAAATGTGCGGTGTTGCGGCTCGGCAGTGAAGATATCCGGCGGCAGTCCCTGAGGTTGCGAAGGAGACACCAGCGTCTGCGCATCTGGATCGGGATTAAGCCCCAGCCATTCAACTTCCGCTGAGCGCCGATGATACCAATACGCCAGTATGGTCAGAATCGTCAACGCCAGGACGACGCCTCCCACCACGAGCTTGTTGAGTTGCCTCTTGTTATTGCTATCTGTTTGCACCCACCGTTTCTCAACTGCTAAATGGCTCAGATTTAAAGAGAATTCTGATGAAAGTATAGCCGAAATGCGCGCTGCGCCAATGCTTCGCAGTCACAGAACAGTGTGTGGAGGGAAAGGCCGAAAAACTCCGGCCCTGATTGTAGAGACTAAGCGGCGTTTAGCATCTGCATGAAAAATCGATCCATGGTTTCAAGATCGAGCTTGTCCACAGGTTCAAAACGCACTGTCTCCAACGCTTCAAACTGAGCATCCGCAAAGCAGTCTATCGCTAAGACAGGTCTGATAACTTCCTTTTCATTCCCCATCGCCTTGCGCTCCAGCAATGCATCAACTTCCGTCACTATCGGACCGCCGCCCAGCATACGCGCCTTCAATTCATAAAAGCGCACTGGTGGAGGCGTCCGATATTCCGCCACCCACATCGCCGCCAGCAATGTGCGCAGCATATAGGCATAACGCTTGGCGTTGACCTCGCCCGCCGCCAGCCTCTCGCGCTCATTACGCGCCATGGAGAAGTAGTGATAAAACAAGGATGCTGGACGCGCGGACAGCGACGCCAGATACTTCATCTGCGCAAGGAACACTACGTCCCGACTATACACAATTGGCGAGTTCAGCCATTCCTGCAGCGTCGCTGAACCGCTGCGTAACAGCGTCAAGGCCTTGCTGATATCCCAGCCGCTGACATCCAGTTCATCATCTATCGGGAGTTCAATCACATCCCGCCGCTTGCCTAACGATAAATAGTGGGACAGTGAGCGCTGATAGATAAATCTAACGTCATAATCACTATCCCGGGAAGCGAATCCCCAGGCCCGGCTGCCTGATTCGCACGCGTAAAGCACCTTCACATCGTGCTCCCACTCGATCCGCTCCAGGGTTTCCTGTATCCGCTTTTCCATTGTCGCCACTCCTATTGTTACTTCTAATATGGTGGACGCGGTGGGACTCGAACCCACAATAACCAAAACTTCAGGCATTACTCCGAAGCGGTATTGACCTACAACGCGCGCCAGTCGCGAACCCCACAACGAGCCCGGACCTGCATCCTCAAATTTCGTCAATACGCCAAATGGTCTCGGTATTACCCTTCACCGGCCGCCTTAATCGTTTGCCGGCGGCTCGCCTTTTCGCCTTCGCGCCCTTTCTTCTCGCCCTTCACATAACAAAGATCGCGCCAATATTTTTTAGAGCGACGAATATTTTTTTATGTTTATGTTTTAAAAGCATTTATCTGAATTTTTTTGCACGCGAAGCATGTAAGAGATCAATCCCAAAGTGAGAATATGTTATCAAAGTGAATAGCTAGTTATCTTTTTTGATCAGGTTATTTATTGCACAATTCGGCAACCTAAACGCCAAATTCTCCATGCACAACTATGGGAATTACTTATGCAGATTTATATACGGTTGTTATTTAATGGCGCAGCCTGCGCGTCCAGCGAGCCGCGCAGCGAAGTCAAAGCGAGACAACAAGGACAATAAATGCGTGTAATTATCCTGGGCAGCGGCGTCATCGGCGTTTCCACCGCATATCATCTGGCTCAGCTGGGTCATGAAGTAACTGTTGTCGACCGTCAAACCGGTCCTGCATTGGAAACCAGTTACGGCAACGCTGGCGAGATTTCCCCCGGCTGCTCTGCGCCCTGGGCGGCGCCAGGGATTGCGTTAAAGGCGATCAAGTGGCTGTGTATGAAGCATCGTCCACTGGTAGTTCGCCCCAGTCTGAACCCCGACCTTTGGCGCTGGACAGCGCAATTCCTGGCTAACGCAAACTCTCACCGCTACCACCAGAATAAATCACGCATGTTGCGACTGGCCGAATACAGCCGCGACGTACTCAAACAGCTGCGCGCCGACACTGGCGTCAGTTACGACGAACGCAGCCGCGGCACCATTCAATTATTCCGCAAGCAACAGCAGGTCGACGCCGCTTTGGCGGACACCCAAATTCTGGAATCCTTTGGCGTTCCTTATGAGTTGCTGGACCGCGACGGCTGCATCAAGTACGAACCAGGACTCGCCTCTGTCAGAGACAAGATCAGCGGCGGACTGCGTCTGCCCGGCGACGAGACCGGGGACTGCTTCAAATTCACGCAAGCTTTAGCCGCATTAGCGGAAGAAATAGGCGTCGTATTTAAACAAGGCGTGGTCATCCGTGGGCTGGAGAAAAACGGCGATGCAATCGTATCTGTGCAAACGGATCAAGGCCCGTTGCAGGCGGACGCTTATATCGTCGCGCTCGGCAGCTATACGCCACTGTTGCTGAAGCCCTTGGGGCTCAGAGCCCCCATCATTCCGGTGAAGGGCTATTCGATTACCTTGCCGGTAAAAAACCCAGAACGGGCGCCCGAGTCGACGCTGTTGGACGAAACCTACAAAGTAGCCGTCACCCGCCTGGGCGACCGTATACGGGTCGGAGGAACGGCGGAGCTGGCGGGCTACGACCTGCGCCTGCATCAAGCCAGAAAGAACACATTGGAGTTTGTGGCGGACGACCTGTTCGGAACCGGCTACGCCAATGGCGAAGCCGAATTCTGGACCGGACTCCGCCCCATGACTCCGGACGGAACCCCTATCGTTGGGGCGACGCCCATCAACAAACTTTATGTCGCCAGCGGCCACGGCACCTTGGGCTGGACCATGGCGGCGGGAACGGGACGCGTCATGGCGGATATTGTATCTGGACGCAAACCCGAGATTGACACTGAGGGACTGGGAATAGACCGCTACTGATAACCACTGCTATTTGAGGGACCGTCGCTGGCGGATGGAGCTCCGCTTCGCCGCCGTTCTCAATGAGGACGGCGAACCATTGGACGCACGCTTGATCCATATCCTGTGTCTGGCGCACGTCGGGAGCTGTGACCCGACGCGACGCCGCGTCTTTCAAAAAACGTATGGGAAGCAGCGCAGCGCCCTCCACAGCGCCGCCTGATAAATAAAGAGAGGAGAAAATCCCTTGGAAACTATTCATAAGCTGGTATCCGACCTGAATGATTTCGTATGGGGGCCCCCCATGCTTATTCTTATTCTGGGCGTAGGGCTGTTTTTACAATGCCGTTTGAAGTTCATGCCCTTATTTACGCTCAAGCTGGGCCTGCAACTGGTATGGAGAGGTCGTAAGCCGGATACTCGGGACCCTGGGGAAATCAGCCCTTTCGCCGCACTGATGACCGCCCTGGCTGCGACAGTGGGCACCGGAAACATTGCCGGCGTCGCTACGGCGCTAGCGCTCGGCGGTCCTGGCGCGCTGTTCTGGATGTGGGCCACCGCTCTGGTGGGCATGGCGACCAAATATGCGGAAGTCGTACTGGCGGTGCGCTTTCGTGAAAAAGACGAGAACGGTGAATATGTTGGCGGCCCCATGTACGCCATCAAAAACGGCCTGGGCCCCAAATGGGCCTGGCTGGGCGGAGCCTTCGCCTTGTTCGGCGGACTGGCGGGATTCGGCGCCGGCAACATGGTGCAATCCAACAGCATCGCAGAGGTAATGAACACCTCCTTCGGCATCCCCGCCGCCGCCTCCGGCGTCGTCATGACCGTGCTGATCGGCTTCGTATTGCTCGGCGGCATCAAACGCATCGGCGCCGTGGCGCAAGCGCTGGTGCCCACCATGTGCATCTCCTATATTCTCTGCGCCTTTTATATCCTGTTCACGTTCTCTGATCGTATCCCTCACGCTTTCGACCTGATCTTCACCCACGCTTTCTCTCCCACCGCCGCTACAGGCGGATTCGCCGGCGCTGCAGTGATGATGGCGATTCGCTACGGCGTCGCCCGAGGCATTTTCTCCAACGAAGCCGGCCTTGGCACCGCAGGTATCGCGCAGGCGGCGGGGAAAACCTCTGACCCGGTGACCTCTGGTCTTATCGGCATGATGGGTACTTTCATCGACACCATTATTGTCTGCACCCTGACCGGCCTGGCGTTGATCACCAGCGGCGTCTGGGAAAGCGGCGTGTCCGGCGCAGCGCTCACCGCCAGCGCATTTGCCGCGGCGATGCCGGGATTCGGCGAATATCTGCTGGCGATCCAGTTGATCGTTTTCGCCTTCACCACCATCCTCGGTTGGGCTTATTACGGCGAGAAATGCTGGGAGTACTTGATGGGCTCCGCCGCGATTATTCCTTACCGTCTGCTAAGCACCCTGTGCGTCATGATCGGCGCGCTGGCGCAGCTGGAATTCGTCTGGTTGGTCGGCGATGTCTTCAACGCTTTCATGGCCATCCCCAACCTGCTGTCGCTATTGCTGTTGTCGCCCATTCTGGTCAAGTTGACCAATGAGCATTTCGCCACCGTCAAAATGGCGGCGGTTAGAACTTAACGATCTCATAAACCCCTGTGGCCGCCTCTGTGCGGCCTTTTTTATACTCATCCATAGACTTCCCACCCCTCTCCACCTTAATCCCTGCAAACATACACTCCAGCTATCAAGTTGCCTTCCTCGCGGCCTTCGGAGAATATGATCGCTGTCTGTAACCATTTATCGAAAAAGATCATATGAAAAACGTAGTCATCGGTCTGCTGGGCACCACCATGGATAAACGCGGCAAGGGGCCTGCGCGCTGGGAAACCTGGCGGCCGACCGTCGGCATATTCATGCAACAGGACCTGCTGATTGATCGCATAGAGCTGCTGCATGACGCCAGAGACTCACGCCTGGCCAATAACGTGGGCGCGGATATCGAGACTGTATCGCCGGATACAGAAGTGAGCCTGCGCCAGGTCAGTTTCAGCGATCCCTGGGACTTCGAACAGGTTTACAGCACGTTGCTGGATTTCGCCGAAAACTATCCTTTCAAGCCAGATGAAGAGCGTTATCTACTGCATATCACCACCGGCACCCATGTTGCGCAGATTTGCTGGTTCCTGCTATGTGAAGCGAATTACATTCCCGCGCAGATTTTGCAGACCTCTCCAGACAGAGGCGAACGCGTCGCCGCAGGGAAATATCATCTGATTGATCTCGACCTCTCCAAATACGACGCCATCAGTTCACGCTTCAAGCGCCAGCAGTTGGAAGGGACAGAGTTTCTCAAGTCAGGCATCGCCACCCGCAACGCCCGCTTCAACGCCATGATCCAGCAAATCGAGCGAGTGGCGATTCGCTCCCAGGCGCCGATTCTGATCACCGGCCCCACTGGGGCAGGCAAATCCCAGCTCGCTGGCAAGATTTTTGAGCTGAAGAAAATCCGCGGCTCCGTCAGAGGTGAATTTGTGTCAGTCAACTGCGCCACGCTACGTGGCGACAGCGCTATGTCGGCGCTGTTTGGCCACAACAAGGGCGCATTCACCGGCGCACAAACCGCTCGCAAGGGCCTGCTCGCCAAAGCCGATCAAGGATTGCTGTTCTTGGATGAAATCGGCGAACTGGGCCTGGATGAACAGGCGATGTTGTTACACGCCATCGAAGAGAAGCGCTTCTACCCCGTCGGTTCAGACAACCCTGCGCACAGCGACTTCCAGCTTATTGCCGGCACCAATCGCGATCTGCAGAAACAGGTCGACAACGGCAGCTTTCGGGAGGACCTGTTAACCCGCATCAATTTGTGGAGTTATGAACTCCCCGGATTAAAAGACCGTCGCGAAGACATAGAGCCTAACCTGGAGTATGAGCTGCAAAAAGCCGAGCAGCAGCTAGGTCATAAGGTCAGCTTCAATAAAGCCGCCCGTGCCAGATTCCTGCATTTCGCCCAACAGCCGGACTCCTTATGGCAGGGCAATTTCCGCGACCTGAACGCCTGTGTACAGCGTATGGCCACACTCTCTGAAGGCGGTCGCATCAACGAAACGCTGGTGGATGAAGAGTGCGAGCGTCTACGGCGATTCTGGCGACGCAGCAGCGCTCAGGAGTCTCTGCCGCCATTGGAAGACTACCTGTCCCCTGAACAGGTGGCGGAAATTGACGCCTTCGACCAATATCAGTTACGCAGTGTGATTGCGCTCTGTCGTGACAGCCGCTCTTTGTCTGAGGCGGGACGCCAGCTCTTCAACCGCTCAAGATTGCGTAAAAGCTCCAGTAACGACTCTCATCGTCTACGGCAGTATCTGAGTAAGTTCGATCTGGAATTCGATAATCTAAAAACATAAATCTCTATCTAAATAGATATATCTCTTCAACGACATATTTCGACAATTTTATATATATTCTTATTTTTCATATAGTTAAGTATATGAGAAAAGTTGGCCCAGCTTTTGTAATAGTAATGGTATCGAGATGAACCTGCTGCAAGGCGATTCATCCAAATACAGTTGCTCCGGGACAAGCGAGTCCCACCAAAAAGGTTTGAGAATGATGCAAAGCACAAAACCCCAAATGCCCTACGAAGTAACTAACGTAGAAAAAGGCGTTCCGATCAAAAGCTGGACCAACGGCGTTCCATTCGAACCGGAAGCGCGTAAGCAATTAAGAAACATTGCGTCCCTGCCGTTTATTCATAAGTGGGTGGCTGCGATGCCGGACGTGCACTTAGGTAAAGGCGCGACCATCGGCTCTGTTATTCCCACTTCCGGCGCCATTATTCCCGCTGCGGTGGGAGTGGATATTGGTTGCGGAATGATGGCGGTGAAAACCGACGTGCATGCAACGCAGTTGCCGGATTCTTTGGGAGCGCTACGTAGCGCGATAGAAGCGGCGATACCCCATGGCCGTCAGCCAGGACGACGCGACCGGGGTTCCTGGCATGATATTCCAGAGGATGTAGGCGCTCGTTGGACTCATGAACTGGCGGATCGCTTTAAAATCCTGTGCGAAAAGCACCCGGTTTTGAAAAACACCAACAACGTGAACCACCTGGGAACCCTGGGTACCGGTAATCACTTCATCGAAGTGTGTCTGGATGAGAATAACGACGTATGGATTATGCTGCACTCAGGTTCCCGCGGCGTTGGGAATCGTATCGGCGAGCATTTCATCAAGCTGGCGAAGAAGGAAATGGAGCGTTTCTTCGTAAACCTGCCGGATAAAGATCTGGCCTATCTGGCGGAGGGAACCGATTACTTCAACGACTATGTGCAAGCCGTTGGCTGGGCGCAGGATTTCGCGCGCATCAACCGTGAGGCGATGATGCAACGGGCGCTGAACGCCTTGGCGGTTACGTTGAACAAGCCGGTAATCGCCGAGCTGGAAGCGGTGAACTGTCACCATAACTATGTGCAGAAGGAAAACCACTACGGGAAAAACGTGTGGTTGACCCGAAAAGGCGCAGTAAGCGCACAGGAAGGCCAGCTGGGTATTATCCCAGGCAGCATGGGAGCCCGTTCCTACATCGTACGCGGAAAAGGCAACGCGGAAAGCTTCTGTAGCTGTAGCCATGGCGCAGGAAGAGTGATGTCCCGCACCGAGGCGAAAAAGCGCGTATCCGTAGAAGAGCACGCTCGCGCCACAGCGCATGTGGAATGCCGAAAAGACGCGGCGGTAGTGGACGAAACGCCTTCCGCTTACAAAGACATCGACGCCGTGATGGCGGCGCAGTCCGACCTGGTTGAAGTCGTGCATACGCTGAGACAGGTGGTTTGCGTAAAAGGTTGAAGAGAGGCGGCGTCATGCCGCTGACGCAATAAGTTGTACGGTATTTAAGATGGATAAAGTAGTAATAGACGGACGCATGGGCGAAGGTGGAGGACAGATTCTGAGATCCTCCCTGACCCTGGCCATGCTGTACGGCAAAGAAATAGAAATTAACCATATTCGCGGCAAGCGCCCCAAACCAGGCCTGATGCGTCAGCATCTGACCTGCGTTAAGGCCGCCCAGGCGATATGCGGCGCCAAAGTAGACGGGGCGGAACTGGGCTCCTCCCGGTTGACGTTCAAACCCGGCCCGATAAAGGGCGGCGACTACAAATTCGATGTGGGTAGCGCAGGCAGCACGGCGCTGGTGTTCCAAACCGTATTACTGCCTCTGTTACAGGCGGAAGGAGCCTCTACCGTGGAATTCGGCGGCGGCACCCATAACCCGTTCGCACCGCCTCTTACGGAAATTGAACGCTCCTTCCTGCCGCTGCTGCGGGATATGGGAGCTAAAATCGAAGTGGAAACAGAGCGTTGGGGCTTTATGCCCGCTGGCGGCGGTAAATGGCGCATTCGCATACAGCCGGAAGCTTTGCAGCCGATTGAGCGGCTAGAGCGCGGCGAGCTGAACCACAGCCGCCTGACCGCCTACTGCTATAACATTCCCGGCAAGGTGGGAGAGCGGGAAGTACAGGCGTACTTATCTTTGCGCGAACACCCGGTGCATGAGTCACGGCAACGCAAGCCGGAAGCAGGCTGCGCCGGCAATCTGCTGGCGGTGGACCTGCAATTCGACGGCCATCGTATCTGTCTTTCCGAACTGGGTCAGGTGCGAAGACGGGCGGAGCTGGTGTCCAAGTTGCTCAGCCAGAAGGTGAAAACCTACCTGGACAGCAACGCGGTCTTGGATGAGCATCTGACGGATCAGATGATGCTGCCCATGCTGGTGGCCGGAGGCGGCAGGTTCTCCATTTCAGAATGGTCTCTGCACGCCCAGACCAATGCGGAAGTCATCGAACTGTTCACGTCACGCAAAATAGAATGTGACGGAGCCATCATGTGGATGGTGTGATGAAGCGACTATTCATGGAAATACTAAAGGAGAGGAGCCCCGCCTCTCCTTATTTTGATTGCAGCTTTCTATTGATAAGACCCTTCTTGATATTGCTCTCGGGAAGCCTGTTTCCATTCATCAATAAAGCCCGCTTTGGTTAGATAGCCATAAACCTGATTAAACAGTTTATACATCCAGAACTGCAGATCGTCGATGCCGTCGACTGTGCGCTCCGCATTATCGTCTTCAACCGCCAGATCGGTCATTTCCCAAAAGCAGGCCGCCACCCTTAGCGCCTCTTCAGACGTGGCGATCTCCGCCTGCGAAGACATGACCGCCACCACATAATCATCTCCCAGACTGCGCGCATAATGCAGCGCCAGAGCTTGTGCGTTCCGATTATGTTCTGAAAACTCAATCATTTAAGAGCGCCACTCACGTACGCAAAGTATTCCTGCGCAATGTCCTCATCCACCACTACTCCGTCATTGCCACCATACAAACGGTCACTACGGTCCTTTCTTGGACCAGAAATCCAATATTCGTCACCGCTTTCAATATCATAAAAATTTGATTTGTAGCCCCGCCCTTTAAGGCTTTGAAACGTTTTTCCACGATAATAGAGCGTCTTCCCACTCTTGGAAAAATAAACACGTCCAATGCGGGCTGAGCCTTCAAGACCAAGAGACTTGTCTTCGATATACATGATTCTGGATCGCGCCTCTCTCATCTCTTGCGGCGGCGTGTTGTTCTGATCCAATCTCAGCTTTTGGTATTCGATTCGCCTGTCCAACTCAGATCTCATGATCAACCCGTAAATTCCTGCTTGGCCAGCTTGAGCCACTTTTTGTGGTATGAGTGGTAATGTCTGCCGGAGACCTTCGCTTTTTCCAGAATTTTCTTGAACTGCTCCTGCGATTCTCTTTCCCTGCCCTGGGCTTTCAGGAACATCCCAAACCAATAACTGGCTTCGGGGCCAGGAAAGTAGGCTTCCAGCGCTTCAAACTCGTGCTTCGCTGCAGCAGTTTCGTTGAGTTCCATTAACGCACGGGCGTATAGAAGATGCGCTTCCGCGTTTTTGAAATCAGGATTGTGGCGGATCAGATCGTCCATCACAGAACGGACTGCGCCATAGTTGTTCAGGCCAAATTCCGCTTTCGCGAGACCGTACATGATGTGAGGGTCAGTCTGGTGAATTCCCTTCAGGGACTTTTCATACATCGCCTTGGCTTCCCCGAACATCCCTTTCTCCAACCATTCTTCCGCCAACCGCATGGAGGTCTCCACGCTGTCCGTAACGGAGTAGTTGAAGGCCGCCTGTTTGACCGCCTTGTCGGGATTAACGATAGACTGCATTTTGCGCTGCGCGTTTCTGCCGGTCCGGCTTCCCGCCAGCTCCGGCAGCATTTCCACCAGAAAATAAGCGACAGAACCTGCGAAGGGCAACATGACCACAATCCAGATCCAGGTTGTACTACGCCCCGTCTTCACTATGTGCATGACCAGAGCAACTTGAAAAATAATGGAAATTGCGAAAATAGGCATTTCTAACTTCTTACTCTATAACATCAGGTAAATAGAAGTGCTCAGTTTTGCGGCCCCGAATAAACGAGAGCTTAGACCGGCGCTTGCATCATCAAATGCAGGGGATACATGGCGTACACCAGACCGCCTGCAAACAACAGGGAAACTCCAGCCGCCATACCCAGCAGACTTTGCGCCCGCCGGTTAGTGATAGCCAGGATCAACAGCGCTACGCAGACCAATGGGGGCCACCAGGAGTTCTGCTTAAAGCCGAACGCCCATTCCGACCAAGCTGGCGCGTAACCGTAAAGGGATGTGAAAAAGTCCAAAAATTGCTGCGGCGCTTCCGTATTCATCCAATACCAGGAGACGAACGCCTGTATGAGAATGCCGGCAGCGGCCAAAAAGACGAACAAAAATGAGGTGAGTTTTTGCATAAGCCAACGCTTTGATATCTAAATCCTATAAACGCCGTTAGCAAGCAATGCGATTGACCGGCGCTCTCCCTGAATATGAGGGGCGAAAAAAATTCCGCGCATTCTAACCGATATTTAATAAAAGAGTTCGTAATTACTTCAAAATTACGGTGAGCGGTCTGTGACGTCGTTCATTAAAAGTGAAAAAGCATGGGCATGCTTAGAGAGACGTTGCAAACGAAGAGGAAAAGCGAAAGACGGGATCTAAGTACTATAAGTATTAAAGTGAAGGCGAGGACATATAGATTAGCGCCGCAACCAGATCGGCTGCGGCGCGGTGGTCTATATCTTCGTCAATTCAGGTATCGGAAGAGGCGTTTCCGCCCTTTCACGGGCAGGACGCTTACGTTCGATAGTGGACTCTGGGTTCACCATTGGCTGCAGGCCTTTTCCGCTGATTCGCTCCATTCCGATATCTCTCAGCAAGTGGTCGCTCATACCATACAAGCCTTCGATACGTGGAGTTCCAACAAAAATACGACGTGCTGCAGTGTTAATGCGAACGAAAAACTTTTTCATCGTGTATTCCTCGGTTATCGCCGGGAACACATCGGGAAGGAAGGGTATCTATGGGTACTTCAGGCGCATATCCAACCAGCCGCGATGAGTTCCGCGGCTGATAGATAGTATTTAGTGGTTCGTCAGCACACGGAAAGCTAAGGAGACAGAGCAACCTTGAGTAGATCGCAGATCCTTGGCTCTTTTTTGATGAGTTGATTGAGTCATCATGTGGCTCCTCCCTTGCATTTCTTGCGTGTACTGAGCGGCTATCAGACTCCATTTAGTTCCGCCATGTCAACCACTTATATGTGTAGTCTCGGTTTTCGCATACTGGATCTCACAAACTACCAATCCCACTCCGCATTGCCGGGCCAAGGTTGAATCAAGGCGCGCCATGGGGGACACTGCTGCCTCCCGGCAGGAAAAAGCGGGCGCATCAAACGAATAAGATCCTCATGCCGCTTCCCTGATTGAATTACCGACCTGACCGACAGGAGACATATCGTGAACCGCAAGAGCAGACTTGGACGACTTGCCGCCGCCCTCGTACTGGGCCTGTCCATCGCCACTCACGTCGCGGCCAAAGACAAGATTGTCGTCGCTTCTAAAATCGACACGGAAGGCTCCGTGCTCGGCAACATGATTTTGCTTCGGCTGGAAAAAGCCGGCTATGAAGTAGAAGATCGCATCCAACTTGGCGCCACCAAAATCGTCCGCACCGCGCTGATCAACGGCCAGATAGACGTTTACCCTGAATACACGGGCAATGCGGCGTTTTTCTTCGACATGGCGGACAGCCCTGTCTGGAAAGACCCGGCCAAAGCCTACGCCACAGCAAAAGAAAAAGATCTCGCCGCCAATAATCTAGTCTGGCTGCATCCCGCTAACGCAAACAACACCTGGGCGATCAGCGTACGCGGCGATTTGGCGCGAGAGCAAAAACTGGCGACCCTGGATGACCTTTCCCGTTTTCTGAAAGATGGCGGAGAAATAAAGCTCGCCGCCAGCGCCGAGTTTGTGGAGTCGGATTTCGCCCTGCCCGCCTTTCAGAAAGCCTATGGGTTTGAGCTGACCGCCGATCAGCTGCTGGTATTGTCCGGCGGCAACACCGCTGCGACCATTCGCGCCGCCGCCCTACGCACTAATGGCGTCAATGCGGCGATGGCGTATGGCACCGACGGCGGCCTGAGCGCACTGGATATGGTGGTGCTGCAGGACCCGCGCAACGTGCAGCCGGTCTATGAGCCGGCAGCGGTAGTGCGCGGCGAGATACTGAAAGCGAATCCAGACATAGGTCCGATGATCGACGCTATATTCGAAAAGCTCGACTTGACCACGCTGCAACGTCTCAACGCAGATGTCGCCGTTAATGGTCTCGACCCCAAAGAAGTGGCCCGGGAGTTCTTAAAATCCGCCGGACTGCTCTAACCCATATATTGCCGGCGGGAGACCGCAGCGCGCTGCAAGGCGCAAATCGCGTGACGCTTTCCATGTCCGTCCTGGCCATCGCGGCGCTGCTGTTTCTGAATTTTGCGTCCTTTCAACCGAACCGCATACTGCCTGGGGAGGGCGTTGCCTTGCTGGACGCTCTTTCCCTTCGGTGGAGCCTGCCGGTTTTCGCCGGCGCGCTCGCTATCGCTTTGTTATCCTGGCGCCCGAACCGCCATGCCTATCTTGCCATATTGCTGACGGCGACCACCCTGGTCGCCTTCTTGCCTGTGATGGCGGGCGTATTTGGGCTAGAGCGAGCAAGTGAAGGGCTGCAACATGGCCGTGCGGCGCTGGGTAGCGGCTTTTGGCTGGCGGGCTTCTTCATGGCGCTGATCATGATTGAAGCCTGCCACAAGCTACAGGCCGGAGTCTGGCTGAAACTCGCCGGCGTCATCGCCGTCGTCGCGGGCATCGCAATCGCCTACTCCTTTGGCGTACTGGAGAAGTTATCCCTGGCGCAAGAGTTTCATGTCAGGCAACGCCAGTTTGTGACGGAGATGGGCGCGCATTTCAACCTCGTTTTCTGGTCAATGCTGCCCAGCGCGGTGATGGGCATGGCGCTCGCTATCTGGGCGACGCGCTCGGAAAAGGCCCGACGGGGGCTGTTTGGGGTGCTTAGCGTGGTGCAGACGATTCCCAGCCTGGCGCTTTTTGGCCTACTGATCGCACCTCTGAGTTACCTCGCCAACGAGTATGAGTGGCTGCGCGCTATCGGCGTTCAGGGGATCGGCTTCACCCCCGCGTTGATCGCCCTGATTGGCTACAGTTTACTGCCCATGACACGTAACGCTTACGTCGCTCTCACCGGTACTCCTGAACCGGTTCTGGAGGCCGCTCGCGGCATGGGAATGAGTGAAAGCCAGGTATTCCTGCAGGTGCGCCTGCCATTGGCGGCTCCCGTGATTCTGGAAGGACTGCGCATCATGACCGTGCAAACCATCGGCCTAACCGCCGTCGCCGCGCTAATCGGCGCCGGAGGTATGGGAACCTTCATCTTTCAGGGCCTGGGTCAGGCGGCGATGGATCTGGTGCTTTTGGGCGCCATTCCCACAATCCTGTTCGCCCTCGCCGCAGACGCCCTGTTCGCATTCTTGACCGCCACAATCCGAGGCGCCCCATGATCCGACTGGACAACGTTTCCATGAAATACGGCGAGCAATACGCCGTACGCAACCTCTCTTTGGACATCGCCAGCGGCGACTTTTGTGTGCTGGTAGGCACCTCCGGCTGCGGCAAATCCACCACGTTAAAAATGATCAACCGACTGGTGGAGCACAGTGAAGGGCGCATTCTGATCAATAATCAGGAAATCGCCAGCTTTGAGATCAACGCGCTGCGTCGGCGGATTGGCTACGCCATTCAAAACATCGGTTTGTTTCCTCACTGGAGCGTGGCGAAAAATATCGCGGTGGTTCCTCGTCTGCTCAAATGGGATGCGCAACGCATACACAATCGGGTCAATGAGTTACTGGAGCTGTTCGCGCTCGATCCCGCCATTTTTGCGGACAAAATGCCCCATGAATTATCTGGTGGACAGGCCCAACGCGTTGGTGTGGCGCGTGCGCTGGCGGCGGACCCGGATATTTTGCTCATGGACGAACCCTTTGGGGCTCTCGACCCCATCACCCGGGAAAGCCTGCAGGAAGAGATGCTGCGGATTCAGTCGCAGATCAAGAAAACCATCGTATTCGTCACTCATGATATAGAAGAAGCATTGAAGCTCGCCACTCGCATGGTGGTGATGGACGCCGGTCAGATCATCCAATACGACACGCCGGAAAACATTCTGCACCGCCCCGCGAATCACTTTGTCGAGAATATTATCGGCAGCCAGGACCGCGGCCTGAAAGCGGCGTCTTGCAAGCAGGTGCGCGACATCATGCGCCCCGATCCACCGCGAGTACAGGGCGCCGCGCCGCCATGCCAGGGCGCAGGAAGACTGTGGGCGGTTGATGGCGCGAATGCGCCGGTGCGGTTACTGCAGGCAGCTGTGGACGGCGACGCCAGCTATCGTTGGCGGGAAATCGAGGTCACACCAGACATGGGCCTGCAGGTGGAAGACAGCGTCAAGTTGGCGATCTCCAAAATGCTCTGGCGCAAAGTCGCTGCATTGCCAGTTTTATCTTCTGATGGAACCTTGCTGGCGGAAGTGCGCATGGCGGATTTGGTAGGAGGCTGCGCCTGATGCGGCGAGCCTCTATTCGCCGCGCGCCCTGGAGGGCATTGACGCCCGCGCTGCTGTTAATTCTATGCGCCAGCTTGTTTCCCCATATGGAAACGCTCTTTCGCTGGCTGCAGCCTGATGCATCACAAGTGGTGTATGACCGCGACAGCTTTTGGCGCCTGTTACTGAGCCACGCGGGTCTGGTGCTGCTGTCCGGGTTTATCGCCACGGCGGTTGGCGTGGTTTCCGGCATATTGGTGACCCGGGAATCCGGACGGGATTTCCTTCCTCTGGTGAATAACGTCGCTTCCATTGGTCAAACGTTTCCTCCCGTCGCCGTGCTCGCGCTGGCGGTTCCCATGACTGGCTTTGGCGGCGCGCCCACCGTAGTCGCACTAACGCTTTACGGTTTGCTGCCCGTGGTGCGTAACACAATTGCTGGTTTGGAAGGCGTCTCCGGCGCAGTGCTGGAGGCGGCGCGCGGTATGGGAATGTCGCCGTCGCAGGTGTTATGGAAGGTGGAGCTGCCTCTCGCCTTCAAAGTGATCATGGCGGGCGTACGCACTTCTGTGACCATTAACATCGCCACCGCCGCCATCGGCTCCACCATCGGAGCCAAAACCCTCGGCGATCCTATCGTGGCGGGTTTGATCAACGGCAATACCGCCTATGTATTACAAGGAGCCATCCTGGTGGCTTTGCTTGCTGTGGCGGCGGACGCTATTTTCGAACGCATAGAAAACGCATCCGCCTGACAGGCTCAGGCGTTGCGGACAATTTCCATGAAGTCCTCGCCGTAGCGCTCCAGCTTGCTCTTGCCGACGCCGTTGAGAGCCAAAAACTCCATCTCGTTCTGAGGACGATGACGCAAGATTTCCATCAGTGTAGCGTCATGGAAAATCATGTAAGGCGCCACGCCCTGTTCCTCCGCCAACTCCTTACGGCGGATACGCAACGCATCCCATAATGGCTGATCTTCTTCACGCAGGGATTCGCCACTGCGTCGCGGCGCTTTCGACACCACTTCTTTTACGTCGCGCCGCAACCGCACTTCCTGTTCGCCGCGCAAAATGGGTCGGCAGGATTCCGTCAACTTCAAAGCCCCGAAGCCATCCAGATCCACATTCAACAGTCCCCGCGCGGTTAGCTGGCGCAATACCGAACGCCATTGCGCCGCATCCATATCCTCGCCGACGCCAAAAGTGGGCAGGCTCTCATGACCAAACTGCTTCACCTTGTCGGTCAGTTCGCCTCGCACGACATCAATAAGATGATTGACGCCAAAGCGCTGCCCCGTGCGATAAATACAGGACAAAGCCTTCTGCGCCGCTACCGTCGCATCCCAGGTTTCCGCCGGGTTCAAACAGGCGTCGCAATTACCGCATTGCTCAGGCGCGGTCTCACCGAAATAGCGCAACAGCGCGCGACGGCGACAACTGACGATTTCACACAGTCCCAGCATGGCGTCGAGTTTCTGTCTCTCCGCCCGTTTGAATTGCTCCGCGCCCGGAGAGCCTTCCATCATCTGCCGCAGTTTAATCACATCCTGCAGCCCGTAGGCCATCCAGGCGGTGGAAGGCAGTCCGTCACGGCCCGCGCGGCCGGTTTCCTGATAATAGGATTCAATGCTTTTGGGAAGATCCAGGTGAGCGACAAAACGCACATCCGGCTTATCAATCCCCATCCCGAAAGCGATGGTGGCCACGACGATAACGCCGTCTTCCCTTAAAAAACGCTGCTGATGCTCCTGTCGCACATCCGCCAGCAATCCAGCGTGATACGGCAACGCATTGAAGCCTTCCTTGCACAGCCATTCCGCCACTTGCTCAACTTTATTACGGGATAAACAGTAAACAATGCCTGCGTCGGTGGCGTGCTCAGCGCGTAAAAAGCGCAATAACTGCTGCCGCGCGTTTTGTTTCTGGGTAATGCGATATTGGATATTGGGGCGATCGAAACCGCTGATGAAATGCTGCGCCTCCGTCAGCCCCAGGCGTTCGGCGATTTCCTTTCTGGTGCGCTCGTCGGCGGTGGCTGTCAGCGCCACCCTGGGCACGTGAGGGAATCGTTCCTGCAGTAGATTCAGTTGTAAATAATCCGCGCGAAAATCGTGGCCCCATTGCGACACACAGTGGGCTTCATCAATGGCGAACAGGGAGATAGGCGTGCGTTGCAGCAGCTCCAGCGTACGCTCCTGAGTCAAACGCTCTGGCGCGATATAGAGCATGTCCAGCTCCTGATCCAGCAGCGCGCGCTCCATATCCCGCAACTCCGCCAGACTGAGGCTGGAATTCAGAAAACCCGCGTTAACGCCGACCTGTCTCAGAGCGTCCACCTGGTCCTGCATCAATGCGATCAAAGGAGAAATCACCACTCCTACGCCATTACGCAAGATAGCGGGAATTTGATAGCAAAGTGATTTACCGCCGCCGGTAGGCATCAAAACCAGGGCGTCCCGGCCAGCCATCAGTTCCCCGATGACGACTTCCTGCGGGCCGCGAAATGCGTCGTACCCGAATAAGGTCTGCAAAGCCTGCAGTGGCGATTGAAGAGAAGATGATATGCGTTTCATAGCCGCGCATTATACAGGTTGCAGTCAGGGCTCACAGTAGAGATAACCCTGGCGGATGACCGTCAGGGTCTACGCGACGGATTGTCTCCGAAACTCATCCATTGAGCGTGGTCATAAAGACGGAACGATAAAAGACAAAAGTTCGGAAAGATGAGTCGACAAAGACTCACTCGCCCCACAGCCAAAGCTGATTGGCGCCGCCGTGAAACATCCACTGACCAACCATAGCACCATCCTCCGAGCCATATGCGTCGACGACAATCGCCGCGTCCGACGTCGTTTTGAGAGCGCCGTCAGCGAAATCAAATGTCTGATTCGCGGACGTAGAACAAGTCTCCACGAATAAGGTCGCGCCGTTGTAGTTCTCGCTATGGTGGCTTAGACAGTCTCCCGCCGCGTTGTACAACGTTCGAGCCACACTATCGTAGAACCAGAGCTGTTGTGATGCGTTTCCACATGCCTGCAACTCAGGGGATGCACTCCCTGCTTGCACACCCAGACACAGTCCGCTACGCGCACTTTTTAACGGACGGAAATGGGAAGCGGCGACGCCGTTGACGCGTTCTTCCTGCCCCCACTGAGCGAACTGTTTCTCCGTGTTTTCTTTCAGGCTTTTCAGCTGGGCGTAATCAAGCCAATTGAAGATATCTTTCTCATAGGTGACAAACAGGGAGTCACTGCGCTTGTTGCGCATACGGCCATCTTCAAAAATCCACTCCTGGTTGTCGCCGCCATGACATCCCCAAAGCGCCAGATTGACGCCTGGCGTGACGCCAAGACCATCCATACATAACTTGGCGTTGGCTTTGGGATGCACTGCGCCATTAGTGTCCCACCACCATTTCTGCTTATCGCCCCCATTGCAGGCAACCGGACGAATCATCGCGAGATGACCGACATAATCAGGTTGCAAACAACGGCCGGCGATTTTCAATTCGCGCCAGCGGGGGCGTGCGTTGGCTTCCGCCACCGTGTAACCGCCATCGGAATCATCTTCGTTAGCGGCGAGACCTTTCAGCAAGTCCACCAGTTCTCCAGACAGGTTATCGCGCAGGATGTCGTCTCCGCTGACCAGCTTGCCTTGCATGGCGTCGCCAATGACGCCAATCACTCGGCCTGCGCCCGGCGGCGCCAGACCGTCATACTCCGAGGAAGCGATCAAGCCTTCATAGCCGATCAGGTTGGATTCGTGAATCTTGAACAACGTCTTATCGAACACTTCCACCCGGAAGGAAGCCCCGGCCTGAGCGCCCGCCCACAACTCATAGTTGGATTTGGCGGGATTGACGGCGTCCACATCGGCATTCATGCGGGAAAAGACGTAAATATTGGCGCCAGGACCAGCGACACCGTAGAACATGAACTCCATTTCTGGACCGGCGTACACGCGCGCATTGGCGGAGCCATCGCCCTGAGGCAAAGGCATATCGAATTTCTGTTGGCTTTCGTTGACGGTGGACCAGCGATTATCCGCGTACAATAAGCCCACCTGAGCGCTTAACTCGTGGCTGGCGCTGATGTCCACATTGACGTCGACTTTGCCGTCCACACCCATGACCAGCACGATTTCCGGCACGATCACCACCGGTATTGGCCCAATCTGGAAATTGATCGGGTCCACATCAAAACGCGCCAATTCAGTCTTCTGATTGATGCTGGCCAGCTCGACATCAGATTTCAACGCCAAAGCGCTGCCGATTTTGCTGTCCACGACGAACTCCGCACGCGTCGCTTGGAAGTGCTCAATTTCCAGATCAAAAATGAAGTTGCTGCTGAAACCCACACACCCGGTGACGGTGACATAAGGCGCCGCCTCAGTGGCCTCGAAAGCGACGCGGAAATCTTTGTCCGCACAGGCGTCAGGCAGGTCCGCCGATTCTCCAGGAGCATATACGGTGATGCCCCGCGCGGATAAATCCAGTCCCTTGGCGGCCAATCGCGGCCTTGGGGACGCGCTGGGATTCAAGGCGCCGCTCAGTGAAACGTCAGCCTCTTCCACGACATCAGTCAGCTGCGCGTCTTCCACCGACAAGACCGTGGAGCCATCTACTTCAGACTTACTCTTGACCCGCTTTAGAAAACCATAAGGCGCATTGTCCGAAGCGCCGGACACAATCACCGAACCGGGCTTCACGTCCGCAACAGCCTTCTCCGACTCAAACACCATCTCAGAGGAGCCCACCGTTTCTGGTCGCAACGCGCCAGCGTCTTCGATCACCTTGGCGTCCTGCGACACCTTAGGTCCGTCGCTACAGGCGGCGAGCAGGGTTGTAAGCAGAGTTAGCGTAAGCGTCCTTCTGAGCGTGGTCATCGCGGTCATCCCGGAATTAAGTATTTGGCAAGTATGAAAAAACCTTAATTTTAGGTGAAGAAACAACCTCGCGAAACGACAATAGGGCCTAGTCTCTTAAGCCTCGGGCTAACAAATACGGCCTGTTTCCGGGTGCCAACGCTGTCCCCCGCGTCATCATTCCTTAACATAACTCCGTCTTAATGCTCCCCGGTTGGCCTGTCGTGACGAGTTATCCATAACGGACCATTTTCAGACTGAATCGCTGAAAAATTGATCTGGATAAAAAAGATGCTATTTATATGTTGCGACAATGGCCGCCCTTGAATTTCCTACAAGCGACGCTAATTAATCCGCCGCTTGCGCTTTGCGGAAGCAACGAATGCTAAAACTCCAGTTGGAGTTATTTTCCGGGTCGCTCCAAGCGGCCCTTTTTTTGTTTAAAAGGCTGTTTTTAGGGCTGAAAATCGGGCTCTAATTTTTAGTTTTTTTGTTTAAAATCATATAATTAATAGACACATCAAACTTTTTTAATAAAAACCTGAATAAAATGCATACAACCTTAAAGATTACTGCTAGACTGCTTTCTGTTGGCTTAATCAGCTAATGGCGACTCCGCGAATTTGTGCGTTTGCTTGCGGTGTCACTTTATTTGTGGAAAACGCATAAATCACACGAGATCGATATGAATATTTACGTTGGAAATCTGGCCTACGGCGTCACTGAAGAAGAATTGAGAGAAGCTTTTTCCTCTTTTGGAGAAGTTACCAGCGCTAACCTGATCATTGACCGTAATACCGGCCAGTCCAAAGGTTTCGCGTTTGTCGAGATGTCGAACAACTCTGAAGCGGACGCCGCTATCAAGGGTCTGAACGACACAGCGTTGAAAGGCCGCAATATCAAAGTAAACCAAGCTAAGCCACGTGAAGAGCGTCCAGCTCGCAGACCACGTTACTAAGCAGTTTACTGCGGTCTGCGCAGTTTCGGCAGACTGACAAGGCGGGCGCTTCGGCGCCCGTTTTGTTTTTAGGCTTTTGAATTCCCCTCCCCACTTTTCTCTCTTTCTAATCTCCCCGACGCTTAGCTTAACGCTCTCAACTCTGCTCTCTCTTAAAGCCCGTTAGCGCCTATCTATCAATACGCCCCTTTCGATAGCAATTAGTAATTGAATTGATATTTTTTTATAAATTTATTCAATCGCCCATCTCTGCGACACTGCTCCTCGTCTTAAAGATTAAGCACTTAGCTACCAGCTCAAGTGAATGAAAAACGAAATATAGAGGATCAATAAATGTTACAGAGTAGAGAAGGACAAACCGTACCCAGCGTTACTTTCAATCTGCGTGAAGGAGAAAAATGGGTTCAGGTGACCACCGACGATCTGTTCAAAGGCAAAAACGTTATCGTATTCGCACTGCCGGGCGCCTTCACCCCCACTTGCTCAAGCACGCATTTGCCGCGCTACAACGAGCTGGCGCCCGTGTTCAAACAAAACGGCATCGACGCGATTATCTGTCTGTCCGTTAACGATACTTTCGTCATGAACTCCTGGAAGGCGGACCAGAAAGCAGAAAATATTTACTTCCTCGCGGACGGCAACGGTGAGTTTTCCGAAGGCATGGGCATGCTAGTGGAAAAAAGCGAACTGGGCTTCGGCAAACGCTCCTGGCGTTACAGCATGCTGGTGCGGGATGGCGTGATTGAGAAAATGTTCATCGAACCTGAACTACCGGGCGACCCTTTCAAGGTGAGCGACGGAGACACCATGCTCAACTACATTAATAAAGAAGCCGTGCTGCCCAGCCGGGTCACCGTATTCAGCAAGCCAGGGTGTCCACACTGCGCCCGCGCCCACCAGCTGTTGAACGATCGCGGCATCAGCTTTGAGAACATCGTTCTGGGCGCAAACGGTCTTAGCTACAGCACACTGCAGGCTGTGACGGGCCAAGGCACCACGCCGCAGATTTACATTGACGGACAGCGCATCGGCGGCGCTGATGATCTGGAAGCCCACTTCGGCGTGTAACGCACGCAAGCCAACGTCGGTCCGGCGTATAACCAGACCGGACCGACTGACCAGGAATACAGCAAGCAGGGGAGATAACCCAGTGCAAACACGCAAAGTGGACGTAGCAATTATTGGAGCCGGCACTGCAGGCTTGGGCGCATACCGCGCCGCGCGCGAGCACACGCAAAATGTGCTATTGATTGAAAGCGGACCCTACGGCACCACTTGCGCCCGCGTCGGATGCATGCCCAGCAAGCTGTTAATCGCCGCAGCGGAAGCCGCCCATCACCATCGTCATTCTGATCTGTTCGGCGTTGCTTCCAACAACCCTCATATCGACGGCCGCAAGGTCATGGAGCGAGTGCGCAATGAGCGAGACCGTTTCGCCGGATTCGTCGTCGATTCCGTGGAAGGATTTCCCGCCGAACATAAGGTACGCGGTAAAGCTAAATTTATTTCACCACATCGATTACAGGTGGATGACGACCTTATCGTTGAAGCGCAGCGCATCGTCATCGCCACTGGGTCACGCCCCAATGTGCCGCCCTTTTTGAAAAACGCAGGCGACCGCCTGATTATCAATGACGACCTGTTTGAATGGCGCGATCTGCCCTCCAGCGTTGCGGTGTTTGGCCCCGGCGTCATTGGTCTCGAATTGGGTCAGGCCTTGAGTCGCCTCGGCGTGCGAGTACGCATGTTTGGCGTCGGCGGCGCCATTGGACCGATTCAGGACCCGGAGATTCGCGACTACGCGGAGAAAGTCTTTAACCGTGAGTTTCCTCTGGACCCCGACGCCAAAGTCAGCAGCGTGAAGCGCACCGACCAGGGCGTGGCGATCACCTTCCTGGATAAGGAACAGGGAGAGATCACGGAAATGTTCGAATATGTGCTCGCCGCGACCGGACGCCGTCCCAACGTCGACAATCTGGACATTGAAAAGGCGGAGTTGCAAATGGACGCCAGAGGCATGCCGGTGTTTGATCGTTACACCATGCAATGCGGCGACAGCGCCATCTTCATCGCCGGCGACGCCAACAATGATCTGCCTCTATTGCATGAGGCCGCTGATGAAGGCCGCATCGCCGGAGACAACGCCGGCCGCTATCCTGATATTCGCGCTGGCAAACGACGGACGCCCATTGGCGTGGTGTTCAGCGATCCACAGATCGCGTCTTTGGGGCTGAATATCAATCAGGTGAAAGAACGCTGCCGCAGTTGCTATGCTGAAGGTGTAGTGTCTTTCGAAGATCAAGGACGCAGTCGGGTGATGGGTAAAAACCTCGGCCTGCTGAAAGTGTACGGCGAACAAGGCACGGGCCTGTTTCTGGGGGCGGAAATGTTTGGTCCCGCGGCGGAGCATATCGCTCACCTGCTGAGCTGGTGCGTACAGCAGCGCCTGACGGTCAGTCAGATTCTGGAGATGCCCTTTTACCACCCGGTGATAGAAGAAGGCGTGCGCACGGCGCTACGCGATCTGAACAGCAAACTCCACTTGGGGCCTGACGTCATCGAGCGTTGTCTTGATTGCGGACCCGGCGCCTAAGCAAATCACTAACAGGAGGAAAGCTATGAACGCAGATATCAAAATCAGCGACTTTATGGACACGCAGCCCGCGTTCGTCGCCGCCGACGCCTCCATTATCGAGGCGGTGGACATCCTTCTGAAAAAAGGGATATCCGGCGCGCCGGTGGTGAATGAACACAAGCATGTGATCGGCTTTATATCCGAGAAGGACTGCATCAAGAAACTACTGCTAAGCAGCTACCATTGCGACGCCCCCGCCACAGTGGGCGAGGTCATGCACAAGGCCACCGTGACGGTGGACCCCGAGGCGAGCATCGTCGACCTGGCCAACTACATGGACGACCATCGTCCCAAAGTCTATCCGGTGGTGGACGATGGCAAGCTGGTCGGGGTCATCAGCCGCACTCACGTACTGATGGCGCTCAAGCAAAAGCAGTTACAGTGCAGTCAACACTCCTGACGCATCCCTGCGTCATCGCTCAACCCGACGCTGGCGCAAGGCCATGGGCTTCCATGGCTTTGCGGTGCGCATCGACGAATTCTTTCGGCATTCGCGTCGGCTTGCCGCTCTTCATATCGATACAGGCGTAATAACTGTTGGCGCGGACAATGGTTTTGCCGTCCGCAGGGCGAAATATCTGAAAGTGACGGCTGGACTGTATGCGTCCGTCGCACGCCGTAATCCAGGTGCCGATATACAACTCATCGTCGGCATGAGAAGCGGCAAGGTAATCCACTTCCGTACGGGTGATCGCCATGGCTTTACCCAATTTCTCATGGGCGGCCCAACTCATCCCGAGCGGGTCGATATGGCGCCAGCTGACTTCCTCCATCCAATTGAGGTAAGTCGTGTTGTTGGTGTGTCCCAGCCGGTCTGTGTGCGGCTCAAGGACTTTGATGGGCATGATGAAGGGGTTAAGCATGTCCCAACTGATTGCATCGACATAGGTCATTTCACGTTTTTTCCGTTTCTTGTTGGTTTACAGGCTGTCGCCGCCGGCTATGGGGAACCGGTAGCAGCCCTTTTAGATTAACGCAAACCGGATTTATGTGAACTCATCCAACAAGATTACGTTTTTCAGATTTTTGAAGCAAAAACACAACGGAAATAGGGACTTGCCGCTGTCTACACTGCATAGTGACTCAGGATCTTTTGCAATCCTGGGATGACATCAACCCGAGTTTATTTGCAGGAACGCTCCCGGCGGCTAAGGGAGTCCGGGACAGTAAAGAACTCAACTGCGGGCGCTGAGCCGCCCGATACAAGGAGCGGGCAATGTTATACACCAACGAAATGTTTAATATTCTGAAGACCCTGCGTCGCCGTTTCAAAGAAGAGAACCTGGGAACCCTGCGTCTCACTGATCCCGATGTTCTGCAGAACGTCGTCGAATTCGCCAAACTCTCCGATGTCAGCACGACCAAGGATATGGCGCACACTTTGTTGAAAATGACGGGTACCCCTGTCAGCCGGGTGGAGCTGGAAGGCCGCGACAATCACCCCGCCGCGCACCTGCCTGCGAATTTTCACGGTGAATCCATTCGCGGCCGCATAGAGGCCAGTCAGGAAGCTCATTTGAAAGTCCTGCCGGGGCGCGCCACCGCGTGAGCCTTATCTCCGTCCGCCGGGTGACAATAGGAATTGTCCCTTCAGCGCATGCTTGCAGCTGGCCCGGCAGAGCGAAATCCCATCCGTTCCCACTCCTCGTCGCTCCCAACCGCCTGATCCTGATATCAGCCCTTGTCGCCCAAGGTCGCGATAAAAGACTCCGCTTCGGCGATGGATTTCTCCATATCTGCAACCAGTCTGGACACATTGCTCTCGACTGAGCGCAGCTCCCCTTTCAAGCCATCGATCGCAGACGCGTTAAGATTGTGCTTGAGATACAACACCTGATCACGCAGTGCGTTAAGCACCGGCTGCATGCGGTTTTCCGCCGCCCGCATGGCGGTGATGAGGCGCTGATATTTCTTCTTGGTGGCGGCCAGTTTGGCGGCGCTGTCCTGTTTCAGCTTGGGACTGGTGTAAAGCTCCAGCTCCTCTTCCCATTCCTCGAACAAGGCTTCGGATACGTCCTCCACGGCATCGATGCGTTTGCTCACCTCTTCCGCCGCGTCTTCGCTGTCTTCAAACGCCGCGCTGAGCTGATCATATTGCTTCTGCAACGTGGAATCTTTTTTGCCGAACATGCTTTGGAAACGATCCAGCGCCGACTTGAACTCCCCTTTGGCCTCCTCCTGAGCGTCACGGGCCGCGCCGACGCGATCCACCATAATGTCGCGCTTATGCACGCCCACTTTTTCCATGGCGCTGTAATAGGCGCTCTGACACGCGGACAGTCCCAGCAATAGACAGATCAGCAGTGGTAGACGGAGTAACAGAGAAGACATGGCAAGTTCCTTATCCTGATTTCATAACAGTGCGCCCGGGGATTGTAGGCGCTGACTACTAGAGCTGCAAATCAGCCGCCGACCGCGGAAGCCCGCGCTCTGCGCGCCTAAACTATTTATACCCACCCTGACGGGGAAAACGATATTATGTCGCTTCGGAGTAAAGCCCGCGCGTTAACGCGCGACACAAAGAAGATCGGCCACGCATTTATAACCATAACCAGGCCGGCGACAGTTTCTGCAACAACCTCAACCATACATAATGGAGATAATCCGTGAAAATTCGTCATTTACTTTCCGTATCCTTGCTTGGCCTCAGCAGCGTTGCAATGGCCGCAGGCCTTCCCAAAACCGCCAACCCTGAAAACGCCAAAGCCTATATCATCTCGCCAACCGACGGCGAAACTGTGTCCAGCAAATTCGTGGTGCGCTTCGGTCTGGAAGGCATGGGCGTGGCGCCGGCTGGCGTTGAACGCGAAAATACCGGACATCATCACCTGCTCATCGACGGCGAAAAGATGCCGGACATGAACATGCCCCTGGGCGCGGACGTCAAACACTTTGGCGGCGGCCAGACTGAAACCACACTGGAACTGCCGCCTGGACAGCACACCCTGCAATTGATCCTGGGCGATCATTTGCACCAGCCCCACGCGCATCCTGTAGTGTCTGACAAAGTCACCATCACCGTAAAGTAAGGGCGTAACCGTTATTTAGAAAACGAAGCGGTAGCCCTGCGGCTATCATCTTTTCTTAATAATGCGTCTCTATAACTGGAGACGACGCCCCTTAGAAACGAACGCCGGCCTGCCATTCGAGCTGTAAGCAGGCCCGGCGGCTCTTTGACATTGGTTGTCTTCCCGCAACGGCTCGATTCCAACCCCGCTCTCATCTGGCAAGACCAGAGTGCGACGCGCCGTTCGCATTTCGTACATGTCAAATATTGCTGCATAAAGAGGATTATCATGAATGCGTCCAAACTGCTTGGGACAGCAGCCTGCTTTTTATTGGGCGGCGCAC
The DNA here is from genome assembly GCF_029813005.1 of Hahella sp. CR1. Lineage (NCBI taxonomy): Bacteria > Pseudomonadati > Pseudomonadota > Gammaproteobacteria > Oceanospirillales > Hahellaceae > Hahella > Hahella sp. CR1. The sequence continues at coordinate 290,975 of NZ_JAPELK010000001.1, forward strand.
TGGCGGCTCATCCCTTCCTGGCTTCCGCTGAATCTCATTGGCGTGACCGTCACGCCACGGAAACGGTGAGATTCGCCACGTTCAATGCTTCGTTGAACCGTTCCGCGCCGGGAGAACTCATCGCAGATCTGAACAGCGGCGACAACGCCCAGATACAGGCGGTGGCGGAGATTATTCAGCGCACCCAGCCGGACGTGCTGCTGATCAATGAATTTGACTACGACGCCGCGGGAGAAGCCGCTCGTCTATTCCAGCAGAATTACCTGTCGATCAGCCAGAATGGCGCTGCGCCGGCAATCTACCCTTACGTTTACTCTGCGCCATCCAACACCGGCGTGGCGTCCGGTTTTGACCTCAATAACGACGGCGTCGTCGGCGAGTCTGGATTCGAGCTGGCCAACGACGCTTTCGGCTTTGGCGTCTTCGAAGGCCAGTACGGCATGTTGCTGTTATCCAAATACCCCATTCAGGAGCAACGGGCACGCACGTTTCAGCATTTTCTCTGGCGGGACATGCCCAACGCCTTGCTGCCGGACAATCCCGACACAGACGCGCCTGCGGACTGGTTCAGTCCCGAGGAGCTGGAAGTGGTGCGCTTGTCTTCCAAGAGTCATTGGGACGCGCCGATCAATATTCGTGGACGTCGTATTCACGCGCTGGTCAGCCACCCCACGCCTCCTGTTTTCGATGGTCCGGAAGACCGCAACGGAACCCGCAATCATGATGAAATCCGTTTTTGGGCGGACTACATTTCCGGCCGTCGCGTCAGCCGTTACATTGTGGATGACGAAGGTCGCCGTGGCGGGCTGAGCGATAGGGAAAGCTTTGTGATCATGGGCGACCAAAACGCAGACCCGTTTGACGGCGACGCCACCCAGAATCCCATGGCGCAATTGCTGGAGCACCCACGGGTGAATGTTAAACATACGCCTCTAAGCGCGGGCTCGGCGGACGCCGCGTTCAGGCAGGGAGAGGCCAACGCCCTGCAGATCGGCAACCGCGCGCAGGACACCGGAGACTTTACCGACGCCAATCCGGGCAACCTGCGCACGGACTATGTATTGCCCTCCACCGACCTGACGATCGTCAACTCCGGCATGTTCTGGCCCAGCGCTGACGATGAGCTGTATCGCCTGGTTGGCGAAGGCGGCGCCGTCAGCTCCGATCACCGCCTGGTCTGGGTGGATATCCGTCTGCGCTGAGCAGGCGCCCTCTCCTGATTTCTCTCTGATTTTCTTCTTAAAAACGCAGTTACACTCAGTAACTGCGTTTGACATTGTTTAACCTACATTTAAATAACTAACGCGTACAATTGCCGCCAGTTTTATAACGTGACTTTCTAACTGCTTTTGTAAAGGTAACGCATGTCAAAGTTGTACGCCGCAATCTGTTCGCTTCTGCTGACCGCTTTCCTGAGCAGCGCCGCTCAGGCGACGCCTGTTGTTTTAAACGCTTATGACTCCGGCTGGTATAAGTCCAACGGTTACCATTCGCCAAGCAACACCAACTATTACACGGACAAGAAGCACAACAACTTCTTCGCCTTCGACATGAGTGAAGTGGAAGGCTCCATCGTGTCCGCCACCTTGAGCATTTTCAATCCATGCAACGGTTACGAATCCAACGATTATTCCGAGTGGTTCGCCCTGTTTGACGTGAACACCGATATCAGCACCTTGCTGTCTGGCTTTGGCGGCGTTAACGCATACAATGACCTGGGTTCAGGCGAATTGTTCGGCGCTACCCGCGTATCCTGGAGCAGCAACTACAGCTACATCGACATCGTACTGAACGGCGCTGCGCTGACTGCATTGAACGCAGCCAACGACCTGTTCGCCCTGGGCGGCAGCCTGATCACCGCCAATGACGGCATTGACTTCCTGTTCGGCTACTCCAACAAGGGCTATAACGGCGGCAACATCAAACTGAAGCTGGAAACCGAGTCCGTACCGGTCAGCGAACCCGGCGTACCAGCGCTGCTGGCGATCGCTTTCTGCGCCTTCTTACTGAACCGCAAAAGCGCAACCAACAAAGCCTGATCCCTACCGCGGCGTACGAAAACCGGAGCATGGTCTCCGGTTTTTTTTCGTCCTGAATATGCCCTCCGGCGTTAAGCGCCATCTTCTTGTCTTCATTAGAATAATTACCACTTGCATTTACGCCGGCACAGGATAGGCTGATGAGTCTGTCGCGCCGCGCGCGGCGCGTCCCTTCCAGTCTGTACACAAGGAATCCTATGGCCTCGCAATCCCAGTCCAGCTTTCAGGCGCTGCTGAGCCTGCTGCGCTACGCTCGTGGCTACCGGCGACGCATCATCGCCGCCGGTTCGTGTTCAATCATCAACAAGCTCTTCGACATCGCTCCAGAAATCCTCATCGGCATCGCCATCGACGTCGTGGTGAACAAAGAGCAGAGTTTCGTCGCCGCGATGGGATTCAACACCCCACAGCAGCAAATCCTTGCGTTAGGGGTTTTGACGTTTTTCATTTGGGCCGGCGAGTCCATTTTCGAATACCTCCACTTGATCATGTGGCGCAACCTGGGTCAGGTATTGCAGGCGGATCTCAGACAGGACGCCTATGACCATGTCCAGCGTCTGGATATGGCGTTCTTCGAGTCGCGCAGCTCCGGGCAGCTCGTCTCCATCATCAATGACGACGTCAACCAGTTGGAGCGCTTCCTTGATGGCGGCGCCAATAACCTGATTCAGGTTTTCGTCACGGTAGTAGCCGTCGGCGGCGTCTTCCTGGCGATATCTCCCTTTATCGCCATGCTGGCCTTTACCCCGATTCCTATCATTATCTGGGGCGCGTTCTTCTTCCTGAAGCGGGCCAATCCTCTGTACGCAGACGTGCGTGAGAAAGTGGGCGGGCTGGCGTCCCGTTTGGCTAATAACATTGGCGGCATCGCCACGATCAAGAGTTTTACCGCGGAAGCGCAGGAATCCGAACGCCTGCGCGAAGCCAGCGACGCCTATGTTCAGGCCAACCGCAAGGCGATCGCAGTCAGCTCCGCTTTCATTCCGGTTATTCGGATGGCGATTCTGGCGGGCTTTCTCGCCACCTTCACCGTAGGCGGTATGCAGGCCTTGTCCGGCGAACTCAACGCCGGCGCTTATGGCGTTCTGGTGTTCCTGACCCAGCGTCTGCTGTGGCCGTTGACCAATCTGGCGCAAACCGTGGATCTGTTTGAACGCGCCATGGCCAGCACCCGACGCATCCTGGGCGTGATAGAAACCCCCATCGACGTACGCGATGAAGGTTCGCGCTCCTTGCCGCAGCCTGTGCGCGGCGAAGTGGACTTCCAGAATGTCAGCTTCGAATACTCCGCTGGCGCGGGCGGCGTGGAAAACGTCAACTTGCAGGTCAAAGCCGGCGCCACCCTGGCGTTGGTCGGCGCCACCGGGTCTGGCAAGTCGACGCTGATCAAGTTGCTGCTGCGCTTTTACAGACCTAAGCAGGGCTCGATTCTGGTGGACGGCGTGCCTATCGAACAGCTGCCTCTCAAGGAGCTTCGCGGCGCCATTGGTCTGGTCAGTCAGGATGTGTTCCTGTTCGAAGGCAGCATTCGCGACAACATCGCCTATGGCCGTCCCACCGCCAGCGAAGAGGAGATCATCTCCGCAGCCAAAACGGCGGAAGCCTGGGAGTTCATCGCGCGTCTGCCTGAAGGTCTGGATACGGCTGTCGGCGAACGCGGCGTCAAACTATCCGGCGGCCAACGCCAGCGCTTGTCTTTGGCGCGCGCGCTGTTGAAAGATCCACCAATTCTGGTGCTTGATGAGGCCACCAGCGCCGTTGATAACGAGACCGAAGCGGCGATTCAGCGCTCGCTGAAACACATCGCCCATGGCCGCACGGTAGTGATGATCGCTCACCGTCTTTCAACGATTGTCCACGCGGATAATATCGTAGTGGTCGATCACGGCAAGGTGGTGGAGCAAGGCGGCCATCGCCAGTTGCTGGAGCGTAAGGGTATGTACTGGTCGCAATGGCAGGTGCAGACCGGCGGCGAAGCGGAAGTGGAGACGGTGTTCTCCTGAGGAAGTCGTAAGAAAGTTAAGGCGTCCATGCTGAGACGCCTTAGCTTCCCTCCAGATAGCGATTAACGATAGCGTCGAATTCGCCGCTCTGTTGCAAGCTCTGCAATGCCTGATTCAGGTTTTCCATAGTTTTCGGCGATACCGAAGCCTTACTCCCCATGATGTAAAACGTGTCGGAAACCAGGCCCAGAGGGTGCACCGCAATCTCGTCTTTCCTGCCGATATCTCTGGCCAGACTGTAGATCACGATGGGGTCGGCGAAGATGCCGTCCACCCGCCTGGCCAGCAGCTTCATCAAGTTCAGTTCGTCAGACACCACGTCTTCGACATGTAGCGGTCCATCGTCTTTCTCAATGTACTTGTTGACGTCATCGCCGTAGAAATAACCCCGCGTCACGCCCAGCCTGAAACGGCTCTGAGTCATTTCCTTGAAGGATTTGAAATGGTAACGGTCGGCGTCTTCGCGGCGGATAATCAGATTGGAGGCGGAGGTGCGATAGGTCTGTGAGAACCATGCATATTCTTCACGCGCCGCCGTCTTCTGCACCGAGGTGGCGAGATCAATTTTACCCTGACGTAATTGCAGCAGATGCCGCTTGAAGGGGATTTCGGAAAACTCCAGCTGACACCCCATTCGATCCGCCACCGCCTGAATCAGCTCAATGTCCAGACCGCTCAGGCTCCCTTCCTCGTTCTTGTACATGTAGGGACGCCAGGATTCCCAGCCAACGGATAATGGACGATCACAATCAGCAAGCGCCGCACTGGTGAGCGCCAAGCATAGCAGTATGCCCAGAACGCCAGTTCTCCGACTGTATTCGCCGCTAGAAAGGGTCATTGCGTTGATCCCGAATACTGTGATTTTCCATTTCAGGCGTTTTTAGTATTGACCCTGAACACAAATTGTTCAATTTATATCCTGACGACCTCCGCAATTTCATTGTGGATCATGCTCTGTGGTGGCGATCAGACGGGAATCAGCCAACGCGGCGGTGCGGTGAATAACGCAGGCTTGATAGTCAGGCATGGACAACATGCGGCGAAATGCCTGGATGGAGGGATAACGCACCAACAGAACCTCATCCCATGTCTCACCCGCAGGCGCGATCACAGACGCCTGGGCCCGTCCCATCCAGAGCAACTCGCCGCCGACTTCGCGCACTTTCTGCAGCGCGGTTTGTGAGTAGGTGGCGTAGGCTTCTCTACCACTGCAATGGACGGAGGCGTCCGCATAGGCGGCGACCTCATGAAACTTCAGCAGGTTCAGCATTACAACGGGCTGATCCGCTGGCATCCGGGCTATCAATTCGGCAAGTTCTTCCCAGTCAGGATTAATCGAGGCCATCGTTTTTTCTCCATTAAATCATAGGCTTCCATCGACCTGTGTCGCACTGGGTCAGCATAATGCCGCGTTATTCCGCTCCTTTCAAAAGTTTGCGGTTCAGGTTCGCCACGGCTTCACGAAAATCCTGCGCCTGGGTAATCGCGGACACTACCGCTACAGAGCTGACGCCGGTGCTCAGGACCGCTTCGATATTACCAAGATTTATACCGCCGATGGCGGTGAGTGGATACTGATGGTTGAGTAACCTAACCCAGCGGGACAGCTTCTCCAGACCGACAATGCGCACTTCCTTGGTTTGCGTCGGAAAGATCGCTCCTATGGCGATGTAGCTGGGCTTTATCGACGCGGCACGGGCCCACTCAAAGTCGCCATGGGTGCTCACGCCCAGGCGCAAACCGGCATCGCGGATAGCGTCCAGATCAGCGTCAGCAATATCCTCCTGGCCCAAGTGCACGCCATAAGCGCCATGCTTGATCGCAAGACGCCAGTGGTCGTTGATAAACAGGCGACAGCTATAATGCCGACCTAGTTCCGCCGCGTCCTTGATGGCCGCATCCAGCAACCTCAGGTCATCGCTTTTAATGCGCAACTGACAAGTATCAATCCCTAGCGGCAATAACTTACGCAGCCACTCCACCGAGTCCACCACCGGATACAATCCCAAAGGCGATTCGCCGCAATCGGGAAAAGCGGAATAGTCCAGCCAGTCCAGGCGATCGACAATTCTGGGAAAATCCGTCATCTGTGTCGGCCAGCCCAGGCGCGCAATGGGGCCGGGTCCAGGGCCAATGGCGTAACCCTGACGCAACCCCTGTCTCACATAAGCGCTGGCCAACGCCGCCGCATCCGTCAGCGCTTCTCCCCGAGCGACAAAAGCCGCCAATGCGCTGGCGAGCGTGCAGCCCGTGCCGCGGCTATGACGTACAGACAGGCGCGGTTGCGCAAACCAGCAGGGTTGCTCGGACAGCCACACTAAATCCAGACAGGGTCCGTCTTGCGCTGAATGACCGCCTTTGAGCCAGACGCCTTTGGCGCCAAGTTCACGCAGCCGACCGGCGGCGGACAGCATATCCGGCGGGCCGCTGATGCGCATATCCACTAACTGCTCCGCCTCGGGAATATTCGGCGTCACCACATCGACATGAGGAAGCAGCGTTTTCAAGGCCGCCACCGCAAGGCCGAAATGGGAGCCTGTCGTGCTGCCTAACACCGGGTCAAGCACCACCAAGCCGGAGAAGTCGCGCAAAAACTCCCTTAGTACCTCTACCTGTTCCGCATCGGCCAGCAGACCCATCTTAATCGCCGCCGCATCGCCGTCCGCACGCAGGGCCTGCAACTGGTCCCGTAATGCTGATGCGGAAACGGGGTTGATGCTGACAACCTCCTGCGAATTTTGTGCGGTAACGGCAGTGATTGCAGCGCCGCCATGGACATCCAGCCCGTGCAAGGTGGCGAGATCCGCCTGCACTCCGGAGGCGCCCGCGCTATCTGAGGCGGCGATGATCCATACTTTCGGCTTCGGGTCAGTCATAGCGGCGGTTATCTCTCAAAGTGATCGAGCAAACGTGGCGTAAGGGAAGGCTCATTGCGACTGCCGCCGCCAAAAAGGCATGCCTATGGTGGGCGTGCTGGGGCTGGCGGTCTGCCGCGCCAGCATCAGGCCTGCGTTGTAGCCAGCGCGACCGGCTTCCACCGCCATTTTGAATGCGCCGCCCATAGCGACTGGGTCATGGGCCTTGGCGACCGCCGTGTTCAGCAGCACGGCGTCAAAGCCCATCTCCATCGCTTCCGCCGCGTGGGAAGGCGCGCCCAGACCCGCGTCGATAATCATCGGGGTATCCGGTAAACGTTCCCGCAACATGCGCAGATTGTATTTATTCAGCAAACCCTGGCCGGTGCCTATCGGCGCGCCCCAGGGCATCAGCGCCTCACAGCCTGCGTCCAGCAAGCGGCGACACAACACCAGATCTTCCGTGCAGTAGGGCAGCACTTTGAAGCCCCGTTTGCTCAACTCTTTCGCGGCGTCCACCAGTCCATAAGGGTCCGGCTGCAGGCTGTAATCGTCGCCAATAACCTCCAGTTTCAGCCAGTCCGTCTGAAAGATTTCCCGGGACATTTCCGCCAGTGTCACCGCCTCTTTCGCCGACTTACAGCCTGCGGTATTGGGCAGCAGTTTACAGCCGCTGGAGCGGATGTAGTCCCAAATGACTTTGCCATCCTGGTGCGCCGGATTCTGTCGCCGCAGGGACAATGTAATGATCTCGGCGCCGCTGGCGCGCACCGCCTCCAGCATGATGGCCGGCGACGGGTACAACGCCGAACCGATCAGCAGACGACTCGCAAAAGTTTCTCCATACAGAGACAGCTTATCCACGATTTACCTCCGGTGGCGATGGCCACCTGTACTTGTTTCAAGGCGCGTCAGCCACCCGCCACCGGGGCCACCACATCCACCAGATCTCCTGCGCTCACTTTGGTTTGCGCGTAAGCGGAGCGCGGCACGAACTCGCCATTGATGGCGACGGCGAAACCTACGCCCGCGTAGCCGCATGCCTGTAGCACTTCAGATAGGGCGTCGTCGCGCACCTGGGTAGGTTCGCCATTCAACGTAATTTCGATTTCAGGCGGCATATTGTTTCTCGCTGTGAAATTGGTCCAGCACCTGCCCGACCACCACCGGCCCCAACAGATAGCCATGGCGATACAAACCATTGGCGCAGATCAGCCCCGGCTCTCGCGTCACCCTGGGCAGGTTATCTGGCAACGCCGGACGACAGTTGACGCTGGTCTCCACTACCCTCGCCTCCGCAAAAGCCGGATTCAACGCATACAGAGCGCTGCTCAGCTCCAGCGTGGATTGCAAACTGATCGGCGACATATCCGCGCTTTCAATTTCCGTGGCGCCGATAATGATCTGGCCATTCAAGCGTGGAACCGCATATAACTTATAGCGGGGATGCATCAGACGAACAGGACGATTCAGGCTGACTTCGGAAGTTTCAATGATCATGACCTCTCCGCGCACGCCGCGCAGTCCCGTCATATTGCGACTGGCGCCCAGGCCGCGTACGTCGATGACCCAGTCAAAACGCTCGCTGCCGCTGCTCCAATGCATACGGTGGGCGGAGCACTCCACCAGCGTGTCGGAAACCAGGCGAACGCCGCCTTGTCGCAGCGCAGTGAGCAGCGCGTTGAGCAACAGGCGACTGTTGACGTCAGCTTCCGAAGGCAGGTAAAGGCCCTGCTCAAAATGATCCGCCAGCCCCGGCTCCAACCTGGCGACGCCCTCTCGATCCAGCCATTGCAAGGCTTCGTCGGCTGGAAGTTTGGCGTTGAGGTCACGCTGAAACTGCGCTAGCTCCGCCTTATCCAGCGGGTGCGCCACCACCACCGAGCCCGCCTGACGATAGCTGGCCGACATGCCGGTCTGACGTTCCAGCTCGGCGATCCATCGGGGCCAGATATCCAGGCTGCGCATGCCCATGTGGTACACCTCTGGCTCTGCGGACACCAGCTCGCTCAAAGGAGAAATCATGCCCGCCGCGGTCCAGCAGGCGCCGCTAGGCCGCTCGAAGTCTCCAGCGTCAAACAGAGTGACCTCATGGTTCATCAGCGCCAGCCGCCAGGCGCACAAGCGCCCGAGCAGACCGCCGCCAGCGATGCCGATACGCAGCTTAGATTTCATGATACAGACGCCGCCCCGCGTCTTTGTACTTCTGCGACATCTCCTGCATGCCCTGCTCCGCTTCCTGCTGCGACGCGCCCTCAGCCTGCGCACCCTCAGCCTGCGCCTTCTCCGCCTCCAGTTTGGCGGAATAATCGCGTACATCCTGAGTGATTTTCATGGAGCAGAATTTGGGTCCGCACATGGAGCAGAAGTGCGCCAGCTTGTGACCTTCTTTGGGCAGGGTTTCGTCGTGATACGCGCGGGCGGTGTCCGGGTCCAGGGCGATATTGAACTGATCTTCCCAGCGGAATTCGAAACGCGCCTTGGACATGGCGTTATCCCGCAGCTGCGACCCCGGGTGGCCTTTCGCCAGGTCCGCCGCATGGGCGGCGATCTTGTAAGCGATCAGCCCTTGTTTGACGTCGTCCTTGTTGGGCAGCCCCAGATGCTCTTTGGGAGTCACGTAACACAACATGGCGCAACCGTACCAGCCGATCATGGCGGCGCCGATGCCGGAGCTGAAATGGTCGTAGCCTGGGGAAATATCCGTGATCAGCGGCCCCAGCGTGTAGAAGGGCGCTTCTTTGCAGTGCTTGAGCTGCTCTTCCATGTTTTCCTTGATCATGTGCATGGGCACATGGCCAGGGCCCTCAATGATGGTCTGCACGTCGTGCTTCCAGGCGATCTCGGTGAGTTCGCCCAATGTGCGCAGCTCACTGAATTGCGCCTCGTCATTGGCGTCGGCGATACAGCCGGGACGCAGTCCGTCTCCCAGCGAAAAGCTGACGTCATAGGCTTTCATGATCTCGCAGATTTCCTCGAAATGGGTGTAGAGGAAATTTTCCTTGTGATGCGCCAGACACCACTTCGCCATGATGGAGCCGCCGCGCGAGACGATGCCGGTCAGACGCTTGGCGGTCATGGGCACATAACGCAACAGCACGCCGGCGTGAATGGTGAAGTAATCCACCCCCTGCTCCGCCTGCTCAATCAGGGTGTCGCGGAACACTTCCCAGTTGAGGTCTTCGGCGACGCCGTCGACTTTCTCCAGCGCCTGATAAATCGGCACTGTGCCGATAGGAACCGGGCTGTTGCGGATGATCCACTCGCGGGTTTCGTGAATATTTTTACCCGTGGATAAATCCATCACCGTATCCGCGCCCCAACGGGTCGCCCACACCAGCTTCTCCACTTCTTCTTCGATGGAAGACGTTACCGCGGAATTACCGATATTGGCGTTTACTTTCACATGAAAATTGCGGCCGATGATCATCGGCTCCGCTTCCGGGTGATTGATGTTACAGGGAATCACCGCCCGTCCCGCCGCCACTTCCTGACGTACGAACTCCGGGGTGATGTAACGGGGCGTGTTGGCGCCAAAGTTCATGCCGGGATGCTGGCTGCGCATGGCGTTCTCGATTTCCGCCTGCTCCAGAGCCAGATTTTCACGGATGGCGATGTATTCCATCTCCGGCGTAATAATGCCTTTACGGGCGTAATGCAGCTGGCTGACGTTGCCCCCGGCGCGCGCCTTACGGGGAGCGTGACGATGCTCGAAACGCAGATTGTCCAGGGACAGATTTTGCTCCCGGCTTTTGGCGTAAAACGAAGACGAGCCGTGAAGATGTTCCGTGTCGCCGCGCTCATTGATCCAGGCCTCGCGCATGCGTGGCAAACCGCGTCGCACATCGATCTCGACAGCGGGGTCCGTGTAGGGGCCGGAAGTATCATATACCCGCAGCGGTGGGTTCTGTTCCGTAGCGCCATCCTGCAAGGGCGTCGGCGTCAGCGTGATTTCGCGCATCGCCACCCGGATGTCGGGACGACTGCCTTCAGCATAGATTTTTTGGGAAGCGGGAAACGGTTGCGTGGACAGCGCATCCACCTGCGCCGACTCACTGAGTTTGCTGATTTTATTGATATCGATTGTGCCGCCCACAGTACTCTCCTATTTGGTTGTATGGGGTAGCACCAGGGAGGAGAGAGGGCATCAACGTCTTGGTCTGCAATCGGGCCCGCGTCACAATGATGGAGCGCCGCTAAGAACTTTTGATGAACTACTTGTTTCCTACGCTGGTACTAACCAGATCAGGTTCTACGGGCCCCACTGTTGTGGTCTCAGCCTGTTACTCCAGGCACCCCGACAAGATGTGCCGATTAGTTTAGGCTTGGTGGCGGGTGGATGGCAAGTGGGCGTGACTCAACACGCGTTAGGGAGAGAAGTCGTTCCATCGACTAAAAATAATATTTAAATACGGCTTCTACGCCATCACTGGTGTAAGAACCGTTCCAACGCCGCTCATAGTCAAGAATGATTGCATAGTCATCGCCAATGAACTTTGACTGCTTCAGATTGAAAGAGTGGTAGGCCTCGCCTGAGTCAAGCTGATTCCATACTGTCTGATAAGAGATGATGGATTTCATGTCGTAGACTTCATTGATGATCATTCCTGCTTCTGGATCCAGGTATAAATAAGAAGTTCCATCTCCAAACCCGTATCCGCCCATCGCAAGAAAGTAAACACTCATATCTCTGTCTAAGGCAAAGGTCATTCCGAGACCTCCGCTGATATTGGCTGCGCTATGTCGACGTATATGTTCGTCATAATGCTGCTCCAGCCCAACTTCCAGGCGGCCAGACAGGCCTCCCGTGAAGCTATCCCAAGGGATCAAGGATGAGACTGAGTATAACTGAAACCTATCCAGTTTAACTTTCCCGTCTTCAGGTGAGACCAGGAAAGAAAGATCGCCGAGCTTAAGTTCATTTTCACTGAAAAATTGCCGATTATCGTCTTCGATGCCATGAGATGCAGGCAAAAAGCCTACTCTAATGAATGCCTCATCATCGATTAACGCTAAACCGCTATACAACTGGCTGTCCTTTGGCGTTTTTACAGGGTTCTTATATTCCGAAATATCTATTTCGTAGACTTCCTCTTGCCTCGCTTTTCTCTGCTCCACTTTATCCGATAGATTACGCCAAGAGCGCGCATCAATTAGGTCTGTTTCATGCAGGTAATCAGTGTAATAACCAGCAAGCTGAAGCATAAGAAAATCTTGCTCTGGGTTATCCGAATCAGGAAGGTCATTAATTTCATTATGCTCAACTGACTTCTTGACGCTATCGGCCACGCTACGAGGAAGACTTTCCTCCAGCATGCGAATTTTCCATCTGTTTGACGGTAATACCGAAACGTGGTCAATAATTCCCGCCTGATGCGCCTGCTTCACTACATCAAGCGGCGTCATCCATAGGCCATCCATGTTCAATACGCTGGGATCAATAAAAGAAACCATAAAACTGGTTAGCGTTGCGCAGTTATAGTCGTGAAAAAAGTAATCCAATTTTGTCTGCTTTAATTCCCATATGTGGTACTGAATTAATTTCCTTTGGAACTCAGTTGAATCCAGGCGATATTCCCAGACATTTCTCTGTTCACGCCTGAGATACTGATCCAGCTTGTCAGAGTATGGCGTCAGCGCAAAATAACCAGGTTTACCCACCACCAGGCTATCAAACATTATTTTAGGAACGTTAACGCCTTTCACTTCGGTAAAAAAGGAAACGCCATGCTCGACTATGCGTCCTTCATCATTCTTTCCGGAAATCTTTAGCAATATATGTCCCATCATACTCGATGGCTGCGACAGATTTTCAGATGAATAGACCAGATCTATATCATCAATTGGAGCGCGACTAATATATTCTTTCAGGTCAGAACAATTTTCTAAATTAGCAGTATCTATCGACAGTTTCTCGCCAAGCCAATAGTAGCGAGCAGGAAAGCGGCATATTGCCTGATTATTTACCGAGCTATTCAATAAATAGTTTATGGTAAGTACAAGCTCGTTCTTAGGATTAAAGTCTGATCCGGACAGTATAAAAGAATTATCATTAACTTTCGTATTGCCATCTTGAAAGTGAATCAGCGACTTCCAGGCAGGGTCCTGATAAAGCTCTTTTTCTAAGGCGAGGTCAACCACCTCTTTAACAGACGCGGCGAATACAGATGATGCTAAAAAAAGGGAAGCGATTAAGCCTCCCTTAAAAGTATTTTTCATCGCGAAAAATAATTATTTACAGCTAACAGTGATCGAATCTTGGTACTTCCACATTTTCTCAGTTGAGTAGTCAGTGGTGGAACCAAAAGCGCCGCCAGACAGAACATTCACGAAAAATACCGGATCAACACTTTTAGTCATCACGGTTTCTTTGGCGCACTCAGATGAGTCCACAACGATGACTTTGTCTCTGTTCGCACGCTTTACTTCAACAACGCCAGGACCTTCAAAAGGAACGCCGTCGATAGTACCGGAGAACTTCTCTCCGCTCGTGGACAATACATTAACTTTCTGAGTGTCTTCGTTCAGGATAGATGCGCAACCTGCTGAGAAAACCATTGAGGTAAGAGCGATTGCCTTTACTGCCTTAACTAACATTTTAATTCCTCTAAAACTTTTCTTTTTCCTAACCCCATTTAAAAGGGGCGGGCAGTATACATAACTTGCTTTTTGGGGAATAGGTTAAGTTCTCACCTTTATGCCTTAGCTTTGTATGTGTTTAGTTAATCCATTGATTTAAATATGAGTTTCATCAACCAATCAGGCTTACCAAGCCCGCTTTTCGGCATTTCCGGTTAGTCGCTTTTCCTTAAACCAAAACACCGATTCTATTGTGCTTTCTCCTGCTTTATTTTCTTAAAAACAATATTTATTGCCAATAAAAATTGAATTTAACAGGCTTTTGAGGAAACATGAGATGAATCCGACGCGGGCTGAGTTGAAGATTTCTGTCGCCAAGTTGATTGAAACGGCTTATTCGACGGACAAGGGACTGACAGCGAAGATCGTGCGTAGTCAGGGGCCGTTTAAGTTAGCGGTGGATCAGGATGGCAAGGCGACGCTGTCCGGTTCGGCGGGAGTGCTGACCTTCAGCGGCGAGCCGGCGTTAAAGGCGATTGGCGCCAAGGTGAAATGGGTGAGCATTGCGTTCGCCAATGGCGAAGGTAATTTGATCAAGTACAACGCCACGTTCTCGATAGGACTTATCAGTATCACCGTAGGCGGCAGTTTTGATCTTGAGGCGTTAATTACTTCCTGCTCAGGTCTGCTGTGCCGCGCCGCCAAAGCCATGCAGCAACGTAATCACGCCTATGACGAACAACTACGGAACATCATGGGGAACTGAGCATGAAAATCTGGGGACTGATTCTATGTCTGCTGGCAACAGGATGCGCATCCGTTGGTGAGCTCGATCCCTTGTATCCGAATTATCGCCTGTACGCGGAGGCCGTCGACGCCAACGCGCTGAGCGCAGACTATCCGCTGTACTTTTCCCGGCGGGTCGTGGACCAGGTGGCGGGCGATCAGGCGGCGTTCGCACAGTTAGGATTCAAAGCCTACATGCTGCGGGAGCACTCCCATTCCGCCGCGGTTGGAGAGGATAGCGGCTGCCTGACGGTCAATGGCTACGGCATCGGCGGAGAGCCGTTAACGTTTTATCTGGCTTATGTGCAGGAAGGCGCCGAGTGGCTGATTGATGACGTGAATGTGGTGTTTCTTGAGCCGGAGCAGGCATTCGGCGCCGCCGCCAAATGCCCTGAGGAAACCCGCGTTAATGTGAAGAATTAGCCTGTTTTTAACGCCTGACTACCGGCCTCCCTCGTTTTTAAAACGGAGAGGCCAGTCGCAGCTCCGTATTCTATTCAGAGCGCATTGGCGAAAAGGACATCACCGTACCGCCAAAATGAATTGACTTATAACGCGGCAACTCCAGGCGGTACTGGCCTCTCTTGAGTACGCCAAGTAAATCTTCGTTGTAATAATACGAGGAGCTGGGCATGATCAACCGACCCACTTTATTCCATGCGCCCGCTTCATCCGAATCATAAACTTTGAGATCGTAAATATACTCGGGACTATCGGCGATCAAGACTTCCTCTTCACCATCGTCGTCCAGGTCCACAGTTAAGGCGAAACACAATTGTTCCCGGCACAACTCCGGCTCTATGCTACGCTCAAACGCGGCCTTATCGGCTACGCCTTCGTTAAGCCATTCCACACCAGCCTGCTTCGAGTAAAGTTCCGCCAGGCGCTGTTTTTGCTCCCAGTCATAGTAATACTGGGCGCTCTCAAGCACGTCCAACCGTTGCGCCAAGACTGTCGCTTCCGCCTCTGACAACGCCCCTTCCTTTTCCGTCAACGCCCTGATTTGCGCCAGCTTCTCTTCGCCTGATCGGCCCAGATGATAGCGAAACAATCCAAGATCGATGTCTTCCACAGAGATTTCACCGGCTTTCAGTCTGGCGAACTGATTGCTGGCGCTCACTTCCTGAGGATTCAGCCAGGGCGTCAGCGTAAGCAGCGCCACCCACACTGCGGAGAGAATGATCGGGGTATTCACCGAATTCAGCATCGCCCGCCAGGAGGTGCGTTTCGCCAAAAAGATAACGCTATAACTTAGTGTCAGAGCCAAAGCGAACACCACAAACAACGCGGAATAGTAACGGTCTGGAGTCAGACCATATTGTTCGATACGCTGATAGAGCGAGTACCCGGCCAACAGCGCGAATACAGGCAACAAGCCCGCCAATACATAAATCCCCGCCCGTAGCCATTGTGGATACGGACTACGATCACCGCCGCAGAGCGCCGCCCCATTCAATGACACCACCGCTACCAGAATCATCGCCAGCAGCATGGGTGTGGAACGGCCAGTACTCCAGATCAACTCCAGGCCCACAATCGGCAGGGTGACAGCGAAGGCGATCATGAACGCCGCCACTGGCGGCAGAATCGCGCGACATACGGTGGCGATCAGCCCGCTCAGCATGCTCAATAAATTTGGGTAGCGACACCCCAGACTGATGCCCAAGGCGAAAATGATCGCCGAGGCGGTCCATCCCACTGGAGGAGACTCAACAAAGCGGCCCGGCCCCCTAATTCCCAGGATATCGAACAAAGAAGCGCCCAGCATTGCAACCAACCAGTAGATGCCTACCAATAGCCCCGCAAAGGCCAGAATAAACAGGTTTTCCCAATACTTGCGATACAGCTCTACACTGAGAATATCGCTCATAAAGCTCTGATTCTTCTGAAAATCACATTGCACAAAGGGCAGCAGCGCAAATAGCAGCGGCACAATTGTCACCCACCATGAGGTCACCAGACCTGAGGAGCCCTCGTAGCTACCGCCCTCTGGTTTGAAAGTGTTGGCGATTAACCAGATTGCGGATAACCCGATAGCGACAGCAATGCCCGCCGCCAGCGCCCAATTCGGGGCGCTCCTGCGTGTTCTGGCGGTAAACAAAAATGCGCCGGCGAAGACAAAAACGAAGCTTATCGCGACAGCCACGGTCTTCTGGGCCATAAGACCGTCCGGCCAATGCTCGGAGCCCAGCCAGGCCGCCACGCCCGTCGCTATACCAGCGAACAAAGTAGAGTAAAAGGGAAAACGAGTTTCTTGAGAGGTCATAATGTCCACGGCCAAATAAAATCAGAATCGGGATAAAGCGCCAGCATACTCAGCAATACTGACTTTCGAGAGGTGGGATTATGGCGAATTATGGCGCCGCTACTTCATCCTCGGGGAGACGAATCGAAATACGACGCCCTGTTAAAGTTTAAGGCATAAAGGCGCGCAGCATAGCGGGCTTCATTTCTTCCTTAAAGCGCTTATTAAGCTTCAAATCTGATGTGATAATCCGCATGAAACGCCCATACTTTTCTTCCACTTTCGCACCGTAATAAAACACGACCAAAGGCGCGCCATCCTCGTCATTGTATGCATTGTAGTAGGAATAGACCGTGTCTCTATCGTTACCCCACTCTCCTTCCATAACAGGCTTGCCCAAATAGGTGAAATTCTGACTGACCGCCTCTTTGAACCAATCTTCTATCGCGGCGCCTTCTAGCTCCACCATGGGCGAGAAGACCACTCTGAAGATTTCACCCTCTTTTAGTTCCTTCGGAACATAGTAACGCTCTTCGTTGAGACTGATCTGCATACGCCATTCATAGGGTAACTTCTCCGCCGGGCCTGATTTTCGCATCGGAAACAGCGTTCCCCCCAAGAAAGGCTGCGTGCGGTCGTCATAACAGAAGCCGAAAAGGCTTCTGTTCGTTTCGCCATTATCGTAGGCCAGTTCCATGGCGTACCCATTCAAGCTGTATCGACCACGGTTATTGGAACCATTATTGCGTTTTTTCTGAGATGTGACGCCAACGCCAGGAGAGTTGCCACTGACAATTGAACTATCTCCGGTGTCGTCACTGTATGATGCGGCGTAAACACTGGTTCCTGTCGTCATGGAAGACATCATCCCGCTTGAGAACAGACTGGAGTAACCTTTCGAGAAGCCGCCGGCGCCGAGAAAAGTCCAACTGTTGGTATAGGAGCTACCTCCCCCAATCATGCCCATATTCACCATCGTGGTTTTCGAAATATAGCGATTCAGACGTTCGCCCATTCGCGCCGGCGCCAAATGTCGCCCCTTAAATAATGAACTCCATTCCTTCTTGCTGGCGGGAATTTTCACTTTATAGCTCTCTCCGCCATCATCCTTCCAAATCCCCCAGCTATTGGAGTATTCCTCGCGAGACTTGGCGACGTCCAGATCTTCCGGCGGCACGGTCAGCCCTTTATAGGCAGTGCCATCTTTGAGTAACAGAATCACGTAGTCGTCGTAGGTGTCATCGATTCTGTTTTCAGTGAAGTCGCATACCAACGCCTCGTATTTGTCAGGCAGCGAATACTCTGGCGCGGAGGCGTTATTGATGCGTTTTAATTCCGGTGGGGCGGCTTGGTTAGCGGGTTTGGCTGGAGGAGCCATAGGGGTTACACCAGACGTAGTTGTTTCAACCGGCGCGTTAGACGCCGCCTGCGAGATCGCAACGCCCTTCAGGCGCTGCGGCAGCGTCTCTTTGATTACCTGCTGCATACCACTGGCGTAACGGGACACCAGCGTCGTCACGTCTGAAGATAAGATGCGCAGATACACTGCTTTGCCTTGTCCAAAGAACCCCATGTAATGCGCATAACGGAGTACGCCATCCTGCCTTTGCAGCGCATAGGTCGCCGTCAATACGCCGCCATTATTCCGCCTGGGTTCCGGCGCCGCCAATACTTCGCCCCACTTGCTGGCGTCCAGATCGATGCGCTTTTTGAACCACTGCGGATATTCGCTTTGTGGGAGCGTTTCCGCCAAGGCGACAAACATCCGGTAATCTTCCTCAGCAGCTAAATCACCGGGTATAAATATCTCTTCCCCGTCTTCGACCAGGACAGACCAACCGTCTGGAGCGGCATGGCCGATAGATGCGAGAGGCATGAACGACAGCGCAAAGACAAACACCAGCAACCTACGTACAGTTTCGACCAAGCACGATGCTTTCAATTTTCTAACCCCTGACGACTATTGGCGGAAAGCCTCTTTGAAAGCCGGCTGCAGCTCCTTGGTATAACGTTCCGCCATGGCGGCGTCAGAGACTACGAGGCGGACGAAACGCCCGAATCGACTGCGAGTCTTCATGCCGTAATACAACACATAAAGATCTCCGCCATTTTCCTTAAACGCGTTGTAGTACTGGTGAAGTCCCTGTTGGCTTTTCCAATTAGACGCGAGCAGCGGATCACCGAGGTACGACAAGTTTTCCGTCACGGTCTCTTTGAACCAGTCCTCCATCGAGCGCCCGTTTAATTCCACTTTCGGAGAGATCACCAAACGGAAAACTTCTCCTTCCTTGAGATCGCCGGGGACATAAAACTGGTCCTCATTTTCAGTGATCACCATTTTCCAGTCGACTGGCAAATCACGCTCGGCTTCAGACTCCTTCATCCAATACATCGTCCCCCCCAGGAACGGATCGGTACGGTCGCCGTGGCAAAATCCAAACAGCATGCGTTGTTTTTCTCCGTTATCGAAACTCAGATTCATGGCGTAGCCGTTCAGTTGATAGGCGCCCCGGTTTTTAGCGCCGTCTTTGTTGCCTCTGGTTGTAGAAGTCACCATCCCCGGCGCGATCCCGCCGGCCACAGAGCTATCGCCATGCTCGTCGCTTTTGCTGGAGGCGTATACGCTGGTGCCGGTCAAGGCTGACGCCGCGCCCCCCGAGCCATGCAGGCTGGATGAACCTTTGGTGAAGCGCCCTGAGCCGTGAAAGGTCCAACTGTTGGTGTACACGCTGCTGGTGGGGGAGATACCCGCCATACCATGCGCGTTCATGATGTAGATGTAACGGTTCAGTCGTTCCCCAATTCGCGCCGGCTCCAGAAGGGCGCTGCGCTTAAGCTCGCGCCAGTCGCCGCCGACCTTAACCTTGTAACCATCGCCGCTCTTCTTCCATACGCCCCAGTTTTTCGGATCTTCTTTGCGCGCTTTGGCGACATTGAAATCCTCAGGGGGAACTTTCAAACGCTTGTATGCGCTACCGTCTTTAAATAACAGATAAACAAAGTTATCCACTTTGTAGTTGGAGTTGGAGATGCCCGTCGTGTAATCACACACCAGCGCCTCGTAGGTATTGGGCAAAGAGTAGCGAGGCAACGCGCCGTTATCGACTTTTTGAATATTCGTTTTTGGGGTTACATCCGTTCTTTTAGTTGATGCAGGAAGGCTCTGGGCAGACTTCTGCGTGGTCACAGGCTGAGCCGGAGTCGCAGCGCCTGACTGACTGGCGACGCCCTTGAGCCGTAGCGGCAGATTTTCCTTCATTACCTGCTGCATGCCTGCGCTGTAGCGGGTAACTAATTTAGCGCCGTCTGAAGCGAAAATGCGCATGTATACCGCCTTCCCCTTACCGTAAAACGCCATATAGTGGACGAATCGCGCCTTACCCTCAGTCTGCATCATCACGGTAGAGCTAAGTACGCCGCCTTTGCTTTCTTTGACCGCCAATGTGTCGATAACCTCACCCAGCTTGCCGCCGTCTTCTTTCAGCACACGTTCGAACCAACCCCGATATTTACTTTGCGGCACGTCTTCCGCCACTGAAATAAACAGGCGGTATTCTTCGTCCGCTTTCAGATCGCCAGGAATGAACAGCTCTTCGCCGTTTTCCACTAGCACGTTCCATCCATCCGGCGCCGCCAGAGCGGAAAAGGAGAGCAGGAATGCGAGCATTACGGCGCTGCGTCTGGCGATGCGTAATATCCATCGCGGGAGGAGTCGAGGTTTCATGGGATGGGCGTCCTCAGTAGCGGTTATTGGGTGCTTTATTGAAGCATAATAAGTACTTACAAACTTCTGGGGGAAACCCTTGGTGGCGGGGCGTAAAGGGCGTCGCAGTGGGTTTGTCCGCGGCGGGGTGCTATGATCCAGCAACGTCGCGTGACAGTTTTATAAGGACCCAGCAGATATGAAGACCGTTCTGAGCGTAAACCTCAACAAGATCGCCCTGATCCGCAATTCCAGAGGGCGCGATTATCCCAGCGTGAAGGCGTTCGGACGCCGCGCGTTGCAGGCGGGCGCCGGTGGGGTCACCATTCATCCACGACCGGATCAACGTCACGCCCGCTACAGCGATATCTCTGAACTGAGCGAGCTGGTGAAGGAGTTCGGAGAAGCCGAACTGAACATCGAAGGTTACCCGGAAGAAGAGCTGATTGAGTATGTGCTGCGCTACAAGCCGCACCAATTTACCTTAGTCCCGGACAAGCCTGATCAAATCACTTCCGATCACGGCTGGGATCTGCGCCAGGACAATGCGTTTGTCACGGATATCGTCAACAGAGTGCAGGCGGCCGGCGTACGCGTCAGCCTCTTCATGGACCCTGACGAAGACCAGATCAAACTGGCCCACGCCACCGGCGCCAAGCGCATCGAGCTATACACCGAAGAATACGCCCACGCTTATGGCGCGCCACAATTCGAAGCCGTCGCCGCCAAGTATCTGGCCTGCGCTCAGTACGCCGTGTCACTGGGGCTGACGGTGAACGCCGGACATGACCTTAATCTGGAAAATCTGGCGCCGCTGGTGGCGCAAGGCACGATTGCGGAAGTGTCCATCGGCCATGCGTTAACGGTGGAAGCGCTGGAAATGGGCTTTGATCAGGTAATTCAGAAATACGTCGATATTCTTTCCTAACCCCACAGGTCTGGCGTCCATGGATAAAGCGTTGAAGTCGAAAAGCAAATTCCTCAGCTTGGTGTTGCGGCATCAGCCGGAACTGATCCAGCTTCCTCTGGACGCCAATGGCTGGGCGGATATAGCGGTTTTGCTGGCGGGCTCCGCCCGTCAGGGCGTAAATATCAGTTTTCAGGACGTGCTGGAAATCGTCGCCACCAATGACAAACAGCGCTTCGCCCTGTCCGAGGACAAACGACGCATTCGCGCCAGTCAGGGGCATTCCATCGATGTGGATTTGCAGTTGACGCCCGTGGCGCCGCCGGATGTGTTGTATCACGGCTCCGCCACACGATTCGCGGACGCTATCCTGGCGACGGGATTACAGCCCGGCCAGCGTCGTCATGTGCATTTGAGCGCAGATATGGAGACAGCACATAAAGTGGGAAGCCGACACGGCAAACCCGTGATTTTTCGCATCGACGCCAGAGCGTTGTCTCAGGCGGGGCATGGGTTCTACCTCTCCGCCAACCAAGTCTGGCTCACCGACGCAGTGCCGCCACAGTTTCTGAGCCTGCTCAACGCTTCACCGCAAGGCTAATCCGGCTCTTTACCCGCCTGCTCCAGCACTCTGTCGAACAGCTCCGACATATAGGGGTCGAACCACTCGCGGATGTCTTCCAGATTATCTTCGATGATGATGGGAATTACAGTGCTGAACAGATCCAGCAGAATCACGGCGTTCACGGAAGAATCCGCTTCCGACGCAGCGCGCAGGCGTTTGGATATGCATAGATTCAATTGGTGCAGATTGCGGTAAATCGTCTTCAGTCCGCGCAGAGTCAAATCCACATCCCGACCTTCCGCAGACCGGAAATACTGCGCCAGCAGATACATGCCGGCGGCGCGAAACACGGTGTCCTGCTCCGTCGCCATCGGCAGATGCAGGCGCGCCATAGGTCGGAAGAAGTCCAGATGCGGACAGCCGCTGGTGGACATCAGCAGGCCAATCAGAGCGCTCAAGCCTTTCTGCGCCGAGGTATGCTGGCTGATTTTCTTGTCCCCTATCGCCACCTCAAGATCCACCTGCTCGTAAGACATAATATCCTGGCAGCGCTGCACCACCTCCACTAGGCTTAAAGCCGCCGGGCAGTGAGGATGGTACATGGAGTCGAGTGGACAATGGGGGCATTTATGACAATCCAGTTGAGTCCACTCTGGAAAGTCTTTTATATTTCGATCAAGAACTTCTACATTGTTCTCATCGAGCGTGATTTCAAAATTTTCGCTGCGCGACTTATCGAGCTTGAACCGATATCCGATTTTGATGGGTTCCATTTCCGGCCGCCTTTAATTGCCGTCAGACCCTCTCAGTATAGTTGCCCTGCCTGGGGTGAGCGCGACAACAGGACGGAAAAAACGAAGCAACCACAGATAAACGCTGGCGCGCTATAGATAACAAGGAGAATAAAGCATGACGGAATACCTGATATTCCTGGCCATTGTCGCCACCGCTATCGCCAGCCCTGGGCCGGCGGTATTTCTGGCGGTGAAAAACGGCGCCAAATACGGCCTTAAAGGCGCCAGCGTCAGCATCACTGGCAACGTCACCGCCGTATTGTTGCTGGCGGCGGTCTCCGCCCTGGGGCTGGGGTCCGCGATACTGGCTTCCGCCACCTTGTTCACTATCATCAAGGTTCTCGGCGGACTCTATTTGATCTACCTTGGCGTAAAAGCCTGGCGCAGCACAGGCGCTTTGCCCATCGACGCGGACGGCGAAGTCTCAACCCTGACATACAGCCGCTGGGAGCTGTATCGGGAAGGCTTTTTGACAGGCATCAGCAATCCCAAAGCCATCGCATTTTTCACCGCGCTGTTTCCCCAGTTCATCGACGTATCCAAGCCCTTTATTCAACAGTTCCCGCCCCTGGCGCTGACTTTCGCCGTGTGTTCATTTGGTTTCCTGTCTTTTTACGCCGCCTTATCCACCCGGCTCCGCGCCTATTTGCGCAAAGAAAAAATCATGAATCGCTTCAACAAAATCACCGGTGGCGTATTCATCAGTTTCGGCCTGGTGATGGCTGGCTCCAGCCGCTAAAGCCAGCCAATCCTTATCAATAAAAGAGGTAACCGACGATGGAATTTGGTTTGCAGGATAAGACCGTCATGGTGGCCGCCGCCAGCTCCGGCCTGGGCTTCGCGATCGCCATGGAGTGCGCGCGTCAGGGCGCCCGCTTATCCATTATGAGCCGATCGCAGGAAGGCATAGACGCGGCGGCGGAAAAAATCCGCGCCGCCACCGGCGCCAAGGTGCTGGCGATGTCCGTGGACGCCAAAGATGCCTCCGCCATCAGCGCCTGGGCGCAACGCACCGCCGATGAACTGGGAGCCCCACAGGGGTTGGTGGTAAACGCTGGCGGCCCACCGGCGGGGCAATTCGACGATTTTGACGACGCCGCCTGGAGCGACGCTTTTGAACTGACCCTGATGAGCAGCGTGCGCATGGTGCGCGCGGTTCTGCCCGCCATGCGCGGACAGGGCAAAGGCAGCATTCTCAGCATCACCTCATCTTCGGTGAAAGAACCCATCGACATGCTGTTGTTGTCCAACGTCATGCGCTCCGGGGTGACCAGCCTGATGAAGAGTTTATCCCGTAGCCTCGCGAGCGAAGGCATTCGCGTCAATAATCTGATTCCCGGTCGCATCGATACGCCTCGGGTGCAATCCCTGGACGCCACCGCCGCAGCGAAAAAAGGCGTATCGGTGGAACAACAGCGCGACGCTTCCGCCTCCAGCATCCCCCTGGGCCGTTACGGCAGCCCGGAGGAGTTCGCCAATGCAGCGGTATTTCTGCTGTCCGACGCCGCCAGCTACATCACCGGGGCGTCATTGGTCGTGGACGGTGGAACCATGAAGACGCTGTTCTAGCCTCTCTCATGAAGCGGCGGCTAGAACTGCACGTTCATCGCGCCGCACAAAAACTCCACCAAAGGTCCCGCCGCCGCAAAACCGGCGGCGACCTGTTTATGGAAGTCTTTCTCCATGGCCGCATCCACAGGGCATTGCGTCATGGCGAAAAAGCTCTTGCGCTTGATGTCCTCAATATGGGGAGCGTCGGCGTCAAAGCCTTTCGGCGGCCGCGTGAGCCCATCTCCGGTTACGCCGCCATGCACTTTCTTCAGTTTCTTATCCGCCAACACCTTTTCCCAGGCGCTCGGCTTATCGCGAATACGCTCGCGAATCTTCAACAGCTCTTGCGACTCCGGCATCCAGATACCGCCACCGAAGAAAATTTCGTCTGTCGCCAGATGCACATAAAAGCCGGGGGTATGCACGTTCTTGTATTGTTGATGCCGGAATTGCGCGGCGGCGTGGGTTTTGTAGGGCGTCTTGTCTTTGGAGAAACGGGTGTCCCGGTAGATACGAAAGATCGAGCCGCCGTTCAATCGCGGGTCCGCTACAAAATAGGGAGAGACTTTCATCAACTCCGGCGCCATGGCCTCAATAAAGCGCACTAGCGGTTGCTGCACCTCCTGTTTGAAGCGCGCTTTGTTCTCTTCAAACCATTCCTTGTTGTTATTTGCCTGCAACTGCTGAAAAAACTTAAAAAAATCCGGTGAAAATCCAGAAAATTCCGCCATGGTAACGCCGCCTCCTTCTTTGCGAGTGCTCGCCTGAATTCGAAGTACAAAAGCATAAACCCACGTTTATAGCAGGAAAGTTCCCGCTTCGACTATGGCGAATATAGCGAGTGGATAAATCGCCGCGATCCCCACGACCGCGGCGCGCCTTTACACTTTTGATAAGCGTTACTGGCAAGAAGCCGCGTAGATTTCCTGCGCCCATCCCGGGTTATCAATGAACGGATTGCGGTTGCCCTGGCGTTCATAAATACGCTGGTTGCGGCGTTTCTCCCAGGCGTCCACCGGGTCCTGGTTGTGCCATTGCAATAGCTGGCATAGCTTGCCCAGTTTGGGATCGTTGGTCCCCGTACCAGAATAATTGACGAGCTGCAGATTCGGCGTACCGCTGTCATCGCCGCCTTCATAACGCACGTCCATGTAGAAAATCATGCGCGCCACATCGCCTTTCACCGCATTTCTGGGCTCAAAGCTGTCTGCGTCGGTCTTGTTCTCTGGAGCTTCGCCAATCGCGCTGCCTCCCAGGTCAAAATCTTTGTTGCCGCGTGCGCTGTTTATGGAAACATCCGCCGGCCGCAGGTGATGGATGTCCGTATGCGCGTATTGGCTACTGCTGCTGAAACCATGACTCTTCGGCCATACGTGCTCCCGGTTCCAGGCGTCGCCGGAATTGGACTGGCCGGCATTGTCGTCCTTGTCGATGGAGCGACCAGAATAGAGCAGCATGACATGGCTGCTGTCGTCAGGGTCTTCATCGGTGTACTTAAGAGCGTCCCAAACCTGGGAGTAACTCATCGCTGTATGGTTACGCAAAATCCCATTAAGCGCGGATTTCAGCGCCGCTCCAGTTTTACCCATCGCGGAAGAGTAATAACCGTCGACGTCATCATATCCATCATCGCCACCACTGTCGGCGCTATAGCTCATACGCAGGCTGAGCCCGCTGTAATCACTGTAGCCGCTCACCATCACGTGATAATCCCCCGCGGCGGGGCCTTTGAATTCACAGGTTTCGTTGTTGCCGCCCACATAGGGGCGACAGTCATAAACGGAGGAGGTCGGCGCCACGCCGAAACGCACGAACAAATCCGCATCGCCTTTACCGCCGAACTGCTCGAATTTGAGGCTGACGGCGCCAGCGGGAACGCTGCCGACATAGAACGTCTTCGAGCCCGCCGCGCCCGCCAGTCCTGTTTTGGCCACGCCATTGACGAGCGTTGCCGTCGAGGAAGAGTCATCGCCAGGGCCTTGATCAGACCCATCGCATCCGGCGTCAAGATCGCCCACGCCCGGGGCGCCCGCTGTGGCGGCGGCGACCCAGTCCTGCTGGGTGTCCGTGTCATCGCTGGCGAAACGCATCAGAGACACATTCTGAGCATTCAAATACCACTGGGACACCGCCCCTTCCCAGGCCACCATGTCCACTTCCTGGGAGCCTTTCATCAGTTTGACGAAGTCCCCGGAATTGCCCAGGCTCAGAGACATCCCGGAAAGCGTCGGATTCATCCCGAACAGGCCCTGGAATCCAGTAGAGTTCTTCGCCACGCTGACGTAGGCTCCTGCGCCAATCACGCCACTCAACGGATAAGCGCCGCCGTTGTCCTGCAAACTGTAGTCCGCCAGATTGACGTTCTGGCAGGACGGATTGAATATCTCCACCCACTCTTGCGACGCATCATTATCAGGCGCGTCGTACAACACTTCACTGATCAACAATTCCCCATGAGAAGACGGGCAAATCATTTGCCCCATCGCCCCCAGCAGGATCATCCATACGTTCTTATTCATTTAACTGGCTCCAGGTTAGTAATGCCGGGCGTACAACTGGAATACCCTACGTGGCCGCTATGACAGCTTATGGTTATTTTTGTGACGATATTGATAGCCGGTTTCTGGGCAGCAAAGAATAGGCCGTACAGGTGAAATGGTAGACGTTATATGGACTAAGACTGCTAAGACAGAGAGTTACGGACGGCTTACGCGCACGCAAAAAGCGCGCAGGGGGTGCGCAAAGTCAGGAAAAACAAAAAGAGAAA
Organism: Hahella sp. CR1; assembly: GCF_029813005.1. Lineage (NCBI taxonomy): Bacteria > Pseudomonadati > Pseudomonadota > Gammaproteobacteria > Oceanospirillales > Hahellaceae > Hahella > Hahella sp. CR1. Next base: position 317,769 of record NZ_JAPELK010000001.1, read on the forward strand.
AGACAGATATGAAGGAAATAGAGAGTTAGGCGGAAGCCGCTTTACGGATGATCTCAGGATAACCGACGACCAATGCTTCGGGCTTATCCTGATAGAAGCCGCGCTCACGCAGCATCTGATGCATGCGAGGCAGGTTATAACCAGGGACAGTGGGCAACGCGTGATGCTCGCAGTGGTAATTCACATAATGCGGCGCAAACAAGAGGCGCTCCCACCAACGCGCCAGCGTGGTGCGCGTGGTGTCGCGCACGTCATCGGAGGACAACGCTGGCATGGCCCCATGCTCGGCGACCTGACGCACGCGAATGATAAAGGGGTACGTAAAGATATAGGCGACCCACCACAGCAGATAGACCTCCCAGTGGCCCAACGCCAGGCAAAGCCCCAAAAAGCCGCCGTGAACCAATAGCAGATGACTGAAATTACGCAGCGTGGTGCGACGCACCTCCGCCTTATCCGCCTGACGTGTCTGCACACCCATAGATACCGCGTTGCCGGGTCTGCCGGTATTCACATACAGCAACAGCGCCAATGCATTCTTCAGCCCGGATTGCCCAGTGAAGTCACGAAAAATCTTACGTCGCATACTGGTTTTTGTGACCGGATAGCTGCGGATATTGCCTACGTCCGGATCATCATCCGTTCCGGTCTTAACGTGATGGATAAAGTGATATTTACGATAGAAAGGCAACGGCGCCAGCACCGGCGCGCCAGCCAGCCAATGCCCCAACTGATCATTCAGCCACTGACTGCGAAACCAGGATCGGTGCGAACAATCATGCAGCAGAATGCCCAGCGCCAATTGCCGGTTGGCGAGCACGACAAGCGCCAGAATCAGAGTGAAAACATTAGGATAGAGGGCAAAAAGCGCGCTCACACCGACGATCAGCCCCCAAGTAGTCACGAAGCCCATCATGCCCCGAAAATTGGAGCCCTGTCTTAATTCTTGTTGTTCTTGTTTGGTGAGATAGCTGTCGAGTTTCATAGCCGTCATCTAAAGTGTGAACGCAGATTCATACTATTAAGATTACCGGCGTCGGAGAATGGCGTAATCTTCCAAACCATTGGCGAAAACGCTCAATAAATACTCATCCATAAAAAAAACCGGCGCTGTTTCCAGCGCCGGTTTTTTCGTTACTTTCAGATGATGCGATCGATGCGTCAGCTACCGATGCGGCCGCCGCCGGACTTATTGATCGCCACCACGGAAGGACGCGGCGGAAGATCGTTGCGGAAGTCAGGCCAACGGGTGGTGGGCTGATCGTAAGTACCTTCTTCCCCGGGGTGTTGCACCGAACAGAAGAAAGACTGATTGTCCGGGGTGAAGAACGGCCCGCACAGCTCCGCCTGTAAGGGCGTACGCAGGAAATGCTTGGTCAGCGCGCGCGCTTCGCCGGACACCGCACAGGCCCATACGCCGTCAGCGACGCCGTCTTTGTAGGCGCCGTCAGTGGCGATCCAAAGGTTGCCGTGATTGTCGAAAGCGCAGTTGTCCGGGTCGGCGAACCAGCCGTTGGCGGAAATATCCGGGTGATATTTAGCGCCTTCCGTCTGCGGATTGCCAGCGACAATGAACATATCCCACATAAAGCGATCAGCAGTATGGTCGCCGTCCGGCGGCGTCATTTCGATGATATGGCCGGACTGGTTCTTGGCGCGCGGATTAGCGGCGTTGGTGTCGCCTTCCTTACGCTTGCTATTGTTGGTCAGCATGACGAACACCGAGCCCGTCTGCGGATTCACTTCCACATCTTCGGGGCGGTCCATGCGCGTCGCGCCGAGTAAATCCGCCCCCTTACGCATATCGATCAACACGTCGCCCTGATTACGGAAACCGTTGGCCGCCGTCAGCGGGCCCTGGCCGAACACCAGCGGACGCCAGGTCACCAGACCGCCGTCGGTGAACTCCGCCACGTAAAGGGTTCCTTCCTCCAGCAGGCGCATATTGGCGGCGCGATTGCTGGGGTCGTATTTGTTCTTGCTCACAAACTTGTAGACATACTCGAAGCGTTGATCGTCGCCGGTGTAGGCCACCACTCGATTGTCCTTGTTCACAAAGACATTGCAGCCTTCATGTTTGCAACGGCCCAAAGCGGTGCGCTTTTGCGGCTTGGAGTCAGGATCGAACGGATCGATCTCCACCACCCAGCCCACATGCAGCGGCTCGTTGGGGCTTTTGGCCAGATTCCAGCGATCATAAAAGTTAGCCCAGGCGTATTCATGTTCGCCGGACAGGCCGAATCGCTTGTAGTTTTCCGCTTCTTTGGTTTTGGTCGGATCGCCTTTGAAATAGTTCTGCACGTTTTCTTCGGCGGTCAATACCGTGCCCCATGGCGTCACGCCCCCAGCGCAGTTGCCATAGGTGCCCAGGGTTCTCACGCCATCCTGGGAAATCGCGGTGCGCAAACGGTCGCTGCCGGCGGCGGGACCTGTCATACGCATTTCCGTTACCGGAGTAATGCGACGGTTGTATTTTGAGCCTTGAACCACCGCCCACTTGCCGTCGGTTTTCTTGATTTCGATGATGCTGAGGCCATGCGCCATCATATCGATATCCGCCTGCGCCTTGCTCATCTGATCCGTCTTCGGCGAGCCGGGGAACATCAGCTCAGAGATAGTGTATTCGTGGTTCACAGCCAGCAGGCCGTGATCCGAATTGTCGGAACCCAACGGCAATGGCAGGAAACCAACGAAGTCGTTGTTGTAACCAAACTGCTTGGATTGCGCTTGCGCGCTCTGGTTACGGGGATCAAACGCTGGCGCATCCGCTAACACTTTATCGCCCCAGCTGATCAGGACATCGTGTTCATAACCGGGCGCCACGTGGAATGTTTCGTCCTGTCCGTGAGGCAGCTCCGTGAAAGTCAGCTCACCCTTGTCCGAGCCGGCCATGATTGCGCTGCAACCAGTCAGAGAAACGCCTGAAGCCGCCGCGCCTGCAGCGAAACCGCGCAGTACGCTACGACGGGAAGTCCGAGCCTGCAGGATGTCAAAGAAGCTCCGACCCTGCTCAGGACTGGAGGGAATGTCATCAGAGTCTTTTATTTCCCAACCATATTGAGGATGTTGTACAGTCATTTTTTTATACCTTAACAGCGTTGATCCGACAGCACTTTTACTGCAAGTAAATGACAGTTTCGTGAACCACGCCTGTTCCGGCTAAAGATTTTCGTTAGGAAAGCAGTACCCAAAAACAAGCATGCGCCTGCGCGGCGACAAGTCGCGGATCAACAGCTGATCAACAAGAAAAGGAGCTTTCCATGGAACAAAAGTTCATCCAGCTTTACGACAAATACACGCACTCCACCATGAGCCGCAGAACCTTCATTGACCGTCTGACCAGACTGGCTGGCGGGACCACTGCGGCCATGGCGCTTCTTCCCCTGCTGGAAAACAACTACGCGCGAGCGGAAACCATCGCCAAAGACGACGCGCGCATCAGCAGCGAATATGTCGAATACCCAGGCGGCGCCAGCGCAATCCGCGCTTATCTCGCCAAGCCCAAAACCTCATCCGGACCGCTGCCCGGCGTAGTCATCATCCATGAGAATAAGGGCCTGCATCCGCATATCGAAGATGTGGCCAGACGCGCGGCGCTGGCGGGTTTCGTCGCCCTGGCTCCAGACGCCTTAACCCCGCTGGGCGGCACGCCGGACGATCAGGACAAGGCCCGAGGTATGATCGCGCAGCTGGATGGAGAAAAAACCCGCATGGATTTCGAAGCTGCAGTGGCTTATGTCAAAAAGCACAAGGATTGTAACGGTAAGGTCGGCTGCATCGGTTTCTGCTGGGGCGGCGCTTTGGCCAACCAGTTGGCGGCTCACTCTCAGGATCTCGGCGCCGCCGTCGCCTTTTACGGCAGGCAGGTGAGCGCCGCTGACGCCGCCAGGATCAAAATCCCGCTGCAACTGCATTATGCGGGTCTGGACGACCGCATAAACCAGGGCATTCCCGACTATCGTGAAGCCCTGGACGCCGCTGGCGCGCGCTATGAGCTGCACATGTACGAAGGCGTCAATCATGCCTTTCATAATGACGCCAACGCCGCCCGCTATGACGCGAAAGCCGCTCAGTTAGCCTGGGAGCGCACCATCGCCTTCCTTAAACAGGCATTGGCCTGACGCTTATTCCGCGCCACTTTCCGCTTCCGACGCAGGCGCTTTCTCAGCGCTTTCCCGAGGCGGAACCGGAGCGAAATAGCCCACCAGCAACAACACTACGCCAACGCTGATAAAGGCGACGATACGGGCCACGGTGCCCGTGCCGGAAAGATCAAACAGGAACAGTTTGGCGACTACCGCCACCATCAAGCCGCCGCCGACCATCCACACCGAGCGATGCGCCCTGCGCGCGCCGACCAGCATGCACAGCATGCCCGCAATGCTCCACAGCAGACTCATGCCGCTCTGCACCACAATGGACGACACCATATCATCGAAGCGGTAAGGTATCGCCAGACTGAAATGGAAAGCGCGGAACAGGCCCGCATTGAGCCACAGGAAGCAAAACGCCGCCACCACACCATAAGCAGCCACTCTCTGTTGCAACGCATTCAGCGCGCCATGGCGGCGCACTTCCGACCAGAGCACCCACAACGCCAGCAGGTTGACCAGATCAAGCGGATTCAACAACGCCAGGCCCTTGTTCGCCGGCGCAACCATATTGCTCCACAGCAGCCACAAACCAACACTCGCCAGCAAGGCGCGTGGCAGCCATTGCAACAGCTCACGCGGATAGCGCGCGAAGGGCCAGATAGCGGTCAATGCGCGCCGCAAAAGCAACAGCGCAAGGGCCGGAATCAATCCCCACACCGCCTGCCCGGCCATGGTTTCAGGGTCAAATGCGCCAGTGATTTCAAAATGAATCTGCCAGGTGACCGCAAACACCAGAGCGAATAGCATCACGCAGTGAAAGAGGCCAATTGGCGCATGGACACGGTCCTGCATCAAACGCAGATATCCGAAATGCGCCGCCCAGGCCACTGGGAACGCCAGCCAACCGACATTGGCGTACAGCGCCTGGTATTCCACCACGTAGACGAACAAAACATACAGTATCGCCGGCGCCAGCAGTAACGCCGGATACGCCGCCATCGCCCATTTAAAACGCATGAAAGAAAGCGCAAAAACGCCGATGAAAAGCGTATAGAACAGCAGAAACGCCGCAGGCTCCAGCGCTGACGGATATTGCTCAATGGCCTCGGTTCCGCCCGCCAGCGACCCTAACGCCACCGCCACGCCCAACACCAGCGCATTGACCATTTCCGCCGGCGCAAAATACCGGCTCTGCTCGCCGCGCCAGGCGAATATCCCCGCCCATAACGCATACGCCACCAACGCCATGGGCGCCAGGAAATCCGCGTTCAGCCACGCGATAGCGCGTGCGTCTACTTGATAGTGAGTAAAGAGATAAACCACGCCAATGACAAAACTCGCCATCGCCAACCAGGGCAAATGCGGCGAACGCCATCTTCCCGCAAAAAACTGACAGGCCATCGCCGTCAACACCGTGAACAGACTGCCAGCTATCGGCAGGTGCGTATCGGCGATGTGGCGATGAATCTCAAATAAACCGCCCGCCATCCACCATGCATAAGCCCACAGAGACAGAATAATCGGCGCCCACTGCACTTCCTGACGCAACAGACGATCCTGATAACGCGTCGCGATGCGGGCGGCGAGACCGCCTGCGATTGTCACCAGCAGAGTACCAATAAAGTCAGCGTTCAACGCAAACCACTGTGGTTCCTGGGATGGCGGCTCAGTGAGATACATCGCGCCGCCAAACAGCATCAATCCCAGTCCGGAAAAGCGCGGCAACAGCCGCTGTTGGCGCGCGCCCACCCAAAACAGGGCCACGCCTTCCACCGCCCACAGCGCAGACGTAACGCGCCCGTCAAAGGCGAGTGGAATCGCCAGAGTGAGAAACGCAATCGTCAGCGCCAGGTAGCATTCATACAACAAGCGCATCTGAGGCCGCGCGCGCACCAGCAAACTCAAGGCCAGATAAAAAATACCCACGCCTGCGCTGCTCCAGGCCATGGCGTATTGCGTGTCTTTAACCATCAACGATTGCAGGGCGATAAATACCGTAGGCGTACCGAACACCAGGGTTCCATCCACCAGCCCCTTCAAATTGGGGGGCTGACGCGAGGCGAACAGCAGGGCGATCAAGCTATACATCACCGCAAAAGCGATCAGGAAAGGCTCGGTGGAATGGAAGAACATAGGGGTGTAATACTGCGCCCCCCACACCATGCCAATGCCGAAGGTGAAAACAAACCCCAGCCAGTTCAACGTGCGCCAGGACTTAAACCAGGCGATGGCGGTAACGCCCAGATTGAGAAGCAAATAGTAAGTAAACAGCTCCACATGCGAGCCCTGCCCGGTGGAAGCAAGAATAGGCGCCGCGAAACCGCCAATGACGCTGACCGCCGCCAGCGCCGGCGCGTTTTGCAAGACGGCGATCAATACGCCGCAACAAACCACCGCCACCATCAAAGAAAAACTGGTCAGCGAAGACAGCAAGCCATGCAGGCGGAAAGCGGCGAAGATAGTGATGTACAAAAGGCCAATCGCGCCGCCTTGCATAATGAGGCCATAGCCCTGGTTTTTGCGACGCAAGCGCCAGCCGATGGCGAACATGGCGGCGGCTCCCGCCGCCACGCCCAGATAACGCAGCTCCAGAGGAATAACCACTTTTTGCGACGCATACTTCAATAGAAAGGCCACGCCGAAAAACAGAATAATGACGCCCACCCGCACGACAATATTGCCGCCGGTGAAATAGTTAGTCACCCAGGCGACCAGCTTATCGGCCACATTGGGAGGCGCCGGCTCAGAAGGTGTGGGGCGTAAACGTTCAGGTTGAGCAACCGCAACGGGCGGCTCTGACGCAACGACAGGTTCTTCCAGCGGCGATTCAGTCTCAGTCACTGGTGAAGGGGTAACGGACGCCTGCTCCATCGCGACTGCCGGGGCTGGAGACGGTTCTAAATCCAGTTGCAGGTCGCTGATATCAAGGGAAACATCTTCCTCTTTTTCTTTGACCTCATCCAACGTCTTCACGTTATGCGTCACAGTGGTCGAGGCCGTCGCCACAGGCTGCGATGAGACCGCTGTTTCCATGTTTGAGGCAAGAGGGACATCCACCGTTGGCGGCGGTGCGGCGATAGGCTCTGAGCGCGCCTTTTCAAATGCGCTGACTTTTTTCTCCAACTTTTGCACTTTCATCTGCAGGCGATGAAAGCTGGCCGCCAAAGCCCCCAACGCAGCGCCCATCAACGCGCCGCCGAAGGATTGCAAAGCGGCTCCGCCGACCACCGCGCCGACTATCAGAAGAATAAGAATGTCCATGCTGACCACGCACCTTGAATAGTTTTACGAGCAAAGCTGAATCGCCTATTTGAACTCACCGTCCGCGCGCCGCCTCTACGCCGGCAATTAGCGCAAAGCAACGTTTTTTTCTTTTACATCAATTATTAACGGTAGAGCTGATTTCAGCCATCTCTCAACATGTAGGAGCGTTGAAAAAAGCGGAAGCTGAAACCGGAAAGTGTCGGAATCCGCCATGCGAGGTATCGGGTTTCAATACCTACATGGCGATACAATCTGACTGGATCGCGCTTTAGCGAACCTGATAGGAAGGGAGTCGTAGTGGCTCTTCGTTTAGCGCCGCAAGTTGCTCACGCAGCTCCAGTATATGATCTCCCCAATAACGCGCGGAATTGAACCAGGGGAAGTTGCGCGGAAACGCGGGATCGCTCCAACGGCTGGCCAGCCAGGCGCAGTAGTTCAACATGCGCAGCGTCCGCAACGCTTCGACCAGTCTCAGTTCAGAAGGACGGAAATCATAGAATTCGTTATACCCTTCAATGATTTCCACCAACTGCGCCGTCCGATTGGCGCGATCGCCAGACAGCAACATCCAAAGATCCTGTATGGCCGGGGCCATGCGGGTGTCGTCGAAATCCACGAAATGAGCGGCGTCATCGCGCCACAGCATGTTGCCTACGTGGCAGTCGCCATGAGTGCGGATATAAACATAGTCGCCGCCATCACCAATGATTTCTTCCAGCGCCTGCAATAAATCACGCGTCAATGAATCATAGGAAGCGCGTAATTCACTGGGAACGAATTGTTCCTGCACCAACGCCACCGCGTCGCGGCCAAAACTTTGCGTATCGATGCGCGGACGATGCTGGAAGGGCTTGACCGCTCCCACCGCGTGAATACGGGCCAACAGACGACCCAAGGTCAGCAGGCTGTCGAAATTATCCAGTTCCGGCGCATGGCCGCCTTTGCGGGGAAACAGAGAGAAGTGAAACTCTCCCGCCTGCGGCAGCGTTCCGCCATCGTCCAGGCGTAGCGGCGCCACCACGGGCAGCTCCGCCTCCACCAGTTCATAACAGAACTCATGCTCTTCGAGGATTTGTTCCCGGCTCCAGCGATTCGGCCGGTAGAACTTAGCGATCAGGGGATCGGCGCCTTCTACGCCCACCTGATAAACGCGGTTTTCGTAGCTATTGAGGGCGAAGATACGTCCGTCGCATAAATAGCCCTGGCTCTCGACGGCGTCCATGATAAATTCGGGGGTTAAAGCATCGAAAGGATGTGTGTTCGGCGCAGTCATGTTGAGATCCTGTATCCAAGTGCGCCCAACATATCAGATCTGAACCGGTTCAGCGATAGTGAACCTTACCCACATGGAATTGCGTTAGCGCCTCTAGCGAACGGGTCCGGAAGTGAGCCGGAGGTGATGCGCCAAGCGCTTTTCCGCGATATAGGGAAAGCCATTATTAAAGTCCACGGACCAGGCCAGCGTCCTCGCCTTTTCCACTTCCGTCGAGGTCCAGTAATTGCCGGAGATGGTGTTGGGAAAGAAGTCCGTATCGATATCCGGATAATAACGGGTGGGGTGCTCCAAGGTCCGCAGCTCCGCCGCCTCAGGCAGACGCCAGTTGGAAGCGCCGCACAGACTTATTTCCTGCACCTCCCTCACATAGGCGGCGGTATCGCATTCAGAATACAGGCACAGTCCACGGTTATAGACGCTGCCTCCCGGCGGCGGCGTGTCTGGCTCCGCATCCGCGTCCGGCAAGTCGCCTTCCCGCGCCCACGAGTAGGTGTGCTCCGCGTCCTGCAGACCACCGTCAGTCCGCTTAACTTCCCACAAAAGCCCGGTACTGCGATCAAATACACAGGACCACTCCCCCGCCTCTGGCGACAGCTCTGCGCCGCCGGCGTCTATTTTAACGAATCGAGGACCCTCATCCGCGCCAGCAGGAGTCTGCTCCTGTTCGCCCGAACCATTTACAGTATTGGGTAGTTCCGGATTTTTCTGATCAAGCGCCACCGCCTCATCCTGCAGAGAGGCTTCAGGGGTGTTGAAGATATACAACAACGCGGCGATCAGCGCCGCCAACAGCAGAATCGCGCACACCACTTCCAGGAACGTGGCCCAAGCAACAGATCGACGCATATCAGGCTCAACTCATATTCAGCAAGCAGGAGATTCGTCCCTGAGCATAACCTATACCCAAATTAGTATGGACTCTCAGAGAAAGTACGCTCGTTGCCTATCATATTTTATTCATTTATTTGAACTATACTTCGTCATAAATGCATGACGAAGCTGAAACGATGCGGCTTCCAATTCGGAACCTTTTGTTACAGTTCTGTCATATTTCTGTCATAAATACTTAATAGCATCTACGCTCCTTTCCAACCTGACACACTGTTCTTTTCAAATGAGAGATATAAAAATTGTGCGCGCACGTCGGTTCACCGCTTTCATAAGCCTGGCGCTAATCTTCGCCAGCCTGCGTGTCTATGCGTTAACCCCATTCAGTCAGGAAGACGTTCCCACAAAAGGATATTTATTCGAAGTTCATGGCTCCAACACCATTGGCGCAGCCCTGGCCCCGGCTCTGGTAAAACGCTACTTAGAAGAGCGCGGGGCGCAGAACGTCACGGTGAAAAGCGCCGGCAAAGAAAATGAAGCCGTCGTCAGCGGAACCGTGCAAGGCAAATCCATCGCCGTCAAAGTCGCCGCTCATGGCTCCAGCACCGGTTATAAAGCATTAAAATCCGGAGAAGCGGACGTGTGGGCGTCATCCCGCCCCGTCAAAGACTCCGAAGCGCAGGAACATAAGAAGGGCGCAGACCTGAAAGCGCTGGATTCAGAGCACGTCATCGCCGTTGACGGACTGGCCATACTGGTGCATCCGCGCAATCCGGTGAAGTCTCTCACCACCACTCAGGTAGCGGAGCTGTTTTCCGGCAAAATCAACAACTGGAAGCAGGTCGGCGGCCCGGATATGGCAGTGACCGTTTACGCCCGAGACGAAAGCTCAGGCACCTGGGATACCTTCTCCAGTTTAGTGCTCGGCGATGCCTATAAGCTGGTGAAAACCGCCAAACGTTATGAATCCAACGATCAGTTGTCCGACGACGTCAGCAAAGATCGCGGCGCTATTGGTTTCAGCGGCTTCGCTTCTGTGCGCAGCAGCAAAGCTTTGGCCATCGCCGAGGCGAACAGCCCCGCCATTGCGCCGGATCAACTCAGTCTGGCGACGGAAGACTATCCCCTGGCGCGTCGCTTGTTCTTCTACACCAGTGGGCGCCCGGATAAAGCCGCCATTGATGGGTTTATCCACTTCACACACTCCGCCATGGGCCAGGACATTGTCGCGGACAGCGGCTTTGTTTCTCAGAATATTGTGGAAGTCGATCCCAAACTGGATAACAGCGTCCCGGAATCTTTCCGCCAGTTAACCCGCAATTACAATCGGTTGACGGTGAACTTCCGCTTCGCCGCCGGACGCAGCAAGCTTGATAACAAAGCCCAGCGCGATCTGGAGCGATTATTGGAGTATTTGCGCCAAAGCGGTCGCTCGCCAGCAGATCTGATGCTGATTGGTTTCGCAGACAAAAGCGGAGATGAGCTGCGCTCGCAAATGGTGTCCGAGCTGCGCGCTAACTCAGTTAACCGGGCGTTGAAAGAGCGCGGCGCAGAGGTCAAGGCGGTAACCGGCTATGGACAGTACATGTCTGTTGGCGCCAGCGGCGGCGAGCATGGCGCAAGCCGTAACGGACGAGTGGAAGTCTGGGTGCGCAAAGACGCGAAGTAATAGAACAACCAATCGCCGCTGGGTTCCCTAGCGGCGATCCTGCCTTTTAGATTTCTAGATCGACTTACGCGCCTTGGAGATAAACTGGGTGCGTTCCGATTCGTCTGGAATGCTGTTGGCCAAGTCCTTGAACAGCGTCTCCATATCCGACGAGCTTTTCACCGATTTACGCACCAGCCGCGAAGCCAGTGGGCCGACATGATGCGCCAGCAACTGAGTCAGCTTCTGCAAGGTTTCTCCACTCAACGTCAACGGACCGGCCTGGCCTGGCCTGATGGACGAACGCGTACCAATGGTGGTGATGCGCGATGCGCCACTGCCAGTGGTTTCGCTGGGCATGGAGCGAATCCCAGTACGATTCAACGTGTTGAGGAAATTACGCCGCTCGACTTCATTGGGAATATGGCGGGAAAGTTTCTCGATCATCTCCTGCAGACTCGTCGAGGAGGCGGCGGCATTGCGAATCATATGATGCGCCACCGGCCCCAGAAACGGCGCCAGCGTCTGACTCAAAATCAGAGACACTTCCGGCGACAGCGCTATCTGGGAGCTTGACGCGGAGCTGTAGGTGGAAGGTTGGTCCGTCTGACGACCAGCGAAAGTAACCTTGCTTTGAATCACCGTCGCAGCAAGATCATTGAGATCCGGCACATACACCTGATTAGGCGCCAACAGCGTCTTCAAGGCGATGGCGAATTCCTGTCCGGTTTCATAACGGTCTTTCGGTTCTGCGGTCAATGCCTTAGCCAATAGACCAGAGAAGGCGCGATCCAATTGCACCGGCAGCGTGGGGCTATCGGCGATGAATTGCAGAATTTCTTTCTCCGTCCAGGGCAAGCCGCCCTTTTGCGGACGTTTACCGGCGATCAACTCCAGTAAGACGATGCCGGCGGAAAACAGGTCGCTACGTCCGTCAACCCGGTCGCCGCGCAGCGCTTCCGGGGACATGTAACTGGGCGTGCCGATTACGTCGCCAACGTTAGTCAGCTCGGAGGTATCCAGTTTTGCGACGCCGAAATCCGTCACTTTCACATGACCGGATTCCAGCAAAAGAATATTGGCGGGTTTAACGTCGCGGTGCACCACCCCTTTCAGGTGAGCGTAATCCAGAGCTTCCAGCACCTGAATGACCAAGTCGCCAATCTGACGTACGGAAAGCTGCATGTTTTCCCGCAGGAAAGAACGCAGATCGATGCCGTCGACGAACTCCATCACCATATAGGGCGAGTTCTTGAAGACGCCGAAATCAAAGACGGTAACGATATTAGTGTGCAGACAGCGGGCCGCCGCCTGGGCTTCCTGACGGAAACGGGCCAGCAGGCCTCCGTCAGTCTGGTCCACCATCAGGTGGGCGTGCAGCATCTTGATAGCGACCGGGCGATCGATGTCCGGGTCATGGCCTTTGTACACCACGCCCATTGCGCCCTGGCCGATGGTGGACTCAACGCTATATTTTCCGATTACGTCAAATGGTGGTTTCGTCGACATAGTTCTTACGTACTGAGCAAAGCAAACCGCCACGCCGCTAAGCGGGCGCCGACAGCCGTCTTCCGTGTAACATCCGATTTAACCCGCCTGCGCACAGAGCAGTGCGGCGTATCCCCAAAAGTCCTTCAGTATAGGTAAGCTTACTCTACGCTTACTTGAACCATACAAACCAATTCGTTGATTTTTGTAAGTTTGAGAAGAGGTCCCGGACTTGACTTACAATGCGGCCAATATAGCGCGAACCTTCACGTCATCGCCATAGCGGCCACTTAAAAGGTTGTAATGCAGACGCGCCCGACATGGTCGGCGGGCGCATCGATGCCTCGCCTGAACTGGCTACTTTATGCTCAAGGCTCGCCAGTTTCGTCCAACAATCTGACAGCGTTAGCCAAACTGCGGTGCATACGGTTAAAGGACTGAGTCAGAGAAGAAATCTCATCGTTGCCTTTCACCGGCATTTCCTCCGCTTCCAACGCGCCCAGACTGACTTCGTTAGCTTTATCGGACAATTTTTTGACCGGACGGATAACCACAAAGTCCAGCATAACGTTGAGCAGCACCGCAATCACCAGGAAGACGCCTACCAGCAAGCCGATAAACAGTTTGAAGGTTTCATCCGCCCGTTGCAGCGGCAGCGACATAGGCACCGATACGATCTGGGCGCCGACCACTTCATCCTGCTTCCAACCGAAACCGTTAGAGCTGCCGTACATGTCGATCATGGTCTGCGGCGCCGCGCTGGGGGTGCTGTGACAGGCCAGACATTTCGGGTCAGTGATCTTGATTGGGCGGCTCATATAGAGAGAGGGACCTGTCGGCGTTTCCCGGGTGCCGACCAGTTCCGGCGCGCCATCGTTGTTGCGAAAATGGTTGATAATGTCCGCTTCCCAATCCGAAGCGCGGTCCGCTGGATTGGTTGGATTCAGCGTGGCTTCCCGGTAGCTGTATTCAGGATATTCCTTCTGCAGCTTGCCAATATAGCGGTGCGCCGCATAAGCCGGCACGGTCTGCGGTAAAAACTGGCGCTTCTGCTGCAACGCCAACAATGGACGCACTTCATCAACGGTGTAACCGCGTACGGCGAACGCGCTCTGCATCATGATCCGGGCGCTGTCGAGCACCTCTTCCCGCGCGTTTTTCTGCAACAGTTCATAAACCAGAAAGGCCGCCAGAGCGATGCCGGCGCAAGAAGCCAAACCCAATACAAGGTTAAATTTAAGTCTTAAGGTCATCCCCGAAACATCCTTCAGCTATGATTTACTTTTTTCGTTCGGCTGGGCGGTCGTAACAATTACCTTTGACGCCGCCGCCATTCGTTCCGTGTCTAATGCGTGATTACAGGTTTTTGCAGTTGAGAAAAACCGGTATCGCCTGCTTCAACACCGTCGCCGGTATCACCGCCTGCTGGGTCTGGGTTTGCGGCCAGCTTGGCCAGAAACCTAATTTAACCGTCAGTTTGTTGGCGTTTTGCAGCGCGCGGCTATGGTCTCCTTTTATCCGCGCGTTTGTCTCCTGAAACACTTCATTAAAGTCCAGAACGGTTTGTTCCGCTAATTGCAGGCCGACGCCGGGATAGGTCAGGTCAAGGTTCGATCTGGTGTATACGTTGATCTCCTTGGCCAACACCTCAATCCATACATTGGAATTTTCATAGCCGTCGAATATCGGATGACGCTCCGAACGCAGTCGACATACGCCGATGTGCGCGCTATCCCAATCCTTCTCCAGCATCCAGCCGCCGAAATCATAGGGCAGCATGCTACCGGTAATCTGTAGTCCTGATGTTTCTTTTGGTTGCGACAGCATAGCGGTCTCAACGACAGGTTTTGTCTCTGCGCTGGTATCCGCTGTCTCTTTTTTCGCAGTGTCTTTCTTTACGCTTTCTTTATCTTTAGTCGCCGCCGGCTTGGTTTGCGGCTTCTCCGCTTCTTTCTTTTTCGCAGAAGCGCCGTTTGAGGAGCTGGCGGTTTTCTTGGTCGCCGTTTTTTCCTTTACGGTCTTTTTAGCGGCGGGCGTAGTGGTTTTCTGTTTTGCAGTCGATGTGGTCTTCTGCGCCGTCTTGCCAGCGTTTGTCTGATCAGCGCCATCGGCGCTTTCCATCGTCGCAGATCCCGCTTCCGAGGTTGCGTCCGTCATGCCTGGCGTGGTTGACGTCGCCGCTTCTTGCGAAGTCGTCGCATTTGTCGTTTCAGTAGTAGAGGGAGTGGCGTACTGCTTGTCTTCCGTCTTGGCGCCGGAGTCCGTCGAGGGTTTGATTGAAGACATGTTACAACCGCTGAGAGCAACCGCCCCCACCAGAAGCAAATTACGCGGTATAGAGAAGCACAAGTCCTTCGCAGACAACTTATTTTTCATTTCTAGCCCTAGCACATTCATCCAGATAGTTGTTCGAGATTCCATAATTGGCGCATCCGACCGCGATAAGCGGCGCAGGCCGAGCTGCTAATCATGGCAATTGCCCGCGTTGGCTTCAATGCCTATTTTGATAGTCATGAGAGTTTGTTGCGAAACGCCCTCCTCATTTCACCCACTCCCAAAGAAAGGACTCTCCCTGATAGAACACGCGGCGCGCGTCCATTAGGTTGCAGGGACGCGCGATAGGTTAAGGAGCGACAGTATAGCGCGGCGGGAATATGAATGCTTTCAAGTAATTATCAGCACAATCCGCAGGTTCAGACAGCGTAAGCGGCGTTCAGATACTTGAGAATTTCCGCGGATTCAAACAGTCCTGCGCCTTCACCGCGATTCGGGTCCACCAGAAACGGCGCCTGTACACGCCCATGTTCCTTGAGAAAAGTCTCTCTTTTACTTCCCGGCAAAGGTTTGTATTCGCCCAAATGCAGCCGTTGCGCCGCCGGCCCCAGGTCCGCCAACTGTTGTTTACTCAGGTTGACGAGAAGATAGGGTATTTCCAATTCGCATAAGCGTTCGCGCACCAGCCGCGAGAAGGGACTGGATTCAAAACTGTACAGCGCCAACGGTTTCTTCGGCGCATTGGAGGGCGCCGCCTTCAGGCCTTTCCCTCCACGCACCAAAGTCGCCAGCCTGGAGCCCGTCAGATTGATGAAGGATTCCCTCAACGCCGCAGGCGGCTGTTTGGCGCGATACTGACGAAACAGGTATGTGACGATAGCCTGCGCGCCCGCGATTTTTTCATTCGTATTTGGATCGTACAGAAATGGGACCGCGTCGCCACCGGAAAGTTCCTGCAAACGCTGACGATGCCTCACGCCGCCTTGCGGAACCGGATAAATCATGGCGTCGAGGTTCAACTCCGTCAGCGCTTCCCGCACCAGACGGCAATGCGGACAGCCTTCGCGATCAAACAGTTCTGGCGTTTTCTCGGGTTGCGCCGTTTTGCGGCTGCCCATCGTGCCCCGCCAACGCCGCAGGGTGGACGCCAACGTGGAGCCAAGCACATCAAAATTGTGAGAGTTGAACATGGCTAACGCCTCATAATGACCAAAGGTCAATTATTCTAGGCCGGCTTTTTTCACCGGTTCAAGTGGCGCGAGCAAACAACTCGCAATCTATAGTAAGACCGGCTCCGTATTTATTGGGGACGGCTACTCCGCGCGCACTCGGTCATCATAGACTTTCGCCAGCGCCCTGCCGCACAATCAGTCAGTACTGACTAACAAGGAAAACGGTCATGCCCAGATTCATCAAAACAGCCTTACTAAGCCTTTTACTGTGTCAAAGCGCGTCAGCGCTGGCGGCCTGTCCCGCCTTGCTGGACGGCGACGTCAAAAAGCTGCACTCCAGTCAATCCATCAATTTATGCGAACGCTTCGCCGGCAAGCCGCTGGTGATCGTTAATACGGCGAGCTACTGCGGTTTTACCCCTCAGTTCAAAGGGCTGGAGGCGATGTATAAGCGCTATCGGGAACAAGGCCTGGAAGTCATCGGCATGCCCTCGGACGACTTTAATCAGGAAGACAGCGATGCAGGAAAAACTGCGGCAGTGTGCTTCGTTAATTACGGCGTCACCTTCACCATGACGGACGCTCACCCCGTCAAAGGACCCAACGCGCATCCCTTGTTCCGTAATCTGGCGGAGCAGACCGGGAAGCCTCCGCAATGGAACTTTCATAAATATGTGGTAGACAAAGAAGGTCGCGTTGTCGCCGCATTTCCCAGCCGCACTACACCGGAGGACCCGGACTTCATCGCCGCCGTGGAGAGCGTTCTCTAAGCCCGATTCGTCCGAGCTTTACCCCGGCGCCGCGCCGGGCTATGTTTAGCCTTGTTGGGCCGCTTAACGTCAGCGGTCCTGTTCGGGCCGGCGTACATGCCGGCGAATGCACAGCTAATCATACTCTGAGGAAAGTTCGTGGCTCATATCGTCGTGCTCAGCGGCGCTGGCATAAGCGCCGAAAGCGGCCTGCCTACGTTCCGGGACGTGGGCGGACTATGGAAACAATACAGCGTACATGATCTGGCGTCCCCCGGCGGTTGGGAACGCGATCCGCAATTGGTGCTGGAGTTTTACAACACCCGTCGCCAACAAGCCCGGGAAGCCCAGCCCAATGCCGCACACATGGCCCTCGCCGCGCTGGAATCGCAACATCGCGTCACCATCATTACGCAAAACATCGACGACTTGCACGAGCGCGCAGGGTCCAGCAACGTCGTCCACCTGCACGGTGAAATCATGAAAGCGCGCAGCAGTGTCGATGAACATTATCTGGTTGATCTGGATGACCGGGATATTGCGCTGGGCGATCTATGTCCTCAAGGCAAACAAATGCGACCGCATGTGGTCTGGTTCGGAGAAATGGTTCCGATGCTGGAGGCCGCTGCGGATATCGTCGCCACGGCGGACGTTCTATTGGTGGTGGGCACCTCTCTGCAGGTCTATCCCGCCGCAGGATTGGCGTACGCCGCGCCGCCCAGTTGTCCAATAACGGTGATCGATCCCGGCGAAGATGTGAAAGTCAAAGGCGCCACGATTATCCGTAAAACCGCCTGCGCCGGTGTGCCTGAATGGATCGCATCTCTTAAGCTATAGATTTTTCAGGGAAAAACAGACGCACGTCAAAATACCTTCCCTGACTGACGATACTATGGAATACGCTGGGCGGCGATGCGACCTGCGTTCGCCGCTCAGCGTCATCAACCCAATCGGGAAATCTCGCACGCGCCGACGGGACGAAGCATGGATAACGATAACGCAACTCTCATCAAGCAAGCCTGCGCCGACTATGACAACGATCCGCGCCGGATGATGGACATCCTGTGGCAGGTGCAGGACAAGCTGCGCTGTATTGATGGCGAGGCGATGTCGCTAATCGCCTCGCTTACCGGAACCTATCGGGTGGAAGTGGAAGGCGTCGTCAGTTTCTATGCCTTTTTTTCCGACAAACGCAAAGGCGATATCACCATTCGCTTGTGCGATGACATCATTGACCGTCATGCCGGCGCACAGGCGGTCGCCGAGGCGTTTTCCGGCGCTCTCGGAATCCAGCCGGGCGAAACCAGCGCCGACGGCGCTTTTTCCCTGGAGTTTACCCCCTGCATCGGTATGTGCGATCAGGCCCCCGCGGCATTGATCAACGATGTGGTCGTCACCCGTCTGACGCCAGCCAAAGTCAAAAGTATTCTGCGAACTCTGCGCAAGACCAAAGACCCGCAAACGCTGATCGGCAAGACCGGCGATGGCGCTAACAGCCACCCTTTGGTTCAGGCCATGGTGCACAATAATATTCGCCAGCCCGGGCCGGTCCTTTTGACCGACGCCGATCCAGAACAGGGTCTACGCGCCGCTTTGCAGTTATCTCCGCAAGAGGTGATCGCCCAGGTCGAAGAGTCGCTGCTGCGCGGACGCGGCGGCGCCGGGTTTCCTACTGGCAGAAAATGGCGGCTGGCGGCGAACACTCCCGCCGAAGAGCGTTATGTCATCTGTAACGCGGATGAAGGCGAACCCGGCACGTTCAAGGATCGCGTGTTGCTGACCGAAAAACCTGATTTGCTGTTCGCCGGCATGACAATCGCCGCCTACGCGGTAGGGGCCCGCCACGGCATTCTCTATCTGCGCGGCGAATACCGCTATCTGCGCGCCTACCTGGAAGAAACACTGCAACGTCGCCGGGAACAGAATTTACTGGGCTCGGGCATTCTCGGACGAAAGGATTTTACTTTCGATATTCGGATTCAGATGGGCGCCGGCGCGTATATTTGCGGGGAAGAAAGCTCTCTGATCAGCTCCTGCGAAGGCAAGCGCGGCGAACCCAAAAATCGCCCGCCGTTTCCCGTGCAATCGGGGTATCTGGGCTATCCCACCGTGGTCAATAATGTGGAAACCCTGAGCTGCGTTCCACGCATCATGGAGCAAGGCGCACCCTGGTTTCGCGGCATGGGAACCACGGGCAGTTCCGGAACCAAATTGCTCAGCGTCAGCGGAGACTGTGCGCGTCCCGGCATCTATGAAGTCGCCTTTGGCGTCACTCTCGCAGAGATTCTGGAGCAGGCCGGCGCCCAGGACGCCGCCGCTATCGTTGTGGGCGGCGCCAGCGGCCAGATAGTGGGGCGCACCGAATTTCACCGCCGCCTGTGTTTTGAAGATCTCGCCTCCGCCGGCGCCATTGTCTGCTTCAACAGCTCCCGCAACATTCTTGAAGCCGCGGCCTACTACATGGACTTTTTCATTGAGGAAAGCTGCGGCTACTGCACGCCTTGTCGCGTGGGCAACGTCTTCCTGAAAAAAGGGCTGGAAAAAATCATGCACGGAGAGGGCGAACCGGAGGATCTGGATTATCTGCGCAACCTGAGCGACACCATCATCGCCACCAGCAGATGTGGACTCGGGCACACCTCCCCTAACCCCATTCTCTCCACCATGGAATATTTCCCCCTGGTATACTCCGCCATGGTGAAGGAACGACCTGACGGCATGCAGGCGGGTTTCAATATTCAAAAGGCGCTGGACGAGGCCAGAATCATCGCCAAGCGGCGCTCGCTCATCTATGACCCGGCTTATGGAGACAAGGAATGAGCACAGAGTTCGAATTCACCGTAGATGGAGAAACCGTCGTCGCCAAGCCCGGCCAGACCATCATGGACGCCTGCGACGACGCCGGTGTTTACATTCCCCGTCTGTGCGACGTGGAGGGATTGGTTCCACAAGGCAGTTGTCGCGTCTGTACCGTGAAGGTCAACGGTCGCACTGCCGCCGCCTGCACACAGCCTGCGGAACCTGGCGTCGTGGTGGAAAACGATACGCCGCAAGTCCAGGGTTACCGCCGCGATCTGGTGCGCATGCTGTTTCACGAAGGCAATCATCTGTGTCCGATCTGCGAGGCCAGCGGTCGCTGCGAGCTACAGGCCATGGCTTATCGCCTGGGCATTTCCCAGGACAGCCTGTATCCCTATCTGCAACCGGTGCGCCCGGTGGACGCCTCCCACCCGGATATCGCCCTGGACACCAACCGCTGCATCTTATGCGGGCGCTGTATTCGCGCCTCCCGGGATGTGGACGGCAAGAATATCTTTGAATATGTGGGGCGCGGCATTCATAAGCGGATTGGCGTCAATGCGGAGAATCTGGCCGCCAGCGACGCCTCCATTGACGACTACGCCATGTCTCTGGAGGTCTGTCCGGTCGGCTGTATCATTCGTAAAAGAGAGGGCTTTTTCGCCCCAATAGGCCAACGCCAGTTCGACAACAAACCCATCGGTTGGGAAATTGAAGCCCGCCATAAAAACCGTATCGCCGTGCATCAGATCGATCCGTCCGAGGAACAGTCATGAAACGTAAAAAGCGCATCGCCACGGTTTCTCTGGCGGGCTGTTTCGGGTGCCATATGTCCTTATTGGACATGGATGAGCACATTCTGGAATTGATGGAGCTGGCGGAGTTTGACCGTTCTCCGCTGACCGATTTCAAAACCTTTTCCCGCCGCTGCGATATCGGCGTGATCGAGGGCGGTTGCTGCAATGAAGAAAACGTCCACACCCTGCAGGAGTTCCGCAAGCACTGCGACGTGCTGGTGGCGGTGGGGCAATGCGCCATCATGGGCGGCCTGCCGGTGATGCGTAACGCTATCATGCATTCGGAAGACCCATTGCGGGAGTGCCTGGAAGAAGCCTATTCCAGCAGCGCCAAGGTGTATAACCCCAACAATCAGATTCCCAATGACGCAGCGCTGCCGCTGTTGCTGGACAAGGTATACACCTGCGCGGAAGTGGTCAAAATCGACTACCAAATTCCCGGCTGCCCACCGTCTGGTGAAGTGCTTTGGGCCACATTGGCGGCGCTGATCAAAGGCGAGCCGGCGCTGCAGGAATACCACATGATCAAATACGACTAGGACTGGCGCTGATGAATATTGATAAGCCCAAAACCCGCATTGTGGAAATCGAGCCGGTCACCCGCGTGGAAGGTCACGGCAAGGTCACCATTCACCTGGATGACGACAACAACGTGGCGGAGGCCCGCCTGCACATTGTGGAGTTTCGCGGCTTTGAGCGTTTCATTCGCGGACGCCTGTTATGGGAGGCGCCGGTGATCGTACAGCGTCTCTGCGGCATCTGCCCGGTCAGCCACCACATCGCCGCCGCCAAGGCGATGGATGTGATCGTCGGCGCCGACGTACTGCCGCCGACAGCGGAGAAAATGCGCCGTTTGATGCACTACGGTCAGGTGATGCAAAGCAACGTCCTGCATTTCTTTCACCTGAGCTCGCCGGATCTGTTATTTGGTTTCGACGCGCCTCGCGGCAAGCGTAATATCTTCAACGTCATCAAAGAGTTTCCCGATCTGGCCAAACAGGGCGTGCTGATGCGCAAATACGGCCAAGAGGTGATTCTGCATACCGCCGGTAAGAAAATTCACGGCACCGGCGCAATCCCCGGCGGCATCAACAAAAATCTGTCTCTGCAGGAAAGAGATCTGTTGTTGCAGGACATTGAGCAGATGAAAGTCTGGGCCAAAGGTGCGGTGGACGTCGCCAAGCGGTACACGCTTGAGCACCTGTCTCAGGTGGAGCAGTTCGCCAACTTCAACTCCAGTCATTTGTCCCTGGTGCGCGAAGACGGCGCGCTGGATCTGTATCACGGCGGCCTGCGCGCCACTGACTCCGCTGGCAATATTATCTTCGATCACGTGGATTATCAGGACTTTAATGACTACATCATGGAGGAAGTGCGGCCCTGGTCGTACATGAAATTTCCCTTCATAAAAAGTCGCGGCGCGCTGGATGGCTGGTATCGCGTCGGCCCCTTGTCCCGCCTGAATAATGTCGCCTTTATCGATACGCCCCTGGCGAACGCCGAGCATAAAGAATTCAGGGCGTTGACCCACAATAAGCCCAACCATATGAGCCTGGCCTATCACTGGGCGCGGATGATCGAAGTGCTGCACTGCGTGGAGAAGATTCACGAGCTGCTGCTGGACCCGGACCTGCAAGGCGCTGATCTCCGAGTCACTGGAGAACGCCGGGAAGAGGGCGTCGGCGTTATCGAAGCGCCGCGCGGCTCTTTATTCCACCACTACAAAGTCGACAAAAACGATCAGATCACTTACTGCAACCTGATTGTTTCCACTACTCACAACAACAACGGCATGAACCGGGCCGTTACGGATGTAGCGAAAAAATATCTGAGCGGTAAGAAACGCATCACGGAGGGCATGCTGAACCATGTGGAAGTCGCCGTACGCGCCTATGACCCCTGCCTGTCCTGCGCCACCCACGCTCTGGGGCAAATGCCGCTGACCGTGGAGCTGTTCGATGCTGACGGAACGCTCGTTCACAGCAACAGCCAGCATATGGGACAGGGCATTCCCTCAGACTGAGTTCAAAGGAGCCCAGCAATGACCAAGGACATCAATCTATCCACCCTGGTGATTGGTTACGGCAACCCCGGCCGCCAGGATGACGGACTCGGACCCGCCTGCGCGGACCGCATTGCGGAGCTTAATCTTGCTGGCGTGACGGTGGAAACCAACTACCAGCTCACGGTGGAAGACGCCCTGGAGCTGAGCCGCTATCAGCAGGTCGTCTTTATCGACGCCAGTCTACGTGGCGGCAAACCTTTTTTTCTTCAGCAAATCGAAGCGGACGACGAGTGCCCCATGAGCAGCCATGTGTTGTCGCCGCAAGCGGTTGTGACCTTGTCCCGCACCTTGTTTAGCGCCGACACGGAAGCCTTCCTGATGGGCATTCGCGGGTATGCTTTCGATCGATTCGAAGAAGCGCTGTCGCCAGAAGCGCAACACAACCTCAATCAGGCTTTCGACTATCTGGCGAGCTGGTTGCAGAGCAGAGAGAAACATCGCGGTCATGCATGAGTTGTCGATCATGGAGAACGTCGTGCAATTGATTGAGGACAGCGCGGCAAAGGAAGGCTTTCAGCGGGTCGTCAAAATCGTGCTGGAAATCGGCGAACTGTCGCACGTCGAGACCAGCGCCATGGACTTCTGCTTCAACGCCGTCGCCAAAGGCACGGTTGTTGAAAACGCCACACTGGAATACCTCTCCATACCCGGCGCAGGCCAATGCCCGCACTGCCGCCAGGCCACCCCACTCCACCAACTCTACGATCCCTGCGCTCATTGCGGGAAGTTTGGCGTACAAGTCACCGCCGGTATGGAAGTACGCGTGCGTGGCGTAGAGGTGGAATAAGCCTGAATCCGGCGCTGTATGGGCGCCGTCATGGCGCGTTATTGCGACGCTGGGCGTGCGTCTCCGGATTAAAGTTCGTCGACAGATACTCCAGAATCAGACTGCGTAATTCCGCATTGAGTTCTGGCATGCCCTGTTCTTCCTGCATCCAGGTGAGCACTTCATCCCAGCTTTCTTTGCTGAGTCCCTGCTGTTTCACCAGCGCCAGGGAATGACAGGCGCCGCACAATGCGCCGGCTTCCTGCGATCCAGGGCCTTCCGGCCAGTCCGAGCCGAATGGAGACTCCGCGCCGCTTGCAGAAGTCGTCAGGCTCAATGCGCTGGCGAACAGGAGAGGAGTCAGAGTTTTTATTGTCATGGTTTTTCCTCTTTTTAAGGGAGGATTAAAGACGTAAATATCTGGGTTAGCCAGGGTTACACAAGCACGCCGCTGGCTCTTCTTTCCAATGAGAGAAAAGCCAGGGCGCATCTGTCAGCATCCCAACATCATTGGGCGCTAACCACTATCCCGGATCAAGCGTCCACGATCACCGCAATACGGTGCATGCTGTTGTTCAGGTACCCTTTTGGATTCCAGTTCACAGCGAAAGGCTGCATGTTGCCTTTGTCATCCGTGGCTCTGGCCCAGATTTCATAGTATCCGCGAGTGGGGAAAGTCACTTCCGCATACCACTCCTGCCAGGAGTATGGATTGGGTGGCGCTTTCAGATCCGCCTGCACCCAGGTGACGCCGAAGTCATAAGAGATATCCATGCGCTTGACCACGTTATCCCCCGCCCAGGCATGGCCGTGCACTTTCAGAGTGCGCGTCTTGATGGTCTGGTTTGTCTGTGGCGTGGTGATCAGGGACTTGACCGGCATGGACTCAATGATTTTGTAGTCCTCGTCCGCAACATGCGTTCCGGGCGCCACCGGGAATTTGGGCACGCGATAGGAAGATCCGGTCATTTTGGGGCCATCATGCACCACATCCCGCAACTGAATTCGGCTCAGCCACTTTTGCGAAGTGGAGCCCGGCCAACCCGGACAGATGGTGCGCACTGGAAAGCCATGCAGCGCCGGCAGAGGCTCGCCGTTCATCGCATAGGCGATGATGGAGTGAGGGTCCATCGCCTTGGAAATAGGCACGCCTCTGGAGATCGGGGTTTTGCTGGGAT
Source organism: Hahella sp. CR1 (assembly GCF_029813005.1). Lineage (NCBI taxonomy): Bacteria > Pseudomonadati > Pseudomonadota > Gammaproteobacteria > Oceanospirillales > Hahellaceae > Hahella > Hahella sp. CR1. The sequence goes on from NZ_JAPELK010000001.1 coordinate 342,167, forward strand.
CGCCGGACAAGTGTCCGTCCAGACTGTGATGCGCAGTATAAATCGCTGACGGTTTGACGCCCGCCGCCTTCAATAAATCCGCGTAACGCACCCCGGTCCACTCGGCGTTGCCGATAGCGCCCACTGTCCACTGATTGCCCTTCGCCGGGGGATTGAACGCCGCGCGTCCATTACCGCCACACTCCAACTGCAGCTTCAGCGTGACCGGTTTGAACTTGGACTTGAGCTCATCCAACGACAGCTCCAGCACTTTTTCCACTTCGCCGTCGATGGTCAGCTTCCAGTCCGACGCATCCATGCGATGCGCGATCTCCGGCACGACGCCGTTATTACGGACGAAATGCCGGCTGGTGGGCGTAACCGCGTCATCAAGCAAGTGAGCGGGGGTTTCCGCGTTGATAGGACGGTCGTTCAGCAAGGTCAGTCCGTCTTTACCGCCGAATAAGCCGATTTCCGTGTCTTCCGCCATCGCAGCCGGTATCAGACCGGAGGGGAAATTGCGATGAAAAGGAATCGCCATTCCCAGCATCGCCCCCATGGCGCCCAGGCCGGCGCCTTTCAAAAAGCCGCGTCGATCAGAGTGGGCGCGACGCCCAAACACCAGATAGTCCGCGCGTTCTGGATCATCCGCGTATAACTCATACAGCCCCCGTTCTTTCTTATCATCCGTCATGGTGGTTCCTCACTTTTTTTATGTCCCTTGCCTAGGGTGGTTTTATAAATTGGAAACGACGCTCATTTACGCTCAGGCGGCGCGGAAAGCGCCCGACAGGCGCTTCCGCACGGCCGGTCTGGTCCGCCTAAAGCGTTTTATAGTATTCGTCGATTCCTCCGGCCATGAAGTAGTAGGAAGATACGTTCTGCTTCTCCAGATAGTACTGCAGCCATCGGATCTGCTTGCCCGCTTGATCGTAGATCAACAGCGGCACGTTGCGTTTCTTCGCCTGATTGATGTATCGGTCGATCAAATCCGGACGATCCAAAGGCGCGCGTTTTTCACGCATGAAAAAGATAGCGATGCCTTCTCTTTGCTGCTTGTCGCGCACATCCAGAACAATGCCATCGGTTTTGACGATTTTATCTTCAAACTCCGCCACAGTGATCGTGTGCGCCTTGAGTTTGTCCTTGCCGATGAGGCGAGCGGGATCGCCCAGGATTTCGCCAAACAGATTGGTGTCTTGCGGGTACGCTTTGGCGTAATCAAACACCCCGGCGTCGTAGACGATGACGTTATCAATGCCGTATTTGCGGCATTTGCTGGCGGCTTTGTAGGATTTGAGACAGGTTTTACCGTTGCAATACAACGCCAGCTTCTTGCCGGGATGCTGCTTCTGCAACGCCTGCATTTCCTCCGCGAAGTTATGGGATGTGTATGAAACGTTGAAAGCGCCCTTTATATGCAGCGTGTTGTACTCATAGTCCGTCCTTACGTCGACGGCGACGATTTCGCCAGCAGCCAGCTGCTGATAAAACTCCTGGAGTTCAATGAAATCTACGGCCGGATATTGGCGACGACCGGGAAACTCGTCTTCTTCCGCATGGGCCGAGAGGGTGAAAAGAAGAAATACAATATATGCCAGATTGCGTGGCGAACATGTAAACATCTTATGACGTCCTTTGTTATAAAGCTGTTTATACCGAACTTATGTTTGCAAACATCAAGCGCGAACAGGCGAATCGTCAGGCATGCTTTCCTCAAAGCGTTGGTGCGGCGCACATGCGTAGCAATACCCGCGCAGACTCTGCGTCTGCACAGCAAAAACGCCGAAAATTATCCGAACCGCAGTGAGTCCAAGACAGCCTTACGGACTAAATGGTCAATTTGGAGAAGCTTGAGTGAGCGAAACAGGTCAGGGGCAAGGTCGAGAGTATTCTGTCCATGGGCAAATCCATCTATATCCTCGTTTTCCATTAATAAAAAGCGCGCCGCTCACAGAGCTGCACGCGTCCGTTATGATTGCAGAGAAGCGAAGCCGCGTCATCTAACGTGATACTTCGTGGCGAACATTAATAAAACAATTGATGCGTGCAGATCAACTGAAATAACAGAATTTATTGAGATTAACGCTGTTAAGTAACATTTAAATCAATTCTGAAACATTTCTTTACATTACTACCTGTTTTTCATCAATTTCCCACTTTATTCCCAACAATAAAAAAGCGCCTCTAACGCAGGCTAATCACCAACATCAGAGGCGCTTTTGTTTATGTATGGCTAACGCCAAACTTGACGGCCGACAAAACACAAGTCAGCCCGCCATACTTTTTCAGGTTAAACAACTAAAGCTGTATAGTGCGCGTTTAGTTGTTCGTTGTTTCTTTTTCGTAAAACCTAATATTACTGAATAAGCTATAGCCTGTTGGTGACGCTACGTCGTTATCTCGGATAAAGGTTAGGTATTTATATTCTCCGTTAACGTATTGACCTACAGGAATTTCATAATGCTTGATTCCATTGCCAGGATAGTTATCAAAATCCTTGATGCCAGCGGAGCTCCCTTGCGTGCCAGCTAGCTTGAAAGTAGCTCCCTGATCGTATTTATCTGCCTTAGCTGTGCCAATGGCTTCAATCTCAGCTTCAGCGTCACTAGAGTAATCGAATTCGATAACCGTATTTGGAGTGATAGTGTATGGAAATGTTATCTTCTTCCAAGCATTACCAGTCAGCTTAATCGAGAGAAAGTCATGCCCTTGAAGCTTGGTATCGGCTAAGCCATGGTCTTGATCTGGATCGTAGCCTGTAACTGTATATGTTCGGAAATTAATCAGTTTGGTGTTTCTATAAATATAGTTATCCAATTCTATTCTTAAGTTGTCTATAAAAAATTCTGTGTCCTCATCAAACCCACTATTGGCTGTGCCAAATAAATAACCTCTATCAACATAATTTCCATAGGAGGAATAATTATCAAGGCCAGCTTTACTCAGATATACAGAGCCATTTTTCCAGACTGTTAACTCTCCGTTACTTTTTCCTGGCTCTGATAGCTTAACTTTAACTTTTATATTTACCCATTGCCCCGCTTCAGCCTGATTGAGGATTAAATCAGTAGATGGGTACTCATGGCTCGTGTCTTTTTTTGCATAGCCTAAATGGTAAGATAATCTTGAGTCTCCTTCCGAAATTGGGGAAGGCCAATATTCAAATGCAGCCGAATTATTTGCGACGGAAGATCCATACAACCCAGACCATAAAACTAAAAATTTGTTATTTATACCTCTCCCCGTTTTTCGGTGATAGAAGTTTTCCGGAACGAATAGGTCATATTGAATTGTAAGTGACGATGTTCCTCCAGGAATTTCGAATCTCTGCTCAGACGCAGCCCCTTTATCTGTCCCTCCACCATCGAATCGGAACTTCATTGAATAATTCCCATCCTTCGGCCTCTCATTACTCACTGAAGGGTTAGGAGGATTTCCCCACCAGCGAAAAACTTTTACCCCATCGATAACAACAGGATCAAAGGTCCTCATACCTGACTCAAAATCCTGCTCAATAACAAAATGATGAGGCGTGGGCGCAGGGGCCGCCATAGCAGGCGCAGCAGCAAAAGTGGAAAGTGCGGCTACAGCCAGGTAAGCGAACGGTTTCTTGGGATTCGTCGATATCATATAAACTCCATATTTCCTTGATAATTGCTTAGCGAATTAAAGCCTTCGCCATAGGTCCGCAGAGATGGATGGGTTGTGACGAACTGCTGGAACGCAGTCTCTAAAAGGACGCCAGATCTGGCATATCACATTGTTTTTTATATAACTTATCTCTGCAGCGCTTAATTTACACGTTAAAACGACAGGCTATAACCTGGGGCGAACCCTATGCCGCTTACAAGGAATCTGGCAGGAATATTGACCCTGTTCATGACAGTTCAGGAGCAAGGCATTAAACTAGGCGGGTCTGACCACATTTGGATATTTCCTGCATGTCTCCCATTTTTATTGGCATCACCGGAGCCTCCGCATCCGGCAAGAGCCTTTTATCCGTCACAATCTATGACGAACTGAAAGAAGAAGTTGGCGCCCACCATATCGGCATTATCAAAGAAGACTCTTACTACAAGGACCAAACTCACCTTTCCATGGAGGAAAGGCTGAAGACCAATTACGATCATCCCTCCGCATTCGACCACGGTCTGTTGGTGCGTCACATGGACCAGCTCAAGGAAAAGCGCGCCATTGATGTACCGGTCTATGACTACAAAGAGCACAACCGAGCTAAAGATTCGATCTCCATGGAGCCGCGTCGGGTCATCATCATTGAAGGCATTCTGCTGCTGTCGGATAAAAATATCCGCAGTCGCCTGGACACCAGTATTTTTGTCGACACGCCCCTGGATATCTGCCTGCTGAGACGTTTGCAGCGCGATATAGAAGAGCGTGGCAGAACCATGGAATCGGTAATCAAACAGTATAAATCCACTGTCCGCCCCATGTTTCTCGAGTTTGTAGAGCCCACCAAACAATACGCTGACATCATCGTCCCCAAAGGCGGCAAAAACCGAGTCGCCATCGAGATGCTGAAGGCCCGCATCAAGCAGCTACTCGCCTAATTTTTAAAGACCCGTTGTTGCGTTGACGATGACAACGGGTCCTAACGCCAAACTTGTCTTCCTCTCGCAAGTCTCAAACGTGAGTATTTCACAATTCCTTTGCGCCACATTGCGCTGCTCTGTCGTCTCTCTGGATTTAAGCTCTGTCTTCAGGGGTTGTTAAACGGGAATTTCCATTTTTCGCCCGACCCCGCCAGACAACACAACCGCAAAGGAGAGACACGATGTCCGACACAACTAACGACGTATCCGCAAGCACTCGTCCACAAGCCAGCGAAAGCGATCGCCGCACCTTTCTTCGTAACGCCGCGTTGGTGACTGGCGCAGCCTCTATCACCAGTCTTTCCGGCGTCGCTTCCGCCGCGGACGACAGTGGCGTATCCCGCGACCGTAAAACTGTCAGCGCTTCATTCGATCCGCAGTACGAAGTCAGCATCTGGGACTTGCAGAATATTCTGGAACAGATTCTGAACCAGTCAGGCTGCCCTACCTGCGGGTTGGTCGGTCTCGATCTGCGCCTGGGACTGGACCCCCTTGTCAAAATCCAGTCAAAGATTCCCGTCAACGTCACTCTGTACGGCGGATAAGCGCCAATTAACTCAACCGGTCCGGTCTGCCGGACCGGCGGGACAGCAGCCGGAGCCTTTGCCATGAACGCTTTATCTTCCTTGCCCAAGTTGGGCGTCGGCATTAACTATCAGCCGGAGTTTATTCCTCTTCTACGCGGCTGTGAGGACGTGATCGACTTTATTGAAGTCAGTCCTGACATTTTGTGCCAGGAGTACTGGGACGGCGCGCAACGGCGCACTGGCTTCAGCCCTGATCGGCTCAGCGCAGCCATCGAGTGGTGTCGACTGTATCCCGTCGTCGTGCATGGCCTCGGTCTGTCGATAGGCTCCGCCAGCGGTTGGACTCAGGACTACATCCGTATTCTGGATGACTTTGCGGACGTGCAGCCATTTCACTGGCACAGCGAACACCTGGGATTTCTGCAAATACGCACCGCAGAAGGCGCAGGCTTACACGCTGGCGTGCAATTACCCGTGCCGTTCACGGAGGAAGCATTGAATATCATTTGTCCGCGAATAGAAGCGATACAGCAGCGTTATCAGGTCCCGTTTCTATTGGAGAACACGACTTATTACCTCCCGAATATGCCCCATGACGCCGGCATGGACGAGATTGAATTCCTTAATCGCATCACCGAACGAACCTCCTGCGGTCTCTTGCTTGATCTCTACAACCTTTACTGCAACGCGATCAATTTTGGGTTTGATGTCTATGAAGCATTAAGTCGCCTGGATATGAGCCGGGTGGTCGAGATTCACGTAGCGGGCGGCGCTGTCCATGAGGGCCTGCAACTGGACGTACACAGTGACAAAACGCCGCAGCCAGTGTGGGAGTTGCTGGACTGGACTCTGCCGCGTGCGCCTAACGCCAATGCAATCACCTACGAGTTGCTGGAGCAGGCGTTGGATATCGTCAGCGAACGAGGCGTTCAGCAACAACTGCAAACAGCCCGAGAAATCTGGTTGCGTCATCGCCAACCCGTAAAAGAGGAGCGCCGCTATGCCGTTACATAATCTGCAAATTGCGATGGTGGAGATGATTCACTCCCACACTTCCGCTTGCTCGGGCGAGGTCGATCTAAGTCATCTGAACTTAAATGAGGCGGAGCGCACCTGGCTGCATGAACTCAGTCTGTCCAAAGGGTTTCAGGTAACCTGCGATGTACAAAAATGGTGGCGTAAAGCCAGGCTGCAAATCGCAGCGCCACTGACTTTACGTCTGCTGGAACGTTTACAGTTACAAGCGCTGGTGGAGGAATATATGCGGGCGACGCCCTGCCGTTCCCTCTATTTTGTACCGGAGGCGATGTCGTTCAAAACTTTCATCTGCGAGCATACGGCGGATCCCCTGCTCAAGGCGCTGGCCACGTTCGAGAGCGCACTGAAGGCGATTCACGAATATCGACTTTCTCCCGTCAGCCCTATGGAGCCGAACAGTAATCGCTGTCGTAATTTTTCCGTAGTCATCGCGCCTATGTCGCAATTAATCGAGTTTCCCGCAGCGCCGGAAAAACTACTCTGCGCCCTGATGTTGAACCAACCTCTGCCTGCCGCCGAAGGAAGCCATCCAGTACTGGCGGCCCCCGGCGTCAGAAAGTACTGGCGAGCCGCTACCGCAACGGAAAGAGACGTTCTACAACAATGCGCAGCGCCACAGCCTCTTGATCGCCTGTTAGAGAATGGCCCACATAAAATTCGTGTGGTGGAAAGGCTGGTCTCCGAGCGGGCCTTGCGTCTGGTTTAAATGAAAACGCCGGCGCGAGGCCGGCGTTTCTTGAACATGACAATCCTTTGGATTACATGGGCGTGGGTTCGCCTTCTGACAGGTAGGAGAAAGCGCCTCGCACTACACGACGCCAATCCAATGCATCTACTGAGCGCCAAGTGCCGACACGAGAGGAAAAGCTAAGAGAATCAACAGTCCCACCGAATATCCATAAATGCCCTCCGAAAGGTAGTGACTGATGCCCATATCTTGCATCAAAGTCGGATGCCTTGGGGTCAGACACCCATGTCTTGCCGTCCGTAGATGTCCAGACGTCGTTAAAGATGACCCCAGACCCACTACCTCCAATCACCCAGAGTTTTCCATCATAGGCAAACAATGTGTGGGAAATTCGGCCTCCGAACGCCGTTTCACCTTCCGGCAAAACTTGCGTCCAATTAACGCCGTCGGGAGTCTCCCAAACATCGCTTTTGAGAACACTGCCCTCCGCAGCGTCCGCTACCATCCAGATCTTGTCATTCATCACGGCAAGCTTGTAATCTCCCCGTAATGACATGCCCTCCAAATCGGCCTGATTGAGCCAGTTTATGCCGTCAATACTTTTCCATATGGAAGGGAAATCATCTCCAGAAGCATGACCGACACTCCAAACCGCGCCCTGAAACACCACATATCCCTGATCTTTTCTAACTCCATACTCCGCATCAGTATCGCGCTTATTCCATGTCACGCCATCTGTGGAGAACCATATATTGGCGTTGTTGTAGACGATGATCTGGTCGTTAAAAACTACCACATCGTGCTCGCTTAGGCCTTCCGATCCAATCGTCGCCACTTTACTCCAGTAAACGCCATCAGAAGAGTTCCAAACATCATTTTGAGGCTCGCTGACCTCCCCTGCTGGTTGCATCCCACCAATCAGCCATAGTTTGTTTTTGAACTCGACAATTTGATGATTAAATCGTTGAGGAAGAACACTATTCACCGTTTCAAATTCACTCGCGGTTTCGCCTTCACCCTGAGCAATTTTTACGCTGGAGCTGGGGCTCGTTCCATTCATTAACCAGTAATACGCAGTCCTATCAAGTCTGGCGACCGGCTCTGTGATACTAACGCCAGCGATAGAAGTCGTTGTTGCGTTTTCACATAAACTAGGATTAGTAATATCGCATCCAGCTTCAGTCGAGCTAAAGAGGGAGAGTTCACCAATGGAAGCGTCAAGGACATCAGAGCTCACTCTTACTTCCGTTTCCACTTCGCCTAAAAATGCTACGAATTTCACCGTGCCGCTTATTGCGGAGACAGAGTACTTCAGCGAGACGGGATTATGATTAGCGTCACCAGCTTTGGTCGCGGTTACTACAGCCTCTCCCATTCCCACCACGTTATAGACGCCAGCGGTGGCGCCAGGTTCGAGTACGCTGGGCTTATCCACGCTGTATGTAATAACTCCCACGCCCCCCTCAACTGTGCCAGCGGGGTTATTTATCGCATCACCAACAATCGTGTAGATTGGCCCTGGGTTTTCAAACGTAATAACCTGGTCCTTCTTAGCCACGGTAATCGTATAGCTGGCGGTGGCGGCTTCATAGGTCGCGTCCGCTTCCTTCGTGGCGGTGATCGTCGCCGTACCAACACCTACCAATTGCACCACAGCCGTTTCGCTATTTACCGTCGCGACGCTGGTATTGTTGGAAGCATAGAGAAGAGCGCCGGTTCCTGGCGCGCCTTCTTTAATGGCGTTGGTCAGCGTATCGCCATAAACGCCGTCCAGAGGGCCTGGCTGCGTGAAGGAGATAGTTTGCGTTTTCTTGCTGACATTCAGCGAATATTTGGCGCTGGCGGCGTTGTGATTCGTATCCCCCGCCTGTGTCGCCATAATGGATGTGCTTCCAACCCCCAGCGCCGTCACCAGGCCGCTTTCCACATCGACTGACGCAATGGCGGAATCGCCAACGCTATAGGTCACTGCACCAGTAGACGTACTGGTGGCTGCATTGGTCAGGGTCTCTCCAATAGTCAGGCTCAATGGACCTGCGCTGCCAAAAGTAAGGGCAGGCGTCTTCTTCGCCACATTGATGGTGTAGCTGGCCTCTGCACTTTCATAATTCGCATCCGCCGCCTTGGTGGCGGTAATCACTACACTGCCGACACCGACCATTGTCACTTCGCCGGTAGCGCTGTTTATTGTCGCAATGCCTTCATTGCTGGAAGCATAAGTCAAAGCGCCAGACCCTGGGGCCCCGCTGGTAATGACGTTAGTGTAGGTGTCGCCAAAGGTGGACGCCACAGGGCCTGACGTCGTAAAGGCGATGGTCTGCACGCCTTTGCCAACGATGACCTGATAGCTAACGGAAGCCGCGTTATAGTTAGCGTCGCCGGCTTTGGTGACGGTGATCAGGGCTTCGCCTACGCTGACGGCGTGCACTTCACCGGTTTCCCTGTCCAGTTCAATCGCCGTTTCCGCATCAGCGCTATAGGACAAGGCGCCGGAGCCGCCCTCAACAACAGTCACGCCATTGGTCACGATGTTGCCAACATTGGTTTCGATAGGCCCTGGGTTTCTTAACGAAAGCGTCTGAGCCTTCTTGTTGACAGTCAGGGTGTACTTGGCGATTGCGCTGCTGTAGACGGAATCGCCCGCCTTTTCCGCCGTGATCACAGCGGAGCCTGCGCCAACGAGTTGTACGACGCCGCTTTCAACATTAACGGACGCCACAGAGGTATTGCTGGAGGAGTAAGTTACGGAGCCGCTGCCGGGAGCGCCTTCCGCGATGGGGTTACTAACCGTTTCCCCATAGACTCCTTCCACTGGCCCAGGATTTACAAAGGCAATGCTCTGGATTTTTCTACCCACCGAAACAGAGTAAGTGGCCGTGGACGCTTTGTAGAGGTCGTCATCCGCTCTGATTACCGAAATATGCGTATTACCCTCGCCTACGAAGGATACCAGGCCGGTCTCAGCGTTCACGGTCGCAACTTCGGTATTGTTGCTGAGATAGCTCAACGCTCCAGAGCCTTTATTACCCAACAAGGTGTTGGTATAGGTTCCGCCAATGACGCCCGCTACAGGGCCAACATCTTTGAAAGACAGGCTCAGGTTTTTTCTGTCCGCTTCGATAGCGTAGGTGGCGGTCGCCTCCAGATAGACGTCATCCGCCAGCTGCGTGGAGGTAATGACGGCGCTGCCCACGCCCACAATCGTCACAACGCCGCCAGAGGTGACGCTGGCGACGGACGGATTGCTGGAAGCATAGCGTACTTCGCCAGAGCCAATACCTGTAGCGATATTGGTGAAGGAATCCTCATAGGCGACGGCGTATGGCCCAGATGTCGCGAAAGTGACCTCTCCAGGGCGCTTTTCTACGACAACGGTATAAGTCGCCTGCGCGGCTTTGTATTCAGAATCCGCCGCCTTGACGGCGGTAATCACGGTGGAGCCTGCGGACTTGAGTTGCACCACGCCGGAGGAAATATCCACGGTCGCGATACTTTCGTCAGCGGTCGCATAAGAAACGGCGCCCGAACCTGGCGCCGCCTCCTCGTCGATCACATTAGTGAGGCTGCCGCCAACCAAACCGTTCAAGGGGCCGGCGGAAACAAAGGCGATATTCTGCTCTTTCAGTTCCGGCGCGGTATCCATTCCATTACGAATGACCACTGTGCCCACAGCTGAGGCGACCACGCCGTTTTCCGTTGCAGTAATACGAACGGTAAAGGGCTCGTCCGCTTCTTCATCTTCGTCATCAATGATTTCAATGGCGATCGTCTTCTCGGTTTCGCCGGGCTCAAAGGTGACCGAGCCGGAAGCGGCGACATAATCCACGCCACTGGTGGCGGCGCCATCCTGAGTCATGTATTGCACCGTGACCGGCGCATTGGAGGCTCGGTTCAGGATCAGTTTCAAAGTCGCCTGACCCGCCGCCTCATCAACGCTGGAGCCAGTCACTCGCACGAAACTGGCGAGCGGCTCCACCACAATACTGGCGATATCCGAACTTTCTTTGCCCTTGGTGTCTTTCGCTGTCAGCTTAAAGCTCAAGGTCTGGGTTTTAGTGACGTCAGGGGCCAGAATCATATTGCTCAGACTGCTGGGCGTGGACAGATAAACCGTCGGCCCGGACACCTGAGTCCAGGTAGTGCTTACGATTTCAGCGCCTTCCAGCGCTTCCGCCGTTCCCGCGAGAGACAGCACGACATTGGGGTCGGCATACTGGTTGCCGCCGGCGCTGACTTTAGGCGCTGCGCCCGAATCGCCGCCCGGTGTGGGCGAGCCGGGATCAGTAGGGTCTGTCGGTTCTGTCGGCGTCGCGCCGCCATCCGTCGTCGCCGGCGCGTCGTCCGTCGAGCTGGAAGAGCCGCCGCAGGCGGACAGCGACAGCAGTAATATCAATAATGAGAAAAAGGATAGGCATTTCTTAAGCATGACTGACTCCCTGTTATAGCTCGTATCTCACGCCGGTCTGCACCTGATAGGCGGTGAGATGCTCGTATCCGAATATCTGCTGATATTCCAAAAACACTGACAGGCCATGAGGCAACACAGCAGTGGTTCCTACGCCGGCCTGATAAAACAGCGACTCCTCAGAGTCCGCTTGCAGATCAAAGCGATTGTTCGGATCTGGGTCGTAGGAAAAACGTCCCGTCACCGCATCGCGATCAGAATGAATTTCACTCAGAGCGCTAAGCTGGAAAGAAGGAATCAATACACCCCAGTCGCGGCTGATGGCGTAGGTTCCCTGCACGCCCGCCGCCAGCGTCAACTGATCAATGCGTTGCTCGCTGAGGGTCATATTGAGACCGCCTGCGCCATTCTCGCCGTAACCGTCGATATTGCTATTCAGATAATCTAAACGCACATAGGGGCTCAGGGTTAGCGCATTGCGCGACCACTGCCATTCCGCGCGGGTATTGAAGAGAAACTGGTCGCCGCTGGTGTCGCCAACAGCAGTGACGTCTACATCGCCGGTAGGATCGGTGTAGGCGATGCGACGCTTGGAGTCAAAACGGGTTGCGCCGTAACCCATCTGCACGTCAAAACTGAAATCGCCTACAAAATAGCTGGCGTAGCCAAGGAAGGTATAGATATCCGTGTCCAGTTCGCCGCCCTGGTTGGCGTAATCGACGCCAGTGTGGGTCCAACCGAAAGCGCCGCCGACAAACAGATCACGACGCAACGCGTAGTCGGCGCCCAGAGTCAGCACCACGCCGGAATAGTCATAACCGCTTTCCAGGCCAGTTTTATCGTATTCACCGCCTTCTCTTTGGATGTTGGCGAACACGCCCACTCGCGACCAGGGGCTGGACTCTTCACCTGCTGCGCCGCCGCTGGCGGCGCCATTCCAGGCAACGCCATTTAATGAAAAGCCCGTAGCGCCATTCTGCAGCAGTTTTTGACGCTGGCTGACGGCGCTGTTTTGCGAACGGCTGGAGGATGCGGAGTTCCGCATTTGCGAAGAGGTCTCTTCCGGCGCGATCTTATTCAGCGCTTCCGCCACCAGCTCAGGATTATTAATGCCTAACTGGGAAAGACCTTCACAGCGGGCCAACAGCAAGCTGCCGCCAGCGGAAATTTCATCATCCGTCTGCGAATTCAAGCTGCCACAAGCGCTCTCAAAGGCTTGCGCGACCTTGCGATCATTATCTCCATCAGCCAAAGGCGTCACAGAGCTGTCGACGACGGTGACGGTGACCGTGGCGGTAGAACGGGTGGCAGGTTCCGCGTCGTCTTCAATGACATATGTAAAAGTATCAGAGCCGATAAAGCCTGAATTGGGGATATAACGCACGCTGCCGTCCGCATTGGCGGTGGTGGAGCCGTTATCCGGCGAACCAACGCTGACCAGTCGGATAGCGTCGCCATCGGAGTCAAAGTCATTCGCCAATACATTGATGGTAAGCCTGCTGTCAGAGGCCATAGTACGCGAGTCATCGACCGCGCTGGGAGGAGTCGCCCACAATGACTGCGACACAATGCATGAGCCCACGAGAATGGCGCTTCTGGAAGTCAAACCGGCATGCAAAACACGAGATACGAATCTGATCATCTGACACCCTGATCTAAAACTATTTGTGGTGGCGGCGCGCGCCCGCAGAAAAACCCGCCATGATTGGCGCAGTCTCGTCTTGCAGGGTGGAAAGTGAGTGTGAACTGAAATTGTGATTATTTTGAGGGCGATAAAGTGATTAACCCTTCAACTTCCGTATTGTCACCACACTCCGTAACCGATTGATTAAACCGGCTATAGCAACCGCCACTTTTGAATTAGTGGCTTTATCAATCACCTATAGCGAGGGATTGTATGCAAAGGCGTCAAAAAAGTTAACGAAAATTTACATTAACTCTACAGAAGGAAGATTAAAAATGACAGGAATGGGAAGCCGTTCTCTCAGAGCTGATGAATACGAGCTTAGCGAAAGGTTGAAACGTGACAGGAAAAAGGCGCCCGAGCCGGACTGAAATAAAAAACGCGGCTTCCGTGCCGCGCTTCCGCATCAAATGCTTCCCTTGCCGTTCCTTATGGCTCGTTATTCATCCTTGTTGCTTCCCTGCATCGTGTCCTTACGTCTGGTGTGTGTCCCTACGCTTTCTATATTAGTCAGCAGCCCTGGATCGCAACAGGCTACATATCCGCTACCTGTTGTGAGACATTCACTCATCGCCTTGAGATATGTCTCACCATCACCGGCGCCATATCTCACACGGCAATCGTAAGCTCCTGTTTTTCATCTATAACGCAACAGTCTGGGGGGCGGGCTCCAGATAAAACAGCTTCCTCAACGGTCCCCCTACCGGGCCGTCAAAGGGGTAGCAGGTCGTCAGCACCAGTTGCGGCGGCATCGCCGACGATGCGGCATCCGCTCCGGGCAGCGCCAGCATGACTTCATCCGCATTCACTACTTGGGCCCCGGTCACGCTGAACTCCAACCATTGGCCCGCAGGCGTCTGCCAGCGCACCACATCGCCCTCACGGAGATCGCGCAAGGCCAGAAAGTGAGTGTCGCGGTGACCGCTGACCACCGCCATGCCTGGCTCTCCTACGACTGCGCTGGCTTCCATATGGGCCGGACCAAAGGCCAGATTACGTCCGCTGGCGCCTTCCAACACCACCCAGCGCGCCGCCAACCGCGGCGCCTCCATCAGTCCCACTGGGTAGGTGTCCGCCCAGGGCCAGGGTTTGTACGCCACGGCTTCCTCACCTGAGAAAGCGCGTGCCGCCAGGGTATCCCGCCATGCCTGCTCCAGCAGTATCTGAGCCAGCCAGGCCTTGGCCTGGATATATCCGCCACCGCCCAGACTCACCGCGCCGACAAGAAGAAATATCAACGCGGCGGCGCGCTTTGGCAAAGTCATACGCGCCTCCCGAGACGATGCTTACGATTTCTCAGCTCCCGTATATCCCTCCAGCCCAGCAGACCCGCCACCGTCAGGCAGAATACACCCACGTGGATCATCAGAGGCGAAGCGGTCGCGGTTCTGGGCATACGCGCCATATTCGGAGACAGGCCCTGTGGCGCCAAGTTAGGAACGGCGCTGCTCTCCAGCTCACTGTCTCTGGGACGCGCTGGCGTCTCTTCCACCGCCACAAAGCTGGTATAGGGGCTCATCAAGGCGAAATCCAAGGCCAGCGGCAGCACGGTGTCTCGCACACTTTCTTCCGTTTCACCCATGCTTTTGCGATCCAGCCAGTGGTCAATCTTATGACGCGCCCAGGCCCGCGCTACGCCTTGACTTGGCGCAGCCTGTTGCAGATCCAGGCTGCGTAGCCACAAAGGCTGTTCGTCTTGCAGCAATCCTACGCCGAATCCTTGAATCGAAGCGGGCAGCTCTGACATCCCTGCGCCGTCTTCCACCTTGAACAACAACTGCACCGGCTCACCGCGATACAAGTCAGGAATCGCCACAGGATAGACTTCTGCGTTCGGCGTGACGGGGGTCTCCAGGCGCACGTCCCGCAACACCGGTTGCCGCAAGGCGTCGCTCAGCTCCTCGATCTTGGCGCTGACTTCCGACGTATCGTTGATGTGGCTATACGCGCCACGGCCGAATTGCGCCGCCTTACGCATGAAAAAGCGATTGGGCGATGGACCAATGCCCACAGTAAACAAACGCGAATCCCCAAGCTGCTGATCAATCTGCTTGAACAACGCCATTTCATTGCCAACGCTGCCGTCGGTCAGAAACACAACCTGACGCACATAGCCTTCCGGCGCTGCATCGCTTAGAGCGCGGTCCAGCGCCTCGGCGATTTCCGTGCCGCCGTCAGCCTTGAGGCTGCGCACAAAGCGGCGCGCCTGTTGCAGTGCGCGTTCCTGAGCGGGGACCGCTTGTGGAAACAGTTTGCGGGCGCTGGAGTTGAATTCAATCACATTGAAACGATCTCGCGGCGTCAGCGTATCCAGTGCTTGCAGCAACGCCTCACGCGCCTGCTGGATAGACACGCCTTCCATGGAGCCGGAAGTATCAATCACCCAGATCAGCTCTCGCGGCAGACTCAAGCCTTCATCGGAAAACTGCGGCGGCATCAACAATAATTGCGCGTAAACATCATCGCCCACCACTTCTTTGAATAACGCCGCCTCCGGCTCCGCTCCCTGCCTCACGCGCCAGGTCAATGTGAAATCCCGGTCCATGAGGATGTCTTTGTTAGACTCCAAAGAAACCTCGTAGCCGTTGGTTTGTTGCACCCATTGAATACGATGCGTAGCACTCTCAATCGACTCCAGAGGCAAACCGGGATTCAGGTGTACGCGGATGTGCGCTTGATGGGAAGGCGTCGCCAAATCCTCCGCCATAATTGTTGGCGGCGTGATTTCTGGTGCATCGGCTACCTGATCCGTCGACGGCGCCCAGCCGCTGTCGTTAATCAACGTGCGCTCATGAGAGCGCAACTCGTTGCGCAGACGGTTTTTATCTTCTTCAGACCAGGCAGGCGCTGCTGACGACCCGGGGATGTATCGCGGCGTCACCGTTAAGGGCAGAGCCAACGAGAATGCGCCAGCGCGGTAGCGGATATTCTGCTGATACCGCAAAGTGAGTGTGATCATCTCTCCAGGACCGATGTTGGCGACCTTATGGGTGAACAGGTTCGGACGCTGCTGATGCACAACCGCCGCCCTTTTGCCTTGTGCTTTTGCTTGCTGATACACCTTTTCGGCTTTTTGCTTTTCTTCGATCTTGCCGACAATCAGCCGGTCTCCCACCTGCATCTCCATGCTGAATACCGCAGCATCCTCCGGTAATGGGAACACGTATACCGCCTCCCGCCATTGCTGAGAGTCATTACGGAATGTCTGCGTCATCTCCGTCGTGGCGATCAGGCCCGCCACATTGGCGTCATAGCTGGTGGACAAAGTGACGGCGGGAAGATAGTTCGGTGAGGAGGCGTCGTTTTCCAGGAAGAATAACTCTCCAGAGCCGACATCCGACCAGTCGCCATTTACCGCGCGGGCGAGACTGGTCCAACAAAGCGTCGATAAGAGCAAGGCGAAAACCACCCATCCCCGAAACAGGGAGGCATGGATATAGGTTGCGTTTAGCATGCAGGCGTTCCTTTTTTCTTTTAGAGCGAAGCGTGCCTGCAGTATGTAGCTCACAAAAGGCGGCCACCGGGCCAATTAAGGCAGGTGAAAGGATGAATTATGACGAAATGTGGCGAAGAGAATATTGGCTGGGGTAAAACTTCAAATGGATGTTTTTAAACGCAAAAAGAAAAGGCGCAGCTCCTTGCCGCGCCTTTTGATTTTGATGCCTTCCTGATCCATTCCTTTTGACTAAGATCTTCCTTGTCGCCTCCTTGCTGCGTTTCCTTACTTTGGCATCCGTGTCCCTACGCTTTCTATACTAGTCATCTCGCCGTTTGAGAGATAGCCGACTTGTCTGCAAAGCGTGTGAGATATCTCTCAAGCGCCACCCATAAAACCTAACCCAAAGTGGCTATTGCGGGATTGGGGACCTGGGTCTAGGATTTTTACTGTTAAAGCCCTTCGATTCGGGCATTTTTTTGAAATTAATTTGAAAACGTTTTCAAATAGACAAGTGTCTAACTAAAGCGCCTCGCATTGCTTAGGCAGATAGTCAGATACCACTGTAATACCAATAAATTTCATGAATCAGGAAAGTCTTCCTATAAGACGGGAAAAACGTATAAAGCACAGGGAATTCATGGGATTTTTTGAAAACATTTTCATATACGCCACTCCGATCGATATCTCCATTGAGCAGTGGCGACCAGGAAATGAGGAATCTTGTATGAAAGGAAAGCTATTTAAGAGACTAACCCGCTGCAAACCACGCCAATTACTGCTGGGCTGTCTGGCGACGACGCTCGCTTCGCCGGGCGCTTACGCCGGTTTCCACGTGCATGAAGGACAGTTGCTGGATGGCTTCAACAAGCCTTTCGTCATGCGCGGGATCAATCATCCTCATGTCTGGTACGCCTATCGTACGGAGCAAGCGTTAAAGGACATCGCCGCCACAGGCGCCAACGCAGTTCGCATCGTCCTGGGTTCCGGCCACCAATGGCCCAGCACTTCCGCCGAGGAAGTCGCGCGCATCATCGCCAAATGCAAAGCCAGAAAAATGATCGCCGTACTGGAGGTGCATGACGTCACCGGTTATGGCGAAAAGCCGGAAGCGGCGCCGTTGTCCGCCGCCGTGGATTACTGGCTGAGCATTCAAGACACACTCATGGGCCAGGAAGATTACGTCATCATCAACATTGGCAATGAGCCCCTGGGCAACAATGTTCCCACCACCGCCTGGGCGCAGATTCACCAGGAAGCGATACAGCGTCTGCGCGATGCGGGCTTCACCCACACGCTAATGGTGGACGCGCCCACCTGGGGTCAGGACTGGCGGGAAACCATGCTGCAGCAGGCGCCGGAAGTCTTCGCTACAGATCCGCTGCAAAATCTGGTGTTCAGCGTGCACATGTATCAGGTGTACGCCGAGCGCAGCAAAATCGACAACTACCTGTCCACCTTCGTCAATGTCCACAAGTTGCCATTGGTGGTGGGAGAGTTTGGCGCCGATCACCAAGGGGAAGAGGTGGATGAAGCCGCCATCTTGGAGCTGGCGGATTTCTATCGCATCGGTTACCTGGGCTGGTCCTGGTCAGGCAACAGCGGCGGTACGGAATCACTGGACATTACCCATGATTTTGACGCCAACCGCCTGACGCCCTGGGGAGATTTTCTCATCAACAGCGCCTACGGCATCCGCGCCACCGCCAAGCCAGCCAGTGTTTTCACCGGCGGAGAAACCGGACCCCAGCCGCCTAAAACGCTTCCTCAGTCCTTACAGGTCACCCAAGGACGCTCTCTCGACATAACGCTTTTCGGCAGCGACGCGGACGGGGCTGTCGTCGCATTTCAGGTTGACGCCCCGCCCCGCCATGGCGTGCTCGTCGGCGCCGACCGTTTCTGGACCTACACTCCCGCGCCCGGCTTTGTCGGCGAGGATAGCTTCACCTATGTCGCCTTGGACAATGACGGCCTGAGCTCAACTCCCGCGCGCGTGGACATAAGCGTGGAAGCGTCAACCGACGCCAAAGTCAGCTGCGACTACAGACTCGTCAATGAGTGGGGCGCCGAGTGGGACGCCGGTTTTATCGCATCCATGCGCATCACCAATACCAGCACAACGCCCTTACATGGCTGGGAAGCAGACTGGGCCTACGAAGACGCAACCCGCATCGTCAACGTGTGGAACGGCGAGTTATCCGGCGAGAACCCTTATCACGTCTCCAGTATGAGCTGGAATGCGGAGATCCCTCCCGGCGCCAGCGTGGAATTCGGCATGCAGGGCGTCAAAGGGGACGCCGCCAGCACACCCCGCGTTATCCAGTGCGGAGCGAACTGAGGCGTGCGCATTTTTCTGGTTTCTGTTTACTGCGGCGAGTTCAGCGGTATCGCCGCCGCTCATTGCGCCCTGAGGCGCTTTTCTGGCGCACCGCGCCCCTAACGACAAAGCGAAAAGCTTGAATATCGGACTGACTTATTTCTCCAAAAAGGGAACGCCAATGAAACTTTCAATGAAATCGGGATACGGCCTTGCGGCCGCTCTTTCCCTGGGATTCGCCGCCGTGCAGAGTCCTCTCGCACAAGCCGCCAAGTGCGAATATGTCGTGCAGAATGAGTGGAACAGCGGCTTCGTGGCGCTGATCAAAATCACCAACACCGGCGCCAGCGAAATCAACGGCTGGGACGTCGCCTGGCGTTATGACGACGGCTCGCTGCTAAGCAACTCCTGGAGCGCCCAGTTATCCGGAGCCAATCCTTATCGGGCCGCCAATATGAGCTGGAACGGGCGTATCGCTCCCGGCCAGACCATCGAGTTCGGCATGCAGGGCGCTAAAGGCGCCGCAGCCGCCCCGGTTCCCGTCGTCACTGGAGACGTTTGCGATGATAGTGGCGCACCGGATAACCATCCCCCTGTCGCCGCCTTCACCGCCTCCGTCAGCGTTGGCGACGCGCCATTGCCAGTGGTTTTCGATGCTTCCGCCTCCAGCGACCCGGACAACGATGCGCTCAGTTACCAGTGGGACTTCGGCGACGGCTCCAGCGCGACGGGCGTCAAGGTTTCCCACGACTACGTAAATCCTGGCGACTACAACGTCACTCTGACTGTCAGCGATGGCGCAGCGTCCGTCACTGCTTCCCAAAGCATTCGCGTGAAACAGCCGGATACGGCTGACCCGGTCACCGCCAGCTTCACCAGCAGCGTGGTGGATAAAACCGTCAGCGTGAACGCCGCCGCGTCAACCGGCGACAATCTCACCTATATCTGGGACTTCGGCGACGGCGCCACGGCCTCTGGCGTCAGCGCCAGCCATACCTATGCGGAAGCGGGAACCTACAGCATCCAGCTCACCGTCAGCGACGGCGAACAAAGCGATAGAGCCAGCAAAAGCGTCACCGTGGAGGAAGGCGATACCGATCCCGGCGACGATCCGGCGCACGTCAGCAATCCCTTCGCCGGCGCCAAGGCCTATATCAACCCGGATTATGCGAAGCAGGTGGACGCTTCCATGGCTAAAGTAGACGCCTCTCTGGCTGCGAAAATGGCGACATTGAAAGACACCCCCACCGCAGTATGGCTGGACCGTATCGACGCCATCTACGGCGGCGACGTCAACGGCGGTCGTCTGAGCCTTGAACAGCATCTGGAAGCGGCGCTGGCGCAAAAAGACGGCGATGATCCCATCACCGCCACCTTTGTGGTGTACAACCTGCCGGATCGGGACTGCGCCGCATTGGCGTCCAACGGCACGCTGCATTCAGACCAGAATGGCCTGGCGATTTACAAGTCTGACTACATTGACGTGATCTATGACGTCATGTCCGATCCCCGCTTCCGCGATATCCGCATCGTCACGGTGATCGAGCCGGACTCGTTGCCGAATCTGGTCACCAACCGCGATATTCCCGAGTGCGCCAAGGTGGCGCAAAACGGCGTTTACGTCGACGGCGTACAGTACGCCATCAGTCGTCTGTCGCAACTGCCTAATGTCTATCTCTATCTGGATATCGCCCATTCCGGCTGGCTGGGTTGGGAAAGTAACTTCGGCCCCGCCGTGCAGTTATTTACGCAAGTGGTCAAAGGGGCTTCCGGCGGCGATTTAAGCGTCATTGACGGCTTCGTTTCCAACGTCGCCAACTACACGCCAACAGAGGAAGTCTATCTGCCTGATCCGAGCCTGCGCATCAACGGGCAGGAAGTTCGCTCTTCCAAGTTCTATGAGTGGAACCTTCAATTCGACGAAAAAGGCTTTGCCAACAACCTGCATCAAGCCTTCGTCAACGCCGGCTTCCCCAGCGATCTCGGCCTGCTGATCGACACCAGCCGCAACGGCTGGGGTGGAGACGAACGCCCCACGGGACCGGACGCCTCCGCAAGCACGGTGGACAACTATGTTACCGCCGCCCGCCTGGATCGTCGTTTCCATCGCGGCAACTGGTGTAACGCCGACGGCGCCGGGGTGGGCGAACGTCCCCGCGCTGCTCCATTCGGCGCCGACGCGCCCGTGGACGCCTTCATCTGGATCAAGCCCCCCGGCGAGTCAGACGGCACCAGCGATCCATCTCAAACCACGCCGGATGATGAAGGCAAGAGCTTCGACCCCATGTGCAGCCCCGATTACGTCGGCAAATCCGGGTACCCCACCGGCGCCAAAGCGGGCGCACCCGCGGCGGGACACTGGTTCCACGAGCAGTTCCGCATGCTGGTGGAGAACGCTTATCCGCCGATTGAATAAATCGCATTAAACGCCAGACCGGTGATTCGGTCCGCTTGCACGAACCTGAAACAGGGCGATCAGGGAGGATCGCCTGAGGACCAACAAAAAACCTGAAAAGGAGACGCTGATTATGCGCACGCCAATGTTTTTATTAAGTTCTATAAGTTTGGCCCTAGCCGCCGCCATGACCCCGATCCAGGCTTATTCCGCCGACGGCAACCCTCGCGTCAACCAGCGCGGTTATCTGCCGGAAGCGCCCAAAGTCGCTGTATACGCCACCGCAAATGACACCGCGCAAACCTGGGAATTATGGCGCAATGGCGCCCTGGTGGCGTCCGGCATGACCACCCCCAAAGGCGCCGACGCCGCTTCCGGCGAACGCCTGCACCAGATCGATTTTTCCAATGTGGATATCGAAGGAGAAGGCTATGAACTGAAGGTCGGCGGCGACCGCAGTTATCCCTTCGCCATTGACGAGCAGGTCTTTTCCGGCCCGTTGTACGACGCCATCCGCTACTACTATCACAACCGCAGCGGCATTGAGATCGAACCCCAGTTTACCGGCGGCGGACGCAGCAGCTATGCGCCGGACGCCAAGCTGGCGCGTCCGGCGGGACACATCGGCGTAGCGCCCAACCTGGGTGATTACAACGTCCCCTGCTGGCCGGGAACCTGCAATTACTCCCTGGACGTTTCCAAGGGCTGGTATGACGCCGGCGATCATGGGAAATACGTCGTCAACGGCGGTATTTCCGTGTGGAAGCTGTTGAACGCCTATGAACGCAATCAATACTTCGCCAAGCATAAAGAGGCTTTCGCCGACGGAACCCTGAATATTCCCGAAAGCGGCAACGGCGTCCCCGACCTGCTGGACGAAGCCCGCTGGCAGATGGAATTCCTGCTGGCGATGCAGGTTCCGGAAGGCGAAGCCCTGGCTGGCATGGTTCATCACAAAATGCATGATGAAAACTGGACCGGCCTGCCGCTGGCGCCTCATGAAGACCCGCGTCAGCGCTATCTGGTTCCCCCCTCCACCGCCGCCACCCTGAATCTGGCCGCCACGGCGGCGCAGAGCGCGCGGATATGGCAAGACATCGACCCGGATTTCGCAGCCCGCTGTCTGACGGCTGCGCAACGGGCCTGGCAAGCCGCCAACCAGCACCCTGACGTCATCTACAAAGACGACTTCAACAATGGCGGCGGCGGATACGGGGATCAGGATGTCAGCGATGAATTCGTGTGGGCGGCGGCGGAGCTGTTCGTCACCACCGGCGACGCCAGCTACAAGAACGACATTCAATGGGATGAGGATCTGGCGCCCGACTGGGCCTGGCCGCAAACCCGTATTCCCGCTCTGATGTCCCTGGCCATGGTTCCCGGCGATCACAGCGCGACCTTGCGCGAGCGGGCCCGAGGTACGCTGGTGTCACTGGCGGACAATCTGGTCGCAGTCATTGATTCGCAAGGGTATCTGCTGCCATTGGGGAACGAGGAATATTACTGGGGCTCCAATAATGTATTGGCCAACAAACTGGCTATCACCGCCCTGGCCTATGATTTCACCGGCGAGGACAAATACGCTCAGGCTACGCTGAAATCCGTGGATTACCTGTTCGGCCGCAACGCCCTGTCTTTGTCCTATGTCACCGGACATGGCGCGCATGCAGTCAAACAGCCTCATCATCGTTTTTGGGCCGGCGTTCTCAATAGCAGTTATCCCTGGGCGCCCCCCGGCGCACTGGCGGGAGGACCTAACCCCGGTTTAGAGGATGATGTGGCGAAAGCGGCGTTATCCGGCTGCGAAAGCAAACCGCAAACCTGCTTCATTGACGACATCGGCTCCTGGTCCACCAATGAAATCACCATCAACTGGAACGGCGCGCTGGTGTGGACCCTGGCGTTCGTCAACGATCTCGCGGAAGGCGGCGATAACCCTGATCCAGACCCCAACCATGATCCCGTGGCGGCGTTTTCAATCAACGCCTCCGGCCTGACGCTGAACCTGGACGCCAGCGCCTCCAGCGACCCCGATGGCGACGCGCTGACTTACCAATGGGACTTTGGCGACGGCGCCGTCGGCTCAGGCCGGACCGCCAGCCATGATTACGCGGAGCCGGGGGTCTATAACGTCACCCTCAAGATCGCCGACGGCCGCGGCGGCGCAAGCAGTGTAACGCAACAGGCGACATTGACGGACGCGCCTTCGCAAGGCTCATGCGAATACATTGTGCAGAACGAATGGAACAGCGGTTTCGTCGCGCTGATCCGCATTCACAATCAGGGATCAGCGCCAGTTGAAGGATGGGAAGTCAGCTGGAAATACAGCGATGGAACCCAGATCAACAATCAGTGGAACGCCAATTTCTCCGGGCAAAATCCCTACAAGGCGAGCCCTCTGGGTTGGAATAAAACCATCCAGCCCGGCGCTTACGTGGAGTTCGGCATGGTAGGTCAGAAAGGGTCCGCTACGGCGCAAACACCGACTGTTACAGGCGACGTCTGCCAATAGCGCGAGAACACCTCCGCCACCTCGACATGCAGAGGTGGCGGAGCGCGATGGCTACGAAATAACTACTGGCTACAGCTTAAACCCGGCGACGATGCCGTTGAGGTCCTGGGCCAGATCCGCCAGCTCATGGCTCGCCGCCGACGTTTTCTGCGCGCCTTCCGCGGTGTGGTCCGCCACATCGCGGATATTCACCAGATTGCGATCCACTTCCCGGGCCACATGCGCCTGTTCCTCCGACGCGCTGGCGATGCTCAGGTTCATCTCATTAATGCGTCCCACCATACGCATGATTTCCTCCAACGCGCCATCCGCCGCTTCCGCCAGCGACAAGGTTTTATGCGTGTGCTCATTACTGGCGGTCATGGAGCTTACCGCGTTGCGGGTGACGCTTTGAATATTGTCGATCATCTGGGTGATTTCACGGGTGGATTCCTGCGTGCGATGAGCCAGTGCGCGCACTTCATCCGCCACCACCGAGAAACCGCGTCCCTGTTCCCCCGCCCGCGCCGCTTCAATGGCGGCGTTAAGCGCCAGCAGGTTGGTCTGGTCGGCAATGGAGCCAATCACGTCGAGCACGCGGCTAATTTCTCCCACCTGGGTGGCCAACGCCTGAATTTCTTCTCCCGTGCTGGTGACGGAATTGGTCAACTCTTCCAGAGACTGCTTGGTTTCGCCCACCTGCTTGCGACCGCTGGTGGACGCGGACTCCGCCGCTTGCGAGGCCTCCGACGCGTCGTTGGCGTGCTTGGCCACGTCGTCCACTGCCGTGGACATTTCCGTGACGGCGGTGGCGGCCATCTGAATCTCACTGTTTTGCATATTCAGAGCGTTGGTGGCGTCCTCCGTCAGCGAGTTCAAATTCTCCGACGCGGAGGCCACCTGTGAGGCGGCCGAGGTGACTTTCTGCAGGGTTTTACGCAATCGATCCTGCATTTCCGCGAGGGCTTTCTGCAGGTCGGAAATCTCATCCTGGCCTTCCACTTCGATTGTCTGGGTAAGGTCGTTGCGGGCGATGCGCCGGGCGGCGGACAGCACGGATTTAAGCGGTTTGTTGATACTGCGGGTCAGCACCAGCGCGAAGGTGAAAGTAATCACCGCCGCCAGCGCGATAGCGATTATCATCAGTTCCTTGGTCGCGGCGTACAGTTCGCTGGCGCGGCCTTTGGCGGAGTCGGCGCCGGACGCCACATAGTCGGACAGATCCACATAGACCTTGCGCAGCTGCTCCAGTCTTTCATTACTGGGCCCGGTCATCATCTCGCGCGCTTCTTCCTTAAATTTTACCCGGGATAAACCTATCATTTCGTCGTGGGTTTCCAGGTAGCTCTTCCAGGAGGCGGTCAGGGTTTCAAACAGGTTTTTCTCCTGGTCGGAATCCAGCATTTTCTTGTAGTCCGCCATCAATCCTTCCAGTTTATCCTGGGCGGCTTTCATGCGTTCATCGGCGTCGATGATTTCCTGATTGAACTCCGCCATTACGTGCAGCAGCTCCTGAGTGCGGAAAAAATTCAGGGACGACTGGATCTCTCCCAATACCCGCTGGCGCGGCAACCAGTCCTCCGCAATTTCAGCTGAAGATTGCGCGATCGCCGACATCTGCTTCAATGAAAACAGGCCCAGCCCCAGAATAAAGGCGAGAGCGACCACAAACCCGGCGGCGGTGCGATGACCGATTTTGAAACGTCTAAAGTGCATGTTCACAACCCCGGAAAAAGATATGAGCGTTTTCTCTAAGTCTAGACAGGGATTTGGTTTCTTAAAGCCGAATTTGCTGGAAAAACAAATATCTCTTGCGGAAAAGCACAACGCCATGGGAGGTTATTGTCCGGCGCGCCTATAGTCCCGTAGTGTAGTGGAGACCTGGCGCCGGTTTCTGCTAGTATCCGCTAACGCTCCCATGCGCGGGCGCACAAAATGTCAACAAACCTCAGAAAAAACGCTCTACAACCGCCTCATGGAATAAGCGCAACAACGTGAATCTACCTCTGCAATCTCATCCCGCACTGTACGCTGCTTTCGATGTTTATCCTTCCGCCAAAGGCGCCGCCACGCACATTCAACAGGCCGCGCATACATTGTTTGACGCCGCAGGCGGCGGACTGCTCTATGTGCTGGGAAATGAGCGCCTACCTCGCTTTCAACGGGAAGGCGCTGTGGAAATCCTGCGCTTCGGACGCTTGCTGGATAACTATCTGCATCGCGCGCTGGCCTATAGCGCCGAATTGCAGGGCGTGCTGGAAGGCGGGATGCAGGACAGTCTGCAAATCGCCCAGTTCCGCGATCCATGGAGCGGTATCCCATTGGTTCGCCACGCCACAGGACGCTATCGCACCGTTTACGAGGTCAACGGCCTGCCTTCCGTGGAATTGCCCATGGCCTACCCCAATGTCGGGGCCGCCACCCTGGGGAAAATCCGCGCGCTGGAGGACGAGTGTCTGACCCGTGCGGACCACATTGTGGTCCCCTCCGGCGTCATCCGCGACAACCTGGCGCGACGCGGCGTGGCGCCTGAACGCGTCAGCGTGATTCCCAACGGAACGGAACTTAACCCTGGACATGCCCGCCCCGAAGACGCGCCAAAGCGCTATATTTTATATTTTGGGGCGGTGCAGCCGTGGCAGGGACTGGATGTTTTGTTACGGGCGTTGCAACGGCTGCAGGATATCCCGGACCTGCATCTGGTGATCTGTTGTTCGGTGAAGTCCCGACGCGCGAAGGGGTATCAAAAACTGGCGGAAAAGCTGGGCGTGGCGGAGCGGATCACCTGGCTGCACCGTCTGAACAAAGAAGAATTGGCGCCCTGGGTCAGCAACGCCTACGTCAGCGTGGCGCCGCTCACGGAGTGCGCCCGCAATATCGATCAAGGATGTTGCCCGCTGAAGATCCTGGAATCCATGGGAGCGGGCGTGCCGGTCATCGCTTCCGATCTTCCCGTGGTGCGGGAGCTGGTGGAGCATCGTGAGAACGGTTATCTGGTGGCGCCGGAACGGCCAGCGGAATTGGCCCGCGCACTGCGGGTGCTGTTGGACTATCCGGACACCGTGGCGCAAATGGGCGCGGCGGCGCAGCGCAAAATCGCGGAGGGACTGCAGTGGTCCCACGCCAATGCGGCGCTGCAAAAAATTCATGTGGAACTGATATCGGGGAAGTAGATGGCTAAAACAAAGCAACAAAGGGCGCCAGCGCCCACCCCAGAGTTAAAAAAATACCTTCGTGAAACCATGCGCACGAAAAAGCTCGAAGGGGAATTCAGCATCGACGAATGGCTCAAGCGCTTACGCTTCATAGCCGCTCGCGACAAAAGCGGAGATAGCGTCAGGAAATGGGTGGGTATCTCCATCGCCCTATGGGTGGTAGGCTTTATCGGCTCGCTTATCGCTGAGTTTCCACCCGCCGCCGCAGGTTCTGCGGTCGCCTTCGTCTTTAGTCTCATCGCCTTCTTTTCTTTGAAAGGCAAGGATATTCCCAATCGATTGCGCGACTCCGTGCTGCCCTTGCTGACGATTCTGCGCCAGGACGCCGATGCGGAAACGCCGTTGAAGCTGAAAGTGGATCTATTAGGGCCCGAGTTATTGTCAAAGCGCATTAACTTTGTCAAAGCCGGGAATAAATATCCCAAAGTGGAGGAATCCATGTTCAGCGATCCCTGGTTTCAGGGCAGCCTCAGCCTCGCCGACGGCAGCGTATTGAACTGGGAAGTGCTGGATATGGTGCGTCGCCGCAATATTCGCAAGCGCAACCCGCGCGGCAAAATCAAAATGAAAACCAAGTACAAGATCAAGACCCGCATGGACGTCAGCCTGAGCTACAAGAACGACCGTTATCAGGCTCAGGTCAGCCGGGGCGCCGCGGCGCCGCAGGTTAAGAAAGAAGGAGAGCGCAGAAGCGTGCTCAGATGTCGCCGCCAGGCGCCGGGCGGCTCCCGCCCGGGCGAGAAAATGGCTCTCAAAGAGTTTCTGGTTGGTGTGTCCGCGATTTACAAGAGTTTAAAACCGGTAGGGTGATGCAATGATTAACTGTAAAGTAAAAGCCGGATTTTTCGTACTGCGCCCATGTGAAGCCCCCTCCGCTCTAAGATGTTCCATCTGCCAGCGTCCTATGTGCCTTCGGCACTCCATGAGTGTGGAAGGCGAAATGCTGTGTACTGAATGCGGCGCCGTACAAGGCGACAGCGACACTGGCGATGACGAAGGCTACATGGAGGACGATGCCTATGCGGACGACGACGGCGGTAATTCCGCGCGCTGGTTTTACTACTATCGTCAGCACTATTACACCGACACCGGCGACGCCGATATGCTGACGGAAGACCACGGATTCGGCGCGGACGAAGCCGCCGCTTTCGTCGGGGCCGATATGCTGGATATGCAGGACGACCTGGGCGGCGACGATGATTCCGCCGACCTGTTCGACAGCTAAAGGCGCGCCTATGACCGGAACCTTACTCTGGCTGACCCAGAATCATTTCCCACAACAGGGCGGCATGGCGCAAAGCTGCGACCGTATCGTATCGGGATTGCGTCGCCAGGGCTGGCGTATCGATCTGGTTCATTTCAGCAGCAAATGGCGCGACCTGAATGCGCAGCGCAAGCTGGGCGGAGTCAATATCCGCTGTCCACTGGAGGCGGACGTCAGCCATACTCTGAATCGTCTTTGGTGCGCGCTGCCTCACCTCGGCGCGGAAAGCTATGATGGCGTGGTCGCCTTCGGCGGCTATGTACCCATGCTGGCGGGTCCGGTGTACGCCGCCTGGCTGCAGAAACCGCTGTCGGTGCTGATTCGCGGCAACGACTTTGACGCCGCCGTGTTCGACCCCAAACGCTCCGCCGTGCTGGACAAAGCGATTCGCGCCTGCGCCCGGGTGGCGGCGGTAAGCCGTGATAAGGTCGCCAAAATTCAGCATCTATGGCCGGGCGCCGCCGTGGAATGGGTCGCCAACGGCATTGATCTCGCTTCATGGAGCCCGATTCAATCCGACTACGACCAGGCGCAGGCGCTGCGTCAGGAGCGCATCGGCGCAGAGGCGCGTTTGACCCTGGGCATGTTCGGTCACATCAAACGTAAAAAAGGCGGCGATTACTTCATCGACGCGCTATTGCGGTCAGGTCTGGCGGACAAGGCGCACCTGTTGGTGGTGGGCGATATGGAGCCGATGCTGCAAGAGCAACTCGATAACGCGCCAGAGCTGGATTACAGCCACGTTCCCTTCGCAGACCGTTACACGTTGCTGCCCTACTATCTCGCCTGCGATTACGTCTGCATCCCGTCCTACTACGACGGTATGCCCAACGTCATGCTGGAGGCGGCCGCCCTTGGCGTTCCCATGCTGGCGTCCCGCGCCGGCGGCATGGCGGATGTGCTGGAAGACAACCAGCATGGATTCTTGTTTGAACCCGGTCAGACTGACGCCTGCGTCGCCGCGATCAAGCGCGCATTCGCCGCTGCGCCGGCGCATCGGGAGGAGATGGCCGACGCCTGCCGCGAGCTGGCTGCGCAACGCCTGAATCTGGATACGGAAATCAGTCGTTATGAAACCCTGTTCCGCGAGGTCATCGCCCTGGAACAGAAAGTCAGTCACCTGCACAGTCTTTGAGGAATATCTGTATGTCTCATCCGCTTTTCCAACCCTGGCGCATGCTATGGCTGGTGTTGCTGACCGCCCTCTGGACTCATCAAGCGGCCGCCCAGGCGCTCACGGTCGAAGACGACCGCGGCGATCTGGTAGTGGAATTCACGCTGAACTATGACGACCTTTCCATCCGCTATCGGGATCACGGCGTCATGACTCGCCTCAGTTCCAGGCTGAAAGACGACAAACGGAAATATTACGGCCCGAATGGCGCGCTGGTGGCGGAAGTCAAAAGCAAGGGCGACGACTTCAAGCTGCGGGCGGACGGCCTCAATGGCGAGATCAAAGTCAAAGGGGACATCGAAAAGCTGAAGATCGTCGTCAACGGCGACGAAAAACGCCCGGTAAAAATCAAGACGAAAGACGACAAGCTCAAGGTGTATCGCGTGTCCGGCGAATCGGAAATCTTTATCGGTCAGGCGCAACTGAGTCAGGACAGGAAAGAGATCAAAGTCAAAGACGCGGACAAGGACGAGCGTTACCGGATCAATGATTTCCGCCTGTCGTCCGCCTACGGCCTGCTGTTGGACGAACGCATCCTGCCGGAGTATCGCTATATCCTGATGGCGGAAATCCTGATGCGGCAGTAGCCATGATCTTCTTCTACGCGCTGGGGGGCGGTCTGGGTCATATCACCCGCGCCCAGGCGCTGATTCACACCCTCGGCTTCGATGAGCCCGTCACGCTCGCGATGAGCTCCTCCTGGAACCAGACGGAGCCGCCTTTATCCTCAAAATTCAACCCTCTGCGGGCGCCCTGGGAAATCAGCAAAGATCCCGCAGAGGTGCGCCGTTGGCTGTCCGCTGCGCTGGCGCAAAAAACCTACCGCCGAATCATCATTGACGCCTTTCCTGGGGGCCTGCTGGGAGAGTTGTGCGACTTCCCGTTTCCTCCTGACGCGGAGCTGATCCATTGCGCCCGACTGCTGCATTGGGATCGCTACAGCGCGCTGCTGCACGGCGCCTTGCCTCGTTATCGACAGGGCTTTCGCCTGGAGCCGCTCCGCGATGATCATATGACGGCGTTAAGCGCCTGCTGCGACAGTATCGACTCTCTGCGCCTGAATGATCCGCCTTTCGATCCTCCTGCGTCGCATTCAGTACAGATCGACTCATCGGAGCCGCCGCTGTGGCTGATTGTACATGCTGGCTCGACCGAGGAAATTCTGGAGCTGGCAGCGTTGGCCCAGGACAGCGCCGCCCTGGAAAAAACGTCCCCAAAGCTGGTGCTGCTGTCGCCGCAGCGCCCAGAGGAACTGCCCGCCGAGATCGATCATCGCTGCGTGTATCCCGCCACGCCCTGGTTCGCCAAAGCGCACCGCATCTTCAGCGCCTGCGGCTTCAACACCGTCCGCCAGTTGCAGCCATACCGGCATAAACACCGCTTCTTGCCCTTTCCCCGTCGCTTCGACGACCAGTTCGCCCGCGCCGCCGCCCTGCGCGCAGGAAACTGGGATCAATCCTGAAAAACCCTTCGACTGTACTAAACTGACTACAGGTCGCGACTAACACCAAGGGAGGCTTTCGGGGGATGAAGGCGCAGCATAATTTCAAGCCGTTGAGCTGTTCGGAGTGCGCGCATGGTGCGGGTTTGAACTTCGATTTTTCCATGGCGTTCCAGCCTATCGTCAATCTCCACGAGCGCAATGTGTTCGCGCAAGAAGCCCTGGTGCGGGGCCTCAATAATGAAAGCGCCACGTCTATTCTGGGACAGATCGATTACCACAACCGCTACCGCTTCGATCAGGCCTGTCGGGTCAAAGCCATCGAACTGACCGCCAAGCTGAATCTGAATACGCGGGTCAGCATCAATTTCATGCCCAACGCGGTGTATCGCGCCGAACTCTGCATTCGCACCACCCTGGAGTGCGCCCGGGCTCACAACATCCCCACTTCACACATCATTTTTGAATTCACCGAAGGCGAACAAATCAAGGATTTACCCCATGTCAGCGAAATCGTGGACGAATACAAAAAACAGGGGTTTCTGGTCGCCATTGATGACTTCGGTTCCGGCTATTCCGGCTTGAATTTGCTGGCGGAATTGGAGACCGACATCATCAAACTGGATATGCAACTGGTGCGTGAGCTGCATCATCACAAGACGCGCCAGGCCATTATCAAAGCCATCACAGAAGTGTGCCGGGAGCTGGACATCACCGTCATCGCCGAAGGCGTGGAGACGTTGGATGAGGCCAAGGCGCTGCTGGATCTGGGCATTCATCTGCAGCAGGGCTATTACTTTTCCAAACCGCAGTTTCAGTCACTGTTTCATCCGCCGGCGCATATCTTCGCCGGCCTCTGAACTCCGCCGTCATGGCGCAGCGCTTGATCTGAGGCAAGATGCGGCCAGATGCGCGCCCCAAATTCCTCAATAGCGGGTACAATGTGACGCCAACCGCCCAGTAAAGGGCTAGCGAGAGGGAGACCAACATGTGCGGCGTTTGCGGATGCGGCGATGAACACACCAGCCTCAACGGCCGTCCTCTGGCGCCGGCTCACAGCCACGCGCCCGGGGTGAGTCAGACACGCATGGTGCTGATCGAGCAGGACGTCATGAACAAGAACAACCAGTTCGCCATGGCCAATCGCGACAGCCTGGGCGCCCATCAGGTCCTGGCGCTCAATCTGGTGTCCAGCCCCGGCGCCGGCAAAACGACCCTGCTGACCCGCACCATCGCCGAGCTTGAGGACAGGCTTCATATCGCCGTCATCGAAGGCGATCAGCAGACGGAGTTCGACGCCGAACGCATCCGCGCCACCGGCGTTGAAGCCGTACAAATCAACACCGGCAAAGGCTGCCATCTGGACGCTCACATGGTGGGCCACGCCCTGGAGCGACTGCCATTGCCGGATCTTGACCTGCTGTTTATCGAGAACGTCGGCAACCTGGTCTGTCCCGCCGGTTTCGATTTGGGAGAGGCCGCCAAGGTGGCGATTTTGTCGGTCACCGAGGGAGAAGACAAACCGCTCAAGTACCCGGATATTTTCCACGCCTCCCAGCTCATGCTGATCAATAAAATCGATCTGGCGCCCTACGTCGACTTCGATGTGGAAAAGGCGCAGGAGTTTGCGCGGCGGGTCAATCCAGAGATCGAGATCATTCTTCTGTCCGCTAAAACCGGCGCCGGAATGGAGCAGTGGCGACAATGGCTGCAACAGCGTCTGCCCGGGAAATCCTGACTCTCAGCGGCGTGGTGCAGGGCGTTGGTTTCCGCCCTCACGCCCATCGTCTCGCCACCACGCTGGGCGTCGTCGGCAAAGTGTGGAACCAGGGCGGCGATCTG
Source organism: Hahella sp. CR1 (assembly GCF_029813005.1). Lineage (NCBI taxonomy): Bacteria > Pseudomonadati > Pseudomonadota > Gammaproteobacteria > Oceanospirillales > Hahellaceae > Hahella > Hahella sp. CR1. The sequence goes on from NZ_JAPELK010000001.1 coordinate 374,676, forward strand.
CTGATCGATATTCAGGGATCGCCCAGCCAACTACAGGCCTATAAAACACAACTGTTGGCGCACCAACCCGCGCAAGCGCAGGTGCGCGCCTTGAATGCTCAGCCAGCGCCACCCCTTCCTCATCAGCACGGCTTCGCCATCGCCGCTTCCCAACCCGGCGGCATGCATGGCGCGCTCCCTACTGACCTGCGTCTGTGCGCTCAATGCCTTGCTGAATTATTTGATCCCCAGAACCGTCGCTACCGTTATGCCTTCATGACCTGCGCGGAATGCGGGCCTCGTTACAGCCTGATGCGCCATGCGCCGTTCGATCGCGTCCGCACCAGCATGCGCGCTTTCCAGCAATGCCCGGATTGCCTGCAGGAGTATGGCGATACGACGCATCGTCGCTATCACGCGCAAACCAACAGTTGCGCCGCCTGCGGCCCGGCCTTGCAGTGGCATGACGCCAACGGGAAGCTACAGCATAACGTTGATCCTGTGGCCGAAGCCTGGCGGGCTCTGCGTCAGGGACAAATTATCGCCGTCAAAGGCGTAGGCGGAATCCATCTGGTGTGCGACGCAAGCTCCGCCCAGGCGGTGGCGACCTTACGTCAGCGCAAGCAGCGGCCCCATAAGCCGTTCGCAGTGATGGTTTTGAATCGGGCTTCGTTGGCGGGACTGGCTGACATGGATGACCACACGGAACACCTGCTGCAGAGCCCCGCTGCGCCTATCGCGTTAACGCCCAAAGGCCCAGATTGCGACAGCCGTTTACTTGGTCTCGCGCCGCAATGCGCAGAGGTGGGGATCATGACCCCTTATGCGCCAGCGCACTATCTGCTGTTTCATGAAGCCCTGAACCGTCCTGCGGACGCAGGCTGGCTGGAACAGGCGCACCCTCTGACCCTGGTGGTCACCAGCGCCAACCTCAGCGGCGAGCCGCTAATCATCGACAACGCGCAATGCCTGCGGGATTTGCAGGGGGTCGCTGACGGTTTTCTGCTGCACAACAGAGAAATCCTTGCGCGCAGCGACGATTCCGTCCTGCAGAACTCACAACCCGTCGTTTATGTCAGACGAGGTCGCGGACTGGCGCCCCATATCATTGAACTGGCCCAGGAAGGGCCTTCGGTGCTGGCGTTCGGCGGATTTCTTAAGAATACGCTTTGCCTCAGCCAGGGCGATCGCGCTTATGTTTCGCCTTATATCGGCGATCTGGATCGCGCCGCCGCCTGCCGCGATCTGGATCTCGCCGCGGAACGCTTACTGGAGACCCTGGCCATTCAACCTGATGTGATCGCCTGCGATCTGCACCCCGATTTCTACAGCACCCAGTCCGCCCGCCGTATGAGCCAACAACTGGGCGTTCCGCTGTTGCAGGTGCAGCATCACCACGCCCATTGTCTGGCGACGATGGCGGAGGCGGGATTGCGGGGACCCGTGCTGGGACTAGCGCTGGACGGACTGGGGCTGGGCGACGATGGCGGACTCTGGGGCGGCGAATTATTGCTGGTGGAAGGCGCTGGTTATCAACGACTCGGCGGCCTGCGCCCGCTGCCGCTTCCTGGTGGCGACAGCGCCGTGCGTGAGCCCTGGCGTCTCGGCGGCGCCGTCTTGCTGTCACAGGGCTGTGAGCAGGACGCAGAGCGTCTGTTCGGCGCGTATCCGGGTTATACGGTCCTGCGTCAGATGCTGGCTAAGAACGTCAACTGTCCCCTCACCAGCAGCGCCGGACGGTACTTCGACGCCGCCGCGGCGATCCTCGGCGTACGCCATCACACGGACTACGAAGCCCATGCGGCGATCGCACTGGAAGCCTTATGCCGACAAACACCGCCAACGCCAGAGATACCGCCCTTGTATGAGATTACCTCTCAAGGCGCTCTGGATCTTTATCCTCTGCTGGAGGCTCTGATTGACTGCGCCCCGCACGCCGGCGCGCGTCTGTTCCACGACGTACTGGTGCGCGGACTGCTGGCCTGGGTGGACAACGCACGCGCCATGACGGGTATAGATACCATTGTGCTGGGCGGCGGCTGTTTCCTTAATCGCGTCCTGCGTGAATCGCTCATGGCCGAATTGCGCGCGCGAGGCATGCAGGTTCACGTCCCCCGCCAACTGCCGCCCAACGACAGCGGGATCAGTCTGGGGCAGGTCTGGTATGCTTATCTCAACGCCCATGCGCCCCAAACCCACTCTATTGTTCAGACAGAAACGGACTCCTCCCCATGTGTCTAGCTATACCGGTGCAGGTGGAAAGCCTGCTGGACCACGACGAAGCCCTGGTGGATATCGGCGGCCTGAAAAAACGCATTTCCCTGGCGCTGGTGGAAGACGTATGTGTCGGCGATTACGTCATTCTTCACGTGGGTTACGCGCTCAGTAAAATCGACGAGGATGAAGCATTACGCACCCTCGCGCTTTTTGACGAGATGCAGGCGCTGCAAGAAGAGCTGGGCGCGAATCTGGAGTCCGACGAGGGCGGCCACCAATGAAATACATCGACGAATTCCGTAACGGCGATTACGCCGCCGAAGTGGCGCGCCGCATTCACGCAGAAGCCGATCCGGGACGGCGCTATCGCTTCATGGAGTTTTGCGGCGGCCACACTCACACGTTGTTCCGCTATGGCATACCGGATCTGCTGCCCGCCAATGTAAACATGATTCACGGACCCGGCTGTCCGGTTTGCGTGCTTCCCATGGCGCGCATTGACGCCGCCATCGAGCTGGCCGTGCGTCATCAGGTCATTCTGTGCAGTTACGGAGACATGCTGCGGGTTCCCGGCGCCCATCGCACCAGCCTGTTGAAGGCGAAAGCCCAAGGCGCCGACGTGCGTATGCTGTACTCCCCGGCGGACGCATTGCGCATCGCCCAGGAAAACCCACAACGCCAGGTGGTTTTTTTCGCTATCGGTTTTGAAACCACTACGCCGCCCACCGCTGCAGTGCTGCTGAAAGCGCGCCAGCTGGCGCTGAAGAACTTTTCCGTCTTCTGCAACCATGTCCTGACGCCTCCGGCGATCACCGGCATCCTGGAGCCGGCGCAGCAGGCTGGCGAGCTCATTATTGAGGGGCTGGTCGGCCCCGGCCACGTCAGCGTGATCACCGGCGGCGCAGCTTATGAATCCCTTGCCCGTCGCTACCGCACGCCGATTGTCATCGCCGGCTTCGAGCCGCTCGACGTCCTTCACGCAATCCTTTTGCTGGTGCGCCAATGCAACGAAAGCCGCTATGACGTGGAAAACCAATATTCGAGAGCGGTCACCGCTTGCGGCAACGCCAAGGCCCAATCCATGGTGGCGCAAACCATGACCTTGCGTGACCGTTTCGAATGGCGCGGCCTGGGCTGGATGCCGCACAGCGCCTTGCGGATCAGGCCGGAATTCGCGGATTTCGACGCCGAAGCGCGATTCGAGCTGAGCCCCAGCGACGCCAGAGAAAACAAAGCCTGCGAATGTCCGGCGGTGCTGCGCGGAGCCAAATCGCCAACGGACTGTAAGCTGTTCGCCACCGTATGCACCCCCGACAATCCCATCGGCGCCTGCATGGTGTCTTCCGAAGGCGCTTGCGCCGCCCATTACAGCTACGGACATGCCCGCTGATGAGTCTGGATACCGATTTCGCCCATGACTGCGTGGAAATGATTCACGGCGGCGGCGGACGCGCCATGCGCCGTCTGATTGACGATCTGTTCCTACAAGCCTTCGATAATCCTCTGCTGCGCGCCGGCGATGATCAGGCCTGTTTTCAGGTCGCTCCGGGACGCATGGTCATGACTACCGACAGCCACGTGATCTCCCCTTTGTTCTTCCCCGGCGGCGATATCGGCGCCCTGGCGGTGCATGGTACGGTGAATGACGTTTGCATGTCTGGCGCGACGCCGTTGTATCTGTCCGCCGCCTTCATACTGGAAGAAGGTTTTCCTCTGCGCGATTTGCGCCGCATCGTTTTATCCATGGCCGCCGCCGCCCGGGAGGCGGGCGTCGCCATCGTGACCGGCGACACCAAAGTGGTGGAGCGGGGTAAAGGCGACGGCGTTTTCATCACCACCACCGGCGTCGGACGCCTGCCGGATCAGGTCCATTGCAGCGCGGCGCGGGTGGCGGTGGGGGACAAAATTCTGGTTAACGGTTTCCTTGGCGATCATGGCGTAGCGATTCTGTCTCAGCGGGAAAACCTGACCTTTGAAGCCAATCTGCGCTCCGACAGTCAAAGCCTGCATGATCTGGTGGCGGCGATGGTCGCCGTTGCGCCGGATTTGCATTGCATGCGCGATCCCACCCGCGGCGGTCTGGCGGCGACCCTCAATGAAATATCGCAGCAGGCGAAGGTGGGCATGCGTTTACATGAGAAAGCCATTCCCGTTCGACAGGAAGTGCTCGCCGCCTGTGAGTTCCTGGGATTGGACCCTTTATACGTCGCTAACGAAGGCAAATTAGTCGCATTCTGCGCGCCGGAACGGGCGGACGCCCTGCTTCAGGCGATGTGGTCGCATCCGAAAGGCCGCGACGCCGCCATCATCGGTGAAGTTATCGAGGACGAGCGCCGCCTGGTGCGTCTGCGCACCGGGTTCGGCGGAGAAAGAGTGGTGGACTGGCGCAGCGGCGACCCGCTGCCGCGCATTTGTTAGCGCCCGGCGGCGTCTCGGCGACAAACGCTAGTAGTGCTTCTGCCGCGCTCGCTCCAATGCCGTCTGAGTGCGTTCAATATCCCGCACCACCATAAATTCGGTGAAAATTTTTACTGCTTCGTCCGCCATCGCTTTAGGGGAATCACGATCAAAAAACTGCGAAATGCCTGCAGCGGATTGCAGTAATTCCGCCCCCGTGCGAATGAAGTAATCGTCGCCATGGGTAGCGCGCAGATTAGTGGAAATTTTACCGACCTTATTATTCAAGGCCGCCTGCACGTCCGCCCTGCCGATAAACGCCAGGAACTTCTTCGCCGGTTCTTTATTGACGGAATTCACCGGCAACAGAAAGACATCCGTCGGCGCCTCTTCGTAACGTGGGATGTCAGGATTAATGACCGGGAACGGCGCAAAGCGGAAGTCCGCCGCCAGATCTTCCGGCAATGTGCTGCTGAAAAAGTTACCCATTAACAACATGCCGGCGTGTCCTCGATAAAGTTGAGGCAATGACTGTTTCCAGTCCCATTCCCGATGCAGTTTATGGTCGATAAAACAGTCCTTGTCCAACAGGGTTTTCCAGTGCTCGAACACATCGCGCACGCGCGGGTCCATATAGGAAGCGAGTCCGCCGGTCAGCTCCCGGTGAAAAGCTAGGCCGTTGATGCGCAAGTTGAGGTAATCAAACCAGGCGGCGGCGGTCCAGTGATAATGGGTGCCGATCGTGAAGGGAGCGACGCCGGCTTTGCGCATGTCGCCGCACATTTTCAGCAAGCTATCCCAGTCTTGCGGCGGTTGCAGACCCAGACGGCGAAACAGGGACTGGCGGTAATAAAGTCCCCATTGATAGTAAGAATAAGGAACCGCATAAATACGGCCGCGCCAGGAGACCGTGTCTTTGATCGCTTCGGTATAATCCGCGTCAAAGTTTTGCGCCCGCCACAGATCGTCGATGGGCTCCACAAACCCCTGACGCACATATTGCAGCAGCCGTTCTCCCGCCTGCCAATACAATACGTCTGCAGGCTCGTTCTTGCTCAGCCAGCGCTCAATGCCGCCTTTATAGGCGTCCTCGTCGTAGGCCAGCCAGCGTACGTTGATATCGGGGTTTTCCTTCTCGAACTGCCGGGACAATTCGTTGAACGCCGCCCGCTGATCGCCGCTGAACACCATCAGCGCCACTTTGAGTTCCTGCGCCTGCGCTGCATGAATCTGAATCGACATTCCAAACGCCAGCCACAGGAACGCGAATAACCACCTTCTATCCTTGCCGCCTAACATAGCGCCGTTTCGCCCTCCAGGCGACGCAGTGGATTCGTGCGCCGCTCCGTATTATTTCAGGTAACCGCTAATAGCCTAGACCCTGTCGGCGCATCCAGCCACCCGACGCCTTACGCCATCACCCGCACCGGTCCACGGTCATGCGGTCCGTTCAACACGCACTCCGGCCCCACAGGAACGATGCGCGTGGGGTTGATGGTGATGTGGCTGTAGTAGTAATGGCGCTTGATATGCGCCAGATTGACGGTCTCCGCCACTTGCTCATGCTGATACAGCTGACGCATGTACTGGCTGAGATTGGGGAAGTCGGCGATCCGCCGCAGGTTGCATTTGAAATGACCGTAGTAAACGGTGTCGAAACGGATCAGCGTAGTGAATAAACGCCAGTCCGCCTCCGTCAAAAACTCCCCCGCCAGGAAAGGTTGCCGCGCCAGAATCTCCTCCACTCTGTCGAGGGCGGCGAAGAGTCCGCTGAACGCATCTTCGTAGGCTTCCTGGGTGGTAGCGAAGCCGCAGCGGTACACGCCGTTGTTGATCTGGGCGTACACCCACTCGTTCACAGCGTCGATACGCTCACGCAGCTGTTCGGGGTAAAAGTCGGCGTGATTGCCGGTCAGATCGTTAAAGGCGTCATTGAACATGCGGATGATCTCCGCAGACTCGTTATTGACGATCGTCTGCGACTGCTTGTCCCATAACACCGGCACGGTGACGCGGCCGCTGTATTGCGCATGCGCCTTCAGGTAAAGCTGATACATGAAATCAACGCCGTACAGGTGATCCGGCAGCCCTTTGGCGGCGTCAAATTCCCACCCGTTGTCCATCATGTCCGGAGATACGACGGAAACGCTGATATGCGGCTCCAGTCCTTTCAACTTGCGGAAAATCAGCGTGCGATGAGCCCAGGGGCAGGCCAGACTGACATACAGATGATAACGACCCGACTCCGCCGGAAATTCATCGTCCGCCGCCGCGCTGACGCGACGACGAAAGCGGGACGCCTCACGCTCGAACCTGCCTCCGCTCTTGGCCGTGTCGTACCATTGATCACGCCAGACTCCGTCGACCAGCAACCCCATAATCCCCTTCCTCCAATAAACCTGTCAAAAACTCACCTTAGAAGCTATGCCATTGAATAAAAAGCTTAAAAATTGCGTTAAAAGGTTCGAATAAAGGGAAAGGAGCTAAGCGTGGACAGCGGCTTCAACCGCCACTTTTACGGAATGCGTCCGGACTGACGCCGAAACGCTGACGGAACATTTTGCAGAGATGACTGACATCCTGCGCGCCGATTTCATCCGCCAGCACAGCCAGGCTGTGATGAGAATTCAGCAGACGCCAACGCACATGTTGCAGGCGCATTTCCCGCCAATAAGCCCGCGCCGTACAGTCGAACTCGGTCATAAAAAGGCGATCCAGTTGACGACGGCTGACCCCGATGGCGGCGGCGATAGCGTCCACGTTGAAGGCGTCTCCCAGCCACTGGCGCATCAGGCTGGTCGCGCGCCCGACGCTGCGACCGAGTCCGCTCTCTCGGGACAGCGATCTCAGCGGATGGGTTTCGCTGCGCGCCTCATCCACCAGCATATCCGCCAGGCCTTTCAGGGCCCGGGTTCTCCCGCAATGACGCGCCAACAACTCCACCGCCAGATCCACCGCGGCGACGCCTCCCGCACAGCTAATGCGCTTGCCGTCGAAGCAATACAACTGCCCGGTGCGGACTTCAATACGGGGAAAAGCGACCTGGAATTCCTGCACATGGCGCCAGTGCATCGCCACTTTGGCGCCTTGCAACAAACCTGCGGCGGCCAGCAGGAAACAGGCGTTGTCGATACTGACCAGCGACAATCCCTGTGCAGCGGCCTTGCGCAGCAGAGGTCCGTATTCACCGGCAAGCTCCATGCTGCGACGGGCGGTGCGGCCGCCGAACACCACCAGATAGTCAAAGTCGGTGAGCCGCGTCTGCGCCGCTGTTTCCTGCACTTCAATGGCGACGCCGCTGCTGGAAACGATCGAGCCCGGCTCCAGGCCCAGCACACGCCAGGCGCAATAACGCTGCGCGCTGTAATCCTCTTCATCAGCGCTGAAACGCAGCTTGTCCAGAAATCCACCGAAAGGCAGCATGGTGAACTCCGGCAGCGGCAGCAAAAGAAAACGTACGTCCGGGACGGAGGGTGCAGGTTGAGTCATATTCAGGCGCGGAGTTTCCTTGAGTCCTAATGACCAAAATCTACCTTAATACGTCCAATAATTACCATTGAAATCCGCCCTTGCGCCTTAGACTGCTCACATCACCTATTCACCAAGGCGTTAGCAATGACTCTGCAAACCTGGCTTCTGTTTCTGGCCGCCACCGCCGGCCTGTCCTGCTCACCCGGCCCTAACGGTCTGCTCGCGTTGACCCATGGAGCCCTTTATGGACGCGTCCGCGCCGTCTTTACCATTGTCGGCGGCGTGCTGGGATTTCTACTACTGATGCTGTTGTCCATGTTCGGCGTCGGCGCCTTATTGCAGTCCTCGGAGACGGCTCTGACCGTGCTGCAATGGCTGGGTGGGGCTTATTTGATCGGATTGGGGATACAGCAATGGCGCGCGCCGGGGCTGCATTTGCAGTTACAGGACGAAGCCGCCCGCAAGAACAATGCGCGCCTGTTTCGTCAGGGCGCGCTGGCCGCGCTGTCCAACCCCAAGGTGCTGATTTTCTTCGCCGCCTTTTTGCCGCAGTTTGTCGATCCGCAGCAGGGGTTGCCTGGCCAGTTCGCCATCATGGCGCTGACCTTCGCCCTGATCGAATTTACGGTCGAGGTGCTGCTGGCGCAGGCTGCGCACCGTATCGGGCCGAAGCTGGAGAAACATGGCAAGCGCTTCAATCAGATTTGCGGCGGCCTCTTTATTCTCATTGGTCTCGCCTTGCCGCTCTCTCGCTGAAGCGGCATAAAAAAGGGCGCTCCGCTCAGCGGGCGCCCCTTTGACGACGGGTATTGGCGAGTAAGATCACTCGCCTTTACCGATCTCCCGGTCATAAGCCAGACGCTTGGCGGCGTCCAGGGTCAACATCTGCATAAAGGCGGTGACTTCCGTATCGGAGCCCTGTGGAGCGCCAGCGCCGGCTCCGCCGCCAAAGACGTTGGTCGGCACGGAACGGCGAGCGAACGCGTCCGCCCACAGCTTGTGAATTTCGATTTCCGCATCCAGTTTTTGCGCCAACGCGTTATCCGCTTTCAGGATCACTTCTTTCTGGTAGGCTTCCGCTTCCGCCAGAGTGCGCTTGGTTTCCGCCTCAATGCGGGCTTTTTCCAGATTGATCTCGGCGGTTTCTTTCTCGATGCGGGCCTGCTCTTTCATCTTGGTCGCAGAGGTCACCGCCAGCTGCTTATCGGTTTCCGCTTCAGTGGTTTTCTGAATCTGATCCACCTTGGCTTTGGCCTGACGCTCCGCCACTTCGCGCTCACCGCGGGCGATCGCCAACAGGCGCTGTTCTTCTTCCTGAATCCGCTGCTCACGGGCAATAGCGCGGTCCGCGCTGGCTTTCTGCTTCAATTGCATACGCTCGACAAAGCGGTTGTTGGGCGTCATGTCGGTGATGCGCGCATCCACCACGCTGATGCCAAACTGGGTGAACTTCTGGTCCTTGCGCCGAGGGGTTCCGTTGGCGTCCGTGACTTTGCGCACAACGAACACCGCTTTGGCTTCGTCGCCATATTCTTCCTGAGAGGCTCCCATCGAAGCGTTGGCGGAACCGGAAATTTTACGCTGCGAGCTGATCAGCATTTCTTCGCGTTTAACGATGTAAATGCCGTTGGACATCTGGTTTTCAAATTCCGTGTTGAACTCGGTGCGTCCGCCGCTGTAGTAATCCTCTGCGCTCATCAGCGACGCCGTGGCCTGCAGGGTTTCCTTGAACGCCGGAATCAACGCCGTCCGCAACAGGTTGGCGGGAGTACGGTATTCATGGGCCAGGCGGGTGAAGCCTTCCTGATCGGTGGGAATGCTGAAGCGCACGGTGGCTTCCGCCGCAGCGTCCACCTGATCCAAGAACATGATTTTCAGCGGCGGCAGCGCGGCGCTGGTTTCTGAGTTTTCCACTTCGACGTAGGAAACGGTGCTGTCGCCGCCTTTCACCGCTTGCACGGTCAGGGCGCGTTTCCAGGCGTTCCAGCGTCCCCACAGGTAAAACTGATAGCCCACGTCAGACACCACGTGCTCATCGCCTAAGATGGTTCTCACGTGATACACATAGCCGGGCTCGGCGTAAAAAATACTGTTCCAGGTAACGACAACAGTCAGGACAATGCCAGTCAGAACGGATATCAATCCAATTGATAAATTGCGCATGGGGATTCCACAAGGTAGGTAAAAAAACCGGCGTATCTTAGAGAAAAATTAATTTTTGGTAAATAACGCCGATCATTGGGTTTATGACCGTCTTCACACTCCCGCCGCAAGCCGACGAATATGGAAAAACTTAGGAAATCACGCCCTCAGAGCGCCACTGAGCTTAACGGCGCCGGGAAAAGCCGCTAGATTATCTGGTGAAGCGACCTATCCCGACCAAGCCAACCGGAAACCGACGTGCGCATTCAATCCAAACTTATTCTGGCGCTGTTGATCGCCACCACGGCCATGTTCGCCGCCATGTATTCGCTAATGCAGTGGAGCTTCGACCGCGGTTTCCTGGATTACGTGAATCGTCGCGATCTGCAGCGGCAGGAGACGCTGATCAACAATCTCCAGCGTTTCTATCGACAAACCGGCAGCTGGGAGCCCCTGCGCCGCGATCATAATCTGTGGCGGCGGCTGTTAGAGGCGGAAGACGACGACCAGCAACCCTGGCGACCGCCTCGTCGCAACGAGGATGATCGCCCCGACCGCCCGCACCCGCCGCGTCCGCCGACCTTGCTGGACGCAGACAAGCAGGTAGTGACGGGCCGCTTCCGCAGTGATTTCATCATGGCGCCAATCAAGCTGGGCGATCAGACCGTCGGCTGGCTGGCGCTGCCCCCGCGCGTGCGAGTGACGGAGCAAAATGATCTGGCGTTCAGTCAGAGTCAGGATAAGGCGTTCCTAGTTATCAGTACGCTGATGGTGGCTATCGCCCTGCTTATCGCCTTGCCCCTGGCGCGTCAGTTCGTCACCCCCATTAAACGCCTCGCCGTCGCCACACGACAGCTGGCCCAGGGCGCTTATGACGTGGAGCTGAAAGTCTCGGGCAAAGACGAGCTGGGACAACTGGCGCGGGATTTCCATCAACTGGCGCAAACGCTTCAGTCCAATGAAACCGCGCGGCGACGCTGGATTGCGGATATTTCCCACGAGCTGCGCACGCCGCTGGCCATCGCCAAGGGCGAGCTGGAGGCGCTGGTGGACGGCGTTCGCCCCACCAACCGCGACAATCTGCTGTCCATCCAACAGGAAATCGAACACCTGCAAAAACTGATTAACGACCTGTACGAGTTGACCAACGCCGAAGTGGGCGCTCTGCGCTATCAAAAAGACGAAGAGGACCTGCGTCTGATTCTGCAGCACGCACTGGACAGGCATCACGCCAATTTCACCGCCGCCGGCTTTCAACTGATCCACGATCTGGCCCCCAGCCCCGCCATGGTGTGGGCGGACGCCACGCGATTAAGCCAGTTGCTGGATAATCTGTTCAGCAATACCTGCAAATACGCCGACCCCGGCGCCCAGGTGCGCGTCTCTCTCAATATCGAGAATGATCAAGTGCGGCTGCGCATCGAGGACTCCGGTCCCGGCGCGCCGGACGAAGCCCTGCCCAAGCTGTTCGACCATCTTTACCGGGTGGAGAACTCGCGCAACCGCAACACCGGCGGCTCCGGTCTGGGACTGGCGATTTGCCGCAAAATCGTCGAAGCTCATGAAGGCGATATCAGCGCCTCGCGATCACCACTCGGCGGACTGGCCATCGACGTGGCTTTGCCGGCTTATCACGAGTGACGCCGGCCGACCTTATCTGAATACAGCGGAGACAACGCACATGCCTCAGAACCGTATACTCATCGTGGAAGATGAGCCAAAGCTCGCCAGTCTGCTGAAGGACTATCTGCAACAGGAAGGCTACCAATGCGACATCATTGGCGATGGACAGCAGGCGTTGGAAAAAATCCGCGCTGGCGCGCCTGACCTGATTCTGCTTGATCTCATGCTGCCAGGTCTGGACGGCTTGTCCGTGTGTAGGGAAGCGCGTCGCTTCACCGATACGCCCATCATCATGGTGACCGCCCGGGTGGAGGAAATCGATCGTCTGCTTGGGCTGGAGCTGGGCGCGGACGACTACGTCTGCAAACCCTTCAGCCCGCGTGAGGTAGTGGCCCGGGTCAAGGCCATCCTGCGGCGCGTGCGCGGTGCGCCTGCGGGAGAAGAACAGGCCCTGGCGCTGGACCCGTCCCGTTACCGAGCGGTCCTGCGGGGCAAGCCGCTGGAGTTGACCGCCATAGAGTTTCAATTGCTGAAAATGCTGGCGGATGAGCCCGGCCGTATCTTCTCCCGCAACCAGCTCATGGACGGCATCTATCAGGATCACCGCATCGTCAGCGATCGCACGGTGGACAGCCACATCAAAAAGCTGCGCAAGAAAATCGCCGAGCTTTCTCCCGACCATGACTACATCCATTCCGTCTATGGTCTGGGCTATAAATACGAAGGATGACAGCGCTGTAATCCCTGTTCCTTAATGCCTCCACAATTCCTGCACATTTCGGGCTTAGATTGATAATCACACAAAGCCAAACAGGAAATTGAGGAAAAAGGTTATGAAAAAATTCGCTGCATTCACCCTGACATGTTTAATCGCCGCCAGCGGATTCGCACTGGCCAAGGGCGGCCCCCATCAAGGCCCGAACATTGACCGTCTGGCGGAAGAGCTGGCGCTGACGGATGACCAGAAAACGCAGTTCGAAACCATTATGGAAGAGAGCCGCGAGCAACGTCACACCCTGATGGAGCAATACAAACCGCAACGTGAAGAAATGCACACGGCGATGGAAAATCTGCGCACGCAAACCGACGCCAAACTGGGCGCCGTACTGAACGCGGAGCAGATGGAAAAACTGAAAGAAATGCATGAGGCGCGCGGCAAGCACAAAGAACGTCGCCCTCATCCTGAGAACTGCGATAAAGGCGACGACGAAGAGGTATAACACCGCTTCCGTTGCAGGCTCCCCTTCTTCGCCGGCCGCCCCAAGGGCGCGCCGGCTTTTTTACGTCTGCGCCATGCTTAGTCCAGTTTGATGGAGCGCAGGTGCGCAGCGCGCACGCGAGCGGTCTCCATGGGATCAAGTCGCTCTTCCAGATGCGCTTTCAAGCGCTGCCCGGCGACAAGCGTGGCGTCTTCGTTGTTGATGATAGGCATGGGGTAATCCTGTCCGATCACACAACCGGACATGATCTGTTCCGCATGAGGCATCTTCCAGGGCGCATGCAGATACGCGTCGCTCACTTCCCGTAACGCCGAACATTCCGCCCGGATAAATTTGCCGGCGGGATCGAGTCGGTGGGATTCAGTGACCGGGTTGTAAATCTTCTGCTCAAACATCCCCGTGGTGCCGGCGAACTGCTGCGTCAGCGGAAAATGCACCGCGGGGTCATAGTCGATAGACAGCCGCGCCAGATGCAACGCCGGTTCACGCCAGTGCAGCCAGAGCTGATTGGCGGCGAAGGACATCAACAGCCCACGCAACTGATAGTTGATCCAGCCGTACTGAATCAGCGCCTTCATGGCGGCGTCGATAAGAGGAAAGCCGGTCTCGCCGTTCTTCCAGGCGTCGAACTTGGCTTCTTCGAACTGATGCTCACGCAACCCGTTGAAGCTTTTATGCAGATTGAGCGACTCCATGCCCGGCTCATCCTCCATCTGCTGCATGTAATGGCTGCGCAGGTACAAACGGGACAGAAACTCGTTTATGGACTTCACCCAGTCCGCGGAGCGGCGGGAATGATAGGTCTGCAACGCGCGTCGGGATTGCTGCACCGTCTCGCGTAAGCTAATGACGCCGTGAGCCAGATAAGGACTCAGGCGCGAACCGCCGTCAAAGGCCGTGGCGGGATAGTGAGTGTCACGGAAGTAGTTTTGCCCACGCGCCTGCAGGAAACTCTTCAGCTCCTGAGCGGCGGCGGCGCGTCCACCCGCCTGACGCAACACGCAGGGGGTAGGGTCGGCGCCGATAGTCTCTGGCCAGACTTCCGGCTTGAGCGGCGACGTGCCCACCATCGGCAGGGTTTTGGGGCTAGGATAACGGGGCTGCGCCATGAAATCCTTCCAGGCGGTCTGCCAACGCTCTGCGCCGGTGGCTCGCCGCAGCACGCCGCAGACAGGCCATTCCCGCCACAGCACGCCGTTGCGACGACACCATTCCCGCACAATCTGATTGCGCCGGTTACACCATTGCACACCGGTTTCCTGGTGGGAGTACAGCTCAAAGACGCCGAAGCGGCTTTTCAGGTATTCCAGCACGTTGATCATGCTGTCATGCATGAACCACAGGGGTTGCCCCAGCTTGCTCAACGTCTGGTCAAGCTCCAGCAGCGTTTCCCGCACAAATCCCCAACGCCGTTCGCCAGCGTCAGGCTGCGCCCAATACTCCGGCTCCGCCACATACAGCGGCGCCACCGGACCTTGTCGGGCGGCGTGATAAAGCGGCCCATGATCGGTGACCCTGAGGTCACGTTTAAACCAGACAACCCTTACTGTCACTGACTCCACACCTGATCAGACTCACACCATCAAAACGCTTAGACTCCCCGTTATACTGTCCCGACCCGCTATCCGTTTTATGCGCGGGCCGGAGTGTTCCTTCGCCTTACGCAGTCTTTCTACCGCGTTTAAGCGTTCACAGCCAAATAAATAGTTGTAATTTAAGTGTCGGCAATGACGCCTAAAGTTGCAACAAATTGCCGATTTTGCGATGCGGTAGCGGTTCTTCGCCGCATACCTTGGCGATCTGATCTCCCGGACGCACCAGCCGACGGTGAGTGCGCGCCATCAGATAACCCGCCGTGCGCGCGCGCACTGGCGTCCGTTGATTCGGCTCGCCGCCATCCAGACTAACGATCTCAGCGAAGACATCACCCTGCTCCAACCAGGCGTCCAACGGCTTCTGGAACACCAGCAAACCGGCGGCTTCCGCTTTCATGGAATCCACGGACTCCAATGGGCTGACATGAATGTCGTCCAGTTGCGGAACCTGCGCGTCGCCCCGAATCAGATTTTCACTGACCAGATAATTGAACAGATTGGCGGCGTCGACGGCGGCCAGTTCATCGGAGACGTCGTATTGACCGCGATACTCCACCGTCACCGCCAGCTTCGGCATTTCCATGGGATTATCGGGAAAATCCTTCTGCAGCCAGTGCCAGGGTTGCAGGTGAGAGCCGTCAAAGGCGACGACCCCGTCCAGGTCCTCCGTCAACAGATAACGGGCGCCAATATGGCGACACAGGTCCTGCGCTTTCTCCGCCTGACGTTTGACGGAATACACATGGGCGCTGGAGTGATCGTCGCAATGCAGGTCGAAGACGTAGTCCGCGTCGATGGACAACGCCAGCAGGGTTTTCTTCAATGCGGTGGTTTCATCTTCCGCCAGCTCCGCCGCCACGGCGGCGCGCAAGGCCTCGCGCACCAGTTCGTTGTTGGTTTCCAGATCAGAGCCGAGTCGACCTTCCACACTGTCGCGAGCGTCCAGATACAGGTCCGCAAAGTTGCGGTTGAAATTGCCGGTGCCGGTCAGGTCGAAACGCCCCGCCACATAGCCGAATACATTCTGAGACAGTCCAACGGGATTGGCGTAAGGGACCACGATGATTTCACCCTGAATCGCGTTCTGGCGCTCCGCCTCCTGCAATAAGGTCAGCAGATGCTGCAGCACCAGCAGACCCGGCCACTCATCCGCATGCAGACCGGCTTGAAAATACACTTTCGGGCGCGCATCCGCTTGTCCCAGCCGATGGACAAGCAATTCCCGACGGGTGCCGGGGGACGGGCTCATCAATTGAATACGCTCGGTTCGCATCATTCACCTCTGAATAAATTCCATGCCTTCAATAGCGCAGTCGTCAAGTGCGCACTATAGCATTAAAGTAATAGCTAAACGCGATGCCAAAGTGGGCCGCCATGCAACCGCAGCGAATCGCCTGGTGCAATTTTTTACTGCCTGTGCTGGTGGCCCATGCCGCCTGGCTGTGGAGCACTCTGCTCGGCGCCATCGATGGGTGTCTGCCGTACTGGGATGGTTGCGTGTCCATCAGCAAAGCGGCGCGCTCCAGCGACGCCCTGTATCTGTTTCGCGCCGGCATGATCATTCACGCTGTCTTACTGCTCGCCTTCTGGTTACAGGCGGGCGCTTTCCTCAAGCTGCATCAGTCTTCGAGCAGCGTAGTCCGCGCCATGCAGTGCCTGGGCGCCATCGGCGCGCTGTTTCTGGTGTTATACGCAGACTTCCTCGGCGTGGACGGACGCATTTACCGACTGTTACGCCAGTACGGCGTCACCATTTATTTCTCTTTCACCGTGCTGGCGCAGATGCTGTTATTGCGAAGTCTCCTGACCCTGTCGCACACCTCCGATTGGCCCGCCAGCGTCCGCGTGCAGACATGGCTGCGGGCGAAATCCTGGCTATGTTGGTGGATGCTGGCGCTGGGTCTGGCCAGCGTCGCCAACAGCCTGGTACTGCAAAATCCCGCGAAGGATCGTTGGGAGAATGTCATTGAGTGGTTTTTTGCATCTAGCATGACCACTTATTTCGCCTTCACCGCCATGATCTGGCGTCGTCTGGGCTATCGTCAGCGTCCGCACCTGGACGCCCCCGCCATTAAAACCGGTCCAAATATTAAAACCTGTCCAAAAAGACAAAATGCACCGTAATGGAGCGGTCAGGATTAGATTTAGGGCACGAAATCTTCCCTTCGATCTCCGTAAAATCTACGCAGAATCAAATAAAATTCATATTTATCAATTGGTTAATAAGGCATGGCAAGGTTGGCACAGTCTGTGCGATAAACAGGGTGAAGAGATTTCGCTAAGTTGTTACAGGCTTAACGTTTCTTCATCAATAGTCAGGGTACTTCTTTTGTACAACGACTGTTACCTCTACGCTCGTGCCTTAAGCCTCGCGATGGGACCAGGATGGACTTTTTAATAGGGACACCCCGGAAGCGAGGCATTTTTTTGTCTGCGCGCCAGACGCCGCCGGCCTTCTTTCCCCTACTTTCGCCCTTTGTAAGCATTTGTTAAGCCTATCAACGAATTTCCGCTTGCTCCCCGCTAGATTGACTCGCTCACAAAAACAAAAAGGACAGGGAACACCATGCGAATCCACTGTGGCGCACTGCTTATCGTCAGTCTGCTGACGCCGCTTCTGAGCGCCTGCGGCGGCGAGAAATCCGATGTATCCACTCTGCGCGACCCTCGCGAGCCGGAGCAACCGCCACCGCCCAGCGCCAACTTTCACGGTGTGGTGCTGGACGGTTATCTGCGTCAGGCCAAAGTCTGGCTGGATTTGAATGGAGATTATCTCGCTGGCGATGACGAGCCTGCGGTGATGAGCGGCGCCGGTGGAGAGTATGAGTTCACAGCGGAACAGTTAGCTGGCGTGGACGATCCCAAGCTCTACCCGCTCATGGCCTACGCGCTTCCCTGCATCACTCAGGATGAAGACCTGATGAACGCCGCCGTCTCTCCCGCCACGGATTGCGCATCCAGCGAACCGGGACTGGTGGATAAAGCCTATTTTCTGATGGCGCCGCCCGGAAGCCCGGTCATTTCCCCGCTGACCACGCTGGTGCGCATGCAGTACGACCTGATGCGGGAGGAAAACCCGGAAGCCACCGTCGAGCAGGCGCACCAGCGCGCCCGTGAGCGTGTGGGCTTTAACAACAATTATCTGTTCGATTACGTCAAAAGCGGACAGTATCGCCACCACGTCTACGCCAAGGCTTTCGCCATGGCGTTACAGAACATGATGACGGAAGAGGCGCAAAGTATTGACGCCGCCCAGCGTCTCGACAATCTGGACGCCACCAAAGTGAAAGTCATGGGCGCCAGTCTGCTGCACAACGCGCCGAAAATCGCCTATGCGGCGACGGGCGTCATGAAGGATATACGCTCCACGGAAGACTTTGCGGCCTATGATTTCTCTCTCTGGAAAACATCGCTGCAGTATGAAAATGCCCTTAACGATCCCCTTTCGATCAAGCAAATCAACTGGTACGTGCATCCGGACACGGAAAGCGCGGCGCTGGAGGGACGCAATGACAACGATGTGAAGCTGCTCGCCCTCGCCGGCGTGCAGGACCCGCAACGCAAGCACGTTGGTCGCGCCGGACTGACCTACGATTCCAAAGGCGCGGTGGCGGCGGTGCGTCTGGATGGCGGCGTGGATATGAGCCGTCGCGCCCTGTCTCTGGACGCCTATGTCTCTTCCCTGACCCTGGACCCATTGTATACGGAAATTTCACCCGCGGACGGCGAGTGGGACGTCGTCAACACACTGATGCTGGATCGCGGTCGTTGGGTGGAAACGTTCAGCAAGGTCGGCGACGCTGTATTGAGCCAGCGCACCAGCGAGACGGTTACCGGCCAGATGAGACCGCAAAAAGACGCAGGCGCGGGGCTCGTACGCATCAATTCCTATTCTACCGACAGCGCGACCCACAATCAGGTGCTGGTCAAACGCGCTTTCGTCTTTGACGGCGACGGACATTTGTCCAATGACACCTACGATAACAATCTGGAAAAGCTGAACACGCAATACGCCTACGCCAGCGACGGCAGACTGAACGGCATGCGCACCTTTACGGACAGGCCAGAGAGTTCCTGCGTTACGGAGCCGGGGTGCGAGATAGCGACCTCCAACTTTACCTACGACGCCGACGGCCGCAAACTGACACGACGTTATACCGACATTCATGACCCCGGTTTCGAATGGTGCGAACACTACGCGTATCGGGAGGATGGGCTGTTGGATTACGTCTATCTGGAACGTTACTCCGTGGACGCCGAACCCCAGGGCGAAGAGGGCGACGTCATTATGCTGGTCACTTACGAGTATGACGCATTACATCGCCTGATGGAGTAACCTATCCGCTTCCATAAACGGACAGGAACCGACGCAGAATAATGAAAGCTTCTCTCAGACTACTGGCGGTGGTGGGGGTCATCTTACTGACCTACTTTTTATTCTCGCCTGCGGTCATTGATCCGGAAGCCTATGACGCCCCATCGGCGCCGGATCTGGAAGGGCCTTACGCCCCGAATCAAAAGCTGTTGGATGCGGAATTAATCGGCCAGGGGCGACTGGACGGCCCTGAAGACGTGGATCAGGACGCCGAGGGCGCCGTTTACGCCGGGCTCGCCAACGGCGACATCATTCGCATCAACAAAGACGGTGAATTTGAAGTGCTCGCCAATACCGGCGGACGTCCGCTGGGCATTGAGTTCAATCCGGCCGGCGATCTGATTGTGGCTGACGCGGCAAAAGGATTATTACAACTCGATAAAGCGGGCAAACTCACCGTGCTGACCAGCAAGGCGGACAATCTGCCTTTCGGCGTCGCGGACGACGTGGATGTCGCCAAAGACGGCGTGATTTACTTCAGCGACGCCAGTTGGCGCTGGGGCGTGCATGAGCATCGCTTCGATCTTATCGAGAGCCGTCCACACGGACGCCTGCTCCGTTACGATCCCGCCACCGGCGCCACCACGGTTCTGCTGGACGACCTGTACTTCGCCAACGGCGTGGCGCTGTCGCAAAACGAGGATTTTGTGGCGGTGTGCGAAACCGGGCGCTACCGGGTGCGTCGTTATTGGCTGCAGGGTCCCAAACAGGGGACCAGCGATATGTTGATCGAGAATCTGCCCGGATTCCCCGATGGCGTCTCCAGCAACGGAGCGGGAGAGTTCTGGATCGCGCTGATAGCGCCGCGCAACGGGATACTGGATTTCATCCACTCGTTTCCCTGGCTGAAAAGCCGCATGTCCAAGCTGCCGGAAGCTCTGCAACCGCAGGCGGAGCGTTATGGATTCGTGCTGGGAATTAATGAGCAGGGGGAGGTTTTACACAACCTGCAGGACCCGGAGGGCGAGCGCCTGCACACCATTACATCCGTGGAGCAAGTCGGCGACATCCTGTTGTTCGGCACCTTGACCGGAGACCGGATCGGCCGTTTATCTTTAACCCGCAGTGAAAGCGAAAGTCCGGGGCTTTAACCGGACCCGCAAACAGATTAAGCGACGCCGTCCGCCAGTTTGGCGATACTGTTCGCTCTGTCAGTAATCCAATGGGACGACTGACTAAGGTGAGTGTCAATCATGCGGATCAGCTCGCGGTTGCGCACCAGCAGATCGCTGTAGAAATTCACCATCGTTTTGTTCGGGTTCGGGGTGCGTAATAACTCTTCGAGTTCTTTTTCCGCCAACGCTAACTCTTCCTGCAAGCGACAACGCTGAGCCTCAAGGGTGTTCATGGCTTACGACTTCCTGTTGTTGTTTGGCCTCCCGTAGCGCCCGCCGTCGGGATAGGTAAAAACCAGTATATCCACAATCCTTCCACAATTGGAGAAATAGTTCAAAATTTAACCTTAATACACATTTTTAGCCGTAACACACACAGTGCAGTTACATAACGCTAACCCTCGCTAAAACTAACGTTACAGGCCTTCCTGACGCCAGGACGGGGCGAGAGCGTCCAGTTTTCAGGCGCCTGCGCCAGTTTTTGCTATGCTGAATGTAGAACGTTCCAAGCTTATCCGTAAATTTGAGGCGCACATGACACCCGCAAAAATATCCGATGCCTGCACCGAGTTCCTCAGCTTGATCGAAGTGTTGGACGACGCCTATTGGGAGGCGTCCACCATCACTAACAAGGATACGATTTATGATGTGCTGAGCGTATTCCAGCAGGAAGCGGCGGAGCTGAATAAGCTCAGTATCCAGGACCACCATTATCCCTATGAGATGATCACCGAAGGCATTCGACAGGTCAGCCCCAAACTGCATCGTTTGCAGGCGTCCGTCTCTCAGGTGGTGGAGCGCACCCAGACCCAGGTCAGACTGCGTCAGTTATTGAAAAACGTCATGTTGATTATCGAACAACAGGCTAACCGCTGGTCCAGTCACGAGTAATTCCACGCCCCGAATTCGCGTCGCTCCGACTACAGTGCGAGCGGCGCGCATTGCAGATTGATTTGCCGGATCAACGCAGCCAATCGCGGCAGATGGTGCGCCAGCAAAGCCAGACCCGACGTCAGCAACGCCACGGAAATCTCCCGATCCGGGTCCGCCCAACAGAACTTATTGATCAGTCCGATATGACCGAAGGCGCGCTCCGTGCGCGGTCCCCATAAACCCACCGGATCTCCCCCCAGCATAAAGCCGGCGCTGTAGCGCATGGGGATCATCATCGTACGATCGAAGGTGCAGCCGCCGAACTCCTGCGTCGCCCGTTTTACGGTGACGGGTTGCAGAATCCGCCGTCCACGCCACTCGCCGCCATTCAACAGCATCTGAAAAAAGCGCGAGGTTTCCTCCGCTGTCGCATAGAGATTGGCGGCGGGGATAATGGCGTCCATCCAGCGTCGCTCATTGGAAATGTTCGCCGCCGCCGACATGTCCGCGCCTAGAGCGCGTTTAAGCGCCCAGGACACGGGAAACGGCGCCTCGGGACCGGTGGCGTAATTACGCGCGACGGCATGCTTCCCGGCTTCCTCCAGGCCAAAGGTAAAGTACTTCATCTCCAGCGGCGCACGCAGCGTCTGCTCCAGATATTCCGTAATGCCAGCGCCTGTCACTTTCTCCAGCACCCTTTGCAGCACAAAACCGCCGGTGATGGCGTGGTAAGCCAGCTTGCCGCCGTCCACCGCGATAGGTTTGGCTGCGCACAACAGTTTCCACACTTGCTCCTGATCGTACAGCGTGTCGAGAGATTCGTGGGTGGGAAGACCGGGAATGCCGCCCCGGTGAGAGAGAATCTGGTGAATCGTGATATTGCGTTTGCCGCGCTGGCCGAATTCCGGCAAGTAGAAGCTGACCGGGTCCAGCAGATTGATCAGACCCTCTTCCGCCAGCTTGTGCATCAACACCGCCGTCACCGCCTTGGAAGCGGAAAACAGGCATACCGGCGTGGCGGTGGTCATGGGTTGGCGGAACTCATCAGACGCGTCGCCGGGGCCGCCGCCGCTGGCGTAACCTATCGCGCGATTGAGAATGACGCGGCCTTTGCGGCGCACGCACAAGCTGATCGCCGGCTGGGTGCCAGTGGCGTATAGACGCTCCACCGCTCGCCAGATCTGCTGTACGCCTTCCGGCGCCACATCCACCCGTTCCGGACAGACTTCCAGACCCTCATCGATGACGCTCACCTGCGCCGGATCAGCGGCGACCTCCGCCAAGCGCAGAGGATTTCGCAGTAGACTCAACATAACAGCACTTCCACGTTGGCGGAAAAAAACGTCCCACGTAGCTGTTAAATTCTAGACGCTTTTACGCAGATGCCCAGAGCGAGACAGCGTCTTTCCCTGAGCGTCTGCGTGGCCTGCTATGACAGGGTCACCGGAATATAGTGATCCGCCAGCAGCGCCACGAATAACAGCATCAGATAGGTAATGGAGTAGCGGAATGTCTTGATGGCCGCATGCTTGCGCGAATCCCGCCACATCGCCCAGGCCCAGTCCAGGAAGCGCAACCCCAGCGCCAGCGCGGAGACAAAATAGATCCAGCCGCACATGCCGGTGATAAATGGCAGCATGGTGGCGGCGAATAGCATAAAGGTGTATAGCAGAATGTGCAGCTTGGTGTAGCGGTCGCCATGGGTCACCGGCAGCATGGGCACGCCGGCTTTGGCGTACTCGTCTTTGCGATGCACCGCCAGCGCCCAGAAATGCGGCGGCGTCCAGGCGAAAATGATCAGCACCAGCAACAGCGCGTGAGGGTCGACGGTTCCGGTCACAGAGGTCCAGCCCAACAGGGGCGGCGCAGCGCCCGCCAGCCCGCCCAGCACGATATTTTGCGGCGTGGCCCGTTTCAGGAACAGGGTATACACCACCGCGTAGCCAATCAGCGACGCCAGGGTCAGCCAGGCGGTCAGGGGATTCACGCCCCAGGCCAGAATCGCCATGCCCACCACCGCCAGAGCGAAGGCGAATGTCAAAGCGTGCAGGTTATCCACGCGCCCCTGCACAATCGGACGTTTTTGCGTACGCGCCATCACCGCATCGATTTTCTGGTCGACGATATGGTTGATCGCCGCCGCGGAAGACGCCAGCAAAGCGATGCCGAGGTTACCCAGAATCAGCGCATTCCAGGGCATGCCCTGGTCGCTGGCGAGCAGCATGCCCACCACCGCGGTCAGCATCATCAGAGCCACCACCCGGGGCTTGCACAGTTCGTAGTAATCGCGCCAGCCGGCGGCGGCCGTAGTGGAAGCGGTATTTTTCATGAGCGCACCTCTTTGGCAGTCCATAAACGGTATGTCACCCATACCAGGGAAATCAGCAGCAATGCCGCCACGCCGTTGTGGGCCACCGCCACAGGCAATGGCACGAGCGCCACCACATTGGTTACGCCCAGCGCAATCTGCAGGAGCAGCAGCGCTCCGGTCAGACCCAGGCTGCGCCGGAGAGGCGATCCCTGGGAGCGACGCCAGGCGGCGATCAGAAAGCCGCCCAATACCAGCAGCACGACCACCGCGCCCAGGCGATGGGTCATGTGAATCGCGACTCTGGCCTCGTTATGCATCAGCCCGCCGAGATAATTGGGGCCGATGGTC
Source organism: Hahella sp. CR1 (assembly GCF_029813005.1). Classification (NCBI taxonomy): domain Bacteria; kingdom Pseudomonadati; phylum Pseudomonadota; class Gammaproteobacteria; order Oceanospirillales; family Hahellaceae; genus Hahella; species Hahella sp. CR1. Next base: position 398,342 of record NZ_JAPELK010000001.1, read on the forward strand.
TGAGTGAGATTAAAACCGTGCTGAAAATCCATCTCCGGCCACAGTTTTTCCTGGCAGGTTGGGAAATCGGGACAGGCGACAGCGGCGTAGTTCGACGTCACCCAGGCGCCCAGAAAAATCTGTGTGGCCAATAACGCCACGGCGAGCAACGCCAGCGGCCTGAGTCGACGCCAGCGCCGCAGCGTTTCCGCAGAGACCGTCAGCGGTCTATCAAGGAGCCGCATGGCCGTCAGCGCCAGCAGGGTGAGTGTGCAGAAGCCGCCGAGCAGGTGCGCGCTGACGACTTGCGGCCAGAGCTTGAGCGTGACAGTCCACATGCCGAAAAGCCCCTGCAGAACCACCAGGGCGCACAAAAACAGAGTCAGTTTGCGAGGCGGCCGACGCGCGCCAGGAACAGAGTTGGGGGAAACATCGCGCCAGGACAGCGCGGCGATGGCGAATATCAACAGGCCCAGACCGCTGGCGAAGTAGCGGTGCACCATCTCCGGCCAGCCCTTATGCACCTCTACTGGCGCGTGGGGAAAACGGGCTTCGGCAATTTCGATCTCATGCGCCTCGTTCGGCACCGTAAGAAAGCCGTAGCAGCCAGGCCAGTCAGGGCATCCCAGACCGGCGTCCACCAGACGGGTGTATGCGCCGAGCAGAATCACACAGAAGGCCCAGACCGTGGTCAGGATAACCAGGCGACGCAGCCACTGCAGACGCGGGTTTACGACAGCCGACGTCACTAGCGCCGGCGGGGCGACATAGTCCATTTTCCAAACGCCTCTTGTTATTGTTGTTACTGCATTCGGAAGACGTTGATTTTACTGCCGGCTCAACGGCTCCCTGAGGAAGTCTTCAGACTCACTCTAACCAATCTTGGATACTTTGAGAAGCCGCTTAAGATCCTCCAGGATCGCCTTGCCGTCGTGCTTCTCTGAGTAATGCATCATGATGTTGCCCAGCGGGTCCATCAACAGCATATCGTACGGTTGCAATTGAATATTGTGCTTGTCCAACTTTGCGCGCAGCCCCTCCATGTCGGCGCTGGAAAAAGACGCCGGCAGCATACGGGGATAGTCGTTCAATGCTTGTTGCAGCGCCGCGTCGCCGGCTCCCGCCAGCAACGCCCGGCCCACGCGATCCGCTTCTTTTCCCAGCGCGACATTGATCTGACGGGACAGGTATAACGCCTGCAAACAGCGCTCACTGCAGGCGTCTCCAGCGACGGTGACCATCAGCCATTGCCGTTTGCCGTCAGCCTGGGTGATTTCATCCAGCCGCGTTTCCGGCAGGCTCACGCCGATCTCTAGGGCGTCCAGAGGAGGAATGATCAGGTCGCCATAATTGGTGGTGCCGGACGGAATGCCAATGCGACCGAAATACATCACCATCGCAGCAATAAGGGGGGTCGCAGCCACCAGGATGATGCCCCAGAGTTTGAGTCGCCCACGGGACGGAGGCGCGTTTTCAACCATGGCCAGTTGTTCCAATGTCTGTCTCTCCTGCTGCTTGTAATTGCTTATCTTCACTATCGCCGCGACGCCATTTCCAGATCGTCAGCGCCACCAGCGCTAACGCCATGGCGAACCATTGCACGGCGTAGCCATAATGTTTTTCCGGGCCCATCACCACGGGCTCCCAGACAGTCATCAGCGCGCCAGGCTGGTTCGGGTCGAGCCGCAACACCCAATCCGCCAACCTGCCAGGCAAGCGTTCGCGGACTTCCTCCAGCTTGAGCGTCTGCACTCGATAGGGCGCGGAGATTGACGTTTCATTCGCGCCCATGGAGTAGCTGTCCGTGAGCTGATCCGCGCGTCCTTCCAAAGTCAGCCGTCCCGGCGCGGAAGGAATCGTCGGCAGCACGCTTCGGTCCAAATCTCCCGGTATCCATCCCCGCTCCACCAGCACGCATGCGTCATCGCGAAGGCAGAAAGGCGTAAATACCCGATATCCGAAGCGGCCTTCCCGTATCTGGTTGTCCAAAAGCCAGTCGCCTGACTCAGAGTAAACGCCGGACACTGACACTCGCGCATAGCGCGGCGGCTCCTGCAGATTGTCCTGAGATTGCGGCGCCTTGTTCTGCATGCTCTGATAGGCCTGCAACCACTGTTCTTTTTCCTGCGCCCGCAGCAATTGCCAGCAACCCAGCCCGACCAAAACCGGCAGTAATAACAGGCTGAACAGCAGGATTTTCCAGTTCACTCATTCCCATCCCGACATGCCGGCCAGAAGCCCGCAGACATTTTCGCCAGCGGCGTTTTCACGCGGATGCTGCGCGCATAGTTTGTCTGCAATGTCTTTGTTATAGTGGGCTGAAAAAATAAGAGGGAACCCATGAAAATCCTTGTTTTGTTACTACTTACAGGCGCAGTCGTCAGTCTTTTCAGCGGTTTGTTTTTTCTGGTCAAGGATGACAGCACCAGTAAACGCACCGCTAAAGCGCTCACCTATCGTGTGGGCTTTTCCGTCGCCCTCATCGTCGTGCTGCTCGTCCTGATGTTCAGCGGGCATTTGCAGTTGAATCCGACGCCCCACTAATCGTTGGGACGCCGCCGGAGTCACGGCTCCGGCGAGGTCAAAAGACCCGACGCAAGCATCGGGTCGGTCATCAGACTACATGATGTAAACCAGCACAAACAGGCACACCCAAACCACATCCACGAAGTGCCAATACCAGGCGGCGGCTTCAAAACCGAAGTGATGCTCCGCCGAGAAATGGCCTTTCATATAGCGCAGCAAAATAACGGTCAGGATAATCGCCCCCAGCGTCACGTGCATGCCGTGGAAGCCGGTCAGCATAAAGAACGTAGTGCCATAAATGCCGGAATCCAGCGTCAGGTTCAGCTCATGATAGGCTTCTATGTACTCGTAAACCTGAAAGCCCAGGAAGACCGCACCCAGCAGAATGGTCAACGCCAGCCATAACTTCACTTTGTCGCGATCATTCTTTTTGATGGCGTGATGGGCGAAGGTGATAGTGACGCTGGAAGTCAGCAGCAACACGGTGTTGAGCAGCGGAATGCTCCAGGGATTAATGACCGCTTCCGGCCCTGGGAACACCTTCGGATCCGGGTTGTGAAGCAAGGGCCAGGAGCCCTCGAAATTCGACCACAGCAGGGTGTTCATAGTGCCTTCGCCTTCGCCGGCCAACCAGGGCACGGCCAGGAAGCGCACATAGAACAACGCGCCGAAGAAAGCAGAGAAGAACATCACTTCGCTGAAGATAAACCAGGACATGCCCCAGCGGAACGAGCGGTCCATTTGAGCGTTGTACAATCCAGCCATGCTTTCCTTGGCTACATTGCCAAACCAGCCAAACAGCATGTACACCATCACTGCAACGCCGATACTGAACATCCACCAGCCGGTGCTGGTGTCGCCGCCGCTTTTGTTCACCATCACCGTCGCCAGACCGGAAAGGGTCAAAAACAGCCCCACCGTCGCAATGATGGGCCACTTACTCTGTTCCGGTACGTAATAACTTTGTTGAGTCGCCATAGGTCCTCCCGTGGCAGTTATTTTGTTCTTGTTATCTCAATACCCTTGCGCGCCTACTTCACAGTAGGCGGCTCAGAGAAGCTGTGGTAGGGAGCCGGAGACGGCAACGTCCATTCCAGTCCGTCCGCGCCTTCCCAGACCTGAGCGGTGGCTTTCTTACCGCCCCGGATGCATTTGATAACAATAAACAGGAACAGCAGTTGCGTGGTTCCGAAAACGAACGCGCCAACACTGGATATCTGGTTAAAGTCGGCGAATTGCAGAGCGTAGTCAGGAATCCGCCGCGGCATGCCGGCTAGCCCCACGAAGTGCATCGGGAAGAAGGTCATGTTCAAGCCAATGAACGACATCCAGAAGTGCACTTTGCCCAGCGTTTCGTCGTACATGTTGCCGCACCATTTCGGCAACCAGTAATAGGTGGCGGCGAAGATGGAGAAGATCGCGCCCGGCACCAGCACGTAGTGGAAATGCGCCACCACGAAATAGGTGTCGTGATACTGGAAGTCCGCCGGCGCGATGGCCAGCATCAAACCGGAGAAGCCGCCGATGGTGAACAGAATCACGAAGGCCACCGCGAACAGCATCGGGGTTTCAAAGGTCAGTGAGCCGCGGAACATGGTGCTGACCCAGTTGAACACTTTCACTCCAGTGGGGACGGCGATCAACATGGTGGCGTACATGAAGAACAGTTCTCCGGCCAGCGGAATGCCGACGGTGAACATGTGGTGCGCCCATACCACGAATGACAGGATCGCAATCGACGCCGTGGCGTACACCATGGAGGGATACCCGAACAGCGGTTTGCGGCTGAAAGTTGGAATGATCTGCGATGCCACGCCGAAGGCGGGCAGGATCATGATGTACACTTCCGGATGGCCGAAGAACCAGAATACGTGCTGGAACAGCACCGGATCGCCGCCGCCTTCCGCTTTGAAGAAGCTGGTGCCGAAGTTGATGTCCATCAGCATCATGGTGACGGCGCCCGCCAGCACCGGCATAACCGCTATCAGCAGGAAGGCGGTGATCAGCCAGGTCCACACGAACAGAGGCATTTTCATCAGGGTCATGCCCGGCGCCCGCATGTTCAGAATGGTCGCGATCACGTTAATGGCTCCCATGATGGAGGAGATCCCCATCATGTGCACTGCGAAGATGAAGTAGTTCACGCTCGCTGGCGCGTAGGTGGTGGAGAGAGGCGCATAGAAAGTCCAACCGAAGTTAGGACCGCCGCCTTCCATCAACAGGGTGGATAACAACATGGCGAAAGCGAATGGAAGAATCCAGAAGCTCCAGTTGTTCATTCTGGGCAGCGCCATATCCGGCGCCCCGACCATCATGGGAATCAGCCAGTTGGCGAGCCCTACGAAGGCGGGCATGACCGCCCCGAACACCATGATCAGACCATGCATGGTGGTCATCTGATTGAAAAATTCCGGATGGACGATCTGCATGCCTGGTTCGAACAATTCCGCCCGAATCACCAGGGCCATGGTGCCCCCGATGAGAAACATGGCGAAACTGAACCACAGGTACATGGTGCCAATGTCTTTATGGTTGGTGGTGAAGAGCCACCGCTTGAAGCCTTTAGCCGGACCGTGATGGTGATGCGCGTCAGCGCCTAGTACCGCACTCATGGTCAAACTCCTCTTAAATTGGTTGTGTGTCGCTGAGAACTACTTGTTCTTTAACTCTGCAACTTGTTGCGGAGTAATCATGTCGCCCATCTTGTTGCCCCAAGCATTACGCTCGTAGGTCACGATAGCGGCGATATCAACTTCACTCAGCTGCGCTCCGAACGCCTGCATGGCGGTGCCTGACACCCCGTGCAATACAACTTCGGCGTGCTTCTCTACCGGGCCTTTGACTATGCCGCTGCCAGCAAGAGCAGGGAATGTCGGCGGCAGACCGGCGCCATTGGCCTGATGGCACACTGCGCAATTGGACGCATAGGATTTCTCCCCGCGTGCAACCAATTCTTCCATCGTCCATTGTTTGTTCTTCAACTCGTATTCCTGACGAGCCAGTTCCTGTTTGGCCAGGAGCCATTCCTGATACTCTTCCTGAGGCACGGCTTTCACCACGACAGGCATGAAGCCATGGTCCTTACCGCACAGTTCAGCGCACTGACCGCGATAAATACCGGGCTCCTTGATAACGGTCCAGGCTTCGCGAACGTAGCCGGGAATGGCGTCGCGCTTGACTGCAAGACTGGGCACCCACCAGGAGTGGATGACGTCGGCGGAGGTGACCAGGAAACGAATCTTCTGATTTATCGGCAACACCAGAGGCTCGTCCACTTCCAACAGGTAGTGTTCGCCCTTGTCGTCGCGATTGTAGATTTGGTCCTGGGAGGTCGCCAGATTACTGAAGAAGTTGACGTCCTGATTCAGGTATTCGTATCGCCATTTCCATTGGTAACCGGTGATCTTGATATCCATATCCGCTTCACTGGCGTCATACATTTTGACCAGAGTGCCGGTCGCGGGTATGGCCATGCCAATGAGAATAAGGAAGGGAATAACAGTCCAGATAATCTCGACTGTCGTACTTTCATGGAATTGGGCGGGTTTCGCCCCTTTACTTTTGCGGTGATTGAAGATCGACCAGAACATTACTCCAAACACCACTATCCCTATGATCACGCAGATCCAGAAAATAGTCATGTGGAGGCTGTATACTGACTGACTCACTTCAGTCACCCCGGGAGTCATGTTCAATTCCCAGGCGGCCGAAGCGGACGCAGATACAAACGGAACGGGCGAAGCCACCGCTATTGCGCGTCTTCGTGACATCATATTATTGTGTCTCCACAGCTTAGTTTTTATTGTTACTGCCGGACACTTCCTGCAAGACGGCCCGCCTACAGCGGTCCGTCGACTACGTTTGTAGGAAGTCAAATGCAAGGTACAGCGCCAGTATAGACAAACTTGGATCGGGCTGGCAATTGTTCAGTCATGGTTTAGGTAAAAAAGCTATCCAGCTGATTTCATGCACAAATCTGGTCACTTTCAGTGATCTGACCGCCACATCTTCAGGAGTTTCATGAGCAATCCCCCGGCAACGCTTCACTTGCGTTTGTGGGCCCTCGCCTGGCCGTTAATTCTGAGTAATATCACCACGCCGTTGCTGGGTCTGGTGGACGCCGCCGTACTGGGACACCTGGATTCTCCGGTCTATCTCGGGGCCGTGGCGCTGGCGGGAAATCTGTTCACATTTCTGTTCTGGGCGTTCGGTTTTCTGCGCATGGGCGCCACCGGACTGGCGGCGCAATCCTGGGGCGCTGGAGACCAGGGCAGGTTGATCCGCGAGTTTTTGCGGGCGGCCGCCATCGCGCTCGGCATCGGGTTATTCATGATCCTCAATCGCGCCTGGATATTGCCCCTGGGATTGGAATGGATGCAGGCCACTGGCGACATCTGGACGCAGGCCCACAACTATGCGGAAATTCGCATCTTCAGCGCTCCCGCCGTATTGCTTCAATACTGTGTCGTGGGCTGGCTGATAGGCTGCCAACGCACCCGCAGCGCGTTGATTCTGGCGGTCAGCGCCAACATCGTGAATATCGCGCTGGACCTGCTGTTCGTGGTCGGCTTCGGCATGCGCGCCGACGGCGTGGCTTGGGCGTCACTCATCGCTGAGTATTACAGTCTGGTCCTAGGACTCTATTTCGTCGTTCGCGGTGATGCGGGGAATTTCCTTGCGCAGTTACGCAACCCTGAGCTGTGGGCGCGCAGCGCCTTCGCCAAGCTGCTCAAGCTGAATGGCGACCTTTTCATTCGCACGATCCTGCTGCTGTTCACTTTCGCTTTCTTCACCGCGCAGGGCGCACAGCTCGGAACCAACGTTCTGGCAGCCAACGCCGTATTGCTGACTTTTCTGATGATCATCTCCAACGCCCTCGATGGTTTCGCCAATGGCGTAGAAGCTCTGTGTGGAGAAGCCGTAGGCAAGCGCGATCAGGCCATGCTGCGCCGCACCGCCAGAATAGGGGGCGTCTGGTCCCTGGTGACCGCACTGCTGCTGACGCTGGCGTTCTGGCTGGGAGGCGACTGGCTGATCAACCGCCTCACCGACCTGGAAGTCATCCGCACTGAAGCGAGCCGCTATCTGATCTGGCTGATCCTGTGTCCCTTGATCGGCGTGTGGAGTTACCTGTTCGATGGTGTGTTTGTCGGCGCTACCCAAGGCAAGGCAATGCGGGATACAATCATCGTCGCGACACTGCTGGTGTTTTTACCCAGCTGGTGGCTCACTCAGGGTTGGGGCAATCACGGACTCTGGTTTTCACTCTGTCTGTTTCTGGCGGCCAGAGGCGCCTATCAGGCGTGGCTGTACAAAACATTTTGTCAGCATGAAAAGTGGTTCATTACAAATTAGTATTACGCACTTTGCTAACCCTTGACTACACTGAAGTCATGCGTCCGGATTGAAACAGTTTTTTATAGTTGTCACTTAGGGAAATCGTTATAGATGAGCCTCGCTGCAGTATACGAGATCATCAATCAGGCTAAGGCCGCAGAGCTTAAAACTCAAAATTACGCCAAGTGGCTTCGCCAGCAACTGGATTCTCTGCACCGAGTCATTGAACTGAACGGATCACAGCCGGTTGAAGACCTCATTCATTTCGTCATCGATTATATCGAACTCGCCCCGCGTTTAGTGGAGTGCGTGGCGCATTGCGCCGCTGCGAGCCAGACGGAAAAGCTGTTCGCGCCCTTCATCGAGAAATCCATCCATTATTTCGCGCACCCATCCGTGCTGGTGCTGCGCCATACCGGTTTGGACTGCCTGTTGATCATGGCCTATCAAAGCCATCGTTTGGTGGAGGAGGTTTATGAAAACAATCGCAGCCTGCGCAACAGTCCCATCTGCGATCTGCAGGCCACTCAGGCCAATCTGTTGGCCCATCATCTGATCGGCGAACCCTTCGCCAATGAACTGGATCAAGCCACCCATCTGACCGTGCGCCAGATGGTAAGCTTACCGGACTTCTACCATTTGGATCTGTCGCCCTTTCTGGCGAAGACCAACACCCAGCGCTGGCGTCCTCTGAACGAGGATTGGCTGAACCTGTTGGACAAGCATCACATCCGCATGAGCTTTCAGCCCCGTTGCTGACAGGTGTCAACAACGGGGCTGAAAGCTCATATCGTCGTTATTGCTCTTTCTTGGGACGGGGATAGAACTTGATCGTCTGCACTTGCGCCTCCGCCTGTTTCGGGCGGGTGACGCGGGTTTGCAGCTCCGCCGGACCGTCAGCTTCGCGCAGCTTTTCAAAAAAACCGCAAGCCACGCATTCACGCACTTGCCGTTGATCTTCGTCAGCGTAACTGACGATCTTGTCCATCTCTCCGCAGCGGGGACACACCGCCCCCGCGATAAAACGCTTCACCATATGCACTACCAGGTAAATACGATTGCTGAATGTCGACAAGGCCCACAACGCAGGCCTTGCTGGTTCTCTCAGGCGGCGATGCCGCTTTGACGCAATAACGCTTCCACTTCCGGCGGACGCCCGCGGAATTCAATGAATAAATCCATCGGCTCGCGGCTGCCGCCTTTTTCCAAAATCGAATGCAGGAAGCGTCGACCCGTTTCTGGATCGAACACGCCATTTTCCTCAAACAAGGAAAACGCATCCGCCGCCAGCACTTCCGCCCATTTATAGCTGTAATAGCCTGCGGCGTATCCGCCAGCAAAAATGTGACTGAAACTGTGCTGGAAACGATTGAAAGCGGGCGGCTTGATCACTGCGACTTTATCCCGCACTTCGTCCAGCACCTGCTGGACGGCGAAATCCGCCGACCCGTCGTATTCATGATGCAGACGGAAATCAAACAAAGCGAACTCAAGCTGGCGCACCATCAGCATGCCGGACTGGAAGTTTTTCGCCGCCAGCATTTTTTCCAGCAATTCTTTCGGCAGCGGCTCGCCACTTTGGTAATGACCGGAAATCAGCGCCAGGGCTTCTTCCTCCCAGCACCAGTTTTCCAGGAACTGACTGGGTAATTCTACCGCATCCCAAGGCACGCCATTGATGCCGGAAACATCGTTGCAATCCACCGTGGTCAGCATGTGATGCAGAGCGTGACCGAATTCGTGGAACAGCGTGGTGACTTCATCATGCGTCAGCAGGGCGGGATGCTCCTCCGTCGCCGGCGCAAAGTTACAAGTGATGAACGCCACAGGTTTCTGCACAGAGCCGTCGTCCAAACGACGACGTACGGCGTAATCCGCCATCCAGGCCCCGCCGCGCTTGTTCTCCCGCGCGAACAAATCCATATAGATAGAGGCGATTTCCTCGCCGTCACGACGCACTTTGAAGTAGCGCACGTCTGAATGATAGCTATCAAATTCCGTAATTTCGTCGAGAGTAACGCCGAACAGGCGCTGCACCACAGCGAACATGCCATTGATCACTTTCGAAGCGGGGAAGTAAGGCTTCAGCTCTTCCTGAGACACGGAATAACGGTGACGACGCAGCTTCTCTGAATAAAAACTGACATCCCAGGACTGTAGTTCCGTCTGTCCCTGCTCCGCGGCGAACGCTTGCAGCTCTGCAAACTCCTGACGCGCCACCGCTACAGACTTCTCCGCCAGCTCGTTCAGGAAGCCCAGCACCTCATCCGGCGTACGCGCCATTTTGGTGGCCAGGGAGTATTCAGCGTAGGAGTTAAAACCCAGCAGACGCGACTTCTCCAGTCGCAGCGCCAGGATCTCCTGCATCACTTCCGAATTGTCCCAGCGACCGGCGTAGGGCCCTTGTTCAGAAGCGCGGGTGTTGTAGGCCTCGTACATTTCCTGACGTAATTCGCGATTTTCGCAGTAGGTCATCACCGCGTAGAAGCTGGGGAAATCCAGCGTCAGCACATAGCCTTCTTTGTCACGGGACTTGGCGGCCTGGCGCGCGCCAGCAAGTGCGGAGTCCGGCATGCCTTTGAGCAGAGCGGCATCCGTCACATGTTTGGTCCATGCCTGAGTGGCGTCCAGCACGTTATCACTGAACTTGCTGCCCAGCTCCGCCAAACGCTGCGAAATTTCCATATAGCGCGCTTTCTTATCTTCCGGCAGATCAACGCCGGCCAGATGAAAATCGCGCAGGGTGTTGTCGATGGATTTACGCTGCGCTTCGCTGAGCGAACTAAATTCATCAGATTCTTTAATGCCGTGATAAGCGTCGTACAGCGCCTTGTTCTGACCGATTTCCGTACCGTAGCGGGACAGCTCGGGGATACAGGCGTTGTAAGCCTCACGCAGCGCTTCGCTGTTGAGCACGCTGTTCAGATGGCTGACCGGGGACCACACATGGTTCAGCTTGTCCGACATGTTATCCATTTGTTGCGCCAGATTATCCCAGTTGAAGCTGGGCTGGGCCGCCAGCTCGGCGATGCGCTGTCTGTTTTCGGCAAGTAATTTGTCCATCGCCTCTTTGACATGTTCGGCGCGAATCTGTGAGAACGGGGGTAACGCCGTATCGGCGAGCAATGGATTGGTCATTGAAATATTCCTGAATTGACGAGTCTTCCGGGGTTGCTGATCGCAACGCCCCCGAGCAAACAAAATGTGGGCGTGCGGGGCCGCTTTCAAGTAATGCGCCGCTGAATCCTGCTTTAGAATAGTCCGATCAATGCTAAAGTAACAATCCGCCATTCGGGCCCTTGAGCCCGTCTACGGCGCTTCAGATTTTTGATGCTTGGAGTCCACCATGCCTGTGCGCACTTATCAGGGAATCACCCCGACGCAGGGAGAGCGCGTCTTTATCGACCCCACCGCCGTCGTCATCGGCGACGTCCACTTGGGCGACGACTGTTCCGTCTGGCCGACCGTCGTGATACGCGGCGACATGCACCGAATTCGCATCGGCGCGCGCACCAGCGTGCAGGATGGATCGGTGCTGCATATCACCCACGCCGGACCTTTCAACCCCGACGGCTATCCACTGACGATCGGTGAGGACGTCACCATTGGCCACAAGGCTATCTTGCATGGCTGCACGCTTGAGAGCCGCATCCTCGTCGGTATGGGCACCATCATCATGGATGGAGCCCATGTGGAGAGCGATGTGGTGATCGCCGCCGGTACGCTTGTGCCTCCCGGCAAGTGCCTGGAAAGCGGTTACTTGTACGTTGGCGCGCCTGCGAAACAAGCCCGTCCGCTCAGCGACAAGGAAAAAAAATTTTTCCAGTACACCGCCGCCAATTACGTCAAATTGAAAGACCGGCATTTGCAGGAAAACTGGGGCGAGTAGCCGCATTTCAGGGACGCAGTGGAAATTGACGTAAATCAGAATATGATTTTTTTGTCACTAGGGCGCCCCTTGAAAACATTTTTAACGCCATTATTTCTATTATCACGATACGCAGCGTAACCGGGGCAAGACGTCACCCCAATCAGCAGTTTCAGGTGTAAATGATTACAGAGGGCCTGTCGCATCAGGCCAACCGATTTGTACTTAAACTCTTTTTGGAGATAGAACTATGGCGATTACCCGTTGGAACCCGTTTTCTGAATTTGAAGATATTCTCGACCGTTATAACCGCTCTTTGCAGGGTCAGGCTCGCACCAGCGAAAACGGCAAAGAAGTGATCCGCAAAGCCGACTGGGCTCCTGCCGTGGATATCACGGAAACCAAAGAAGCGTTCTTGATCAAGGCTGAGTTGCCTGGCGTGGATAAAAGCCACGTCAAGGTGGCTGTCCACGAAGGCGTGCTGTCTATTCAGGGCGAGCGCAAGCTGGAGAAGGAAGAAGGCGACAAGAAACATCATCGCGTAGAACGCTTTTACGGAAACTTCGCACGCTCCTTCACGCTGCCGGATAATGTGGATGAAAACAACATTCGCGCAGAGTACCGGGACGGCATCCTCACCTTGCATCTGAACAAGGTGGAAAAGGCGCAGCCGAAAGCGATCGAGATCAACGTACAGTAAGTCGAACGACTTACGATCACCGCAAACCATCTGGGGCGACCCATAGTTCGCCCCTTATTTTTTAAGCCTGCTTTTTACAGCTCAGCCGCTTTTTTACCGCCGGCGTCGCGCAGGATTTGCGCATATTCCGCGCCACGAGCATGCTCATCAACGCGATCCAGCATGGTTTCGCCCTCTGGACTCAACGCATTGATATTGCGGTCAGCTTCCGCGAAATAGGCCACGAAACGCGCGTAATCGCGGGCCAGCATGTATTCATAGGCCTGACGCAGAACATGATAATCGGGATCAGATTCATCCCGTGGCTTCAGTTCTAAAAAGCCCTGAACCCGTTCATCGCTCCATTCCTCATCCACTACCTTCGGTTGTGAAGGACCGCTCATATCGTATTCACCTGTCTATCATAGTTATTTACCGGGCCGCACATTCTACCCCGATCCAGCGCGGATAATGAAGGTTGTAAGCGCTTAGCTCATGCGGCATTCGGCGTTTTCGATATGAATTTCCACCCGTCGGTTTTGCGCCCGGTGCTCATCGCTGTCATTAGGAACCAGGGGACGCGTCTCCGCCTGCCCGATAGCGCTCACGCGACTGGCGTCGAGACGTCCATCCAGCACCAGCCGATGCACCACGCTTACCGCTCTAGCCGCCGATAGGTCCCAATTGGAGCGAAATCTCGCTGAGTCGATAGGGCGATCATCCGTATGTCCCGTCACCAGAATGTCTCCCTTGCAATCAGCCAGCACGTCAGTGACTTTCATCAGCACCGGCAGCATGTATAGCTTCAGCTCCTCACTGCCGGAGGCGAACGTGGCGCGCTCGGTAAAACTGAGCACCACCCCCTGGTCGTCAAACTTGATGGCCACCGCCTGATCTTCTATTTCATTCTCCAGCAAACTGATCATGCGCGAGGCCAGGCGGTCGTTCTCCATATACGCCGCCTCGCTCACCACCTCCTGGCTTAAATCCAGGCTGGGCTCTACGTTGGATTGAGGCGCCGGCTGCTCTGTGTCGCCCTTATCGCGGATCACTGGCTCCATGGGCACGGTAGGCGTGATATCGCCCCCCAGAGGATACATATCCGGCGCGCCCTGAGACGAAGGAACCCAGGCCACGCCAAAGGCCTTACTCATGGAGTAGGCGATGGCGCGGTATTTCTCCGCATCCAGACTGGAAAAGCTCAACAGCAGAATGAAAAAGGTCAGCAGCAACGTCATCAGGTCAGCGAAGGTGACAATCCAGACCGGCGCGCCGACTGGCAACAGACCACCGGATTGCTTGCGCGGCTTGATCATGTCTCTTCCTGTGCGGACGCCGACTCATGGATGTCCTCCATGGCGTCCAGCTCAGGCAGATAAGATGCCAACACGTCTTTGATAATGCGCGGGTTCAGCCCCTTCACCATACTCAGAATGCCGCTGATCACGATCATGCGGTTACGGACTTCATCCTGGGTTTTAAGCTGCAGCTTGTCCGCCAGGGGCAGAACAATAATCTGGGCGATAAAGGCGCCGTAAAACGTGGTGAGCAAGGCGATCGCCATAGCAGGTCCGATGGAAGAGGGGTCCTGCATGTTATTCAGCATCTGCACCAGTCCCACCAGGGTGCCCAGCATGCCCAACGCCGGCGCCGACTCACCCAGACCGCGAAACACCTTTTCCGCTGTCTGCAGGCGCTCGACAAACTGGTGGGTGTCCTCAAGCAGTACTTCTTCTATAAATTCCGGGGGGTGGCCGTCAACGGCGAGACCGACAGCTTTGCGTAGAAACGGATGGGTAATTTCAACCCGATCCAACCCCAGCAGTCCCTGCTTGCGCACAACATCCGCCAGTTGCCGCGCTTCGCGATACAGGTCCCATGGGTCCTGGGTTTTCTCAAGAAAAGTGGTTGAGAAGGCAAGCCGCACGCTGCCAAAAAAGTTACGCCAGCGGTACTTCACCAAAGTGACGGCGAAAGAGCCGAAGACCACTATCATCAACCCGGGAACATTGACGAAGTCCCAAAGCCCGGAGCCGGAAGCCACTGCTCCCAGCACCACGCCCATTCCGAACAAAAGTCCCACCCAGGTGAGTATATCCATGTTGACCGTCCATACTTCGCGATGCTCAAGTAACTGGCCCGAATTCGCCCAAAGCGAACCTAAGCGCTTAAAATCATTAGCTTAAGCATAGTCAAAGTTGGCGGTGGCGCTAATCTCCCTGTCTTAGCGCAGCCAGCACCGGAGCGGTATCTGGACGCACGCCGCGCCACAGATAAAAGGCCGCCGCCGCCTGCTCGACTAACATGCCGAGCCCATCGCAGCATTGTCCTGCGCCGCGCGCTTTGGCCCAGGCGACGAATGCCGTGTCACGCAGGCTGTACATCATGTCGTAGGTAAAGGTGTGAGACGCGATGACGATATCCGGCAGAGGAGGAATATCCCCCGCCAGACTCGCGGAAGTGCCGTTAATCACGACATCGAAAGGACCTTGCAAATCCGCGAACGCACAAGCACTGACCGATCCATTGCGACCAAAGATACGCGCCAGATCCTCCGCCTTGGAAACAGTGCGGTTAGCGACCACGATAGAGGCGGGACCTTCATCCAGCAACGGCGCCATAACGCCTTTCACCGCTCCGCCGGCGCCGACCAGCAAAATCTTTTTACCGCTTAACGCAACGCCCTGATTGACGAAGATATCGCGCACCAGGCCTTCGCCGTCGGTATTGTCGCCGTACAGACGTCCGTCCCGTTGCAGCAAGGTGTTGACGGCGCCGGCAAGCTCGGCTCGATGCGAGCGCTCACTGACAATATTCCAAGCCTGTTCCTTGAATGGCACTGTAACGTTAAGGCCTTTGCCGCCGCCGATAAAAAATGCCTCCACCGTCTCTCTAAAGCTGTCCAGAGGAGCCTGGATCGCCGTATATTCCAAACTCTCGCCGGTCTGTTGCGCGAACATTCCGTGGATTTTGGGAGACTTGCTATGGCTGACCGGATTACCGACCACCGCGTACATATCCATGCTATACCTGCCTTTATTTGCGCTGATTAAGGTTTTGGCGTTGCGGGATTACACCCAGTCTCTGTGCTTCAAATAATACTCGGTCAGACGGGCTTCATCCGAGCCCGGCTCCGACGTCCAGGCATATTCCCAGCGCACCAGCGGAGGCAGAGACATCAGGATCGACTCCGTTCTGCCGCCGGACTGTAAACCGAACAATGTGCCCCGGTCATAGACCAGGTTGAACTCGACATAACGACCGCGTCGATAAAGCTGAAATGAACGCTCCCGTTCGCCATAAGCCATATCTTTGCGGCGCTCGACAATGGGTAGGTAGGCGGGCAGATAGCTGTTCCCGACCGCCTGCATAAAATCGAACGAGCGCTCAAATCCCCAGTCGTTGAGATCATCGAAAAACAGTCCGCCCACGCCGCGGGCCTCATCGCGATGCTTCAGGTAAAAGTAATCGTCACACCACTTTTTGTATTTGGGGTAAGTCTCTGCGCCGAAGGGCTCGCACGCCTGCGCCGCCGTGCGATGCCAGTGGACGCAGTCTTCATCAAAGCCGTAATAAGGCGTCAGATCGTAACCGCCGCCGAACCACCATACCGGCTCTTCACCCTCTTTTTCCGCCACAAAAAAACGTACGTTGGCGTGAGAGGTCGGCGCATAGGGGTTACGCGGATGCACGACCAATGAGACGCCCATGGCCTGAAAACTGCGTCCCGCCAGTTCCGGCCGGGCGGCGCTGGCGGAGGCGGGTAGGCGCGCGCCACTGACATGAGAGAAATTGACGCCGGCTTTCTCAAACACGCCGCCCTCGCTAAGCACCCGCGTGCGTCCACCGCCGCCTTCCTCTCTTTTCCAGGCGTCCTCAACGAATCCCTCGCCACCGTCAATGGCGGCTAACCCATTGCAGATCTCGTCCTGCAATCCCAGAAGATAGTCTTTAACCTGCGTAATCTGTTGCTGCATGAAGTCGCCTTTATTGTCTGAGGATGGCGCCGGTGGCGGCGTCGCGAATTTGGCTGGGTTTATTCAGTCCGCTCAGCTTTCCGGGCAGATAGTGATCGACGCCGGATTTAAAATAGCGACGGCAGTCGAAAAGAGTGCGGGCCGGCTCCCTCGTCGCAGGATTGGCGGAGGTTGAAACGATAGGTCCGCCAAACGCCTTGGTCAGTTCCGCCACCAGGGGATGCGCCGTCACCCGAATAGCGATGGCGTCGTGGGCGCCACGCACCAATGGCGCATAGACGCCAGGATCAGGGACAACCCAGGTAACCGGTCCGGGCCAGGACGCCAGCATCTGATCTTTCTGTTGCTGCGGCAATCGGTCTAGTAACTGGGAAAAATGTTCAATCTGACCTGACACCAAGATCAAGCCTTTGCGCCATGGCCGGCGTTTAAGCTGCAGGATGCGATTCACCGCGTCTTCGCAAGATGGATCACAGCCCAGACCCCATACCGCTTCAGTGGGATAAGCGAGCACGCCGCCGCGGTTGAGAACGGACACCGCTTTCTGAATAAACCATGCTGACAAGTTTTGCCCCTCCAGATACCAATCTGGCGCAAAGTAACCGAAGGCGACCGTGGGGGCAAGCTCTAAGGGTATCTATGGGAGATGGATAACTAACGGGCGTTGCGAATGAAGCCTCCCGCGACTTCCTGCACCCAGCCTTCCAGCTCCAATTCAATCAATACGCTTCTGATTTCCGCGATAGACAGACCCGTCCGCTCCACCAAAGCATCCGGAGCCGTACAATCGTACCCCATCCCGTTGAGCACCACCTCCGCTTGCTCAGACAAGGGCGCCAGAGACGTCGGCTCAGGCTGACTCTGTTGGCCTGGGAACTCTTCTGCAGCGAACACCGTCGTCCATGGCTCATTGAGAGAGCGGTACAGCCCCATCAACGCAGGCAGTTCGGCGAGTATGTCGTCGGTGCATTCCACCAGCTTCGCTCCCTGCTTGATCAGGTGATGACAGCCACGCGCCTGGGGATTGTGGATAGAGCCGGGTATGGCGAAGACTTCCCTGTGTTGCTCCAGGGCATTGCGCGCCGTAATCAACGAGCCGCTGCGCAGACTGGCTTCCACCACCAGCGTCCCCAGCGACAAGCCGCTGATAATGCGATTCCGCTTGGGAAAGTGCTGCGACCTGGGTTGAGTATCCGGCGGAAACTCACTAACCAGCAAACCGTTTTCCATCATTTTTTGGGCAAGGTCGCGATGCTTCGCGGGGTAGATGACATTCAAACCCGACCCCAGCACACCTATTGTCGATCCCAATGTTCCCAATGCGCCCGCGTGAGCGGAGCCATCTATGCCCGCCGCCAGACCACTGGTGATGGTAAAACCGCTTTCTCCCAGAGAGCGAGCGAACTGCCGCGCCGTTTCCTGACCATGCACACTTGGGTTGCGAGAACCCACCATGGCGATCTGCGGCTGATGAATCAGCTCATATCGGCCTCGTGCATACAACACCGCAGGAGGATCAGGCAATAAACGCAGCAGACTGGGGTAATCAGAGTCAGGTAACAGAAACAGACGGTTCCCCATCTGCTCGCTCCATCTCAAAGTGCTCGCCACCTGAGCATTGATGGGACGGTCGCCATATGAAATCACTCTCTCTATGGCGCGCCACAGTTCAGTGGAAAATGACAGGTTGGAGGAAACGCCTAATTGAAAATCGTCAGTCTGTGACGACTCTTCAAAATGCTGTGCAAGCAGGGCAAGACGACTATCGCCCAAAGAAGGAACTGTAGTGAGGTTTAACCAGACAATAGGAGTAAGAGTAGACATTAGATCATCCTTGATCGGCTGAGACGTCGAAAACTACGACGTCTCAGAACATTAACAAACTATGGATTACGAACTTCGTCCATTATAGCAAGCGGACGGTCAGCTTTTAAGATCAGACCGTAGCTGACTTTTTCAAATGTGCGGAACACCATTAACAGGCCTGCGCGGTCAGCGGGCAGTAAGAGGATTTCCTTAGTATAGGGGTCACGAACTTGTTCACCTGCTTTGTATACAGCCAGAACGTTCCCTACTTTTAAACCTTCACGCTCGCCTCTATTGATAACAACTACATCATACTGACCAATTTGGCTTACTCCATCGATAACCGAAATCATTTTTCCATCAATGTCACCATCCGGGTTACTTGGGTAAAATGTGGAACTAATTTCACGGTCTTCTTCTTGCAGCAAGCGATCGCCTTGGCGAATTTCTTCTTTGGAGCGGCGAATCTGCACAGTCTGCACATCATCCTGCTGAGCGATCACTTTCCCAACAGCAATTGAGCGCGCCTGTATACCTAAAAACTCTTTAGTATCGGGGTCAACGTACACTTCGTCGCGACGATAAATACCGTAGGATGCTTCCATTACAGCGTCGCCTCTTGCGTATACCTGATCTCCAGAACCTACAATCAAGTTACCTTTTTTACCCAACAACACGTAAGGCGCATTGTTTAACTCTTCTTCCGTTACTATGCGACTGTCAGTAAGAAAAGGGTTGATGGCTTCAAGGGGAATAGCGGGAATGGCGCTTTCCAGCGGCGTAATACGTTTTTTCGGGGACAGTTTCACCGTACGGCCGATATCGCCACGCTGCGCGATGGTGACATGAGGTTTACCGTCGATATACACCAAGGCCAGCACGTCGCCAGGGAAAATCAAATGGGGATTTTCTATTTGCGGATTAACATGCCAGATCTCCGGCCAATACCAGGGATTCCGCAAAAAGCGCGAAGATATATCCCACAAAGTATCACCTTTGACGACAGTGTAGCGATCTGGATGGTCGTCGCGTAGCTCAGGCGCGGCCAGCGCAAACTGGCTCAACGTTAGCATCACTACGAACACAAAGGACAGCAGTTTCCTCATGATACATTCCCTTAGGTCATAACCGGGCAGTTTGGGATGAAATCAGGCTATAATGACGATTAGCCTATTCAATTTTGTTTAGTTTGTACTCATTCTTACACTAATAGATAATACTAGCAGGCGTTATCCAATCTGTAATGGAAATTTTTTCACAAATTTAATTATGAGTAAGCTCCAAATTCTTGAATTTCCTGACCCTAGGCTGCGTACTGTGGCCAAGCCGGTACAAACTTTTGACGCGGCTTTGAGTCAGTTAATCGACGACATGTTTGAGACCATGTACGAGGCCCCCGGCATCGGGCTGGCCGCCACCCAGGTGGACATCCACAAACGCATCGTAGTGATTGATGTGTCCGAGGACAAATCCGAACCAATGGTCTTTATCAACCCCGACATCGAAGTACTGGACGGCGACCCCGAAGAAATGCAGGAGGGATGCTTGTCCGTCCCGGGCTTCTACGAGTCGGTCACACGGATTCCCCACGTCAAGATCAGAGCACAGGATCGTAACGGCGAATCCTACGAGATGGAAGCCCGCGGCCTGCTCGCGGTATGCCTCCAACATGAGGTTGACCATCTCAACGGCAAACTGTACGTCGACTACCTGAGTAATGTTAAACGGACTCGAATCCGGAAGAAACTGGAAAAGCAGCATAAAATGCGCGCATAAGTCCACATTTCCGAAAGATTTTTTAACCGCCCACCATGGCGGTTTTTGTTTTTAAGGCCTGAAACTTCATGTCATCACCCCTGAAAGTCATTTTCGCCGGCACCCCAGACTTCGCTGCTTCCGCACTGCAAGCGCTGCTGGACGCCAACTATCAGATCGTCGCCGTATACACTCAACCTGACCGGCCCGCCGGCCGTGGCAACAAGCTTCTTCCTGGTCCTGTAAAACAGCTTGCGCTAAAGCACGAAATTCCAGTGGAGCAGCCGCTCAACTTCAAAAATGAAGAAGATCGCCAACGCCTGCGCGATTATGACGCTGACGTGATGGTCGTAGCCGCCTACGGAATCATCCTGCCCCAAGCGGTGCTGGACGCTCCCAAACACGGCTGCCTCAATATTCATGCCTCGCTGTTGCCGCGCTGGCGCGGAGCCGCGCCAATTCAGCGTGCGATTATTGCGGGAGATGAAGAATCCGGCATCACGATCATGCAAATGGAAGCGGGGTTGGATACCGGACCGATGTTGCTCAAAACTGTCACTCCAATCACTGCTGACGACACAGGCCGCACACTGCATGACCGTCTGGCGCAAATGGGCGGAGCTGCAATTGTAGAAGCGCTGTCGCGCTTGCAGGAAGGCGAACTTCAGGGTGAAAGGCAACAAGACGATCTGGCCACCTATGCCCACAAGCTGCAAAAAGAGGAAGCTCGTATCGATTGGTCAGAGCCTGCGGCGCTGATCCAACGCAAAATCGCCGCCTTTAATCCCTGGCCAGTGTGTTTCACGGAAGACAACGGACAAACTATCCGCATTTGGGCGGCGAGCGCTTCTGTCGAAGACGCCAAGGCGCAACCGGGGACGATTCTTGAGCGCACAGCGGAAGCGGTCAAAGTCGCCTGCGGCGAAGGCGTGTTATCCATTACCAGCCTGCAGCTGCCCGGCGGCAAGCCCATAAGTTGCCAGGACCTGATCAACGGCGGCAAGCCCTTGATGCAATTGGGCCAGATCCTGGGGATAAACGGCTGATATGAAGCGACGCAAAACTCTCAGCGCCCGCGCAGCGGCGGCCAAAACCCTGCGCGCAGTGGCGGAAGAAGGACGTTCTCTGTCCGCCGCAATGGCGCCGGCTCTGGAACAGGTCGAAGAAAATGACCGCAGTTTTCTGCAAGCGCTGTGCTATGGCGTTTGTCGACATTATCTGACCTTGGAGCATTGGCTGGGGCAGTTATTGCGTCAGCCCATCAAGGCCAAAGAACGGGATATTCATTTCCTGCTGCTCAGCGGTCTGCATCAATTGGCGTTTATGGATAAACCCGCTCACGTCAGCATCAATGAAACTGTTAACGTCACCAAGGAGCTCAATAAGCTCTGGGCCACCAAGTTGGTCAACGGCGTACTCCGCAGCTTTCAACGCCGTAAGGACGAATTGCTGGCGCACAGCGAAGCGGACCTCAGTCTCCGCTACGCGATGCCACAGTGGCTATTAGACAAACTGGCCGCCGCCTATCCTCAACAACTTGACGAGTTGCTTGCCGCCAGTAACGCCCAGGCCCCGCTGACGCTGCGAGTCAACTTACAGAAAAACCGGCGGGAAGACTATCTGGAGCAATTGCGCCAGGCTGAAGTGGACGCCCACCTCTGTGAATGGGTGGAAACCGGCATCCAGTGCGAACAGGCGGTGGATGTAAGCCGTCTGCCGGGATTCTTCGACGCCGGTTTGTGCTCTGTACAAGACGAAGCGGCGCAACTCAGCGCTGCCCTGATAGACCCTCAGCCCAACGAGCAGGTGCTTGACGCCTGCTGCGCGCCGGGAGGCAAAACCGCTGCGCTGTTGGAACGTTGTCCCGACATTTCCGTGACCGCCGTAGATGTAGACCCCGAACGCCAACTTCGTACTCGCGACACGCTGCAGCGCCTGCAGTTGGACGCGGAGGTGCGCACAGCGGATGTCGGCGACCTGCAACAATGGTGGGATGGGACGCCATTCGATCGCATTCTGCTCGACGCCCCGTGCAGCGCGACAGGTGTGATACGCCGTCATCCAGACATCAAGCTGCTGCGCCGCAGTGAAGATATTCCCCAGCTTGCAGCGCTGCAACTAAAGCTGCTGCGAACTTTATGGACTACCCTGAAGCCTGGGGGCCTATTAGTCTATGCGACCTGTTCTATTCTTAAAGAAGAGAATGAGCATATAATTGAACGCTTTATCGCCGACGCTACGGACGCGGAGGTCTTACCGATTGAAGGGAAATATGGAATTCAGTCGTCTTTCGGAGTGCAGCTTTTGCCGGTAACCGGCGGCCATGACGGCTTTTTCTACGCCAGATTGCGGAAACAACCAACTCTGAAAGTCTCAGCTGTGGACGCTTAGCATGAAAATCATAATTCTTGGCGCCGGCCAAGTTGGGGGAACCCTCGCGGAAAACCTGGCCAGCGAGGCGAATGACATCACTGTAGTGGACTCCAATCCCCAGCGCCTGCGCTCATTGCAGGACCGGCTGGATATCCGCACCGTGCAGGGACAGGCTTCCTATCCCAACATTCTGAAACAGGCGGGGGCGGACGACGCGGATATGCTGATCGCCGTCACCAACAGCGATGAAGTCAATATGGTGGCCTGTCAGGTCGCCTTCACGTTGTTCAAGACGCCGACCAAAATCAGCCGGGTGCGCACCTCCGCATACCTCACCAAAAAAGGCCTGTTCAACACTGAAGCCTTTCCCATTGACGTCATTATCAGCCCGGAGCAGGTAGTAACCGAGCACATCACCCGACTGATTGAGAACCCCGGCGCCTTGCAGGTGCTGGATTTCTCCAAAGGACTGGTGCGGCTGGTGGGCATCAAAGCCACCAAAGGCGGCCCCTTGATCGGCCATGAATTGGCCTACCTGCGCCAGCATCTGCCGCATATCGATACCCGCGTCGCGGCCATATATCGCAAGGACAGAGCCATTATCCCTCAGGGCGATACGGTCATTGAGGAAAATGACGAGGTCTTCTTCATCGCCGCGCGGGATAACATTCGCAAGGTCATGAGCGAGCTGCAGCCGCTGGAGAAGCCGTATCGTCGCATCATGATCGCCGGTGGCGGCAATATCGGGGCGCGGCTGGCGGAAACATTGGAGGGGCGCTACCAGGTCAAACTGATTGAGCACAACCAGGACCGTTGCATCCAGCTCTCCGAAGAGCTGAACAAGACCATCGTGCTACACGGCAATGCGGCCTACAAGGAGCTGCTGCTGGAAGAAAATATCGAAGACACGGATGTTTTCTGCGCCGTCACCAACGACGACGAGGCCAACATTATGGCTTCCATGCTGGCCAAGCGGCTTGGCGTGCGTAAGGTGATGACCTTGATTAACAACCCGGATTACGTCGACCTGATTCAAGGCGGCGAAATCGACGTCGCTATCTCGCCGCAGCAAACCACCATCGGCAGTTTGCTTACGCACGTAAGAAGAGGTGACGTAGTAAGCGCACACTCACTTCGACGCGGAGCGGCTGAAACCATTGAGGCGATCGCTCACGGCGACCATCGCTCCTCCAAAGTGGTGGGCAAGCGGCTGGATGAAATTTCGTTGCCCGCAGGCTCTACTATCGGCGCCATTGTAAGACGGGGCGAGGTATTGATCGCTCACGACCATCTGCGCATCCAGCCGGATGACCACGTCATCCTGTTCGTGGTGGATAAACGCAGAATCGCCGAAGTTGAGCGCCTGTTCCAAGTGGGACTCGCATTCTTTTAACGCATATACCAAAAATAAGCGCACAACAGTTCAATGCATTATTCGGCGATAGCTAAAATTCTGGGCGTCCTGCTGATGTTGTTCAGCACCACCATGATCCCTCCCATCGTGGTGTCGCTGATCTACGAAGACGGCCACATGCAGCCTTTCCTTACCGCCATGTGCGGTATTTTTCTGACCGGACTCCTGGTATGGCTGCCCGTATTTCGCCAAACCAGCGAACTACGTATACGCGACGGCTTCGTGGTCACGGTGCTGTTTTGGGTAGTGCTGAGTTTGAGTGGAGCGGTTCCTCTTTATCTGAGCGAGCATCCTCACCTCAGTCTGGTCGACGCTATTTTTGAATCAGTATCCGGCCTGACCACCACCGGCGCCACCGTGATGACCGGTATCGACATACTCCCCAAATCCATCCTCTGGTATCGGCAGCAACTACAGTGGCTGGGCGGCATGGGAATTATCGTTTTGGCGGTGGCGATCCTGCCGATGCTGGGCATCGGCGGAATGCAGTTATATCGGGCGGAAGCCCCAGGTCCGGTAAAGGACAACAAGCTTACGCCCAGAATCACCGAAACAGCAAAAGCGCTTTGGTATATCTATGTCTCACTCACTGCGCTGTGCGCACTGTTGTACTGGTGGGCGGGCATGGACGCATTCGACGCCATCGGACACAGCTTCGCCACTATCGCCATCGGCGGTTTCTCCACCCATGACGCCTCCATCGGCTACTTCAACAGCCCGCTGATTGAGATCATCTGCATCGTTTTCATGTTCCTGGCCGGGATCAATTTCGCCATGCACTTTTTCGCCTGGCGTCGCCGTTCAGTGCTGGTCTACCTGAAAGATCCAGAGGTCGTGTTTTATTCGCTGATTCTGTTGAGCGTCTCCATCGTCACCGTCGGCGTATTGATTGGCACTTCCACCTACGATCCCTTCACCGCCATTATCCGCGGCGTGTTTGAAGTGGTTAGCGTGGCGACCACCACCGGTTTCGCCACTGCGGACTTCGCCCATTGGCCGCACCTGTTACCGTTCCTGCTGTTCGTCGTCGCCTTTATCGGTGGTTGCGCGGGCTCGACAGGGGGCGGCATGAAAGTCATCCGGGTACTGCTGATTTATAAGCAAGGTATGCGGGAAGTGAAGCGCATCGTACACCCCAATGCCGTGCTGCAAGTAAAACTGGGGCGCAAGCCGGTGCCGGACCGGGTGCTGGAGGCGGTATGGGGCTTCTTCTCGGTTTACATGTTCATGTTCGTGTTCATGTTGATGGGCCTGCTCGCCACCGGGCTGGACCAGGTCACCGCCTGGTCCGCCGTCGGCGCCTGTATCAATAATCTGGGACCAGGTTTAGGTGGCGTGGCGTTGCATTACGGCGAGCTGAATGAGCCCGCCAAGTGGATACTGTGCTTCGCCATGCTGCTGGGTCGTCTTGAAGTGTTTACGCTGCTGATTCTGTTTACGCCTGCTTTCTGGCGTCGCTAGTCTCAGGCGCCACTAAATGACGCCGGATGGCGGACATCAGTTCACGCTGGAAGTCCGCCTCCAACGGAAACATATGGCCAGCGTCGGTGATCATACGCAAATCCGCCAACGGCAGGTTATCCGCCAGATGTTGAGCGAACCGCCAGGGAACGAAACGATCTTTCACCCCCTGATAAATATGAGTCGGCAAACGGATTTCCGACAAAGAAAAACCCCAGTGTCGATACTGCGCCAGCAAATCCAACATCACGCCTTGTACGCCCTGGTTAAAAGCTTCATGTTGATTGTCCATGAAACGCTCCAAGATGCCTGCATCGCGCAACAAGGCGAGATCCTGCTCCGTACTCGAGCTTTCAATAAACTTCAGGTACAGCTTGGGGCTGTATCGCTCCGTCAGCCTCAGCAGGGATAATAAAGTACGAAACAACCCCGTGCTGACTTCAGCGATCTTCGGACCGCGTTGTTCATTACGCCAGAGCAAATCTTTGGCCGCGCTCATTTCCCCAAAATTGGTATAGCTGGCCATGACTGCGACAAAGGCGATGCGTTTGGGAATCTCAAAGGCGCAGGTCAAAGCATAGGCGCCGCCACTGGACCAACCCGCCACCGCGAACTGATAAATCCCCAGCGCATCGGCGACGGCGCTGACGTCTCTGGGATAATCCAGCAACGTGTAATTGTCCGCCAGGGAAGATGCGCCCATGCCCGGACGATCAACGACAATCCAGCGCAACCCGGCGGCGCGCGCCGCGTCATGAAAAAAAGCGCCTTCCAAACGCGAGCCGGGCGCGCCGTGAGCGTAAAAAACCGGCGCTCCAGCGGGGTCGCCCCATTCGCCATAGGCGAGGGTTCGCTGGCCGGGGAGTTGCAACAGGTTGAGCGCGCCTGTTGCGGGAAGGGGGGATACATTCCTTCGCCAAGGCATGTTCATGGATGCCTTACCTCTCTACTTCTTCCAACTACTTAAGCAACAGCGTCCGGGATCACCGGTCGCTTCCAAACCCTGAATGCGGATCGCATCACAAAATATAGCAAAGGGCTTCATATTGTCTAACCAGCAGGCTGTCAGGGCTATGAGCAACACGCCAGAACCAAGGCTGGTTCAAATTTTCACGACGAAAATTACTGTAAATTTATGTGTTTGTTAGTTATTGCACGTTAACAAACCAATAAAAATAGCGGCGTCATGCGAGGCAGGTATGGATAAACTCCAGCGCAACATTTTGTTGTCTTTGTGCTTAAGTTCCCTCGCGCTGGGGGGCTGTGGGGGTAGTGAAAAGAAAGATGAGTCCAGTCCGCCAGTGGTGGTGGAACCGCCGGATGTCATTGTAGAGGAGCCTCAAGAACCTTTTCCTGTCACCAAGAACCTGTTTTTCTCAGGGCTGCAAAACCCTGGTGAGGATACGGAAAAGAACTTCGCATTCCGCTATGACATCGCCGCCGGCAGCGTATACCGGCAAAGTCCCAGTCAACCGACCTCCACCCTGGCTCCGGTAATTCCGCTGGGGAAAAGCCGCGCCAGCGCAGGCTATATGCTGATGATCGAGTCTGGAAAACTATTCCTGGGGAAACCTGATCAATCCTCCCTGACCCAGGTCAGTACACTCGCCTCCACCGTCTGCGCCGCCGCCGTCCTGCCGGAAGGTCTGGGTTACGGCAAGTCTAAAATCACCGTGCGTACGCCAGGCGTAGACGCCACATGCGCCAATGAGGACGACGCCTACTTCAAAATTCCACTCAATGCTGCGGTCACTGACGCGCCCGGCAATGGCGCCGCTAACGACCTCAACCTGACGCCTTTCTGGAAACCCAACTGGGCGTTGGCGGGTTACCTGCGGTCCACGGCCGATTCCCTGGAGATACTGGACGCGCAAGGCGCTCTGGCGCGTAGCATCGACGGACTGACAAGCGCTGACTTCGATTACGCCTTCACCACCGGCGAACTGGATATGTTACTGACCACAGACAGCCAGGTCTTCGCTAATAGCGGCGCCGAACTACTGGATACAGGCATGGCGTTGACGGCGCTGGCCTCTATCGACGCCAATGTCATGGACCCTGCAAAAACGGTCGTAGACGGCGACACTGTATACCTGATTGATGGCGCCCTGGTGCGCAAAATCGCTCTGGAAGGCGGCGCCAATGACGTCTTGCATGACTTCACCAGTGAGGGCTCTATTACTGGTCGTCTGGCGCAAACAACGGATTATCTGGTTATCGCTCTGGATAATGTACGTTTGTATTTGGTGGATAAAGTGACAGGGGAGTCGCGGGAAATCATTAATCCTATCAGCGGCGATTACCTGACCGGCGCTTCTCGCATCTACGCTAACTATCAAGACGCCAGCAACGCCAGCGCCTATCTGGTGAATCTGGATATGGCTGCAACTGCTTGCCCGGGCGATCACTGCGCAGTCACGGAAAGCGCCCATTGGCTGTATTTCCAGACCTTCAAGGAAGTAGGGATCGGCTACGCGCCAGTGTTGATGACGGGAGAAGAAACCCCAGACCCGAATCCGGACGACTCCGTCGACAGTTATGTACCCGCCTTTGAAAACGGTTACTACAACCGCCCGGTTTTTACTTCGTACAACCTGAATGAAGGCTTGCCTGTGCTCAACCTTGGCCGCCTGAACGGTCAGAACAAACTTATCCAGACAGGCGTTGTGGAACAGACGCACGGCCTGTTCACCATGGAGAACAATCCAGACAACGGCGATGAACTCGCTGACGTGATTTATTTCAACCTGTCTCTGGCCAGCTCTCTGAAAAATATCAGCCGCTCTGGCTCAATCGATGAAAAAGTGCTGCGGGAAAGCGACCTGTCCCAGCGCTCGCCACTGCGGACCGGCAACCGCTTTTAAGGGTTTCCGGTCCGTTGGGGCATTCAATCGTAGAAATGGCGTTCGCCGTCCGGACGCCGTTTGAACCGCTTATACTCCCATTGATACTGCTCCGGCGTCTCCCGCACGCAGACCTCCACCGTGGCGTTCAACGCAGCGGCGGAGGTTTCCAGATCTTCGGAGTAAATATCCGCAGCCACTGACCGCACCGTCATCACAAAACCTTCTCCTTCCGGTAAACGCTTGGCGTAGACGCAAAGCACTTTGGCGTCGGTGCGTTCAATCAGTTTGGAGACCAGCTTGATAGTATTGGCGGGAATGCCGAAGAAAGGGGCGAATACGCCACCGCTGAGCTCCGGTTCCTGGTCGGGAAGAATGCCGATTACGCCTTGCTCCCGCAAAATATGGAACAAACGCATGACGCCGCGCTTATTGGCGGGAACAAGCTCTGAGCCATTGCGCTCGCGCACGGCGCGCATATAGTCGTCCAGTTCCTCGATTTTAGGCGGCTGATAAAGCGCCGCCATGGAGTAACGCGCAGCGAAAAACAACCCCGCCACTTCCCAGTTGCCCAGGTGCGGAGCCAGCAGAATCAACCCTTTGCCGGCGTCTTCAGCTTCTTTGATGAGGTGCTCGCCATCAATGGATTTGATCAAAGACAGCGTCTTCTCAGCGGGCCATTCCCACACCGCGCCAGTTTCAAACGCCACCTTACCGGTTTCGCGCATACTGGCGGCGCCCAGCGCGTTGATTTCAGCGGCGCTTTTTTCAGGGAAACAACGTTGCAGATTGGTGCGCGTCACCCGCGCCGGACCGGCGTTGCAGCGCCAGGTCAAGGCGCCCAGCCAACCGCCCAATCGCTGCGCCCAGCGCAGGGACAGTTTGGAAACCAAGCGAATCAGAAAGATGATCAGCGTGGCGATGAGTTTGGATTTGTTCAAGAGATACCTGTGAATTCGGGGCGTACGTCACCTTAAACTGGCGTCAGATAGCGTCTTTTTTCCGCAGAAACAGCAATTTTCGCGTAATTTCGCGGCTATATCCTATGGCTATCTGCAATCGGCGCGCACACGTAGTATAATTTGCCGCTTTATTCTACAGGCCGGCGACGTCCTGACAAGTAAGCGCCTGCGGCTAAAGAACCAAACATGCACAGCAAGTGGTGTAAACCGTGACTGATACAAACAAGCCAGATGTAAAAACCTTTCAGGGATTAATCCGAACTCTCCAAGACTATTGGGCTCGTCAGGGCTGCGTCATTTTGCAGCCGCTGGACATGGAGGTAGGGGCAGGCACCTTTCACCCGGCCACGTTTTTACGCGCTATCGGTCCGGAAACCTGGAACGCCGCCTATGTACAGCCTAGCCGCCGTCCCACTGACGGCCGCTACGGCGAAAACCCCAACCGCCTGCAGCATTACTACCAATATCAGGTAGTGCTGAAGCCTTCTCCCGATAATATTCAAGAGCTGTATCTGGGCTCTCTGCGGGAAATGGGCATTGATCCTCTGGTGCACGACATCCGCTTCGTGGAGGATAACTGGGAATCTCCAACACTCGGCGCCTGGGGACTGGGTTGGGAAGTCTGGCTGAACGGCATGGAAGTAACCCAGTTCACTTACTTCCAGCAGGTGGGCGGTCTGGAATGTTATCCCGTGACCGGCGAAATCACCTATGGTCTGGAGCGGATCGCCATGTATCTGCAGGGCGTCGACAGCGTATACGACCTGATCTGGACCCATGGCCCGCAAGGCCCGGTCACTTACGGCGATGTGTTTCACCAAAACGAAGTGGAGATGTCCACTTACAACTTTGAAGAAGCAGACACCACCGAACTGTTCCGTCACTTCGACACTTACGAGCGCGAGAGCAAGCGTCTGATCGAAAAAGGTCTGCCGCTGCCCGCTTATGAAATGGTGTTGAAGGCGTCGCATACATTTAACCTGCTGGACGCACGGCACGCGATCTCAGTCACTGAGAGACAGCGTTTCATCCTGCGCGTGCGCGGCCTCGCCAAAGATGTGGCGCAAGCCTACTTTGACCGCCGCAAACAATTGGGCTTCCCATTGGCCGAAGCCTCTATCCGTGACGAAGTGCTAGCCAGCGAAGGGGAGAAGTAAGTCAATGAACCACCAGGATTTTTTAGTAGAAATCGGCGCTGAAGAACTACCGCCGAAAGCCTTGCGTCAATTGGCGGACGCCTTCGCAGAAGGCATCCGCCAGCGTCTGGAAAAAGCGCAACTGTCCTTCTCTGACCTGACATGGTACGCCGCCCCCAGACGTCTGGCGGTGCATGTCTCAGGACTGGCGGAAAAGCAGCCGGATCTGGAAGTGGAAAAACGCGGCCCCGCTCTGCAAGCGGCTTTCGACGCCGCCGGCGCGCCCACCAAAGCCTGTGAAGGTTTCGCCCGTTCCTGCGGAACCACGCCGGACAAACTGGAGAAGCTGGAAACGGACAAAGGCGTTTGGCTGGTGTTTCGCAGCAAGCAGTCCGGCGCGCCAACCACCGGTCTGTTGCCGGCCATCGTTGAAGAATCCCTGGCGGCGCTGCCGATTCCCAAGCGCATGCGTTGGGGGGCGCGTCGCACGGAATTCGTGCGTCCTGTGCATTGGATCATCATGCTGTTCGGCGAAAAAGTCATCGACTGCGAAATTCTGGGTTTGAAAGCGGGCAATACCACGTTGGGCCACCGTTTCCACCACCCCGCGCCTATCGAGATCGCCACGCCCGCCAATTACAAAGAGGCGTTGAAAGCCGGCTATGTCATGGCGGACTTTGAAGAGCGCATAGCGCTGATCAGACAACAAGTGGAAGCCATCGCCAAGCAAACTTCCGGCGTCGCCGTTATCGACGAAGCGCTATTGGAAGAAGTCGCCAGCTTGAACGAATGGCCAACCGCGTTAATGGGACGCTTTGAGGATCGCTTCCTGGAAGTGCCGGCGGAAGCCTTGATCTCCACGATGAAAGGCAACCAGAAATACTTCCATGTGGTGGATACGGAAGGCCGCATGCTGCCTTACTTCATCACCGTGGCCAATATTGAAAGCAAAGACCCGCAACAGGTTATCGACGGTAACGAGCGAGTCATCCGCCCCCGTCTCAGCGATGCGGCGTTTTTCTTCTCCACGGATAAGAAACGCACTCTGGCGAGTCGCCTGGAAGACCTGAAACCCATCGTATTCCAGCAGCAGTTGGGAACGGTGTACGACAAGGCCATTCGCGTCGGCAAGCTGGCGGCGAAAATCGCGGCGAAGATCGACAGCAACCCTGAATGGGCGCAGCGTGCAGGCGAACTCAGCAAGACCGATCTGGCGACGGAAATGGTCATGGAATTCCCGGAACTGCAGGGAACCATGGGCCGTTATTACGCCGCTATCGACGGTGAGCCGGAAGAAGTCTCCCTAGCCCAGGAAGAACAGTACCTGCCTCGTTTCGCCGGCGATCAGCTGCCAACAACCTTGACCGGCTGCGCGGTATCCCTGGCGGATAAACTGGACACCATCGTCGGTATTTTCGGCATCAATCAACCGCCAACTGGCGCTAAAGACCCGTTTGGTCTGCGTCGCGCCGCCTTGGGCGTACTGCGGATTCTGGTGGAGAAAAAGCTGGATCTGGACCTTGCCGAGTGCGTGCAATGGGCGCAGGAACTGCACGGCGATCTGCCGGCGGAAAACCTGGAAACGGCTGTGGTTGACTACATGCTGGATCGTTTCCGCGCTTGGTACGAAGAAGCCGGCGTGCCTACTGAAGTATTCCTGAGCGTGCTGGCTCGTCGTCCCACCAAACCAGTGGAGTTCGATCAACGCGTGCTGGCGGTGGCGGAGTTCCTGAAGCTCGACGCAGCGCAGGCATTGGCGGCGGCGAACAAGCGGGTATCCAATATCCTCAGCAAAGAGCAGGTGGAAATCTCCGCAGAGTCGGCGAATCCAGAGCTGTTCACCGAGGAAGCGGAGAAGAACCTGTTCCGCGCCTTGCAGGAGAAATCCGAGTCCACGCGTCCGTTTATCGAACAACGCAACTTCACTCAGGCGCTGCAGCAATTGGCGGAGTTGAAAGACGTCATCGACCTGTTCTTCGACAAGGTCATGGTGATGGTGGATGATCCGGCTATCCGCAGTAACCGTATGACGCTGCTGGCCAGCCTGCGTCACGTGTTCCTGCAGGTCGCGGACATCTCCTTACTGCAAAACAAAGCGTAAACCACACAGGGAAGAGCGGGTGAGCATCAATACACTGCTGATATTGGACCGGGACGGCGTCATCAATGAAGACTCCGACGACTACATCAAGTCGGAACAGGAATGGCGGCCGATTCCGGGCAGTATTGAAGCTATCGCGGCCTTATCCGCTGCGGGCTTCACCGTCGCCGTCGCCACCAACCAAAGCGGTCTGGGACGCGGCTATTTCGATGAAGCCGAGCTGGGCAGGATGCACGCCAAATTGCTCAATCTGGTCGCGCAGCATGGCGGCGCCGTCGCCGCCATCGCCTTCTGTCCCCATGTGCCGGACGATCAATGCGACTGCCGCAAACCCAGGCCCGGTCTGGTGCGCAGAATTGAAGAAGAAACCGGCATGTCCGCCGCTGACGCCTGGTTTGTCGGCGACAACGTCGGCGATATCGGCGCCGCCCGCGCTGCAGGTTGCCAGCCTGTGCTGGTGAAAACCGGCAAAGGCGAGCGCACCCTGGTCAAACTAGCGCCAGAAGAACTGGACTGCGTCCCCGTTTTTACCGACTTGGCGGACTTCGCCAACTATGCCATCGCAAGACTCAAAGAGAGCCATTCAGAGAGCTAAACGAAGCTTGATTTTAACCGCCGCATTATCTATGTTATGCGGCACGGTTTACGGCGTGTAGCGCAGCCTGGTAGCGCACTTCGTTCGGGACGAAGGGGTCGGAGGTTCGAATCCTCTCACGCCGACCATGTCTACATCCCAACCTCTCGTTTACACCTACTTTATCCAAGAAAAACCCAGCGGGGTCGGACCCGGAAGCCCGGCGCGTTCAATCCTCTCACGCCGACCATATCCACATCCCAACCCATCGTTTTCATCCTATTTATCCAAGAAAACTCCAGCGGGGTCGGACCCGGAAGCCCGGCGCGTTGAGTCCCCTCCCGCCGACTGTATTCATATACCCCAATCATTGTTTATCGCCCTTTCTCGCATAATCCCCGTTCGCCCTGAGCCTGTCGAAGGGCTTTCCAGAGCATTCACAGAATCCAGATCACCACCCTCCAAATTCCCCCTCATAATCGGCCAAATTCCATACTGATTCCCCTGGTGGTATGCGTTACGCTTAATAAAGCGCCGGAGGAGGAATGCATGATGCTGCGTGTTCTGTTTGTCTCTGCTTTAGTTCTGGTTACGTCGGGATGCGGATCTGGAGAAGGATCGGATCAAGGCGCAAATACGCCCGTCGGCATATCAGAGCGACCGGATAACGCCACCTGTCTGGCTTTCAACAATACCGGCTCCAGCGCCATCAAACTCACCCCTATCGCATCGGGTCTGGACTTCTCCAGCCCGATTCTGATGCTGCCCCATCCCAGCCTGACTAATATTTTTTATGTCGTGCAACAACGTGGGCGGGTTTACCGGGTGAACCTCAACGACAACACCCGCACCACGCTGATTGATCTCTCCGAGCACTACGATCTCAGTACTTGCGGCGAGTGCGGATTACTCGGCATGGCGTTTCACCCGAACTTCGCCGAGAACGGCTATCTCTATTTTTCCTTCACGGAAAACGTCTCTGGCATGACCTCCTTTGTGGCCCGATTCGAAAGCGCGGACAACGGCCAGACTCTTCGTTCCGATAGCGGCGGCGATCTGCTGCGGGACAATCTAATTGAAGTCAGCCAACCCTATTCCAACCATAACGGCGGGCACATCGCTTTCGGTTCAGACAATTTGCTGTATTACGGCCTGGGTGACGGCGGCTCCGGCAACGATCCTGACAATAATGGTCAGACCGTTTCCACACTACTAGGCTCCATGTTGCGCTTGAATGACGATGGCTCTCCCGCCTCCGGTAATAACGTGCCCGGCGCGCTACCGGAAATCTACGCATACGGTCTGCGCAATCCCTGGCGTTGGAGTTTTGATCGGGACACTGGCGACTTATGGTTGGGCGATGTCGGCCAGGGTCAGTATGAAGAGGTGGATATCATCACCTCTGGCGGTAACTACGGTTGGCGCTGTTACGAAGGCATGCACCGCACCGGTAACAGTTGCACAAGCACTGGCCCTTATATAGCGCCAGTGGCGGAATACGACCATTCCGAGGGCATATCCATCACAGGGGGTTATGTCTATCGCGGCGACGCCATTCCTGGTCTTAAAGGCGTCTATGTGTTTGCCGACTTCGGTTCGGGTATCCTTTGGGGATTGAGAGCCAATGGCAGCGGCGGCTATGACCGGGAGACTCTGCTGGAAAGCGGCCGCAACGTCGCGTCTTTCGCAGAAGGAGCGGATGGAGAACTCTACGTCGTCACCTTTTCCGGGCTCTTCCGTATCGACCCGGATGACACGGATACCGACTCAGACTCTGTCCCGGAATTGCTTTCGCAAACCGGCTGCGTCAATCCCGATAATCCCACACAGCCTGCATCCGGGCTTATTCCCTACACCGTCATTGAGCCGTTCTGGTCCGATGGCGCAGACAAACAACGTTTTTTCGCGCTGCCCAATAATACCTATATTGACGTCAACGCTGCGGGCGACTTTCTGTTTCCCGATGGCTCCGTGCTGGTCAAACACTTCTACCTCAACGGCGCCATTATCGAAACCCGCCTATTCATGAAACAGGCGGAAGGTGACTGGCGCGGCTACAGTTAT
Organism: Hahella sp. CR1; assembly: GCF_029813005.1. Lineage (NCBI taxonomy): Bacteria > Pseudomonadati > Pseudomonadota > Gammaproteobacteria > Oceanospirillales > Hahellaceae > Hahella > Hahella sp. CR1. The sequence continues at coordinate 433,197 of NZ_JAPELK010000001.1, forward strand.
CAGTGGAATGAGACGAAAACAGACGCCACGCTGGTCGCGGAAGGCAAGGACGTGGATTACAGCGGACAAACCTGGCGCTTTCCCGGTTCAGGCGAATGCGCTCAATGCCACACGAGCGCTGCGGGTTTCAGCCTGGGCCTGGAGACAATGCAGTTGAATCGGGAGCTGATCTATCCACAAAGCCGCATACGCGCCAACCAGCTGCAGACTCTGGCGCATATCAACGTCTTCTCAGCGCCACTAAGCGACGCGCATCTGGCCAACGCGCTTCCCGCCAGCAGCAATGACAACGCAACTCTGGAACATCGCGCCCGCGCTTATCTGCACAGTAACTGCGCCAATTGCCATCAACCCGGCGGCACGTCGCAGAGCACGATGGACCTGCGCTTTTCGACAGCGCTGTCTTCAACCCAGGCCTGCGACCAGGAGCCATTGAACGGCGATATCGGCGTCGACAATGCTAAGCTGATCTCTCCGGGAGACGCATCCATGTCGCTGATTTATCTGCGTATGACCCACCCTGGTGAATACCGGATGCCGCCGCTGGCGAGTCATCAAGTCGACGCGGAAGGCGGCGCCCTGATTCAGGACTGGATCAACAGCCTGACTTCATGCGACTGAACTTTATGGCTATCTATATTGATTAACAAACAGGCGGACACGACTTTTGTCCGCCACATAAATAAAACACGTAGTAGGGGAGAAATAAGGAATGCTCGCGCATTTTTTGGGAGGCGTCGGCCTGTTTTTGCTGGGAATGACCTTGTTGACGGACGGCCTCAAACTCGCCGCCGGTCCCGCGCTGGAGGTCATGCTCAGTCGCTGGACATCAACTCGATCGCGAGCCCTTGCCAGCGGCGTGGCCATCACGGCCCTGGTGCAGTCTTCCAGCGCCGTCACGGTCGCGACCCTGGGTTTCGTTAACGCAGGACTCTTGATGTTTGAACACGCCACCTGGGTCATTTTCGGCAGTAATGTCGGCACCACCTTGACCGCCTGGCTAGTGGCGCTACTGGGCTTCAGTATTAAAATCGACGCTTACGCTTTGCCGTTAATCGGCATTGGCGCCTTCATTCATCTCGGCGGTCGCAGCCCCCGACTGAAAGCCGCAGGAACCGCCATCGCCGGCTTCGGCTTGCTGTTCTTGGGCATCGACGCCATGAAGTCCGCCTTTGAAGGATTGGGCGCTAATTTTACGGATAACCTCAACTTTGGAGACAACCTCTCTCTGCTATGGATGGTGGTGGTCGGCATCGTGCTGACCGTGCTGATGCAATCCTCCAGCGCCGCTATCGCCATTATTCTGACCGCCATCGCAGGCAAGATGCTGCCCTTGGAAGCGGGAGCGGCGGCGGTAATTGGGGCGAATATCGGCACCACTTCCACCGCCATTCTTGCCTCCTTCGGCGCCACCGCCAACGCGAAACGTCTGTCTTTGGCGCATGTGTTATTCAACCTCATCACCGGCGCAGCCGCCCTGGCGATGCTGCCTTTGTTTCTCTGGGCGCTGGGAGCGCTTAGCGGCATGCGCCAGGACCTGAATAACCCTGCAGTTTTGCTGGCGGCCTTCCATACTGTTTTCAACCTGTTGGGCGTCGCTCTGATGTGGCCGTTGGGGACGCCAATGACCGCGTGGTTGAAAACCCGCTTTCAGAAAGGCGGCAAAGTGCTCTCCCTGCAACATCTTGATAAGAGCGCCATCGTGGTGCCGGACGTCGCTATTCACGCCGTCGTCATGGAGCTGGAGCGTTTTCAGGGGCTGCTGTCCGCCCATATCCAGAATGCGCTGCTCAACCCCGGAGACCACCGCACGCTGGAAACCCGTCGCGAACTGAGAGAGCTGTTGGATGAACTCAACCAGCACATCACTAATATTCTGCATCAGCCGCTAAGACTGCCGCTGACGCAACAGCTGCCTCAGTGCCTGCAAGTAATTCAATACGCCTATAATCTCCTGGAGACGCTGGATGAAGTAGAGCAGGAACCATCGCTGGATCGCTCTCTGACCGCCCCTATGAACGATTGGCTGAATCTGTATTGCCATCCCTCCATTGTGACGGAAACGGCGCAGGAAGGCGCTGACAGCGCGGCTCAGGCGGAACTCTCATATCGTGAGGCCAAGCAGAGATTGCTGGACGACGCACTGGAGAAAACGCTCAAGTTAACTACGATGAATCAGGCTCTGCAGCGATTGAGCCTGTATAAGCGGATGCAGGAGCAGATGTTAAAAGCCGCCCGCTTGGTGGCGGGCCTGAAACCCGGGACTTAATGGACGTCCCGGCTTGACAGTCCGCTTCGGCTAATAGTTAAATGATAATCATTATCAATTAATAACTTAACATCCGATCCATGACAGGGACACTTCAGGGTTTCGACACACAAGAGCCGGCGATCCGCGAACTACGCCGCAAGATCCGCTACGCCACAGAAGCGGACAATCCGCAGTTACTGCCCTTGTGGCTGTCGATGGAAGAAACCCTGACGCCCGCCTGCGTCGCCAGTCGCTGGCGGTTGTACGCCGCAGAGTTCCGGCTCTTGTTGGACACGCTCGCGGACGACCTGATTCCCGGCCACTGGCGAACGCTGTGCATGGATCAGATTTATCGCCCCCTGGCGGCGCTGAGCCGCATCGCCGATGGCGAGTCCCGCCGCCGCCAGCTAAATGAGTTCCTCTACGAACTCAGAACCACCAGCCATTTCTTTCAAGCCAGCCTGACCGGCTGAAACACTCAGGAGAGACCGTGTGAAAACCCGTATCGAAAAAGACAGCATGGGCGAGTTACAAGTGCCGGCGGACGCCTTGTACGCCGCGCAAACCCAGCGCGCCGTCAACAACTTCCCCGTCAGCGGGGAGCGCCTTCCCAAGGCTTTCATTCGCGCCCTGTTGCTGGCGAAATCCGCCGCGGCGCGCGCTAACGTCAAATTGGAGCTGATTCCCGCCAAAATGGGCGACGCTATCTGCGAAGCGGCGCAGCAGCTGCTGTCCACCGACGACATGATGACTCACTTCCCGGTGGATGTGTTCCAGACCGGTTCCGGCACCAGCACCAACATGAACGCCAACGAAGTATTGGCGAGCCTCGCCAGCCGCATTCTGGACGAGAAAGTCAGCCCTAACGACCACATCAATTACGGGCAAAGCAGTAACGACATCATCCCCAGCAGCATCCACATCAGCGCCGCGCTGGAGCTGGACAAGCTGTTGCTGCCGGCGCTGCGCCACCTGTTAAAAACCATTCAGGACAAAGCCGCGCAAACCGACGGCTACATCAAAACCGGCCGCACCCACCTGATGGACGCCATGCCGGTGCGTCTGAGCCAGAGTCTGCTGGGCTGGGGCGCACAAATTGAGCAGAGCATCGCTGCACTGGAAGCGACACAACCGGCGCTGCACACCCTGGCTCAAGGCGGCACGGCGGTGGGCACCGGCATCAACGCGCATCCGGGTTTCGCCGCGGAATTCAATCGCCAGCTCAGTGAGATGACAGGCCTTAGCTTCAAACCCGCCGCCAATTTCTTCTCCCATATTGGCTCGCAGGACATCGCCGTCTCTCTGTCCGGTCAATTGAAGACCGTCGCCGTCGCCATCATGAAAATCGCCAATGACTTGCGCTGGATGAATTCAGGTCCGCTGGCGGGTTTGGGCGAAATTGAACTGGAGGCGCTGCAACCCGGCTCGTCCATCATGCCCGGCAAGGTCAACCCGGTCATACCTGAGGCGGCGGCCATGGCGGCGGCGCAGGTTATCGGCAACGACACCGCGATTACTATCGGCGGCCAGTCCGGTAATTTTGAACTGAACGTTATGCTGCCGCTGATCGCCCGCAACCTGCTACAGAGTATTGAACTGCTGTCCAACGTCAGCCAGTTACTGGCGGACAAGGCCATTGCCACCTTCAAAGTCAATGAAGCCAAATTGCAGGAAGCGCTGTCCCGCAACCCCATACTGGTCACGGCGCTGAATCCGATCATCGGTTACCTGAAAGCGGCGGAAATCGCCAAACAGGCGTACAAAGAAGGACGCCCGGTCATCGATGTGGCGGAGGAGCAAACCGATCTGTCCCGACAGGAACTGGAGAAGTTACTGGACCCCGCCAAACTGACCCACGGCGGCCTGTAAGCGTCGCCTTACCGCTTGAGAAAAGTCTCGTGGCGCCTGAGCGTCACGACTTTTCCACGATCGCCGTAAGGGCGTCCTGTTCGCCTTCGGACTCTTCGTGCGCAGGTTCACACAAAACGTCGCTATCTGCGCTCTCCTCTTGGGTAAAACGATTAAGTGAGCAAACTTCGGAAAGAAAGCTCATCAGTGCGTTAGCGACATTTTCCTCTACCAAAGAGTAAGTGACATAAAGTCCTTTTTTTTCTTCCTGCACCAGCCCGGACGCCAATAATATGGAAAGATGTTTGGAGATAGCCGGCTTGGAGATATCGAATCGGTCGGCGATTTCTCCCGCGGTCAGCGGCGACTTGGAGAGGTACGCCAGAATTCTTCTACGGGGGGTGGAGGACAGAGCCTTAAACACATTATCCGTACTCATAATAGTCCCTACTACGCTTATCAGTTCTAATTGTTTTTAACGACAAGGTTCATATAGAACCATCCCGGGGGGTAAATCAATGGTTAACGCACGCCCCCGCACTTCCTTCTTACAGACCATCGTTAGGCCTTCAAGTTCCACAGGGGTGAAAAACCTGGGGTTTTTCCCAGATGACCTGCGCCGAGAATATGCTGTAATCATCGCCCTGTTTAATCATCCAGACGCCGCTGCCCTCCTCATCGGCGTCGCCCTGCCGCAAGGAGAAGAACTTGAACATGTCATCGACCGCTTATCGCAATATCGCCATCGCCGTCCTGGTTTTACTGGTTTACTTTTCCTGGGGAGACAGCGATGAAGAAGAGGCTCTTCCGTTTCAAGAATCCGGCTCCCAGGCAGGACCGGTTAACAATGCGGAGCTTCCGATGTATGAACTGCCTGACGCGTACGAAGCCCTGATATGTGAGTCGACGTCAGGCATAGTCGCTTCCAATTATCGGGTGGATTATAAAATTCTACTGCTGATGGAGGACGGCTCCGCGTATGAGTCCCTGGGGGTACCGCCGGAAGATTTCGATGTGGAAACATCGCGGGAAGAACAGCCTGCGCGCTGGGGAATCTGGGAAAGCGATGACGACGGTTACCGGGTGAAAATTCCTGATGACGAAAAAGAGTGGCGCACTTTCTCAAAGTCGGACCGTCTGGTTCCCGCCCGCGAAGGCGAACGCCTGCACCGACGCCTCTACCACATGGTCGCTTACGGCATGGCGGGGATCAGTATGAGCAGCACGGTCAACACCCGTCGCTGGACTTTCCGGGGCGACGGACGCTTCACCAAAGGCCGCTCCAGCCTCGCCGGTAGCGGCGGCGCTTATTCCGCGATGACAGAAACCTCCGTTTATGCGCAATCGAGCAGCGACGCATCAGGAGATCAGTCATTGGCGGCGGGATCAGGCTCCGGCGTTTTCACCCACTCCCAAAAGAAAGGCGGAGACGGTTCCAAAAACCGTGGAGAATATGAACTTTCCGGATATACCCTGACGCTGAACTTCGATAATGGCGAGCAGGAGCGAAAATTATTTGGCTTCTGCTATAACGATCGCACCAGTCCCTTTTTGGAGGGCGGCGTGTTTTGGATGGATGAGTCGGACCTGGAGGAAGACCTTCCCCGGAACTTTGAGTTGGTGATGAACATCAACGAGGATCGCTTCTATGAACCGAAGAATCTGGAAGAGGATGAAGTGCTTCGTTTGGCGTTCAGCGACAGCCTGAGACGCAACAAAGATTCTTTTACGCAGCAATTTGAGGACTATGTACGCGCCGATCTGACTTCTCTGGGAGAAGACCTGGACGATGAAGAATGGAAACTGGACAAGCGAGTCGCCATTTTCACCGCCCTGGTTGAGGACGCAGACCCCATGCCCTTATATGTGTCCTATCTGGCCGTTCAAGAGGGTGAGAAGTATTGGAAATATCTGCGCATTCTGACGTCAGACGATGAGGTTCTTTCCCGTTACAACGATAAGCTCACTCCCGTAATGAAGCGCTTTTTTACCGGGAAATAAAGAGTATCCCAGATTGTGAGCACACACTAACTAACCCTGGGTATTTGACGCCCAGACTGTATATCACCGAAGGAAGTCCGCTTAAGTCGCGCCGCCGCCACCCGCAACGGCCTGCTGAGCCAGCCTGTCGATGAGCCAGGCGGCGGCAGGTCCTGGCGGGTTTTCCGTCAAGTAGATGACATCAAACGGATAAGTGACGGAGGCTGCGTCCGGCATATCCAAACGCACTAACCGCCCATTCGCCAGGTCTTCCCTCACCATCGGTTCCGGCATGTTTCCCCAGCCTATCCCTTCTTTCAGCAACATATGCTTAGAGCCCAGATCCGCCAGCCTCCAGGTATGGGCGCTGATCACCGCAAATTCCTGATTGCGGGTCAGGGAAGAGCGATCAGACAAGACTAACTGAGTATGCTCTCTGCCCGCGCCAGGGGCATTGCGCCCCGCCGTCGCCAGAAGGTGTGAAGGCGCGGCGACAGGAATCAGGGCGACAGATCCCACGCTGATTCTTTCCACCCTGTCCAACACCGGATTGAGCGGTCCACTGACGCCTATGGAAGCTTCGCCGTTTAGCACCAGCTGTGTAACGCCACCCAGAGCTTCAACCCGCAGATTCAGAGATACGGTAGGAAACTGCTCGCGGAACGCCTTCAGCGCATCCACCACTCTGCTGGAGGGCAACATCACGTCCACCGCCAGACGCACCTCCGCCTCCAGGCCTTGCAGTAACCCTTTCACCTTGGAGCGCAAGCTGTTGACGCCGTTATGCACCAGCCGCGCTTCCGACAGAACCAGGCGTCCTGCGTCAGTCAACTGAGGTTTTCGCGTGGTATGACGATCAAATAACTGCACGCCCAGCTGGGATTCCAGATTGGCGATGGAGTAGCTGACCACTGAGGTCGCTCGATGCAGTTTACGCGCAGCGCCAGCGAAACTGCCCACTTCCACCACGGCCAAAAACACTTTCAGTTGATCCAGGGTCGGTGCGCCAGGGTTTGATAACATGCCTAATTTCTCGAATAAAATGACTGAAATTATCCCAGTTTTGCGAAAAGAGTAGTCGCAATATAGTGGTTCCATCAAGCAACGACACTCATTACTGGAGCAAGCCAACATGACTCAACTGACCCACAATGCGAATTCAGCTCATTCCATTAACGGCGCTTTCGATATCGCCTCCGTCTCCGCCCTCGTTGGCAGAGTGCTTATAAGCATCATCTTTGTTCTTTCAGGCATCGCCAAGATCAGCGCGCCGGCGGGAACCATCGCTTATATCGAGTCCGCCGGTTTGCCATTCGCCACCTTGGGCTTCGCCGCCGCAGTGTTGGTGGAGCTGGCTGGAGGGATAGCCTTGATCGCCGGTTACCGCACCCGCGCTACTGCGCTCATACTGGCGGGTTTCACTGTCGCAGCCGCCCTGGCTTTTCATAATCAGCTTGGCGATCAGAACCAGTTCATTCATTTCTTCAAGAACATCGCCATGGCCGGAGGATTATTGCAAATCGCGGCATTCGGGGCCGGGCGCTTCAGTCTGGATGGAAGAAACCGCTAATCGCTTTCGCTATTGACGGGCCGTCGCAGCAACAGGACGGCCTCAGCGGCTTCAAAGATCCATCCTCAAGACCCCGTGTTATAGACCTCCTGTCGGCGACTTGTCTCATCCGGCGTTAAGGCATTGAGGTTGTGGGAAATGTTCTTTAAGGTGTAATAAGGCTGCGTCAGGGACAGTACCGAGCCTCTCAGCGCCATGCCGGACGTCGTCAGTGACGTTCAAGCGGATGGGCAGGAAGGAGAGAGGCGCGGAGACGCGAAAGTAACGCTTCCGCACAAGGAGGGATTCATGGACCGGCTGTCGGGCGTACTGCGCGTCCTCGTTTGCTGCCTCTTACTCATTACATTAACTTCGCCCAGCGTGGCGCAGACTCCCGCCAATGTTTTAGTGGTCGGCCAGATCGCCGAGCCCAAATCTCTGGATCCTCACGCCGTCACAGCTCTCAATGACTTTCGCATACTGATCAATCTCTATGACGGGCTGGTGCGCTTCAAGGATGGAACCTTGGAGGTGGAGCCGGCGTTGGCGGAGTCCTGGACGATCAGCGACGATGGCAAGACTTACACCTTCAACCTGCGCAAAGGCGTGCAATTTCATGACGGCTCGCCTCTCACCGCAGAGGCGATAAAGTTCAATTTCGAGCGCATGCTTGACGAAAAACATCCTTATCATGACACCGGCCCTTTTCCATTGGCGTTTTTCTTCAGTCCGATAGAGAAGGTGGAAGCGATTGACGACCTCCACGTTCGATTTGAATTAAAAGAGCCTTACGCCCCGTTTCTTTCCAACCTGGCCTATCCAACCGGTCTGATAATCTCACCCGAATCAGTGAAAAAGTACGGTAAGGATTATGGTCGTCATCCGGCGGGAACCGGCCCGTTCCACTTTGCCGAGTGGGTCAGCAACGCCAAGGTCGTTATTGTCCGCAACGACAAATACTGGGGCGGCGCACCGCCTCTGGAAGCAGTGGTGTTCCGCCCCATTACCGACGCCAACACGCGTATGGCGGAAATGCTCTCAGGCGGCGTAGACCTCATGGTGGAAACCCCGCCGGATAATCTGACCGTATTCGAGAAAGATTCTGGATTCCAGGTTTATCAGCAGGCGGGACCGCACTTATGGTTTCTCATTCTCAACAACAAAAAAGGTCCCTTGGCGGATCGCCGCATGCGTCAGGCGATCAACTACGCGATTGATAAGAAAGCGTTGGTGGAAAACGTGTTGCAAGGCACCGCAGAAGTCGCCAAAGGACCCATCCCGCCCGCTTTCGCCTGGGCGTATAACCCAAACCTGGACGCTTACGCATATGACCCCGACAAGGCGCGCGAACTAATCAAAGCGGCGGGACACGAAGTCGCTCAGCTTACTTTCTACGTGACGGAAGGGGGTTCAGGGATGCTGGAGCCCGTCGCCATGGGCGCGGCGATTCAGGCGGACCTCGCCAAAGTGGGTCTTCAGGTAAAGATAGAGACTTATGAGTGGAATACCTTTCTCAGCAAAGTGAATCCCGGATTACCGGAAGGCGTCGATATGGCGGAAATGGCCTGGATGACCAACGACCCCGATACCTTGCCTTATCTCGCATTACGCAGCGACGCCTGGCCGGATAAGGGCGGCTTCAACTCCGGTTACTACGCCAACCCCAAAGTGGATGATCTGCTTGAACGAGCGCGTCGCGCTACAGACCAAAACCAGAGAGCCGCACTCTACAAAGAAATGCAGGTCATCGTACAAGAAGACGCCCCCTGGGCTTTTATCGCCAACTGGAAACAAAACGCCGTCAGTCAGTCACGCGTTAAAAACTTCAGGTTACAGCCTTCATTTTTTCTGGATTTAAGAGAGGTGAAAAAGCCATGAGATTTATCATGATTCTATAACCGGCATATCTTTAAAAACTCATATCGGTCACATCTTCATAGAAAAAATGGCATTTCTGTGATGACGTTCGTAATCGTTACGTTTTAGAGAAATAAACAAAATAAAAACATTAAGTTATAAACTTTATTTTAAATTATGAAAAATTCCGCCAGTTATATTTTAAGTTATTTTAATAGCGAAAATATTTAACGCCAGATTAAATCGGCAAGATTTTACCTTGAAGAGAATTTTCAGTTATTAACCCCATAAAATATGTTCAAAAAACGAGCAAGAAAAGCACTTTTTGCCGTTATGAAAATGAAGAAATAACGACCTGAAGCCAAGTTATCTCACCTCAAATCAGGACTTCAAAAGGACCCTTTCAATGAGCAATGGAAAAGAGGCCTCTCCAAACCCCATTTTTGACCAAAATTCCCCTTCAAACTCTCCGAGCACTCACAAGATTTCTTGCAAGGAAAAATGCAGGAGGAAACAGGATTTTTTGTCACATTCCGTCTTCCATTTTCTCATCGTCAAAGAACAACTCTAACCCCCATGTGGAGCTATATCGCCAAACGTCTCCTTTTCGTCATTCCTGTCCTGTTCGGAATGACCGCGATCGTCTTCTTGATCATGGCCATGATTCCGGGAGATCCCGCAACCGCAATTCTCGGCGCCTATGCAACGCCTGAAAATATCGCACGAATTAACCGTCAGTTAGGGTTAAATCATAGCCTATTTGAACAATATTTAATCTGGTTAGGACACATTCTGCAAGGAGATTTAGGCCGATCTTACAGCTTGAATCGCCCCGTTCTGGATGAGGTATTAGAGCGCTTCAGCGCCACATTGACGCTCGCCGGGGCCTCCTTTCTGCTGTGCTCTCTGTTCGGACTACTGGCGGGAATCGTCTCTGCAGCGCGCCAGTTCAGCTGGACTGACAGAGTGATCACATTGCTGGTTTTGATTGGAATTTCAACGCCGTCATTCTGGCTGGGACTGCTGCTGATACTGGTTTTCGCCGTCGAGTTGCAATGGCTGCCGGCCAGCGGTATGTACGCGATATACGGCGGTGGCGATATTCAGGACCTGCTCTCCCATCTCGCGTTACCGGCCATTACGCTGGCGGTCATCGCAACCGGCGTTATCGCCCGTCTAACCCGAGGCGCCATGTTGGAGGTACTGCGGCAGGATTACATTCGCACGGCTCGCGCCAAAGGGCTAAGTGAGCGCCGCGTGATCTATCGCCACGCTTTTAAGGCCGCGCTGGTCGCCATTATCCCTGTATTGGGCATTCAGGCTGGCTTCGTGCTTGGCGGCGCAGTCTATATCGAAACCGTATTCCAATGGCCCGGAATAGGTCGCATGTTGGTGCAGGCGATCGCCACCCGGGACATTCTGCTCGCGCAAGGGGGAGTATTGGTAGTCGCCACCTCATACGTCCTTTTTAATCTGGCTGCGGATGTTGCTCAGCATCGACTCGACCCAAGACTGACCTCATGACTCGCTCATCTCGCCCCAGCGCCTGGAAACTATTCCGGCATAACCACATTGCCTTTTTTGGTCTCTGCCTGTTTTTGCTAGTAACGGTCATCGCTCTAGCGGCGCCCATACTTCCGTTATCAGCGCCGAACGACACTGCCCCGGCGGAGCGTTTACTGCGTCCATTAAGCGAAGGCCGTTTATTGGGAACGGATCATCTGGGAAGAGATCTCCTCTCTCGTTTGATATGGGGAGCCCGCGTTAGCATCTCTGTGGGTTTATCCGCCACGCTGATCGCTTCCGTCATCGGCTCTGCATTGGGTTTGATCGCGGGTTTCGCAGGCGGACGAACGGATAATGTGTTGATGCGCGGCGTCGATATGCTGATGGCTTTCCCCTATATTTTACTGGCGCTGGCGATCGTCGCAGCATTAGGGCCGGGGTTATCAAACGCTCTCTACGCCATCGCCCTGGTGAATATTCCATTCTTCGCCCGCAATATCCGCGGCGTAACGTTGAGCCTGACAAGACGGGATTTTGTCGACGCCGCCAGGCTTTCCGGCAAAGGTCCTCTGCGCATTCTGCTTACGGAAATACTGCCTAATGTAGCTCCCATCATCGTCATCACCATGTCGACAACCCTGGGCTGGATGATATTGGAAACCGCAGGGCTCAGTTTTCTCGGTTTGGGCGCGCAACCGCCGCAAGCGGATCTGGGCGCCATGCTGGGGGAGGGACGCAAATTGCTGTTTACAGCGCCGCATGTGTCCGTGATTCCCGGGCTGATGATCTTCGCGCTGGTCATGAGCGTCAATTTGATTGGCGATGGCGTCAGAGATGTGCTCGATCCCAAATTAAAGTCAGGCTCTTTGACACGCCCCTCCGCCATGACGGAAGTGCAGAACGCCAACGCTCAAAGCTCCCCTGACATCAGTGCGGCGCAGGTCGCCCTGGCGGTGCGAAATTTACAGACCGAGTTTCTGGTTGGGACAGACATTTACAAGGCGGTAGGCGGCGTCAGCTTCGAACTGGGTAAGGGGGAATGCCTGGGTTTGGTAGGCGAATCCGGCTCCGGTAAATCCGTTACGGCGATGTCTCTGCTCAGATTGGCGCCTACGCCCCCAGGACGCATCGTAAGCGGCCAGATCTGGCGGAGTGGGGAAGATCTACTCTCTTTCCCACTGCATCGCATACAGGCGCTCAGAGGCGGGGAAATCGCTTACATATTCCAAGACCCTCTCTCCAGTCTTCACCCGCTTTTTAGTGTCGGCGCCCAGGTCGCAGAGGCGATTCAAGCGCACCAACCTTATTCTCATAGGGAGGCGTGGCGGGCCGCTGTGAGCCTGCTGGAACAAGTGCGCCTTCCCAACGCCGCGTCAATAGCGCACAGCTATCCCCATGAGCTTTCTGGAGGCATGCGACAACGGGTTTGCATCGCCATGGCTCTCGCCAATCATCCACAGATCATCGTGGCGGACGAACCCACTACCGCTCTGGACGTCACGGTTCAGGCTCAGGTGTTGAAATTGATGAACCAGCAGCGCAAACAAAATGAGGCGGCGGCGCTTTTGTTCATCACCCACGACTTTGGCGTCGTTTCCGAAATCTGTGACCGTGTGGCGGTCATGTACGCTGGACGCATAGTGGAAGTCGGCGCCGCTGGGGAAGTATTGAACAAGCCCGCCCATCCCTATACTCGCCTGCTCATCGATTGCGTCCCGATTCCTTGTCGAAACCAGGATCGCCTGCCCGCTATTCCCGGCTCTCCTCCCGCGGTTAATAACCTGCCTGCAGGATGCGCGTTCGCGGATAGGTGCCCTTTTGCGGAAGGCGACTGTCGGAACGGCGATATCCGCTTACGACCACTGGGCGAAAATCGTTTCGCCCGCTGTATCAAACCGCTATGGAAAACCGATTCATGAGCTCGACTCTTCTGACCGCCAGTAATCTCACTCGTCACTATGGCGGCGGGCGCGGTTGGCTCGGTCGACGCAAGCCGCTGATACAGGCAGTGCGGGGCGTGGACCTGTGTATTCAACCCGGCGCCACCCTGGGCATTGTAGGTGAGTCCGGTTGTGGCAAATCTACCCTCGCGCGCATGCTGGTAGGCCTTGATCAACCCAGCGCAGGCCATTTTCTGCTAGACGGGAAATCATGGCCTGATCAGAGCCGTAGCGAACGAAAGCGTCTGCATAGCCAGACCCAATATGTCTTTCAGGATTCTCTTAGCGCTCTCAACCCCCGTAAGACGATCAGAGCGATTTTAGAGGCGCCGATGGATCATCTTCTGGGGATGGAGAGAAACGCTCGCTACAGGCGTCTACAGGAGCTTATGGAGGCCGTTGGATTAAGGCCGGAGCTACTGGAGCGTTATCCACATGAATTGTCCGGCGGTCAGGCGCAACGGATCGGCATAGCACGGGCGTTGGCGGCGCGACCACAGATCCTGGTTCTGGATGAACCGGTTTCCGCGCTGGATGTCTCCATCCAGGCTCAGGTGCTGAATCTGCTGCAGGATCTCCAGCAACGCTATCGCCTCGCTTACGTATTTATCAGCCATGACCTGGCCGTCGTGGAAGCAGTCAGCGACGTCGTCGCAGTCATGTATTTCGGGCGCATCGTAGAACAGGCGCCCGCCGGTGAACTGTTCAGGTCTCCGAAACACCCTTACACCCGTTTGCTGCTCGATTCTATCCCGCTTCCCGGTAAGAAAGGTTTGCGAGGCGAGAGCGAAACCATAGAGCTCCCCGATCCCGCCGCACCACCCCAGGGATGCCCATTCGCTCCCCGGTGCGTCAACGCGCGAGACAAATGTCGCCATGAGCAACCCAGACTTCGTCCTATGGAAGGAGAGGAGCGCATAGCCGCGTGTCATTTTCCTTTGGTATTTTGATTACGAAAACGCTGTCGTCTATGGGGATATTTGATAATAAAGGCCCAGGGCTTTGGAGCGACGTCAGTAACGAACAAACGATCTATCAATGGAATATAGTTTTCGACAACCTCTCCGCCGGCCTTTTTCACGAGATCAGTTTCGATGCGAAAATGCTGAACAATCTTGTGGGACGCAATGGCGCTGTTTATGGCGGCCAGTTGTTCTTATCAAACTCTCAGAATGTGGAAGTAAGAGGTAACATTATTGAAGAGCATCCGGATAGAGAAGGCGGAAGCGTCGCATTGAGTTGGACTGACTGAGGGGTAGGCAAGCGATTCGATACACGCCTGGTCGACGAATGAGGAGAGCTGCTATCTCGTATCGAATCCCTGGGACAATTCCAACACAGTCTCCGCGGGAAGCAATTTCCTGGAGCTGTCAGATGATGACCTCTCTTACCAAAGGCGAAGACCCTCACGATAGTTGGTAGCAAAACCCAGTTAATCCTCATGTGCAAAGCGGCTCGATGAAGCCGCTTTTTATTACCCAGCTTTGTGTCAAATAATGAGTAATTTCGGCATTAGGTAAGCAAACTCGTTACAGCATCTATACGTCTGGTCAGAGAGCTCTATAATGTCGCTCCCGCGTTGCTTCACCCCTGTTTAACCTTTTCTGAATATAAGGAGTGAAGATGAGAATTAACGTAATTGGGACCAGTGGCAGTGGGAAGTCCACCTTCAGTAAAAGGCTGTCAGAAAAGCTCGACATTCCTTATATAGAAATGGACGCCCTATATTGGGGGCCCGACTGGCGAAACCATCCAGATGAGATCTTCAGCGCCCGGGTTGCGCACGCGCTGCAGCAGGAAGACTGGATATTGGACGGTAATTACAACAGCAGAACGAAGCTAAAGTGGGAGAGGGCTCAGATAGTCGTCTGGATAGACTACTCTTTCCCACGCACACTCTTTCAGGCAATCAGAAGAGCATTAACCCGCATCATCACAAAAAGGGAACTTTGGGCGGGCACAGGCAATAAAGAATCTCTACGCAAGCTGTTCAGCAGGGACTCCATCGTCCTCTGGACCATGACTACCTATAAGAAAAACCGCAAAAAGTACCTGTCGATAATGAGAGATCCGCGATACGCTCACATCCGCTTTATTCGGATTCGTTCTCCGAAAGAGATGGAGAGCTGCCTGCTTTCATGGGGCTCTTAACAAACGATGGAGAAAAAAAGGGCTGCGATTGCAGCCCTTTTTACTATTAGAGAGGGGGGATTAGTTACACGTCCAGATTCATAACAGACAGCGCGTTGGTCTGGATGAAATCACGACGAGGTTCAACATCATCGCCCATCAACGTATTAAAGATCTGATCCGCAGCGATCGCATCCTCGATAGTAACTTTCATCATACGACGTACGGCAGGGTCCATGGTGGTTTCCCACAGCTGCTCAGGGTTCATTTCACCCAGTCCTTTATAGCGCTGAATGTTCAAACCGCGCTGGGCTTCCTTCATCAACCAGACCAATGAGTCGTCAAAAGTCTCGATAGCCTGTGTCTTTTCACCCCGCTTCACATAAGCGCCGGCCTCAACCAGACCATCCAGTTTCTCGGACATATCGGCAATATTGGCGTAAGAGCTGGAGCCAAAGAAGTCCTGATTGAAGGTGTATTTATAGTCCACACCATGCTGAACCAACTCTACTTGAGGCAGGAACAGGCTTCTTTCCGCATCTTCCACAGCGCTGATAACGTAGTTATTGCCAGTGCTGTTGTCATAGCCCAGCTTCTCGTTCAGCAAGGCGACCCAGCCTTCAACGGCGGCTTTATCTTTGAGTTGCTCCTGAGTCAATCGAGGCACGTAAAGAAGCTGATTCAGCACGCCTTTGGGGTAGGCTCTGGACATACGATCAATGACGCCTGTCGCCATACGGTAGTCTGTCACCAGCGTCTCCAGCGCAGTCCCGATAATGGGCGGCGCCTCTGGATTTACGAACAACTGCGTGTTCTCAAGCGCGCTCTGAGTCAGGTACTGCTGTAGCGCTTTCTCATCTTTTACGTATTGCTCCTGCTTGCCTCTTTTCACCTTGTACAAAGGAGGCATCGCAATATAAACGTGGCCGTTCTCGATGATTTCGCGCATTTGTCTGAAGAAGAAGGTCAGCAGCAAGGTACGAATGTGCGAGCCGTCCACATCCGCATCCGTCATGATGATGATGCTGTGATAGCGCAGCTTGTTCACATCAAACTCTTCACGACCAATACCACAGCCCAGGGCTGTAATCAGGGTGCCTACTTCAGCGGAAGACAGCATCTTGTCAAAGCGGGCCTTTTCCACGTTCAGGATCT
This sequence comes from Hahella sp. CR1, assembly GCF_029813005.1. Taxonomy (NCBI): domain Bacteria; kingdom Pseudomonadati; phylum Pseudomonadota; class Gammaproteobacteria; order Oceanospirillales; family Hahellaceae; genus Hahella; species Hahella sp. CR1. The sequence goes on from NZ_JAPELK010000001.1 coordinate 449,413, forward strand.
TACCTTTCAACGGCAGAATAGCCTGGGTCTTACGATCACGCCCCTGCTTGGCGGAACCACCCGCCGAGTCACCCTCCACTATGTACAGTTCAGACAGAGCAGGATCTTTCTCTTGGCAGTCAGCCAGTTTACCTGGCAATCCGGCGATATCGAGCGCGCCTTTACGACGGGTCATTTCACGGGCTTTTCTGGCAGCTTCCCTGGCGCGAGCCGCATCGATCATTTTGTTGACTACGTTCTTCGCGTCTTGGGGATTTTCCGCCAGGAAGTCTGCAAAGTGAGTATTCATTTCCTGCTCAACCGCAGTCTTAACTTCAGAGGAAACCAGCTTATCTTTGGTCTGAGAAGAGAACTTCGGATCAGGCACTTTAACAGAAATGATCGCAGTCAAACCTTCACGCGCGTCGTCGCCAGAGGTAGCCACTTTGGTCTTTTTCAGCATGCTCTCTTTTTCAATGTAGCTGTTAAGAGAGCGGGTGAGGGCGGCTCTAAAACCAGCCAAGTGAGTGCCGCCGTCACGCTGAGGAATGTTGTTGGTAAAGCAGAAAATATTTTCCTGGAAGGAGTCATTCCACTGCAGTGACACTTCTACAGTAATGCCGTCTTCTCTTTCTTTCAGGAAGTGGAACACTTTGTTAATCGGGTTTTTGGTCTGGTTGAGATACTCAACGAAGGCTCTTAGTCCACCTTCATATTCGAAGGTTTCTGTTTTTGCAGAGCGCTCATCGTGCAACGTGATCTTAACGCCAGAGTTCAAGAAGGCGAGTTCGCGCAGACGCTTAGCCAGAATATCGTAGTGGAATTCGATATTGTTAAACGTTTCTGCGGAAGGGAAAAAGTGAACTTCCGTACCTGAACGGTCAGTTTCGCCAACCACAGATAAAGGCGCTTGTGGTACGCCATGCTTATAAACTTGCTCATGTACTTTGTTGTCGCGGCGAATAGTCAGGCGCAGTTCTTTTGAAAGCGCGTTAACAACTGATACGCCCACACCGTGCAGACCGCCGGATACTTTATAGCTGTTGTCGTCGAATTTACCGCCAGCGTGCAGCATCGTCATGATAACTTCTGCGGCGGAAACGCCCATTTCTTCGTGGATATCGACAGGGATGCCACGGCCATCATCGCTAACCGTGATTGATTCATCGGCGTGAATCGTGATCTTCACTTCCTTACAGTGTCCGGCCAAGGCTTCGTCGATAGAGTTATCAACGACCTCGAACACCATGTGGTGAAGACCGGTGCCATCGTCAGTGTCGCCAATGTACATACCTGGACGCTTTCTTACCGCATCCAGGCCTTTTAACACTTTGATGCTTGAGGAATCATAATTTCCCGATGAGGACATATATCTCTCCTAACCGTCACACGCTAATTGTGGACTTTGGTGACAGCACCCTGTTCCACGTGAAACATTTGCGTGTCGTATTCTTGATTAAAATGGCCGAACAAATATTCTGACTGCTGTTTATCCAGGACCGTCACAAACACCTGGGCCCCTTTCTCCAACATTCTCGTTAACAGTGTTACCTGATTTCCGGTATCCAGCTCCGCTCCAACATCATCAATCAGCACAATGGGCCTTTGATTTGTCCGCCGCCGTAATATTTCCAATTGTGATAAGTACAGGTGGGTTATCAAGGTTTTTTGCTGACCTCTTGATAACACTTCCTTCGCGTGAACCCCACCGACCTTTACCTTAATATCCGCCCGGTGTGGGCCTAAAGTCGTGAATCCCTTTTTTACGTCGCTTTCGACTGACGAAGCCAGTTGCTCCATGTGAATGACATCATTCTGATACCAGCCATTGCTAAGCGTAATCGTCAGCTTGTCGCCAATATCCCTGGTTTGCTCACTGGACTCTTTCAGAGATTCGATGAGGATTTCCTTCAATTCAGCGAAGTAGGCGTCTCTATAACGGCTTATCTCGTCTGAATACGCTACGTATTGGTTGTCCCATGCACTTAACTCAGAACGGCTAATATTACCACTTTTCAGCAATTTATTCCTTTGCAATAGCAATTTGCGCCAGTTCTGCCAGACCACTTTGAATTGGTGTTCCACGTGAAACACTCCCCAGTCGACAAAGCGCCTTCTTTCCCCTGGGCCTCCATTAATAAACCCAAAGGTATCAGGAGTAACAATCAAGATAGGGAGGGCCGCCGCCAGCTCAGACAAGGTTCTGGCGCTCTCGCCGTTGATTCTGACTCTGGTTAGTTTGCCTGTCTTTTGACGGCTGACGCCAATGCGGAATGATTTGCCGGCGTCTTCATTGACGGCTTCGCCAAAACAGACCATTTCATCAGATAGATGTGAAACAGCGTAATCCAGTTCCTTAGTACGAAATGACGCCCCCCGTCCCAGCAGGTAAACGCCTTCCAAAAGACTACTTTTTCCACTTCCGTTATTCCCGTGAAATAACAGTAATCTCGCAGAGGTATCCAACTTCAGGCTGGAAATATTACGCAAGTTGGTGAATGCAATACGACTAAGACCCATTCCAACAATCCAACGTCAGGATACGTGGGTCAATTTAGTCAATAGAGGCTGTAAGCCCATCAGGAACATCTCTACCGATACCGCGATCAACAGCATCCCCATAAGACGCTCTATGGCGATGATGCCTCGCTTGCGGAGTACTCTATATAAAAAGGTGGAACTCATCAGCGTGACGGCGGTGACGGACCAAGCCAACAATACCACGATAGACCAATCCATCATTCTTTCCGGTTCCCGGGTGGAAATCAGAATCAAGGTCGCCAAGGCTGAGGGACCCGCCACAAAGGGGATCGCCAACGGCACGATAAAAGGCTCGCCATCAGGGAGGTCTTCAAGCCACTCCCGCTTAGCGGGGAAGATCATACGCAATGCAATGATAAATAATACGATAGCGCCAGCGATGCCTACGGACTCTTTGCTTAGGCTGAATATCTTGAGCAAGTACTGTCCACAGAACAAGAACACCAGCAGAATCGCCAAAGCGATCAGCAGTTCTCTGAACAATACTTTCTTTCTTCTCTTGACGTCCACCCGCTCAAGAATACTCAAGAACAAAGGAATATTTCCCAATGGGTCCATGACCACGATTAACAACGTCAACGCGGATACGATATCCATCAACTTCCCCTTAAACAAAAAAACCTAACACAACAATGTGCTAGGTTCTTTAACTACGCAAGTGAACCGCCGTTATTGGATCAGACTGAGCCTTTCATCCATAAACATATCCAGCTCTGGGGCCAGCACATGTACATAACGGTCGAAATACAAAAACTGTTTTAGCAGCAACGCAAACTCCCTGGGAAAGTGCAAACCGTGCTGCTCACCGATTTTCACTAGATCCATCAAAATATTATTAACTTCATCATCGCCAGTTTGCTGGTCGTAATATATCGGCGGCATATCAGGCGTCATCGCATCCATTTTTTTGTAGACGTCTACGATATCCGCCGCGAGGTCATCCACGCTTAATTGAGTCTTGGTGATGCCGATTCGCGACATAGCGTCAGCCATACCGTGGAAATTGCCCATCATTATCGCCGTGATAAAGTCAGACACCGCCTGCCAGGTTCCAGCGCCAATACGCCCCACGATGCCAAAGTCAATGAACCCGATGCGACCATCTTCCAACACCATCAGGTTGCCGGCGTGAACATCAGCATGAAAAAAATCGCACTGCGTTAAACTCGCGAACCAGGTATTCATCGCCGTAATCAACGTCTTCTCTGGATCCGGGCAATATTTGCGAATCGTTTCCAGATCTGTCAAAGGCACGCCATAGAAGCGCTCCATGGTTAACACCCGCATGGTGCTGGCCTGCTCATATACAGTGGGCACAACCGCTTGGTCGTTGCCGCTATTCACCAGGAACTCTCTAAACTCTTTGAGATTGGCCGCCTCCTGATAGAAATCACACTCTTCCATCATGGTTCGCTGTATCTCTTCCACAATGCCAGATAGTGACGTCCAGGACAGCTTTGGCGCTAAATACTCGACTACACGCGCCGCTACATACAGAAAATTCAGATCAGTCAGCAGAACATTGCGAACGCCTGGCTTCTGAACCTTGATAACCACATCCTCGCCTGTCACCAAACGCGCCGCGTGAACCTGCGCGATGGATGCGGAAGCCAACGGCTTGGTGTCGATATGCGAATATATCGACTGCAATGGCCGCTTGAATTCTTCCTTCAGGATTCTCTCGATTTGCGAGTAGGGCAGAGGTTTGGTTTTATCCAAACACAGCTGAAACTCTTCAACATAATCTGCAGGGAAAAACGTTGGCGAACTGGCGATAAATTGCCCCAGCTTGATATAAGTGGCGCCCAGTTCTTCAAAAGTCTGTCGCAAAAGCTTCGGCGCAGGCGCGCGATTTCCCTTCAACCAGCCAAGGCCAACCTTGGATATGACTGCCGCCGTTTGACCAATCCTGGCGGCTCCCTTTACTGCGTTAACAATTTTTCCCATAAGCTTTTCCACTCTCGCTGAGATTCAAACTCTGTCTGCATTCAGGGGCGATACATCCTTGCCAAGCGTCAGGCGACGCGCCGTAACCTTTCGAACTCGAACAGATTCACGGCGCTATCAGTTTAACTGACTATAGCCTCATAGGCATGACGACATACACGGCGTCTCTGGTATCGACGCCTTCCACCAAAGCGCTGCTATTCGCATTGGAAAGCGTCACTTTGACCTGTTCATCGTCCAGTGCATTAAGCACGTCAATCAGGTAACCCACGTTGAAGCCAATTTGCAGTGCTTCATGCGGGTATACGACTTCCAGACTATCCTCCGCCTCTTCCTGATCTGGATTATTCGCAAATACTTTTAACAGTCCATCTTCAAACTGCAGGCGTACGCCACGGATGCTTTCATGTGACAAGATACTTGCGCGCGACAAAACGCCTTTCAACAGGACCCTGTCCGCGATCATCACCTTATCCCCGGATCTTGGAATAACCCTTTGATAATCAGGGAATTTTCCGTCAATTAACTTAGACGTAAAAGTAAAATGCCCTACGCTGGCCCGCACATGATTATCGCCAAACACCAGGGTACAGGACTCATCTGTATCGCTGAGAAGGCGACCCAACTCCAAAATCCCCTTACGCGGTACGATAGGCTGGCGCTTTTCACTAACGCCAGTTTGAAGGGACACATTGGCGAGGGCGAGGCGATGGCCGTCTGTTGCGACAGCGCGCAGACCCTGCTCATCCAACTCCATCAACATGCCATTCAAATAATAACGAACATCCTGCTGGGCCATTGCAAAGGCCGTTGCATCAATCAAGCGCTTAAGCTCTCTTTGCGGCAACATAACTTTAACGCTTTCAGGTTCTTCCTCCACATTGGGGAAGTGTTCCGCAGGCAATGTAGACAATATGAAATGACTGCTGCCATAACGAACGTTCAAACGTCCGTCTTTCAGTTCAATACCGATAGCGGCTCCTTCAGGAAGGGCGCGACAGATATCTGTAAATTTCTTGGCGGGAACGGTGATTCTGGATTCATGCTCAATGTTTACGTCGCTAATTTCCGCAACCAGCTCCACTTCCATATTTGTGCCGGTGATAACCAGCTTTCCGTCTCTGGCGTCAAGCAATACGTTGGCGAGCACAGGCATGGTCTGGCGTTTTTCAACCACCCCAGAAATCATTTGCAATGACGTGACAAGCGCCTCTCTGGTTATAGTGAGCTTCATGTAATATCCCGTTTCTATAAACTCTTAAATCACTGAAAATGTTGCTATTTTAAACTAAATCTTTGGGTCGCCATCAAGCTGACGGCGCATATTTTCGCCTAACTAGCTGGTTAACATGCGCATAAAATTCTGATAATCGTCACGCAGAGTGGGATCGTTTTGCTGAAGTTCTATCATGACCTTACAGGCGTGCAATACCGTGGTGTGGTCCCGTCCCCCAAACGCTTCGCCAATTTCCGGCAGACTGTGGTTAGTCAGCTCCTTAGCCAACGCCATGGCCATCTGCCTTGGACGGGTAATTGAGCGGGTGCGACGCTTTGACAAAATATCCGCAACGCGAATTTTGTAATATTCCGCCACCGTTCTCTGGATATTATCGATGCTGACCTGCTTCTCGTGCAGCGCCAGCAGATCCTTCAAACATTCGCGAATAAACGCCGGCGTGATTTCCTGTCCAGTGAAGTGGGCATTTGCAATCACCAGCTTTAACGCACCTTCCAGTTCTCGAACGTTAGAGCGAATTTTTTGCGCAATAAAGAAAGCGGACTCACTGCTTAAATGGACGTTGGCCTGCTCCGCCTTCTTCATCAAAATCGCTACACGGGTTTCCAATTCAGGCGGCTCAACCATCACCGTCAGTCCCCAACCGAAGCGGGATTTCAGGCGCTCTTCCATGTGGTCAATCTCTTTTGGATAACGGTCGCAAGTCAGAATCATCTGCTGACCGCCTTCCAACAAAGCATTAAATGTATGGAAAAACTCTTCCTGAGATCTCTCTTTGCGTGCGAAGAACTGAATATCATCAATCAGCAGCGCATCGACGGACCGATAGAGGCGCTTGAACTCGTTGAAAGCATTCAGCTGCAACGCTTTCACCATATCTGCAACAAATCTTTCGGAGTGCAGATAAAGAATCTTCGCATTGGGATTTTTCTTGAAAATGGCATTACCTACCGCCTGCATCAAGTGCGTTTTCCCTAAACCTACCCCACCATATAAAAACAGGGGGTTATAGGCGCTACCCGGATTATCCGCCACTTGCATCGCGGCCGCCCGCGCTAATTGGTTCGATTTACCTTCAACAAAGGTTTCGAAGGTAAACGTAGGATTCAGGTAACTCTCGTGTTTGATAGCCCCTTCCACCGTGACGTTTCTTTCTCCGGACGGAGCGACATCGGCGATAACAGGCTTGGAAGGAGCCGTAACCCTTGCTGCGCCAGTTCCCGTATCTTTACTTGCCGGCATCCCTTTGTTACTGCCGGCAATGCTGCCAATCTTCAAAGAAATACGCGGAGCCTTTTGAGACGTCAGTTCACTGAGAATTTCATTGATCCTGCCAATGTACTTCTCGTTAACCCAGTCCAGTACAAACCGGTTTGGCGCGAACAAAAGCAGCTCTTCCTCAGAACCTTTCGCCTGCAAAGGGCGTAACCAAGTGTTGAACTGTTGTGCTGGCAACTCGTCCTCTAAATAGCCCAGACATTGATGCCACAGCTCAGACGTCACTTCCAAACCTCCAGAATTCGTACATGCTCGCTCTTTTTTGCGCAAATTAAAGACGGCGGCTTTCTATATATGGAAAACCGAATTTTGATGTTTTTCAGAGAAAACAAAACCCTGTGGCCAAAACCCACATCAGGCGGCTAATAAAGACGCTTTTTCTTCGTCGCTCCCCACAAATAAGCAACGAAATCAGACTGAACCTAAACAGGTAGGGGAAAATTCTAGCTGGAATGACTTTCCTTTACCACCTCGAAAATAAATCTTATTAGAACCCCTGTGGATTATTTTTGTTTTTAATTTCATTAATTTACTGAGTTACTAACAAGCTTGTTAACATTTTTATCTGTAAAAAAATTTTTAGAACCTTTGCTCATATCCAAAACCCTTGTGATTCCCTGTGGATAACTTGTTGTGGTCCTGGAGACAACTTTAGCCTGTGGAAAACTCTTCGTTTCCTCCCCAGGTTCTCATCAGTTTTTCAAAGGTTAATCCCTAGCTTGCCAAGCTCTTTTACATTCTATAAACAAATGATACATAAAACTTTTCCACACTTATCCACAGAAAAATGGCTGACTAATCATAAGTCTTCATAACCATCCTTTCTTAAAAACCTAAGATTTAATAACAGGTGAGTGAGCGCTTTTTTGATTTCAAAAATCCATTCACGCTGCTTGAACTTTGATCTAAAGCTTTTCCACATGAATTAACAGGCCCAACTCCAAGCAAAAAGTTACTCACACTGATCCACAGACCTTGTTTCAACTCTTGCTAAAAAGACCGTGTTGAAAATTTCCGCAACTCCCATTTGCTATTTTCCTCCAAATTCCCTACAATTCCGCTCCCTGTTTTCTAGAACGAATTTCAACCAGTTATTTGCTAAAGAGTCGGATATGAAACGCACATTCCAACCTAGCGTCCTTAAGCGTAAACGCACTCACGGTTTCCGTGCCCGCATGGCTACCGCAAACGGCCGTAAAGTTCTGGCCAGCCGTCGCGCTAAAGGTCGTAAGCGTATTTCAGCTTAATTGTCGTCTGTTGTTTAAAAGCAATCTATAGATGGCTGGTTACGAATTCCCCCGATCACTTCGACTTTTGAAGCCGGGGGATTTCCGTAACGTATTTAATGATGCTCGCTTTAAAGCAGGCCATCCTGGTTTGCTGCTCCTTGCTATCCCTAACCAACTACCTCATCCTCGAGTAGGGCTTGTCATCGCCAAAAAAAATATCAAGTTGGCGACGGGAAGAAACAGAGTTAGAAGGCTTATCCGGGAAGCCTTTCGTCTTCAGCAAGCAAATATTCCAAACGTCGATATTGTCGTTCTGGCCCGCAAAGCTGTTGCAGACATGAATAATGAAGAAGTTTTTCAATGTCTAACCAAATTGTACTCACGAATTGGTCAGCAACATGCCAATGCCCTCACTAAAGCAGACTCTTCCTCAGCTACCTAAATACCTACTTTTAGGTTTGATAAAGGCGTACAAATACGCGATCAGTCCAATGTTAGGACAGCACTGCCGTTTTTATCCAAGTTGCTCAAGTTATGGATATGAAGCAATTTCCAAGTATGGATTCCTGCGAGGGAGTTATCTTACCGTCCGTCGTCTGCTAAGATGCCACCCTTGGTCAACAGGGGGTATTGATCCAGTGCCAGAAAGCCTGTCTCACAAACGCTGCCCTCATTCATCATCCGAATAAAAGTTTGAATAGTTTATGGACTTTTTAAGAACCTCTCTCATAGTCGGTTTATTGGTTGTTTCCTACCTGTTGGTATTGGAATGGAATGAGGAGATGATCCCCCAGCAGCAACCTGTCTCACAAACCGCTTCTGTCTCAATAGACAGCAGCAATTCAGATTCAAGCGTTACAAACAGCGCGAGCTCTGGTGAACTGGATACGCCAGAATCGGCTTCAGCGCCTGTTGCGACTACCGACGACACTGGATCAGTTTCCGCTTCCTCAACAGGTAAGATCATCACCGTCACCACTGACGTTCTTCGTGTCAGAATTGACTTGAGCGGTGGAAATATTGTTGAAGCGTCCCTACTTGAGTATCCCATTTCATTAAAGAATCCGACCCCTTTAGATCTGATGCAGAAAAACAACGGAGTCTACTACGTTGCAGAAAGCGGTCTGATTGGTTCCAATGGATTTGATGCATCAAAAAATGGCGCTAGCCCAGTTTATACGACGGACAAAGACGCTTATTTCCTGCAAGACGGACAAAACAAGTTAGGTATAGATCTAAAAACAGAACGTAATGGCGTTACTGTGATCAAACACTATGAGTTTGAAAAGTCCAGTTATTCCATTAACGTCGCTTTTCAGATCAATAATCAATCAAATGCCCCATGGAAAGCCAACTTCTCAGCCAAGTTGGTTCGAGATAAGTCAGCGGATCCTTCCTCTTCTGGCGGATTCGGAGCATCTTCATATCTAGGAGCAGTTGTCTCAACGCCAGAAAAGCCCTATGAGAAGGTTAACTTCAAGGACATGGACGAGAGCAGCGCCGACGGCGCTAAAGTAGACTCTCCAAATGGATGGATTGCGTTTATTCAGCATTATTTTGTTAGCGCATGGGTGCCTCTAACTAGCGATACTCACACCTATCAGACTCGAGTGAATAACGGCTTATACCTGATGGGGTTCGTTGATCCTGGATTTACTGTCGAGCCAGGGCAAACACACACCGTTGGCGCCAAGCTGTATGCTGGACCCAAGATCATGGAAACACTTAAAGAAGTGGCTCCAAATCTGGATTTGACTGTCGATTTTGGCTGGTTATGGCTGATCGCCAAGCCTCTGTATCTGGTGCTGGAGTTTATCCACGATTTCGTCGGTAACTGGGGTATTTCCATTATCCTGTTGACTGTACTGATTAAAGCTTTGTTCTTCCATTTGTCCGCCACCAGCTATCGTTCCATGGCGAACATGCGCAGAGTGACCCCCGAAATGCAGCGAATTCGGGAACAGCATGGTGATGATCGTCAGCGTATGTCTCAGGCGATGATGGAACTGTACAAGAAGGAAAAAATAAATCCTTTGGGCGGATGTTTGCCCATGATTGTGCAGATGCCCGTGTTTATATCTCTGTATTGGGTATTGTTGGAAAGCGTTCAGTTACGTCAGGCGCCGTTCTTCTTCTGGATTCAGGATTTGTCCATTAAAGACCCTTATTTTGTATTGCCTCTGCTGATGGGCGCTGCGATGTTCCTGCAGACATCTTTGAACCCAACGCCTCCAGATCCTATTCAAGCGCGTGTGATGAAGATGATGCCGATTATCTTTACGGTCTTTTTCCTCTGGTTCCCCGCAGGTCTGGTACTGTACTGGTTGGTCAACAATATTCTTTCTATCGCTCAACAGTGGTACATCACCAAGAAGATCGAAAACGAGGCGCTGGCTGCGAAAAAATAGCCTTCTGGATAGGTTTGTCAGTCAGTGGTAGCCTGAGCTACTTTTAAACAAAAGCCCGTTTTAACAACGGGCTTTTTTATGGTGAAGCGAGAATTTTCATGTACGCTGAGAATGACACGATAGTCGCAATCGCAACCCCTCCAGGGAAAGGCGGCGTTGGCGTTGTCAGAGTTTCTGGCCCTAAAGCAAGAGCGCTGGCGAGTCTGGTTCTTGGTTATAACCCTAAGCCCAGACACGCGCATTACAGTCCTTTTTTTACTGAAGAAGGGGAAATTCTCGATAGCGGTATTGTGCTACTTTTTACAGCCCCCAATAGCTTTACTGGTGAAGATGTTATTGAATTCCAAGGTCACGGCGGGCCTGTCGTTCTTGATTTGCTGGTAAAACGTCTAGTTGCAGCTGGCGCCAGACTCGCGCGTCCTGGTGAGTTCTCTGAAAGAGCATTCATGAACGATAAGCTTGATCTGGTGCAGGCGGAAGCTATTGCAGATTTGATCGAGGCAACATCAGAACAAGCCGCTCATAGTGCAATGAGATCTCTGCAAGGCCAGTTTTCCAAAGAAATTGAAAAGCTGATCGAGAGTCTTATTCAACTACGTATCTATGTTGAAGCAGCGATTGATTTTCCCGAGGAAGAAATAGACTTTCTCTCTGACGGCAAGGTATTAAACGATCTGGATACTCTCCTCAGTCAGACGCAATCTGTCTTCGCCAGCGCCAAGCAAGGCGCTTTGATGCGTGAAGGGATGACAGTCGTGATTGCTGGTCGCCCCAATGCCGGTAAGTCCAGTTTGCTGAATGCGCTGGCGGGAAGAGAAAGCGCCATCGTGACAGAAATTGAAGGTACTACTCGGGATGTACTGAGAGAGCATATCCATATCGATGGCATGCCTCTGCACATTGTAGATACGGCAGGATTGCGGGATAGCGACGACGTCGTAGAGAAAATCGGCATCGAACGCGCCTGGAAAGAAATTGATCAGGCTGATCGTATTCTGTTTCTGGTGGATGCAACGCAGACCAAAGAAATGTCTCCCGAGCGGATTTGGCCAGAATTCTATGCACGTATAGAACACCACGACCATATCACAGTAGTTCGCAATAAAATCGATTTGAGCGAAGAGCAACAAGGCATTGACCTGTCGCTGTCCCACCCTGTCATCCGCCTGTCGGCCAAAGCCGGGCTTGGTATTGACCAGCTGCGCGAACATTTAAAAGCCTGCGTAGGTTTTGAAAGTCATGCGGAAGGAGGATTTATGGCGAGACGTCGTCATTTGGAAGCCCTTACCCATGCAGAAAAACACATTAAGCTCGCCAAGAGTCAGCTGCTGAATGCGAACGCCGGGGAATTAGTGGCGGAGGATCTGAGGGTTGCGCAGAATGCGTTATCGGAAATTACCGGAGCCTTTACCTCCGATGATTTACTGGGGCGTATCTTCTCGTCGTTTTGCATCGGCAAGTAAGCCTATTCTAAAAAGGCTCAGTCACCTTCTTCAGCTACTTCATGGGAAGCCCTTAGCTGGTCAGTCAAATAACTTAACTCCTCTGGCGACAGAAAAATGAATGACTTTAGTCTGTGGGTGGTTGAGTCGGCACACACTAACCCTACCGATTTTTACGTAAGGGTAGATGGATCTGACATCTACATTGCTTACTGGATAGTTTGTTCATCCTCGGAAGGTAGAGCACAGCAATTGGCTTCGCAGGTTTCAGAGGAATTGCTGCTGGGAAATACAGAGACTATCGCAATATACCCATACAGACCGGGCGACTTGGTTAAAGACGATAATGTGACGGCGAGAATGGGGAAAATATCAACAAAGTTTAGCGCGCAAGAAGATATCCAATTAGCCGCCTGGATTACTTCGGAAGGAGGGCTATGGTAGACAGATGTTGATAGCGCAAAATAGAACTCCCTATGCTCGCTAATGTTTTAAATACTATGTGCTTGGCTCTTTGTTACGGGAAGTAGATTCTATGACGCCAATTTGGTTGACCTACGCAGCCTTGGCCGCCGCTATTTTGTTGGAAGTGATTGGCACCACTTTTCTGCAAAAGTCGGAACAGTTCAGTAAATTGACGCCAACGATACTCATGGCGTTGTGCTATTTGGGCGCCTTTTACTTTCTGTCTTATAGCCTCAAAACAATTCCTGTCGGCCTGGCGTATGCTATCTGGAGCGGTCTTGGCATTGTACTGATTTCGGCCATTGGCTATTTCCTGTTTCGACAGACGTTGGATCTTCCAGCGATGATCGGCTTAGGCTTTATCATCACAGGAGTTATTATCGTCAACGTATTTTCTAACTCCATTAAGCACTGACCTGCTGCAACGCTCTACGCCCCTATCTACTAAACTGACTATTCAGGTTCACACGTTTCTTTTCCTTTTCACTGAACGAGGCGAGTGAGTTAAAGCAGATAGGAAGGTGTCTGAGTGCTTAAAGATGGGCTGATACGCTGGGTTATTGTTGTTTTTTTTCTCTGCCGGGCAGTTGACGCTGTTGCGCAGGAAGAAATAACAGTCGCTATCGGCGAGTGGGCCCCTTTCATGAGCGAGTCTTATCCTGACTACGGTGTCGTTCCTCATATTGTTTCGGAGATCTATCAAAAAGCGGGAGTGAAAGTGGTTTATGGCTTTTTCCCTTGGAAGCGTTCCTACACGTTGGTGCAAAGAGGGGAATGGCACGCCTCGGCAATTTGGGGAAAGACGCCCGAAAGAGAGGCGGACTGTTATTTTTCCGATGCGGTCTATACGGGAGAAATTGTTCTCTTTTATCTCAAAAGTAGACCCGTTGTTTGGACCGGAGCAAAAGAGGACATTCAAGGTCTCACTATTGGCCTCCCTCTCGGCAGCGCCAAGGCTAAACCACTGGAGGAAGCGGAAAAGGAAGGCGTGGTCAGTTACGATGTGGGAGTTGATCATATCCTCGTATTCAGAAAACTGCTCGCAGGGCGTTTTGACGCCTTAGATGAAAATAAAGCTGTGGGGTTGTTCAATCTGCAGTCACAATTCACCGCTCAAGAAAGAGAAAAAATAGGTTATACAGCCCCCGTGGAAAGCTGGCCGTACCATATGATTTTCTCCCGTAAATCCAACGCCAGTCTTCGTTTTATGGAAATATTCAATGCTGGATTGAGTGAGCTGAAGCAAAGCGGGCGACTTGATGAAATATGGGAAGCCTTTTATCGCGGAGAATTTACTGCTCCCTAAATCAACTTGCCGTGGCTTTATAGTGGAAAAGAGTTTTTAGGCTGTGCAAATCACGTTGCGATCAGACATACACTCTTCATAAAACCACAGAAAGTTGCATTAATATTTCACTCTCAGGAAGGCACCCGGAGTGCTCTTTTTTCCCTTAATTTGAGCAGAGTTATCCACTGTCAATAACTTCGACGCACTGTGGATAACTTTATGGGTCATATGTCAACCCATTCGAAGAGCATTTTTTTTGTCTTTATAAAACAATAGCTTGTTAGTTGATAATTTTAGTCGGGCAATGGTTTTGCTTGTGGATAACTTTATTAATAACTTGTCTAAAATATTTTTGCTAACTCTCTGAAAAGGCTAGGCTATTTTTTAATCTGTGTGACAAAGCCAAGTCATAAAGCTCCCGAGACAAGATGTTTTGAGCGTTTTTTAAACATTTTTTATATGGCGCTCTTATTTTTGCCCTGTCCACATAGTAAAATACGCGGTTCGTTTCAGGTCCGTTACCGATGAGGGTGTAAAAGTCTATGGACTTTCCAAAAAGTTTTGACGTCATAGTGATAGGCGGTGGGCATGCCGGAACCGAGGCTGCATTAGCGGCGGCGCGCATGGGGCGCCAGACTCTGCTGTTGACTCATAACATTGAAACCCTTGGACAGATGTCCTGTAACCCCGCGATTGGAGGCATCGGTAAAAGCCATTTGGTGAAAGAAGTGGATGCGCTTGGCGGCGCCATGGCATTAGCAACGGATCAGGCGGGGATTCAATTTCGGGTGCTTAACTCCAGAAAAGGCCCGGCGGTGCGCGCAACTCGCGCTCAGGCGGATAGAGCGCTGTATAAAGCGGCGATCCGCGAAATTTTAGAAAATCAGCCTAACCTCACCATTTTTCAGCAGGCTGCCGACGATCTGATCATGCAGGGCGACCGCGTCGCCGGCGTCGTTACCCAAATGGGTCTGCGTTTTCATAGTAAGACAGTCGTACTGACGACTGGCACTTTCCTTGGCGGCGTTATCCATATTGGATTGGAAAACCATTCCGGCGGCCGTGCGGGAGACCCTCCTTCCATCGCTTTGGCGAAACGGCTGCGGGAAATGCCCTTCCGTGTTGGACGTTTGAAAACGGGAACGCCGCCGCGAATTGATGCGCGTTCTGTGGATTTTTCGGTGATGGAGGCGCAGCCTGGCGATACGCCAATTCCAGTCATGTCATTCATGGGCTCGGCGGACCTGCATCCACGTCAGGTGAACTGCTTTATCACTCGCACCAATGAGCGTACTCACGAGATTATTCGTGGAGGGATGGATCGCTCCCCTATGTATACGGGAGTGATTGAGGGTGTTGGACCTCGTTATTGTCCTTCTATTGAAGACAAGGTGAATCGTTTTTCTGACAAGGATTCACATCAGATATTTATTGAACCTGAGGGACTGAGTACTCACGAGCTGTACCCCAATGGTATTTCCACCAGCCTGCCTTTTGATGTGCAGCTGGAATTGGTGCATTCCATCCAGGGCATGGAAAACGCGCATATCACCAGACCCGGCTACGCCATTGAGTATGATTTCTTTAATCCCCAGGACTTGAAGCACTCTCTGGAAACCAAGTTTGTCGATAACCTGTTTTTCGCTGGCCAGATTAACGGCACAACAGGCTATGAAGAAGCAGCGGCGCAAGGCCTTCTGGCGGGTATGAACGCAGCTCTGCGCGCGCAGGATAAAGAAGCATGGAGTCCACGCCGGGATGAAGCTTATATCGGTGTTTTAGTGGACGACCTGATCACGATGGGCACGCGAGAGCCGTATCGTATGTTCACCAGTCGCGCTGAGTACAGGCTGCTTCTGCGAGAAGACAATGCGGATTTGCGGTTGACAGAAAAAGGCCGCGAGCTTGGCATGATAGACGATGAACGCTGGCGTGTTTTCTGTGAGAAACGGGAGGCTATCGCTCGCGAGCAGCAACGTTTGAAGTCTATCTGGATTCAGCCGGCGACGGAAAAAGCCCGGAAAGCGGCGGAGCTGTTAGAGACGGAACTAACGCGAGAGTATTCATTGCATGATCTGCTGAAGCGTCCGGAAATGACTTGGGAAAAGCTGTCTTTGCTGGATGCGGAAGTGGCGACGACGCCGTTTGAAGTGGCTGAGCAGTTGGAGATTCAAGTTAAATACGCTGGATATATTGATCGTCAGCAGGAAGAAATTGAGCGCTTGCGGCGTAATGAAAACATGGCTTTGCCTGCAGATCTCGACTACAGCGGAATTCAGGGCTTGTCCAATGAGATCAAACAAAAGCTGACTGAAGTTAGGCCGGAAACCCTGGCTCAGGCCTCCCGGATTCCAGGCGTTACTCCAGCGGCGGTTTCTCTGTTGCTGGTTCATTTGAAGAAGCGTGGCTCCATTCAGCGGAAGAGCGCTTGAGTATGGCGTTGATTTTGAATCAAACGGAGCAGCTGGCGTCTGGCTTAAAGGCGATGGGAGTGAGTTTGACGGAGGCGCAGCGAACTAAAATTCTGCGTTATCTGGAATTGCTGCACAAATGGAACAAGGCGTACAACCTCACTGCTGTGCGCGATCCCGCATTGCACGTGAGCCGTCATATACTTGATTCTCTGGCCGCGCTTCCCTATTTAAAAGGCGTCCGGTTTCTGGATGTGGGCGCTGGCGCAGGATTACCGGGTATTCCGCTTTCCATTGCGCAGCCGGATTCCCACTGGACATTGTTGGATAGCAACGGCAAAAAAACCCGGTTCATGGATCAGTGCCGGATGGATATGGGGCTGACGAATCTTCAGGTCGAACATACTCGGATCGAAGCGTTCACGCCCGAAGCCAGGTTTGACGGAATAATATCCAGAGCTTTCGCGACGATTGGCGATATGATTGCCGGATGCCGTGATCTAATTCTTCCCGAAACGCGCATTTATGCGTTGAAAGGCCTTTATCCCCATGACGAGATTGAAGCCATGCCGGCGGACTTTGAAGTTGTGGAATGGCATAAGCTGGAGGTTCCCGGTTGTGATGGGGAACGTCATTTGCTTATTATTGCGCGTAGTGGAAATACCGGAGGCTCATAAATGGCGCGAATATTAGCTGTAACCAACCAAAAAGGCGGTGTCGGCAAAACCACGACCTGCGTCAATCTGGCAGCCTCTTTAGCCGCTACCCGGCGCAAAGTATTGCTGGTGGATATTGATCCACAGGGCAATGCGACGATGGGAAGCGGTATCGATAAAAACACGATTGAACACACCGTATACGATGTACTCACTAAAAAGGCGGACGCCGCCCAGGTAGTAAAGACGTCTGAAGCGGCAGGTTACGATGTAATGCCCGCCAATGGCGATGTCACGGCGGCGGAAGTCGAGCTGATGAACGAGATCGGTCGTGAGTACCGTTTGCGCAACGCTATTAAGGAAGTGGCGGCGAACTATGACTATGTGCTGCTTGACTGCCCTCCTGCGTTGAACTTATTGACAGTGAATGCATTGGTGGCGGCCAATGGCGTCTTGATTCCCATGCAGTGTGAGTATTACGCGCTTGAGGGATTGGCGGCGTTGATGAACACCATCGAACAAATTCGCGAGACGGTTAATCCTAGTCTGGAAATAGAAGGTCTGTTGCGCACCATGTACGATCCCCGCAACAGCCTGACATTGGATGTATCGCGGCAAATTACGGATTACTTTGGCGATAAAGTGTATCGCTCAATTATTCCGCGTAACGTAAGGCTGGCGGAAGCGCCTTCCTATGGCGTGCCAGCGCTGAAGTACGATAAAAGCTCAAGAGGCGCCATTGCTTACCTGGCATTGGCGGGAGAAATTATTCGCAAAGACAGGAAGGCGGCGAAAGAAGCCGTTCCAGCCTGAATGGGCGATTTTGGGGAACTACCTGAATAATGAAAAAACGAGGTCTAGGCGATCGCGGACTGAACGCATTGTTGGCCGGGTCGCGCACACGCACCAATGAGGAAGAAGAAAACGTTAAACAGGATGGCGTTTTAAAAGAGCTTCCAGTCGAACTGATCCAGCGTGGGCAATATCAACCTCGTCGGGACATGGACCCCGAGTCGCTGGAGGAGCTGGCGCAGTCTATTCGTCAACAAGGCGTCATGCAGCCCATCGTGGTGCGGGAGATTGCCCCAAACCGCTATGAAATTATCGCTGGCGAGCGCCGCTGGCGTGCGACTCAGATCGCCGGTAAAGACAAAATTCCCGTTATCATTCGCAATGTTCCCGATGAAGCGGCCATCGCAATGGCGTTGATTGAGAATATACAAAGGGAAAACCTTAATCCTATAGAAGAGGCCATGGCGCTACAGCGCTTGCAGGACGAATTTGGTTTGAACCAGTCCCAGGTGGCGGAAGCGGTTGGAAAATCCCGCCCGGCTATAGCCAATTTACTACGCCTCCTCGCCCTTCATGCTGACGTGAAAACTATGTTGGAGCGCGGCGATATGGAAATGGGGCATGCCAGAGCTTTGCTGCCTTTGGATGAGCCAACGCAATTGGCTGCGGCGAACGCCATTGTCGAGAAAGGTTTGTCGGTTAGACAAACTGAAGCTCTGGTGAGAAAGCTGTTACAGGAAAAGGAAAATCCGAAGGAAAAAATCAAGAAAGCCCTGGATGCGGATGTCCGCAAATTGCAGGAAAGTCTGGCGGAAAGGCTGGGTTCGCCAGTCACAATCGATTACAACAGCAAAGGCAAAGGCAAGCTTGTCATCAAATACAACTCTCTGGACGAGTTGGACGGTATTCTCGCTCATATTAAATAAGGCCTCTTTCTGTCTTTTCGCCAATCCGTCCGCATGAAGAACAGGTTGGCGTTCTTCCTCTTGGTTTTGTTTCTTTTTTAGGCCTGGATCACTAAAACTGCATGCCATCCATGCTGCGTATAAAATTAGCTCAAACACAACATTTGGTGTCTGGATTTTCAATACAGCATATTTAGTACCAAATGTTGATTTGCTTAAAATTTGTTAACGCACCCATGTGTATGGAAATTATACAGTTTTGTTTTCATGGCGGTTGAATGCGTTACATCGACACAATATAATCACCTGCGCCTAAAGCTACGGGTCTCTGTAGTGCGAGGGCGGGGGGTAACAAGAACTAGGCAGAAACGTGATTTGAATAGTGCAGCTCGCTCGCTTATTAAGCGGCCGCCAGTCTTTAGGATTGTGGGATTACAATTAATAGCCACGGTCCTCATATCTTTAATCGCGTGGAGATGGAGCAGCGTGCATGCGTACTCGGCTTTGGTCGGGGGACTGATTTGCGCTGTTCCAAACATGTATTTCGCCCACCGCGCCTTTCTCTATCAAGGGGCTCAAGCAGCCAGGCAAATCGTACAATCTATTTATAAAGCAGAGGCGGTTAAGCTAGGATTAACGGCCATTTTTTTTGGCCTGGCTTTTAAGTTTATCCAGCCTTTGGAGCCGGCAAGTTTATTTCTGGCTTTTCTAGGTGTGCAGTCAGTGCATTGGTTCGCGCCGCTGATTGTCGGAAGGCGGCAGCGTAAATAACAATTGCAACAATCGATTAAGAGTGAAACATGGCAGGCGAAAATCCTACAGCGTCGGAGTACATTCAGCACCATCTTCAAAACCTGACCTTTGGTAACCACCCAGAGCATGGCTGGAGTTTTGCGCACACTGCGCAGGAAGCCAAAGAAATGGGGTTCTGGGCCGTCCATGTTGACAGTCTGGGTTGGTCAATCGCCTTGGGCGCTTTGTTTGTCTGGTTGTTCCGCAAAGCAGCGGTAAAAGCGACCAGTGGCGTTCCAAGCGGACTGCAGAACTTTGTTGAAATTATGGTCGACTTCGTCGACAAGAGCGTAAAGGAAACTTTCCACGGCAAAAACGCGGTCATCGCTCCCTTGGCGTTGACTATTTTCTGCTGGATTTTCCTGATGAACCTGATGGACTTGGTCCCTGTGGACTTCCTGCCAAGACTGTTCCAAGTTGTAACCGGCAATGAACATGCTTACTTTAAAGTCGTTCCCACCACTGACGTCAATGTGACTCTGGGAATGTCGTTGTCCGTTTTCTTCCTGATCATTTATTACAGTATTAAAGTCAAAGGCGTGGGCGGTTTCCTCGGCGAACTGACCCTGCAGCCATTCGGTAAGTGGATGCTGCCATTCAACCTGCTCTTGGAAGGCGTGGGCTTGATCGCCAAACCTATTTCTCTTGCTTTGCGTCTATTCGGTAACCTGTACGCAGGCGAGCTGCTCTTCATCCTGATAGCGTTGATGCCGTTGTGGGTGCAATGGGTGCTATCAGTGCCCTGGGCGATTTTCCACATTTTGGTTATTGTGCTGCAGGCGTTCATATTCATGATGCTGACCATCGTGTATCTGAGCATGGCGCATGAAGATCATTAAGAAGTAGAAATTTCCATCAAAACTAAAAACTTTCTATCCACTAACTAACTGATAAATTTAGGAGAGACAATGGAAACTGTAGTTGGTATGACCGCGATTGCTGTAGCTCTTTTGATCGGCATGGGCGCGTTAGGTACTGCAATTGGTTTCGGCTTGCTGGGCGGTAAATTCCTGGAAGGCGCTGCGCGTCAACCTGAAATGGTGCCCATGCTGCAGGTTAAAATGTTCATCGTGGCCGGTCTTCTTGACGCCGTAACCATGATCGGCGTTGGTATCGCTCTGTTCTTCACTTTCGCTAACCCGTTCATTGCTTTGGTTCAGTAATTACACCTTTTAGGCAAACGAGTCATTTTATTCGACTGATAAGCGAGGGGTGTCAACGTGAACATCAACCTGACAATGATAGGGCAAGCGATTGCTTTCTTTATCTTTGTCGTATTCTGCATGAAGTATGTATGGCCGCCGGTCATACAGGCTCTGCGGGAACGCGAGAAAAAGATTGCCGATGGTTTGCAGGCTGCTGAGCACGCGCAAAAGGATCTTGAGCTAGCCCAAGAAAAAGTTGCCAAGCAGTTGCGTGAAGCCAAACAGCAAGCGGCTGAAATTATCGAACAGGCCAACAAGCGCGCCAATCAGATGCTGGAAGAAGCAAAAGACCAGGCGCGTACTGAAGGCGAACGTTTGATCACTGCAGCCAAAGCTGAAATCGACCAGGAAAAGAACCGTGCTAAGGAATCGCTGCGTGCTGAAGTCGCTGCGCTGGCGTTGGCGGGTGCTGAGAAGATCCTGGAAACCTCTGTGGACGCAGGTGCGCACAGCAACATGCTAGATAAACTAGCTGCGGAACTATAAGAGGTTTGCATTATGGCGGAAAGCACTACACTCGCCCGGCCATATGCTAAAGCGGCCTTTGAATTAGCTCGGGACGCGGGTCAATTGTCGGAATGGTCAGCGTTATTAGCGCTGACCGCCGCTGTTGCTGAAGACAGCAACATGCATAAGGTGTTAAATCACCCTGCATTGACCAGCGCTCAGAAAGGTCAGACGTTCCTTGACGTTTGCGAAGGCAAACTCAATGAAGCGGGAGCTAACTTTGTTAGAGTTCTCGCTGAAAACAACCGTCTGGTCCTGCTGCCGGAAATCGCGGCACTGTTCGAGCAGTTAAAGGCGCAGCAAGAAGCCACAATCGAAGTCACTATTGAGAGCGCATTCGAAATGAATGGCGAGCAGGAAAACAAGCTTGCTCAAGCTCTGCAAAAGAAACTATCTCGCAACGTCAATTTGCGCTCCCAGCTTAATAAAGAGCTGATCGGGGGCATTGTCGTGCGTGCAGGTGACTTGGTGATTGACGCGTCCGTACGCGGTCGCTTGGCTAAGCTGGCTGAGGCAGTGAATTCCTGAACTGGCGCCTGCGGCTGAATTTCCGCAGAAAGGTAACTGAAGGGTTTTTGAGGATAAAGGCATGCAGCAACTGAATCCATCTGAGATCAGTGAAATCATCAAGAAGCGCATTGAGAAGCTGGATATTTCTTCTGAAGCAAAAACAGAAGGCACTATCGTAAGCGTTTCTGATGGTATCGTACTGATCCATGGTCTTGCCGACGTAATGTACGGTGAGATGATTGAATTTGAAGGCGGCGTATACGGTCTGGCTCTTAACTTAGAGCGTGATTCCGTGGGCGCCGTTGTATTGGGCGACTACAAAGATTTAGCGGAAGGTCAAAAGGTAAGAGTAACCGGCCGTATCTTGGAAGTACCCGTAGGCGAACAATTGCTTGGTCGCGTCGTTGACGGACTGGGTAATCCGATTGACGGTAAAGGCGCTCTGGAAACGACTCTGACTGAGCCTGTTGAAAAAGTGGCGCCGGGCGTTATCGCCCGCAAATCCGTTGGTCAGCCGATGCAGACCGGTTATAAGTCCGTAGACACCATGGTGCCTATTGGTCGCGGTCAGCGTGAGTTGGTTATCGGCGACCGTCAGACTGGTAAGACTGCTCTGGCGATCGATGCGATCATTAACCAGAAAGGCACTGGCATTAAGTGTATCTATGTAGCGATTGGTCAGAAGCAATCTTCTATCGCTAACGTAGTGCGCAAGCTGGAAGAGCACGGCGCAATGGATCACACCATCGTTGTAGCCGCTGGCGCTGCGGATCCTGCTTCCATGCAGTTCCTGGCTCCATACTCCGGTTGTACCATGGGCGAATACTTCCGCGATCGCGGTGAAGACGCACTGATCATTTATGACGACTTGACCAAGCAAGCTTGGGCGTATCGTCAGATCTCCCTGTTGCTGCGTCGTCCGCCCGGACGTGAAGCTTACCCCGGTGACGTATTCTACCTGCACTCCCGTTTGTTGGAGCGTGCGTCCCGTGTTAACGAGGAATACGTTGAGAAGTACACCAACGGCGAAGTG
This sequence comes from Hahella sp. CR1, assembly GCF_029813005.1. Taxonomy (NCBI): domain Bacteria; kingdom Pseudomonadati; phylum Pseudomonadota; class Gammaproteobacteria; order Oceanospirillales; family Hahellaceae; genus Hahella; species Hahella sp. CR1. The sequence continues at coordinate 472,038 of NZ_JAPELK010000001.1, forward strand.
AAAGGCAAAACCGGTTCTTTGACCGCTCTGCCTATCATTGAAACCCAAGCCGGTGACGTATCTGCGTTCGTTCCTACTAACGTAATTTCTATTACTGACGGCCAGATCTTCCTTGAGACAAGCCTGTTCAACGCGGGTATCCGTCCTGCGATGAACGCCGGTATCTCTGTATCCCGGGTAGGTGGCGCCGCACAGACCAAGATCATGAAAAAGCTGGGTGGCGGTATCCGTCTGGCCCTGGCTCAGTATCGTGAACTGGCTGCGTTCGCACAGTTCGCTTCCGACCTTGACGAAGCGACTCGTAAGCAGCTGGAGCACGGTCAGCGTGTTACCGAACTGATGAAGCAAAAGCAGTTCGCGCCGATGACCGTTGCTGAAATGGGCTTGGTTCTGTTCGCTGCAAACGAAGGTTTCCTGGACGATGTCGACGCCAAGAAAGTAGTTCCCTTCGAAGCGGCTCTGCTTTCTTACGCCAAGAGCGAATTCGGCGATCTTCTGGCGAAGATCAACGAAGCAGGCGATTACAACGACGAAATCGCCGCCGGCCTGAAATCTTGTATCGAGAAGTTCAAATCCACTCAAACCTGGTAATGAACTCCTAACCGTCGCCGCTTCTGCGGCGACTGGTTGTTCAACAGGTTCAGGATTAACGAAAGGCAGGTAAATATGGCCGTCGGAAAAGAGATTAAAACCCAAATCGCAAGTATTAAGAGCACGCAGAAAATTACTAGCGCGATGCAGCTCGTCGCCGCCAGTAAAATGCGTAAAGCTCAACAGCGAATGGCGGCGGGTCGGCCTTATGCTGATCGCATACGCAGCGTCATAAGCCATATCGCTACTGCGAATCCAGAATATCGACATCTGTATCTGCAAGAACGCGAAGCTAAAAGAGTTGGCTATATCGTGGTCTCTACTGACCGCGGACTCTGTGGCGGTTTGAACGTTAACGCTTTCCGCGAAATGATGCGCTCCATGAAAGAATGGCGCGATAAAGGCGCGGAAGTCGATTTGTGCGCTGTAGGGCAAAAAGCGATCAGCTTTTTCCGTAACTACGGCGGTAACGTCGTCGCTGCATTGAGCCACTTGGGGGATGAACCATCCCTTACCAAGATCGTGGGCTCCGTAAAGGTCATGCTGGACGCTTATGCGGAAGGCAAGATCGACCGTTTGTACCTGGTCCATAACCGCTTCGTAAACACCATGACGCAGAAGCCTACCGTGGCGCAGCTGTTGCCTCTTCCCCCTGCGGAAGATGATGAAATGATACGTCGCCATTGGGACTACATTTACGAGCCTGACGCTAAAGGCTTGTTGGATGGGTTACTGACCCGCTTTATTGAGTCCCAGGTATATCAAGCTGTCGTGGAAAATAACGCCTGTGAGCAGGCCGCGCGGATGATCGCTATGAAGAGCGCGACCGACAACGCCGGCGGAATCATCAACGAGCTGGAGTTGGCTTACAACAAAGCTCGTCAGGCGGCGATCACTCAAGAGATCTCTGAGATCGTGAGCGGCGCAGCGGCGGTATAGGTTTCTTGGTATTTGGACGCGCCGCCTGAAAGGCGGCGGAGTCAGGCAGAACAGATTTAAGATTCAGTGAGGAACTGACAATGAGTAGCGGACAAATAGTGCAGATTATCGGGGCGGTTATCGACGTCGAATTTCCGCGCGATACAGTGCCCAAAGTCTATGATGCTTTAAAAGTTGAAGGCGGAGCCACAACACTGGAAGTTCAGCAGCAGCTGGGCGATGGTATCGTGCGCACAATCGCCATGGGAAGCACCGAAGGTCTACGCCGCGGTCTTCAAGTGGAAAACACCAACGCTCCTATCTCAGTACCAGTCGGGACCCAGACTCTGGGCCGTATTATGGACGTACTGGGTAACCCGATCGACGAAAAAGGTCCTATCGGCGAAGAAGAGCGTATGCCGATTCACCGTAACGCTCCTGGTTACGCAGATCAGTCTTCTTCTCGTGACCTGCTGGAAACCGGCATCAAGGTTATCGACTTGGTATGTCCTTTCGCTAAGGGTGGTAAAGTCGGCCTGTTCGGCGGCGCGGGCGTAGGTAAGACTGTAAACATGATGGAGCTGATCAACAACATCGCGAAAGAGCACTCTGGTCTTTCTGTATTCGCGGGTGTTGGTGAGCGGACTCGTGAAGGTAACGACTTCTACTACGAGATGGAAGAGTCCAACGTACTGGACAAAGTAGCGATGGTTTACGGGCAGATGAATGAGCCCCCAGGAAACCGTCTGCGTGTTGCTTTGACTGGTCTGACCATGGCGGAGAAGTTCCGTGACGAAGGTCGTGACGTTCTGTTGTTCGTTGACAACATCTATCGTTACACCCTGGCGGGAACAGAAGTATCGGCTCTGCTGGGTCGTATGCCTTCCGCGGTAGGTTATCAGCCGACTCTGGCTGAGGAAATGGGCGTTCTGCAGGAGCGTATCACTTCCACTAAAGTTGGCTCCATCACTTCCGTTCAGGCCGTATACGTACCTGCGGATGACTTGACTGACCCCTCTCCAGCAACCACGTTCTCCCACTTGGATGCGACTGTTGTATTGAGCCGGGATATCGCCGCAAAAGGTATCTACCCTGCGATCGACCCGCTGGACTCCACCAGCCGTCAGCTGGACCCGCTGGTTATCGGTCAGGAGCATTACGACGTGGCGCGTGGCGTACAGACCGTACTGCAGCGTTACAAAGAGCTGAAAGACATTATTGCGATTCTGGGTATGGACGAGCTGTCTGAAGAAGATAAGCAGATCGTATCCCGTGCGCGTAAAATCGAGCGCTTCTTGTCCCAGCCTTTCCACGTTGCGGAAGTATTTACCGGTTCTCCAGGCAAATACGTGTCTCTGAAAGACACTATCCGCGGCTTTAAAGGTATTCTTGATGGCGAATTCGACCACCTTCCAGAACAAGCGTTCTACATGGTAGGCGGTATCGAAGAGGCGGTTGAGAAAGCCAAGAAGACTAAATAATATCCGAATAGGATAGAGGCCTAACCAAATGGGTATAAGTGTGCATTGCGATATCGTTAGTGCGGAACAGGAGATCTTCTCTGGCCTGGTGGAGATGGTTATCGCCGCCGGCAGCGAAGGCGACCTGGGCATCACGCCGGGTCACACCCCCCTGCTAACTGCGCTAAACCCCGGTCCGGTTAGGATCATCAAGCAAGGCGGTGAAGAGGAAGTATTTTTCGTTACTGGCGGATTCCTCGAAGTACAGCCGAACATGGTGACCATCCTATCGGATAGCGCGCAACGTGCGGGCGATATGGACGAAGCCGCTGCTCTGGAAGCGAAGAAAGAAGCCGAGAAGGCCCTGGCCAATCGCGGCGGAGACTTCGAGTACTCCAGAGCTGCATCGCAGTTGGCCGAGGCCGCTGCAAGGCTTCGCACCATTCAGCAGATGCGTAATAAGTTGAAGCGCTAACAGCAAAGATTGCAAGATCGAACAAGGGGAAGCACAGTCTTCCCCTTTTTTGTATTTGAATGCCCAAGTAAGGGCCAAAACTTGGCGCCTGCGCGCGACTTTACTAGTCTATCTGGACGGCAGGAAATTTTTTTCCTAATCCCTTAAAGTGTCGATTAATACAATTTCAATTAACAGCCAAGCTGTTACCGGTTTAACTACTTTATCCATTCTTCGGAGACCGATATGAGTCTGCACATCATCATTCTCGCAGCCGGCCAAGGTACGCGAATGAAATCCGAGTTGCCGAAAGTGATGCATTGCGTCGCCGGCAAACCCCTGGTTCAGCACGTCATCGACACTGCACGTCGTTTGGAGCCGGAAAACATTACTGTCGTATATGGCCACAAAGGCGATGTAGTTCAGGCAGGGGTAACTGGCCCTGGTCTGTTGTGGGCGCATCAGGCGGAACAGTTAGGCACGGGACATGCGGTAGCTCAAGGGCTGCAGAATTTATCTGATGATGGCCAGGCATTGATTTTATATGGCGATGTGCCGCTCACTTCCGTCGCTACACTGAAGAACTTTCTCGCCGTCAGCCACGGAAAATTGGGCGTTTTGACTGTGACATTGGACAACCCCGCTGGTTATGGCCGTATTGTCCGCAATGACGCCGGGTCAGTGGTCGCCATCGTTGAGCAGAAAGACGCGACGGAAGAACAGAAAGCCATCAATGAAATTAACACTGGCATCATGGCTGTGCCGGCCAGTCGATTGAAAGAGTGGTTACCCAAGCTTTCCAATAGTAACGCTCAAGGTGAATACTATCTGACGGACATCGTCGCCCTGGCTGTTGAAAGCGGCGTAGACATTGTCACTGCGCAGCCAAGCTTTCTCCATGAAGTAGAAGGCGTTAATAACAGGATTCAGTTGGCCGCACTGGAGCGAGCATACCAACAACAGGTTGCCGAAGAGTTGATGCTGGCCGGCGCGACCCTGCGCGATCCCGCCCGTGTTGATGTGCGCGGCGTGCTTAATGTCGGCCGTGACGTGGAAATTGACGTGAATGCCGTCTTCGAAGGTGACGTCACTCTGGGAGACAGAGTTAAAATCGGACCGAATTGCGTGATACGAAATGCGGTCATCGCTAATGACGTAACGATCGAAGCCAGCAGTATCATAGAAGACGCTCGTGTTGACGCTTTCGCCACAGTGGGGCCGTTTGCGCGGCTGCGTCCAGGCGCTCATTTGTTTGAGAAAGCCAAAGTCGGAAACTTTGTAGAGATCAAGAAAGCCGATATCGGTCCTGGCAGCAAGGTGAATCACCTCAGCTATGTCGGTGACGCTACGGTAGGCTCTAACGTCAATATTGGCGCAGGGACCATCACCTGTAACTATGACGGCGCCAATAAGTTTAAGACGCTTATAGAGGACGATGTTTTCGTTGGCTCCAATACGGCGCTGGTGGCTCCGGTGACCTTAGGTAAAGGGGCGACGATTGGCGCTGGTTCTACCGTGACCAAGGACGTATCCGACAAGCAGCTTGCCGTTGCGCGCGCGCAGCAGCGCAACATAGATGGCTGGACGCGGCCGGTGAAGAAGTAGCCCGAGCACAAATAACGTTAAGCGAGGCCTTGCTGCCTCGTTTTCTAAAAAAGCATAAAACGTACTAAGATTCGTTTATTGAGTTAATCCAATCCGAAACAAGGAAAACATATGTGTGGCATAGTTGGGGCGATAGCCCAGCGGGATGTCTCCGCCATCCTGCTAGAAGGCCTGAAACGTCTTGAATACCGCGGATATGATTCCGCAGGCATGGCCGTTGTTGAAGCGGCGAATAAAATCCAGCGTCAGCGTGAAGTGGGCAAAGTCGCCGCGCTGGAAGAAGCCATCACCAAATATCCTTTGCCTGGGCGCACGGGTATTGCTCATACCCGTTGGGCGACTCACGGTAAGCCTAGTGTCACCAACGCTCACCCACACATGTCAGGCGAAAATCTGGCTATCGTGCATAACGGCATTATTGAGAACTATGAAGCCCTGCGCCAGGATCTGCGTGACAAAGGCTACGAGTTCACCTCCGAGACGGATACGGAAGTCGTCGCACACCTGATCGACAGCATGTATCAGGAAACTGGCGATATGATGCAGGCGTTCAGGAAGACCATTGCGCAGCTGCACGGCGCTTATGCGTTGGCGGTAGTACACTCTTCCGAGCCTAACCGTATCCTGGCTGCTCGCGAAGGCAGTCCTTTGGTGGTTGGCGTGGGTATCGGCGAGAATTTCCTGGCTTCCGACGCCTTGGCTCTGTTGCAGGTGACAGACCGCTTTATCTATCTCGAAGAAGGCGATATCACCGAAGTGACCCTGGAAAAGATCACCGTTTGGGACGGCTCCGGCGCCAAAGTAGAGCGCCCGGTTGTTCGCTTTGAACACGGTGGACTCGACAGTGTGGAAAAAGGCGAATACCGCCACTACATGATGAAGGAAATCTACGAGCAGCCTAAGGTTATTAAGGCGACTCTGGAAGGCCGCATCAGCGGAGACCACATTCTTGAGCAGGTATTGGGCGCAGACGCCGCTAATGTCTTCGACGGCGTAGGCTCTGTACAGATCGTTGCATGCGGCACCAGCTATCACTCAGGCCTTGTCGCCAGATACTGGATCGAAGAACTGGTCGGCATTCCCTGCCAAGTGGAAGTCGCTAGTGAGTATCGCTACCGCAAACATGTCGTGCAGTCGGACATGCTGTTTGTCACCATCTCTCAGTCTGGTGAAACTGCTGACACGCTGGCTGCGCTGCGTCAGGCTAAAAAGGCCGGCTTCAAATCTGCGCTGGCGATTTGTAACGTGCCTGGCAGCTCCCTGGTGCGCGAATCCGATCTGACCGTAATGACCCAGGCTGGCCCTGAAATTGGCGTCGCTTCAACCAAGGCGTTCACCACGCAGTTGGTCGCTCTGTTGATTCTTACGATCGCGCTGGGAAGACGTCATGGTCTGACCAAAGAGAAAGAAGCGGAATTGGTGGAAGGCCTTAAAGCCCTGCCAGATCTGATTCAGAAAGTGCTGGATTTGGATGACGTTATCAACAAGACCTCAGAAGCTTTCGCAGAGAAACACCACTCGTTGTTCCTGGGGCGCGGTTCAATGTACCCCGTTGCGATGGAAGGGGCTCTGAAGCTAAAGGAGATCTCCTACATTCATGCCGAAGCCTACCCTGCGGGTGAGTTGAAGCACGGCCCTCTGGCGCTTGTGGACAAGGATATGCCGGTTATCACCGTCGCACCGAACAACGAGTTGCTGGAGAAATTGAAATCCAACCTGCAGGAAGTTCGCGCCCGTGGCGGTGAGCTATATGTATTTGCGGATGCGGACGTGGCCTTGGAAGAAGAGCCCGGCGTGCACGTCATCCCCATCCCCGCCGTTCACGACATCCTGGCGCCCATCGTCTACACCGTGCCACTGCAGTTGCTGTCCTACCACGTCGCCGTTCTAAAAGGCACCGACGTAGACCAGCCGCGAAATCTGGCGAAGAGCGTCACGGTGGAGTAGTAATACTTTCGCGCCTTTAAAAAGCCGTTGTATTAAAATAAAGTACTATTTTTGAACATATAGTTTCACCCTAAGCCAATGTGCACTAGCTTGAAGGTATCAACTAGGACGTTGGCTTTTTATATGGGTGAAATATTCAAGTGTTTGGCTCAGGATCAGATTGATAAAAGGCTGAAGGAAGGGCGCGGTCAAGACCTGCGTTCTGACAACAGGTCTTCATCTATACCAGATATGTCTCTTTTTTGAGATGCTCTCACCGCTTACTCGGTAATAAATGCCGAAGTGTGCTTCACATTCTATCTGACACAGAGTTCATCTGTATTTCCCCTCTCTGAACTGGTCTCCAAAGGTCATCAATATCTGGGAGCTGTTTTCTTCGGACTGAAGATACTATTCGTATTGCTGAAGCTCGAGGACTCCTTAGTGGTAAGTTTCAGGAAATTCCTCAGGTGGTAGTTACGGTTCCTTGATAAATATGGATAATCCGACACACCCGGCGATAGCACCCCAAGGAAAATACAGTACAAACTAAAAGAAAACTGAAGTCATAGAGCGACTAGTGCTAGAGGCGAAACCACCAGTACTCCAGATGCTGCTTGAAGGTAAAACATGAGGACGAAGGTACGCCTTGCTGGTACTTGATGGCCCGATTCAGGTTGGAGTATTGCAGGGAGGGATTATACACCCGAATCTTGATCTTCCGGATAGAAACAATCGCTAGAGATAACGTTAATAGGATCCTAAAAGTGGCGTTGAAGTTCTCTCTGAGGTGGCCAGTCCCCATGGAGAAGGTCTCCGAGTCCTTCTATAAGTTACCTCAAAAAAAGCCCAACTTGTCAACATCAGGCAGGAGTTGATGTCTGGATATGGAGGCTGGGGTAGGGTATAGATGGCACTTGGCGATGTGCCACGGCTGTAATATGTTCAGATTTAGTTAACCACTCGACATTTAGAGAGGACTAAATCTCGGCATGAATATACTTGCATTCATCAGAACAGTGTAAACGAAATCGAGAAAATGTATGATGATTACACTAATTACTTACAATTAAAAAATCTAATCTAATAAAATACATCAAGAACTGGTCGAGTTCAGGCAAAGGACGATGAATTTGTTGGCAAAAGGAAATCTACACTTTGATGTCAGTACTGGCCTAAAACGCGTTTTGGGTCGGGAGCTCATCACTGATGACGAAGTTGCGATCTTCGAGCTCGTCAAAAACTCATTCGATGCTGGTGCAGACAGAGTACAGCTATACTTCGGCGATGACCTTATTATCATCGCGGACAATGGCTCTGGCATGTCTTACGAAGATCTCACGAATAAATGGCTGTTCGTTGCATACTCGTCAAAACGCAGCGATCGGCCTGCTGATGACTTCCGCAATATTGCCGCCGAGCGTCGGCACTATGCTGGCAGTAAAGGCATTGGCCGCTTTTCGTCTGATCGCTTGGGCGAGGAAGTTGTCATACAAAGTCGCCCGCGAGACGAAGCTAGCTTGGTCCACCGACTGACTGTCGATTGGGAGCTGTTCGAGAAGGACGACAAGGAGCATTTCGAGAAAGTCCCCGTCCGATATGTTGAGCAGAATGCTTTTGAGCTGCCGACCAAGCTGGGTGAGTTCAAGTCGACTCTCAAACATGGCACGGTGGTCGCTATTCAGCGGCTGAGGCTGTCTTGGTCGCGACAGCGCATCCTGGATCTTAAGGCGTCGCTAGCAAAACTGATTAATCCTTTTGGTGAGGACACAGACGGCTTCGGCATTTATATCACTGCGCCGGCCGAGGAGGCAAAGGACGAGCGATTTATTGCCTCTCAAGCAAAGGAGGGGAAAGAAGTTTTGCCCAAAGATCTGGTGAATGGGCAAATCGGGAATTTCATCTTTGCCACATTGCAAGACAAGACGACATTCATTCGGGTATCCATTGATGGTGATGAGCTGCATACGGCACTTACGGATCGTGGCGAAGTTATCTACCGGATTGTCGAGCCAAATCCATATCAACATCTATCGACGGCGGGTTTCAGGTGCGAGATTTACTACCTTAACCAGTCTGCGAAGATTACATTCACTCGACGCGTTGGCTTGCCGTCAGTTCAGTTCGGGTCCGTTTTTCTTTTTAGGAACAGTTTCCGCGTCTATCCGATCGGCGAAGATGGAGACGATTGGTTCGGCTTCAGTCGCCGTAAGCAGCAAGGCTATGCGCGCTTTTTAGGTACGCGTGAGGTCATTGGGCGCGTCGACGTTTCTGGAGCCGATGAAGACTTCCAGGAAGCTTCGAGTCGCAACCAAGGCCTGATTGATACTCCTGCTGTCGAGCAGCTCCGTAAGGCGGTCATGGAGCATTGCCTGAAACGACTTGAGAAGTATGTGGTTCCGGTATCTTGGGTAGACAAACCGGATGCTAACACCGACGACCTTTCTAGATTAATGACAGATCCTGGGCGCGCGCGTGTAACAGCAGCGGTCGCCAATCTCGTCGATAACGAGAAGGTGCGGCTAATCGAGTACAGTAAGCGGCTTGTCGACTTGATTAATGAGCGTTCCAGCGATTTTGAGAAATCTCTGGTCAGTCTGCGTGCGATCGCCGAAAAAACGGACGATACGGAGATGATTGATCGGCTTGACGCAGCCGAGCGTCGCTTCGACGACTTGAAGAAGTCTGAGGCCGATGCACGCCGAGTCGCCGACAAGGCGCTGGCGGCCGCCGCAGCCGCAAACCGCCGCGCAGAAACGGCCGAGGCGGAGATAGAGACTGAGCGGCGGCGTGCGCATTTTCTAGAGTCATTCGTCAACGTAGATTCCGCCACAATCCTAAACCTGCATCATCAGGTGACAATCTATGCCGTGGACATTGCGCAGCAGATAGAAAATTTTTTGACCGAGACAGCCGACAAAACATCGATACCGCGCGACACAGTTCTCAAAACATTGGAGCAGATGGCCTTCCTCAATAGGAAAGTAATGTCAGTAACTAAGTTTGCGGCGAAAGCGAATTTCAAGCTCGATTCAGAGAAGATCGAGACTGACCTTGCTGCGTTCATCTATGACTACATCGAGCAGATTGCTCGCACCACGGGTAGCGCCCGGTTGCAGATTGAAGCTGAAAACGCTCATCCTGGTATGAAACTACGCTTCAATCCGATCGATGCGTCTATCATTGTTGACAATCTAGTCAGTAATGCGAGGAAGGCCAGAGCATCTCAGATTAAATTTGTTCTTACACAAGAGAACAAGAGCGGCCTTACGATCCATGTGAGTGATAACGGACGTGGTCTGGCGTTAGGCACGGACCACGCTCGCATTTTTGAGATGGGTTATACGACTACATTGGGTTCAGGCCTCGGTCTCTATCATGTCCGACAAGCCCTTGGAGAAATGGGAGGCAGTATTGAACTCGATGAAAGCATAGAAAAGGGTCTGGGTCTTCTTATAAAAATCGCCATGAAGGGGAGAAAAGCATGAGACTAGACTTCAATGTGCTGTGGGTTGACGACCAGCCTGATAGTGTGACCCATCAAATCAAGAGCATTACGTTGAAGATGGCTAACGAAGGGTTCGAGTTCAATCCTCGTTTATGCACGACGATCGCTCAAATGGAAGAGGCCATTTCCGATGACGTATTCACGGATGAAGTCGACCTCATCCTGGTGGATTGGGACCTTGGTAACAATGAGCACGGCGAGGATGCAATCGAACGTATTCGCCATATCGTTCAGTACAAAGACGTGGTCTTCTATTCCGGACAGGCAGCGGTTGTAGAGTTACGAGAGAAGGCCTATGAAAAGCAACTAGAAGGGGTCTACTGCGCCGGTCGCGCGGACCTTATCGACGAAGTGATAGGCGTCTTTGAGTCATTGATCAAGAAGGTCCTCGATCTTGATCATACCCGCGGTATTGTAATGGGGGCCACGAGTGACATAGACCATATGGTTAACACTTGCTTAACTTTGGCACATGACAAGCTTGATGACGCAGGCAGAGAACAATTCATCAGGGATGCGATGAGACGCGTGGATGCGCAAGTGGGGAATATCGTAAAGCAAGGAGAGAAGATTAAGGCCGCCCCTAGCGTTGAAGCTCTTTTCAGGGCGCACATGCTTTTTACGTCGGACCATCGCCTTCGTATGCTGGCAAAAATTCTGGGCATGGACGAATTTACTGCGTATGCAACTGGAGTAGCGACAGTTACATCATATCGTGATGGTGTCGTGGGTGAGCGCAACATCCTCGGACATGCAATTCTGGTCCCTCAGGGAAAACCCAGCATGGTCACTGGTAATGCTGGCAAGGTCATCGACATAGAGCAGATGCGGGAGCTGCGCAAGTTGATTCTGAAATTACGCGCTGACTTCCGCACTCTGCTGGACGCTATGCAGACTTGAGCCGACCTTATGGTCGCTTCTTACATTAGTCTTCATGGATTGGCTTCTGAACAGATCCGCTAATGTCTCCCCAATCGCGCGCGCAGCCAGCGGTGGTACAGCATTGGCCACTTGTGTGAAACGAGGCACTTCTTGTTTTCGGCGGTGGCCCCCTGATGTGTACTTGCCTTGAAACGAGTACCAATCAGGGAAGCTTTGTAGTCGCGCGTTCTCCCTAACAGTCAATGTGCGCGGCTCTGAGTAATGCAGTAAATCATCAGGCATGCTTGTTATCGTTGGCGATGGGCTATCGGGATCAAGTACACGCAAAGCCATTTTCTTGAGACCAAAGCGTTCACGTATTTCAGCCCCAACACTCTTATTCAAACGGCCTTCGGCATGGCTCAGCTCGATGATCTGTTTAAAGCGGCTGACAATATCCTCGCGGTGGCGAGCTAGACGCAAATCGGTAGGAGTTTGTCCCTTTGTATTCATTAGCTTTTGGAAGTGGGTAAGCGGGCTTACATAACAGATCTCTTCAAAGCCTTTGCTCTCAAGTGATGGTTGTTTTCCATTTCGAGCAACTTCAAGATCAGAAATAGCAGTAGCTGATGAGACTGGTGCCGTCAAGCGCAGTGAACGCAAAAAAGTGGGAAGTCGATTTTTAAGGTGCAAGAATGGATTCGGCACATTCAGCTCACAACGAAAAGCTATGACAAAGTAACGTGTACGCGCCTGTGGCACGCCAAAGATTGATAAGTCCAGTAGCTGCTCATAAACCATATAGCCATCAGACAGCCGATCCTTGAGGAGCTGGGAAAAATTCTTTATCTCATCACCAGCATTAAAATCAATGGTAAACCCACGCACATTCTCGATCAACACAGCCTTAGGTTTAATGATATCGACCATCTTCAAATAAGAATCAAATAGCTGGTTACGCGGATCATCATGTTGTCGACGTCCCGCAGCAGAGAAGCCCTGGCATGGAGGGCCGCCAACCAGTAAGTCGACGCTTCCCGAGATTTTCTTGAGTTGTTCTTGGTAACTACTAAGCAATTCATCGATACCAATCGGCTTCTTAGGGAGCCAACGTGGCCATCTGTACCTATGGGGAGCCCCCTCAGCTAAAAGGTTTGTCTTTAGTGTATCGAAGGCGAAGGCGTCACGCTCAATTGCAAAGCAACCAATCAACCCTGCTTGCATCAAACCAAGAGAAAGACCACCACAACCCGCGAAAGCGTCGATGAATGTCAGTGGCTTATTGGATGATCGTGGCATCGTGTTTACTTCTTTGGTTTTTTGTTAGGTTATCGGTTAATTATGCCCGGACCTACATCAGATAGCCAGGCACCATTGTGACTATCGCGGTTTGCGGGGTTGGAGGCGCAGCATCCCCAATTCGGCATTAGGCCGCAATTTCCTTAGTCCCAAGTACAGCTATTGCGTGAATATCTCTGGGTATTATAGATATTCTGTTTTTGACCATTGAACTGTTTTTAAAACTCTACCGTCGATAGTCCACCATTGGAAAGATGGAGCCTAACCAGATTGTAAAATATGTCAATATAATCAAATACGTCGCCGTGAGTATCGTCTCTTCTCGAGTAAGCCTTCCTTGGTATATTTGAACGCATGGATTTCGGGAAGGAGGTAGATGACGGTGAGTTGAGGCTGAGCTTTCGGGATAATCATCTTTCTACCAGCCAAACTCAGTACGGTAGTTCTCTGCCCATCAGCTCTTTGATGATAGTGGGGAAGTCGGCCCAGATGTTGTCCTATCGATCAGAGTTGAAATTGGTCTCGGTGGCTCGGTTTGCTAAGAGGATATAATTATACTGTATTTTCATCTCTGACCCGTCCTGAATAGAGTAGGAACGTTCCAGCCCTAACTTTAGGAGAAGACGTGGAGACAATCCGCTTCAACAGGGAAAAGTACTGTAATACCTTGAATTTCCACTCAATTGACTGCATTTAGCCGCAGTTTCTCCGCCATTTTACAAAACTTTACACATAAAGCTGACGGCGCTTTGATCAGGTCGGCGCTTACCTGTTTCGTCGGGTAGATCGCCCGTTAGTTTTAACTTTCATCGGAAATGGACGTTCCGGCTTTTTGTTTATCTGATGAGAGAGTCCTAATGTCCTTTACTTCCTGGAAGACCATTTCCGCACTTAAAGAGTTTCGTGTTGCTAAATTCAAACAGCGTCGTCAAATTATGACGCGCCCGCTTTTGCAGCAGATGAAGAATATTCAAATTGGCGGTTGCACTGGCTTATCGTTCGCTTGGATACAGCGCCATCAACGGCAGCGCGGTGAAACTCCCGCTAATCGTATTGCCTATCTGAACACGGATATCGCCTGGAAAAATACGGATTACTTCGCTAGTTACTTCAATAACACCAAGCATCACTCGTACGCCGACCGTATTGCTGCTGTAGCGCCGACTTCCTTGGGAATGCGCCATGGTGGGGTCGTTATTGAAAAGAACTACGATACCTACGGCTCGGCGCTTCAGCATCTGAGCAATAACCCTGGTCATCACATTGTCATGATGGTTTTGAGCGGCAAAGGTATTTCCACCAACCACGTTTGCGGGCTCTACGTGGATGCTGACGGCATGAAGTTCTTCGATCCCAACTCAGGCGAGTATCGTTGCACGACAGGCAAGCGTCTCGACTTCTTCAAGCAGTTGACGGCTCAGTATCACACCTATGTGTCCGCCTCTGGCGTCGCTACGGATATTAAGTTCAGAGAAGTTCAGTTTCACCACGTGGGTTGAAAGAAGCGGCGTGATTTCGCCGCTTAATTTACCCGATATTGAATTTCTTCCGTGATGACAGGTTGGGCTCCGTCCGTAAAGGCGATTTCCGCTCTGGTGGAAAAATCGCCCTTGGACAGCTTCCAGTTGTAGGTGGGCTTGTCAGTGGTGGCGATCAGCTGGCCATTGATGAACCACTTCACGCTTGCGATGTTGTCGGCTTCGGTCAGGGCGAATTCGAAATACTCGGATTCATCCGGAATTCGAGGGTCCATCGCCATCAACAGGCCCTTGCTGGGTTTGCGAATCCTCACTTCACCGGTATCTTTATTGATGTCTCCCGGTGTGGTTCCAGGTAGAAACCACTCGTCCCGGGACTCACAGCCGTTGTCGGCCAACTCCCCGGTGCTGATGCAGACAGATAGCTTTTGCAGATTGTTGCTGAGATAAAGCGGCTTCACTTCCCGGTTTTTATTCAACTCATTAAATACTGAACGCAGTACATACGCTGGCCCCATGGAGCCGGTGACTTTGTTCATCTCCGCGTAATCCAGATTGCCCATCCATACGCCTACGGTGTATTTGTCGTTGAAGCCCACCGACCAGGCATCCCGATAATCGCTGGAGGTGCCGGTTTTGACGGCGGTTTGATGAGGGAAGTTCAACACGGAATCCCAGCCAAACTCTTTCTCTCTCGCCGCCGGGTCGGACATGATATCGGCCACCAGGCTGGAGATATCCTCGGACAGCACGCGATGCCCCTGGTAACCCCGACCGCCCTCTGTGAACGAGAGAGGTCTGAAGTCGCCCATGCGGGCCAGAACGGAATACGCCTGCACCAATTCGAAAAGCGTCATCTCGCCGTTGCCCAGGGCCAGGCCATCGCCATAAACGTTGGGGTGGCCGGACAGGCTGTCTACGCCCAGATCGTGCAGGAAGTTCAGAAACTCACCCGGTCCTACGTATTGAATGGCCAGGACGGCGGGAATATTGAGAGAGTTGCCGAGGGCTTCCCGCAGTGAAATGCGGCCGTAATAACCTCGGCTGTAGTTGTGATAGGTGTGCATGCCCAGCCCGACGCTCTCCTGCAACGGCGAATCGTCCAGCATGGTGGCGGCGGTCCAGCCTTTACGGATTGCGCTGGCGTACAGCAGAGGCTTTAGGGTTGAGCCGGGTTGGCGAGGCGTAGTAATCGCATCGATACGATTGAAGGGCTTGTCGTCGCGACCGGCATAGCCCACCACCCAGGACAATATCTCGTTGCTCTCATGATCAATCACCAGGACGGCGCCGTTCTGAACACGGTAAGAAGCGAGATTATCCAAACGGTTGTCCAGGGTTTGCTGGATCTTGGTCTGCAGTTCCGTATCGATGGTGGTGTAGACGGCGCCGTTTTCCAGGTTTTGCGCGTTCAGCCGGTTCTCTGCGAAGCGAATGAAGTGAGACAAATCATAGTGGATGTCCGACTTCTGCAATTCCAAAGTTTGCGCTGCAATGGCGGCGCGTTCATCGTCATCAAGCTCAAGCCTGTCCAACAGGTTGTCGATGGCCCGGTTCAGGTTGCGGAGCTGACGTTGCGGGTCCAGCCAGCGCGGCGACCGCACCAATACCGCCAGCGCCAGCATTTCCTTGTAATTCAGCGTTGAGAGATCGCGGCCGAAGTAATACTGCGCCGCCTGTATGACGCCGCGGCGGCGGGCGGAGTAGGGAACCTGGTTCAGATAAAACTCAAGGATTTCGACCTTGGAGAATTGCGCCTCCAGATCGGCGGCTTCAAAGCCCTCTATCCAGCGCGACCAGGGCGTGCGCGGCCGCGGATGCAGCATCCGCACGACTTGTTCGCTGATGGTGCTGGCGCCGCGCACCACGCCGCCGGACATGACGTTCTGGCGCGCAGCGTTGAGTCGCGCCAGCCAGTCCACGCCGCCATGAGAGAAGAAACGCTTGTCCTCCGACAGGACAAACGCCCGCCGCAGGAATTCGGGAATATTATGGAAATCGTTGACGTCGTAGATATTCCACTCGTTCTCGTAGGTGATGTTCAAGCGCTTGCCGCGCCGGTCCAGATAGGTGTTCTTACTGGCGCTTGCAATGACGGAGGAAAGATCTTCCGGCAGAGGTTTGATGGCGAAATAGGTGGCCCCGGCTAGGGCGGCGCAGGACAGGGTGACTGTCACTGCGACGCCGGCCGCGAGCTTTTTCCTGGCGCGCATCAGTTTTTTCAACATAGGCGCCAACTACTCCCCCACATTCAACGTGGCTGGCAACCCTTTGCCGTAGACGTCGGGGTCGTACATCTCTTCTGCGTGCACGGGCATGACGCTGAATTCGCCTTCAGCTATGGCCTGGGCCGTGTAGGAGAGGAAGTAATTACCCGCCGGCAGATAGTCTGCGTAGAAGCGGGCTGAGTCATGGCGCAGCTCTTTATGATAGAAGCTCCAGAAATAACGTCCGTAGTAGGACCAGTCCGAGAAAGTGTAAAACCAGGAGCCATCCGCGGCCTTGAACTCGCCTTTATCCGCATCCACCTGTGACGCGGTGGCCAGATCGGCGTTCACCGGCTCCAGGCCTCCGGGGATAGGGTCGTTCACCACCACGAAATGGCGGGCGGTAGGAATGGATACGAACAGATCCACTTTCACCAACTCGCCCCGGCGGATCTGCATGGGGCTCTTCAGCAACTCGAACTTGCCGTTGCGCTCAACGGAATATTCCCGACGAATTTCAATGCCGGAGTTGATGCGCGCGGCGTTGTCTTCCTTCAGGTCGTAAGCGATACGGGCGGAGTAGTACAGCCTGCCTTCCCCTTCTTTTTCAATTGTGAGGGTGGCGGCTTTGCCCGGATCAGCAGCGGTCAGAGGACGACTGACAGTCTTCATGGGGTCTGATTTCTTGTTAAAGGATGCAGATCCCAGGTCCTTGCCGTCAAAGTTGACGGAGACTTTCATGGCGGGGTCTTCCTTCTCATAAATCGACGCGTAATTGACCAGCGCGTTCAGACAGAACACGTTCTCCTGCGTGTTTTCCCAATGGTCTCTGGAGCCGCGGCTCTGCGTGATGCTTCTGACCAGTTTGAAGGGGATGTCGCCGATGGCGGCGCCCATGCCGCCTTCGGTCTGTGCGCCAAGCAGGCTGCTCAGAATGGCGCAGTTGGAGCGCAGCGGCGTCGCCAGGATATAGCTGTAGCTGTCGTCCCAGGGCTCATTGAACTGGAACTTGCCGCCGCTTTGACTGGCGTGACTCAAAATATCGTCCATGGATTTGCTCACGACACTTTGCGGAACATGCTCAGTGCGCACTGCCGCCTGCAGGAAGTGGGCTTTGCCGAACAGGTCCATTTCCGGCGTGTGGCGCTCGTAGCGACTGACGTCGCTCTGATCGATCTTGCCAGCTTCCGCCAACGCCGCCAGGGCCACTGCCCGCACAGATGAGGACATGCCTTTGCTGTAGAAGGTGGGGAAGCTGTCCTGACGCAGCAAGGTCAGCAGATACTCATGCAGTCGCTGTTCCACACCGACGGGTACTTCGTGCCCACTGGCGCGCATCCAGTTGAACGCCATGGCGGTGTAGGCGGACAAGTAAGGACTGACGTAAGCGTTGGACGCCACCCAGTAAGCCATGCCGCCATTCGGGGCCTGGAAGTTGGCGGCGGCGTTCATGGCGCTGTCGATATCTTTCTGCGCCTCCGGCCATTGCGTATCCTCGGCCAGATATTCCTTCAGCTCCAGATAGGAACGCGCCATCGCGGCTTTGGTCAGGCGTTGTTCCCAGCACATATAGGGGTAGTCTCTGATATAGGCGAATGCGCCATCCAGATTGCCGATGACGGAAGGCGACAAGACAGCGCCGATGTAGCCGACGTCTTCAAATATGCCTTCCGGAACCTGGACGTTTTCACTGACGCTGGCTGCCGTGGTGGTCCCATAGGTCGCCGCCGTTTCCAGTGAACGCCTCTTGTTCACGATGGTTTTGTGCTCCAGCGCGTCCGTATCTAGCTGGTCGCCGCCTTTAGCGGTGAAAATTAGTTCACCGCCGCCTTTGGTGTCGATCGGCAGCCAGATATTTTCCCGTTTATACGGGCCGATTTTCAGCTCGCGGGTGAATGCGTGTTCCGCGCCTTCCGCCAGAGGACCTTTGACGCGAACATCCATCTTGATGGTGCGTTCTTTGTCGGTCCGGTTCATCACGTTGAAGCCGGCTTTGAAGCGGTCGCCTTCGATGACCTGATTAGGCATGACCGGGCGGATCTCCGTCGGACGATTCACTTTGAAGGTGACGTCGCCCAGTCCCATACGATCCTCCTTTGTCACCGCAAAGGCGAAGATGCGCCAGCCGGTGAGGTTATCGGGCACTTTGAACTCGATTTCCGCTTCGCCGTTGTCATCGGGCTCGATGGCCGGATTCCAGTAACTCACGAATTTGAATTCGTTACGCAGTTGCGCGGAAGCCGCGCCGCCGCCGCCAGGGTTGGCGCCTTTTTTCTCGAACTTTTGACGACCCACCAAGCGGCTGATCAGGTTGTAATTGTACACATCAGGCTGATCAAGACGGTTAAATCCGGCGTAGGGATCGTAATAGTTGTCGCCGCTGCGGTTGAGCGCGAGAACGGATTCGTCGATAACCGCCACCGCAATTTCGTAGCCCTCAGCGGGATCGGTTTTCTTGCGGTTGATGCGGATTTTCGCCTTCACCTGCTCGCGAGGCTTATACACCTCTTTGTCGGTAGCGACGCTGATATCCAGCTCTTTCAACGGGTCTACTACCTTGGCGGCGACGTAGCCCATGCGATAGCTGGGTTTGCCCAGATCCACATGGCCCGGCCCCAGCGGTTTCTCCACCCGTGGCGACACCACGACGACGGACAGGTAGAAACCAGGCAGATAGTCCGCTTTCACCGGCACTTCGATGACCGGCGTGCTGGAATCCAGGGTTTGCACCCAGCTATCGAGAATGCCGTAACGCTCTATTGATATGAGCGCTTTGGCGCCGGGGAAGGGGTTTTTGATCAGGTAACGGGCGGTATCGCCGATTTTGAACTTGGTCTGCTCGGGAACGATCTGCAAGGTAGCGTCGTTGCTCTGATCCCACACCACGGAGCCGCTGCCGGTCACCCAGCCGTATAAAGTGGTGCTGTGTTCCCGGTTTTCCGTGTCCTTGACGGTGGCGACGAACTGATAATACCCCGGCTTCTGCGGCTTGAATTCGCAGGTGGCGGCGGTTGTATCGCTCTTCAGCTCGCATTGGGTTTCTTCCACCCACTCCATGATGTTCTGCGTCAGATAGGCGTTGCCGGGACCTTTCACCCGTGACGCCTTGTACTCGCGGTGATTAATGGCGATGCGCACAGGCGCGCCAGCGACTGGTGCGCCGCTTTGATCCACCACTAAGGTTTCCAGACGCGCAGACTCGTCTTTTTTATACAACCACTGAGTATTGCGCAGACCGACATAGCGGGTTCTGCCGGCGTAATCCGCTGTCGTAGAGGAGGCCACAAACTTGCCGCGCTCATCCTTCACCGCCGCTTCCACCATCAGGTTGCCGTAGAATACGCCGCTGTCCGGCAGGGTAAAGGATTCCACGTACTGACCGGCGTCGTCCAGCTGACGACGAATATCGAGCAAGTTGCTCTCGCCGCCGGCGTTATTGTCTCCGCCAAACGTAAAGCCTTTGGCGACCGGATTGCTGCTGGAAAACTCTTTTGGGGTCAGCTTGGCGGTCAGGCGTACTTCCGCTTCCGTATAGGGGCCGCCAGAGTGCAGCGTGGCCAGAGAGGTGACTTGCACCGAATCGTTGGCGCGGAATAGATTCCCGTTCAGTTCGGTCTTCACTTTGAATGGAGAAGGCGTAAAGTCGCTGACCAATACGGTCACTGGCGTCCAGGACGTTTCCTGCACTTCACTGCCGGAAGGCGCGTTCAGGGTCAGCTGGAACTGGTGCCAGCCGACGGCGCCCTGTTCCTGTAAGGTGAACTCGCCGTCGAAAGCGCCAAACTTGTTCAGGCCGATGTTGTTGCGTTCGTAGACGACCTTGTTCTGCGGGTCGAATACTTTCAGAGAGTAATTTGACTCGTAGGGCTCAACCCAGTGCTTGTTGCTTTGCTCGCGCACATAGATTTTGAACTGCACTTTGTCGCCCAGTTTGTAAACGCCCTGGGCCGTGGTTCCCCAGGCGTGGGCGTGACCGCCCTTGCGCTGCAGGCTGGGATAAAGGTCCCGATCCCACACGGAAAAGTTGCTGTTCAGAGGCACGATGGCGATATCGCCCGCTTGCTCCACTTTCACGAAGAAGCCTTCCCGGTCTGCGCTTCTGCCGCCGTAGATGCTCTCCAGTTGCGGGTCAATCTGCTCCAAACCAGGCATTGACGCCATGCCGTTGGCGTCGGTTTTGGCGGTGATGTTCAGGTTGCGCAGGCCGGGCAGGTTTTCGTACGAGCCGAACCACAGAGAGACGTTGGCGTTAGCCACTGGCTCGCCGCTGCTGAACGAGGTCACCCAGGCCATGGAGTTGAAGTGGCCGAGTTTGAAGTGCACCTGATAAGGCGTGACTTCCGCAAAGATCTTGGGATCGTAGTACCAGTCCGGTGGCGTCGGGCTGGGTGTGAGGGAACCGAACAGCACGCCGCTGGCGTCGCCCAGAAGATCCCTGACGCCCATGGGAGTGGCGTAGGAAATGTCTTCCGCCGGGGCGACGGGAATTACTTTTCTCTGATTGCGTCCGGATTGGTTAGCGCCCAGGGAGTTGTAGGCGATATCGATTTTGTTCAGGTTGGTGACGTACAGAGGCACGTCGCTTTCCACGCCTTTTTCCAATACCGCCACGTCATGGGCCACTTCAAGTCTGGGCTCCCGGTGACCGGTGAAAAAGTTGAAGCTGACTTTGTTGTTCAGTTTGCGGCCGAACTCGTCGGTCAGGTCGCTGATATTCAAATTAATGGCGTACTTTTGATCCGCCTTCAGTAGTTCCGGCAACCAGACCTGGTAAAAACGTCCGTTACGATGGGGAGAGGTCAGGTGAGTCCAGTCCTGGGTATTTTCCCAAGGATCATAATCTTTACGACCCCCGTTCAGAGGCGGCTCGAAAGTCACTTGGTTCCGCACCATGGAATTGGTCACTGGCGAGGTGAACAGCAGCGCCACTGAGCGCAGTGGGGCGCACTGGATAAACTCCTCATAGCCTTCGCGCATGGTGAGCAAGAGATCCAGTTCTATGTCCATTGCTTCGTTTGCGCCCGTGGGGGTGCAGCGAATGCCGACGAAACGGAAGTCTGGGTAGGTGTCGAACCGTTCCAGTATCCGGTTTTCCGCACCCGGCTCAGAACCTTCGCTGGAAATCAGGCCAGGCTTGATCTGCAAGGTGATGTTCTGATCCAGCGGCAATTCTTTTTTCGGCTCGATGACCCAGACGGAGCGGGCTTCGTCGCCATCTAACTGGGTCAGTTGGTCGTTGACCTTGGGCTGCTCTTCGTCGTTGGCGATCGCCATCCACCAGGGTTGT
The DNA here is from genome assembly GCF_029813005.1 of Hahella sp. CR1. Taxonomy (NCBI): domain Bacteria; kingdom Pseudomonadati; phylum Pseudomonadota; class Gammaproteobacteria; order Oceanospirillales; family Hahellaceae; genus Hahella; species Hahella sp. CR1. Next base: position 493,632 of record NZ_JAPELK010000001.1, read on the forward strand.
TGGCGGGGAAGGTTGTCTGGATAGGCGATGACGTTAACTGGCGGCAGGCCGGTGCTTTCTGCGCTCATGGTCAAGGTTTTTTCCACGGACGACTTGGTGACCGGCTGGTTGAACGTTATCTGAATCATCGGCGCGCCAGGCGACAGCCAGTTGACGAACCGCTCGTAGGTGACTTTGGGACGAGCGGTGGTGAAGCTGTGCTCCACTGGCTGTTTCAGCTGCGCGCCGGTAACGGTTTTGATGCCGGGACGCATGGTGATTTCGTAATAGGTCGCCTGCTGCATTTTGTCTTCATTGCGCAGTTGGCAGGCCAGCGCGCTGGTATTGAGCCAACGCCATTCGCACTTGAGCGCAGGGGTGATGGTGACAGGAATATCTTTGCTGTCCCGTTCCATGCGACCGATGGGAACCACGGGACGGTCGAACTGAAACACCACTTGCTGGGCGGCGGGGACATCCGCGCCGCTGGGAGTAATGCGCATGATGCGAAGTTCGCCGTCAGCAGGCTGGCTGGAAGAGTCAAACGCCAGCATCGCTGACAATTCCGCATTGCGCTGACGATAGCGGCCAAGCAGGCAGGACTCGCCGGCGTCGCCGTTCAGGTCGCAATCCCGGTTGCGGTTTCTTAACCACTCCCTTTGTTCGGACTTCAGTTTGTCCTTGGCGCTTCCGTCCAGGCTTTTCATGACATTGCCATACAGCTTGGCGAGTTTGGCGTCTTGGGCGGCCAGGGCCTCCGAGTCGCAGATGATGTGCTCCACCTGCTGTGACGCCTTGGCGCAGTTGAAGCTGGGCTGCCCGGCCCAGGTCAGGCCGCTGGCGCTAATAGCGAGTAGAAATAGAAAACCGGATCTTGCGCTTGTCATGTCCTTGTAAAACCCCCGGAAGACGCGTGAGCGACAATGTTAGGTGTGTGCCGAGCCTCCCAGCCCTTCAGTCGTATGAGGCGTAGACGAATTGAAAGCGTACTACGGATGAAGCGCGGGAATATTTGCTGCAGGCGTTAAATGACCCTATGAACTATTAATCAGGCGGACAAACAGCGTCCTTCTATTTGTCCGCGACGACAGGTCCTGCCTATGTCAGAGCCTGTCTCCCGCGGCTAGCCGCCGCGCAGGCGCATCCGTGCACCTGATTATTAACGGGCCAATATCATTGCCATGTTAATAATGAGTATAACCTGCATTTCAAAATGAAAGGGGGCGCATTATGGCAGAAAAATGGCGAATTATGGCGCGGAAATTTGTTGTTTTTTTGCTTCAAATCCAAATGCTTATCTCTAATCTAGGGTCGCCGGATCATACCAGCCGCAGTGCTCGAAACCCGCGTCGCAGCAGGCTTCTGCGCAGGCCAGTATGCGTCCGTCCGCAAAGTAGAATATGCCGCTGTAGTCGAAGCTGAAGGGAGTGGAAACGCCATCGAGTTTGATGGCGCCCGTTATAGAGCAGCCGGAGATGGAGTATTCATCGTGTATCTGGCGATGAGTGACGAACTCGCCGGTTTGCAGTATGTGCTGTAAATCCTCGGGATTAACGGGGCCGCACTGCAAGCCATTGAGGTCGGTGATCTTCGGCTGTAGGCGCAGTTCGGAAAAAGTCGGATTCTTTTGGGGGCGGGTAAGCGCAGGGTCGGCGGCGCAGGCTGCGAGCCCCAGCAACATGGGCGATAACACAGAAAACAGGCGTGGAGACATGAGGTCGCTCCTAAAAGTCCGCAGGGTATACGAACAGGCTGATATGAATGATATTCACCAGGAAGTGCAGCAGCACCGACAGCCAGAAATTTTGCGTTTTGTAGTAAACCCAGGCGTAGCAATAGCCCGCCAGGGTAATCAGCGCCATACGTAGCGCTGCGCCCGGGCCTGTATGGAAGTGGGCCAGCCCAAACAGCGTTCCCGCCACCCACACGCCCCATAGTCCCACTTTGTTCAGATTGGCAAAGCAGGAAACAAAACTGCGTTGCACTAACAGCCTGAAAAAAGTCTCTTCGGCGATGCAGGTCACCCAAAGATTAAAGAATGCGAAGACCAGGATATAACTTCCGGTCTTGGGGTCCAGATCAACCCCCAGTAGCGCACCAGTCCCGAAAATAACCACCAGGGAAGCGGCGAGCAGAGGCCAATGGCGACGCAGGTCGGCGCCGGTTTGTCGTAATGTAGGGAGATAGGGAAGAAAAAGGGCGACCAGCAGCAGTCCCGCCAGCGCTTTATCCAGTTTGGCGCTCAGCGCGAACGGCAAAGTGGCGGCGCCGAGATGAAGAGTGGGTATCACCGTCTGATGCGTGAATCCTGGCGTCAGATGCAGCGCTAACGCCAAGGACAGCACTGCCGTCGCCAACCAGGCCAGCGCCTTTTTCCAGCCGGACAGCTTCAGCATAGCCAGCCCGGCGGCCCATAACGCCGTCAAGGGCAGTAATGCGATCCAGGTTGCGAGACCGAAATAAAATGCGACCCCCAGCGAAGCAGCGGCGGGAAGCGTCCAGGCATAAGCGGGAAGCTGGCTGGAGCGCGTCGCCATCAAGCTGGCCAGTGACAGGGCATAGAGGCTGAAGACCCAGATAACCGCTGGCGTCAGGGTGAACGAAACCATGTCAGAGTTGATCTCCGTAGTAGAGCGGGGCGCGAGAAACGCAGGTTAACGGTTGCCTGAGTTTGATGCTATTTTTAATTCTGTAGACAACACTGATTCACCTATAAGTTGAGTAGTCCCCATGTCGCTACACGCCAGTATGAACATCACCGATCAGTTGATGTCCAGGTACTCCCCATTAAGTCAGTTATCCAAGAAATACCTGAACCAAGTGATCAAGCGCAGCAAAGTCATGACCTTTGGCGGTGGAGAGGTCGTTTTCGATAAATCCGCCAAGCGTACCGATACTTACTATCTGCTCAAGGGCGCGTTGAAAATAAAGAAGAATATTATTTCCTCCACCACCATCGACAGCGCTGATCCGGATTGCCTGTTTCCCTTGAATGGCAAGATGCCAGAGGGCGTGACGGTGACCGCGCAGGAGCCGGGCCACATGCTGGCGGTGGACGGCGTATTCCTGGATCGCGCCCTGGCGTGGACGGAAGCGGAAGCCAGGCAGGATCAGGAGGAAAAGGCCGCCAAGGCGGAGAAAGTCCAGCAGCCGCCGCTGCAAGTGGAACAAGAGGAAGACGTGGCGGAAGTCGTTGAAGAGGACGGCGCGGATTTTGACGAAGCCTACTTTGACTGGATGGCCAGCCTGCTGGAATTCCCTCTGTTCTTTAACCTGCCGCCCGCCAATGTGGAAAAAGTGTTCGCCCGCTTTGAAAGGATAGAAGTCAATAAAGGTCAGGTCATTATCAAAGAGGGGGACGAGGGCGATTATTTCTACCTGCTGATCGAAGGCGGCGCGCGAGTGCTCATTGGAGGGGACGAAAGCAAGCCCATTCGCGTCAGCAAAGGCTCGTATTTCGGTGAAGAAGCCTTAGTGTCTGATACCGTACGCTCCGCCACGATTATCATGAGCGAGGACGGCGTGCTGGCGCGACTGGATAAGAAGTCTTTCCAAAGCCTGCTACATGACCCGCTGGTGAATTATGTGTCTCTGGCTGAATATCGCAAACGGGCGGCGGAAGATTCCAAATCCACTCTGCTGGATATCCGCTCCACCGCGGAGTTTGAGCATTCCCCTCTGCCCAAGTGTCTGCATGTGCCTCTGGCGGACCTTCGCGACAAAATAGCCGGCCTGGACAAGTCCGCCACCTATTATCTGTCGCAGGAAGGCGGACGTCGCAACGACGTCGCCGCGCATATTCTCTATCAAAACGGAATCCAGGCTTTCGTCATCAGGGACGAGTAACACAAACAAGCTGGTTTCCCTCACTGCGCTGGGGTAGATTGCCGGTTCCTTGAACCAACGCAGTCTATCCCATGAAAGTTGTTCTCTCCCTGCTGCTGGGCGTGCTCTTCTACGCCGGCTCCGCCTTTGGCGCGACTCCCGACTTTGCTGATTTTGAAAAGGAAGTAACGCGTCTTTATCAGAAAGAGGTGGCGCCTTTATCCAGTCTTGATACTGCTACGTTTAAGCGCGCAGAGGACTTGATTGCGCTTTGCCAGTTCATAGAAAACGCGACCTACCTTGAAGACCTCTATATTGAGCCCGCGGAGGAAGATTACTCCAAGTGCCTGGATGAACTATCGTCCCGATACTCTTCGGAGCCCGTCACTCAGTTGTATCTATTGGAAAGCGAGTATGGCGAATCTCTATTGGATAAGGCTGTGGAGCTAAACAGAATTGCGCTTGAAGATTGGGATGCTACGGATATCGCCAAGCTGTATGAGCAACTGGCGTACTCCCTTCGTTATGACAAGGAATATAAGGCTCAATCAGTTGTTTATGCTGTGTCCGCCTTTCAAAAAAAGCCCACTGTGCGGCTGGCGGAGGCGATTGTTGATTATTACGCAAAGAACAATGAAGTAGAGCATGCAAAGCTTTTTGCGGAAAAAATCATACCGATGAGCTTTTCTGAAGAAGAAAGAACATTGGCGATTAAAATTTTCGTTAAAGCCGGCTTGCTCGAAGAAGCCGCGAAAATATTCGCTATTCTTGATGAAGAAAAGCGAGGAAATCTACACACCTTATCGCACGCCAGATTGTTGGCGCACCTCAAGGAAAGTGCCGCGTTACGTGAGTTGATGCAAGAGAAACTCGATAGCGCCTACCACAGTAAGAGTCCCGAACTTAGCGCTATTTGGCTCGATTATGAGGTTGAATCCGGCGATGAAGAGAATGCTGTCAAAGCCTATCGCGCCTTTGCGGTCGGTCATTACTCGAGAGACCCCTTTTTGCTGTATTGGTTCGACCTGGCGACAAAGTATCCTGGGGCGGCCGCACAACTATTCGTCGAAAACCCTCAAGTACTTTTATATAGCCTTTGTCGTTATTTGGCTCTGGCTCTAGCGCCGTTGTGCATATTTTTACCAGTGCACTACATAGGGCTATGGCGGATGCGCAGGAACAAGTTCCTAAACTCACCGAATGAGCCAATATTTAGTGGGTGGGGCTTGGCTCAGGCGTGGCTTTTACTGGGACTGGTATTAGTGGTTTCCAGCGTTTTATATGAGTACTTCTATCCCGGAGCGACCAGCCAAAAGAATGTGATGCAGGCGCCCAGCGGCAATGGTCCGAATTATATGGTGATCTTTGTTCTGGTTATGTTTGTCAGCGTCATTTGTGTGACGGGGAGAACTTTACGCAGAGGAATATTCCATAGCTATCGCCACGTTTTACTTGGAATTGTGACACCCTTAGCGTTAGCGGTAGGGCTGTTGTTTATGACGCCGATACTGTGTCTTCCTGATCTGAAATTAATCGTGATCGCAGATGTCGACGACTATATCAAGTCCACTTATGAGGCCTATGGATTAGCCGTCAGCCTGCTGCTGTTCGGCGTCATGGTTCCAATATATGAAGAAATTCTATGTCGGGGAGTGATCCTCAACGCTACCCAGCGTTATGTCGGCTTTTGGTTCGCCAACATAATCCAGGCCGCGATTTTTATGTCGATGCATAGTAACCAAAGCCTCTATCCGTATTACTTTGTTTTAGGGTTTATCGCTGCGATCTTGTATCGCTACATTGGAGGTCTCTATGCGCCAATCCTGATGCATATGGCTGTTAATTTTATTGCTGTGACAACATTGGTTTTCGGCGTAGTTGCTGATAACGGCGTCAAATCTCAGGCGCTGTTGGAATGTGAACAAGGCGTGCAGAATGCGCAGCATGAAAAGGCGTTTTTAAGCTGTTTCCCTGCCGCGCTGCAAGGTGAAGCCGAAGCGCAAGGCTACATTGCGGACTTATATCTCACGGAAAAATTTGTTGTTAGAAATCTTCAAGAGTCCTATTCGTGGTATGAACGCGCTCTGGAAGGAGGGGATGAGCGTATTCGAAATAATTTTGCGTGGCTGCTGGCAACGTCGAGCAATTCATCCATCCGCGATGGAAAGCGGGCGATCGCCATAGCGGAAGGTATTCCAAATGAAATGCGAAATAGCTCGGTGCTTGATACGTTAGCCGCAGCCTATGCCAGTGATGGACGTTATGAATCGGCGGTATCTTTGCAGAAATCGGCTATAGAAAAGCTTAAGGAAGACAATTCCGATGCGAAAGATGTCCTCGAAAATATGGAAAATCAGTTACAGCTTTATCGTGAAGGAAAACCAATCGTTCATGAGGTAACGCTCTAGCCCCCACGCCGCTCCCGCCAGTCCCCCTTGTGCTTTAACAGGCAACTTTTTAAATCTTGCGCGCCGGTGGTTTTCCACCGGCCTTTGCGTTCGATGATGTAGTAGGAGATTTTGGGTAAGTCCTGAATGGGGATGGCGGTCAGGGCGGACGGAATATTACAGCAACCATTGACGATGCTGACGCCCACCCCCAGCTTTACGAAGTGCAGCATCAGCTCCCATCCGCGCGCCTCCACAGAAGGCGTCCAGGCGACGCCGTTATTCATCAACGCCTGTTCTACCGCCATGCGTTGCGGCATGCCTGGTGGCGGCAGAATCAGCTTCTCGCCGTTCAGGTCCTTGAGGCTGAGTTGCCGTCGTTTCGCCAGCCTGTGTGACCTGGGGACCGCTAAGGTCTGCTCCACTTCCGTCAGCAAGGTCAGCTCCAGTCCCTCCGGTTTTGCACTTAACGCAGCGACGCCGAGATGCGCCGATCCATCTTCCACGGCGCTGATCGTCGCTCCTTTATCTGAGGTTATCAGGCGTAGTGGGTGCTCACTTATGTTTTTGAAATCCTGAATCGCCATGCCCAGCAAATACAGAAAAGCGCCTTCCCCAGCGGCGAGCACAACGGGCTGCGCTGAACCGCCATGGCGAAGCTCTTCAAAGAAGGTGCTGGAGCGATCGCGTATTTCTCTGGCGAAGGTCTGTACTTTTTTGCCTTCCTCCGTCAGCACCAGTTCCTTGCCGGACTTGCGATAGAGCGGCGTCTGCAACTGCTCGGACAACTTCTTTATTTTCACGTGCAATGCGGGCTGAGAGATGTGTAGGCGTTCGGCTGCGTGAGTGAAGTTCATGCACTCACTAAACACTAAAAAAGACTCAATCCAGTCGCTTTTCATAGTTCCATTTTATTCAGGGCGCTGCTCATTAATGTGGCTGGCGTTAGGGTTCGGAATAAATGGCCAACTATAACTTATTTATATAGTCGCTACATAAACAATAGTTCTTGTCTAGAGTCTGCGCCGATATGATTTCCACATGAATACGAGAATAGAACATATACACAAATTAGGGGTCGATATCGGCCGAGTAATTATCTCTCCCGTGAAAGATGGGAAGTCCGACACGGCGTTTTTATCGGGAGGCATTGAACAGGCGCTGCAGACGCCGCCGGCGGAAGGGGCGATTGAAAGACTGACTCGCCTGGTCGAGGTGTTTGAAGGGCGGGTCTGGCTGGTGTCCAAAGCGGGTAAGAACACTCAGCACAAAACGCGGCTGTGGCTGGCGCATCATCGGTTCTTTGAGCGGACCGGCATGTCAGCTCATCACTTGCGGTTTTGCTTTAAAAGGCACGAAAAAGCAGGGCATTGCGCTGAGTTGGGTCTGACCCATTTTGTTGATGATCGCCTGGATGTCTTGCGACATCTGCAAGGGCTGGCGCCGCACCTGTACTTGTTCGGCGAGCAGCTTAAATCACAACCAGCGCCCGATTGGGTTGAGCCTACGTTGAACTGGGACGAAGCATTTACCGCGATCTGTCGGTCACTGGATTGAAAGAGCACGAGCAAGAGCAAGAATAAGAGGAGTCATCACATGTTTACCGCATTGAATACTCCCGCGTTTCAGCGGGACTACGCACAGCTGGCAAAGGTAACGCTTAACCCGGAAAGGCATACGGCGGAGAATGCATTGACCCACTGTGAAATGGTGGCGTCCCGGGCGCTGCAACTGGCGGATCTGAATGGGTGTCCGGAGCAAGAGAAGCGAACTCTGGAGGCGCTGGCTAAAGTACATGACATCGGCAAGATCAACGGCTCCGCCAATCCGGAGGAGTCGCTTAAAAATTTATCGTTATACGGTGAGTTTGAGGAAAGCTTTGTTAATCTGGTGAAGTACCACGACATTAATTTGCCTTGGTATATCTCCAAAACCAAAGGACAACCGCCCAGCGATAAAGCCTGGCGGAAGATGGCGTTGAAAGTGGACGTACAGTTATTGTGTCTGTTCATGATCGCCGACCGCGTCGATTGCCCCGGCGGCTGGACGGCTAACAAGGCGCTGACGTGGTTTTTAGAGGAGGCCGCGGCGCGGGGATATTATGCGCCAGTGCTGACGCAGTAAGGCGGCGTCCGCCGCCAGTAATTCTCGCCCTGGTTCAGTCGCCCCTCCATTGTCACAATGTTCAACGCGTTGTTGTCTAATATTAATCAGGCAGACAAATAGCTTCCTTCTATTTGTCTGCAACGACATGGCCTGCACATGTCAGGCCATGTCTCCCGCGGCTAGCCGCCGCGCAGTCGCATCCATGCGCCATATTAATAATAACCACAAACATTGAGCGCCAGGGAGTTGGCCTGATATGAAACATTCCCGCATCACCGTCTTTGCTGAGCTGGCCTACGCCGCTGTTTGCTATCTGGCCGCCGTGGGGGCGATGTTTTATTTCATCGCCTTCATTAATGGGCTGCCGGTTCCGAAGGCCATCAACGATGGGCCTGCATTAGATATGACGACGGCGCTTTGCCTCGACTTGGGCTTGATTGCATTGTTTGGGGTTCAACATAGTCTGATGGCGCGCCAGTCTTTCAAACGCTGGCTGACGCGGCGTATTTCTCCCACGATTGAGCGTGCGACCTACTGTCTGGCCACGACATTGGTTTTTGCGGTGATCTTTTATTTCTGGGCGCCGCTGCCCACGGTGGTCTGGTCGATAGACGGAGGGTCGGCCAGAGTATTCTTTCTGACTTTGGCCTTCGCTGGATGGGGCGTGATGTTTCTCGCCACCTTCATGCTCGATCACTTTGAACTGTTTGGCCTGCGTCAGCCTTGGCGTAAATTTCGGGGACAATCGGCGCCGGCGTCTGAATTTCGCGTCACCCAGTTCTATCGCGTCGTGCGTCACCCCATTCAAAGCGGCATTCTGGTGGGTATGTGGTCTACTTCGGTCGCCACGGTGGGGCACTGTGTTTTCGCCGGCGGCATGACGCTCTATATCCTGATCGGGCTGTATTTTGAAGAGCGGGATCTGGTCCGCGAGTTTGGGCGGACCTATCTCGATTACAGGCGGCGCGTCGGTATGTTGTTCCCCTTGCCGAAGCGGGAGAAAACCGACGCGCGCCGATAGAGGGCGTGTTCGCCAGCGAGAGGACTGTTAAGCCTGAAGTTCGGCGAACGCCTCGCGGGTCAGGTTGCGGCTGCGTCCTTCCTGCACCACCACGTTGTCTTCGATGCGAATGCCGCCGTAAGGTTTTAAGGTGGCGATCAGGTCTAAATCACAACCATGTCCGGCGATATTGTTCACCATGTTATCGAGCAACATGGGAATGAAGTACAGCCCCGGCTCAATGGTGATCACCATGTCTTTTTCCAATGTGCGGGTCAGACGCAGGAAGGGCGCTGATTCGTCCGGTTTACGCAGGGTTCCGATTTTATCCTGTTGATGGCCGCCTACGTCATGCACCTGCAGACCCAGTAAGTGACCCAGACCATGCGGGAAAAATACCTGCGGGATGCGCTTGTCCAGCTGCGCCTCCACGCCATGTGAGCAAATACCGGTCTCATGCAGAATACTGGCGACGCCCGCCAGGGTGGCCTGATGCAATTCGCTGAAGGCTTTGCCATGCACGGCTTGAGCTGCGATGGACAATTGCAGTGTGTTGACCCGCTCGATCAGCTCTGCAAACAGGCCCTGGCCCGCCGTATAAGTGCGGGTGATATCGCTGGCGTATCCTCCAAAAGCGGCGCCGGCGTCAATCAGCAGCGTGCGCACGGCTTCCGGTTGCAGAGGATTTTTCTTTTCATAATGCAGCACCGCCGCATTTTCATTCAGCGCCACAATGCCGGGATAGGGCTCCTGATTGGACAACTGTCCGCTGGCGGCGAGGAAATCACGATAAACGTCGCATTCGCTTTTACCCGCCAGGAACGCGGCCTGGGCGGCTTTATGCCCCGCGGCGCCAGCCTGGTTGGCGCGCCACAAACAATCAATTTCGAACTCGGTTTTATAGGCGCGCTGATAATTCAGTCTATGCAGCAGCGCTTCCGGGTTGACGCTCAGATTCGGATTAAGCCCCGGCGCCTCGTTATATTCCGGGCCAATCCAGGCGGTTTTCCCGCTGATCTGCGGCAGCCATTCCTGCAGGGAACTGACAGGCTCTATGCGCCACTGATCGCTCCAACCGCCCTCTGGAACAGCGTGCACCACGTGCCAGAAATCCTGTTTCGCCGGCCATAACAGGCGCGGAGTTTCGCCACGCTGAAGGTGGATAAACACATCCGGCATCAGATCGAAAGGCGCCCACTGTTGCGCCATGGCGTAGGGATGAAAGGGGTGAGAGTGGTCGTCGCCAAAATAATAGGTCAAGCGGCCTGACGCCAGGATGACGCCGTCGAAGTCCGTCTCAAGCAGAGCCTGATCAAAGCGCTTACGCAGGATAGATAAATGGTTTTGATATGCCGAATCACTCATTGAAAAAGCCTCTGCCTGATCCCGAAAAGGAACAAGTCTACTCTTGTTGGCGCCGTGCGTGAAAGTGGGGCGTCCAACTCGCAAAGATGCGCTTTTGCTTTTGGATTACGGAAGCCTGTCACAGTAATAGTTAGAAGATTTTTTGCGCAACGCATACAATGCGGGGCGCAATCACAGATTGCCATGCAAAAGCACAGCCCCTTTTCGGTTTTTAGTATCCCGCCGTTTGTGCTGTTCGCCGGGTATGAAGCAGGCACGCTTAATTTTTATGTCTAAATTTTCTGTACCTATAAAACGTATACGCCAAATTGAGCCGCACCCGAATGCGGACGCCATTGAGTTCGCCGTAATCGACGGCTATCGCTCCATCGTCAAGAAAGGCGAGTTCCAAGCCGGGGACCTGATCGCTTACATCCCAGAGGCTTCGCTGTTGCCGCAGTGGCTATTGAAAAAACTGAATTTCTGGAACGCCGAGAAGGGCGTTGGACGTCTGAACGGCAAAGACGGCAATCGTATTACTGCGATCAAACTGCGCGGTGAGCTGAGCCAGGGTGTTTGCTATCCCGTGCATATGGAAGGCGATACCGCCGTGATTGAACACAGCGACGGGGATTCTGAGTTGATGCGCTTGAGCCCGGTGGAAGAGGGCCAGTGCGTTGCAGAGCTGTTGGGCGTACAAAAATATGAGCCGCCGATTCCCACTTCCATGGCGGGTGATATTTTCAACGCGGGACAGCGCTTAACGGTCCATTTTGATGTGGAAAACTGGAAGTCCTATCCGGATATTCTGCAGGACGGCGAAGAAGTGGTTTTCACCGAAAAACTGCACGGCACATTCACTGGCGTCGCCATTCTGCCGGAAAAAGACGCTCGCCCAGAGGCGTTTGGCGTTAAGCGCAACGTGTTGATCTTTTCCAAAGGTCTGGGCGCCAAAGGCCTGGTGCTCGCCAATACCGATGGCAACAGCGCGAATGTCTACGTACGCGCCACTACCGGCATGGTGGCGGTGATCGACGCCTTGCTGGCGAGCGGTGAATTGCGGGTGGAGGATGAGCCCTTGTTTATCCTGGGTGAGACATTTGGTCCGGGCGTTCAGGATCTGGCGTATGGCAAGGAACTCGGCTTCCGCCTATTCGCCCTCGCCAGCGGCTACCGTGGCGCCCAACGCTACCACGACTTCGACGAACTGCAGGCGATGGCGGAGCAACTCGGCGTACAAACCGCCCCTGTTCTCTACCGCGGCCCGTTCTCACAGGAAGTCATGCAAGCATTCACCGACGGCGCCACCGAACTCGACGCCGATCACATCCGCGAAGGCATCGTCATCACTCCGACCAAAGAAAGACGCGACCCGGAACTCGGTCGTGTCTGTTTGAAGTCCGTGAGCGCTGCGTATTTGTGCCGGAAGGGTGGGACGGAGTTTAGTTGATGGGCAAAAGGGGGAGACCGAGTCATACCCCTTTTTCTACTTATCTGTGAGATATCCTGGAAGCGGCTTGTGGGGCTAACTAAACCTGGCCTCGTAACTTCGGGCCCGCAAACTGACGTAATCATCCACCGCCCCGGACAAAATGAAGAGCCGGGGCTTCATACGCCACTCATAAACGCGATAGAGCTTATAAGACGCCGCCATCTCTTGGGAAAACGTAAGTTCGCGGTCGCTGATATAAAACGGCTGATACTTGCCTGAGTTGGTCGTCTTCACTTCGACATATAATTCTTTATTCTCCACAGGGTCGAAGCTGAGAATATCAAAGCCCAAACCGTCGCCTTGTTCTCTGCTGGTCCATTCTACTTTTTTAGCGAGATCCGGCCGTCCCAGATTCGTAAGACGATATTGTTCAAACTGAAGTACAAACTCCTCACCTTTTTCTCCCAGCCTGCGATTGTTCGCCTCTTTGGCGGCGTAATTGGGTTTGCGTGCGAGGTAGGGACGTTTTTGCTCTGCGGCGGCGTGTACTCTCTCTGGAATATCGTGATCCAGAACGGAACTCCAGTCGACAATGCCGGTATTGGATTGGGGCTCGACTTCTGCGGACTGATGGAGAATATCGATTTCCGTCTGGTTGCCCGCGAGGTGGGCCAGAATGGTGGTTTTCAGCGACTTTTGATAGTTAAAGGCCGGCTTGTAGCCCAGGATATAAGGCAAGTTCAGTTCCACTAGAACTGCGCTGATATTTTGATGTTTGAATTCAATAGCGCCCTCTGAGCGGTTATCGAGTTTGCTTTGCAGTAACCTACGGTGGGCTGCTTTGGTATAGGGTTCAGACCTCAGCTCCTTGTTGAGCATCGAAAAGTAATCCTGAACGACCGCCTCTCGTTCCAGCCAGTCCCAACCATCGCCCTCACTTAGAATGCTTTTCCTGCTGCTCGCATCAATCTTGAAATTCTTCTCAAGAGCTGCTTTTAGAAGCTCCCGGACGAAACTACTTTGCATTAATTCGAACAGTTCATCATCCAAAGAGACAAAGGCGATATGTTTATGGATCGCTCCTGGTCCGGACAGGGCCATCTTGGCGCAGTTTTCTCTTTGCCCGGGCTTTGGATGATGATGCCAAATTCCACTGCTACGCAGGTGAAGATAAGGCCAATGAGGGTTATTGCGGTCTGCACTGGTCTTTAGTTTGTCAAACTGGCGGGTAAACGCTTCAGTCAGCGTAGCGTCAAAATAGATGCGGTTTTCTTGTAGCTCGTCTTTCTCGATCAGCTCCATTACCGCCAGCAACATAGCGATTTTATGTGGGCTGGTCGCGCCTTTTCTACGATTAGGATTCAGCTCGCTGAACTTTGCTTCGTAGTAGGCCAGGCTCATGGCTTCTCCCTGAATACAGCCGTTGTCCACTCAACGTTTGCGCGTAACCCGATATCTTTCGTTGAATAAATCCGCGCTTGTTCAAAGTTTTTCATTTCGATTGGATGAAAGCGTCGTTCTTGCTCATCGGCGATATTTCGCCATGTAATGACGATTACACCGCCCGGAGCTTGCAGTCGCCTTAGCCTTTGCAAACTTTGAGTCTGTTGCGCAGGTGTAAGGTGCATCCACACCGCGCTAACCAGAATGAGGTGATAGCTTTTACTGTCGCAAAGCGTCTCCAAACTTGGAAGCGTATCCGACAACCATTGAATCTGACTCTCACCGTGTTGCGCGATGGCCTTAGCGCGAAGTTTGTCCGAAGGTTCAATGGCGGTCACGCTCCATCCCTTATTCGCCAACCATCCTGCATCGCGGCCGGAACCCGCGCCGACGTCCAAGGCGCGCTCGGGAGTTGCGGGCAGGTAATCCAGCCAGGCTGCATGCACTTGTTCGAAGGGCAGGCTTTGATATTGATGAAACAATTGCTCGCTATTGAGGTTGTAGAAATCGGTAGAGGAGAGTTGTTTGATCATTACTTTTTTGTCGCGGAATAACGAGGACAGCGAGGCTATGAGATGGTTAATACCATAAGATAGCGTCAGTCCCGACCAAAGGCGTACTTTTTGTTTATAGCGGTAAGCAATAACCCGCCTTACATTTCCCTCTATCCTTGGTTAATCTGATTTGTCTCTGGCTTTACGCCGCACTTTCCGGGCGCCATGCTTGCGCCGGTCGCTCTTTGTTCTTCGCTGCTTACACTGATAACCCTGTTGTTTGATCCGATGGATGTGGATTGTTTCTATGCTGAGTTTGTTTGAAAAGTTTATTAAGCCCTTTCCCCCTGAGGAACCGGAGCAGCCGCCTACTGGGTTGTTTGCGTTTTGCCGTTATTACACGCGGGGAATGGAGATTCCGTTATTCCTGATGTCTCTGACCTCCGCGTTTCTGGCGTTTTTGGAGGTGTCCCTGTTTGGGTTTATGGGGCAGTTGGTGGATTGGCTGGTGGACAAGAATCCTGAGACGTTGTTTCAGGAGGAGGGCGGCCGTTTACTGATCATGACATTGGTGGTTCTGGTGGGCCTGCCTATTGGGGTCTTATTCCGGGCGTTGTTGATTCATCAGACATTGCTGGCGAATTATCCCATGCAGATTCGCTGGAAGGCGCATCGTTATTTGCTTAAGCAGAGCGTGTCTTTCTATCAGAATGACTTTGCTGGCCGCATCGCCACCAAGGTGTTGCAAACCTCTCTGGCGGTGCGGGAAACCGTGATGAAGCTGCTGGACATCATGGTGTACGTACTGGTGTATTTCAGCACCATGCTGGTGATGATCGGCAATGCGGATACGCGCTTATTGATTCCCATGATGGTTTGGCTGGGCGCTTATGTCTGTCTGCAGCTTTACTTTGTCCCCAAGCTCAAGCGTAACTCCATGAAAAACGCGGACGCGCGCGCTGCGATGACGGGCCGTATCGTTGATAGTTACACCAACATCACTACCGTAAAACTGTTTTCTCACACCCAGCGGGAGGCGGATTACGCACAGGAAAGCATGCAGGGGTTTCTTACTACTGTGCGCAGGCAGATGCGTCTGGTAACAGGCGTCAACGTTAGTGTGCATACCCTGAACTATCTACAGACATTCGTGATTACCGCGCTGGCGATCTGGCTGTGGACGCAGGGGGCTCTCACGGTTGGAGCCATTGCGATTGCGGTGAGTCTGACGCTGCGCCTGAATGGCATGGCGCAATGGATCATGTGGGAGGTCAGCGCGCTATTTGAAAATATCGGGACGGTGGCGGACGGCATCACAACCTTATCCAAGCCGCAGGAAGTGACGGATCGACCCGATGCCGCGACGTTACAGGCGACCAAGGGGCATATCAAGTTCGACAAAATCGGCTTTCACTATGGCAAAGGCGAGGGCGTCATCGACAAATTGTCCTTGGATATCAAGCCAGGCGAGAAAGTCGGCCTGGTGGGGCGTTCCGGCGCCGGTAAATCCACCCTGGTGAATCTGCTGCTGCGCTTTTACGATCTGGAGCAGGGACGCATTCTTATTGATGGCCAGGATATCAGCGAAGTCAGCCAGGAGAGTTTGCGTGAGCATATCGGTATGGTGACCCAGGATACCTCGCTACTGCACAGGTCTGTACGGGATAACATTCTCTATGGCCGTCCCGACGCCACGGAAGAAGAGATGATCGCCGCCGCCAGAAAAGCCGAGGCCCACGACTTTATTCTTTCCTTGTCGGACCCTCAAGGAAGGAGAGGCTACGATGCTCAAGTCGGCGAGCGCGGAGTGAAACTTTCAGGCGGACAGCGTCAACGTATCGCCATCGCCCGCGTCCTGTTGAAAGATGCGCCGATCCTGATTCTGGATGAAGCCACTTCCGCCCTGGATTCCGAGGCGGAAGCAGCGATACAGCGCAGTCTGTATGAACTGATGGAAGGTAAAACCGTTATCGCCATTGCGCATCGTCTTTCCACAATAGCCGCTATGGATCGCCTGATTGTGCTAGATGACGGTGAGGTCATCGAACAGGGCTCACACCAGGATTTGATCAATAGCGGCGGTATCTACGCCCAGTTATGGGCGCATCAGACCGGCGGGTTTTTGGGGATTGAAGAGGGGGAACTCGTTACCTGAGCTCATGGGTCTGACTCAATGCATCCAGCGATAAACGGGATGCATTGGTTGGACTTATTTGGCCGCCATCAATCCTCCACCACGTACTCCACCCAATGCGCTTCGCTCGGCAATGGGATTTCCCAGCGATATAGCAGGCGATCGATCACTTTGTCGGTGACCGTGCTATCCCGTTTGCGATTGCGGGCGCGCAGGGTTTTCTCTCCAGCCTCCAGATAGACGATGTGGATTTTCGCGTGGTAGGCGTACAACAGGTCCAGAGCATTACTGCGCATTTCCTGGGACAGGTGCGTGGCGTTCCACACAAAGGGCTGCTTGCGCCGTAAATGCTCTTTGGCCATATCAATGGCGTGATGAGCCACCTTACCTTCATTCTGGCCGTATTTGAGGCCCATCTCCTCACGGGCGTCGTCGTAGGAGACGGTGGGCCAGTCAGGTCGATGCCGGCTCGCCCAGGTATTCTTACCTGAGGCGGGAAGTCCGCATAACAACACCACCTCAGAGCCTTCCGGTTGCTGGTATCCATAATCCGCCGCTGTGGCGCCGTCGGAGCGAAAGTATTGCTGACGCACTACTTCGTCGGGAAAGACGCGGGGTTGCTCCCAGCAGGACTCTTGCAGCGCCAGCTCACGGAACAGTGCGATATCAGCGATGCTGTCCGCTTTTTTCTCATAGGTTCTGCCGCTCATATCCGCCAGCGCCACCGCATAAAGCTCCTGCAGGCTCACCTCCCAGGACATGCGATGCGCCAGAAACTCGGGGCGTCGTTGCGCCCGGTCGTCGAAGATGAAAAACGGAACCTGATGCTGAGCGATAATGCGACAAATGCGTTCCCGCAAGGCAAAAGGAACGCCGGCGCGCCACAACAGTATCCGGGCGTCCACCGCGCCGCGTCGGGAGTGTCGTGGACTGCCGACGCCGCCGTCCGGGCGCACGATAGTGGTGGCTGGTTTGGCGATGTCATGCAACAGGGCGGCGTAGAACAGCACAAAGCGCTGTTCCGCATCCGCCTGTTGATAGGTTTCCCCCGCCAACAGCTCATTCACTACCATTTTGGTGTGTGTCCACACGTCCCCTTCCGCATGGTAATACGGGTCTTGGGGCGTGCTCGCCAAAGGCTGCAGATCAGGCAGGCCTTCCCACAATGCACGCCAGTCCGGCTCGGCGCCATCGGCGGGCATCCAGTTCTGGAATTGCTGGTAGCTGATCATGAGCATATCTCCCCTGTGGCGCCCGGCTCCTGTGAATCCGGCTCAGAGTGGCCGAGATCCTCCCATTTCAAGGTTAGCTGCGGGGCGTACATATCCACCCCCTGCGCCAACTGATTGGGGAAAATAGGCCGGTTCAGATGGTGGCTGCCGCTGTCCAGAATGGCCTGAATGAAATCATGGCGCACCCACTTCAAGCGGCCGACTGTATGACCGTTTTCTTCGATCTTGATATACAGGCCTTCAGACAAATCTGAGTCGTCGGTCTGCCGTTTAACCAGATCAAAATCCAGCGCTTCCTGATGTGCGACCTGTTCCAGACTGTTGCGCCATTGTGTGGTTTTCGCCAGCGATGGGCGCACCAGTTTTTGCAGTTCCGCCAAGCGCCTGGGCGCCAGTCCGGCATATAAAACCGGAACGGAAAGCACCGGTGAACCCTTTAGCATGCGTCGACGCGCCGATGTGGAGAGAAACTCGCCCGTCTCGGTGTCGAGAATATCGAATTCAGCGAATAGATGCGGCAAGCGGTCATAAAACACCGTGTGCTTTGACGCCATCCATTCCCCGTACAGGGTGTAACGGGTTCCCAGAATTTCGAACAAATGCTCCTGATGCACTGTGGCCCAGGACTTAAACTGCGCGAATTGCGACTCGCGTCCGCCGCCGGTCAGCACATGCCCGCGACTTTGCAGACGCAGTGCGCCGGATGCGTCAAAGCTGACGCCGGCATTGGCTCCGTCGAGTTTTTCTTCGATGACCAGATAACGCCCGGCCAGTTGCGAATAGGGAACCTGATCCGATGCGCTGTCCCCCGGTTGCAGCCGTGACCCTTGCAGGTGGGGCGTACGGGGATATTTGCGGATAAACATACCGCCTCCTCAAAAACAAAATCCGTATTGATTCCTCCGCAAGAAAACGTCCTGCGAAGATTCAAAAGAGTCAGCTTGCTATGCGCTGAAGAAGAGACGAAGCAATAGTGTCGTCAGTTAAGACGCCGTAGCAAAAGCTGATGTTGAGGGTGCGATCGCCATTACATGACCGTATCCGATGTGAACTGGGTAAACCTGAAGTGGAAAACGCAAAAGTTTAGCGGCGTTGAGACAAAGGTTCCAGTCGGGATTGACGCATGCGTCCAGCCTTAAGCCGGAAGCAATGCGTTTTCCAAAAGTACCTGGCTGATAAAGGTTGTGACTTCCTGTTCGCTGCTGCGGATGAAAAAGTGGTCCCCGGGGAACGTGCGCAATTGGAATCGACCGCTGGTGTAATCTTCCCACTCGTGCATGCGCGCGGATGCATCGATGGGGTCGTCCTGTCCGCTTAGAGCAGTGATGGGAACCCATAATGTCTGCGATTTGTCGCCGCTCCAACACTCGGAAAGCTTGAAGTCCGCACGCAGCATGGGCTCTAACAGCGCCATCAGTTGCTGGTCCTGTAGCGCCGCCTCGGGGGCTCCGTTCATTTGACGGATTCTGTCGATCAGCCCTTCCATTGGCAGCTGGTGTATGAACGGCTGGCGACTGCTCAGATGAGGGCAGCGACAGCCGGAAATAAACACATGCTCCGGCAATGGCCCGCCATAGGATTGCAGGCGTTGGGTCAATTCGAAGACAACGCGGCCGCCGAGGCTGTGGCCGAAGAAAGCGAAAGGCTGGTTCAGGTAGGGAACAATCGCTTGCAACACGGCTTCCACCAATGGCGGCCATTCGCTGAAAGGCGCTTCGCTGATACGGTTTTCTCGGCCGGGCAGACGCACCACCACGACATCAATATCGTCTGGAAAACGCTTCACCCAGCTTCGAAAAGCATTGGGACTTCCGCCAGCGTAAGGAAAGCAGAATAGTCTGATCGATTTGCCCGCCTGGGGCGTGGGCATGAACCAGCGATCCTGCATGGGATGTGGCATTCTAAACTCCTTGTCTAGATGTCGGACGTTATGCCCGCGGTTCTTTCGCTGGCTGCGCCGTGTACAACTGCTCCGCCATGGCGGCGATGTCGTCGCGCATGTGCAACTTGTCCAGCCAGTCCTGGCGAATACCGTTAACGCCATAGTAAGCGCCTGCGAACTGGCCGACGATGGCTGCGGTGGTGTCGGCGTCGTCGCCAAGATTGGCCGCTTTCAGCACTGCGTCCTGAAAGTTGTCCGTATGGGCGAAACACCATAGGGCGGCTTCGAGCGCGTCAATCACATAGCCGGTCCCGCGCACTTCGCTTTCGCTTTTATTCAGGTAATCCCCCACGGAGATCTGCGCCACCTTGTCGGTGTAGGGCACATACATGGGATCTTCCAGCACATCTTCTTTGGCGTCGCCAGTCAACAGCTGATGCAGGATGACCCCCATCAAACGACAGGCGTCGATGCACTCATCGGCGCCGTGAGTGGTGCGTGAGCTTTCGCCGCAGTATTGCACGACCTGCTCGATGCGAGGGCTGTAATACATGGCGACCGGAGCCAGACGCATAATGGAGCCGTTGCCGGCGCTATGCGCGTCCAGCGAGCCGGAGTAGGGCTCGCCGCTGTCCAGAAAGCGCTGGAGAGCGCCGCGCACCGTATTGCCGATATCAAAGCAGTTTCCGGTGCTACTGAAATAGCCCCATTGCCACCAGTTGCAATAGCGGGTCATCTGATCCGCCGCGTTAAAGCCCTGTTTGGTCAGCAGGGATTCCGCCAGACACAACGCCATGGAAGTGTCGTCGGTCCACTGTCCCGGCTGCAGCCCAAATGGACCGCCGCCGACCATATCGTCGATAGGCTCAAAAGAACCGCGCGGACGAAACTCCAACGTCGTGCCCACGGCGTCGCCCACCGCAAGACCCAGCAGGCAGCCTTGGTATTTGTCGAGATTGTTTCTATCTGGTTGTCCAGTCATGTACTTTTACCCTATTCAACCGGGGCGAATAACTTACGCAGTTCTTCTTCATCGAAGGTGAACTTTTCAGCCTTGTCCGCAAGTAGATTATCCGCCAGCGCTTGTTTCTGCTTTTGTAATTCGACGATTTTTTCTTCCACGGTTCCTTCTGTGATCAACTTGTAAACGAACACCGGCTTATCCTGGCCGATGCGGTAGGCGCGGTCGGTCGCTTGGTTTTCAACGGCGGGATTCCACCAGGGGTCATAATGGATGACGGTATCCGCTGCGGTTAGATTTAAACCCACGCCGCCTGCTTTAAGGCTAATTAAAAACAAAGAGACCTCTCCGTTTTGAAATCGACTGACAGGCGTATCTCTGTCTTTCGTCGCGCCTGTCAGTTTTATGTACTCGATACCGGCTTTGTCTAATTGCGCCTCAATCAATCCAAGCATAGAAGTGAACTGGGAAAACAACAGTATTTTGCGGCCTTCCTCAAGCAGGCTGGGCAACATGGACATCAGCGTATCCAGCTTGGCGCTGCTTTTCACTTTACGCGAACTGTCCAATTTAAGCAGCGATGGATCGCAACACACTTGGCGCAGCTTCAGTAATGCGTCCAGAATTTCTATATGAGAACGTTTAACGCCTTTCTTCGCGATAGCGTCACGAATCTTATTATCCATGGCGACGCGAATACTTTCATAAAGATCCCGCTGCTTTCCTTCCAGCAAAACAGTGCGTTGTATTTCTGTTTTCTCCGGCAGCTCCGTCGCGACCTCCTGTTTGGTGCGGCGCAGCATAAACGGCTTGATGCGTTTTGATAACAAGCGTTGTCGTTCAATATCGCCCTTCTTTTCGATAGGAGTGCGGAACAGGGTGTTGAACTTTCTATCGTCCCCGAGCAGGCCCGGCGTAAGGAAATTAAACAACGACCACAGCTCGCCCAGATGATTTTCCATGGGCGTTCCAGTCAGACACAGCCGATGTCGGGCCTCAAGCCTGTGTACTAGCTGGGTGGCCTGCGCCTTTGGATTCTTGATGGTTTGCGCTTCATCCAAAATAAGATAATGGTAGTTCTGCTGCAGCAGATATTCGCTGTCTCGCGACAGTAGCGGATATGTCGTCAAAACCAGGTCGTTGTCGGCTATGCGTTCGAAACGTCCGGCGCGTTGAGGACCGTGCAGAACGAGCACTTTTAGCTCTGGCGCGAACTTTTCCGCTTCCTTACGCCAATTGCTCATTAAGCTGGTGGGCGCGACGATCAGGCAGGGCCGATCCATCCGCCCCTGGGCTTTTTCCACTGAGAGCAGGGCGAGGGCTTGTATGGTTTTCCCCAACCCCATGTCGTCAGCCAGGATGCCGCCCATTTCGATTTCTCTAAGGAAACCAAGCCAGTTCAGACCCTCTTGTTGGTAGTCTCTGAGGGTGGCGTTGAACCAGTCGGGGGGGCAGACATGGCTCATTTGCTCCTGATGCTTCAGTCGATCAATTAAGCGCGTGAGTTTATCGGCGCCCAGCCAGCGCAGACCGACTGAAGTCATGGCGTCGTTGATAGCCAGAAGCTGGCCAACCTGTCCCCGATCCAGGCGGAATTTATCGTTCACCAGAGGATCATGGTCGTACAGCTCAATGAGACTGCCTAACAGGCTCCTGACTCTCTCGACATCCAGCTTGATCCACTTGCCAGGGGCGACCTGGAGCAGAACATCGCTATCTCCGGGATAATCGGCCAGTGTCTGAAGCTCCCACTCTTCCGGCGCGTCTTTAATCAGGTTGTACAGGACGGGTAGCAAGTTGATGCGCTCACCGCCGATTTCCACGCCGAGGTCGAAATCAAACCAGTCGCTGTCGCTTTCCTCCAGACTGGAATACCAGGAGAGATCTTCAACCTCTGTATTGAGGTACTGGAAGGGAAAGTCCTCTTCAATGGTAATAATCCATCCTTGTTTCTCTAGCAGGGCGATGCCGTACTGGGCGAACCCGTGCCACTCTCCGACGCTCTGAAAGCTCAGGTCCATTTGATGCGCCTCATCGACGGGCGGATAGCTTTCGATGGTATTGAGCGGGCGCATATCCAGAATTCTTAGTTTACACAGTGCCGTCTCTTCAGCATGAAAATCCCGGGGAATGATGAGGTGGGTACTGTCTTTGTGCGTAATCACTTGCTCAATATCGGAGTGATAAGGTACGCGGACATCGCGATAGGAAAACTCCAGCCTGGCGCAGGGAATATCGGTGTGATTGGTTCTAAATGGAAAATAGCCAGCTTGAGAAGGGCTTGCCGCCCCAAGGGTGAGATGCACCTGTGGCCTGACTTTTATGTCCTTCTCGATGGCTATCTCGATGGGCATGGGAAGTCGTGCGCTGGGGAGTCGTTGCTCCAGAAGCGAGCGTACTTTTCCCGCCTGATCCGGGGATAACCTGGGCGCGCGATTAAGCGTCGCCAGCACGGACGGCGGCAGCTCACTAAGCAGCTGACCGCATTCTCCAGTGCTGGTATTGATACAGTAGATCGGATCAGTAGCGACCATCATTAGGTGCGATGGGACCATTTCCAGTGTTTGTCCGCCCTCCTTATCTACTCGCCATTGAAACTCCGCCCGCGCTGGAGCGCCTTCGAATAATTTCGGCCCTTGTGGGGATTCCCAATACGCGCGCCCCGTCGCCAATATGCGTTGAAGGGCGTCTGCTCCGGTTTCTTCCGTTAACGGTAGGACAGAATCCCATCGCGACCATAACAGGCGTTTAAAGATCGCCAAATCGGCTTTGGTCAGGAAGGCGGCTGGCTTGCTCTGATTAAAGGCGGCGTTGATATTGTAACGCTGAGTTTTTTTGGAGTATTCGCCGGACTTTAGAGTGCGCGCCTGGATAACATTGACGCAGACATTCCCGTTCATATGGTTGTGTTGCAACAAATAGAGCACGCTAACCTGATTGGCGCTCTCACGAGTCGTTTCCTCTGTTGCGGTGTCAACCAATTGGGCAAGCCAACGCCGGACGTCAAAGTCCAGTGTTTCTTCTGGGCTGTGAACGGAGTAATGGCCTGAGTTTGTATCTTGCTGGGTTGGAGCTTGGCTTCTTTCGTTTACGGCGAGTAGTGTCGCTGCAACGTGCTTACAGTTGTAGCCGATAGGACATGAACACTCCCCTTCTATACTCTGACCATAGGCGTCATTTTCAAGCCGCACCAAGACCCGGTAAATGCTGTTACCAGAACCCTGCACGCTCGCTGCGGCGTGATCCTTGCCATATTCCACCAGAGTGACGCGTTGTTGTTTGAAATATTTTACGCCTCGCTCAAAATAGGTGTGGCCAAGCTCTTTAGCTATCTGGCTTTCCTTTACCAACATGTGAATTCACTACCTTTTCAAGCACTAATATGAAATGACGGACTTACAAGAGCGCCCGTAGTGGATTCGCATGATAGGTTTTTTGTCTATTCGTCTCTATAAGTGGCGATGACTTCAATGTCGCCAATAATATGATCGTTGAACTCTTCCAATTGCTCCGCTGGAATCCAGTATTCCGCGTGTTCTTTACCGCCGACGACTTTGATGTCGAACTGGCTTAGGTATTCCGCATCCACGTCGAAACGAGTGACGTAACCCACGCCAGAGTCTCTGACGTTCTAGTCCCGGGCGATTTGACGGGCGTAGTCTTCGTTGCAGACCGGGTAGAAAATGGGTTGCTCCGACAAACGCGGCGGCCAGCGTTTAAAACCGCTTTCTTCCACCAACGCCAGCTCATTCGGACCTGTGGGTCTAAATAAAGTGGCCGTTTTCATATTTGCTCTTACCTTGTCGAATTGCGTCGCGCACTTCCATCAGAATTTTACCCAGCATATTCAGGCCGCTCCCGTCGCCGCCGTCCGCCCAATAACGGTCATTGGCGGTGTGCTCGACCAACTCGGCGTCGCCGGTTTCCAACAGTATAGAAGTCAGTTTTTCATGCTGAACGAATTTGGCCATGACTGCTTCGCGCATGATGTCGTCTTTGACTTCCTCCCAATCCGGCCGCAAGGGACGTGTGCGTTCGCGTCCCATATTGGCGGCTTCCATGGGCTTTGACGCCATGCGCACGGCTTCCTCGTGCTCAGTGCCTGCGAATTTCTGCGCCTGAAAATAATGTTCGGACGTAGGCCAGCGCTTGTCTTTCAGATATACCGGGTCGCGGGAGAAATTGGAAAAGCATCCGTATTCGCCATTGGCCAGGTAAAAGTTAATGGTTTTCTTCTCAGTCATTACATCTCTCCGACATTAACTGCGCGGTCCTTCGATGGTTCTGGGGAAGAAATGATTCTCCACGCCGCGCTTGAGTCGATACAGTTTTGCAGGTCGGTTGCTGCCGGTGCGCATGGCGCCGCTTTCCTCCAGAATATCCGCATCCAGGATACGGCGACGGAAGGATTTTTTCTCTACCTCGTTGCCCAGAATCACTTCGAATACTTTCTGTAGCTCCGTCAGCGTAAATTCCTCAGGTAGCAAGTGAATCGGCAGCGCCGTGTATTGCACCTTGCTGGTCAGCCGTTCGCGACACAGGCGCAGAATCTCGTTGTGATCAAACGCCAGTTTATAGTCGCTTAAGGCTTCGGTTACCGAAACCCAGCGCGTTTCTTCTTTGGCGCCTTTGGGATCGACACCGATCTCCTCATGGGCGACCAAAGCGAAGTACACCACTGTCACCGACCAGCCGCGAGGGTCCCTTTGCTTACCGCCGAAGGTGGCGACCTGCTCCAAATAGGGGCTTTTTACCCCGGTTTTTTCCACTAACTTCCGATGAGCGGTGTCTTCAAGGACATTGTCTTTCTTCAGGTCGATAAACCCGCCCGGCAGCGCCCATGTATCTTTGGCCGGGTGTTGCGAGCGCTTCACCAGCAACACTTCGAGTTGCTGCTCCCTGAGCTTGAATATCGCCATGTCCACGGAAGTGAGAGGCACTTCGTAGTCATGAATGTTGTAAGCGGCGAGAAAGTCTTTTTCTGAGGCGTGATCTTGCATAACCTGAAAAACATACTAATATTAGTGGCATTAGGCCACTAATATTAGCGGCACTGAACGATGGTGTCAAAACAGACGCAATCGCTTTAACAATAAAAGCATATCCAAACTCCAGAGTAATACCATGGACATACAATCCTTTTTGGTCGGCTTCTTCGGCGGCTCCGCGATAGAAATCATCGCATCCCTGGCGGGCTTTATCTGCGTGTTCCTGATCATTCGGCGCAATATCTGGTGCTGGCCCATCGGGTTGGTGCAGGTGGCGCTGTATATGATTGTGTTTTATGACGCCAAACTTTACTCCGACTTCATTCTCCATGGCATTTATGTGGTGATGCAGTTTTATGGCTGGTGGTATTGGCTGCAGGGCAGGGGACAGGATGATGATCTGGTGGTGTTGCCCACAGCCCTGCCGATGACGTTGCTGTGGGTGGCGGTCGCCATTCTCGGCAGCTTTGGCCTGGGCTACGTCATGTCTACCTATACCGACGCGTCGCTGCCATACCCTGACGCCTTCACGACAGTCGCCAGTCTGGTGGCGCAATGGTTGTTGTCCAGACGCCAGCTGATCAACTGGGGATTCTGGATTGCCGTAGATATAGTCGCCATCGGCGTGTATTGGCAGAAAGGTCTGTACCCGACGACGGTTCTTTATGCGACCTTCCTTGTTATGGCGAGCGCTGGCCTTATGGTCTGGTTGCGCCGCTATCAAACACAAATGCTGGAGATGAAAGCGGAATATGCGAAAGCCTGAGTTTGATGCGGAGCGCAGGGTTGGCCTGACGTTAGGGAAGTTCGCGCCGCTGCACAAAGGGCATCAGTATCTGATAGAACAGGCGTTGGAGCAGGTGGATCACCTGCTGGTGATGATTTACGGCTGTCCAGATGTGATTGATGTTCCGCTGGAACGGCGAGCGTCCTGGATTAAAACACTGTACCCGCAAGCGGAAGTCATTCTGGCGCCGGACGGACCTCAGGAAGTGGGCGATACACCGGAGATATGTCGGAAGCAGGAGGATTACATCGGGCAATGCCTGGCTGGCAGACGGGTGACTCATTTTTTCTGCAGTGAATTCTACGGCGATCATGTCAGCCGTTATCTCAACGCACAGGACTGTCGCGTGGATGAAGCCAGAAAGATCGTACCCATTTCCGCGACTCAGGTGCGTAATAACCCCTTCGCCGCCCGAGACTGGCTGCATCCGCTGGTGTACCGGGACCTGGTGAAGAAAGTGGTGTTTCTGGGAGCGCCGTCAACCGGTAAAACCACGTTAGCGCAGGCAATGGCGGCGCGCTTTAATACGCAATGGATGCCGGAGTACGGACGGGAGTATTGGGAGGAAAATCAGATTGAGAGACGTCTGACCCCCGAGCAACTGGTGGAGATCGCAGAAGGTCATCTGCAGCGGGAAGAGAACCTGTTGTTGGATAGTAATGGCTATTTGTTTGTAGACACCAATGCCCTGACGACGCGTCATTTCGCTCATTATTATCATGGGTTCGCATTGCCCGAGCTCGAACGCTTGGCGGATGCGGCGGCGCCAAGATACGACCGCGTATTTTTGTGCGCTGATGATATCCCCTACGAAGATACCTGGGATCGTTCAGGGGAAGTAAATCGCGGAGATTTTCAGCGGGAAATCATTGCGGAGCTGGAGCGCAGAAAGATTGATTTTGTGCTGTTGGAAGGCGATGTGGAAGCGAGAATCCGGCAGGTCACGAAAGTTCTGAAAGAGGATAAAAAAAGCGCTTGACCACATAGTGGCATTATGACACTATGTGTCCATCGACAGGGTTCATGGGACTCATGAATCCACGGAGAAAAAGATTTAAGCGGACCTGGAAAGACCGGGTTCCCGTCAACCACAGCAAGGAGATTGCTGATATGCAAAATTTCGAATACGACTTTTTAGTATTTATCGGACGTTTCCAACCCTTTCATCGCGGCCACCTTGCGGTGATTGAACAGGGACTGCGTAAAGCGCGTCAAATGATCGTCTTATGCGGATCGGCGCATCAGCCCCGCTCCACACGCAACCCCTGGAGCGTCAGCGAACGCGAAGACATGGTACGCAGCGCCCTCAGTAAAGAAGATAGCCAACGCGTACATATCGCGCCGCTGATGGACATTGTCTACAACGATGAGATCTGGGTCCGAAACGTACAGTCCACAGTTCAGGGACTGGTCACCGCTCATCACGGCATGCCGCACAAATCCGCCAAGGTGGGTTTGATTGGCCACAGCAAGGATCACAGCTCTTTCTACCTGAAGTTGTTCCCTCAATGGGGGAATGTTGAAGTGGAAAACGTGGATGGCATCAGCGCCACGCCGGTGAGAGAAGCGATTTTCGGCGTTAACCAGACGGATCGTCGCGGTGGTTTGAATTACCTGGATAGCGATGAAGCCGCGCAGGTGTTGCCGACAGCGGTGCGGGAGAAACTGGCGAAATTCTGTCTCAGCGAAGACTATGAGGAAATCAAATACGAACATGATTTCATCGCCAAGTACAAACGCGCCTGGAGCGCCGCGCCTTACGCGCCGACTTTTGTAACGGTCGATGCAGTTATCGTACAAAGCGGACATGTGTTGCTGGTGGAGCGCAAGGCGCGTCCCGGTAAAGGGTTGTTAGCGTTGCCGGGTGGCTTCGTAGATCAGAATGAAAAATTACTGGATGCATGCCTGAGAGAGTTGCGGGAAGAAACCCGACTGAAAGTGCCGGCGCCGGTGTTGAGGGGCTCAATCAAAGCGCAGCAAGTGTTCGATGATCCTCATCGTTCAGCCAGAGGACGCACTATCACTCATGCATTTCACATTGAACTGGAACCAAGCAGCGAGCTGCCGAAAGTGAAAGGCGGCGATGACGCCAGACAGGCCATGTGGGTGCCGCTGGCGGAACTGGACCCAGGCAAATTATATGAAGATCACTACTTTATCATTCAGGAAATGACCGGTATCTAACCGGAAAATTATTAAGACAAACGAGGGACGCGGATAGACCGCAACACCCTTTACCCAAACATTGACCGGAGGATTTCCGTCATGAAAAACAGCATTATCTTAAACGTAGATTCTTATAAAACCTCTCACTACCTGCAGTACCCAGCTGGCGCCACGCAGGTTTCCAGCTACATCGAATCACGGGGCGGCGCGTTTGAAAAGGCGGTGTTCTTCGGCTTGCAGATGTTCATCAAAGAATACCTGACCAAGCCGATTACCGCGGACGATATCGAAGAAGCCAAGCTGGTGTACCAAGCCCACGGCGTTCCCTTCAATGAAGAAGGCTGGCGCTATATTTTGGACAAGCACGAGGGTTATCTGCCGATAGAAATCCAGGCAGCGCCGGAAGGGACTGTCATGGATGTGAAAAACGTGATGGTGCAGGTGATCAACACGGACCGCAATTGCGCCTGGTTGACCAGCTATGTGGAAACGGCTTTGTTGAGAGCGGTCTGGTATCCGACTACGGTCGCCACCGTATCCTGGAGCTGCCGCAACATCATCAAGCGTTACCTGGAAGAAACGGCGGACACTATCGAAGGATTGCCATTCAAACTGCACGACTTCGGCGCTCGCGGCGCGAGTTCAGAAGAAACCGCAGCGATTGGCGGGGCCGCTCACTTGGTGAACTTTATGGGCACTGACACCGTTAGCGGCATCATGGCGGCGAGACGCTACTACGGCGCTGATATGGCGGGCTTCTCAATCCCTGCGGCGGAGCACAGCACTATTACCAGCTGGGGCAAAGAAGCGGAAGTGGACGCCTACGCCAACATGCTGGAGCAGTTCGCCGAGCCTGGCAAACTGGTGGCGGTGGTCAGCGACTCTTATGACTTGTGGAACGCTATCGACAACCTCTGGGGCGAAGCGTTGAAAACCAAGATTGAGCGCAGTGGCGGCACCTTGGTAGTGCGTCCTGACAGTGGCGATCCTGTCGCGATTGTGACCGAAACCATCGAACGACTGATGCGGAAATTCGGCTTCACCGTCAACAGCAAAGGATACCGGGTATTGCCGGCGTGCATCCGGGTGATTCAAGGCGACGGCATCTCTTTGCACACGATCGAAGCCATTCTGGCGGCGATGAAAGCGCGCAAGCAAAGCGCTGAAAATATTGCTTTCGGCATGGGTGGAGAGCTGCTTCAGAAGGTGAACCGGGATACGTTGAAATTCGCGATGAAAGCGTCTGCGATATGCGTGAAAGGCATCTGGAGAGATGTTTACAAAGACCCCATCACCGATCAGGGCAAGCGTTCTAAGAAAGGACTTCTGGCGCTGGTTAAAGACCTGGATGGCGGCTTTCAGACAGTGCGCCGGCAGGATCTGGGCAACCGGGAAGATCAACTGGTCACTGTCTTCCGTAATGGCGACCTGATGAAGGAATGGACCTTCGACGAAGTCAGGGCCAACGCAGCGCAATAAGCCCATCGCTACAGCGGAGACGGTTTTCCGGCTCCGCTTTTTGCGTTTCTGGACGTTGTCATTTTCTCGATAAAAGCGGATTGAATACTAAACAAAGGCTTGTTAATATCCGCGCCCACTAAACGAATTTATCTGAAGAGTAAGGTTATGACATTCACCACTACCAGCATCAGCGGCCGTGTCGGAGCGATCACCATCGTTCGCGACAGCGCGTGCATTTTGGTATTGAAGTCATAGCCTTCGCTATAGCTGGCGGAGGTGTATAGGCCTCCGGTTGCAGTGTGAAAAAACCCCGGTAGGCCTCCGCCTCCCGGGGTTTTTTCGTTTTCGGTTCCGAAAAATTTCGGACGCTTATTCAACATCGCCAAGCAATGGTTTCGTTATGAGAACTTACGACAAGTACATCGCAGCAATAGTCCCAGCCCAAGGGCCGGAGTTCTCGCGCCTACCCCTTGGAGCTTCCACTTTTTCCACGCTTGTTCGTCCTGTTTTTGTTATGGGTAAGCGCGGAACGCCAAAAGACCGGGAAACAACTTAACGCTCCCATGACGCCTCTTGCGCCCTGGGAGTAAGACCTTCCGGGCGTATTCAGAAAAACCTGTCCGGAAGAGAGATTTCAGGTTTTTAGAGGTTTGTTATGAAACTTCAAAAGTTAAGAAATATTGGCATCATCGCTCACGTTGACGCAGGCAAAACCACTCTGACCGAAAGGTTGCTGCACTTTACTGGCGCTCTGCACAGCATGGGCGAAGTGCATCATGGCGGAACCGTCACCGATCACATGGTTCAGGAACGCCAACGAGGCATCACTATCGCCAGCGCGGCGGTTACAGTGGGTTGGCGGGATCATCGCATCAATATTATTGATACGCCTGGTCACATCGA
This sequence comes from Hahella sp. CR1, assembly GCF_029813005.1. Classification (NCBI taxonomy): domain Bacteria; kingdom Pseudomonadati; phylum Pseudomonadota; class Gammaproteobacteria; order Oceanospirillales; family Hahellaceae; genus Hahella; species Hahella sp. CR1. The sequence continues at coordinate 524,156 of NZ_JAPELK010000001.1, forward strand.
TTTCAACATCGAAGTGAATCGCTCGTTGCGCGTGTTGGACGGCGCAGTCGTGGTTTTCGACTCCGTAGCCGGCGTTGAGCCGCAATCGGAAACCAACTGGCGATTGGCGGATCAGTACGGCGTGCCGCGCATATGTCTGGTCAATAAAATGGACCGCATCGGCGCTGATTATTTACGCGTGGTGAACATGATTCGCGACCGGCTTGGCGCCAGGCCGCTGGTAATTCACTTGCCGGTCTTCGTCGATGAAATCTATGTCGGTTTGATCGATTTGACGACCATGACCCTGCATCGCTGGAACACGGATGACGGCTGGAAATATTCGTCCGAAGACATTACGCCTGAGTATCAGGAACAGGCTGCGCATTATCGGGCGCAACTGGAAGAAACCCTGGTTGAGCTGGATGATGAGCTCCTGGAAGGCTGGCTCAATGGAGCCCCCTTGCAGACTGATGATCTGCGACGACTGATTCGTCAGGGCGTTGTCAGTGGCGCATTCGTTCCTGTGTTGTGCGCGTCTGCATTCAAGAACAAAGGCGTGCAGATGGTGCTGGACGCGGTGGTTGATTACCTGCCTTCGCCGCAGGATGTGAAAGGCGTGGAAACCGTCGATGGCGCTCAGGTTGTGGAAGCGGACATCGAAGGCGCCTTCGCTGCATTGGCCTTTAAAGTGGTGAACGATAAACACGGCGCTTTGACGTATGCACGGGTTTATCGGGGTTCGCTTGCAGCAGGCTCGCGGGTGTTGAACGCCAATGTCGGTCAATATGAACGCATTGGCCGCATATACGAAATGCACGCGGACCGTAAGGTGGCGCGTGATCGTATCGGCGCCGGCGACATTGTGGCGCTGGTTGGCATGAAGCACACGCAGACCGGCGATACATTGTGCGCCCCGGAAGCGCCTTTGGTGCTAGAGCGAATCAATGCGCCGGAACCGGTTATGGATATCGTGATCGAGCCTAAATCCAGGCAGGACCAGGATCGTCTGGGTGACGCATTGCGTGCGATTGTTGGCGAAGATCCCAGCCTGCGCCTCAGCACGGGCGCGGCAGGAGAAACGCTGGTGTCAGGCATGGGCGAGCTGCATCTGGAAATTGTGGTGGATCGGCTGCACACGGACTTTGACATCGCTGTGACTGTTGGGCGTCCGCAAGTGGCGTATCGGGAGACGATCACGCAACTGGCTGCTGTGGACTATGTCTACAAGAAGCAAAAAGGCGGACCCGGTCAGTTCGCGGAAGTGCGCATGCGCTTTGAACCCATCGCCGGTGACGGCATCGAGTTTGAAAGCCAAATCGTCGGCGCGGCCATCCCGCGGGAATATGTTCCCTCAGTGGAAGACGGCGTCAGACAGGCTGCGCGCTCTGGCATATTGGGCGGTTATCCCAGCGGCGGCTTCAAGGCGGTGTTGCTGGACGGCTCCTACCATGCGCAGGATTCGTCGCAGCTGGCGTTCAGCGTTGCCGGACGGGAAGCCTTCAAGGAAGCCATGGCGCAGGCGGCGCCCAGACTGTTGGAGCCCGTGATGGCGGTTGAGATTGTGACGCCTCGCGACCACGTCGGCGACTGTATTGGCGACCTCATGCGACGTCGTGGTTCGATCCTCGACCAGGCGGACCGAGGCGACGCCTGCGTCATCAACGCGGCAGCGCCGCTGGCGGAAATGTTTGGCTATATCGGCGACCTGCGCACTATGACGGCAGGACGAGCCAGCTTCTCCATGACGTTCTCGCACTACGCGGAAACGCCACAGGGAGTCGCCGACTCGGTACTTAACGCCGATTGACCTTAATCACCCAGTGCGAACTGTGTTCCACACTCAAAAGGAGCCGGAGTTATTCCGGACTCCTTTTTTCTTTCATTTTCCAATCGATAAATCGAGATAGCGATTCAAGCTGCCCGTCATCTTTTCCATCGCGTTTTCAAGCGCGCAACTTTGCCCTGCAAGATGTTTCTTACTGGTTATTAGTCCGCATGTGTTTCCAATCATGTGCGTCGTAGATGGACCTACCGTGGGAGAAGAAAACAAGAAAGTCGCCATGACAGCCGCTAAGACTGTCGCCCGTATTTCTTGATCTTCATATTCATTCAACCTGCAGGATCACTACTATGTCTACCCGGGAAACCGTCAACGCGTTACTGTCAGATCTCGCCAGCCAGTTGAATCTGTCGTTTCTGAAACTGAATGAAAACGGAATTTGCGCTTTTGAAAACCCTGAGGGCGTTAAATTTCTGATTGAAGCGCCTGAGCACAGCGCTCTGGTGTTTATCGCCAGTCCAATGCAGTTCATGCCGAAACTGAATGATCAGCGTCGGGAATTGCAGCAGCATCTGCTGGAAGGGAACTTCTACTTTCATAACAATCTCGGCGCCGTATTTAGTCTGGATACCCGGGAGGACCGGATATATCTGCAGTACAGTTTTCCCGTCGCATTTCTAGACAAGGATCTGTTCGGCAATATCCTGAATAATTTCATTACCTACGCCACCCACAGCTATAAGGAACTGCAGGATAACTTTTTTGCGGAAACGGCTGCGCCAGAGCATAAGCCACCCATGTTTTACCAACGTTTTTAAGCGTTCTGGAGGCATAAAGCTATGCAAGTCAGTCATTCAACGCAATCTGTTCAGACCCAAACCGGGGCGACCCCGGAAGTAGTAACGCATGCGACTACTAAGGCCTCACACCCTTATGCCGGTTTGAGCGCCTCGCCACCCAGCGCCAACACGGCTCCGGATAATGCAGGCTCAATGAGTCAAACCGCGCTGAATAACCTTTTACCCACTCTGCGCCGTTCAGACTCTATGGAACTGAGTCATTTGGAAAAATCTCATTCCCAGGGCGTGGGAATAACGTCGCAAGGCAGAGTCAGCGTCATTAGAAATGGCGCGGAACTGCAGAAGTCGGTTGCCCATACGCAAGTCATGGAGAAGATTTCTGAACGGGGGCAGACCAAAACTAAAATGTGGGATGCTGGCGGTTCGTCGGATAGTCCGGCCAAGACTTACACCAAAGATCAGGTTAAGGATAATACGGCGCTCACTAAAGAGGATGCCTGGGGAACGGGACGAGGAGATATTCATAAAGGGAATAATTCCCGCAACACTCCGTCATTTGAAGCTAATGTCTCCAAACAGGACGCTGAGGCGTTGATGTTGTCGCAGATGCAAGACTTGGTGAAGAGCAAGATTATTGGCAGCGGCAATTTACAAAAGGGAGATGTCGTTCGCTTGGAGTTTCATGGCAACGAGGGGCCCTGTGATGGTTGTAAAGGACGCTTGGAAGCGTTCACTGTCTCTCTGAAAGCTCACTTGGAGACAAAGGGCGTCAAAATCGAGTCAGATATATTTTATAACCAGGACGCAGTGGCGACGCAGCGCGCCGGTTCCGATACCTCATATGGCTGGCTGGGGGCGATAGGCGACATCAAAGAAAGCTACTTAGCGGAAACATCCAGGCTTTCTTCTTATTCAGGCAATCAGACGGAAATATTGTCTGACTCTAAATACGGCTCAACGGGCAAAGAGAAGACCTTGCATGGCGCCAGACTTCACTTTGCAGAACCGCCCAAGCCGTCGACAGCAGACGTTGCAGTACAGACGGATCAGCAAGACCAAAAAGTTTAACTGATAGGATTTGCCGCCAGGGACTGGCAATGACTCAACCTGGGACCTAGCATAAGTTAAGCGCCCGGCACTGCGTACATCCGCGCATTGTCTGGGCTGGATGCGGCGCCTATATTTTTCGGCCCGGCACATTAACCTGACATTGCTGAGTCCATGAAGTTACAGAAGTCCGAACTCCCTGCATTGCTTGAGCGTATTTATTCTGAGGTGACGCCTTTGTATGGCGTAGGTAAGACGGCGGATTACATTCCTCCGCTGTCGAGGGTGAATCCGCGCCAGTTCGGCATGGCGATTCGCTTTGTCGATGGTGATGAATTTACGGTGGGCCAAGCCTCGACGCCTTTTTCCATTCAGAGTATCTCCAAACTGTTCGCCCTCATGCTGGCCTTGGACATCGTGGGCGACGACTTATGGAAGCGGGTGGGACGCGAACCTTCCGGTATGCGTTTTAACTCGTTGTTGCAGTTGGAGAATGAAAACGGCATTCCGCGCAATCCTTTTATCAACGCCGGCGCCATTGTGGTGACCGACACCATCGTTAATCACAGCGCGTCGCCGGTGAAACGTCTGGAGCAGTTCATGGCGTCGCTGTCCGGTAATGTATTCAACCGGTACGACCCGGAGGTCTATGTCGCGGAGGCGCGCACCGGTTATCGCAACGCCGCCATCGCTAACTTGCTTAAGGCGCTGGGTAATCTGGAAGGTGAAGTGGATGTAGTGCTCGACAGTTATTACAAGCAGTGCTCCATGACCATGAGCTGTCTCGATCTGGCGCGCGCCACCGAGAGTCTGGCCAATAAAGGCAAATCCAGTTTCCGCACACAGTTTCATGGCGAACGCATGGACAAACGGGTCAATGCCTTGATGTTGACTTGCGGGCTGTACGACGCCGCCGGTAATTTTGCGTATCAGGTGGGTTTGCCGGCCAAGAGCGGTGTGGGAGGAGGCATTGTGGCGGTGTTGCCCGGCTATTTCTCCGTTGCGGTGTGGTCGCCGGAACTTGATAACTACGGCAACTCGGTGCTGGGTCAGAAGGCGCTGGAGTTACTCACTCATTACACCAGCAGTTCTATCTTCTGACGTCACTCATCCTGAGAGTCTGCATGGGTGGGAAGGGGCGTCAGCGGGGCGCTCCAGGTATTTAGTTTTTCACCCCGCCTATCCAGGTTCCCTCGACCTCTAATTGGTCATTCAACAATACCAAATCAGCGCGATATCCCGGCGCAATACGGCCGTACTCGTCATCGATACCCAGGAATTGCGCGGGATACAGCGACGCCATACGCAGCGCTTCTTCTACGTCGAGGCCAATAGCGCTGACGGTATTGCGCACGGCGGTGGCCATATCCAGGTCTGATCCCGCCAGCACGCCTTGTTCCGTCGCCAGTCGACCGTTACAGCGCACCAGTTTCTCGCCCAGCAACTCGAACTCTTCACCCGGCATGCCGACAGAATGCATGGCGTCGGTGACCAGCATGATTTTTCCCTGGGCCTTGGCGCGCAGGGCGATACGTATGGTGGCCGGATGCACATGATGATTGTCCGCGATCAGGCCACACCAGCTGTCAGCGTCATCCAGCGCAGCGCCGACGACGCCAGGGTCGCGATTGCGCAGCGGCGTCATGGCGTTGAACAGGTGAGTAAAACCTGTCGCCCCTTCCGCCAGCGCCTGATGAACCTGCTCATAACTGGCGGCGGTATGTCCCAGACAGACGTGAACGCCGCGCTCCCGCAGTTTGCGTACAAAGCCTTCCGGCACTTTTTCCGGCGCCAGGGTGACGATGGTGACGCCAATGTCGCCGAGGCTGCTGAGCAACTGCAGGGCGTCCGCTTCTGGTTCGCGAATAACCGATTCCCGATGAACGCCTTTGCGGGCGACGTTCAGATAAGGTCCTTCCAAATGAATGCCGAGCACCCCCGGCGCGCCTTCGCGTAATGCGGCTTCCACCGCGCGCACCGCAGCTTCCATTTTGTCGCGGGTGTCAGTGATCAGCGTCGGCATGAAGGCGGTGGTGCCATAGCGCCGATGGGCGGCGCCCATTTCCCGCAGCACCGCTGGACTGGGGTTGTCGTTGAACAGAGCGCCGCCGCCGCCGTTGACCTGAACATCGATATATCCTGGGGCCAACAACATTCCATTCAGAGAGAGACGGACCGCATCTGCGGGAATTTGATGCTCGGGCGTGATGCTGTGAATGCGTCCGCCTTCGATGATTAACGCTTGTTGCGAGAGTAGGGTCTCGCCGGTAAAAATCCGGCCATCAGTTAAGGCTGTTAGCATTCGCTTATCTCGGACTTCTGTTTGATCAGTAAGATGGCGCCGTCCAGCGCGTCCCCCAAAGGAGAGGTCAGGTAAGGCGTAATATCCCGCGGCAACCAGGGGACAATGGCTTCGCTCAGGCCCCCCATGATGCAGACGGCGGGCGCGCCCAGATTAATCAGGCCGCGAATCATCAACGCCGCTTCATCGGCGGTTTTCGCCAATAACTGCGTAGCGACGGGGTCATCCAGGCGGGCGTGCTCGAACACCAGTGGAACGAAAGCGGCGTAATCTCTGGGTTTGGCCTGATCCATCCAGGCCACGACGTTTTCCTGGTTGTTGTCGAAGCGCTGCATGACGGCGTCGGTCAAAGCCGAGGCCGGCTGCAGTCTTTCGAACGCCAGCAGGGAGTGACGCAGCGTGTTCAGGCCGAGCCAGGCGCCGCTGCCGCAATCCGATACCGGGAAACCCCAGCCGCCCAGTATATGAAATTCATGATCTATGGTGGCTACGGCGCAGGATCCGGTGCCCATGATTAATATGCCGCCGTTGGCGCCATTGAAGGCTCCCAGACAGGCGGTATGAGCGTCGGTAAGCAGGGCCAGATCCGCGAACGGGTGAGGATGGTTCAATACCAGTTCCCGTTCTTTCTTCTGCGCGACCCCAGCCAGACCAAAGCCCGCGTGAATATAAGGCAGCGCCTCGTCATCCAGATTCGCCGCCGTCAGCGCCTGACGGGTGGCCAGCATAATATTGGCGTAGGCGAAGTCAAGGCCCAGGCGCGGATTGGCGCCCCCTGCAAAGCCTTCGCCGAGGAGGCGGCCATCGGCGGCGCAGAGACGGGCGCGACAGGAGGTGCCGCCGCCGTCGACGCCGAGATACATAGGTTGCTGCGTCACAAATAGGCCCCCTGTACGCGTAAAGTTTCGCTCTGCACCCAACGATAATAGTCGATCAACTCCAGTTTGGAGGCGGCTTCCGTGTCCACGATCACCAGTGTGGACGGATGCATCTGCAAGGCGGAAGCCGGGTGCATGGCGCTGATTGGCCCTTCCACCATGGCTTTGACCGCATCCGCTTTGGCGGCGCCCGCCGCCAGCAGCATGACTTTGCGCGCATCGAGGATCGTACCAATGCCCATGGTGATGGCCAGATGCGGCTGCTCTTCGTCAGCGGAAAAAAAGCGGCTGTTATCGCGAATGGTTTCCTGGGTCAGGGTTTTCGCGCGGGTGCGAGAGCTCAGGCTGGAAGTGGGCTCATTAAAACCGATATGACCATTACGGCCAAGCCCCAGTATCTGCAGATCAATGCCGCCGGCGCTATGGATTTTATCTTCATAGGCGCGGGACTCCGCCATGGGATCGCCCATGCCACTAGGGATATGAGTATTCTCGGGAAGAATATCAATGTGGTCGAATAACTGCTTCTGCATGAAGCTACGGTAGCTCTGCGGATGTTGCGGGGCAATACCAATGTACTCGTCCAGATTAAAGGTGCGTACCTGACGGAAGCTCACCTCTCCCTGCTGGCGCCGCTGAATCAAGTGTGCATACAATGCAATGGGCGTGCTGCCTGTGGCGAGACCCAAGACCGCAGCCGGTTTGTCCTGTAATAAACGAATGCACTGTTCGGCGCCCATCCGGGCCACTGCTTCCGGGGAATCTGCGATGATGACGCGCATAAGATCTCCTGCTGATTCAACGCCCTCTGAAGCAAGCATCCGGGACGTTCGATCGAAGACAATACCTTTTTAATACCATTAATATAATAAGCGCACATGCGGACGAATAACAGCCCCAAATTTAGATAAAGGCGCCATTTTTGGACAAAGGTATTAAATTTCAGCGCTAGGAAGGCTTGATTACCACTTTGCAATGGGTTTATATTGGTATTGTCAAATAAAAATACCAATTATTCTCCGGTATTGAGTACGAGCTGTTGAATCACTAACAACCTCTATGGGAGAAACAAGCGATGAGCTTTTTAACAATAAAGGGTGCGTTTCGCCATGCGGCGAAGATCGGGTTGGGCGTCTTCGCCCTGACGACATTAACTGCAGAAGCCGGCGACAAGCTGGTCATCGAAAGCTGGCGCAACGACGACGCCAAAGTCTGGAACGACGTTATCATTCCCGCCTTCAACAAAAGTCACCCCGATATCAAAGTCACTTTTACCCCTACACCTCCCGCAGATTACAACTCGGCTCTACAGGCTAAGCTTCAGGCGGGCACGGCTGGCGATCTGATCACCTGCCGTCCGTTTGACGTGTCCCTGGCTCTTTATCAGAAGGGCAATCTGGAGAAGTTGAACGATCTTGAAGGCATGAATAACTTCCCTGAAGTCGCCAAAACCGCATGGTCCACTGACGACGGTAAAGATGTATTCTGCCTGCCAATGGCCTCGGTCATTCACGGTTATATCTACAATAAGGAAATTTTCAAAGAACTTGGTTTGTCCGTACCCAAGACGGAGTCCGATTTCTTCAAGGTGTTGGAGAAGATCAAGGATGAATCCCGCTATACACCGCTGGTAATGGGCACTGCGGACCAGTGGGAAGCCGCCACCATGGGCTTCCAGAATGTCGGTCCCAACTACTGGAAAGGGGAAGAAGGACGCAAGGCCCTGATCGACGGCAAAGAGAAGCTGACCGACCCTGAGTACGTGAAAGTCTGGGAGCATCTGGCGAAATGGAAACCTTTCCTGGGCCGGGGCTATCAGGCGCAGAAATATGCGGATTCGCAGAACCTGTTCACCCTGGGACGCGGCGCTATCTATCCCGCCGGCTCCTGGGATATCACCACCTTCAACGAGCAGGCCGACTTTGAATTCGGCGCCTTTCCTCCGCCAACTCCAGATGGCCAGAAAACCTGCTACATCAGCGATCACACTGATATCGGCATGGGCCTGAACGCAGGATCCGCCAACAAGAAGGAAGCCCGTATTTTCCTATCCTGGATGGCGGGTCCGGAGTTCGCGGAGCTTTATGCTAACCAGCTGCCAGGTTTCTTCCCGCTGGGCAACCACAAGATTTCCATCAAAGATCCTGTGGCGAGCGAATTCCTGAGCTGGCGCGGTCAGTGCGAACAGACCATTCGCAACTCTTACCAGATTCTGTCTCGCGGCACGCCCAATATGGAAAACCAGCTTTGGAACGTGACCGTGCAAGTGCTGAACGGCTCCATGGCGCCCAAAGCGGCGGCGGAAGAAGTCGAAAAAGGCCTGAAAACCTGGTATCAGCCGCACATGTAATCTTCCGTTAGTGAAGATCCCGCCCCGGCGCTCCGTGATAAGGAGCGCCGGGCGCATAATAAACACAGCCGCAGACGCATTATCGCCTGTGCAAAGGCAAACCGGGGCGGGCTTTCCGTCTCTCACCGGCTTGGTGTAGCTATTATGACTCACTCTGATATACGCAAACCTTTTCCATGGCACATCCTGGTCTTTCTGGGACCCGGACTGCTGATTTATCTGACTGTCAGCGTATACCCGTTGCTGGATACGCTAAGACTGGGCTTTTTTAGTGAAGACGAAAGCGGCGCCACCTTTTTTGTCGGTATGCAGAATTACGCCAACCTCCTGTTTAGCGAGGTCTGGTCGGAGCCTTTCTGGAACGCCCTGAAAAACAATTTAATGTTCTTCGTTATCCACATGCTGCTGCAGAACCCTATTGGTCTGTTGCTGGCTCTGCTATTGAGCTCGCCGCGGCTGCGCCTGAGCGGAACCTATCGTACGCTGCTGTTCATGCCGACCATGTTGTCGGTGGTGATTGTCGGCTTCGTGTGGCAGTTATTGCTGAGCCCGCTTTGGGGGATTTCCGAAGACTTCATGTACAACATCGGGCTGGGCGATTATTTCGACGCCTGGCTTGGGAAAGAAGGCACGGCGTTAGTGACGCTGTCGTTAATTTCCGTGTGGCAGTTCGTCGGTATTCCCATGATGCTGATATACGCCGCACTACTGAATATTCCTGAGGATCTTAATGACGCTGGCGTGGTGGATGGAGCCAATAGCTGGCAGATCTTCTGGAATATCAAACTGCCCTTGTTGCTGCCCACCATCAGCATGGTGTCGATACTGACCTTCGTCGCCAACTTCAACGCCTTTGAACTGATCTACGCAGTGAAAGGCGCGCTGGCGGGCCCCAATTTCTCCACGGACATCATGGGCACCTTGTTCTACCGCACCTTCTTCGGCTTCCAGCTGCAGCAGGGTAGCCCCACCATGGGCGCGGCGGTGGCGACGCTGATGTTCCTGATCATCCTTATCGGCGTGGCGATTTACCTGTTCTTCGTACAACGGCGCATCCAGCGCTTCCAACTGTAACGGGGAGGCGAACTATGCTAAACAAGATGACGCTGACTATGCCTTGGAGCGGTATGAATAAACTGACGTTAAAGCCGGATCTCGGTAAAAAGTTGATGGTGCACGCAGTGTTGCTGACCTACACCGTCATCGCTTTGTTCCCGATTCTGGTGATTCTGATCAACTCATTCAAAACCCGTAAGGCGATCTTTAACGACCCGCTCGGGTTGCCGGACGCGAGCAGCTTCACGCTGGTCGGTTTTGAGGAAGTGCTGGCGCGCTCCTCGTTCGATGTGTTTTTCTTCAACAGCCTGATCGTGACAGTGTTGTCGCTGTTCTTCGTGTTGTTGTTCGGCGCCATGGCGGCCTGGGCGTTGACGGAGTACCGTTTTCGCGGCGCGCTGTTTATCGCGGCGCTATTCGCCATGGGCATCATGATTCCCATCCGTCTGGGCACGGTGAGCATCCTGCAGCTGATGGTGGACCTGGATCTGGTGAACACCCGCACCTCCCTTGTCTTGGTGTATATCGCGCAAGGGCTGCCGCTGGCGGTGTATATCCTGTCGGAATTCATACGCACCATTCCGAAAGAACTGAAAGAGGCGGCCCGCTGCGATAATGTCAGCGAGTACAAAATCTTCTTCCAGATCGTGCTGCCTTTGATTCGTCCGGCGATGGCGACAGTGGCGGTGTTCACCATGATTCCTATCTGGAACGATTTGTGGTTCCCGCTGATTCTGGCTCCCGGCGAAAGCACGCAGACCATTACATTGGGTGTGCAGCAGTTTATCGGGCAGTTCGTGACGGACTGGAATGCGGTGTTGTCCTCTCTGACGCTGGCGATTGCGCCGGTGCTGGTGCTGTATCTGGTTTTTTCACGCCAATTGATTCGCGGCCTGACGGCGGGAGCGGTGAAATGAGCGGCGTAAACTATATTCGTGGCCTGCGTTCCGGCGCACCGGCGGGGCTATGTCGGACAAGAGGTGAGTAATGGCTGACGTACAACTTAAACAGATTAAGAAGAGTTACGGCCAGGTCAATGTCCTGCACGGCATAGATCTGGACATCAAGCACGGCGAGTTCGTGGTGTTGGTGGGCGCGTCCGGGTGCGGTAAATCCACATTGCTGCGCCTGATCGCCGGTTTAGAGGACATTAGCGGCGGCGAACTGTTGATCGACAACAAAGTGGTGAATCATCAGCCGCCCGCCAAGCGCGGCATCGCCATGGTGTTCCAGTCCTATGCTCTATACCCGCACATGTCAGTGTTCAAGAACATGGCTTTTGGCCTGAAGATCTCAGGCAAGGACAAGAACTTTGTGCGGGAAAAAGTGGAGCACGCCGCCAAGATTCTGCAAATCGATCATCTGCTGGAGCGTTTGCCCCGGGAACTGTCCGGCGGTCAACGTCAGCGGGTGGCGATAGGGCGCGCGATCGTGCGCGATCCTAATGTGTTTCTGTTCGACGAGCCGTTGTCCAACCTGGACGCCGCCTTGCGGGTGCAAACCCGGGTGGAGATCGGCAAGCTGCACAAAGACCTGGACGCAACCATCATTTACGTCACCCATGATCAGGTTGAGGCTATGACACTGGGCGATAAGATTGTGGTAATGAACAAGGGCAGGGTGGAGCAATGCGGTTCGCCTCTGGAGCTGTATCGTCATCCTCGCACGCAGTTTGTCGCCGGCTTCATCGGCTCGCCGAAAATGAACTTCATGAAAGGGAAAGTCTCTGTAAAAACAGAGGGCTCCATTTATGTGAAACTGGCTGACGGCGTTGAAGTGGAAGCCCGCGTGGAAAGCGGCGCCATTGCTGTTGGCGAAGAAGTGACGGTCGGCGTGCGACCTGAACATTTGCAGGAAAGCCTTCACGGCGAAGGCCGGTTAAAAGGAAAAATTAACCTGGTCGAGCATTTGGGTGAAGTCAGTTATATATACATGACATTGACGGATGGATCTGAAGTTGTCGTGCGTGGAGACGGCGAAACGGAAGTGAAAGTGGGCGAAGAGATATACGCTGACTATCAACCGCAGAACGTTCATGTATTCAATGCGCAGGGACTGGCTTTCAAACGATTAACGGCAGCGGAAGCCGATGCGCCGGCGGCTGCCATGATTAGGCAGGCAGCCGGTGGAAATACCTGACTTTATTCAAGTTTCTGCTATGCTAGCGTCTTCTCGCAGCTCAAAAAGCAAATCTACTGCTAAGAACCTACGTCAAGACGCTATGAGCAAACCAGACAGTCTGATTACCAAAATCTTCGGAATTCCGGAGCAAATCTCGCGGCACTCCGCGCCGTTGTATCTGCAATTGCAGACCAAGATCCGCGAGGCGGTGGACGCTGGCGTACTACGCGCCGGCGATGTGGTGCCCGCGGAGCGTGAAATCGCCGCCGCCATGAAAGTTTCCCGCGTCACGGTGAGGCGCGCCATCGACGATCTGGTGGAAGAAGGCCTGCTGACCCAGCGCCAGGGTGCGGGAACATTTGTGACCGAGCGCGTGGAACAGCCGCTGAACTATCTCAAGAGCTTCTCTGAGATCATGCAGGAGCGCGGCAAAAAGCCGGGCTCACGCTGGCTGGATCGCTCCGTTGGCGTGCCCCACGAAGATGAACGCGTGGCGCTGAAACTGGCGGTGGATAGTGAAGTAGTGCGTTTCCATCGTCTGCGTTTGGCGGATGATAAACCCATGGGGCTGGAAGTGGCGACGATACCGCGACAGTTTCTGGACAATCCGTTTGAAGTCACCGGGTCGCTGTATGAAGCGCTGGCGGAAAAAGGGCTGCGTCCGGTTAAAGCGTTGCAGCGTCTGCGCGCTATTTCCATTGATGAAACCCGCGCCAAGTTGCTGGATATTCCTGTGGACAGCGCCGTTCTCTATATCGAGCGTTTAGGCTTGTTGGAAGATGGCGTTCCCATCGAGTTCACGCGTTCTTATTTCCCTGGCGACGCTTATGACTTCGTCGCGGAGATTCGCAACGTATCTCACTATGCGCCAGTGGGCTTTCACAAGTCGGATGGCGTTGAGGAGTACGACGAGGACTGAGCGCGCTGAGTCGGGTCGTATTTAACTCGGACAGAGTGGAAGTAAGGTGGACGGCGGTAGCCGGCTCCACCTTATTTTTTATCACGCCAAATCAATTCAACTGAAACCGAATCGGCACCGCCATTTTCCAATGGGTGCGCTCAAGCTCATCTGGAATAGGCTCGAACTGGGCCAAGGTGACCAGCGCTTTGACGGCGGCTTCGTCCAGACGGGAAATACCGGAGCTGTCCCGCAAACGCACTTCCGCAATATCGCCGCTTTTCGTAATAGTGAACTCCACCGTGCTGGTGCCTTCCTGGCGGCGGCGCTTGGCGCTCAGTGGGTATCTCTTGTTCTTCTCCAAGGCCAGTTGCAACGCATTGATATAGGCCTGTTCAATACTGACGATCTGCGCTGAGCTTAGCTGCAGCTGCTCCGCAATGGCTGGAGCCGTGGAGATATCCGTATGCGGGTCTGGTGAAGGAACGGGGTTTTCCGCCACTTCCTTGTTGGGTTCAGGGTCGACTTTGGCGACTTCCTCTTTTTTGGTGGGCTGCGGCGTCTTCACCTTCTCGACGACTTTTTTCGGCTCAGGCTTTTTCTTAACCGGTTGCTTGGGTTCTGCCGGCTTTTCCACCTTGGCCACCTCCGGTTTGGGCTCGGGAGGCGTCTCCACCGGTGTAGGCGTTTCCTCTACGATTTCAGGCTCGGGCTCTTCAATGTCCGGCTGTTCGGTTTCCACCACCTCTTCCACTTCTGGCGCTGGCTCCGCTTCCGGTTGCTTCGCCTCTACCTGTTGCTCGACGATGCGCATTTGCGACAGCACCAGGGACACTGGCGCGGCGGCGATGGGAGTCGGCGCTGGCGAGGAGACGCCGGAAATCAGCCAGGCTGCGAGCGATACGTGCAGACATAGAGCGACGGTGATTCCGATGATATGGCGTTTCATTGGTTACGACTGGCGAGTACGGAGAAATTGGTCAGTGAATATTTCTGCAGCAGGTCGGCGACCGCTACAAAGCTTTTGAAATCCGCCTGACTGTCGACCTTGAGAGTGATCGGGCTGGATTTCCCCAGTGCTTTCAGGCGATTTTCCAATTGTTCCAGAGACGCGGCTTCATCCTGGTAGTAGTAAAGATTTTCCTTGTCGATAACGATATTCACCGCGTGTTCCGGCGCGGATTTGTTGGAAACGTTCTCCGCACTGGGCAACTCAATGGGGATTTTGCCCTGCACCACGAAGGTGGCGGTAGTCAGCACAATGGCCAGGAGCACCAGCATGATGTCGATAAACGGAATGACGTTGATCTGATCAAACTTTTTCATCGTGGGCTTAGCTCCCCTGGCGGGTATCTCTGTCGGCGCGCCATAGCGCCTGTGTGACTTCCACTTTGCGGGTCAGCGCGTTGTAAATCATCAGGGTGGGGATCGCCACCAGCAGGCCCAGGGCGGTGGCTTTCAGCGCCAGCGCCAAACCGCTCATGATGGCGCCCACTTCCACATTGCCGCCTTGGCCGATCTGATAAAAGGTCAGCAGAATGCCGGCGACGGTGCCCAACAGGCCAACATAAGGGGCGTTGGCCCCGATGCTGGAAATAGTGGTGAGGTGCTTGGTCAGGTCGACGGTGAGTCGATCGAAATTCTGGTAATCCGGCAGCGACAGGGCGCGCATGAACAGCCAGCGCTCAATGGATAGCCAGACGACGGTGAAGCTCATCAGGCCCAGGATGCCGAAAATGGTGAGATCAAGGTATTCAGAAAGAAGTTCCACTACGCCTCCCTTTGCGTCCGGCGCTGAAACGCTGTTGCGATGGAGTGGATCGCCGGGCTGCAAGACTAATTTGGGGATCAAAGACGAAAAACAATAATCATACACAAATGAAAATGATTATCAATAAGTAGCTGAGGCGACGATAGCGTGGAAATGTCCTTTTGGGGGGGCCAACCAGGTCCGACGCGGGAATGGGATTTATCGACTACTATTTAATTAAATCATCAAGGCTTTATTTGGGGAATTATGGGCGCACCACCTCGTTTTCACCGCTATAGCCGTACGCCTCGTCGCCTTGCCGGTCTGGCGTTAGCGCTGTTGTTGTCCGCCACCTCAGCCTCCGCCGCTTCCGTGGGAGTGTGCGATACGCTGAATGTGACCGGCAATCCCGAATATCCGCCATTTTTATGGCGGGATCGCGATAACCCGGATCAGCTCATCGGAGTAGCCGTAAGGTTGCTGGAGATCGCGCTGGAGCCGGAAAACATCACAGTCGAATCACGTTATGTCGGCCCCTGGTCCCGGGCCCAGGTGGAGGCGCAACTGGGACGGGTGGATATGCTTACCGGCGCCTTTATCACCGAAGAGCGGCAGACTTATATGGACTATATCAAGCCGCCCATGATGATTATGCCCAACGTCATTTTTGTAAAAAAAGGCAAAGCCTTTCCAATGAACAGCTGGCTGGACCTCAAAGATCGCCATGGCGATACTCTGATCAACAACAGCTTTGGCCAGGAGTTTGATGAATTCGCTGAGCGCCAATTGAACATTGAAGAAGTCCGTTCAATTGAGTTTGCATTTGAGCGCCTGTTGCTGGGGCGCACTGACTATGTGATCTATGAGTTGTATCAGGGCTACGCTATCGGCGAGGTCAGGGGGTTCAAAGGTGAGATCGAGCATTTGCCGACCCCTATCAGCTCGGAAGGGCTTTACTACACCGTGTCGAAAAAATCTCCTTGTCACAATCCGGAACTGATTGATTTCCTTAACAAGAGACTGCGTGAGCTGGTGGATAAGAAAGCGCCGGAGAGTCTGGTGGAGCGCTATATGACGCTATGGCGCAAACAGGCCACAGCCATCGATATCTCAGAAATTTCCTCCCTTAGAACGAAAAAAAGCCGCTTCTCAAAGTGAGAAGCGGCAAACTCCCAGGATATTGAAACGCTGAGGGCAGGTTTCAATTACTTGCGTGCGTCCTCCCAGGACTTGATCAGAGCGTCATAGCTGACGGTCTCGCCTTTAGGTTTCTCGTTAGCCAGTTTGGCTTTCGGAGAACCAGGCTGATTCAGCCAATAGCTCGGGTCCTTCTTCTCGTTCAGCTTGGGACCGCACTCGCCCTGTACATTGGCGCGCTCGAGGCGCTGCAGTACCCGGTCTTGTGCTTCCGCCAAACCGTCCAAGGCTTGCTGCGGAGTCTTCTCGCCGTTGGCGGCCTCCGCGATGAACTGCCACCACAACTGGGCCAGTTTCGGATAGTCAGGCACGTTGGTGCCGGTAGGCGTCCACTGAGTACGAGCCGGGCTGCGATAGAACTCGATCAGACCGCCCAGTTTCGGCGCTACAGTGGTCATGTCTTCAGACAGGATGTCGGACTCGCGGATAGGAGTCAGACCCACCAGGGTTTTCTTCAGAGAAACGGTTTTGGCTACGGTGAACTGCGCGTACAACCATGCCGCCAGACGACGATCATCCGGAGTGGACTTCAAGAAAGTCCAGGAACCGGTGTCCTGATAGCCCAGCTTCATGCCGTCTTCCCAGTAAGGTCCTCTGGGAGATGGCGCCATCCGCCACTTCGGCGTGCCGTCTGCGTTAACTACTGGCAGACCAGGCTTGGTCATGTCCGCGGTAAATGCGGTGTACCAGAAGATCTGCTGAGCGACGTTGCCTTGCGCAGGAACCGGACCGGCTTCAGAGAAGGTCATGCCCTGTGCTTCAGGCGGCGCGTATTTACGCAGCCAGTCTACGTATTTAGTGGTGGCGTAAACCGCCGCCGGGCCATTGGTGGCGCCGCCGCGTTCTACGCTGGAGCCCACTGGACGGCAACCGTCGACTCGAATGCCCCATTCGTCAACGGGAAGTCCGTTAGGCAGTCCTTTGTCGCCCGCGCCCGCCATGGAGAACCAGGCGTCAGTGAAACGCCAGCCCAGGGAGGGGTCTTTCTTGCCGTAATCCATGTGGCCGTAAACGCGCTGACCGTCGATGTTTTTGACCTTGTCGGTAAAGAACTCAGCGATGTCCTCATAGGCCGACCAGTTCTTGGGAACCCCCAGCTCATAGCCGTAGATTTCCTTGAACTTTTTCTTCAGGTCGTCGCGCTGGAACCAGTCATAGCGGAACCAGTACAAGTTGGCGAACTGCTGGTCTGGTAGCTGATAGATTTTACCGTCTGGCCCAGTGGTGAAGGACAGGCCGATGAAGTCCTGCAGATCCAGGGTCGGCAGAGTCAGGTCTTTGCCGTCGCCTTCCATCATGTCGGAGATAGGGACAACTTTTCCGTAGCGGAAGTGAGTGCCGATCAAGTCGGAATCGTTGATGTAACCATCATAGATGTTGCGGCCGGACTGCATCTGAGTCTGCAGTTTTTCGACCACGTCGCCTTCCTGAATCAGGTCGTGGTTAATCTTGATGCCGGTGATTTCATAAAATGCTTTCGCAAGTACTTTGGATTCGTACTCGTGAGTGGTGATGGTTTCGGAAGCAACGTTGATTTCCATACCGCGGAAACGCTTCGCCGCCTCGGTGAACCACGCCATTTCTTTCATCTGTTCTTCTTTCGACAGCGTTGAAGCGGTGAACTCGCTATCCACCCATTTCTTCGCTGCGTCACTATACTGGTCCGCCCAGCTCGCACTACTTGAGACCATCGCCACTGCCGCAGCTAAGCTGGCCAGCCGTAGCTTCATTGGTCCGGTGGGCAGTTTAACCTTATTATTTTTTTTCATGTCTACCTCTCTAATTGTTAGTTGGTTGGCTTCCATGCAAAGTCCATTTGAATCCCTATGACGCAGGGGGCGGTTTACCCCCACCTCATTACAATTCCCATCCAAAGAAGGGAAATGATCGTCGCTATCCACACCGCCATGCTGGTGAAGCCTACAAATGCCAGGTGGATATAGGCGCTGCCGAGCAACCCGATAAAGAGACGGTCGCCACGGGTGGTCAAAAGCGGCAGAAAACCTCTACGTTCAATACTTGGTGACTTCAGCTCCCAAACCGTCATCGCAATCAGAATGAGCACGATGGTGGTGAAGAAGCTAGCCGTTGGTACAGTCCACGCCATCCAGTTCATACAAAACCCCCTTACACACGACCCAAAGCAAAGCCTTTGGCGACATGGTTACGGACGAACCAGATCACCAATACGCCAGGAACAATAGTGAGAACGCCTGCGGCTGCGAGCACGCCCCAGTCGATACCGGATGCGGAGACGGTCCGCGTCATGACGGCTGCGATGGGTTTGGCGTCCACAGAGGTCAGCGTCCGCGCCAGAAGCAGCTCCACCCATGAGAACATGAAGCAGAAGAATGCTGTGACGCCAATGCCGGAACGGATCATGGGGATGAAGATTTTGATGAAGAATTTCGGAAAACTGTACCCATCAATATAGGCGGTTTCGTCGATTTCGCGAGGCACTCCGCTCATGAAGCCTTCCAGAATCCACACAGCCAGCGGCACGTTGAACAAACAGTGCGCCAACGCGACGGCGAGATGGGTGTCGAAAAGGCCGACAGAGGAATACAACTGGAAGAAAGGCAGCAGGAATACCGCCGGCGGCGCCATCCGGTTGGAAAGCAGCCAGAAGAACATGTGCTTGTCGCCGATGAACTTGTAGCGGCTGAAGGCGTAGGCCGCCGGCAGCGCGATCAACAGGCTCATGATCATGTTCAGAGACACATAGTAAATGGAGTTTACGTACCCCATGTACCAGCTGGGATCAGTGAAGATCTTGATGTAGTTGTCAAAAGTGATGTCCTGTGGAAACAGGCTCAAACCGCCCAGAATCTCCGCATTGGTCTTCAGAGACATATTGAGTAGCCAGTAGATCGGTAGCAGCACGAAGGCGATGTAAGCCACCAATCCGAATTTGCTGCGACTGAACATAGACATTACCCCTCTGGTTGCTTTGGCGGAGTCCCTGGCGCCTGTTTCGGCGGCCACGTTGGCCGCCAGATTTACGTTTTGTTGACTCATTACCTACTCCTCATTAGCGGTCGTCGCGGCTGATGTGCATGATGGTGGTGTAGAACAACCAGCAAACCAGCAGGATGATGAGGAAGTAGATCAGGGAGAACGCTGCCGCGGGACCCAGGTCAAACTGTCCAACCGCCATCTTGGTCAACGACTGACTCAGGAAGGTGGTGGAGTTGCCGGGACCGCCGCCGGTCAATACGAACGGCTCGGTGTAAATCATGAAAGAGTCCATGAACCGCAACAGCACGCCGATGATCAGTACGTTGGTGAGCTTCGGCAACTGGATGAAGCGGAACACCGCCCAGCGTGAGGCGCGGTCGATGCGCGCAGCCTGGTAGTACACTTCAGGAATGGCGCGCAGACCGGAGTAGCACAGCAGCGCCACCAGCGGAGTCCAGTGCCAGACGTCCATCAACAATACGGTCAGCCATGCGTCAACAGGGTCGCCAGCGTAGTTATAGTCAATGCCCATGGCGTTGATGCCCCAGCCAAATAGGCCGATGTCGGCGCGACCGAAAATCTGCCAGATGGTGCCGACCACGTTCCAGGGAATCAGCAGAGGCAGGGCGATGAGAATCAGGCTCAGGGAAGCGGCCTTGCCTTTGGTCGGCATCAGCAGCGCCACGCCGACGCCCAGGGGAATCTCAATCAGCAGTACGGCGAAGGAAAACAGGAACTGACGCACCAAGGCGTCATGTAGACGCGCGTCGTTCAGCATTTGCTTGAACCACTCAACGCCGACGAAGTAAGCGGTGTTCTGATCAAAAATATCCTGCACGGAATAGTTGACCACCGTCATCAACGGAATGATGGCGGAGAAAGCTACAATCAGGAATACCGGTAATACCAGAAACCAGGCCTTATTGTTTTCTACCTTGTTCATTGGTCGCCCTCCAGCAGGAATTCATCCACATAGACCTTGAGCCATTGATCCGGGAAGCTGATGAAAGCGACGCCTTGCGGCACTTTCTGGTCTTCCTGCAGGCGCGCTTTCATTTCCACGCCGCCGAGGTAAAAGGTCATGATTTTGTAGGTGCCCAGATCTTCCACAAACCTGACGTTAACCTGCATGGCTTCGTCGTTGGCTTCATCCCAGACATGGACGAATTCGGGGCGGATGCCGATTTTGACGTTGTTGCTGCGGATCTGTTTCAGACGCTCCATCAGCTTCGGCCGCAGGGGCAATTCGACGCCGCCGAAGGTGACGCCATTCTCCGTCAGCTCCACGCTGACCAGATTCATGCCCGGGCTGCCGATAAAAAAGCCGACAAAGGTGTGGTTAGGCGCTTCAAACAGGTCGCGGGGCGTGCCGAACTGCACGATCTGGCCTTCATACATCACCGCGATTTTGTCGGCGAAAGTGGAGGCTTCCAACTGGTCGTGGGTGACGTACACCATGGTGATGTTGAACTGTTCGTGGATCTGCTTCAGTTTGCGGCGCAGTTTCCACTTCAAGTGCGGGTCAATCACCGTCAGGGGCTCGTCGAACAGGATGGCGGATACATCATCCCGCACCAAGCCGCGCCCCATGGAGACTTTCTGCTTCTCGTCCGCGGTCAGGCCCTTGGCTTTCTTATCCAGCAATGGCGTCAGATCCAGAATGGACGCGATCTCATGAACTTTGCTTTTGACCTTGTGTTCCGGCGTTTTCACGTTACGCAGGGGAAACGCCAGGTTATCGAACACGGTCATGGTGTCGTAAATCACCGGGAACTGGAAAACCTGGGCGATGTTACGGGCTTCCGGCGGCAGCGTATTAACGCGTTTACCGTCGAACAGCACGTCGCCATCGGAAGGCGCCAGCAGTCCGGAAATAATGTTCAACAGGGTGCTCTTGCCGCAGCCGGAAGGGCCTAGCAGAGCAAAAGCGCCCCCTTGCTCCCAGACGTGGTCCATCTTGCGGATGGCGTAGTCGTCGTCGCTTTGGGGGACAGGCGCATAGGAATGCGCCAACTGAGATAGTCTGATTTCTGCCATGGCTTAAACTCCAACGCGTCTTACCGGCGCTTGCACCAGATGTCCGCTCATATCGAACGCATACAATTTATGAGTGGGGAAATAGATATTGATGCTCTCATCAACGTCGTAAGCGTGTACGCCGGACAGGTGCATCACCAGGCTCATATGATCGTTGCGAACGTGCAGGAAGGTTTCAGAACCACTGATTTCAGCCAGATCGACATTGACGGATAGCTCCAGGTCATCGTCGTTCTGCGGCACCAGCCCGATATGGGAGGCTCTGACGCCGAACTTGTAGCGCCCTGGCTTCAGGGTGCGCAAATCCTGATTCAGCGGGAAATGAACAGTTTCGTCGAAGGTGACTTCTTCGTCAGTCACCAGGCCTTCAACTACGTTGATAGGCGGCTCGCTGAACATTTCCGCAGTGAGAATATCCTGCGGACGGTGGTAAACTTCCGCGGTCGGACCGTGTTGGAGAACACGCCCTTCATGAATAACTGTCGTCGTGCCTCCCAGAGCCAGGGCTTCGTTGGGCTCAGTGGTGGCGTAGACAGCGATGGTGTTGCGTTCTTTGAACAGCTCCCGTAATTCTTGGCGCAGCTCTTCGCGCAGCTTGTAGTCCAGGTTCACCAGCGGCTCGTCAAACAGAACCATGTTGGCGTCCTTGACCAGGGCGCGGGCCATCGCCGTGCGCTGCTGCTGTCCGCCGGAAAGCGCCAGAGGCAGCCGGTCCAGGTAGGGTTCAATGTGCAGCATCGACGCCGTCTCACGCACCCGCTCCTTGATCTTGGCTTCGCTCATATTGGCGAGGCGCAAAGGAGACGCGATGTTTTCGTAGACGGTCAGGTTGGGGTAGTTGATGAACTGCTGGTAGACCATGGAGATATTGCGGTCTTTTACCGGCACGCCGGTAACGTCTACGCCGTTCATGAAGATTTTGCCGCTGCTGGGTTTATCCAACCCCGCCATCAAACGCATGAGGGTGGTTTTACCGGCGAGGGTGCGGCCTAGGAGTACGTTGAAGGAGCCGGGTTTCAATGTGAGGTTCACATCGTTAATCCAGGTCTCGCCGTCAACAATACGACTGACATTTCTAAGCTCAAGGGACATCTTGCTAATCCCACCTTTGTTCTTGTTTGAATATGTTCGTAAATGTTCTTTTGAACAATTTGTTTTTTTCGAGTAGGTATATATACAAACATCGGGCCAACTTTTTTGCAAATCCGTCGTTTGTCACCACTTGAACAAATTAGATATGTATAACAATGATTTGCAGAGGCGAACGCTGCCGCTGAGAAAGAAAGGTAACGCTTGGACAACAATTTTCCATTTCGAAAAGTGTTGACAACTGTTCACACTTAACAACAATGATTGAACAGGTTGACTGTTTTGTGAACAGTTGAACACTGTCCTGAACACCGAATTGAACACTCATGCGAGCTCACCATTCAGAAAGACGAGGGTCCTATGGACTCAGATGAAAATAAAAACGCATCAGTCTTCGCCGCTGAGGGGACGGCGCGAACTCATAGGGAGTTGATCGAGGATTCCTGGCGTCGCTGTAAAGAATACGGGCTGACTCATAACAGCGTCCCGCAATACGGCGCGTTGAGAAGAGGCGACGTGTCAGCGCTGTTGGAGGAGCATCAGTTATTGGTGAACACCACGCAGAAAGAGGTGTTGCCTTATTACGACCATATTTTGTCCAACTCCAATTGCCTGATCGTATTGGCGGATCGGCGCGGCCATGTGCTGAACACCTGGGGCGAACAGCGCTTTACGCCGTTGGAATGCGCCCATGGCCTGGTAGTGGGCAACCGCTGGACGGAGGTGGGGGCGGGCACTAACGCCATTGGCACTGCGATCGCCACGGGCGCAGCGGTGCAGGTGGGCAGGGATGAACATTTCTTGCGCGCCAATCGTTTCATGGTCGGCTCCGCGGCGCCGATATTCAACACGCAGAAAGAGATGGTGGGCGTGTTGGACATTTCTTCCGACGCTTATCTGCCTCAGGATCATACCCTGGGAATGGTCAAGCTGATGACCCTGAGTGTGGAGAACCGGTTGATTCACAACGCCTTCCAGCGTGAACACCTGTTGATCACCTTCAACACGAATATCGCTGCGTTGGAAAGCCCGTGGTCAGGTTTGGTCGTGATCGACGAAGAAGGTCGCATTATTTCCGCCAACCGTCGCGCGGAAGTGATGCTGGCCCATGATCTGGCTTTGGCGAACATCGAAGACATCTTCAATTGCAAGCTGAGGGAATTGCGGCATCATCCAGAGGGAATGCCGATGGAGGTCTCCGCGTTGGGCAAATACCGCATGCACTTGATGATTAAACGCCCTCCTCAGGCGGCGATTATCGCTCCAGATTATCGTAAGAAGGAAAAGCCAGCGCCGGTAATAGTGGAGGAAGAACTGCCGGACGATGTCATTCCCTTTCATGAACTGGAGCATGGCGATGAACGGGTGGCGCGGATGGCGAAACAGGCCAACCGCATCATGGAAAAAGATATTCCCATTCTGATCCATGGCGAGACCGGTAGCGGCAAAGAAATTTTCGTACGTTCACTGCATTACCACAGCTCCCGTAAGGCGTTTCCGCTGGTGGCGGTGAACTGCGCGGCCATTCCAGCGGAACTGGTGGAGTCTGAATTATTCGGATATGAAAAAGGCGCGTTTACCGGCGCCAGCAACAAAGGCTCCATCGGACTGATCCGCAAGGCGCACCGGGGCACATTATTTTTGGATGAGATCGGCGAAATGCCCCTCAAAGTGCAAGCGCGTCTGTTGCGGGTGCTGCAGGAGCGCTGCGTGACGCCATTGGGCTCCACGGAAACCTTCCCTGTGGATATCAAATTGATCTCCGCCACTAACCGGGTGTTGAAAGAAGAAGTCAAACGGGGCGCGTTTAGAGAAGACCTGTATTACCGTATTTCCGGCCTCAATCTGGAGTTGCCGCCATTACGGGAGCGTGCGGATAAAGCCAGACTGATCGAATATGTGCATGGCAGACTGACTCGCAGCGCCGGGGAGACCTATCATCCATTGAGCGCTGACGTGCTCGCGATGCTGGCGGACCACCCCTGGCCGGGCAACGTGCGCCAGTTGATAAGCATTCTAAGCGTGGCGCTGGCCATGGCGGATGGCTACCCGATCGAAGACTGGCACATTCCTGATGATTTTTATGACGACCTCAATGGCCTTGGTCTGGCGGAGCCGGACGGAGATAGCCTGAACGAAGATGTCGATGGTTTCGGTGATGGACCGGCGATACGCAATCCGAAAGAAGAATTGGAGGCGAAAATCGTGAGGTTATACAGAGAATACGGTGGCAACGTCAGCCAGACCGCCAAAGCGGCGGGCGTCAGTCGCAACACTGTGTATAAATATATCCGCTAGGCTTGCGCCCAGCGGATGACGAGGGTCTGCTTGCGGAAACGTCAGCAGACCCTGATGAAGAAATTATTTCTTGTGGGCGGCCTTGGCCATATTGCGCACGCCTTCCACGGAGTTGAGCCAGCCTTTGTAAAGGCGGTCGGCAACGGCTTCTTCCATGCTTGGCGGGAATGTCTTTTCGCATTGCCAAAGTTCCTGCACCTCTTCCAGTGACGAGTAAACGCCAGCTTTCAGACCCGCCAGAAACGCTGCGCCCAAAGCGGTTGTCTCGGTGACGAAGGGACGATCCACGCGCACGTCCAGAATATCCGCGAGGAATTGCATGGCCCAGTCGTTCACCACCATGCCGCCGTCCACGCGTAAGGCCGCCAGATTTTCCACGCCATCCGACTTCATCGCTTCAAGCAGGTCGCGAGTCTGATAAGCCACAGACTGCAGGCCCGCCGTGACAATTTCGGCGATGCCGGTGTCCCGGGTCAGACCGACGATGGCGCCGCGAGCGTTGGGTTCCCAATAGGGCGCGCCCAGGCCGGTAAAAGCGGGAACCAGATATACGGAATGGTCGGGTCCGACTTGTTCCGCATGCCCTATACTTTCACCGGCGCTTTTCAACAGACTGATGCCATCGCGCAGCCATTGCATGGTGGCGCCGGCCATAAAGATGCTGCCTTCAATTGCGTAAGTGGGTTTTCCATTAAGCCGGTAACCAACGGTAGTGAGCAGTTTATTGTTGGATTCCAGTGGCGCATCGCCGGTGTTCATGATCATGAAACAACCGGTGCCGTAGGTGCTCTTGCACATGCCTGGCGCGAAGCAGGCCTGGCCAAACAAGGCCGCCTGTTGGTCGCCGGCGACGCCAGTGATGGGGACTTCCGACCCCAGGAACTGATGCTCCGTCATACCGAAATCGTCGGAGCTGTCTTTCACCACCGGCAGCATAGTGCTGGGCACATTGAGCATATCGAGCAGCTCATCATCCCATTGCTGACTGTGGATATTGAAAAGAAGCGTGCGGGAAGCATTGGTGGCGTCAGTGGCGTGCACAGAGCCGCCGGTCATCTTCCAGATAAGAAAGGTATCGACGGTGCCGAACAGGAGGTCGCCGCGTTCCGCCTTTTCCCGTGCGCCTTCCACATTGTCGAGAATCCAGCGGATCTTGGTGCCGGAAAAATAAGGATCGAGCAATAGCCCGGTTTTCTCGCGGACCATGGACTCGCGACCGTTTTCATACAACTCGGCGCAGAAAGCGGAGGTGCGGCGGTCCTGCCAGACGATGGCGTTATAAATGGGTTCGCCGGTGTGACGATCCCACACCACGGTGGTTTCTCGTTGGTTGGTGATGCCGATGCAGGTGATGTCGCGGCCGGAGATCCCGGCCTCTTTCATAACGGCGCTGCAAACGCGCTTGACGGTATCCCACAAATCATGCGGATTGTGCTCCACCCATCCGTCATTCGGAAAATGCTGGGCGAATTCTTGTTGCACGCTGTATGCGGGCAGGCCTTCACGGGTAAACAGAATGGCGCGGCTGCTGGTCGTGCCTTGATCGATTGCTAATATGTACTTGCTCACAGTCGTCGTTCTCATGTTTGGCCACGGCGACGCAAGCCAGTCTGGAAATTAACACCCGGCCGCCGCGGTCTGCTTATTATTGTTCAATACCCTTTCGGTCGCTTGCGTTACTTTCCGTCAGTTCCGTTTATCCGCTCTGTTTTGTCCTCCCGCTCATGCGCTCGCTTGCATGGGCTGATAAGGCTCAGCGGCCCGGGGGCGCTTACCCGCGAGGTATTCCGCCAGGGCGGCCTGTTGATCTTCATTCAGGAACAGACCCATCTTCGTGCGGCGCCACAGGATATCGTCAGCGTTCATCGCAAACTCATACTCTAGCAGATAGTCCACCTCTTTTTGGAAAAAGCCTTCTCCGAACTTCTGACCCATATCCGCTTCTGATTGCGCGTCTTTCAAGAACATCTCGCAGCGGCTGCCATAAGTCGTGGCGAAGCGTTTTGCGGTGCGTGCGGTCAGGAACGGATAGCGATTCTGCAGCCCCTGGCTGTAGTTGGCGACTGTGCCGGGCAGGTCGCCGCCTGGCAATACGCTGTCAGCAGTCCATGGCGCGCCCATTTGTGGGTAGAACGGCTTGAGAGTTTTCAGAGCTGACTCTGCCAGTTTTCGATACGTGGTCAGCTTGCCGCCAAAGATGGAGAGCAGCGGAAGTTCGCCTTCAGTCTCCAGTTCGACGGTGTAATCGCGGGTGATCGCCTGGGCGGAGTCGGATTCATCGTCGCACAGAGGGCGTACGCCAGCATAGGTCCACACTACGTCAGCCGGTGAAATCTGCTTCTTGAAGTGAGCGTTCACTATGTCGCAAAGGTAATCTATTTCTTCATTGGAAATGGCGACGGTTTCCGGCGCGCCTTTGTGCTCCACATCCGTGGTGCCGACGATGGAGAATTCATCCAGATAAGGAATCACGAACACAATGCGCCCATCTTCGTTTTGCAGAATAAAGGCTTCATCTTCGTCATGTAGTTTTGGAACCACCATATGGCTGCCTTTGATCAGGCGAATGCCGCGCGGGCTAGTGCGATGCATTTCTTTCGTCAGCAGCGTCTTAACCCAGGGGCCGGCGGCGTTTACCAGTCCTTTGGCTTTCATGGTGTGTTCTTCGCCGGTGACTTCATTGCGCAATTGTACATGCCACAGGCCTTTTTCCTGGGATACGCCCACGCATTTGGTCTGTACGAAAACATCTCCGCCCAGTGAACGAAATTGCATTGCGTTCAGCACCACCAGACGCGCGTCATCCACCCAACAGTCTGAGTATTCGAAGCCTTTGGTGATCTCTGGTTTCAACGCTGCGGCAGGCTGATTGAAACGAATGAATTTGCTGCCTGGAAGAATGTCTCGTTTGCCCAGCATGTCATACAGGAAAAGTCCGATGCGAATCATCCAGGCGGGACGCAGGTGAGGGCGATGAGGCAGGCGGAACCGCATGGGTTTTACGATATGGGGCGCCTTGCGGTAGACCGTTTCGCGCTCGTTCAGCGCTTCTTTCACCAAGCGGAACTCGTAATGTTCCAGGTAGCGCAGGCCGCCATGAATCAATTTGCTGCTTGCGGAAGAGGTGGCCCATGCGAGATCGCGCATTTCCACCAAGGCGGTTTGCAATCCGCGGCCCTGGGCGTCTACGGCGACGCCGACGCCATTGATGCCTCCGCCGATTACGAGAAGATCGTAAATTTTCTCACTCATTATTCGGAACCTTTCCATGCGGTTAAAAATTGACTAAAGTTTAAACGAAAGAAAAAAGAAAATAAAAGGAAAATTTACGAATTATTTTGTGACAGTTTCTAAATATTTTCTACTTTCTAGAGCGCCATTATGAAGTGAAATGAAAATAAATTATTAAATTCAGCAAGTTAGCGATGGCCTCAAAAACAGACTGCGAATTGCTTCGAGGAAGAGAAAACAAAACGTCAGGTCGATAGTCGGAAGTGGATTAATTGCTCTGTGGCGGCGGAATAGACGTGATGCGGAGAGAAAAGAAAAAAAACGAAGATAGGTCTGTGAGTGGTAAAAGCAGTAATGGCGAGCGGGCGTTCCCTGGCCCGTTCCAGGGTGACGCTGTTAAGGCGTACAGATATGCAGGCGTACGTCGTGATTCTTCATCATGGTTTCTATTTCTTCACTGGGACGCTGATCGGTGAAGAACATGTTGGCCTGGGTGATGCTGCCTAGACGCACCATGGCTCTGCGACCGAACTTGGAGTGGTCCGCCGCCAGAAACACATGTCTGCTTTGCTGGATGATCGCCTGGGCGACGCGCACTTCGCGATAATCGTAGTCCAGCAGGGCTCCGTCTTCGTCAATGGCGCTGATGCCGATGATGCCGAAGTCCAGGCGAAACTGTTGTACGAAGTCCATGGTGGCTTCACCTACAATGCCGCCGTCTCGCGCGCGAACCTCGCCGGAGGTGACGATCACGCGAAAGTCTTCCTTTTGGCTCATCATACTGGCGAC
Source organism: Hahella sp. CR1 (assembly GCF_029813005.1). Classification (NCBI taxonomy): domain Bacteria; kingdom Pseudomonadati; phylum Pseudomonadota; class Gammaproteobacteria; order Oceanospirillales; family Hahellaceae; genus Hahella; species Hahella sp. CR1. The sequence goes on from NZ_JAPELK010000001.1 coordinate 552,719, forward strand.
GTGCAGATTGTTGGTCACTACCTGCAAACCTTTGTGGTTCATCAGCGCTTTGGCGATGGTTTCGGTGGTGGTGCCGATATTGATGAACATACTGCTGTGATCAGGAACATGCAGCGCAATTTCCCGGGCGATGGCTTCCTTTTCCTCCAGATTGCGGATTTGTCGGTCCTGGTAGGACAAGTTCTCCGTAGACGTAATGGAGGTGGCGCCGCCGTGAAAGCGTTGGATCAGATTGTAATCCGCCAGCAGGTTAAGATCCCGTCGCAGCGTTTGGGGAGTGACGTCGAAGGCCTCCACCAGTTCGTCTATAGTGGCGACGCCGTTCTTTTCGATGAGTTTGAGAATCGCGGTTTGCCGCGCATTTAAAGGCTTGTCAGCGGACATGTTCGTTTTATTTTCGTGCGCAAATGATAAAACGAAATGTTAGTAGAAAATTACCCAGGGCGAAACCAGTAATAGTACTTCCCTCGAAAAGGCGGGAATTCTTATCCGGACAACAGGTTAAGAACGAATCTCGCCTGCGCGTTGGCCTGGGCGCGGATGGCTATCTGGGCTTGCGTAAGTATTTTTTGGGTCGCCAGATTAGCGCTTTCGGCGGCGATATCGGTATCCGCGATGCGGCTGCGCGCCTCGGTCGCATTAAGATGCGCGGTTTCCAGTTCGCGTATGCCAGCCTCGAAACGGTTCGATAAGGCGCCGAATTGCGCCGCCCGGTCGACCGTCGCTTGCAGGCTGTCGTCAATGACCGATACGGCGCTGATGGCGCCCTGTTGGCTGGAGATATCTAGGCTTTCCAAACCGAAGTTGCTCAACTCCTGCACCAGATTACGGCCTTCCAGAACGATCTGTTCTCCACCTTCTGCGCCAGCCTGGAAACGGTGCTCATCACTGGAATCGAACAGATTGACGCCGTTGAAGTTGGACTGCTTCAGCAACTGACGCGTACTTTCCAGAATCTGTGCGGCTTCCTGTTGCAAGGCGGCGCGGTCACTGTCGTTGTATACGCCGTTGCTGGCTTGCAGGGCGAGCTGGCGGATACGCTGTAGATTGTCGGTCACTTGACCCAATGAGCCTTGAGCTGTCTGGGAGAGGGAAATGCCGTCGCCGGCGTTGCGAATAGCGGTGGAGAAACCGCTGATACGGCTGCTGATACGGGTGGCGATGGACAGACCGGCGGGGTCGTCAGCCGCGCTGTTAATACGCGAACCGGAACTGATGCGGGCGAAGCTCCGCTGAATTTGCGCGTCGTTCGGCGAAGGTAGCGCCGGGCCGTTAATCGAGATCGCCATGAAGTACCTCTATAATCCATAGCCTTAGGCCATTTTAGATCAATAAATAATCAATTGCGACTACCTTATATCGTTACGAGCCCCGTCCTTATGCGCACGCAGCTTTCTTTTCCGTTTCTGAGCGGCATCGCTTAGACTCTGTGTTTTAACGTTTTACTGAAGAGAAATAATCATGCGTATATGGGTAGACGCCGATGCATGCCCGAACGTCATCAAAGAGATTCTGTTCCGGGCGGCGGAAAGGGTGAAAGTTCCCTTGATTCTGGTGGCCAATCAGCCGCTTAAGACGCCGCCGTCGCAATATATCCGCAGTTTGCAGGTGGCGCCGGGATTTGACGTGGCGGATAACCATATCGTGCAGCATGTCGAACAGGGCGAGCTGGTGATCACCGCTGACATTCCCCTGGCGGCGGAAGTGATAGACAAAGGCGCTCATGCGTTGAATCCCAGGGGCGAGTTTTACAGCAAGGAAAACATTCGCCAGCGCCTGATGATGCGAGATTTCATGGAAACCATGCGCAGCAGCGGCGAGCACACAGGCGGTCCTGCCGCGTTCAATCACGGCGACCGCATGGAGTTCGCCAATCAACTGGACCGTTTTCTGGCGAAAGCGAGTAAGCCTTGATCGGCGCGACGGCTTACGCCGTCGCCTCCATTCCGCCCGCCGCCTCACATAGCTCCGCCATGCGCTCCGCGGCGGCGTCACTGCCTAGTTTTCCTTGCCATTCTATATAGCGGGAACACACCGCAGCTACCTCCACGCGTCCGCGTAACTGGCGCAAATCCTCTGCGCTGCGCACGCCGAAACCGACGGCGAGAGGCAGGTCCGTGTAGCGCTTGAGGCGCGCGATATAGTCATCGAACTCGGCGTCCCAGCGGGTTTGTGAGCCAGTGACGCCAGTGCGCGCTACGACATACACCATGCCCCGGGCGGCGGCGCTGATTCGTTGCAGGCGCTCGGGAGGCGTCACGGGCGTCACCATCATGATCGGCGCCAAATCAAGCTTATCCAGCAGTGGCAAGTGCGGCTCCAGGGCCTCCACGGGCAGGTCGGGGATGATCAACCCTTTTACGCCAGCTTCGGCCGCATCGGTGAATAAACGGTCAAGGCCGTAACGGTAGAGAGGGTTGAGGTAGCTCATCAATAGAAAGCTCACCTGTGGGTGACGTCGTGAGACTTGCTCCGCCAATGCCAGCGCTTGTTTGACGCCGCCGCCGTTCTTGAGGGCGACATGGCAGGCGTGAGCCAGTGTTGGGCCGTCCGCTACCGGGTCGCTGAATGGAATTTGCAGCTCGATCATTTTCACGCCAGCGGCGACCAATCCGTCAATCGCAGGCAGGTTGGCTTCAAGAGAGGGATAGCCCACCACCGCATGGGACATGACTAGCAGTTCTTGTGGTTTTTTCTCAGGCAACATCGGCGGCATTCTCCCCTTGCGTTGTGAAATCAGGTTGGCGAGCCAGCTCGCGTTGCAGGAAGGCGGACCAATCCGGATGCGGGAAAGCGCGCGCCACATTGAAAATGTCTTTATCGCCGCGTCCGCTCAAATTAATCACCACATGTTCGCTGGGCGACATCTGGGCGGCGCGGCGGAACCCGCCCGCCAATGCGTGGGAGGATTCCAGCGCAGGGATGATGCCTTCGTGGCGCAGTAATGTCTCAAACGCCGTCAGGGCTTCCTCGTCGGTTGCGGAATCTGGCGTTAATCGCCCGCGTTGAGCGAGGTCCGCCAGAATTGGCGATACGCCGACGTAGTCCAGTCCCGCCGCTACGCTGTGCGTGTGTCCAAGTTGTCCGTCGGAGTCCTGTAAGAAAAGTGTTTTGAAGCCCTGGGCGATGCCGTCTTCGCCGGTTCCTTCCTGAAGCCGGATAGAGTGCTGGCCTTCTTCGCGGCTGCGTCCGCCAGCTTCTACGCCTATCAACTCGACGTCACCTTGATCGATATACGGCGCGAACGCGCCAAGGGCGTTACTGCCGCCGCCGACGCAGGCTACGACGCTGTCAGGATTGCGACCGATTTGGGACAGAGCCTGTTGCTGTAGCTCTCTGCCGATAATACTCTGGAAATAAGCCACCAGCTCCGGGAAAGGCGCAGGTCCGCAGGCGGTGCCGAGCACGTAATGGGTGTCTTCGAAACTGGCGGCCCAGTCGCGCAGCGCTTCGTCCATGGCTTCTTTCAAGGTGCGAGCGCCGGTGGCGACCGGAATAACTTCTGCGCCCAGGCGCCGCATCCAGAATACATTGCCGTACTGACGCTCAATGTCGTCCGCTCCCATATAAATGCGGCACTCCAGACCCAGGCGAGCGGCCATGATCGCCGTGGCCAACCCATGCTGTCCTGCGCCGGTTTCTGCGATTACCCGGCGCTTGCCCATACGCCGCACCAGAAGGCCTTGGCCCAATACGTTATTCACTTTGTGGGCGCCGGAATGGTTGAGGTCTTCCCGTTTTAACCAGATTTGCGCGCCGCCAATCGCCTTAGACAGGCGTTCGCAGGGCGTGAGAGGCGTGGGCCTGCCGCTGAATTGCTGCGCCAGGGTCTGATATTCTCGCCAAAAGTCAGGATCGTCGCGCAAACTGAAAAATAGGCGTTCCAGCTCCATCAGAGCGGGCGTCAGTATTTCCGGGGCGTAACGGCCGCCGAAGCTGCCGAACATACCGTTGTTGCTGCGGATCATGGCGATTTTCTCCTGTATTATTCGGGCCCATAAGGCATAATGGAAACAGTTAAAATTAAACTAAACTGTTTAGTTAAAATAAAGTGAAATTCTGAGCATGGCAAGAGCATCGAAGCGAGATTTTATTGTTGAGACGGCGACAGGGATTTTTCTGGAGCAGGGCTTCAAGGGCACATCGATCGATATGGTGGTCAATGCCTGCAAAGTATCCAAACCCACGGTATACAACCATTTTCCCGACAAATCCCAGCTCATTGACGCCGTCATCGATGACTGGCTCAGGGCGCAAAACCCGGTTATGCCGGAGTGTGAGGATGAATCCGCCCTGTGGTGCGTGCTAAGCGAAAACTGGTGGCGTGATGAAGCTATCGCCATGTATCGATTGATTATTGGCGAAGGCTGGCGCTTCGATGAGGCTGCACAGCGGTTCTGGCGCGAATATGACGCAAAATGGCGTGATTATGTAGGAAAATACGGGAAAAGTAAGAGTTTTACTGCGGACGCAGTCGACGTATTGCAAGCCAAAGTCAGCCATGAATTGTGGACGCGGCTCAGTGACGGAGGAAAGCGGTCATGAAAATTCTTTTAACTGGCGCAGGCGGGTTTATCGCCAGTGTCGTTCTGGAGAAACTCCTGGAACAGGGATGTCAGGTGGTGGCGGTGGCGCGGCGGCGTGCGAACATTCCCGCATCTGAAGCAGTCAGTTTTATCCAGGCGGATTTGCAGAACCTGACCCGAATGGAAGACTGGTCCCCCATGCTGCGCGGTGTGGACGCCGTCATTAACTGTGCGGGCATCCTGTGGGAGACGCGCAAGGGCGACTTCGAGCTGGTGCACTTTGATGCGCCGAAAGCGTTGGCGGAAGCCTGCATACAGAATGGCGTAGAGCGATTTGTGCAAATTTCGGCCCTGGGAACGGAGCTGGATGGCGCTTTTATCACCTCCAAGCACAAGTTTGATGATTACCTGATGCGGGCGCTGCCCACGGCGGTGGTGTTGCGGCCATCCGTAGTGTTGTCAGAGAGAGGCTCATATGGCGGCACCTCTCTGTTGCGGGCGTTGGCGGCTTTACCTGGTGCGCTGTTCGTTCCTGGCGATGGCGACCAGAAGATTCAGCCGATCCTGCTGGAGGATCTGGCGTACGTGGTTGCACAGGCGGCGACCGGCGCCAGCGATGCGCAGAGTCTGGAGCAAGCCAGTGGCGTGGCGTATACCGTCGGGCCGGAAGTCGTTACGCTGAAAGAGTATCTTACCTTGGTGAGGCGCTGGTTGAAGTTTCCCGATTCGCGGATAGTTTCGGTTCCGCTTTCATTGGTGGGGCTGGCGGTATGGATTGGGCGCAGACTAGGGGCCGGACCGCTAAATGATACGGTATGGGGCATGCTGCAGCGGGGTAACTATGCCGAGTCGGGAGCCTATGAACGTTCCTGTGAAAAATTCGACTATGCGCCGTGTTCAGTAAAGGGATATTTGCAAACGTCCGCCAGTTTTGTGCAGGACCGCTGGCACGCCAGACTGTACCTGTTGCGGGAGCCCATATGGTTGACGCTGGTTGTGGTGTGGCTGCTGTCCGGCGTCGCGGGGTTCGTCGCTCAACCCGAGACATTCTCGCCTATATTGAAGGCGATGGGCTTACCCGAATTCCTATGGCGTCCTATGGTCTGGTTCACCAGCGCAGTGGATCTCGCGCTGGGGGCGTTTTTGCTGAGCCGCCGTCATATGGCGTTGGCGGGGCAGCTGATGTTGGCGTGCACGTTGGGATATACGCTGGCGCTGGGCCTGCTGGCGCCGGCTGTATGGCTGGAGCCTCTGGGCGGGTTGTTGAAGAATTTACCGCTGCTGTGCCTGCTGAGTGTATTTCTGGTGGTGGAAAAGCTGCGTTGAAAGAGGCGTTGTCGTATGGAGTGGTATCCCCTGGTCAAACTGATTCATATTCTTTCCTCCACCTTGCTGTTTGGTACGGGGCTGGGGACGGCGTTCTACATGTGGCGGGCGGACTGTAGCGGCGATGTGCGGGTTATCGCCGTAGTGGCTCGCAACGTGGTGCTGGCGGACTGGCTGTTCACCACTCCGGCGGTGATCATCCAGCCGTTGACCGGTTTTCTGATGCTGCATTGGTTGAATATTCCATATAGCACGCCCTGGATAGGGATAAGTCTGGCGCTGTTTGTCTTGGTGGGGTTGTGTTGGCTGCCCGTGGTCTGGCTGCAGATAAAGGTCGCCCGCGGAGCGGAAGCGGCGGTGCGGGAGGGGACAGGATTTAATTATCCCCACCGCGCCTACATGCGTATCTGGTATGCGCTGGGTTGGCCGGCCTTTATCGCCGTTATGGGTATTTTCTATCTGATGGTGACCAAACAGGGCTGGTGACAAGGCGTTGGCGCGCTGACGAGTGAAAAGGCGAGGGATTGCGGTCAATGCTTGGGTAAAAAACACGGAGTCTCCGTATATCGGTCTGATCTTTGCTAAGCTTTTGAAAAGAGTGGAATTATCATTTTACCCCGTTACAATTGCGATGAGGCTGGGGACATCTTCCAATCGTTGAGGATGGCGCGAAGGAACAGTCCCAGCAGTCAGCTTCTTGTTAATAGTGAGGCGCATGGATGCGCCTGCGCGGCGCTTTGCCGCGGGAGACAGGACCGGCATGTGCAGGCCCTGTCGTTGCAGACAAACAGAAGGAGGCTATTTGTCTGCCTGGTTAATGAAACATGATGTCGGTCAGATGGGGACGCGAACGGCGACGGCCCGGAGACCGGGGAGGAAGGAAATCTCTCCCTGTGGGATGCGTACGTAATATTGTGACCGCCCACTGAGCAGTGACGAATGAGTTGTTAACGTAGTAATGGATGCGACGACCCGGTCCAGGTTAGAAGTTCGCAGTCTGCGGTTTACGTTCCCTTTGTAGACGGTTGGATATCTCCGACGCGTCTTACCGATGATGTCATATCACAACAAGAAGGGAATGATTTATGAACATGGATCAGGAGAAGTCAGGCGAACGTCTGGCTTTGAGGAAAGTTGTCGGCGCTTTTTTTATCACCGCCATGATATCCGCCCCGGCTCTCGCCGCAGACCTCGTCTGCGCTTATGGCGATGGCCAGACTTTTCTCAAATGGAATGAAATCAACGATCCCAGCGTCCGCTATCAGATATATCGGGGAACGCAGCCGTTTCAGGTGGATCAAGCTTCACAGACTGTATTAGTGGGAGACGCCGAGCTGCTCGGCGATGCCGCCTTCGCTTCAGGGTTGAATAAGCGAAGGTCGGGACGACCGTACCTCACGCCGTTCTTTCCGATGACCAAAGGCGAAGGCCTGTATGTGCACACGATCAGGCAGGATACCGCCACCGCTTATTACGCCGTATTTCCCAATCGCGGCGGTCAGCGCCTGGAGTCTGTAGAGGACGTCTCCTTCGGTTGCGCGGTCAGTAATGAGAGCGTCGCGAAAACCGTGCCTTTTCTGCAGGAAAACGTAGGGGGCGTGCGATACTTTACTCATTGGGGCGCGCACTATGACACCGCCGTGCAGAAAGCCTTCTCCAACACGCCCAGCTCTCCATTCACCTTTGGCATTGAAGGCGATCTCAGCAAGACCGGCCAGCCTTTGTTTGTCGGCTTCCACCCGCGCCGGGCGGACCCGACCAAGACCCCTGAATTTGAAGTGAAGCCAGGCTCTTTTGATAATCCTGCCGAGGATGAGATTGTCTACTATCCGGAAGACTTCAACACTAACCTGCTCGACGCCTGTGGCGGAGACGACACTCAACCTTCCTGTGAAAGAGGACCGGTCGAGTTCGTGAATGACTTCTGGTACGGCTATCCTGATCGCCTCGGCATTCGTAATTGCAGCGCGCAGGAGCTGCCTCGTAATAGCAACGGACAAGTGATTATCCGCGATTACAGTCGCCAGCGGGTGCTGCATATTATTGGCTGGCTGAAGGGGTTATTGGTCAAGAACGACGGCGAACTGAAGTCAGTCATTGATCCTAATAGAGTGTACGCGGGCGGCTATTCCATGGGGGGGATCGGCGCTTTGTTTACGGCGGTGGCGTCGCCGGACGTCTTTGCGGCGGTCATGGCCAGTGCGCCCAAATTCAATTTCTCCGCTTCCTACAGCGAGCAGTCCGACCAATGGGATATTGGGGAAACCGAGCGCTGCTACGGCGATCATTTATGGGGGGATATGCCTTCCAGTACGGTATTTGTCGACCCGGATGGATTATGGATTTACGACCGTCTGAACCTGAATTATCTGGTGGATCATGCCCGCGTAGACTTACCGATTATGTATGTCATCAATGGTAAGAACGATAACGTCGTCAGTTGGGATGAAAAACCGGAGTTCTACCAGACGATGGAAGCCAATAAGCAGTTGGGCTATTTCTTTTGGGACCAGCGCGTCAAAAACGGTAAGACCCATACGCCCGTGGGCGGTGAGTGGGACCCCATGGTCGACTTCTCTACAATTTACGCCTATCGCAAGAATCAGAGTTACCCGGTGTTCACCCATGTACAGGGCGCGGATAATCCTGGCTCCGGTTCGCCAATGGACGGCGACGCAGTGGGCGTTCTCAATGGGTATTTGACGTGGGAGACGCATACGATTGTCGATACGCCAGTGCGTTTTCGCATGACGTTGAAGCTGCGCAGCCTGCGTAAGTGCGTTCGCTTTAATCCAGAGCGGGAGTGCCTGCAGATGGGCAGGGCGAACGCCCCTTCCAGCATTGTGACGGCGGATGTCAGCTTACGTGGTCTGCAGAGTTTCGAGGCGGAACCGAAAGGCGTTTATCTGTATAAAGCGACCAATCCGGACAACCCCTCGGAAATCTATCAGAGCGGGTTGGCAAAGGCGGACCCAAATGGTTTGATCACCATTGAAGGGCTGCAGATCCGCGACGCCGGCGTCACCCTGTTTCTTGGCAAGGCCGAAGATTCTGGCTCACGGCCTTAAGTCTTAACTTCCTCTCTTTAACGTCGCCGTATTGCGGCGGCGTTAACTCTGACGCTCTCTACTTTCGGTTGCGCCTGGTCCAGGGACTTTGTAAGGTCTGCGCTACTATCCTGCTTCGCGACCTAGGGAACCTCTGAAAAACTACCTGCGTTGCCATTGCTGCGTCAAAAGTCGGCTCAAAATGCTCATTTATTTACGATAAACTGCGCTTTTTCGCCGACTTTTTCCTTGCACTGGCGGCCTCGCCAAAGTTTTTCAGAGGTTCCCTGGCTATCGCCAGTGAAGCCGCCTAAATGTAACCGGGAATGACTTGTGAAAAAGAAACGCGCGCTGTTAATTCTATTGGGAGTATTCATTGTCTGGATGGCGGCGCCGGAGTCTCCGACCATACCGGTGCAGGGAGCGACCAGTAAAGACTGGCATCCCAATGCCTTCTGGTACGAGCCCTGGGGTAAATCAGGCGTGCATAAGGGGATTGATATCTTCGCCGATGCGGGAACGCCGGTAGTGTCGCCCACCTATGGTGTGGTGGTGTTCCGCGGCGAACTCGGTTTGGGCGGGAAAGTCGTGGCGGTGTTGGGGCCAAAATGGCGAATACACTACTTCGCTCACCTCAAAGATCAGTCGGTTTATCCCGGCTATCTGGTGCGCTCGGGAACGAAGGTAGGATCTGTGGGAGATACCGGCAACGCAAAAGGCAAGCCGCCGCATTTGCACTACTCGGCTGTGACATTGCTTCCTTACCCATGGCGAGCGGACGACGCCACCCAGGGCTGGAAGAAAATGTTCTTCCTTGATCCCAATGAAGTATTGGATGTTAAGTAAGGCTGCAGTCCAAGAGAGCGAAAATTAGAGAGAAAGAGGTAAAGCGCCTGTGAGACAGGCGCTTTGAAGGAAGGGACTACATTACCCAGTTCAACTGTACGGAGTACAGATTGGCGTCGCCTTCGGACGAGCCATTGAATTCGCCACGGAAATTAGATTCATCAGAAAGGTAAACCTTGTCACCGTTCAGGTGGGTATAACCCGCGTCTACGCTCAAATTGGCGTTAACTTTATAGGTAGCGCCGATGCTGTACCACATGCGATCTGCATCTGGAATGCTCAGGCTGCGGTTTTCTTCCGCAACAGGCGTTTCATCCAGCGCTAAGCCAGCTCTTAAAGTCAAGTAGCTATCGACGTTGTAAGTGGCGCCAATAGCATAGCGGATGGAGTCGTCCCAATTCTCTTCTTTCAGGACAATATCGTCTCCGCCATTCAGCTTAACTTCTAATTTGTCGAAATTTTCCCACCCCATATAAGTGACGCTGGCATGAACGGCTAACTGGTCATTAATACGTTGGAAAAGAGACAGTTCGGTGATATCAGGTAGGTCAACTGTTAAAGACCCACTATCGTTGTAGCCGGGTACGATAGCTGATTCCATGTCGCCTTCCAGCTTCACAGATAACTTGGAGCGATAAGACAAGCCCAAGCGTGTATTCTGGCTTAGGTTCCAAAGCACGCCCGCATTCCAACCCCATGCATCTCCATCTCCAGAGAGGTCTACTAGAGTTGCGCCAGAATACAGTGGGCTTGTTTTTGGAACAGAAGAAATAAGCTCCGCTTCAGCTCTAATGTAGTTAACGCCAAAGCCCAGACTGAGCTGATCATTCAATTTATAAGCAACACTGGGGTTGATATTGACAGTTTTGATGCTCGTTTTGTTAGCGATATCACTAGCGCCGTAATCATTTCCGTATTCAGTTTCCAGACCAAAGTTGGAAAATGCGCCGATACCTAGAGTTACCTGATCGTTTAAGGGGTGTACAAAATAAACGGCCGGAACTAGAGCACTTGGGGCTGCGCTATCTTTACCTGCATCCAGATTTGGTCCAGCGCCAAAGTTACGAGTGCCATCAACCTCAACGTTAGGATCGATATAACTCAATGCGCCGCTGAATGTGGTTTTTTCGATCAGTGACATTGCCGCCGGGTTGGCCGCCAGTACACTGGCGTCATCGGCGATTGCTGCTTCGCCGGCGTATGCCCGGCCCATACCTGACGCGCTGTGCTCCACAAGTTGGAAACCTGCCGCCAGGGCGGAATTACTCAGCGCCAGCGCTGCGCCAGTCACTAGAGATCTAACTACTTTATCTTGAAAGTGCTTCATCAATTTCCACGCTTTTTTTAGATTTTTTACGATGTCGTGTAACGGGCGATTTACCCGTCTCTTGAAAAGAGAGGATACAGGGTAGGCGTGAGGCCCGCTTCCGCCAATTGGCGTAAATTACCGTGGCTGTTTGTTTTTTAGGCGTGTTGCCCGAGAAGGCGCGTGGTTGCTGGGTTTTGCTAAAACATTAATTTTGTTAATTTTTATTAACTACGCCTTTTGAACTACCTGAAACGTGGCGATGCAGGGGCGGACGGCTGCACTCTTCCCGCAAACTTGCGTATCGGAACAGGGCGCTAACATGAGAAATGGAGGAGAAAAGGCGGCGCTTGAGCGCCGCCTGAGAGAGATTATTGAGAGGTCCACTCCAGCGTGACGCCGCTGAAATCGGTGTAACCGCGAAGGCTCATAAACCATTCGCCGGCTGAAGGGTTAGGAATGTCACAGGACTCGTTGTTGCCGTCTTTATAGGGACGACACTGGAAACGACTGCCGCTGGGCTGTCTGCCCTTGCGCACGTACAAGTCTGCATCGCCGCTGCCGCCGGAGATCTTAACGGTCAGTGTGGATACGCCTTCTGGGATGACGTCGCTGAAATGCAGCCATTCGCCAGAACCGCCGCTCAGACCACTTTCAACGCCATTGCCTTCGCTGTCGTCTCCGTTGTCTCCGCCGTCATCACCGCCGCCGCTGTATGAACCGGTCAGGCTCAGCCCGCTGTAGGCGCTGTAGCCCTGCAGCATGACGTAGTATTTGCCGGGCTTAACAGGCAGATCGGAGCAGGTTTCATCATTGCCGTTTTTGTAGGGACGGCAGTCATAGCTGGAGGAAGTCGGCTTCTCGCCCGCCTTCACATAGAGGTCGGCGTCGCCTGAGCCGCCTGCAATTTTGAAGGAAATGTCGCTGGCGCCAGCAGGCACATCCAGCACATAGTATTTTGAGCTGCCAGCGGAACCGCTCAGATCCGTCAGGGCTTTGCCGTTGCTCAGGCTGGTGGCGTCGCCGTTATCTCCGCCATCATCGCCGCCGTCGTCTCCACCGTCATCCCCGCCGGTATGAGTGTTGATCCAGCTGGCGAAGCTGGGCACCGCCGTATAGACGCCATACTTGTTCGGCCGCGCGCAGCCATCGCCCCAGCTGACGACGCCCAATTGCCGGAATTCGCCCGCCTGGTTGATGAACAACGGACCGCCGGAGTCGCCCTGACAGGAATCTTTGCCGCCCTGTTTGAGGCCTGCGCAGACGTTATGGTCATGGATATTGCTGCTGCCGTAGGCGCTGCGACACTCATCCAGAGACACGACCGGCACATCTACTTTCTGCAGAGCGTTGGGAGAATTGCCGCCTTCGGACGTATCTCCCCAGCCGATGACTGTGGTCATGAGGCCGTCGTAGATATCGTTGGGCGCGCCCAACGTGATGCGGGTGTATTTCTCGTCGATTTTTTGCGCGACTTTCAACAACGCAATATCGTTTTGCATGGTGTTGGAGTTATAGCCCGGGTGGTTGATGACTTCCGTCACCTGTATGACCTGGGCGTCGCTCATGTCGTTCTGACGGTGCAGACCAACAACCGCCTTGAAGCTGCTGGCGGAGCGTCCAGATGTACAGTGGGCGGCGGTTAGGACATAGTAGTCGCTGACTACGGATGCGCCGCACCATTGTCCTCCGTTGTACTGCAGGTACACCATGAACGGGAATTCGCCTTCAGACGCTTCTTCTCCGCCCACGATTTTCGCGGTAATGCTACGGTAGGATTCAATATTGTCGGGACCGCTGGCGTAGACATTGGCGGCGAACGTCAGTCCGGTCATCATCCCTACTAGCAGGGGTTTTTTGCACAGTTTCATTGTCGATTCCATTGCATGAGATTGTTTTAATTAAAGAGAGCTTTTTCTTAGTTGTACTGATTGCTCCCCGTCGGCTGTGCACCAAGGCGAGAGGGGACTGCGCTCCCGCGGCTCCTTTATATTTATTGGTGTTCAGATAATAAACCATACATCCACCTCTGAATGCCTTCAATTCGGTCGAATGTCTTAGGTTCAGGGGTCTATGTCAGGGTCTTATCGGCTTGGCCTGCAAATCAATATAGCGGTGAATTTGAGACTATGTATCACCTGTATAGCCTAGGCGCCGCTGACTCAGGTCTCGTAGTTTTGTCGTGAGGCCCGAAAGCGCACGCGCAGCTTGCCGCGACGCACCTCTACGTTCTTCACCAGAGCGCGCGCCAGTCGGTGGCGCAGGCTATCCATGCGGAACTGGAAAACCGGGGCGCCGGCGACATAACGGGATAGCGCAATACGCACGGCGGCGCGGGCCGGTTTGAGGTAGCGGCCGGGGATGGGATGTAGCTGTAGGTCGGTGATTTGCGGGTCGAAGAGATAAAACGCGCCTTCCTGCGGCGAGTAGGAGAGAACGCCCTCCATTTCCACGACGCCAGTGGAGATAAAGCCGCCGGGAAGTTGCAATTCCACCCTCGCTCCCACGGCGATGCGATTGCGGGCGTCGTCCAGGCGCACCCAGGGATCATGCAGTCTGACTCCCAACAGGTATTTCCTGGTTTCAATAGGGAAGTGCGCGGTGAGATAGCGCTGCAAATCCAGCTCGGTCAGCGCCAGCCTGTAAGCCAGCGCTCTGACGATGCTGCGACTGATTTTATAAGTCCACGCGAGCCTTAAATTTTGCATACCGCTGCTGATTATGTTGTTTTAAGCGCCATGTTCAATCCCCGGTGGAGACGTTTGATCATGGTAACCAGTAATGAGTCTGAACTGATAATAAGAACTTTCCAGTTGAAAGATGAGGACGAGGTCGTCGTTTTATGGGAAAAATGCGACTTGGTGCGCCCCTGGAACGATCCGCGCAGGGATATTCACCGCAAACTTAAAGTCGATCCTGATCTGTTTCTGGTGGGAGAGTGGCGTGGACGTCCGGCGGCGACGGTAATGGGCGGCTATGAAGGGCATCGCGGCTGGGTGAATTATCTGGCGGTGGACCCTCAACATCAGGGTTTGGGCTGGGGGCGCGCATTGATGGATGAGCTGCAGAGGCGTTTGCTGGCGCTGGGGTGTCCGAAAATAAACTTACAGATTCGTAAGGATAATCTGGCCGCCATCGGGTTTTATACTGCCCTGGGCTATTTGGAGGATCAGTCCATCAGCATGGGCAAGCGGTTGATCCCGGACTGATTCATCTCCCTGCGGGCGACGTGGTTATACGCTATTGCTCCCTGCGTCGGCATATTGCAGGATGGACGACAAAGAACTCTGGAAATAATCCACATGAAAAAACTGTTTTTACCGATATTGGTTTTGATGTCTCTGTTGAGTGGTTGTGCGGCGTTATCGCCTTTCAGCATCAGCGAGGCCACACTGGAGAGTTACATGCAGGAGCAGGTGAGTCGCTACGACCGCCAGCAACTGGAATCCGGGTCGCCACTGTCATTGGCGCTGGATAAAGTGGATGTCACCCTGGGGCCGGAAGGCCGTGATGTAGCGGTGTTGGAGCTGAACGGAGAAGTCGCGGTCAACGCGCTGATGGCGAAACTGCCGGTGGGCGTTTTCCTGAAAGTAGAGGGCGCGCCTTATTACAACAGCCAGGAGAAAGCGGTGTATATCCGTCGCCTGCGCTTGCTGGACAGCCGTATCGACTCCCCTTACTTCAAGGGCGATTTCAAACCTGTGACGGACAACGCCATGCGCTTCCTGGCGCAAATGCTGGAGACCATGCCTGTGTACCGCCTGGATGACGCTAACTTGGCGGGGCAGTTTATGTCTCTGACCAATATGGATTTGAAAGTGGCGCCGGGCAAGCTGGTGTTCGTACCTTCCGACAAATAATTTCCGTCGGACTGGCCGCCTGCGGCGGTCAGTCCATGATGGCTGCTTCCCCTTCCGCCTCGACATCATTCCATTGATGTAAATGACACACCTGCGGACAACAGCTTGGCAGGTATTTAAGCCACTCGGCGATAGTGAAAAACTTGATCTTCTCTCTCAGCCACAGCACCCCGGGGTCACGATCATGGCGGGCGTGCCAGATCATGGATACGGGGGTGGGGCGTATCTCCAGAGGCGGCTTGGTGACATGCAGCGAACCGCATTTGGCGCCTTTGGCGATCACCATATTGGGAACGACGGAAATCAGGTCGCTGCCTTCCAACAGCGCCGGCACAGAGGCGAAATGATTCACCGTCATCGCCACGCGACGACTCAACCCCTGCTGGCTGAGCGTAATATCGACGAAACCGGTGGCTTCTCCTGTTAAAGACACCAGCAAATGATCCGCCTTCAGATATTTCTCCAGGGTCAGCGGTTCTGCCGCCAATGGATGGTCTTTGCGCATGGCGCATACATAATCGCTTTCAAACAGAAAATCGTTGCGGAACGAAGTGCGGAACTCCTGCATCACGCCCACGATAATATCCACTTCGCCGTTGGTCAGGATGCTTTCCGAGTTATTGCCGTTGGCGGGAACCGCATGCAGATCAATGTTAGGCGCTTCCGTCTCCACCATTCTGCGCATGGGCAGCCAGATCAGATCCGTCGTGATATCGCTCATGCCCACGCGGAAGCGTCTGCGAGTCGATGATGGGTCGAAATCCTGCGGGTTGACGGCGTCCTTCAGTTGAATCAATGGGCCGCTCACCTGGTGCCATAGACTGAGCGCGTGGGTGGTGGGCTGGATGCCGCGCCCGTTTTTCACGAACAAGGGATCGTTCCAGACCTGACGCATACGCGCCACCGCATTGGACACCGCGGGCTGGGTCATGGAAAGCCGCTCCGCCGCGCCGCTAATGGAGTTCTCGGTCATGATGGCGTCGAAAATAACGAGCAAATTCAAATCTATATTACGCATATCGAGCCTTCATATAAAAATTAATGATGTATCGAATATCAAATATAAATTAGACGATATCAATGATTGCGAACAGAATGCAAGCATCGCAAAAAACCTGAGGCGCTAACGGAGCTACTGACAGCAGGTTGTCAGTAGAGGCCGGTTATTGTGCGCCTGTCAGTCAAAGGAGCTTGTCATGAAATTTTCCAGATCTCTCATTCTATACGGAGCGGCAGTGTCGGCGGCAGTCCTGTTGAGCGCCTGCCAGCCCGCTGAACCTCCACAACAGCAAGGCCACGCTATGGCGCCGCCAATGGTGGACGTCGCCACCGTGCTGAACGAGCCCGTTACGGAATGGGACGAATTCACCGGTCGCCTGGAGGCGACGCAAACAGTTGAGTTGCGCCCGCGGGTGTCAGGTTACATCGATAAGGTGACCTTCGAAGAAGGCGCGCAAGTCAACAAAGGCGATCTGCTGTTTGAAATCGATCCTCGCTCTTTTCAGGCGGAAGTGAATCGCTTGAACGCTGATCTGGCCAGCGCCGAGGCGCGCCTGGAACTTGCCGATCGCGACATGAAGCGGGCGCAAAGCCTGAAAAAGCAGAACGCGATTTCCGTAGAGCAGGTGGACAGCCGCGAGAGCCAGTTGAGTCAGGCTCGCGCCCAGGTGCAGTCTACTCGGGCTGCGCTTGAATCGGCCAAGTTGAATCTGAGCTTCACCAAAGTGACGGCGCCGATTGCCGGTCGCGTCTCCCGCGCGGTGATTACTGAAGGCAACTATGTACAGGCAGGTCAGAGCCTGCTGACAACATTGGTGTCTACGGACAAGGTTTACGCCTATTTCGACGCTGATGAGCGCACGTATCTGAAATACCGCGATCAGGTCGCCCGGGGCGATCGTCCCAGCGCCCGTGACGGCGATAACCCTGCGCTGATGAGTCTGGCGAACGAGCAGGACTATTCTCATACCGGCTACATCGACTTCCTGGATAACCGGGTAAATCCCGAGACTGGAACTATTCGTGGACGGGCGGTGTTCGATAACCAGAACGATGAATTCACGCCGGGTCTGTTCGCCCGCGTCAGAATTATCGCCAGTGGCCGTCATGAAGGCATCTTGATCAACGATCGCGCCATCAATACGGATCTGAGCAACAAATTCGTACTGGTGCTCGGCGAAGATAACAAGGTGACCTACCGTCCAGTGGAGCTGGGTCCGAAAGTGGATGGCCTGCGTCTGATCCGCAAGGGGCTGCAGCCCGGCGAGAAAATCGTGGTGAATGGTCTGCAACGGGTGCGTCCCGGCGCTGAAGTGACGCCGCAGGAAACCGCCATGGCGGAGCCCGCTGCGCTGGAGCGTTTCTACGCGCAACAACAGATCGTGGAAAAGTATTTGACGGAGCAGGCCCGTCTGGAAGCGGCGCAAGCGGCCGCCCCGGCGAAAGCCTCTCCCAACGCCGCACTGGAACAGCCTCGCGGCTAAAGGTAAGCAGTTATGAATCTGTCGCAATATTTCATCCATCGGCCCATATTGGCCGGCGTGCTGTCGATAATGATATTTATCGCCGGCGCATTGGCGGTGTTCGAGCTGCCTATTACGGAATACCCCGAAGTGGTTCCGCCTACGGTGGTGGTGAACGCCACCTATCCCGGCGCCAATCCCAAGGTTATTGCTGAAACTGTCGCCTCGCCGCTGGAACAAGAGATCAACGGCGTGGAGAACATGCTCTATATGTCTTCCCAGGCCTCTTCCGACGGCCGCATGGCGTTGACGGTGACCTTCGCGCTGGGCACAGACCTGGACGAAGCGCAGGTGGACGTGCAGAACCGCGTCAGTCGCGCATTGCCGCGCCTGCCCAACGAAGTGCAGCGTCTAGGCGTGACGACGGAGAAATCCTCGCCGGACCTGACCATGGTTGTGCACATGGTGTCGCCGGATAACCGTTACGACACGCTCTATCTGGCGAACTACGCCACCTTGAACGTGAAAGACGCGCTGTCGCGGATTGAAGGCGTGGGCGCAGTACGTGTGTTCGGCGCTGGAGATTACTCTCTGCGCATCTGGCTGGACCCGGAAAAAGTGGCTGCGTTGAATCTGACCACCAGCGACGTGCTGCAAGCCATTCGTGAACAGAACCGCGCGGTGGCGGCGGGCACCCTGGCGGCGCCGCCGTCTCCCAGCGCCAGTGATTTCCAGTTGCTGATCAACGTGAAAGGCCGCCTGGAATCCACGGAAGAGTTTGAAAACATCATTGTCCGCGTCGGCCCGAATGGGGAAATGACCCGTTTGAAAGACGTCGGCCGCGTGGAGCTGGGCTCCAGCACTTATGCATTGCGCTCTTTGCTGAACAACAAGCCTGCTGCGGCGTTGCCGATATTCCAGCGTCCTGGCTCCAACGCCATTGAGATTTCCGACAACGTGCGCGCCACCATGGCGGAATTGAAGAAGTCGTTTCCGGAAGGCGTGGACTACTCCATCGTTTATGACCCTACCGTTTTCGTAAAAGGCTCTATCAAAGCGGTGGTGCAAACCCTGCTGGAAGCCATTCTGCTGGTGGTTATCGTTGTGGTGTTGTTCCTGCAGACCTGGCGCGCCTCGATTATCCCATTGGTGGCGGTGCCGGTATCCCTGGTGGGTACCTTCGCAGTAATGTATCTGTTCGGTTTCTCTCTGAACGCGTTGTCCTTGTTTGGACTGGTGTTGGCCATCGGCATCGTGGTGGATGACGCCATCGTGGTGGTGGAAAATGTCGAGCGTAATATCGAGCTGGGCATGACGCCGGTGGACGCCACCAAGCAGGCCATGAAAGAAGTGACTGGTCCGATTATCGCGACCTCTCTGGTGTTGAGCGCGGTGTTTATTCCTACTGCGTTTATTTCCGGGCTGACCGGGCAGTTTTATAAACAGTTCGCGTTGACCATTGCGATTTCCACGATCATTTCGACCATCAACTCCCTGACCCTGAGTCCGGCGTTGTCCGCAGTGTTGCTGAAGCCGCATGGCGCCAAGAAAGATCTGCTGAGCCGCATGATCGACGGCCTGCTGGGACGCTGGTTGTTCGCGCCTTTCAACAAGCTCTTTGCGAAGGCTTCCAATGCCTATACCTGGGGCGTGAAGCGCATCATTCGCGGCGGCCTGGTGATCCTGGTGGTGTACGGCGGTCTGATCGGCCTGACCTATCATCAGTTCCAGACCACGCCCGTGGGCTTCGTGCCGCAGCAGGACAAGCAGTATCTGGTGTCCTTCGCGCAGTTGCCGGACGCGGCCTCGCTGGATCGAACGGAAGACGTGATTCGGGAAATGTCCGCCATCGCGCTGAAGCATCCCGGCGTGGAATCCGCTGTCGCCTTCCCTGGTTTGTCCGTGAACGGTTTTGTGAACGCCCCCAACAGCGGCATCGTATTCGTGACGCTGAAGCCCTTCGAAGAACGTAAGGACCCCTCTCTGTCCGCAGGCGCTATCGCAGGACAGTTGAACGGCGAATACAGCGCCATTAAGGAAGCTTTTGTGGCGATATTCCCGCCGCCTCCGGTCATGGGGCTGGGCACTATCGGCGGTTTCCGCCTGCAGGTCGAAGATCGCGCCAGCATGGGCTACAACGAGCTGTATGCGCAAACCCAGAATATCGTGCAGAAAGCCTGGGCGACCCCAGGACTGACTGGCCTGTTCAGCAGCTTCCAGGTCAACGTGCCGCAGATCGATGTGGATGTGGATCGCGAGAAGGCCAAGTCGCACAACGTGTCTCTGAACGATGTGTTCGAAACCATGCAGGTCTACATGGGCTCGCTGTATGTGAACGACTACAACCAGTTCGGCCGCACCTATCAGGTGAATGTGCAGGCGGAGGATGACTTCCGTCAGGAGGCGGATCAGATCAGCCGCTTGAAAGTGCGCAACGGCCAGGGCGACATGATCCCCATCGGTTCCTTTGTGAACGTCACTCATACGGCGGGTCCGGATCGGGTCATGCACTACAACGGTTACCCTACCGCGGAAATCAATGGGGCGCCGGCGCCGGGCTACAGCTCCGGTCAGGCCCAGGCGGCGATTGAGAAGCTGCTCAAAGACGAGTTGCCCAACGGCATGACCTTTGAGTGGACCGAGCTGACCTATCAGCAGATTCTGGCGGGCAACACGGCAATATTCGTCTTCCCGCTGGTTGTTCTGCTGGTCTTCCTGGTGCTGGCGGCGCAGTACGAAAGCTGGTCGTTGCCATTGGCGATTATTCTGATCGTACCGATGACGTTGTTGTCAGCCATGACCGGGGTGATTCTGTCCGGCGGCGATAACAATATCTTCACCCAGATTGGACTTATCGTGCTGGTGGGACTGGCGACCAAAAACGCGATTCTGATCGTGGAGTTCGCCAAGGAGCGTCAGGATGCGGGTCTCAGTCTGATGGACGCCATTCTGGAAGCCTGTCGCCTGCGTCTGCGTCCGATTCTGATGACGTCTCTGGCGTTCATCATGGGCGTGGCTCCATTGGTGTACTCCAGCGGCGCTGGCGCGGAAATGCGTCACGCCATGGGCGTTGCGGTGTTCTCCGGCATGATCGGGGTAACGATCTTTGGATTGTTGCTGACGCCGTTGTTCTATCACCTGATTCGTCGCTGGGTGAAAAAGCGCGATCCACAGGACGCAGCGCAAGGGGAGGCGGCTCATGCGTAAGGCGAAGTTTTTCCTGGTCTCCGCGCTGACTCTGGCTATGGCGGGATGCATGACAGTGGGGCCTGATTATCAGGCTCCGGAACAGCCTGCGGCGCAATTGCAGACGTTTAATCAGCAGCAGTTCGACTTCCAGCGTATGGAGGAAAACTGGTGGGGACAATTCAACGATCCCCGTATTGAGAAACTGGTGGATCTCGCCCTTGCTGACAACCATGACATCGCCAAGGCGCGGGCCAATGTGAAGGCGGCTTACGCCGCCTTTGACGACAGTCGCGACGACCGCTTTCCGAAAGGCGGCGTGGGCGCCGATTACAGCGCCTCGCGCGCCAAGTCGGCGCCGACTTTCTCTGACGCGGCCAAGGTGGAGCAGTATTCCGCTGGAGGCAACCTGAGCTGGAATCTGGACTTCTTCGGCCGCGTGACGCGGCTGATGGAAGCGGCGGAGGCGGAAGCGCTGTCCAGTGACGCGGCGTTACGCAATGTGCAGGTGGAGATCATCGCCGAAGTCGTCCGCGTCTATGCGGACTTGCGCGGCGCCCAGGCGCAGATTCAAGTGGCGCAGCGCAATCTGGAGAATCTGAAATCCGTCGTGGATCTGACGGAAGCCAAGTACAAGACGGGCGTCGGCGCAGAGCTGGATGTGGTGCGCAGTAAGGCGCAGTATGCCGGCGCTCAAGCCACTCTGGCTCCATTAGAGGCTCGTATCGCCCGTGATGAATATCGGCTGGCGGTGCTGACTGGCTCCGAGCCCGGCAAGCTGGCGATGGACTTGAGTTATCAGCCCATTCCCCAGGTGGCCACGGCGCTGGCTATTGGCGACCCCGCGACCTTGTTGCGTCGCCGTCCTGACGTGCGCGTCGCTGAACGGCGTTTGGCGTCGGCCACCGCCCGAGTTGGCGTGGCGACGGCGGACCTGTTTCCCAAGGTGGAGATGACAGGCTTCCTGGGCTTTATTTCCGGCTCCGGCAGTGAACTGCTGAAATCCTCCTCCGGCGCATGGTCCGTGGCGCCCAGCCTGAACTGGGCGGTGCTGGATTGGGCTTCCCTGAAGGCGCGGGTGCGAGTGGCCGAGGCGCAGAACGAAGCGGCCCTGGAAGACTATCAACAGACGGTTCTGCGGGCTTTGGAAGACGCACAGCTCAGCTTTGTTAATTATCATCAGAGCCAACAGCGTTATCTGCACTTGCAGGCGCAGGTGGAGAGCAGCGCGCGGGCTCAGGAAATCGCCCAGGCGCAATACAAGGAAGGCTTTATCGACCTGCTGGTGTTGCTGGACACGGAGCGCACCCGTCTGGCGGCGGAAGACGCAGCCATGCAGGCGGAGACGGATATCATGAAAGGCGTTGTGGAAATTTACCGCTCTTTGGGCGGCGGCTGGGAAGCGTCGGCGGATAATGTCGCCGCGACCGGCTCGGAGGCGTTCACACGAGGCTAGCCCCCTGTTTTCTGCGGCCATCTGACGTCGTCGCGCGCTTTGCGGTCCTTTTTGCGATCTCATGACAAGCGCAAGGGGCACGACACTGACGGCGGATGGTCGCAGATCCTTTTTCTAATTCTGGAAAACCTCTGTCAGTTTTTTTTCATGTGGAACACCTCCACACGATTCCTGCCTTGATCTTTGGCCTGCTGCAAGGCCACTTCCGCTTGTTTGAAAAGCTGCTCGAACGGCGTATCGCACTCTCCGATACACAGTCCGATAGACGCGGTGACGCGTACTTCCGGATCGCCATCCTCGGGCCCGGTGAAGACCATGTCGGCTATGGATTCGATGAGGCGTCCAGCGATCTGCATGCCGACCTTATCATTGGCCTGACTGAGGAAAATGGCGAATTCTTCGCCGGCGATACGTCCAAACACATCATATTCACGCAACGCGTCCCGGGTCATTTCCGCGATGCGGCGCAATATTGCGTCACCCACCGGATAGCCATAGTTGTCGTTGACCTTTTTGAAATGGTCCATGTCCAGCAGCATCAGCGTCATGGGCGCACCGGTGCGCCAGCAGCGATTCGCCTCCGCTTCCGCCGCTTCGAAAAAGCCGCGATAGTTGGAGACATGCGTGAGTTCATCCGTCATCGCCATATGGCGTAACTTCTGGTTGGCGTGATTGATGCGGCCTTCCAGTTGCTTCTGCGCGGTGAGGTCGCGGGCGCGCACCAGCATGCGGCCCTGTTTGTCGATCTGCTCCGAGAATAAGAACCAGCGACCGCCGCTGATCTCCACCTCATAGCTGCGGAACTGGCGCGTGCGACGTAATTCCTGTGCGTATCGCAACCACCCCTCAAGATCGTCGGACTCAATGTGAATCCCTTGCCGGGTGTCGTAGCAACGTTCCGCCAGACGACGAAAGCTGAAACCGGCGAGAAAGTCGCATTCAGCATTGAAAAGCCGGGCGAAAGCGGCGTTGCAGTACTCAAGAAGATCCTGGTCGTTGAAGAGGGCGTAAGCTTCGTCGCTGCTTTCTATAAAAGCGAACAGCGTATGCGCCAGATCGTTGACTTCGCTGGACATGAATAAAGGCTCCACAGCGGGTGCAAAAAATAAGTTGGAATAAGGCGTTGCGCGCTTTCCGCCGTTGATGCCGGCGCGACGCAATGCGGCGCATCAAAAATAACGCCTATTAATTAAGTAGCATACTTTTCAGGATTATTCCGCCGCAGGACGCGGCGGAGCAGGTTCAGCCCAGCTTGTATTCGATCTCGGCGGAGACGCTGGGGGCGTTGGAGCGGCTGCCCAGGGTCACCATGGTGCGATTATCGAAAGCGTGGGTCCACAAGGATAAGTCATTGGGCACGTAGACGGGACGGGTGAATTTAAATGACGCCTGGCGAATCTCACGTTCATTCTGATTGCTCAGATAGCCCATGATTTTGCCGACGGAATACATGCCATGCACTATCGGTTTCTTCATGCCGCACAGACGCGCGGTCCACTGGTACAGGTGGATCGGATTGAAGTCGCCGGACAGTCGCGCATAACGGCGAATATCGGCGCTGCCGAAATAGAAGGTCGTCTGCGGAGCCGCGTCGGAAAAAGGCGTGCGCGGTCCGTTACGGGCGGGGCGATGATTGCCAGGGCGTTTGCTCAGGTAATGATTGACCATTTCCACCGCCACCTGACCGCGGGTCCAGATTTCCGTCGTCACCGTGAAGCTTTGCCCATGCGCGCATTCTTCCTGACCGGATAAATACGCGCGTACAGTCAATCGGTCCTGGGCGCATACTGGAAAGCGCTGGATAAACTTGACGCCCAGGTGCACCAGACCCAGCAGTTTGAGAGGGAATTCCGGCCGGGTCAGCAGGGTCAGCTGGGGTTTTTGGGTAAAAACATACAGAAACGGCAGGGGCGCGCGTTCAGTTTGTCGGTATTGCGGACTAAACTCAAAGAAGTGCAGATATTTTTCCAGATGGCTGCGGCAAAGAGTGATATCGAAAACCTCAACACATAATTCGGGCAGGCGAGTGTATGTCAGCTCCCGCTTTAGCAAGGTCTTTGCGTAAAGCGTCAGTAAATCAGGGAGTTGGGGTTCGGTGTAGCTTACTACGTGCATAACTGTTCTCTTCTCGCCGCCGGCCGGTGGTCGAATGCGCTCATTCGTGACATCCCGGTTGTCTGTTATAAAGTTGTCTGTTGTAAATATGTAACCGTTTGTAAAGTTGCTATATAAATAGATTAAAAAAGAATCAGCTACAATAGGCTTTTGGGTTGGTAGGGTCGGCCGAAAGGATGATAAGGCGCTATTATCATTGCGGAGAAAAGGCCAAATGAGACTGTCAGTATGGGTGTTTAGTGGGCTGCTCGCGCTACTGATGCAGCCGTCAGCGGCGGAAATGTCGCTGGTGCTGGCTTCACAGGAGGACTTCAAGCCATATGAATGGCGCGATGGCGATCAGGTCAAAGGCCTGGACGTGGATATCGTCGAAGAAATGGCGCGTCGTCTGGGCTGGAAGGTCGATATCAAGCTCTATCCTTGGAAAAGAGTGCTGCATGAGGTGGCGGCGGGGTCCATTGATGGCGGCTTTTCCGCTTTTCGTACGCCGGAAAGGGAGGAGTATGCGATTTTTCTCGATCCGCCGATTCACCTGAGCACCTATTGCGTGTTTGTTAACCCGGAGCGGCCTATCGTTTTTTATAGTCTGGAGGATTTGGACGGCAAGGTACTGGGCAAGAATCTGGGCTTTTCCATCAATCCGGAGTTTGATCATGCGCAAAAACGGGGACGCTTTGAGGTGATCGAGAAGAGCATGAGCCATAATCTGCGTCTGCTTGCCGCGCAGCGCATCGACGCTGTGATTGGCAATGCCCTGGAAGTGGACTACATGGCGCGGGAACTGGGCCTGGAAGAGAAGATAGAAGGGCTGCCGACAAAAGTCGCATCGGATACCCCCGCCCATTTGATTATCTCCAGAAAATCGCCGCTGGCCAAAGATCCGGAATTGCTCAAGCTGATGGAAGAAACCCTGCGGCATATGCTGGAAGACGGCACTTACGCCGCCTTGCTGAAGAAGTATCAATAATCCTGACGACGCTTCGTCTGGTGATTATTCCGGTTTGCTGATTTGCTTTTTGCCGGTGACCATGGCGGCGATAAGATTTTCTTTGCCAAAGCGTGAATACAGGCTCACCGCAGCGATGTGAATAAGCATGAGCGCCATTAATGCGTTGGCCAAGCCCTCGTGAATCTCCTCCAGCCAGTCTTCGCCCCAAAAGGCGTCGAGGCTCATCATCCAGCCGCTGACCGCCAGCGCAGCCACCAGGAACATGAGCGCCAGAATCATCAGGCCGCCCATCGGATTGTGGCCTACCGTTTCGGTGGGCTTGCCGGACAGGAGTGCGCCTACATAGTTTTTAAGCCGTGTCGGCGTAGGAAAAAAAGACCGAAAGCGCGCGTAGGGCGTCCCTATAAAACCCCATAAGACTCTGATCGCAATCGCGCCTCCGGCGTAATAACCGACCCATTCGTGCCAGGAACTTCCGTCCTCCAGTACCCACAGATTCAGAATGCACGCTGTGGCTAACGTCCAGTGAAATAAGCGGACCAGAGGGTCCCAGACACGAACGGTTTGCATGGGAAACTCCTTAATCTATTTCAGTTTTGACAGCTTCGCCGTTAACCGGGTTGAAGTAGATCTCCACTTTCTGACCCTGGTTGTTCCAGCCGTAGATTTCATAGCAGCCGGTGTCTGTCTCTTTGAACTTCTTGATTTTGTAACCCTGGTCCAGCAGCGACTGTTTGAAAACGTCCTGATCCTGCCAGGCGGACTTGGGCTCTGTGGTGCAGGTAGGGTCTGCAAACGCGGTGGCTGCGGTCAGACTCAGAGCGGCGGCGAATAAGGCGATTGAGGTTGGTTTCATAAATCTGTTCCTTGTGTGAATGTCTTGTTTAACGACAAGGAGCAGATTAAGGGGCGAAGCTTAAGGGAGGCTTAAGTCAATGCACGATAAAGAAAATATTTTTTGTTGGGCTTATTGAGGCAGCGACAGGCCCATCAGCGTCACACTGTAGAGCGCGCCGTCCATTTCGGCGACATTGGGTAATTCTCCCCAACATTGAAAGCCGTGCTTGCGAAACAAGGCGAGACTGGGCGCATTGTGGGAGAAAATCACCCCGACGAGGGCCGTCACCCCAAGTTGCGGCGCCAACGCTATCGCGTGACTCAACAGGCGTGCGCCCATGCCTTTGCCGCGCTGCTCCGGCGCCAGATAGATGCTCAATTCCGCCGTGTGTCGATATGCAGGACGAGAATGATAGGGCTCGAAGCTGATCCAGCCCAGAATTTGGCCCGCTCGTTCCGCCACCAGCAAGGGACGTTCTTCGGTATGCCGCAAAAACCAGTCCTGGCGACTCGCTGTGGAAACCTCTTCAGTATCCGCCGTGACTTGTCTGGAAGCGACTGTGGAATTATAGATATCGACAACGGCTTGCAGGTCCGCCTCTTGTGCGGGACGTAACTGGAAATCCTCAAAGACGGCGTTAAGCATGTGAGGTCCTTAACCATGAGATGTGTGAAACGCCCAGCCGTTATAGCGCAAAACGTTATTTTCGAAAAGCCCGCTGACGAACTGTGTCAGCGCGGGTTAAAAACGCTATATTATTCAATCCGATGCGTTAGACGCCAGCCGGCGCGACGTATTACCCACAGTCCGTGCAGTCAGGTATATTTCGACTATGTACATGCCCGCTTCATTCAAGGTGGAGGACCGCTCCGCCATGCTGGATTTTATTGACCGTTGGAGCTTCGGTGTTTTGATGACGCTGAAAGCCGGGGTGCTGGAGGTCAATCAAGTCCCTTTTATACTGGACCGCCAGAATAACCGCTTGTATGGCCATCTGGCCCGCCAGAACGATCAATGGAAGGAGCTGGACGGCGCCGATGAAACACGGGTTCTGTTTCAGGGACCGCATGCGTACGTGTCGCCGGACTGGTATGAAAGCACGGGAATGGTGCCTACCTGGAACTTCATGAGCGTGGAGGCGCGGGGGCACTCGGAATTATTGCCCCCTGAACGTCTGCCCTGGCTGCTGGAGCAGTTGAGCGACAAACACGAAGCGGCGTTCGCCAACCCCTGGAAAATGAGTAAAGTGCCGCCAGCCAGGCTGGAGGCGATGATGAAAGCTATTGTCGGTTTCAGCATTGATATCGAAACCTTGAACGGCAAGTTCAAACTCAGCCAGAATCGTAACCCGCAGGATCAGGCCGGGGTGATCGCCGGGCTGTCGAGGCAGCCGGACGAAAACTCCCGGGTGATCGCGCAGCAGATGCAGTTGCTGCAGGATAGCTGACTTTAATCAGAGGCGATGATATGGACTACGCAGCGGCCAGACAGGCGCTTTTAAGTAAACCCGAAGCCATTGAGGATTTTCCGTTTGGACCCGAGGTGGCGGTGTTCAAGATCAGGGGCAAAATGTTCGCGACCCTTGGCATGGAAGACGGCGAAGGACGCATGAACTTGAAGTGCGATCCGGTGGAAGCGCTGGCGTTGCGGGATATCTTCCCCTCCGTCACGCCGGGCTATCACATGAATAAAAAACACTGGAATACGTTGGCGCTGGATGGCGGTGTGCCGCTCGGAGAGATCGGTCGGATGATAGATAATTCCTACGCGCTGGTGGTTAAAGGTCTCACCAAGGCGGAGCGTCAGGCGCTGGAGCTGCGTTACGGCAGGGAAACCCTGTTCCCCGCCTAAGCGTTTTCGGCGTTCAGAACCGGCAGTTGGAGGGCAGGTAAGCCGGATCAATATCCGTCTTGTTGGCGCCGACGGCCTCCATGCCCTCGACGGCGGGGCTATGTCCGCACAACCAGGTCATTGGGCTGGCGGGGCTGCCGGTCACGATGGCGGGGCGAATGGTGAGATATTTGTCCTGCAGACTTTTGTTCACCTTGTTGCCCAACTGAACATGAAAGGCGCCGTTCTCCAGAGTGATGTTCTTCACAAAATTCCCCAATAACTTGTTGGGCGCAGGCATGCCCGCGGCGGCGTTGTCGGTCGGAAAATCGCCTTTGTATTTGTAATACTCTTTCACCTGATCACGCAGTTCGCCCACGATGGTGACCGCCTCGGTGACCTGCGCCCGCGTGACGTAAACCTGATAACTGGGCAAGGCGACGGACGCCAGAATGCCGATGATGGCGACCACGATCATTAATTCGATGAGGGTGAAGCCGTTTTGCGTTGTGTTAGTCATAATTCTGCCTTTGATAAATAACGGTTAAATAGCGGATCCTAAGCCGAATATCGGGAGGTAGACGGCGATGATGGCCGCTCCCACCAGTATGGCGATGAGGGTGCTGACGCCTGCGACGAATTTGGTTTTGAAGGACGCCAGCGCCGCGGCGTACGCGACGTTGAGTCGCTCGAACTGATACTCCAACTCCTGTTCCAGCGCGTCAGTTTTCAGGGCGATCATCAGATCCAGGTATTCTGGTTGTGAGAGTGTTTCTTCCAGGCTGGCGCTGGAACAGAGCTGCAGCGCTTCACGTAAGGACGTTTCCGCATCCAGACCGGAGCGGTTAAGCAGATAGGCGTTGGCGAGCCAGAGATAACGTAGATGGGCTTTGGCGATGGAGGACAAGCCTGGGAGGCGTTGTATGAAATCCGGCATGGGCCTCAATCGTCGAATACAACCGACTGTCTTGAATCCAATCCAAAATAGCGGAATCAAACCGATCAATACGAAGATCCAAACCGACTGAAACGACTCTAAGCCGGATATCAGCGCCATCGTAAATGCTGGCAGTTCCGTGTTTGTTTCACTGTAGAACGCTTGAAATCCAGGCAACACCTTGATGAGCAGGATGCTGAAAACAAAGATGGTGATGATTAGCAGAGCAAAGACGTAGCCAAGCAGACTTTGCAATCCGTCCCAAACGCCTCGCCAAGAGACTTCCATGGCGTGAGAGTGAGTGATATAGCGTTCCAGAAAACCGGGAAGCGAGCCGCCTTTGGCGCGCACAATGGCGGCGAGGCGACTTATGTCGTAGAAGGGACTGTCCTGGTAAGGCGTCGCATGTAGGCTGACGTCACCCTGCAATACTTTTTTCAGTTGCTCAACCTGAGGCTGTGCGTGAGCCGGCAGGAGAGGCTCCAGTCTGGCCAGCGCCTGTTCCAGAGAAAGCCCTTGTTGGACCTGATGGTTCAAATGTCGCAACAATTGGCTCAGATTTGAGTTTGGCGAAGAAATAAGGATCACGGTTTAACCTCTACAGATATAAGGGAGTTGCTCCGGAGGCAGCGAGCTTTTGTCGTCGCCGTAGATTTTGCGTGGACCCGAGTGCGCTGACGCGCATGTCCATCCCAGGGTGCGCAATGCGCCATCGGGATTGCTGACGACCGGTCGAAAGCTGATGGTCCTTGGCGCTTCTCCCGCTCGAGGGGAAAGGGTGAAGTGCAAGGCGCCGCTTGAATCGAGCTCCGTTGATTGGAAGTAGATCGCCTCGACGTTACTCAGCGCATGTAGTTCTTCTCGCTCCGGCCAGGCCCCGGAGAAGGCGTATTTTTCCGCCATGTCCACTCTGATTCCTTCCAATAAACCAAAGGCTTCGGTCAGGCGGGCTTTAATCGTAGCGTGACGCCCGGCGTCTAGTGCGACAGTCAAAGCGATGCAAATCACGGCGATACAGGTAAGAATCTCCAGCCAACGAAAGCTACCGACAGCCTGAAAAGACGGTTTAAAAACGAGGGAAGCGCCATTTGGTTGCTGTGGTGAGCTGACACTGAGCGCAGAGACGTCGGCGCTCGACTGGGCTGGAACAGCTATGAACTGCTGATTGATCCACCGCGCCCGCCAATTCAAATAGGTCAGGAAGAAGAAGGAGGGCAGTATAAATAAAGGATTCAATGCTTGTGCGAGCGTAGCGGCGGTTATCGCCACCGCAAGATATAACGCGCTGGTCCATGGACCAAGCAAAGGATCAGAGCGGCCCGCCAAGGAGGAACTGCGCGCGAGATTACTAACCAGAGAAGGAATAAAAAAATAAAAGAACAGCCCGCGCAGCGGCGGCCAGATAGGATCTCCCGATATAAGCCGATACTTGCGCCAATTCATGTAATGCCAGAATAGTTCGTACACGCCCAGCGTTAACACGTACAAAAGACAGTGCAACCACATCGGCGGCGCAAAATAGGGCGTCAGTGTTTCTTTGAAAAAGCGGCGGCGTTCAGGCAAAGCCAGTCCTTAATGCGAAGAAGAAAATTATTAGCAGTTTAGCTGATTTGCATCCTGAACTACTTTTGATTCAGGTAATTACCTGTTTATTTTCTGGGGATGACAATGAGGTTGGGCAAACTTCGGCTGCTCGACCGCCATGAAAATCGTGGATGTGTGAACTTCGCCGTTAGGGATGTCAGTGTGGCTTAGCTGTATTGACTGCGTCGGTTTACTGTTTAGAATGACCGCCTTTTGGGAATTCTCATGGATTTGAATCTAATCATAGGCGCTTTGATAGAGGGCGCTTGCCTGTTCGCTGCGGCCAAGTTGTTGAAAGTCTCGCTGGCGTTCATTGAGGCATTCTTGATCGTTCTTACGGCGGCTTTGATTGTACACTTTGTCTATGGATTGCCTGGTTTTCTTCTCGCTATTGGGTTCTATTTGGTTGCGTTGAAGCTGATTACCAAAGCGGATGCCTATTCAGAGATTTTTATTCTTATCATCATCGGCGTAGGCGTCCAAGCGCTACTGAAAAAGTTCTTATTCGCTGTCATTCTGGCCTGATTTCACCCCATACGCCCACGGTTTTGCTGTATGGCGTTGCCTCTACATCTAGTATTTACTTTTAGTAGTCAAAACAATATATTGTGCCTCAGCTATGGTTCACGCCTGTTCAAAGGTTGTGCTAAGAGGGAATCCGGTGAGAGTCCGGTACTGACGCGCAGCGGTGTGGGGGAACGAAAGCGACGCGGGTGGAAACGCCCACGCACTGTCCTGAAAGAGGATGGGAAGCGGTCGCCGTAGGTTCGCAAAAACGTGTAAACGCCCCCGAGTCCGAAGACCTGCCATGCTGAAGTTATTCATGCCTTCGCGACTCAGGGTAATGATAAAGCGCCGCTTTGTGCGAGGCGATTTTCGTCCTGTCTGCGCGTCGCTTTATGTCCCTAATCGTGGAGGTTCGGCCAGAACACGCGATAGAGGACAATTCCATGACCGGCAGTTTTTCGTCCCCCAGCGAGGCGCGCGCCTCCAGCTCCCCATCTGTATCATCCGAGTCACACACTCATAACGCCCTGCTGCAGGTGATCAAACGCACCGGTCAGGCCGCGCCGTTTGACGACCGCAAAATCGCTATGGCGGTGACCAAGGCGTTTTTGGCGGTGGAAGGACAATCCGCGTCCGGCTCGCCCCGTGTGCGGGATTCCGTAGAAAAACTGGTTAAAGATATCGTGGCGCGTCTGCGTCGCCGCAGCCCCGAAGGCGGTTCGGTGCACATCGAAGAAATTCAGGATCTGGTGGAATTGGGCCTGATGCGCGGCGGCTTCCACAAAGTGGCTCGCGCCTATGTGTTGTATCGTGAAGAACATGCCCGTCAGCGTGCGCCAGCGCCAAGCGAGCAGGCGGGGGAGACGCATCCTGATATCAATGTGAAATTCGCCGACGGCACGGAAGCGCCGCTAAACATGGGACGTTTGCGCACGGTGATTGGCGATGCCTGCGCGGATCTGGACGGCGTCAGCGAGGAGAAAGTCCTGCAGGGCGCATTGAAAAACCTGTACAACGGCGTCAAACACAAAGACGTCAACGCTGCGCTGGTCATGGCGGCGCGTCCGCTGATCGAAGAAGAGCCCAACTATTCCTATGTGTGCGCCCGTTTGTTATTGGACGGTTTGCGTGAAGAATCGCTGAGCTATCTCAATATCGCAGCGTCCGCCACGGAAACTGAAATGGCGGAACTGTATCCGACTGCGTTCCGCGCCATTATTGAACGCTGCGTCGAACATGAACTGCTGTCGCCTAGTCTGCTCGAATTCGATCTGGAACGACTGGGCGCTGCGCTGAAGCCTGAGCGTGACCGCCAATTCACCTACCTGGGATTACAGACCCTTTACGATCGTTACTTTATCCACTGGCGCGAGACCCGTCTGGAATTGCCGCAGGCGTTTTTCATGCGCGTCGCCATGGGATTATCGGTGCAGGAAGATGATCCCAACGCCCGCGCGATTGAGTTCTACAACCTGTTGTCCTCTTTTGATTACATGTGCTCCACGCCGACGCTGTTCAACGCCGGCACCAACCGTCCGCAATTGTCATCCTGCTATCTGACCACAGTGCCGGATGATCTGGAGGGTATTTATGGCGCGATCAAGGACAATGCCCTGCTGTCCAAATGGGCGGGCGGTCTGGGTAATGACTGGACGCCGGTGCGCTCTTTGGGCTCCCACATCAAAGGCACCAATGGTAAGTCCCAGGGCGTGGTGCCGTTTCTTAAGGTCGTGAACGACACGGCGGTGGCGGTGAATCAGGGTGGCAAACGTAAAGGCGCGGTATGCGCTTATCTGGAGTCCTGGCACCTGGATATCGAAGAGTTTCTGGAACTGCGCAAAAACACCGGCGATGAACGCCGCCGCACCCATGACATGAACTCCGCCAACTGGATTCCTGACCTGTTCATGAAGCGGGTGTTTGAGGACAAGGAGTGGACGCTGTTCTCACCCAGCGATGCGCCGGATCTGCACGATTTATACGGCTCCGCTTTTGAAGCGCGCTACACCCACTATGAATCTCTGGTGGAAAGCGGCGCTATCACCCTGTTCAAGAAAGTGTCTGCGCAGAACTTGTGGCGCAAGATGCTCTCTATGTTGTTCGAAACAGGCCATCCCTGGGTGACCTTCAAGGACCCCTGTAACCTGCGTTCGCCGCAGCAACACGTTGGCGTGGTGCACTCCTCGAACCTGTGTACGGAGATCACGCTGAACACCAGCCAGGACGAAATTGCGGTGTGTAACCTGGGCTCAGTCAATCTGGTCAACCACATACGCAATGGCGAAATCGATCACGGCCGTCTGCGCAACACCGTGTATACCGCCGTGCGCATGCTGGATAACGTCATCGACATCAACTATTACGCGGTTCCCCAGGCGCGCAACGCCAACCTGCGTCATCGTCCTGTAGGCATGGGTCTGATGGGCTTCCAGGATGCGTTGTATAAGCTTGGCCTGCCCTATAGCAGCGTCGAAGCGGTGCGCTTCGCCGATCAATCCATGGAGCTGATCAGCTATTTTGCGATCACCGCGTCCTCCAATCTTGCGAAAGAACGCGGCCGCTACGAAACCTATGAAGGCTCCTTGTGGGATCAGGGCGTTCTGCCGATCGATTCTCTGGATCGTCTGGAGCAGGAACGCGGCGCGGAGTTTTGCACGCTGGATCGCGGTCACAGCCTGGACTGGGCGCCGGTGCGTGAACTGGTGAAAAAGCAGGGCATGCGTAACTCCAATGTCATGGCGATCGCGCCTACAGCGACGATTTCCAATATTGTCGGCGTTTCCCAGTCCATCGAACCGACGTATCAGAACCTGTTCGTCAAATCCAACCTGTCCGGCGAGTTCACCGTGATCAATCCCTGGTTGGTGCAGGAGTTGAAGGCGCGGGAACTGTGGGACTCCGTCATGGTCAACGACCTCAAATATTTCGATGGTTCCGTCGCACAGATCGACCGTATTCCGGAAGACGTCAAGCAGCTGTTCCTGACTGCGTTTGAGATTGATCCTCGCTGGTTGGTGGAAGCGGCCTCCCGTCGCCAGAAATGGATTGATCAGGGGCAGAGCCTCAACCTGTACATGGCTGAACCCTCCGGTAAAAAACTGGACAACCTGTACAAGCTGGCCTGGTCCCGCGGCCTGAAAACGACATATTACCTGCGCTCTCTCGGCGCTACGCAAATGGAGAAAATCTCTTCCGGCGCTTCCCAGAGCGACAGCGCCAAACCTGATGTTGACGACACTGAGAGTCAGGAGCCGCAACCGAAGTTCTGCTCGATTCTCGATCCGGACTGTGAAGCCTGTCAGTAAGCGACGATAACAACCAGGAGCTATGACCATGAATACCGAACTGATGAAGCAGACTGCGACCTTGTCGGACTGGGACGATCCTCTGGCGGTGGCGATTCCTGCTGTGTCCACATCCTCTGCTGTTTCTCCGCAGTCACCCGTTTCCACCTCTCCCGCCGCCGGGGGAGCCCCTGACAACGAGCCGGAGCCCGCAGCCCTGGCGGAGGAGGCGATGGAAGAACAGGTTTTACAAAAGCTGGACCCGGTCAATCCCGACGACAAGCGGGTGGTGAACGGGATGACCGACATCAACCAGCTGGCGCCGTTCAAGTATCCCTGGGCGTGGGAGTTTTTCCTCAACGCCAACAAAAACCACTGGACGCCTCTGGACATCAACATGTCCCAGGATGTGTACGATTATCATCACAAGCTGACGCTGGAAGAAAAGCATGTGTATGAGAACGTACTGGCTTATCTGACCACGTCCGACATTCTGGCCATGCGTAATATCGGTCTGGCGGTGATGGAGAAAATGAGCGCGCCGGAATTGCAGATCTATCAGGCGCGTCAGGTATACGAAGAATCCCTGCATACCTGGACCTATCAGCACTGTATCGAAACCATTGGTCTGGATCAGAGCGAGATCTATAACCGTTACCGCGTCACGCCAGCGATCTATCGCAAGATCAAGATGGGCAACGAGCGTATCAGCGCGCTACTGCGCCCGGATATCAATCTGCGTAACCGCGACGACCTGGAAACCTTCGTGATGGCGTATATTTTCTTCGCCGGTATTTTCGAGGGCTGTTGGTTTTATAACGGCTTCAGCCCTATCTTCGCCTTGCAGCGCCGCGGATTGATGAAAGGCACCGGCGAGCAGCTGCAATACATCATGCGCGACGAAGTCATGCACTGCGCTTTCGGTATCCGTGTGGTGAAACAGATCATCAAGGAAGAAGGCGTCACCCTCGATCCCAAAGCCATCAAGACGCTGTGGGAAGAAGCGGAAGCAGCGGAGACCGGCTACGCCCATTTCCTGCTGAAAGAACCGATCCTGGGCTATACCGCGGAAGACCACATCGAACAATTCCGCTTCATCGCCAACCGCCGCGCCAAGCAGCTGAAACTGGACGAACCATTCCCCGGCGCCGGTAACGCACTGCCCTGGCTGGACGAACAGGCCAGCATGCGCAAAGAGAAAAACTTCTTCGAAACCCGCGTGACGGAATATCAGACCGGGGCGTCGTTGCAGTGGTGAGTTCGGCAAAAAATTGGGCAATAGAGATATCTGTTTGAACGGCAGGCGACCTCGTCATTATGACGAGGTCGATATTTTTACAAATAGCTTATACCCGATTAACTAATGGCTTTCTTCAATCAGTGACGCCGTGGTCCCCATTAGAATTTTCACGCATGTGTGCTCAGATCGTTTCTTCGCTATATTTCATACTATTGAGTAAGCCTGTGGAGCTTTAATTCAAGTTCGTAATTTTATTCATTTGACTTCTGAAAGCTGTTTCTTGCACGCTCTTCCAATCAAGTTTGGTTATAGATAGCATTTACAACATTTCAGTTTGATATAAGAGGCGGATACAATGAAGACTAGATTGACGCTGGCTTCGTTTTTATTATTTTTATCTTCTTTGGGGGTTGCTCAGGCTGCCGAGCAGGAGCTGGCAATAAAAGAGTGCGAAAGTGTGATGAGACTTTATTACGCCAAGGAGCAAGAAGCGCAAAAGGAGCAGAAACAGCAAATTGCCCGAGGAAAAGTGCCTGATATAGCTTCGGCTTGCACCGAAAATGGCCAATCAGCGGAATATTGGCAGTGTATTCGTAAGAAAATTTACGAAGGGAGTCAATTTGAAGGCGCAGCTTCCCAGTGTAAAGATCTAAATAACGGTGGCTGAGCATAAGGGCGCAAGAGTAAAGCCTACTTCAGCTTGCTTTTGTGTTTTTGAATGGAAGCCATTTTCTGCTTTTACGGCCTTGTAAATAGTTCTGGCTGATTTCTGTTAGCTGCATAGCTACCGATTCAGCCTTTGCCTATGAAAACCTTTCTTATCGTGCTTAATCTCGCGCTATTCCGCTTGCTCTAATATCAGCCTTAGCCTAAATAAATTCCTGTTTTGGTTTCTCGATACGCGAGTGACTGCATGAGTTATTTTGCTCAACAAGGTCGGAGTATTGTGCAAAGAGTTAAGAGGATCTTGCTAACCCTTTGAACGCTGTAACCTGCATTCTGATATTCAGTTTCTACAGTTGAATAGATTTTGGAGGTTGCACATGTCCGATGGAAAAAACAAAACCTGGTTTATTACTGGCGCCTCTCGCGGCATGGGATATCAGATCGCTGTCGCGGCCTTGGCGGCGGGGGATAATGTGGTGGCGACCGGGCGTAGCCTGGATGCGCTGCGTAAGGTTTATGAGTCTGACGATCGCCTGTTATTGCTGGCGCTGGATGTCTGTAGTCAGTCTCAGGCGGAGGATTGCGCAAAGCAGGCGGCGGCGCGCTTTGGCGGCGTCGATGTGCTGGTGAATAATGCAGGATATGGTCAGTTGGGCGTATTCGAAGAAGTGGCGCCCGAGAGAATTTCCGCGCAGTTTGAGACCAATGTATTTGGAATGATGGGGGTAACCCGGGCAATATTGCCTTATATGCGACAACAACGTCAGGGCCGG
Source organism: Hahella sp. CR1 (assembly GCF_029813005.1). Lineage (NCBI taxonomy): Bacteria > Pseudomonadati > Pseudomonadota > Gammaproteobacteria > Oceanospirillales > Hahellaceae > Hahella > Hahella sp. CR1. The sequence continues at coordinate 589,457 of NZ_JAPELK010000001.1, forward strand.
ATTTTTAATCTTTCCTCCATCGGTGGGGTAATCGGCTTTGAGGGCGCATCGGCGTATTGCGCCGCCAAGTTCGCCGTTGAAGGCTTTTCTGAAAGCCTGGCCGCAGAGGTGGGGCAGTTCGGCATTGGCGTCACCATCGTTCAGCCCGGCTTCTTCCGCACCGACTTTCTGGATGACAGTTCAGTCCAGTACGGCGAACAGCGAATCGGCGATTACGAGCAGTATTCCGCCGCCGTTGCGGAAGCCTACCGCAGTCGCAATCATCAACAGGCTGGCGACCCGGCCAAGTTGGGCGAAGCTTTGGTGAAGCTGTCCCGTGAGGAAAACAGCCCGCTCAGATTCGCTGCAGGTTCCGACGCGGTGCAGTACCTCAGCCAGGCGTACAACGTTCGACTGAGTGAGCTGGATAATTGGGCGTCGTTATCCGTCTCGACGGATCTTGTGGAATAAGTCGCCGCGCAGACGCGCGAGTTCAACGGGATGCTGGGTATGTCGGAAATATTCGATCGAATTAAAGAATTAGCCGGTCTGATTCAAAAGCACTGTCCTAAAGATGGCGTGCATGAAAGCGACATCCCCAGACTCTCGTTTATTCGCTCGTCATCTCCTACAGAGCCGGTGCTCGCCGTTCATCAGCCAGCGGTCTGCGTCGTGGCGCAAGGCGCGAAGAAAGTCATCTCCGGGGAACAGCTATTCAAGTACGACGCCGCCCACTATCTGGTAGTGTCGGTGGACCTGCCCATCGCTGGCCAGGTGATGCAGGCGTCGCTGGAACAACCTTATTTGTGCATGCGGCTGGATCTGGATCTAGCCATCCTGGGCGACCTGATGTTGGACGCCAAGTCCGCAGGCGCCGACGCGCCTCAGCAAAGCGTCGGCGTCAGTCTGGTGACGCCACGACTGCTGGATGCATTGATCAGGCTGGTTGCGTTGCTGAACGACGAGCCCAAAGACATCTCCGTTCTGGCGCCGTTGGCGGAAAAGGAGATCCTGTATTGGTTGGCGAATGGCGATCAGGGCGGCATTCTGCGTGAAATCACTAACGGTGACAGTCGCTTACGACAGATAAGCAAAGCCGTTCAGCATATAAAATCCACCTTTAATCAGCCTTTCGACATGGAAGAGCTGCTGCACCTTACCTGCATGAGCGCGTCCTCGTTTTTCCAGCATTTCAGGGCCGCCACCAATATGACGCCGCTGCAATATCAGAAACAACTGCGGCTGCTGGAGGCGCGACGGCAACTGCTTTTGGGCGACCAGGACATCGCCAACATCGGTTATGGCGTCGGCTACGACAGCCCCTCACAGTTCAGCCGCGAATACGCCCGCCTGTTCGGCCTTCCACCCTCCAAAGACCTGACGCGCATAAAGAACGCCGGGGCTTCCGAATACTGGCTGCCGTAGTTGGTTAGTTTGATTTATATGAAAAAGCCGACTGTCCAGAGACAGTCGGCTTCTTTGCGTCTCAGGCCTGTTGCGTCAGGCGACTGAGACGGTGCGAGGGTTAGCTAGCGAGTCACTCCAGTTCGCCGACTAGGTCAACCCCTGAGTAATCGCGGTAGGCGCGGATGCTGATGTACCAGTCGCCGGCGGCGGGGTTGTTGAGGGTGCAGACTTCGTTGTTGCCGTTGGTGTAGGGACGGCAGCTGTACTGAGAGGTGGTGGGCTGAGCTCCTTGGCGGACGTATAGGTCAGCGTCGCCAGAGCCGCCGGAGATGGTGGCGGTGAGTTTGCTCATTCCGGAGGGGACGGACAGCTTGAAGTGCTTCCAGTCGCCGGTGTTGTCGGAGAGATTCTTTTCCTCGATTCTGGGGGTGTCGCCAACAGTGACGGTTTGCGTTGTACTGGCGGAGTTGCCATCGTTATCCGTTACGCTGAGGCTGACGCTATATCCTCCTGCGCTGGTGTAGGCGTGGGTCGGATTACGCGAGATGGAGGAATTGCCGTCGCCGAAATCCCATTGCCAGCTGACGATTTCGCCATCGCTGTCGGAGCTTTCGTCGCTGAAACGCACTTCCAGTTTATCCACTGAGAAAGAGAAGTCTGCGACAGGGTCGCCATTGGGCGTTTCATTATCGCCGGCGGGAATCTGATTGTTGAAGTAGCTGGCCACTTGCGGCCAGATCTTATGAATCAGCACGCCCTGGTTGGGACAGCCGCCAAAGTGATGCAGTGCGATGACGCGGTTGGTTTGTCCTGCGAGGACGGGCGATCCGGAACTGCCGCCGATGGTGTCGCAGTTATAGCCCATGTCGGTGCCGGTTCCGCGGCCGTTGACGGAAGGCTGGTCCACCCGGCACAAACCGCCGCTGTTCTGGTCGCTCTCAATGGAAAGCTCCTTGGGATTGCCGCTGCCGTGCTGAGGTATGTAGATGCGTTCCTGATTGGTGGCGGGACGCACGTCCAGACCGAAGTAGCCGAATGACTGGATGGAAGAGAAGTTGTTGACGGTAAACAGGGTGTAGTCCAGCTCATAGTTGGTGGCCAGCATGTTGGCGCCGGTGACCACCTTCGTTCCCGCTAACGAGCCGCTGCCGCAGCTGGTGCGCTGATAGTTGAACCAGACTTCCGTGTTGGCCACGCCGGACTGGGAAGAGACGCAATGGTTATTGGTGAAAATCCGGTTGTCAGGACCCACGCGCCAAGCTGTACACAGGCTGGAGCCGTTGACCAGTATGCGCGCCACCGGGCGTGTGCGTTCGTACTCTTCCGGGTGGCTGTCCGCCCAGCACTGCACGTCGCGTCTTTCGTTGACGCCACAGGTGGAGAACCTGCTTGTTTGCTGACTCATGAGTTCGTCGATCTCTTCCTGGGGAAAGCCCTCCATGACGGAGTCGACTTCAATACTGTAAGACGCCTGGCCGCTGACGCCGGGGAAGTACTCCACGATCGCGGTTGACCCAATGACGGAAAGCGCGGCGAAAGAGCTGGCTCCATCATCGCCTTCGCGCAGCGTATGCAGTGATGGATTGTCGCCGCCGTAGCGATGCGCGATGTCTCCCTGGGCGTTACGCACCACGACGTAGCTTCCCTCAGGTATGTCGAAACGGGAGAAATGCACTTTGATGAAGCTGGCGTTTTCTTTGTGTATTTTTATACGGCGATCACTGACCGCCTGATAGGCGGCGACGCTTTCCCTCCTTAGCTGGCTCTCATCCGTCAGTAGCCCTTTGAAAGGCGTTTCTGAAGCGATGGTTATGGGTGGTTGGGGAGCTGCGATGGCGTCATCTGACGCCGCCTGCAAGTTGGCGGATAGTGTTAAGGACAAAGCAAGCCCGGCGACCCAAGCTATTTTTGTTTTCATAAGGTCCTCTCACATTAGATAGTTAATTCCATTTTCCTAGCCTTAGCGGCGGTTTTAACCCTACCTCTTACGTGAATGGATATACTCAAACGGAATATTTATAGTTATTGGTATTCTAATGGTACAGGATAGCCAACTTATTCGAGCAGTTAGAAAAGAAGTGATACTTTCTACAATTTAGTCTAAAGGGCGGGGCGTTTATGCTCGAAAGGAATGAACGGCGGCTTGAACGACCTGTCGAATGCGACATGGCGTGGAGGCCGGTTTCAGGCTTCCGCCGGCCTGCTGACACTAACGCTGAATACAAAAACGCCGGCCGCTCATACAAGCGGCCGGCGTTTTAAGTTAAGACGTGAAACGCGCTTTTGTCAGTGGATATGACGAGCGTGTGAGGCCTTAGCCTTGCTTCAGCCAGTGACGGAAATCTTCCCGTTCCAGTAAGGGGCCGAAGCGGCCGTCTTCACGCAAAGCGGCTTCATCAAATTCATAGCTGAAACGTTCCTTCAAGACTTTCAGGGTTTCCCAGGCGATATCGAGCCGGTCAGTCTTGATGAGGGCGAAGGTCAGCGTGGAATAACTCGGTTCATAGTAAGAATCGCTGCGAATAGCTTCGTAGGAAAGACGAATCGCCTCCTCGTACTTTTCGTTGAGCAGTTTGACTCGCGCCAGCTCGTCCAGAATGCCTGCGTCCTTCAGCCCCGTCTGTTCAATCTGCGCCTGCAAGTGCTCCGCCGCCGCTTGGTAGTTTTCCTGGTTCAGGCTGCGGTAATAAAGCAGCCACTGATAGTTGGGGGAGGTTCCCAGACGCTCATTCAGTACGGCGCTCTGCTCTATAAATCCCGCATAATCGCTGGCGTTGAGAAGCGCCTCTGCATAGAGCAACTGGAGGTAGTCATCGTTGCGGCGCTCGTCTGCGAGGCCTTCAAAGACGCGATGAATCTCTGCGATATCGTCGGACTTGGAGACTTTGCCAAGCTGCAGGAGTAATGCCTGTTTGGTGGGATTGCTCTGCAGATTGATGCGATAGCTCAAGGACAGCCCTTGCGCGATGCGATAGCTCAGGTCGTACACCGACAGCCAGTTGTGGAAATCGGTAATCCGATATTCCCCTGATGCGTCTCTGCGATAGTAAACCGTCAAATACCCCAAGGCTTCGTCGTCCAATCGATAGGTAATTTGAGACTGCTCAGGATTAATACTGGCGATGTCGTAGTAACCGTTCTCCGACGGCATATCGAGAAGACTGCCGGCGACGATGGCGCGATAGTTGGATAGTTGCGTATCAATGAGCCGACTCTTGGCGCTGGGACGAAACGCGACGGGCAGATCAGAGCGATCTACGGCTTTGCCCAGCAGATCCCGCATGTCCACCATCTCGACGATTTTGTCGGCGTTGCGCAGGTTCAGAAGATCCCGCAATTGCTTGGCGAACTCGTTGATGGGACGGGAAGGATACTCCCCTGGCGTCTCCTCCGCAGCGGCGGCGCCATCCGTAGATGCGGACTGCGTGGCGCAACCAACGATGAAGAGGGAAAACGTCAGAACGGCGAGCGTCGCGCAGTGTTGAACGAGCCATTTTGCGGAGCGGATCATTGCGGCGTCTCCAAACCATAAACCATTGATTGAATGGACGAGATGAAATCCGCAAAACGTGACTTATCCGTCTCCTCGCTGCGCGTCACCTGATAATAGTGCTCGCCGGAATCGTTGATCTGCTTCTTCAGGTCCAGGAATGACTGAGTTTCCGCCGCAGGCATGGCTGCGCGTTTGAATTCCAGCTCATGATGCAGGTTCAGCGTGCGGCCCAGATAATCTTCCTGATAGAAGTAATTGAAGTAGTCGTTGCTCAGGCTGACCTTGGCGGCCTGATCGGTAAATTTGAGACTGTAGGGATATTCCAGGGAAATATCGTGCACCACCCTGATTGGTCCCGGCAGCGTCAGCGGCCCAGAACGACGCGTCACCGCCGGGCTTTTTACGTATTCAAAGAGTGAGTAGGCGTAGAAGCGGGTCGCCTGCACGTCGTCCACGGGCGCATAAAATTCATTGATGCGGTAGTGCTCATCAATAACAAAGCGATTGTTATCATTGTCGTCGGTGATTTGAACTGGCTCCAGCTGTTCCGCGCCGGGATACAGTTTTTGCATGTAATTCAGCATATCCTGGCTGAACTCGCGTATGGATTTATTGGCCAGACGCTGGCGCATACGATCCGCCTCAATACCGGTGTATTCCGTGGTGATGAAGTGTTCCACAGGCGCGCTGTAATCAATTACCTTGAAGCGCTCGCGGGTGATCATGCTGGGAGTCGCCGCCACTTCCGGCAGACCGACTTTGACCAGCTCCCGTTCGCTGGGATGGCCGATGATCAGCGCTTTGCCGTAATCGTAGTATCCCAGGGTGCTCAACGAGCCTTTCTGGTAGCGACGGGTGGGGTCCAGCCAGTAACGCTGTCCATCCAGCTCCACCAGGGTGATGACATGGTCGAAACCGCCGGGCGAGGGCGCGATCTTATCGATGCCGGAGGCGATTTCCCAGGACACCAGGGCGGGGTAGGCGTCGATGCCGATGCTTCTGAGCAGGGACACCAGCAGCAGGGTTTTGTCTTTGCAGTCGCCGTAGCGGTTTTCGATGACCGTATCCGGCGCCCGGGGCAGGTGGGAGTTCTGACCCAGCTCGATGCCCAGATAACGGATTTGTTCCTGTGCGAACTGCAGCGCAGCGATTACCGCCTGCTCTTTGGGCATGCTTTTCAGCTCATCCCGCAGGTCGCGCAGTTCTTTGGATTTGATGGGACGCGCCGCGTACAGAGGCTCCGCCCAGCGAATCACGCCATCCCAGTCCGGGAAATCCGTCAGACTGATAAAACTGCCCGGCTCATAGTCCAGAGGGTAATCGCCTTCGTTGTAGTAGGCGGCGACATTGGCGTCATCCCACACATAGGCTTTGGATTTACCGTAGGCGCTGATGCTGGGTTGGGTGTCGTATTTCACGGCGGACATGCGCAGTTCGCGATTGGGCGGCGCAATAACGCGGGTATAAAGGCGATGCACCGGCACCTGCCAGGACATGGAAATGCCCTGGAAGTAATGGTCGCCGAAGACGGGGTTACGACCGACGATGGAGTAGCTGAAGTCCACGGCGTCGCCCACGCGAGTGCCTTTGACGAACACCACGCTGGTGACGTAACCGCTGAACATTTCCTGGTTCAGCTCAGTTTCTTCTCTGATTAAAGTGATGCTTTGCGGGTCCAGACGATCAATGACTTTGCCGTCGCGAATAACGTTCAGCTTGTGCCAGACCAACTGCTGAAAGTCTGGGTTGAAGGTGACCTTGAGGTGGGAAATTTCCTCCAGGCCGTCCAGATTGTTGGCGCGTTCGACAAAGTGATAGAAGTATTGAGGCGAGCGCGTGGCGGCGCTGGTCTGGCGGTCCACCAGTAAGTACTCCACCGCTCCGTTGTCGTGTTCAGGAGCGGCAGGCGCCTGCACAGACTCCACCCACTTCGGAGCGGCGGAGATGTCGTAGGCGTAACCATTGGATTTAAATGTTTGGCCGTTGGCCTGGCAGGCGAGCATAACGCCCAGGGTGGCGAGAAGGCCATAAAGTCTGCCGGAGAAGCGATTCATTCGTCTTCCTTGTGAGTACATCAATCAAAAAAAGGGTAGGCGGCGCAGTTTACCACGTACCCGGCGGCATGTGAGTGGTCAAATTGTAAACAAATTAAGAATGTCGAGCGTTATTCCGCGGCGTAAACTTCTTCTCCTCGTAGCCAGGTCATCATGACCTGGGCCTGACGAATGAATTGGGGGGCGGCATCGAGAATATTTCTATCCAGCACGACAAAATCCGCGGACTTGCCGACGCGGATGGAGCCGGTGATCGCCTCCAGTCCCAGGGCGTTCGCCGCGTTAATGGTGTAGGCGTCGAGCGCGGCGCGGACGTTGGGCAAGCCACGTTCCTTAAGCTGCACGGCATTGGCGATGGCGGCCATCGGATTGATCGGGTTCACGTTCCAATCGCTGCTGAGCGTGACATTGGCGCCGCTGGCGTATACCTCTCCCAGCGGAATGAGACGATGCGCCCGCTGCTTCCCAATAAGCGGCTCGGCCCAGCTATGGTCCGCCGCGCCGATATAGTCGGAGCCAACCTGAAAATCCGCATCCACTTGCAGCGCTTTGAAGCGGTCCATATCGCTGGCGTCCACCAGTTCCAGATGGGTCATGTTGTAGCGGCGTTGTGAGCCGGCCTGACGGGCGGCGCCGATTGCGTTGAGGCTTTCGCGCACCCCGCCGTCGCCAATGGCGTGGATATGCGCGCCATAGCCGAGGCGGTCCAGCTTGACCAGCCAGTCCTGCATGACCGCCTGGGGCAGGTAGTTAAGGCCATAGGGCGACTGCGGAAAATAGGTGAAATCATAAGGCTGCAGAGTCTTCGCCGTGCCATTGACGAGAATGCCGTCGCTGTACATTTTCACTTGGTTGACGATCAACAGCCCGTTGGGGTCTGGATTGTAAATCGAACTCAGAAAGTCCAACTGCTCCTGTTGCGGCACATGAGGGTAAATCCAGGGTCGCAGCGAGACGCGGGCCGTCAGCTCGCCATCCGCCGCCACGGCGCGCCACACGTCATACCAGCCGCGCTTCCAGTACAGGCGACCGTCGCCGATGGTGGTGACGCCATAACGCGCGGCCTCCGCCAGACCACTTAACAGGCCGTCGTAGCTGACCTCAAACTTGTTGCGCAAACTGTTCCAGGCCTGCTCCATGACGATATCGCCGGCGTTATCCACGATGACGCCATTCAGTTCGCCGGTTTCCGGGTCTTTCATGATCCTGCCCCCTTGTGGATCAGGCGTATCCGCATTGATGCCGGCGAGGCGCAGGGCGACGGAGTTAACCCACATGGAGTGTGAAGTCTGCTCCATGATCACCACGGGGCGATCCGGGAACACGCTGTCGATCACTTGCAGGGGCGTGGGGCCTTCTCCGTCCAAGGTGGCGTCGATGGTATGGCCCCAGCCGATCACCCACTGGTCCGGCTGCGAGGTTTCACGACACTGGCGTAAGTAAGGCAGCTGTTCGCTGGGCGTCAGGTCCGGGGCGAGTTCGCAATCGCCGCCAGCGGAGGAAGCGGCCTCGAAGACATGATTATGGTTGTCGATAAAGCCGGGTAGCAGCAGCCTGCCTTTTATATCAATAACCTGTGTATTCTCATCCATTAACGATTCAATCTCCGCCGTGTCTCCCACTGCGAGAATGACGCCGTTGCGCGTCGCCACCGCCTGCGCCATGGGTTTCTGCGCGTCGGCGGTATAAACCACAGCGTTAATGAAAGCCAGATCGGCTGCGCTGTCGTTGGAAGTCGCCGCCTCAGTGGTTGCCGCGCATAAGGAAAGCGCCAGCGCAATCGGGGCGCATTTATGGATTGGATTCATTGTGTCTGCTCCTTGGGCCAGCATAGGGTGAAGCAAGCGCCGCCTTGTCGGCTGTCGGTTACGCTTACGGTTCCGCCATGCAACGTGGAAATGCTTTTTACAATCGCCAGACCCAGTCCGGCGCCGCCGGAATCCCGTGAGCGGCTGGGGTCGAGACGAGTGAATGGCTCGAAGACGCGTTGGCGTTTGCCTGGCGGCACGCCGGGGCCGTCGTCGTCCACCTGAATTTCGAAGTGAGTATCGGTCAGGCGCCAGCTGATTCTGACACTGTGGTCGGCGAAGCGGGCGGCGTTTCGGATCAGGTTCACCAATGCCCGGGAGAATAAGCGTCGATCCGCCCACACCTGAATTTCCTGTGTGGTCGGCTCCGCTGGCGTAACAAACTCCACCTGAGGATGCATTTTGCGTTGTTTGGACAGAATCTCCTCTACTACATCCAATACGGCGACTGGCTCACATTGCAGGTCGCCGCGGCCATGCTCCAATCGGGAGTAGCTGAGCACTTCTTTCACCAGGCCGCTCAGTTCATCCAACGCGCCGCTGATCTCCTGATGCAGTGTGCGGATATTTTCCGCATCCGGGGCGGTTTTCGTGGTTTCGTCATCCGCCAGATCCAGCGCGAAGCTGATGCGCGCCATCGGGCTGCGGAACTCGTGAGCGACGCCATGCAGCAGGTCGCGCAGATCGTCATAGTGGCGGGCGCGGCTTTCTTTTTCCCGGGCGATATGACGTTCCACGGTTGACGCCTGCTTCAGCAACTCCGCTGGCGCGTCGGCGGACTGAATGGGGCCGGTGGGGCCATTGAAGAGACCGTTGATGCGACGCAGTGCGGCGCTGACCTGGGAGATGGATTCCCGTAATGGCCGCTTCACGCTGGCGAGGAGCAGGTACAGGACTACCGCCAACAGGCTCAGGTAAAGAACAACGTAGCCCGCCAGCCAGCTATAGAAAGAACCGCCGTCGCCTTGTTCTTTGAATACCGCCTCCAACGTCATATTTTTGTCAGGGATGGCGGTTTGCACGCTCCAGGAATCCGGGGAGCTGCGCTCCGTCACCAGATATTCGCCCGCCATCAGGCGACGACGCTGATCAAGGGTCAGACTCATGTCCTTGTTCTCCAGAATGGAGTATTCGATCAGCTCATACGAGGGCTGCAGCGCTATGTCCGCGCTTTCCAGCAGGTCCGAGGCGGCGGCCAGCAAACGGTCGCCCGCCGCAGTGGCTTCCTGCTCGGACAGCTCCGCGGCGACTTCCCGCAGGCCTTCTCCTGAATGGCGACGGGATTCCTCGGCGGAAAGCGCGCTCTCCCACCACAACAGGGGATACGCCCAGTCGTAAGCGATAAAGCATACGCAAAACAACAACGCCAGGGCGGCGTAAAAACGCAGAAACATGCTTAACTCTCCCTTGTATCGGCGTTGTCGACAAACAGATAGCCCTCTCCTCGGACGGTTTTGATCATGCGCGGGTGTTTGGGATCGTCGCCAAGACGTTTGCGAATACGCGAGACGCGCAAGTCGATAGAGCGATCAAGTCCGTCATATTCCAGGTTGAATATTTCCCGATACACCAGGTCGCGTGAGATCACTGAGCCCGCTTGTCGGGCGAGGTAATAAAGCAGGTTGAACTCCGCCGTGGTGAAGTCGATGGCGTTTCCGGCTTTGACTACCGTTCTGGCGTTGGGATTGATGACCAGATCCCCGATATGAACGGCTGCGCTTTCCTGTGACGCAGCGGCGTCCGAATCCTGTGCGGAGTAGGTTTCGACGCGACGCAACTGAGCGCGGATATGCGCCAGCAGTACCCTGGATTTGACCGGTTTGGCCAGATAGTCATCGGCGCCGACCTCCAGTCCAGCGACTTCGTCGATGTCGTCATCCAGGGAGGTCAGCATAATGATTGGGCCTTTATAGTGCGTTCTGACTTCCCGGCACACTGATAAACCATCCATGCCCGGCAGCATGACATCCAAAATAATGAGTTGCGGCTGATTGCGCTCCAGCCAGGCCACGGCGGACTCTCCGTCGTGAATCACATGGACGGAAAAGCCGTTCTGCTCCAGAAACTGGCGAACCAGCCGGGTCAGGCTTTTGTCGTCATCCACCAGTAGCAGCCGCTCAGTTACTTTCATGCTTCGTTTTCTCCATTCTATTTCCGCTGACATCAGGTCAACGCCCGGGCTATGCGTCGTCACCGGGCGCGCGTTCGCATCAGGGCCCGGAGTGGATAACCAAAGGGTTATTGATATACAGGCTTTCCCACTCCTGTAGCTCCGGGTCGGTCAAGGGTAAGGAAAAGGTCGCCCAGTGGGCCTTTTTGCGGCATAAATCCGGCTTCAAGCGCACTACTGTCAGATCTGGACCTTCCCAGAAAAGCCGGAAATCATCCCGCCGCGTGCATCCCGTGCTCTTAACGCTGAAGACCAACTGATCCAGTTGAATCGACACGGACTGCAGCACGGCGGGTCGGCTCAGGGGAACGCCGGTTTGCGGCGTCTCTGTATCTTCGGCGTATCCTGACGTCGCCGCCATAGATAACGTCATTCCCAGGGCTAATATTATTCTGCGGTGCGCTTTCGTTCTTTGGTAAGAATAGCAATCGCTCATTGCGACGACCTCCTGCATTTGGATTAACGATGGCTGCTCAGGCTGCGGCGCGCCAGCCATAGCAGGGCGAGAGCCGGCAACAGAAAGCCCATGGCGCCGCCACCGCCTTTTTTACCTTGGCTGTCAGAAGCGTTCAGGGCGATGGCGCGAATATGGGCGCGTTTGTTTTCGCCCGAGGTCTGTTCGGTGACGTCCTGGAACGACCAGGACACTGTATGCTGGCCATCGTTCAGGGTGTGACTGATTCGCTTATATTCGCCTTCCGCTTTGGCGTCAAATATGCGCTGGCCATCGATGTATAAATTGAGGTCCTCGGCGGCGCCATTATCGATTTTCCATTCGAAGCTGAAAACGCCTTTGCCGCTAAAGTGGGTTAGCAGCAACGACTCGCTTTTATCCTCACTCAACTCTGCGGTCAGCGTCTGTTTGCCGTCTTCTTCGCGTTGAGTCCAGTCGCCTTCCTGGCTCTGTCCCCAAACGAAGGTGGCGTTTTGCCCCAGCTTGAAGTCGGCGCTGTGGATGGACTGCGCCGAGAAGACGTAGGTCCAGTTCGGATGCGCGCTGTCCGTGCTGTTGATTGTCAGCTTTGTGGTTTTACGCCCGGTTTCCGCGAGCTGGAGCGTCAGGACCAGATTACAGACGGCGCCAGGTTTCAGCATCGCATTGTCGCAGGCGGCGGCGTCGATCTGATAGCCACCGTCTCCGGTTAAGCTGAGCCCCTGTAATACCATATCTTTTTGGCTGTTGTTGGTGAGCGTCAGCGTCTTCTGCAGCTTGTAACCGGCGCTGATCTGTCTGAAGTCTGTCTGGCTGATCGCAAGACCGTCCGCCTGCGCCATTTGCTCTTTGATCCACGTATTAAAGGTGGCGACCCGGGCGTAAACACCGGGAAAACCAGCTTTGGCGCAGCCTTCGCCAAAACTGACTACGCCAACCTGAGTCAGGACGCCATGGTTGTCCCATAGCATGGGGCCGCCACTGTCGCCGTCGCAGGTATCTTTTCCCCCCTTTGGGTAGCCGGCGCACACCATGGTGTTGTCTATCTTTCCTCCTATTGCGCTATAGGCGGTTGCGCACCCGGCCTGATCGTAGAGAGGAACCTCTGTCTGGCGCAGCTTGTCAGGGTAGTCGGCGCCGTCAGCGGACATATTGCCCCAGCCCATGACTTTAAACGTCGCATCAGGGGCTAGCGAGGCCATTGTTGCTTCGTCCGCAAGGGGAATGACCGGATGTTTGACCGCTTCTTTCAGCTCCAGCAGCATCAGGTCGCCATAAGGATCGCCCAAGGCATGCACGAAGCGTTTTACGCCGACGCGCTGTTGTCCTTTGTCCTGCGATTTGAGATCAAAATCGCCAGCGACGATGAACACCGAGTCAGCCGGCTCGTCGCCAATACAGTGCGCGGCGGACAACGCCCAACGTTCCGCGATCAGGCTGCCGCCGCAAAAATGATCGCCCAGGGTCGAATTCTGGATAGACAGCATCCAGGGATAGCCGCCGGCTGATTGATCGCCGCCGATGATTCTGGCCGTAACGGGTTCCTTCGCAAGCGCGACGTGAGACAGGGCGACCATGCCAAGCATTGCGCTCAAGGACAGAACTTTATGAGGACTCATTCCAAACTCCACTTCAAAAACAGATTTACGCTTTTCCCGGCGTAAGCTAATTTGTTGGTGAGGCAGCGCCCACCGACGGCGCTATTTAAGTGGCTGGCCATGTAGAGCTCTATCTCGGTTTTGTATCAGAACGTACAGGAACGAGGGAGCCGGTGGGGCGACGCTTGTCAGGAATGAATTCAGTAACGCTGATTTAAGGTGGACAGGATAGTGACGACGTTAGAGCATGATCGGACTTTGGGCATCGCAGACATTGCGCAAGCCAAACGCAGAATACACGGGTATACCCTGGAAACGCCGTTAGTCAGCTCGTCTTTGCTGAACCAGTGGCTGGGACATGAGGTTTATTTCAAAGCTGAATGCCTGCAGAAAGTAGGCGCGTTCAAGGCCCGCGGCGGGTGCAACACAGTGCGCTGGCTGCTGGAGAACGGTCGCAGACCAGAGCGCATCATCGCCAACAGCTCGGGCAATCATGCGCAGGCGGTGGCCTGGGCGTCGAGTTTGTTTGGCATCCCATCGACGATTTTCATGCCGGAGAATGTCTCCCGCGTTAAAGCCCGCGCCACGGAGTCCTATGGCGCCGAAGTCGCCTTGTGCGCGACCCGCGCCGAAGTGGACGAGCGTGTGCTGGAAGCGGCCAAGGACCCCGGCGTGTATTGGATTCCCCCCTACAATCACGAGCAGGTCATCTGCGGTCAGGGCACTGCGGCTTATGAGGCGCTGCATGAACTAGGGGAAGTGGACGCGGTGTTTGCGCCCTGCGGCGGCGGCGGACTGGTTTCCGGCACACTGATTGCGACGCGGGCGCTTGCGCCGAAAGCGGAGATGATCGCGGCGGAGCCCTTACAGGCCAATGATGCGGCGATTTCTCTGCGGGAAAACAGGATTCACCGCCTGAGCGCCACTCCGGACACCTTGGCCGACGGCGCCAGAACCCTGGCGGTGGGCGACATCACTTTTGAATATATTCGACAACTGGATGCCCTGTATGAAGTAGAAGAGCAGCGCATTGCGTTTTGGACGCAATGGTTGACGCACTTGCTCAAGCTGCATATCGAACCCACCAGCGCCATGACCATGGACGCCGTGCGCCAGTGGCTGAAAGGCCGCAGCGGCAAAAAACGCCTGCTGGTGATCCTGACCGGCGGCAACGTCGATCAGGGAATGATGTCGGCGCTGTGGCGGGACAATTATCTCAATGAGTTCGAGCTTTAACGCCGAACGCGTCGCTTAGGCCTTTAGCCCAGGCGACGCGTGGACTCTCTGATCACCAGCTCCACATTCAAATTGACGGACTCCGCGCCTTCGCCGCGAATCAGGCGCAGCAGCCGCTTCGCCGCGGTTTGCCCGACTTCATAAACCGGTTGCCGGATCGTGGTGAGGGGAGGGGTGGTGTAGGACGACATGGGCAGATCGTCGAAGCCGATCAGTGACATGTCCTCAGGCACGCGGATGCCGCGGCGGTACAGGGCCAGACGGGCGCCGTAGGCGGTCTGATCGTTGGCGCAGAAGACGGCGCTGAAAGAAACGCCTTTGTCGAGCAGCCGGTTCATCGCCATCAGGCCGCCGGGCTCGATAAAGTCGCCTTGCGCCAGCAAGTCTTCGTCAAAGGCGATGCCCGCTTCTTCCAGCGCCATTTTGTAGCCATGCAGCCGGTTACTGGCGTCGTGCTGTTCCTGGGGGCCCTGAATATGCGCGATTCTGCGATGGCCCAGAGAGATCAAATGCTTGGTCGCCAGATAACCGCCCATGCGGCTGTCTATAAAAATAGAGGCGGCGTTATCCGAGTGGGCGGTATGCCCGACGGCGACGATGGGAGTCTGTGAGGCCAGATCCAGTATCTGTTCGTTGTTGAGATTGCCGGTCAACAGAATAATGCCGTCCACCCGTCGTGCGATCAGCAGACGGATGCGTTCTATTTCACTCTGGCTGTTCCAGTGGCCGCTGGCCATCAGTGAGGCGTAGCCTGATCCCTGCAGACCTTCCTCAATGCCTTTGAGCAGCTCGTTGAAGAAGGGGCTTTCCACCGCCTGAGTGATAACGCCAATCGTCATGGACTGGCCGCTTTTGAGGCTTTGCGCCAGCACATTGGGCTTGAAGTTCAGGTCCTCAATCGCCCGCTCCACGGATCTGCGTTTGTCATCGGAAACCCGGGCGGTGCCGTTGAGAATACGGGAAACGGTGCTGACGGAAACACCCGCGCGCTTCGCCACTTCGGTGACGGTGGAGGCCGCCGGCTGTGCGCCGAGTCGCTTCTTCTTTACTGTATTTTTTCTGATTGTCTGTTCCAAGCTAAACTCCCATAGCCCGTCGAATCCTGTCATTCCCTGGAAGATATGCGCATACGTCACTCTTCACTTCGCATGCGGCCGCTGAATCGTATAAGAACGGATTCGTGCCCGGCGTGTGCTCGTACGGTTCTGATAATAAATGAAATTTCCGGATATTTTCATTTTTTTATTGACAAGCGTATTTGCACGACGTTATAAAATTGCTGTGTTTGAAAACGTTTTCATTACGTTTTTGTCAAAATAACACAGCGCATTGATGAATAGAATAAGCACAAAAACCAACCTCGATGTAAGGGCTCCGGCCCAGGAGAATAATAAGATGAAGATCATGCATGCTCTTCTGTTGAGCGCGGCCATGTCGGGAAGCGTCGCCGCGCAAACAGTGACTCTGGAAGTGGCTTCATTTCCAGATCTGGACAGAGGCATTAAAGCCGCCATACCGTTATATCAGGAAGCGCATCCTGACGTGGAGATCAAGCTGGTCAGTCTGGCTTTCGGCGATCACCACAATGCGATGACCACCTCTCTCGCCACCGGCTCCAACCTGCCTGACGTCATGGCTGTGGAAGTCGGATTTATCGGCAAATTCGCCGCGTCCGGCGGCATTGAAGATTTATCCAAGCCTCCCTACAACGCCATGCAATATCAGGATCAATTCGCCAGGTTCACCCTTCCGCAGGCCACCGGCGGAGAAGGCAATCTGGCGGCGATTCCGGTGGATATCGGTCCGGGCGCTTTGTTTTACCGCCAGGACCTGCTACAAAAGGCGGGAGTGGATGAAAGCGCTTTCTCAAATAATTGGGACGCTTTTATTGAGGCGGGGAAAAAAGTGAAGGAAAAAACCGGCGCGTACATGGTGGCGCACGCCGGCGATCTGAAGGACATCATCATCCGTTCGGATCTGGAAGACGGTGAAGGCATCTTTTTTGACAAGGAAAACAACTCCCTGGTGACCAGTCCGCGCTTCGAAAAAGCGTTCAAAGTGGCGAAAGCGGCTCGTGACGCCGGCATAGACGCCAAGGTCAAAGCCTGGACCAGCGAGTGGACGGAAGGGTTGCGACGGGGGCAGATCGCTACGCAGATGATGGGTTCCTGGGTGGCGGGGCATCTCGCCAACTGGATAGCGCCGGAGTCCGCCGGACTGTGGCGCAGCAAGCAACTGCCCGACAATGTCTACGCCAGCTGGGGCGGCTCTTTTTACGCCATTCCCGCCAAGGCGCAGCACAAACATGAGGCGTGGGAATTTATCCGCTTTCTGGCGTTAAACAAGAGTATGCAGTTGGAGGCGTTTCATAAGCTGGATGCTTTTCCCGCCCTGGTTACGGCGCAGAACGATCAGTTTCTGCAACAGCCCATCGAATTTCTGGGGGGGCAAAAGGCCCGCGTTCAGTGGAAAGAAGCCGCCGACCGCATTCCCGCCATTACTGTGAATAAGTACGACACCATCGCCGATGAGATCGTCAACGCCGAGCTGGATAAAGTGTTGCTGCACGATAAAGATATCAAGGAAGCGCTGGCGGATGCGCACAAGCTCATCAAACGCAGGGTCCGCTACTGAGCGGGCCTGAGATGCGCGAACAACCAAAGTCCCTGTCAGACTTAGTGGAGGCCCGGTAATGTCGGCGGTTATGGAGCGGCGGGAGACGCCAGCGGCGGCGCCAGTAAAAAGCAGACGCAGATGGCTGACCCGAAAAACGGCGCCCTATGTGTTTATCAGCCCGTTTTTCATCCTGTTCGCAGTATTCGGGCTGTTTCCGTTGCTGTTCACGATCTATCTGTCTTTTCATTATTGGGACCCGTCCACGGGTTTGGGCGGCATGAAGTGGGTCGGTTTTGAGAACTTCACGTTCGTGCTCACGGACGACTGGTTTCACAAGTCGCTCTACAACACGTTCTGGATCGCACTGGTGAGTGGGGTTCCCCAACACCTCGCGGCGATACCGCTGGCGTTTTTCCTGCACACCCGATTATCGCGCTGGCGCAATGCGGTGGTGGGGCTGTATTTCCTGCCGTTTATCACTTCCACGGTGGCGATTTCCCTGGTGTTCACCTCGTTATTTTCTCGCGACTACGGGCTGATCAATGTGCTGCTGACGCAAATGGGACAGTGGGAAGTCGCCGGTCTCAGGCCTTTGAGCTGGGTGTTTCCAACAGAGAACATTGACTGGAACGATCCCGGTTACACCAAGTGGGTGATTTCCTTCGTGGTCTGGTGGCGTTACGTGGGCTGGAACACGGTGTTGTACCTGTCCGCGCTGCAGACCATTCCCAAGGATCTGTATGAAGCTGCGAGCATCGACGGCGCCAGCCGCCGCCAACAGTTCTGGCATATCACCGTGCCGTTGCTGCGGCCCATGATGTTCCTGGCGATCACGCTTAGCATCATCGGCAACCTGCAGCTTTTCGAGGAGCCTTTTATTCTCACTGGCGGGCTGGGACCGGGCGGCACCAGTATCGGCGGGCCGGATCAGGCGGGTAAAACGGCGGCGATGCATATGTACGCCACCGCTTATATCGAGAGCGATTTCGGCACAGCGTCCGCAGTCGCATGGCTGTTGTTCCTGATCATCGCGATGATGACCTGGGCCAACAACAAAGCCTTCAAAGAAAAATCCTAGGCGGGAGCAGGCAATGGAAAGACGTATCATCCTGGACCCCGGTCAGTGGATCGCATTCATGGTCGTCGCGGTTGGCGCGATGATCATGTTGGGGCCTTTTTACTTCATGTTCGTTTTCGCGACTCACAGCAACACGGATATTCTTTCCGTGCCGCCGCCAGTGTGGTTTGGCGGTCAGTTTGTGGCGAACGTGCAGGTGCTGCTGGAGAAACTGCCTTACTTCTGGAATAACCTGGGGGTGAGCTTTTATGTGGCCATCATCACCACGGCGTTGAATTTGTTCTTCTGTTCCCTGGCGGGCTACGCTTTCGCCACCTATGAGTTCCGCTTCAAGAATCTGTTGTTCATGATTGTCATGAGCACGCTCCTCATCCCGCCGTTTCTCGGCATGATACCCACCACCCTGATCATGACGCTGTTCGGGTGGATGAATGAGCCGCGGGCGCTGTATCTGCCCATGGCTTGCAGCGCCTTAGGCGTATTTTTGATGCGTCAGTACATCAGCTCGGCGATTCCCCGGGAGTTGCTGGAAGCGGCGCGCATGGACGGCTGCGGCGAATTCGCCACCTTCCGTCATATCGTGCTGCCGCTGACGGGGCCCGCCATGGGCACCCTTGGGCTGATCACTTTTATCACATCCTGGAACAACTTCATGACCCCTCTGGTGGTCATGCGGGACATGGAAATGTACACGGTTCCGTTGGCGCTGCGCGCGCTACAGGGCTCCGGGCAAGTGCCCTGGGGCGCCATTTGCGCAGGCTCCTCCATCGCCGTGGCGCCGCTTCTCGTCATATTCATATTGGCGTCGCGGAGGCTGATCGAAGGTATGACAGCCGGCGCGCTGAAGGGATAGAAGCGGCGATTTAGAAAGCAATAAGAGGCTTGTATTTTATGAATCAGAAATTTGCAAAGGATTTTACCTGGGGCGTGGCGACCAGCGCGTACCAGATTGAGGGGGCCGCCAATGAAGGCGGAAGAGGGCCTTCCATCTGGGACACCTTCTCTCATACGCCGGGAAAGACGGTGAATGGCGAGACCGGCGACGTCGCCTGCGATCACTATCATCGCTACCAGGAAGATGTGGATCTTATTGCTGGATTGGGTGTGGACGCCTACCGTTTTTCCATCGCCTGGCCGCGGGTGCAACCGGACGGCAAAGGCGCCTGGAATGAAGCCGGCTTTGACTTTTACAGTCGCTTGATCGACGCGCTGCTGGTCAAAGGCTTGCAGCCCTATGTCACTCTGTATCATTGGGATCTGCCGCAGGCGTTGGAAGACCTGGGCGGCTGGCGCAATCGCGATACCTGTTATCGATTCGCCGACTATGCGGCGGAGTTCATGCGGCGTTACGGCGATAGCGTGAAAACGATTTCCACCCATAACGAACCCTGGTGCACCGCCACCCTGGGACACGCTACCGGCCAGTTCGCGCCGGGTTATCAGGACGAGGCGATGGCCTATCAGGTGTCTCATCATCTGTTGTTGTCGCACGGTTTGGCGCTGCAGAGCATGCGTGCGGTGAACAGCGAGACGCCAGTGGGCATCGTGCTCAACCATACCCCTACGTATCCGGCCAACCCGGATTCGGAAGCCGACCGCCAACTGGCGCGTCTGGACGATGGAACCAACATTCGCTGGTACATGGACCCGATTTTCCGCGGCGCCTACCCCCAGGATGTGTTGGCCTATCTGGGGGACAAAGCGCCCAAGGTCACGGACGGCGATATGGATATTATCAGGCAGCCGCTGGATTTCCTGGGCGTGAATTACTACACCCGCGGCTACTTCAGCCAGGCTAACCCACAAACCCCGGCGCCGGCGGCCATGGGGCTGACCGACATGGGGTGGGAAGTCTATCCGCAAGGTTTGGCGCAGCATTTGGTGAGAATCACCCGCGACTACCTGCCGCCGCCGATTTACATCACCGAGAACGGCGCCGCTTTCCCCGATCGCATGGAGAATGGCGAAGTGCAGGACCCGGCGCGCATTCATTATCTGGAGACTCACCTGCAGGCGCTGCATCAGGCCATGGAGTTGGGCGCGGACATCCGCGGTTATTTTTACTGGAGCCTGGCGGACAACTACGAATGGAACTGGGGTTACAGCAAGCGCTTCGGGCTGACTTACGTGGATTACGCCACCCAGCAGCGCACTTTGAAGGCCAGCGGCCATTGGTATCGGGATTTTATTGCCCGCCAGCGCGCCTAGCTGCGGTGGGCGCAAGCGAGTGAAACACTAACGCGGGACGAGGGGAGAACAGCATGGCGTCCTTACAATTGCTTGGCGTTGAAAAGAGCTACAAAGGCGGCGTCAGCATCATCAAAAAGCTGGACCTGTTTGTGGAGGACGGCGAGTTTGTGGTGTTGGTTGGCCCTTCCGGCTGCGGTAAATCCACTCTGCTGCGCATGATTGCGGGGCTGGAGGAGGTTACCGCGGGCCATATCCTGATCGGCGACAAGCGCACGGAAGGGCTGCCTCCGTCCGAACGCGGCGTGGCCATGGTGTTCCAGAGTTACGCCCTGTATCCCCATATGACCGTGGCGGAAAACATGGGGTTCTCTCTCAAGATGGCTGGTTTGCCGAAACCCCAGGTGGCGCAGGCGGTGGAGCGGGCGGCGGAAGTGCTGCAGATCACCCACCTGCTGCAGCGTAAACCCAAAGCGCTGTCCGGCGGTCAACGCCAGCGGGTGGCCATCGGCCGGGCGATTGTGCGCCAGCCCAGCATCTTCCTGTTTGATGAACCCCTTTCAAACCTGGACGCTGCGCTGCGCGCCCAGATGCGGCTGGAGCTGGCCAAGCTCCACAAGCAACTGGGAACCACCATGGTCTACGTGACTCATGATCAGACTGAAGCCATGACTCTGGGGGACCGCATCGTCGTGCTTAACGGCGGCCATATTGAACAGACCGGCCGTCCCATGGAGCTATATGAGCGGCCCGGCAATCAATTTGTGGCGGGCTTTATCGGCTCGCCGAAGATGAATTTTCTCCCTTGTCGCGTGCAGGCCAGCAGTGAACGGGGCGCGACGGTGCAGATAGGCTCATCGCCGCGTCCCTTGCAGATTCCCGCGCCCTCCGGTCGTGTGGCTGGCGAACCGGTGTGTCTGGGCGTGCGGCCCGAGCATGTGCGTCTGACGACGCCGGATCAGGGGATTCCTGCGCGGGTGGACATTATTGAAGAAATGGGCGATGTCGCGGTGGCTTATCTGCATGTGGCGGGGCTGGAAAGACATCTGGTGGTGAAGACGCCTTCCTCCGCCATGGGTTTTTATGAAGGCGGTCAGGTCGGCGTTGCGGCCGAGCTGGAGTGCTGCCATCTGTTCAATCAACAAGGGGTTAACCTGTCTTTGGGCTGAGCCTGTTTCCGACGCGATTGCGGGGCAGGGAACAGCCCGAAGTACGCAGAGAGCTTTGGGGGCGATTTGCGTATCGACGCGGCCAGAATAGGCCCGTCTTGGCGACGGTTGTCAATTTGGGAACAAATTGGGAATCGTCGCCTTTCTTGTTTTCAGTCTCTGTATAAACGCTCTTTTCCATCTGAAAATATTAATTATTTCAATAAGATGAATTATTGTTGCGGGCTTCTGGCGTAAGCGGGGTTTTACCTCGGGGTGACAGACTGTTGCTTTATAACGCCCTGGTTAAGCCGCCGCAGCCTTGACCCTAATACCCCCCTGCAACATGATTTTGGGGACGTTCCCAACTGTAGAAGCCTGTCATGCCAACAATTATCGATGTATCGGAGCTGGCCCATGTGTCGAAGTCCACGGTCAGCCGGGTGGTGTCAAACAAAGGGTCTGTTTCTCCCGCTGCGCGTAAGCGGGTGGAGGACGCCATTCGCAAGCTGGGCTACCGTCCCAATCATTTCGCGCGGGGCCTGAAAAGTAACAAGTCCGACATCATCGGCGTGGTGGTGGTGAACCTCGCCAGCCCCTTCTATGCGCAGATGCTGAGCGGCGTACAGGATTACATCTCCGGTTCCGACAAACACCTGGTGGTCACCAGCGGCTATGGCGATCTGGACCGGGAAGTCGCCGTGATCAACTCATTGCTGGATCGCCGCTGCGACGGTCTGTTGCTGTACGTGGAGAACGAGGTGCCGTTGGAGCGTCTGGCCGGCGTACATCCCGGCAATTATCCCATCGTGACCATGGGACGCATGCTGCCGGGGATTTCCAAATGGTCGGCGCGGGTGGACAACCTGCATGGCGGCTATCTGGCGGCGCGTTATTTATTGGAGAAAGGACACCGGCGCATCGCGCATCTGATGGGGCCGGAGAGCTACCTGGACGCTCGACTGCGCCGGGACGGCTTCCTGCGCGCCATGGCGGAGCACGGCCTGACCGAGCGCGACTATCTGATTCTGTCCGGTCCCTACGAAGAAACGTTCGGCTATCAGGCGACCCTGCGGCTGCTGGATGGCGGCGCCCGTTTCACGGCTATTTGCGCCGGCGATGACGATATGGCGGCGGGGGTATATCAAGCCCTGCGCGAGCGGGGCGTCAGCGTACCGGAGCAGATCTCGGTGGTGGGGTATGACGATAATTTCCACGCCAAATTAATGTGTCCCGCCCTGACCACTGTCAGGCAGGACGTAATGGAGATGGGCGAGGCGGCGGTAAAACTGCTCATTGAACGCTTGGAGAATCCGACCATGGCGGAGAAGCACGTTGTGTTGGAGCCCAAGCTGATCGAACGGGATTCAGTGAGGGATCTGAACTGAATCGTCAGGGGTTCAACTTAAACAGGAAATGGGAAGACGAATGAAAGCGACGACAAAAATAAAAACGCGGTCTTTAATCGCTTGTTTGGCGCTGACGGCTTCGGTGCAGGCGGCGGAGGCGGATCAAAACAGGATTCACGGCGGCGAACTGGTGCTGGCCCCGACCCAGACCAACGCCCATGTGCGTAACTTCAACCCCTATAATTTTTCCGTCGGCGCTTTTTACGCCCAGGACTTCATCTACGAACCCCTTTGGATTTACAACATCGCCCATCCCGGCCAGGACTTCCCCCGTCTCGCCGTCTCCTTCGAGACTGCGGATGACCTGCGTTCCGTCACCTATCATCTGCGCCCAGGCGTAAAATGGTCGGATGGTCAGCCCTTCAGCGCGGACGATGTGATCTTTACCTTCGAACTGGCGAAATCCCACCCGGCTTTTCCAGTTGGTCTGGACATCCAGTCCGACAGCAACCCCAACGGGCTGATCGTCAGCATGGAAAAGATCGACGACCTCACTTTTGTGGCGCGTCTGAGCAAGCCCAGCGCACTGGCGCACGAACATATCGGCGTGATGTATCCCTTACCGCGCCATATCTGGAAAGACGTGCAGGACCCAACGACCTTCGCCAATCCGGAGCCGGTGGCCACCGGACCCTTTACGGAAGTGCGTTCTTTCAGCATGTCCCAGTTCAAAGTATGCCGGAACGAGAAATACTGGGACGCCGGCAAACCCTACATCGACTGCCTGAAGTTCCCGCAGTATTCCGGCAATGACCAGACCATGCTGGCGGCGCGGGCCGGCAAAATCGACTGGCTGGGAGACGGCATGTCGGACCCGGAAAAAACCTACGTCAACGGCGACAAGCATAACAAATACTGGTTTCCCGCCGGCGCCAACGCCAATTTGCATTTGAACACCCGTAAAGCGCCGTTCAACAGTCTGCCGTTCCGCCAGGCGCTCAGTATGGCGCTCAACCGCCGCTTTATTCTGGATGTGGCCACCTTTGGCCTGACCACGGAAACCCAGTTTCCTATCGGCACCGGCGAACTGTACAAGGACTGGTACGACGCGCAGGCCCTGCAACCCTATCGCTACCTGATGGAGTACAACCCCAAGCGCGCCAAGGCCCTGTTGGATGATAACGGATTTGTTGATCGCGATGGCGACGGCTGGCGCGACAATCCGGACGGCTCCCCCATTGAGTTCAAACTGGCGGTGCCCTCCGGCTGGTCGGATTGGGTCAACACCATGATGACGGTGTCGGAAAACCTGCGCGACATCGGCGTCAACGCCCATCTCAGCACCCAGGACGAAAGCACCTGGTTTGCGGGAACCACCCAGGGCGATTTCGACGTTTACATCATGTGGACCAAACCTTCTGCGACGCCTCATGGAACCTACAGTCTGATGTTCGCCACGGATGGGCTGGCGGAAGGGCGGCGGCTGGAGCAGAACATGCACGGCATGGTTATCCCGGAGATCAATCAGGCGTTGGACAAATTTGCGCAAACCCAGGATCGGGCCGAACAGAAAAAATGGCTGACGCAGGTGCATAAACAGGTGGCGGAGAAACTGCCGGTCATCACCCTGTTCGCCAACCCGGACTGGTATCAGTACAACGACTCCCGCTTTCAGGGCTGGGTAACCCAGGACAATCCCTATGTGCGGCCGATGCTGCATCTTGGGGTGCCGGAGCGGGGCGTGCATGTGTTGAACCTGTCTCTGCGTAAAGAAGCGGCGGCGCAAGTGGCGCGACAATAGCGTCCGTCAGGGAGATGTGCAGATGCGCTTTATTCTTCGCCGTCTCGGGTTTTACTGCGCCGCCTTTGCAGTGGCGTTGACCCTTAACTTTTTTATCCCCCGTCTGATGCCCGGGGACCCGGCGGCTACGCTGTTCGTCAGCCTGCGCGGGCGCATGTCGCAGCAAAGCCTGGACGCCATGCGCGCCGCCTATGGGTTTGACGGCAGTCTGTGGGATCAGTTCGTCGCCTATGTGATCCGGCTGTTGCATGGCGATCTGGGCGTCTCCACCGTCAATTTTCCGCAGCCTGCTTCGGAAATGCTGTTATACGCCGCCGGCTGGACTTTGTTTCTGGTGGGCGTTGCGACCTTGTTGAGTTTTGGCGTGGGCATTTTATTTGGAATGCTGGCGGCCTGGCGGCGCGGCTCCTTCTTCGACACGCTGTTTACGCCAGTGAATGTCATGCTCAACGCCTTTACTCCGGCGGTGGTGGCGTTGCTCCTGTTGTACGGCTTCGCCCTGCAACTGGAATGGTTTCCCTTGGGACGGGCCTACGACATTGATCTGGAACCGGCATGGAATATGGCCTTCATGGGCAGTGTCCTGTATCACAGCGTACTGCCGCTGGCGTCTTTGGTGATCATCGCCATTGGCGGGTGGCACCTGAGCATGCGCAACACCATGATCAATCTGCTCAACGAAGATTACATCACCCTGGCGCGGGCCAAAGGGCTCAGCGGTCGCCGTATTCTGTTCCGCTACGCCGCCCGCAACGCCATGCTGCCGCAGATCACGTCACTGGCCCTGACCTTCGGCTTTGTGCTGGGAGGCGCCTTGATCACGGAGGTGGTCTTCAACTATCCCGGACTGGGCAAGTTCACCCTCGCGGCGATTGAGAAAAGAGACTACGCCTTCATTCAGGGACAACTGTTGTTGCTGACATTCACCGTGTTGTTGGCGAACCTGATTGCGGATCTGCTGAATCTGCTGCTGGACCCCCGGTTGCGCGACAGGAGCGAATTAGCGTGAAACTGCATGATCTACAGGTCGAACTGGGCCTGGACAACCTACAAACGGATGGGCTGCTTCATCGGGCGCCGGCGCCTCTAAGGGTGTTTCTGGCGGATAAGCGCGGCGTTGCGGGTCTGCTGATTCTACTGTTGCTGACGGCGGCGGCTTTGGGCGCGCCCTGGTTGACGGAGTTTCCCCCTGATCGCATGAGCGCCATGCCGCACTTACCGCCGGACGGCGACCATTGGCTGGGAACCACGCGCATGGGCAAGGATGTGTTCGCGCAATTGCTGTATGGCGCTCAAGCCAGTCTGACAGTGGGGTTGCTGGCCGGGGCGCTGGCGACGCTGATCGGCGTATTCGTCGGGATGTGCGCGGGTTATTTTGGCGGCCGTCTGGATGACGTCATCAGTTTCATCGTCAACGTGGCGCTGGTGATTCCCGCGCTGCCGCTGATTATTGTGATCGCCAGCTTTGTCGACAGCGCCAGTCCCATGGTCATCGGATTGGTGCTGGCCGCCACCGGCTGGGGCTGGACCGCCCGCATTATCCGGGCGCAGACCCTGCAAATCCGTCATAAAGACTTCATCCTTGCCGCCCAACTGTTGAATGAGCCCTGGTGGCGCATTCTGGCGGCGCATATCCTGCCCAACATGCTGTCTCTGGTGGTGAGCGGCTTTGTGCTGACCACCATCTACGCCATTCTGGCGGAGGCGGGTCTGGAATTCATCGGCCTTGGCGATCCCAGCGCGGTGACCTGGGGAACCATTTTGTTTTGGGGGCAGCAGAATTCGGCGCTGCAAGTCGGCGCCTGGTGGGAAATTCTGCCCGCCTGCTTCGCCATCATGCTTACCGGCGCGGCGCTGGTATTGATCAACTTCACAGTGGATGAAATCGCCAACCCGTTGCTGCGTAAGCGGCGCGGGGAAAAAGCGGTCATCGCCTACCTGCGCAAGAAGGGATTGCCTGCCAATGACTGACGTTTTACTGAGCATTCGCAATCTGTGTGTGGATTACCTGACGGACGCAGGCGTCGCCCGCGCTGTGGACGAGATCAGTTTCGATATCCGTGCGGGGGAAGTATTCGGTCTGGCGGGGGAATCCGGTTGCGGCAAGAGCACCACTGCTTTCGCTATCGCCAGATTGATTCGCATGCCGGGCTTCGTCTCTGATGGTGAAGTGCTGTTCGAGGGGGAGGACGTGTTGCGCATGGACGCAAAACGGCTGCGGGCGTTTCGCTGGGCGCAGACCAGCGTTGTTCTGCAGAGCGCCATGAACGCCTTGAATCCGGTGATTCGGGTGTCGGAACAGGTCTGCGACGCCATTCGCGCCCACCAGCGTGTGAATGAGGATCAGGCGCGCTCCCGAACCAGGGAGCTGTTTGCCCTGGTGGGCATCGATCCCGGCAGACTGGACGATTATCCCCATCAATTCAGCGGCGGCATGCGGCAGCGTATCTGTATCGCCATGGCGCTGGCGTTGCGGCCCCGGCTGATCATCATGGATGAGCCGACCACGGCATTGGATGTGGTGGTGCAGCGCGACATCATCGGCAAAATTTCCGCATTGCAGCGGGAGTTTGGCTTCTCAGTGCTGTTTATCTCCCACGATCTGGGATTGATGCTGGAGTTTTGCGACCGCATCGGGGTCATGTACGCCGGTCGACTGGTGGAAGCAGGAACGGCGCGGCAGGTCGGAGAGCAACCGGCGCATCCTTATACGCAAGCGCTGCTGCGCTCCTTTCCGTCATTGCGCGGCCCTCGCAGACGCCTGCAGGGCATTCCCGGCGCGCCGCCGCGTCTGACGGAATCGATCGCGGGTTGCGCTTTTGCGCCCCGTTGCGAGAAGGCGGAGTCGACTTGTCTTACCCAGACGCAAGCGTTGGCGTCTTTAACGGAAGGACGCATCGTCGCCTGCGCCAGAGTTTCCCGTCCGCTCGTAGCGACGACGCAAACCGCGGAGGTCTCATGACGTCAGAATCTGCATTGCTGCGCATGGAAAATGTGTCCCTGGATTTTAAAACCGGAACATGGGGGCGCCGATCCGTCTTGCGCGCCTTGCGTGAGGTCAGCCTGTCTCTGCGGCCGGGAAAGGCCTTGGCGTTGGTGGGCGAGTCGGGTAGCGGTAAGAGCACCTGCGCGCGTCTGTTGAGCGGGCTGCACCAGCCGACGGCAGGCGATATCTATTGGCGCGGCGCGGGTCTGGGGCAGCGTAAATCCAAAGAGGCCGCGGCTTATCGTCGTAGCGTGCAGATGATCTTTCAAGACCCATTCAGCTCTCTTAATCCGGCGTTATCTATCGGTTATCAGATTGAGCGGCCCCTGCTGGCCAACGGCGTTGTCGACAACGCGGCCGACGCCGCCCGACAAGCCCGCATCTTGCTGGAGCGGGTCGGCCTGCATCCCGCCGATGAGACCGCCGCGAAACGGCCTCATGAGCTGAGCGGCGGTCAGCGTCAACGAGTCGCCATCGCCAGAGCGCTGGCGGTTAAACCGGAAGTGATTCTGGCGGACGAACCCACTTCCATGCTGGATGTGTCGGTGCGCATCGGCATTCTGAATCTGCTGTTGGATCTAAAGCAGGAGCAGGGCATTGCGTTTCTGTTCATCACTCATGATCTGGCTTCGGCGCGCTATTTCGCTGACGACATCGCTGTCCTTTACGGCGGCTCATTGGTGGAGCAGGGCGATAGTGAGGCCATTACACAGAATCCGCAGCACCCTTATACCCGGTTGCTGCTGAACTCCATTCCCGGCGCGGGCGATGATCCCTCGACCGCCCCGGCGCAGACGGACGCGCCTATGCGTCAGCCGGACGCCAAAGGTTGTCCTTTCGTCCATCGCTGTCCGCAAGCCCTCGCCGAATGCAGGGAAGTCATGCCGGCGTTGCGCCAGCTGGCGGATAACCACGCCATTCGTTGTCATCTTTATTGAACTCATTTTCGGAACGCTTTTATGTCGACCAGCTTGCTCGTGAACCATCTTGGTTATTCCTGTGACGCCGTCAAACGGTGCATCGTCCAAAGCCGGGAGCGATTAACCGGTTCGATGGCGCAACTGATCTGTGAGGACGGCGAGATCGTGGCCAGATTCGCTTTGGGAGATCCCATGCGCGTCGCGGGCTGGCATACCGGCGACTGTTACGTTTTGGACTTCAGTCAGGTTACGGAAGCGGGCCGCTATCGTTTTGAAATGGATGGCTGTGAGGCGGACGGCGGTCGCGTGCGCTCGCACTGGTTTGACATAGATCCGAGAATCGGACAACGACTGACGCCCCTGATGACGGAGTATTTCCGGCTGGTGCGGTGTCAGGGGCGCTATGACGACTACGATCGCAATCTGCCGTTTTTTGGCCAGCGTAAATCCGGACGCGTCGATGTCAGCGGCGGCTGGTACGACGCCTCTGGAGATGTCAGCAAATATTTGAGTCATCTTTCTTACGCCAACTACATGTCTCCGCAACAGACGCCGCTGGTGGTGTGGAGCCTGCTGTCGGCGGCGCCGCGTCTGCCCAAGGCTGTTCAGGCTCTGGCGGGGGAAGAGGCGTTATATGGCGCGGACTTTCTATGCCGGATGTTCGACGAGGACGAGGGATATTTTTATCAGATCGTATTTGACCGCTGGAGCAAGGACCCCGAGCAGCGCAATATCTGCAACTACGCCACGCAGAAAGGCTACAAGAGCGAGCGCTGGGAGGCCAGCCTGCGTCAGGGCGGCGGCATTGCCATCGCCGCATTGGCCGCGGCGGCGCAGTATAGCGTGGCGCTTGGCGTATATGACAAACCCTACCGGCGCATCGCTGAGCGCGCCTTCGCGCATCTGCAGGAAAACAATCTCGCCTATCTGGATAACGGCAAGGAAAACATCATCGATGACTATTGCGCCTTGCTGGCGGCGGTGGAGCTGTATCAGTTAACCGGACAGGAGCGATACAGCCAGTACGCCACGGCGCGCGTCCGCAATCTGGTCAATAAACAGAGTTGCGGCCATGGTTACGAAGGCTGGTGGCGGGTGGAGGAAGACAATGACCGACCATTCTTCCACGCCTCCGATGAAGGGCTGCCCATCATCGCCCTGCTGAGAGCGCAGGAGGTGATGGATAGCGACATCCCGCTGCAGTTCTTTGTGCGCCGTGGGCTGGAGTTTTATCTCTCTATCAGCCGGGATGTGGACAACCCTTTCGGCTATCCCCGGCAGCTGGTGAAGCCCCTTAAACAACGTCCGCGGGCGCAGTTTTTCTTTCCTCACAGCAATGAATCCGGCTATTGGTGGCAGGGAGAGAATGCGCGACTCGGCTCGCTGGCGGCGGCGTCCCGCTGGTATCGACGGCAGAATGATGTTCCCGAACGCCTGCGGGCGGAGCTGCGTGGATTCGAACAGAATTTGCAGAATTGGCTATTGGGACTTAACCCGTTCAATTGCTGCATGGTGGAGGGCGTGGGCCATGACAACCCGCAATACAGCGAACTTTATCCCGCTTCCAAAGGCGGGGTTTGCAACGGCATTACCTCCAGCCTGCATGATGAAATGGACGTCGCCATGATGGAGACGGAAGACCCTCTGCACAGCTGGCGCTGGAGCGAGCAATGGCTGCCCCACGCCGCCTGGTGGCTGTTGGCCTTCTCCATGGAGGATCAGGGTGTTTCGTAGCGATAATGCCCGGTGATGGGATAGTCGAACAGCATGTCCTCTAGTTTGGGACCGCGTCCGATGTTGTGCACGATCATCGGTCGGCTGCTGAGCCAGTGTTTTTTATCCACGACGATGCCGATGTGAGGCAGATTGCCCGGCAGCATCCAGGTCACCAGATCGCCAGGCTGATAATCCTCCGCCTTGTCGGTGACGGGCAGCGATTGGCCGTGACGGGAAAAATAGGTCTGTAAATTGGGAACGCGGCGGTGATCGATGTTGGCGTCCGGTTTCTGCAGTCCCCAGATTTTCGGATACAGCGAGAAATACTGACTCATGTCCTCATGCACTTCTTTTTGCAGATCCACGCCTAATTGACGGTAGGCGCGTATCACCACATCAGTGCAGACGCCGGTGTTCGCAGGCACGTCGCCGTTGGGGTAAGGAATTGAGCGATAGCGGCCGTCATACACGACCTGATGGTTGGTTCGCTCAAGCGCCGCGGTGGACAGGCGTTGAGAAAAATCGCCATCGGCCTGCGTCAACGCAGAGCAGAACGTCATGGTGGCGAACAGGAAAAGGCGCGCTTTGCAATGGACAATACAACCCATATGGATAACATCTGCTTCTTAATTCATTCAGACGTCAGCATGGCGGAAAGTGCAATGGAAAACCATTCGACTTCAGCGAATAATTCGACGCTTGCCGCAGCCTGTCGGACAGTCTCTTTTCTATGACGCTCCTGGATCCCTCAATATTGGCTTTTCTCGCCGCCGTGGCGATATTCACTGGCTTCGTCAAAGCGGGCGTGCCGGCGTTGGGCGGTTTGATTTCCGCCGCCATGGCGCTGGTGTTTCCTCCCAAAGACGCCCTGGGAATTACCTTGCTGTATCTGCTGGCGGGGGATGTGGTGGCTGTCAGCCTATATTGGCGGCAGGCGCATTGGAGTGAGCTGGGCAAGATGCTGCCGTCCATCTTTATCGGCATTGGGCTTGGCGCTCTGGCGTTGCAGTTTCTGGACAACGAGAGTCTGGGGCCTGTCATCGGCGCCTTGATTCTGTTCCTGGTGGCGATGGAGCCGCTGCGGCCTTATATCACCGCCTGGGCGATGCGGCGGCTGAACGCCGTGCGCTATTCCTCGGGGATCATGGCGGGTGTCGCGACGACCATCGGCAACGCCGCCGGTCCCATTCTCACCCTGTATTTTTTATTGCTGAAAATCGATAAGAACGGTTTTATCGGTACGGCGGCGGTGTTCTTTTTAACGGTCAATCTGACTAAGGTTCCGGTCTACGCCTATCTGGGTGTGCTCAAGGATTATTACCTGCTGAGCTATCTGGCGACAGTTCCTCTGGTGTTGCTCGGCGCCTACGCCGGACGCCGTTTTCTGGTCTGGATACCACAACAATGGTTTAACCGCATCGCCCTGATCATGACTGGCGTAGCGGGATTATGGCTACTGCTGCGGGCGCTCTGAGTCCGCGTCCGCCGGGCCCACATAGGCGAAACGTTTTACTTTGACCCCGTCTTTCTCGATGGTTTCATCAAACATCGCCAACGGCCGCACCCACACGCCATAATCGCCGTATAACGCGCGATACACCACAAACCACTCCTCCGTCTCCGAATGCCGCGCCACCTCCAATAACTGATAGCGGGGTCCTTTGTAATGCTGGTAGATGCCTTTGGGTAAGTGCATGCAGGAATCCTTTGAGTCTCATTTTGTATGGACAAGCCCTGTGATGGACGGCTGTCTTGTTGGCGGGGAATAATAGCGCATTATTAACATTGTGATGGCACTGGCATGTTAATAATCAGGCGCATGGATGCGCCTGCGCGGTGGTTAGCCGCGGGAGACAGGGTACTGATCAGTGCAGGCCCTGTCGTTGCAGACAAATAGTATGCAATCTGCGCTTTCAACCTGATTCACATCAGCGTACCGCCCTCGCATTCACCAGAAGAAGCAGTTCTCTGTTTCTGGATAACCCTCTTTTTCCAACAAATATAGCGACAAAGCAGTTCATTCATCTCGCTATTTGAGCCGCCATTTAGAGCTAGCCCGCCGGAACATGTAACGTGAAGATTAATCATGTAATAAGGTGACTATTTGCAAGTTTACTTAATGGTTTTGTTTTTAATTAACTATTTGATTTATATAAATTTAAATAATTTTAATAAATGTCTTTCGAGTGATTGAAATGGATTTGTTTTATTGATTATAAAAATAGAGCGACTCGAATAGAGATGAAATATCTGAGTTATATAAAACAAATCAGTACACAAGGGGTGTAACAGTGAAGACGACTCAAGGTCTGGGAATTTTAGCTTCATTAGTGTTTGTAAGTTGTGCGTCTGTTGCGCATGCGACAGTCATTGATTGGAGCAATACAAGCGGCGGTGATTTTAATAATGGCGCAAATTGGGCGGGAGGGACGGCTCCCGGCGCATCGGATACGGCGTCTTTTAACACGAACGCGGATAGTTCCTATACCGTGTCCGTGTCTGAAGATACGCGTATTCATGAGGTCTCAGTCCAGAATGACGATGTCGTTATTGATTTGAATGGAAATAATTTGATATCGCAATCGAGCATCTCCGTAAATGGCCATACAGATAGTAGATTAACCCTAAAAAATGGTGTTTGGGACAGGGAAAGATCCGAGAAAGCAACAATTTGGGTCGCGAGTGAGTCTGGCGCAAAAGGCAGTCTGGCTCTGGAGGGGGCTTGGGTAAATGCGCATTCCGCCTTAATCGGAAATGAGGGCGAAATAGTTATATCTGATGGATCCCATTTGGAGCTCTCCAACGGTATCACTTTAGAGAAAGGAGGAAGCATAAGGGTATCGGGAACATTGGAAGGAGATAATGATGACAGAGGCGGGGTTACTATATTTGATGGTGAAGTCGTAGTGGAGGATGGTGGATCCTTTTATATGAACGGTTTTGAGCATCGCACTGTCATTAATGGCGATATGTCTGTTCTAAGTAACGGTGACTTTTACACGGGAGATTTAGCTATAAGTGGAAACTTGGAAATGGATGGTATGAGCTCACATGTATTTGCTCAAGATGTGACAATAACTGGCAATGTGTCTGTAGGATTTGGAACGATTTTTGACGCCCATTCGATTACTGTGCTTTCCGGTGGCGTGCTGGATCAGGACAGATATGGAGTTTTGTGGATGACAGGAGGGCCTGTAGTGGTGGATGGCGGCAGATATCAAGCATCTGGCGCGATTGAAGGTCATTTGATGAATGTAAATCATGGAACTGTCTCTATTGGTGAAGAAGGAATATACACCTTCGCTGGAGGCTATGACCAAGACATTACAAGCACCTTGGAGATTACCCTGGGGGAAGAAGATCTTCTTGGGTACGATAGGCTTTACCTACATGAGGGCGATGCTGTTTTGGATGGTACGCTTAAGATCGATTTGTGGGAGAGCTTCAAACCGAAACTGGGTGATGAGTTTAGGCTGATATTCGCAGGAGCGGGATTCGAAGGCATGTTCAGTAATTTTGTACTGCCGGAACTAGACACAGGACTTGCCTGGACATGGGGAATCGAGGAGGTCGAATCTAGCGAAGATGGTGAAGAGAGGTTCAGCCTGAAAGTCGTGGAAGGCCATTCCGTGCCCGAACCCTACACCCTGGTTCTAATGACCATCGGCCTGGCTGGATTCGCTGGCGCGAGGCGTTTTCGTAAAGCGGTGTAATTAGGCTCAAGTCGCTTTCAAGTATGGCTCGCTCGTCAGATGTGGTTGATGAGTGGGCTATGCCCACAAAATTTTTTGGCGCTTGGGTTAGGGTGTGGCTTAGGATAAGTCTGGATAGTGTTTGAACACTCATACAAGGAGGAAAGCATGAGTCTCATCTCAATGGCGGAAAACCTTTGGATCTACAACGGCGAAGCGGTGCCTTATTTGGGGTTGGCGTATACCACCCGTATGACGGTAGTGCGTTTGTCCAACGGTGATATTCTTGTTCACTCTCCCACGCGTTACGATGAAAATTTGGCCCGGGAAGTCGCCGAGTTGGGTCCGGTCAAATATCTGGTGACGCCGAATAAACTTCATCATTTGTTTTTGCCTCAATGGATGGCGCATTTTCCCGACGCCGCCTGCTACGGCACTCCAGGCTTGCAGGAAAAACGTAAGGATATTTCTTTTGACGGATTACTGGGCGAGAATCCGGAGCCAGGGTGGGAAAAGGATGTGGACCAGACTTTGTTTCGCGGCAGTTTCGCCATGAAAGAAGCGGTTTTCTTTCACCGCAGCAGCCGTACTCTGATCCTCGGGGATTTGATCGAAAACTTCCGAGTGGACCACTTCCATGGTTGGCGCCGCTGGGTCGCTTTGCTGACGGGGATTATCGCGCCTCATGGTAAGACGCCGATAGACTGGCGTCTTACTTTTATATTCGGCAGGTCGAAAGCCAGGGCCGCGCTGCGCAAAATGCAGGCGTGGCGACCGGACAACATTATCATTGCCCATGGCGAATGTGTGATCGGCCATGGCTCTGAATTTCTGGCGCGGTCTTTTTCCTGGCTTAAATAGCCGGTCGGCGCGGGGCCGTCTACATCAGGTCGACCCCGCACTTCAGGTCTTCGAACCAGGACAGGAACTGGCCGATTTTGTCTTTGCCGAAAAACGGCTTGCCGTGCTGCGGCAGCATCATTTCCACATCCAGTTTGCGTACTTGGTTTACCCATGCCTGACAGGCTTTGTTGGAAGCCATATAGCGCTTATGGAAACCTTCCATTAACGGGATATGCTTGGCCATATCCTGCACGGGTTCATGATCCCAGCCTGGAGTCATGGCGGCGCCGACGTCCCCGGAGAACAGAATTTTGCTGATCGGGTCGTAGAAGTGGAAGTTACCCACCGAATGCAGAAAGTGCGCAGGCACCGCGCGGATCTGGGATTTACCCAAGGGGATCTGCGCGCCATCGTCCGGCAACTCCACCATGCGGTGACTGAGAGACTTATTCATTTTTCCGGAGACGAACTCCGACACCAGGTGCGGCAGGAAGCGCGCCCAAAGACGTGAGGTCACTACCTGGCAGTCGGTGTGCATCAGCCAGCGCGGCAAGGAAGTGATGATGTCCGGGTCCTGATGCGAGGCGAAGACATAACGCAGGGAGGACTTGATGGAAATGTGTTTGGACAGTTCGATGGAAAGCGGCGTGTAAGTCAGTTCGCCGCCGGGGTCAAAGAGCGCGGCTTCACCATGATCAACGATGACCAATTGATTGCTGGGAATCGCTTCCCCTTCGACCAGACCGGTCAGGAACAGGCAGACATGCCCGTTTTTATCATACAACTTCATTGCTTTTTGGCTCATATTCCCTCCATAGCCATTCGGCGCCGGCCGCCTTCGGTTAAAAATAAGACAACCTGACAAGAAAGCGGCGTATTGTACGTGGCAAGTCCGATGCGGCTCTGATATAGGTCAAAATGGAGAGATTAGGAGGGCCTGAACCACAAAGATATCAAGGAAAATAGGGGGCTCAGGCCTGTTCGAGTAGCTGTTCGACCAGAGTGACGACACCCTGGGTGGCGGGTTCATTTACCACCACTGCGTCGTGCGCCTCTGGGTCGGCGTTAGGATCAACGATATACATAGGGACGCCGCGCATGCGTTTCTCCACCAGATAGGCGGCGGGATACACCTCCAGAGACGTCCCCACCACCAGCATGATATCGGCGCTGTGGACGATTTTCTGCGCCTGAGAGAACAAAGGCACCGGCTCGCCAAACCAGACTACGTCTGGTCGTAACTGGCTGCCTTTTTCACATTTATCGCCAATGTTAATGTCCCGATCGCCATGCTGGTAAACCAGCTTAGGGTTCACGGAGCTGCGGCTTTTCATCAACTCGCCATGGATATGCAGCACCTGACTGGAGCCAGCGCGCTCATGCAGGTTATCCACATTCTGGGTGATGATGGACACCAGATAACACTCCTCCAGCTGGCTCAGGGCGTAGTGCGCGGCGTTGGGCTGAGCGGCGGCCATGATGCGGCGTTGCGCGTTCCAGTAGGTCAGCACTTTCTCGCGATCTTTACGCCAGCCTGTCAGCGAGGCGACCTCGTTATAGTCGGTCTCGCGCCACAGACCGTCCTCGCCGCGATAAGTTTGAATGCCGCTTTCGGCGCTGATTCCGGCGCCTGTAATTACCACGATATGCTTCATAAAAAACGTACTTCAATATTGGAGAAGGGCACTGAGCGTGCGAATCAGCATGCCAAACAATACGCTGTCCAGGCAACCTGGAATATCCCTGACGCGGAGTTACGCCAGCGTCAATCGTTCACAAGGAGAGGCAATGAGTTTCGACGCTTTTGTTGCGCGCCGCTTAAGGGACTCGCAGGGATCATTAGGCAGAATGCTCGCCAGTTGGATGAGTAACGCTCATGACGAGCTGAATCAGTTCATGAAACAGGCCATGTGTCTGGAACCTTCCGACCGCGTGCTGGAAATCGGCTTCGGCGCCGGCAAACTGATTCGCGAAATGGCGCATATCACCACCAACGGCGGGGTAGCGGGCGTTGATACTTCGACCGCCATGGTGTCCCGGGCGACACGTAATAATCATAAACTCATTTCCTCCGGCCGGGTGACGCTGGTGAACGCCTCCGTTGAAAGCATTCCCTTTGATGATGCGGCTTTCACCAAAGTGTGCAGCGCCAATACGCTACATCTCTGGCCGGACCCGGAAGAGAATATTCGCGAGGTGTTTCGCGTACTGACCAATGGCGGAACTTTGGCGCTGGGGTTTTGTTCGGAGAATCCGCCCGACGGGCAGCCGCTCTCACGACCTGATTATGCGCTTTGCTCTGAAGACAGCGTCATGGCGCTGTTGCGTCTGGCAGGCTTTTCCCGCATTGAAATATTGCAGGAAAAACGCCGGCAAATGACGTTCTACTGCGCGCTGGCGACCAAATAGTCACCGACTTTGAGATCATCCGGCGTGACGTAAAAGCTGGCCCCGATACGGCTTTTAACCGCGACGCCATCTTGTATCTTCGCCAGACATCCACTGACTTCTACGGCGCATTCCAGTTGATTGGGGCGCGCTATATCAATCATTATCAGATAGCGGTTTCCGGCAGCCGACATGAAAGTCGTTTCACTGTGGCTTCCGGCGCGCTGCAGCAGTTCTGCATAGGAAGCGTCCCAAAGTTCTTTCATCGCAGCCTGCAGCGCCGCGATGGCGTCTTGATGTTCGTTATTACTCAGCAAAGGAATGATCTCATGGATAAAGACAATGCTCGGATTGCGTTAGTAACCGGAGGTAGTAAGGGTATCGGACTGGCCGTGGTGAAGAAACTGTTGCGTCAGGGGGATTGCGTGGTCACCTGCGGTAGAAACGACGCCAACTGGGAAGAGGCGAAGGCCGTGCATCCAGATCTGGATGCGGTGGATTTTTACGCCTGCGACCTGACGGATCGCCGCTCCCTGCGCCGCCTGTTCGGATACATCGAGAGTCGCTATGGCGCATTGGATATGGCGGTGAACAACGCCGCCTCGGGAACCGGCTCCACGAGCGCCATCACTGATATGTCGGAAGAGCAATTGCGCGGGCCGTTGGAAAACGAACTCTGGGCGCCGGCGCTATGTCTCAAGTATGAGCTTGAACTCATGTCGCGCGGCGGCGCTATCGTCAATGTCAGCTCCGCCAATCGCTTCCGCCTGCAACCGGACCCATTCAACGCCGCCGCTGGTCAGGGGCTGGAGAGTCTGACCCGTTCTCTGGCGCTGTCGTATATTACGCGGGGCGTGCGCATCAATTCGGTCGCTCCCGGCGCCACCCGCACCCCGCGCTGGACCTCGCGGTTGCAAGACGGCCATAATCCACAACAGGAGCAAGCCGCCTCGTCGGCGCCTATTGGCCGCTTCGCCGATCCTGAAGAAGTGGCGGAAGCCATTGTCTGGCTGGCCTCTGAGAGTGCAAGTTATGTGGTCGGCCACACGCTGGTGGTGGACGGAGGCCTGTCGCTTACCTGATTGTTGCGTTGAACTGGAATACCAAGAGTGAGGACTGATGTCTTATTTTGCCCCGGCGGCGGCTGTGGAAACTGTCTCTGAAGTGAAAAAAAGCCGCTTCATCACTCGCGCCGGATACGCGGACAGCCGCGAGGCGGCGATGATGATGCTGGCCCAGGCGAAGCAGGACTACCCCGACGCCGGACATCATTGCTGGGCTTATCTGTTAGGCAATCCGAAATCCGCACAGAGCGCGGCGATGTCTGATGATGGCGAACCCAGCGGCACGGCGGGAAAGCCGATACTGAACGTGCTGCAACACAAGGGCGTCGGCGATGTCATGGTGATCGTCATTCGCTACTTTGGCGGCGTCAAACTGGGAGCGGGCGGATTGGTGAGAGCCTATTCCGGCGCGGCCCAGCAGGCGATGGTGGAACTGCCGGTACAGCTTCGCGAAACTCTGGCCAGCATCAGCTTGAGCTGTGACTTCCGCCATGAGCAGGTATTGCGTTTATGGCTGGATCAACATGGCGCCCGCAATGTGGCTGCGGAATATGCCGAGCATGTCATGCTCAGCGCTGAGTTGTCGCAGGATAAGCTGACTGCTTTGCAGGAGTTCTCCGCCGGCTTGGGAGTGACGTTGACGGTTGTGGAATAAACAAAGTAGCAGCTGTAACCTGCGGACGGCGCTTATGGGATGGTTGCCAGCGGCGTCCGCATAATTTCTAATGGTCGCGCTAGCGCCCGAATAGATAATCAGACTGAATGATTTAATCCGGACCTGCTTGTGGGCGGGTTCGTTCAACTATAGCTGAGGAAGCCTGAGAATGTTGCGAAAACATCTATTGCCTTTAGTCGCCGCCCCTATTTTGAGCCTGGGCCTGGTGTCCGGTTGCGCCAATAGCGGCGCCTACACCGACTCCGCATTGACGCTGGGAGCTGGCGTGCTGCAGGCCACCACCCTCACGGAAGATCAAGTGGTGTCCGTGTCCCAACAGGCGGCGGACAAAATGGATAAAGAAAATAAAGTGGCTCCGTCCAGCAGCAAATACGCCAAGCGTTTGGACGCCATTACCCGCAATCTGAAAAATGCGGACGGGCTGACGCTGAACTACAAGGTTTATTTGTCGGATCAGATCAACGCCTTCGCCATGGCGGACGGCACCGTGCGGGTCTACTCCGGACTGATGGACGTGATGCCTGACGATCAGGTTCTGGCGGTCATGCAGCATGAGATTGGCCACGTCAAACTCAAACACAGCTACAAGCAGATGCGTGAGAAAATGCTGACGGACGCAGCATTTCAGGCGGTTGTTTCAGCCGGCGGCACAGTAGGCGAGCTGACCCAATCGCAATTGGGGCAAATCGCATACGCGGCAGTGAATGCGCGTTTTTCTCAGGCGGACGAACTGGAAGCTGACGCGTATTCCGTGAAATCACTGCACAGACTGGGCAAAGATCCCTATGCAATGAAGCGCTCCATCGAAACGTTGCAGAAAAAAGTCGGCGGCGAGTCCAGCTTTCTGAGTTCGCATCCGTCCAATGAGAAGCGACTGGAAAAAATCCAGGAAGAGATCAAACGTCTGTAAAAGATAAGATTCGGCCCAGAGCAGGGAAGACCCAGCCTGAGTCGACAAGCTGTGCGGCGGACGCCGGTTTGGCGCCGCCGCGAAGCGGGACTACGCTTAAGAAAGCTCAACCAGACGCAGGGAGTGTGTGATGGCCGCGACAACAATCAGCCCCGTAATCAGTAAAGCCGAACCGGATTCCGGCTATACCGAACCCAACTTTCTCCCCTTTCCTGAAGAAAACGCCTGGAGCAATCTGGCCAAGGTGGTGCGCGGCGCGTTGAACATGTTTCCGCCGTTCTATCTGCAGTCCATCTTTGGGCCAATTTCAAGCTGGCCGCCGCCGCATCGTGAGCTGTCGGAATACACCATACTCGACCTCTGGCGTTTAAAGCGTACGCTCGGATTTCTGGCGGACGCCAATATCCCCGCCTATTCCCATCTGCCCAACAAATGGGCGCGGACCTTTCTTCCGCCCTTCGTCAACCGGCTGTTCTGGCGGCCAAGCGGCTACTTCCAGCAGGCGGACCCCTTTGACTCCGTCACCTCATTCAGTCACGAACGCTGGTTTTTCCTCAACGGTATTCTAACCAACAAGCCTATTGCAGAGCTTAACTCGCAGCTGATCAGCCAGATGTTTCAGCGCCCGGTGACAGTTATCCACAACCAGACCAGCTCGTTTCTCTTGGATTTGTTTCAGTGCGCAGTCGGAAAAAGCTTCAAGATCGATCCGGATCTGGATATTCCGCAAACCATGACTGAACCGGACGTTAAGGCGACGATAGCGTTGCTGGAGGCGATGAAAAATCCGGCGCTGGAGCGGGTGGTGCTACTCTGCCATTCACAGGGAACCATCATCGCAGCCAATGTGTTACGCGCAATCAGTCGGGCTTTGAAAGCGTTGCAGAAACTGAAAGATAACCCGGAATGCAATGATTGGGCGAACCTGGAGTTTATTGACCGTTTGGCGTTGGCGCATCTTACGCCGGATCAGTTTGGCCTCATGGATAAGAGCGGCTTTAACGCCTACGCCATTAAATTGCTCAAGAAGCTTGAGGTATACACCTTCGCCAATTGCGCCAATACCATGACCTATATCGCCAAAGTAAACATGCCCATTGAGATGGGCGGTGGCGTTACCGCGCTGCCTTATATCGAAAACTTCGCCAATCAGTATGATCTGGTCGCCCGCCTTGGCGTCATCTCACCATTGCGGGAATCCGGTTCATCCATCATTGATATTGACGGACCCCTCTACCTGCGTACGGATATCGACGCCTGGGGACATCTGTTGAACCAGCACTATTTGTACGCCATCAGCGATTACCTCTCCGCACCCCAGGGGACCTCTCGCAATCCTTATCAATTAGAAGGCGATAATGCGGATAAAACGCCTAGACTCTACTGTTACTTCCGAGGCGATAGCCCGGAACGGATAAAGTCGTTGGATGAAAATCTGCGCAGATTCCCTGTTGCATTGGACATGGTTTGATCTGTTTTTCGCTGCGCGCGATCGTCGCCAAGGCTTCCAATGAGGGAAAAATCGCGGCAGATTCCCCATTTAACTGCTGATTTTGTGATCAGAATCGCAGGTTAAAAGGCGAGAGGAACTTGTTTTTAGTGTGCAAACTGCAAGTGTAAAAAATATTGACGATTTTTGTGTCGTTATTCCCGCGAAATCTCATCAGAGAATAACTGTATGTTTAATCGGCGATATCCTTAATCAAAATACGTGGCACATTGTCATCTTTATTGGGTTTTTATCTGTTTTTAAAGGTTTGATTGAATAGAACCCAAAATATAGTTCCTAAAGAATAATCCCAAAAGTCTATGTATGTGATCCATGAAAATATAGGGCTTATTCATTAGGGCCTATATCTTTTTTTGTGACTATTTAAATGTGAAAGGCTCGTTTGATCAAATTTTGTCAGGCCTATATCTAAAGGCCGTGTCCATTAACTTTACTGAGAAAATGTACTTTTATATTGGTTAAAAATATAACGATATGTTTTTTATTATATTTTTAAACCAGGGAATACTTTGTGCCTTTCGGGTAACTCCAAAATCAAAATTATAAGGAGTAACCATGCACAAGGTTATTAATGCATTGTTTCTAGCAAGTAGTGCAGTGGCCTTTGTAGGGTCTGCTCAAGCCGCCATTGTAGACATTTACACGGATCAAGCTGCTTGGGCGTTAACAACAGGAGCCTATGAGGTCGAAAGTTTCGACCGGGACGCGTTAACCTCAGGACTAAGTATTTCTTCAGGATGGAGCCACTCCACGGTCAGCGGCGGGAAGTTCTATGACCGTGTTAGCGACACCTATGCGCCCACCGTTTTCACTTTTGAAGGCGGCGCCACCTCTTTTGGCGGGATTTGGGACTTGGCGGGCCCCGGAGGAGAGGGGACTGGCATCAAGATGGAAATTGAGCTGCTGGACGGCAGCAAGGTTGTCGAAGAAATGGCTCCGACGTTGAGCGGCACTTTCTGGGGCTTCGCCCTGGACCAAGGCTTCTCTTCGATCAAGTTCCTGGAAGGCTCATTTGCTGCGCTGTTTGAAACTTACAGCTTGGACGAACTCTTTTTCACAGGAGTCGCCGGTAAGGACAAAGACGCGGCTGAGACCAGCGAAGTTCCCGAGCCGGGAGTATTCGCACTGCTAGGTTTGGGCATGCTCGGTTTGTCGATGCGCAGGAGATCTTCTCAGGCGTAATCGATCTAACCGATGGAATAGGCCGGCGGAGACGTCGGCCTGAACCAGGAGTTAGCTCAAAAACTCCCTTTCCATTTTCGCGAGAGTGCGCTACTGCGTTAGCGCCCATGAAGTACTCGCTCCTTTTTCGACGTCTCGTTACATTGAACGCAAATGCGTCGGGATAATTCTTTCTTCCAGTATCTCTGGAACCATCAGGCAAAGCTCCCAGTAAACGCCGTCTTCTTTCTCTGAGCGGTGTGAGGCGAAGCTGTATCCCAGCCGGCTTAACACATTTTCAATTCGTTTCGTGGAGAATTCAGGGCCGACTTTGAAAACTCCATTAGAGCGCCCGATACACCTGGCTTCCCGCACCATGCGAAACAGCTGTCGCTCAAACTCCGGAGATGTTTTCTTGGTGGTCATGTTCACCGTACTTGGTCATGCTGAGTGTTGGTTTTGAGTAGAGCTTCCCAGACTTAACAGGCGAGCTTAGCTGCAATGCCGCCTCTCTCAGCGTTAGGGAATAGTGCTATGGCCATAAAGACGCGGTAAATAACACTTGTATGAATATGATATAAAAACATCAAGTTATCAATATTTTTTAAACTGGCTATTAAGTGTTCGAAAACACGAGCATGGAGAGGCGAACGTTCAAGCAGGCCGCCGCGGCGTCGCTGTGCGGCCTGGATAATCTCTTAACGCGATTTGAACGTGGCTTGAGCTTCAGGACGTCGACTTGCTGGCCAGATCTCGCACCACATATTGCAGAATTCCCCCATGGCGGTAGTAATCCCACTCGGTTGGCGTATCAATGCGTACGTCCATGTCGAAAGTCTTCTTCGAACCTTCTTTATCTACGGCAGTGACAGTAATTGATTTGGGTGAATCTTCCAGAGAACCGAAGGAGTATGTTTCTTCTCCATCGAGGTTCAATGTCTGCGCTGATTCGCCGGGCTTGAACTGGAGAGGTAAAACGCCGAAGCCAACCAAATTGGAACGGTGAATCCGTTCATAGCTTTCCGCCAGCACCGCTCGCACGCCAAGCAAACTGACCCCTTTAGCGGCCCAGTCGCGACTTGAGCCGGAGCCATATTCTTTTCCGGCGATGACAATCAGCGGAGTCCCATTCTCCCGGTAGCGTGAGGCGGCGTCGAAGATACTGACGACTTCTCCGCTGGGCCAGTGTGTGGTCCAGCCGCCTTCGGTTCCCGGCGCCAGTTGGTTGCGTAATCTGACATTGGCGAAGGTGCCGCGCATCATCACTTCATGATTGCCGCGACGGCTGCCGAGACTGTTGAAATCCCGTTGCTCGACGCCGCATTCGAGTAAATATTTTCCGGCGGGGCTATCCGGGCCGATGGAGCCGGCAGGGGAAATGTGGTCGGTGGTAATGGAGTCGCCCACCTTCACCAAGGTCCGCGCTTGTTCGATTTTCGGCAGAGCAGGCGGCGATAGAGTCATTCCGTCAAAGAACGGTGGTTTCTTGATGTAGCTGGAGTCGGGCCAATCGTAGGTTTTACCCTCTGGAACCGGCAGTGCGCGCCAGGCGTCAGTCCCAGTAAAAACATCCGCATATTGGCTGCGATAACGCTCTGAAGAAACAGTGGCGGCGATAAGGTCGGCGACCTCTTTTTGCGAAGGCCAGATATCCTTCAGGTAGACATTCTCGCCATTCTTGTCCTGGCCAAGAGGATCTTTGTAAATATCCATACGCATGGAGCCGGCCAGGGCATAGGCCACCACTAACGGCGGCGAAGCCAGATAATTGGCGCGCACTTCTGGATGTATGCGGCCTTCGAAGTTGCGGTTACCGGATAGCACGGACGTCACCATGAGCTTGTCTTTGCGGATGGCGCTTTGAATCGCTTCCGGTAGTGGCCCGGAATTACCGATACAGGTGGTGCAACCAAATCCAACCAGATTGAAGCCAAGGGCTTCCAGATCATCCATGAGCTCCGCCGCTTTGAGA
This sequence comes from Hahella sp. CR1, assembly GCF_029813005.1. Lineage (NCBI taxonomy): Bacteria > Pseudomonadati > Pseudomonadota > Gammaproteobacteria > Oceanospirillales > Hahellaceae > Hahella > Hahella sp. CR1. Next base: position 633,652 of record NZ_JAPELK010000001.1, read on the forward strand.
TAAGCCGGTACGACCTGAGAACCGGGAGCGAGGGATGTTTTCACCCAGGGTTTGACGGTCAACCCGCGCTGCCGCGCATTTCTCGCCACGAGCCCGGCCGCCAGCATGACAGCCGGGTTCGACGTATTGGTGCAAGAGGTGATGGCGGCGATCACGACGTCTCCATGCTGGAGTTGATGAGAATCGCCGTTGCGCTCTTCTGTCGACTTGTTGTCGGAAGCGGAACTCAGGTCCAGATAATCCTGAAGAGTGTTTTCAAAAGAGGCTTTGGCGTCGGAGAGCGCGACGCGGTCCTGTGGACGTTTGGGACCGGCCAGACTGGGTGTGACTGAGCCCAGATCCAGTGTCAAAGTATCACTGTATTGCGCTGGACTATCGCCTGTTTCCCGCCATAGGCCCTGGGCTTTGGCGTAGGTTTCCACCAGATTGATCAGGCTGTCCTCTCTGCCGGAAAGCTTGAGATAGGCTAGCGTTTCTTTATCCACAGGGAAGATGCCGCAGGTGGCGCCGTATTCCGGAGCCATATTGGCGATGGTGGCGCGGTCCGCTAAGGGCAGGTGGTCGAGACCATCGCCGTAAAACTCGACGAACTTTCCTACCACGCCTTTCTTGCGCAGCATTTGCGTGACAGTGAGAACAAGATCTGTGGCGGTCGCGCCTTCGGCGAGCTTGCCGGTGAATTTAAAGCCCACGACTTCCGGCGCCAGCATGCTGACCGGCTGCCCCAGCATGGCGGCTTCCGCTTCAATGCCGCCAACGCCCCAGCCCAATACGCCGAGACCATTAATCATGGTGGTGTGAGAGTCAGTGCCGACCAGGGTGTCAGGGTAGGCGAACCATTCACCATCGATTTCTTTTTGCATCACCACCTGTCCCAGATATTCCAGGTTCACTTGGTGCACGATGCCGGTGCCGGGAGGGACTACCCTGAAATTGGAAAACGCTTTTTGTCCCCAACGCAGAAACTTGTAACGTTCCTCATTGCGTTCGAATTCTATCTGAGTGTTGCGCGCCAGGGCGTCCTGGTCGCCGAAATAGTCGACCATCACAGAGTGGTCGATGACCAGATCAACGGGTTCGAGGGGATTGATCAACCTGGGGTCGCCGCCGAGACTCATCATCGCGTCGCGCATGGCGGCCAGATCCACCACCACTGGAACGCCAGTGAAATCCTGTAAAACAACCCGCGCCGGCGTGAACGCAACCTGCGCGCTGGGTTGGGCGCTGGCGTCCCATTGCGCGAGAGCTGCGATGTCATCTTTGGTGATGCTATAGCCGTCTTCTCGCCGCAACAGATTCTCCAGCAGAATCTTGATGGAGTAAGGCAGCCGTTCGACTTTGTATTCCGCCGGCATCGAACTTAGTAGATGGATGCGGTAGCTGCGGTCTCCGACGGATAAATCGGAGAGTGTGTTAAAACTGTTCATGGCGCCTCCTTGATCCGCCTGGTCGGGAAGGAAGGTTAACCGCTTGCGGCGCCGGCTCCATGTACTGCTGCATCGGGAGAGGAGGCGGGCTTGGATAACCGGCCGAACCGTTCCCAGGCCTTTTCATGAAAGAAATAGGCTACAGTGTTGCACAGTGGCTCCACTAATGCGATAGCGCCTCCGACGATGAGGTCGCCGGTTAACAGGTACCCTACAGTGAAGGCGACGCTGAAATGGATGATGGCGAAGGTGAACGTTTTAACCATGTCTGACTCCCCCCGTACCACGGTAGCCGTTTGTTTGTTATGGCTAGATTAGAATCATTCTCATTATTTAAAAAGGTAATCATAACTATGCTTCCGATTGATTGGTTTAATCGGAAGCAGGAGCACGCGCGGGGGTCGTAAGTGATGAGCGCCAGAATGAAAGATTGCTACAGAAAGCAGATGAGTATCAGAGCTGTTGATGGTACGCCTGATAACCAATCCATAGGACAGTGCCTAACAGGCCAAGATAGCCCAACACCAAGCCAGTGATAGCCAGCCCCGCGCCGGTCAGTACGCCAGCGCTTTCCCGAATTTTATGGAGCGCGATATGTCCACAGATAATCGCTATCAGGGAGCCAAAGAAGAACAGGCCAATGAGGCTGAATATAAAGCTGGTCACCGCCAGGCCAGAGGTGTGGGAAAACGTGGCCTTGCCTGATGCCGGATTGGTGTTGACGCGTTCACTCGACTGCGGTTGCGACGTGGGGGAAGCGTGCGTGGTGGGGGAAGGCGTTGCTACCTGAGCTGAAGCGTTTGGCGCAGGCGTTGGCTCTGGTGTGGCGGCCCTTTCCAGAAAATAGATTTCCGTCGCTAGCGTGCCCAGAGGAAGGAAGTCCACTTTGTCTCCCCGTCGCGGCGCTTCCTGACTTTTCCACTCAGCCAGGCTGAAGGCGTAACGGTTGCCTTGATGACATCTCAACACGCCTTCACGGTTGTTATGATTGATATCAAGTACTACTCCGTCCATATCTGTCACCTACGTCTGCTGGAACTCTATATGCGTCATTTGGAAAAGAAGGGGCCGGTTAGTGTAACGGACGCAAACAGTGGAAGTAGCCTGGGGCAAACCCTAGGGGCGTTAGGTCGTTTTATCGGAAAAATATCAAATAGAATCAGAGAGAAAGCGCTGTATAAGTCGGAACGTAACGGACTGCTTATGCGGCTGGAAAGGAGGCGGTAAGCGGAGGGCGGACGTGATCAATCCGCCCTTACAAGGCATGCGGGGAATAAGTGCGTTGAAATCTATACAGCTCACTCCTTGGTGACGCGTCTTTCCATAATGGCGGGATCGTCCCAACGGTAGATGCGGTTTTCCGTATAAGTGATTTCAGGAACTCGCTCTCCCTCTGAGAGCTTTTTCAGATAGCGGTAACTGATCCGTCCCATTTCCTCGAAATCAATGGAAACAAAGGCATGGACGAGCTTCTCACTCAACTGATCCAGCTGTTCAGGCAGTGGCGTGCCTATGCCTATGACAACTATCTTGTTGAGCGAATCAAGATACTCAGCCTTCGCCGGCATCATGACTTCCCGGTAAAGATTGAGGTCTATCTGAGGCCATGAGCCGACGGAGAGGAATACATTGATCTCCTTGTTATAGATCGCCTCCCGCATTTGCAGCAGGGCGCGATCGTATTTATCCCAGTTGTACCAAGGACAGCGAACAGGCTCATGCCATCCGTTTTCGCCAGTGAGTTTGCGGTCAGCGGGAAAGGCGTCATCTCCGCTAAGCACCTGCCGCACGCCCAGCAAGCGCGCGTTAAGGTTTGGGTTGTAAGGGCCGCCGCTCATCAGACAAACAGCGCCGCCTTGCGGTCGCAGACGCATGGCCTGAGTGGCGAGATTGCGTCCAAAGCCAAGGTTGTCGGGTCCCACGTAAGCGCTACGCAAGCTGTCGTGAGGTTTTTCCAGATCGGAATCAAAGGTAATGATGGGAATGCCGCGTTCTGAAGCAGCTCGTAAAGAACTTGCAGCGAGGTATTCAGAATTGGTGACGGAAACGGCAATGCCGTCAATGCGTCGATCCATCGCCTCCAGCAACACACGGTCTTGAGTGCGAAAATGTGCGGGACCAACTTCTCCAATGTGAATACAGGTGTCGTCATTGAGGCGGGCCTCTTCTTCACATCCCTTCCAGGCGTTGATGAAATTGATGTCCTCCACGCTCTTGCCGGCGATGCCGAAAATGCGTCCGGTGGCCTGCGCCGAAAATGCGGCCAGGGATAGCGACAGTGCGGTAATGAGGTGAATCCCAAAGAGCCAAGATCGACTGTCCATGTGCGTCTCCAAAACTCATTGAACCCAGTGTTGTCTCTAAGTATGGAGCAATTTCCGTGAAATTCACGGCTATAGTTATTGGTAGCGTCGTGACGTAGGAATAGATAGCTGAAGCATGAGGGCCGGAGCCCTCGGCTTGCATGTTGAAAACGTAAGTTAAAACGTCTTCAACCAAACTCCTCCATAAAATCCAGAGCGAACTGGTGGCGGATCTGTTTGCGGTGGTTGGCCCAGAGTTCGGCGATTTTTTCCTGGTTGCACTTTTGCCTGTCCACCAGAACGCGGGTTTGCAGCTCGCCAACCGGGCGGGTGGTAGGGCATTTTGTGAACACGAACTGGTTGCTGATCAGGTCCATGAAGGGGCCGGATTTGCTGGTGGGCATAATGAACACCAATTGCAGGCCTAAAGTCTGGGTCAGATAGTTGATGACCTCGCGGGAGCGGGTTTCATCCATTTTCGAGAAGGCTTCGTCCACCAGCACCATACGCAGATGACTGTCGCCTTCGTTGAAGCGGAATGCGGAGGTGATCGCCGCCGAGCGGATGATGTAGGCCGGGGTCTCCAGCTGGCCGCCGCTGCCGGTGCCGTATTGCGACAACGGAATCGGTTGTTTGCCTTGCGGCTCCTTATAAATCTCGTAATTGCGGTAGTTGCGATAATCCGAGATGCGCTCAAGCTCCCGCATCGCCTTTTGCTCGTCGTCGGAAAGCAACATCGCCATCATGCGATCACGCACCTGCGAAGCTTTCTTCGACAACTCCGCGTCAAACAGCGTGGCGCCTTCGCCGAGATTAGGCAGGGCGATGATTTCCTTGAAGAAATCCCAGTATTCCTTGAATTCCGGCACCCAGGTCCAGTCGAAGCGGAAGGATTCACGATCGGCGCCGAAACGATGGTGCTCCAGCTCCCGGTTCATGTCCTCCAGGATCTTCTTGCCGTCATTGATGGCCTGATAGATGGCGTGGCAGAGATGGGTGACGAAGGTGTTGTTGAACGCCAGTTTCAACTGCGCCAGCTTCTCTTGTTTCTCCACCAGGATGTTGTTTTTCAGGCGGTTGCGGATTTTGTCGATTTCCCGGCTGACTTCACAAATGCGGCTGAAGAATGCGCGGTTGTGCATCTGGTCATAGTCGGGTAGATAGGCGATCTGATCCAGCGGATTGCTTGACTGGTTGTGCTCAATCAGCTTGTTTTCGAACTGTCGCGCCAGGCTTTCAATGTTGGATTGAGTATCCTGCAACTCCAGATGCAGCTGATCGGAACGGATGCTTTCCGCACATTGATCCGCTTCCTGCAGCCGCGCTTCGCTATCGAAATTCGGCCACAGGGACGCGATTGAGCGCAGGGACTCTTCTTTCTCGTCCTGCTTGGTTTCCGAGGCGTCTTTACGTTCGCTGAGCGCCTTACAGAGATCCGCCTTCTGCGCCAGCTCGGTTTGCAGACTGCCTTCCCGCTTAAGAAGAACCTCAATACGTTGCTTGAGTTCTTTGTCCTGTTGCTTGAGTTGCTCCAGCTCTTGTTCCAGTTGCTCGAAGTCAGCCAAGTCCAGGTGGGCCAGGCGATCTTCCGCTTCGCGCAGTTCCCGGTGGATATCGAGCATGGCTTTCAGGCGGTCGGCGTAGGACAGCGACTTGATCTGATCCGCGGCGCGCAGCAGATTGGACAATTCCTGCCACTGCTCGCCAGCGCGTTGGTGCTCGATGCGGATTTGCTGCAGCTCTTCTCTCTTTGCGTCCAGAGCGCGTTCCCGCGCCTCCTGTCCAAATACCAGCTCACTGTCGGCCACGTCACAACGGAACATGCTGTAAGAGCCGGAACCCAGGCCGTTGGCGGTGACGCCGCGACGAGTCATTCGCAACTCCTCCTCCGAACGCACCCGCAGCACGTTGCCGTAGCTGGCGGTGATGTAGTAGCGCGCGGTGGCGTGGCTGAACTCCATGACATGGATAATGGAATCTTTGTCCAGATTCATGCGCTCGCAATCGCGGCGGGCTTTCTCACCCTGGATCACGCGCGCCAGTCCGCCGCCTTTCAAGGAGCGCAGGATGCGGGTGGCGCGGGCTTCGTATTCCGGCTCCACCAGAATCGAGAAGCGTCCGCCGCCGACATAGCCTTCGATGGCGTTTTGCCATTTGGGGTCTTTGATTTCGACGTAATCGCAGAGCACTCGGGGGTCCGCCTCGGGGCACTCCCGGCGAATCGCCTCTAACGCTGTTTTGACGTGGTAAGGGTAAGTGACCTGACGCGTCTCCAGGCTTTCGATTTCCGCCTGTTTCTGATGGCGTTGCTGCTCCAGCTTCTGATTCAGGCTCTCGCGTCGGTGCAGGGCGCGACTGACTTGGTCACGCAAGCTGACGCCGTCGGCGCTGATTTCTCCATCGTGCCACTGGCGCTGCCACTGGTTGGCTTTCTGTTGAATTAATAACGCCTGATCGAGGTGGCTTTCGAGGGGGGAGATATCCACCCAGTCGCGTCCCAGCAGGGCGGCGAAATCCACCTGACCGTGCTGTTTCAGTTGGCTGAACTCCAGGGCTCCCGCCCAGACATCCTTATGCCCCAGACGCGGTACGTCATCCAGGATATTCTGGTTCTTCATCAGGTTGATGATGTTATTGGTGGCCTGAAAGATGGCGTCCAGACGATGATTCTGCTCCAGCAGCCCCGGCGCTTGTTCGTGCAGGGCGCGGCCATTGGCGGCGATCAGCTTCTCCAGCTCGTCTTTCTGCTGCAGGGGCTGATGGCCCATACGTTTGGCGGTCAGCTCCAGCAGGCGGCCCTCGATCTGGTCATGCCGGGCTTCCAGCGTGTCGCGCTCCTGCTGGTTGGAGACTTTCTCATCCTGCAGGGACTTCTGCTGCTTCTTAGCGGTGAGATAGGCTTCCTGATCCGTCAGATACTGGTGGCGCGCGGCGACGTATTGCCAGACATTCAAATCGATCCAGCGTTGAATATAGCTCTCGCCGTAGCCCGTGGCGTCGCTCAGAATGCGAATGGCGTTCTTGAGGCGGGACGCGTCGCTCTCCATACCGTGGATAGTTTTGAGCAGATCGGAGACTGAGCGGATCGCTTCGCCCAGGTCTTTCTTTTCCAGGATTTCATTTGCGACGAAATCATTGATGCTTTTCACCGGCTTATAGGCCATGAAACGGGAGAATGCGCGAGCGGCGTTCATCGCCTCACGCTCCGGCACCTCATGAGATTTGCCGCGCAGAATGCCGTAAAGGCGTTTTAGATAGCCTTTCTTGGTGTCGTACTTCTCCACTTCGAATTTCTTGCGCAGGCGCGCCACGATCTTGTCCATGGGCATGACGAATTTGTCGCCGCTGGCGTCTTCGCCCTGCAGGTCGGAAAGACTGATTTCCGCCCCCGGCAATATCAGGAAGAACAGGTCGTCCTGGCGCGCCACCCGTTGCGAGCCAGCCTGATCGATGTGGGCGCGGCAACAGATAAGGGCGGTGAAGGGCTCGGCGGACTCGCCTGTCGTTGGATGAAAACAGGCGGCGATATAGCCTTCGGTAGGCTCCAGACGGGCGAAGCTGCCATCGTCGCAACCAAGTACATAGGAAGACAGCGTACGCACCTGCTTGCCGCCGCGACCCCGTTGGGTAGTTTCATCCTGGCCTGGGTTGTAGGTGAACAGGTAATCGTGGGCGGCGGTCATCACCGTCTGAATGGCGTCCGCCGACGTGGTTTTACCGGAACCGTTGCCCCCGGAAAGCAGGTTAATGGGGCCGAAATCGAATTCGCTGTTGGGGATGTTGCCCCAGTTAACGTAGATGCATTTCTTTAGAAACATGGTGCTCTCAAATCACTGATAGTGGACGCCGCCTTATTTATTCCGTCCTTGGGCCAGCTTCCGCCGGTTAGCTTTCTTCCGGGGACGCCGCTGCGTCTTCCTGCTGCGCCTCTTCTCCCCGCAACGCAGACAGCGCTTCATCGCTGACGAAGTTGACGATTTGCGGACGGATACGGACCCAGCTTTCGCCGCTTTCCAACGTGTCTTCCTGGCTGAATTGCAACAGACGCAACTGACGCAGGCGCTTCAGCAGCTGGCGGCGTTCCGTCAGATTCTCCGGCAGGGTGCGTTGCAGCAGGTTCTTCATGGCGATGGACAGCGCCTCAAAGCTGAGCGTGACGCCGCCCTGATCGTCCACCTGACCCTCTCGCAGGGCTTTGTCGTACTGGCTGCGCAATACCAGAATCAAGGCGATTTCCTGCTGATTCAGGCGCGCGCGCAAACCGGTGTTGAACGGCTGATCCACCTCATCGTCGAGGCCCGGCGCCTCCGCTCCCGGCGGATACGCACGGATATATTGAAACTGACGGTCATGCAGCAGACGCACGCCGAGCACGGACAGATAATCGTCCACCAGCTTGTCGATGCGCAGGTAACGATCATACAAAGATTGTTCGATCAGGCTTTCATCGCGGCAGATGATGCTGTAATCCAGCAGACGCAGCACCAGCTCGCTGAAGTCCGTTAACTGAAGTCCTTCAGAGGACAGTTCATTTTCAAGGCATTGACTCAGAATCATAAGGTGTCTTGCATCGCTTTTTTCGGTCGTACTTCGATGATGAAATCATCCGCCTGCAGTAAATATTCATTGCTGACCAGATCGCCCGTCGGCTCAACTACGAACTCGTATTCGCTGGAGAGTCCTGACACGGAGCCCAGCTCTACGGCATGCATCGCCGCCAACAGATCGGGAGCGGCGTTAATGGGCAGATGTTTGGTCTGGATGCGTTGGCCGCCCCGCAGCGCCTGAATCAGATACTGTCGGGTACGGTCGTCATTGATGACGAATGCCTGATCCAGCGCGTGTTGTATGAACAACTCTTTACGAGCGCCCTGATCCAGCGGCTCATCGTTGAGCACCCGGCTGTCCACGGTAATCTTACGGCGCCCTTCGCGCAGGCTGATCTGTTTGGGGTCGATAAGGCCCACATTGAGATTGGCCATCAGGGCGCCTGCGCGCTCCAGGCGCGCCTGTTGCTCCTCCGCCGGCAGCTCGGTCAGCTCCTGGCAAATCTGCACCATGTCATTATGGCGCTGGCTGGCCAGATAGCTCATTTGACGGATAATGATATCTGCGCGTCGGGTGAAGTTACGCAGCGCGCTGCGCAGGGCCGGCAGCATGATGTCGCAGGCGTTGGTGAGCCGGATTTCTATATTATCCAACAACAGCCAGAGCAGGGATTGCCCCTCCACCACGCGATCCGGCAGCAGACGGCGCAACTCGCCTTCGGCGTGCGCCTTGGCCTCTTTGGGGAGCCTGCGAATCTGACGCACCTGGGACATGATCTCGTCCCGGTGTTTCTCCACGGAGTCCGCCGACAGGCGCACTGACAAATCCGGCTGGAAGCGTTTGTCCATGAAGTCGAAGAATTCATCGCTGGCTCGTTTGATCAGCGCGGTGATCTCAATTTCTTTCACCAATTGGCGCTTGCGATCTTCCAGCTCAGTAATAATGTCAGTGAAGTCGCTGATGATACGCTCGGAGTATTCATAGGCGTCAAGCAGGTCGTGGACTTCGCCGGCTTCAATAAACGCCCGCAGCGCATTACGGGTATTGCGGGTGTTGCGGTGACGGGTGCGCACCGACGCGCCGCTGAGCTCCACAAAGGGCTGGGTAAACAAACGCCCTTTACGGCTGAAGTGGTAGCTGGACTGTAGCGTGACCTCGTCGACCTGTACCTCCAGCCAGCCGTAGTCAATCAGCGTATTGAGAATCCACAGGGCCTTGTCGCGATCCGTACGGAAACGCCCTTCAGTTTCGCTGTCTTCATCGGTTTCCAGCTCCGGCGCGCGAGTCAGGGCGGTTTGGAAGATCTCCACCATCTGCTCTCGCTTCAGGGCGTGTCCATAGTCCGCCATGCTGCTGTAGAAACGTTGATACAGCAAACGCAGGCATTCCACGATCATTTCGCGGTATTTGCTGGTCAGCGGACGAAAGAATTGCGGGCAGTCTGTAGAAAAAAACTGCTGAAAACGGTCTGGATTCGACATCAGTAACGGCTGTGCAGGTTGTTCTGGGGCGACCGCCTATTATAGGGGCAAGGTGGAGGAAATCCCATGAGCAAAATGTAACAGGGGATGCCCCGACCGGTATCCTTACCGGAGCAGGAAAAAGGCTGACAGAGCGCCGAACACCACGGCGAAGCCGATGACGGTGTAAAGCAGATAGCCGCTTTTGGACTCCGCTTTGGCTGCGACTTCCTGAGCGGGAGTGGGTTTCTCTTGCGCCGGTTTTCTGGCTGCTTTGGGCGGCGCAGCAGGTCGCATTGGGCGTGGCGGCGGATTATTGGCGACGGTTTCTTCACCAGTTGGCGCGGGAGAGGGCGCTTGCGCAACGGCGTCTGGACGCACGATGGTGCGGTCGCCGTCATCTTCGGGCCCGGTCACGGTAAAGGTAACGACGTCAAAACGCAGACGATCGCCTCGTTTGGCGCGCCCCTGGGTAATGCGCTCGCCGTTCAGGTAAGTACCGTTGGTGGAACCTAAATCCTTGACCAACATATAATTTCCCGCCACAGTCAACTGGGCGTGCTGACGCGACAAATGGGATACCGGCACAGTGATGTCGCACTGTTCGTCACGGCCGATGATGACGGTGTCTTCGATCGGGTAAAACGATTGCTTGGCCCAGCTGGCGTTGGTTTGCAGGCCCCATTCATTATGGGCGATGCTTTGCGGCGCTTCGTGTTTCGGTTTATGCTCGGCTCCGGGATGCACCACTTTAAAGTGGGCTTTTCCCAGTTGGATGGTATCGTTTTCGTTGATTTTTACGGCTTTTTGCACCTTTTTGCCGTTAACGCCCACGACATAGTCGGGGCTGAGGTTCAGCAGATACAGCTGTTCCTCCTGCAAACGTATCTCGGCATGAAAGTCCTGGATGTCCGGCTGGTTGAGAATCAGGTTGTTGGAAGAATGCTTACCTATTTTCAGGCGCGGTTCTACCAGCCAGATGCTCTCCCGGCTTCCATCGGTGAATTGCAGTTTCAGCATGCTGCTAGGGGCCTCGTTAAGCTCACACTTGTGGAAATGACTACTGAATTAAGGTTCTGCCGGTCAGAAGGCGCTTTAACACTTTAGAGTATAGTCAAGGAAACTAAACTGAAAACCCATCTATACTAAAGAAATATACTTTTTTAATCCCCATGAATCAGGGACTTGGAAATCTTTTAATGCAAGTAGGTTTCGCAACTCATACCGGCCGGCGGCAGCAAAATCAGGATAATGGATTAGTAGACGAATCGACAAGTCTCTATGCCGTCGCCGACGGCGTTGGAGGGGGCGACAGTGGGGAAGTCGCCAGCGCGAGCGTGTGCCAGTCCATGCAAAGAGCGGTGCACGCCGGACATCCATTGGAGCAGGCTATTCTGCTCGCTCATCAATCCTTGTTAGGCGACGACATCAGTGGCGAGCGCGGCTACGCGGCGTCCACCGTTGCGGCGTTGCATGCGCATTCCGATGAAATGGAAGTCGCCTGGGTGGGCGACAGCCGCGTGTATCTGTTGCGGGACGACCTCATCATGCAGATGACGGAAGATCATTCCGTCGCACAACGCAGCACCGGACTATCTGAAGAAGAAGCGGCGCGCATTCGCCATGTGCTCACCCAGGCGGTGGGCGCTGCGGGTGAGGGTGGGCTGCATGTGGACGCCTATCGCGTGCCCCGTCAGGCGGGGGATGTCTGGTTGATGTGCAGTGATGGATTGCATGGCGTGGTGTCTGAGGAGCGGATTCAGGAAGTGTTGGCGCGTCGCGGTAACTCGCAGAGTAAAGCCGATGAGCTGGTGGAAATTGCTCTCACTAATGGCGCTGATGACAACGTTACCGTGCTGGTGGTGACTGATAAGGACGGCGCGCCCCATAGCAACGCTGCTCCCAAGCGCGATTTGTCCGGTGAAAAAACCCGACCCATGCCGCCTTTCGCCGAGTCGAACGCATCACAATCCGCATCGGGACGGCCTTGGCGTTACATGGCTTTAGGCGGCATACTGGCCGCAATACTGTTTTTGGCGCTGGCGTTCGCTCTGTAACGCTTTGGAGAGATTCGGCGACGGACTAATGCATCTAATTCGGAAAAGATAACTACATGGCGTGGCAGGGATACAAAGTTCTCAGCAAGCTGGGCGAGGGCGGCATGGCGACTGTATACAAAGCCCTGCAGGAGTCGCTGCAACGTCCTGTCGCCATAAAAATACTGTCCGCCAACCTGAAAGATCACCCTGAGATTCTGGAACGCTTCGAAAAAGAATCTCTCATCATCGCGCAACTGAATCACCCCCACATCATTCATGTCATCGATAAGGGCGTTACCGGCAAGGGACGCCCTTATTTCGTCATGGAGTATGTGGAAGGCATGACCCTTGAGGACGCCATCAACCGCGGCAAGCTCGACTTTTCCCGCAAAATGGATGTGCTGGTGCAGTTGTGCAAGGCGTTGGCGTACGCGCATAAGAACGGCGTGATTCACCGCGACATCAAGCCTTCCAATATCCTCATCGACAATGATTGGCAGGCGCGGGTGCTGGATTTTGGCATCGCGCATTTCTACGACTCGTCCAGCAAACAGAAAACCCTGCATACTGAAACCAGCAACATTATGGGCACGTCCGCCTATATGGCGCCGGAACAGCACAAGTCGGCGGACGCCGCCTCGGTGCAGAGCGATATCTATGCACTGGGCATCCTCATGTATGAGTTGTTCACAGGAGTCTGTCCGCAAGGAGAAATTCCGCCGCCGCGCAAATTTGAGCCGGATATGGCGCCGGCCTTGAATTCGCTGATCATGCGCTGTCTGGAAAAAGACCCGGCGGAGCGGCCGGCTTCCGCAGACGAGGTGAAAAACGGATTGCTGCATATTCTGCAAGGCGGTCATCTTAGCAAGGCCCAGAAGGAGCGGGCGCTATCCAACAGCGAGGCGATAGAGTCCAAGTTTTCGCTACTGGACGTGCTGAAGGAAGATCGTCATAGCTCCGTCTATTTATATGAAGATCAGGGCAAGCAGAAGTTGCTGATCATGAAGAAGTTGCCCGCTGATACGCCGGGGATCAAAGAGCACAAGCTGCTGGCGCGGCTTAGTCATCCCAATATCTGCAAGATTCTTGCGGTGTCGAAGGGGGATAAAGGTTACGTTATCGTGACGGAGTATCTTCCCGGCGGCTCTATGGCCGAACAAATGCTGGCCCCGCTGCCTGCGGTGAAAGTGGTGGAGTGGGCGGAGCAAATTGCGGAGGGGCTGGCGTTCGCCCACCGTAACCGGATTGTGCATGGCAATTTGCGTCCCAGTAACCTGTTGCTGGATGAAGAGGGCTCCATCAAACTCACGGATTTCGGCTTGCGCGCCCACTATACCGATTCAGACGAGCCGAACTGGTATGAAAATGCCGACGCCAAGGGCATTCTCGGCGACATGTTCGCGCTGGGCGCTATCTGCTATCACGCGCTGACCGGGCAACCGCCAGTGATTCGCGGACAACGTCTGGTGCGCAGTAAAAGATTTACCGAGCTTCATAACCGGCTTCAAGAGCTGATTACTCGGCTGTTGGAGACACGCCCGGATAAACGTTATCCCTCGCTGGAAGTGGCCATGGCGGATATTCGCGGAGTCTTGAAAAACCTGCGTGCGCAAACGGCGGCCAAGCAGACGGAGGCGATCAAAAAGCATGTGTCTCAGGTCGCCAAAAAAGAGCGTCGCTATCGTCCGCCGATTCGCTGGGGACGAGTGATTTTCTTCATGCTGGTGATTGGCGTCGCGGCGGAAGAATACTTCTGGGGGCACGGGTATCGTTATCTCAAACCTTACATTGACCCCTATCTACAGCAGATGCAGGAATCCGACGCCTGGATCGAATGGTCGGAGAAAGCCAAGGAAGTCGGCCGCAAAACCAATCAGGTTGATTGGTGATCCTCAATTGATTCCGTATTGTTGTGAGCTCTCGAAACGGAAGTAGCCGCTGGCTTCTTCGGCGGCGATGATATCCGCTTCGTCGCCAAAATATTTCTGCTGCAGCGCCTGAATACGCGCGGCATTCTGCGCGTCACCCTCTGTCAGCGCCTGCCGTTGCGCCATATAGGCGTCGCCGTTCGCTCTCCGTTCGTCCCGGGTTTTATCCAGATCCCCCCAACGGCTCAGCGCGGCTTCATCCATTCCCATTTCTTCACGTAAATGGCGTAACTGCGAATAGCGCTGTTCCGGGGGCATGGCCCGCAACTGTTCCTGCACAGAGGAGAGACTCAGAAAGCGATCAGTCAGCTCCTGCTTCTTATTGTTGATGAGGTGTTCGGCTTTTTCGGGGAAGCTGGCCAGGATTTGTTGTTTATATTGCGCAATTTTCTCTTCTACAGGAGCGGAAGACTGCTCCAGGTCGGCCAGGCGATCTTGAAACTGTTCGGTCTGCCACTGATCTTTCCAGATCTCGTAGGCCTGTTCGCCAAACAGCGCCTCACGTTTTTGCCAGAGGCGAGTGCGCTTTTCCGCGTCGCTCAGGGATATCAGAGCATAGCGTTCAGTGTTCATCCACTCGGTATAGGTTTCCAGAGCGGCGAAGGTCTGCATCAACGCATCCTGCAGGTCAGGAAAGGCGGCGCCGATCAGAATGGCCAGTTGTTCTCGCCAGTTTTCAGGATAGCGGCTTTGTACGAAACGCATGAGCTTTTCCAGTACCTGGACCTGAACTTTCGGATGTTGGATATGCGCCCCGAAGGTGCGTTGTAAATATCCGATCAGTTCCTCTTCTTCCAGATTGCGTTGGGCGAGGGCGTCCTGGGACGGCGTTGCAGTCTGAACGGTGGACGTGGATTGCGACGCTGCCGTCAAAGCAGAGGTTGGCGCAGGCGATGTTTGCTGTGTCGCGGCGTCGCTGGAATGCCGATCATGCCAAAACACGACGGCGGATATCAGAGTTAAAGCGAGGCCGCCGCTTATCAGGACAGCGCTTCGACGTGAAGTAGCGTTTGTTATTTTTGTCATGCCTGGGATTGTTATTGTTTAGTCAGAGCGAATGCAAGCCTGAAGGCGCCGCAACAATTGCGGGTTAAGTTTTAATGGGAAAAATTGTCGGCGCCATCACACATTCGGGGGATGGTACAACTGAACTGCCCTTCATATTATGGTTTACTCTTATGACGCTGAGCGGAGTTCCTCCACGTAACCTGTATCGGCGCCGGCGTAGAACAAAAATAAAAAACCGAATTACGATCAAAAGAGTCGTATTACCTCGTTACAACAAAAACAAAATGAGGACTGAAAACATGAAACCAATGCTCAAGGCCGTTCCGGCGGCGCTTGTTTGCGCTTCGTTGGTCTGCGCACCGCTCGCTCAGGCCCGGGACGCAGACAAAACCAAGTACCCCATCGTCTTCGCTCACGGCATGGCCGGGTTCAACAATATCCTGGGACTGGATTACTGGGGCGACGATTTCGGCACTTATGTGCTCGATCCCTGCGATAAATTCCTTGAAATCGCCTGCAACGGCGACATCAACGATAATCAACAAAGCTACGTTTCCGCCGTACAGCCTTTCCATAGCTCTGAAGTTCGCGGCAAGCAACTCGCGGATAACATCGAAAGCTACATGGCCACCACTGGTAATCGTTACGTCAATCTGGTGTCTCATTCCCAAGGCGGGGTAGACAGCCGTAAGGCGGCGCGTGTGCTATACGAACGTAAAGGCTATCGGGTAGTGAAGACGCACGTCAGCGTTTCCTCTCCACACAGGGGATCTCCCGTCGCCAAATTTATACTCGACAATTTCCGCGACTCCATCGTAGAAGTGCTGGCCAATTTCTACGGTAATGTCGTTTACGCCGCCGGCAACGACGCGGTGGCGGGCGCCAAGCAGCTGGTGTATGACGATTATGAAGCGGACGGCGTCACCACTGGTATGAAGGCGTTCAACCAGAACTATCCCGCCAGTGGCGCCTATATCGAACATGCGGCGTCGGTGATGACGGCGCAAAGCGGGCTCAACGTGAACCCGGCGTTATGGCTGGTGTCGGAAGGTCTGTTCAATATAGATGGCAACGGTTACTGCCTGGATGATTGCAATCACGACGGCGCCGCCGGGCAGGGCGATGGCGACGCCAATCAGCGGGACGACGATGGTTTGGTCGGCATCAACTCCCAGCAACAAGGGGAGCGGTTGCAATATTACGAGCGTTGGGGATCGCTTGATTCCATCTACGCACAGCCGGCGTTTGGCTATGTCAGCGACCTGAACCGACCCAGCGAATTGCAATCCACGTCTCTCGCTTACGTGCTGAATCAGGATCATATCGACGTCATAGGCGTTGGTCCTGACACCTTCGATGAAATGGAGTTCTACGCGGCGATCACGGACTACATCGCCGATCGCGGGCATTAAGCTCATAAGGGAAGGAGCGGCGGGACGCCGCGGCGATGGGGGAGCGGGAAACTCCACCCATCGCCTGCCGGGACGGCTCAGGCGCAAGCTAATTCAGGCGTTGCGGCCTGAGTAGGTTGGTTGAGCGCCTTTAGCGTTTTCACATCCAATAGCTTTTGCAGTTGTCGCAGCAGCGTTTCCGGTGGACGCGAACCGGAAACGATCAGTTGCGCCTCATAGACATCCGCCAGTCGCTGCAGTCGCAGGTCCTCCACTTGAAATCCGCGTACGCGCACCACTCGCATAACGCGTTCAAGAGCGCCAGGCTGACTGGATATTTGGCATTCAAAAATAGTTTGCGGATGTCGTGGGGATGTCATGCGGCTCTTCCTTTTTGCTGATTGGCGATAGTGGGCACCGGAGTGTTCTCCAGCATATTGGCGTTCGCTTCGCCGGGTTTAACGATTGGCCATACGTTGGTTTCTTCTTCAATGTGTACGTGCAGCAACATTGGTCCAGGGTAGGCGAGCAGCGTTTCGATACTGCGACGCATCTGGCAGCGCTTGCTGATAGTCATGGCGGGGATACCAAAGGCTTTGGCGATGGCGCTGAAGTCCGGGTTATCAGAGAGATCCACCTCGCTGTAGCGGCCGGCGTAGAACAGCTCCTGTTGCTGGCGCACCATGCCCAGGCGCTGGTTGTCCAGAATGATGAGCTTAATCGGCAGGCCATAACGCTGGATGGTGGCGAGCTCCTGCATATTCATCATGAAAGAGCCGTCGCCGGACACGTTGATAACCGGCGCGCCGGGTTTTGCGAATTGCGCTCCCATGGCGGCGGGAAGGCCGTATCCCATGGTCCCGAGTCCGCCGCTGGACAGATGCTGGCGCGGGTGATTGAAGTCGAAATACTGCGCCACCCACATCTGATGCTGCCCTACGTCGCAGCTTATGATGGCTTCAGGCGGCGTTACTTTGTCCATGGTGGCGATAAAGTCAGGACCCTGAATTGGCGCCGGATCATCCTCGTTTGAAGTGGCGGCGAACCCGTTGCGGCTCTTGCTCGCCATACACTGTTCGCGCCATTCCGCGATTTCCAGAGGCTGGCGCAGCCCGCGCAGAATTTCCCGCATGTCGCCCAAGAGTACACAGTCGGCGCGTTTGATTTTTCCTATTTCGCTGTGGTCGCAGTCAATGTGAATGATGCGCGCGTTGGGGGCGAAGGCGCTGGGTTTACCTGTCGCGCGGTCGTCAAAGCGGGCGCCAATAACGATGAGCAAATCGCATTGCTCCACCGCCTCGTTGGCGGCGCGGGAGCCATGCATGCCCAGCATGCCCAGATTGAGAGGATGGCGCTTGCCGGGGTTGCCGACGCCTTTCAAAGTCACCACTTGCGGAATACCGGTGGCGTCCGCGAAATGGCGGTAGCTGGTCACTGCTTTTGCGAGCATGACGCCGCCGCCGCTATAAATCAGCGGACGTTTTGCAGCCTTGATCATTTTACGGGCTTGTCCCAACGGATTGTCCCAATCCGTCAGGTCGCCTCCGCTGCTTTCTGTGGCCAGGGCGGCCGGTGCGGGCGTTGAGTCCAGCTCTTCCAGCAATACGTCTTTGGGGATATCCAGCCATACCGGGCCAGGGCGGCCGGACATGGCCAGCGCAACGGCCTCGTCCATGATGCGCGGCAGGTCGTTGGCGTCTTCCACCAGGTATGAGTGTTTTACTACGCCTAAGGTCATGCCCAGGATATCGCTTTCCTGAAAGGCGTCTGTGCCGATCAGGGCGCGCGGCACTTGCCCGGTGATAACCAGCATGGGAATGGAATCCATGTAAGCGTTAGCCACGCCAGTGATCAGGTTGGTGGCGCCGGGACCGGAGGTGGCCAGACAAACGCCGAGTCGGCCCGAGGCGCGGGCGTAGCCGTCGGCGGCGAGGGCGGCGGCTTGTTCGTGACGGCAGAGGACATGTTTGACATCGGCGTCGAGGAGCGCGTCATACAGGGGCATGATGCAGCCCCCTGGATACCCGAAAATGGTGTCAACGGAGTGCTTCGTCAACTTCTCGATAATACATTGTGCGCCGTTCATATCCTCTGTTCCCGTCAGTGGCCGCTTGCTGCGGGGGCCATAAAAAAACCCCCGGTTCTTGCGAAGCGGGGGTTTTTCGAAGTCTTACTTTGCTAGTTCCGACTCGTAAACGCCAACCCCCGCGAAGGTACGACGACCACCGCGACGATAATAAGGTTGACGACTAGAATCAGGGCTTGCTTCATGTGTTTGCTAAATTCGTACTTTAAATTCGACTGTTGTCAGAAATCTTGAATGCTTTTTGACCTGGAAATCAGGTCTGAAAAATATAGACGCTGCCTTTTCAGAAGGCAACCCCCTTTTCGCAAGTTATTTTTTTCATCCTCATTTCAACCCTTAACGAACCCAGTCAGTTGCTGGCGCGGCTTAGGTTTTTCGATACGTATTTTCTGTCGCGTTCACCTGTTTGGGTGATTGTAACCCTGATCATATTTTATTCTCCTAACGGCGTTCAGAGAATGCCGCAGAAAACGTCCTGGTTAAGCGGGTCGGTCCCTTAATCCAGGAATGACGGGCGATTACGAAAAGGCGCTCTCATCTTTTTCGTTACAACCTTTCTGTAACACGCAGTAGTTAGAGTTTCCTTGCACAAACACGATAAAAAATAAGGAGATGACTGTTCATGGGAAATAAAAATCTGATTTTGGCCGGCGTTATCCTTGCTTCCCTCGGGGCTCAACCTGCTCTGGCTTTCAAACAGGAAACCCACAAGCGCTTCGTTATCGACGCTGTCGAGTTCATGCGCACGCATCCTGACATCACCAACTACGCCAAACTGGAAGCGGTGGCCGCTGCAGCGGGAATCAGCGTGACCCAGATGGCGGATATGATTGGTCAGGGCGCCTACGACGTGGATGACTTCGAAGACACCTTTCTGTGCGGCGCGGTGACCGGCGATTGTGTGCTGGCGCCGGTATGGGGTCTGGGCTCCAGCATCGTCAACTACACCTCTTACTGGCACTTCCAGAACCACACTCGCGGGGCGGACGCGCATGGCAACGACATTGGGGGCTATGACTACTCCAAGCTGAGCGTGAAGGGGGATGTCGATAACATGGCGGCGTCCTGGCTGAAAGGCGACCACCTGGATGACGGCGCGGGCGGTCAGACTGGATGGTTCGGGGCGGAGGACTCTGAGTACAAGAGCTATCAGGTCACCGAGGGCAACTATCGGCAGGGCAGTTACTCCACCTACAGCATGTACAAGGATTTTGAGAGCATTCCCTTTCAGCCCATCGATAACCTGGGGCAATACTGGTATAGCGCATTCTGGGCGCAGCCTACGATTCAGACGCTGGGCTTCACCCTGCACACCACGGACTTATTGCAGCCGCACCATACTTGGACCACCTCCGCATTGAACCATTCCGGCTGGGAGGCCTGGGTGCGTGATTACTACGACTCGGAGAACCTGAACGATGACGACCTGGTGGAGCAGGCGCTGGCGGACTTCCCCACATTAAGCGCCAACTCTGCGGAAATTCGTCCTTTGTTGACCAAGGGTGGTGAAATTTCCTACTCCATGGGCGGCGTGGTGTTGTCTTCCACAGATCACTCGGATCGGCTGGCTGTGGCGAAAATCGTGGTGCCCCACGCTATCGCCATGACCGTGCACATTCTCAATCACGCCATGAACCGGTTCTGATCATGCGCGGGACATTCCAGGTCCTGGCGTTGGCCCTTTGCCTGCTCTGCGCAGGCGGGGCCTCCGCTTCCGTCTACTTGTCGGTGGATGACACCAGCCTGTCGCGCGAAGCATTTGATGCGTTGCATCAGCAGGCGAGCCAGCTTCGCAAAATGGATCGCAAAACCTTTGCTGACGAGTTAATCGACGCCTTGCTGATGTACCGTTGGGCGCAAGGAGAACTCCCTGAAGAGCAATGGCGGGGGACTGAAATTGGCTACGCCTATGGATGGCACATCCGCCGCCAGTTGGATCGGACGTTGGCCAAGCTATATCCCAAGTGGCCAGCTTCGGAATTGATGCGACAGTACTCCAAACCCGGCGTAGAGGCGCGGGAGGCGCTGGCGACGATCGCCGCCCAGTCGATTCTGGGCTACCAACTGACGCCGGCGCAACGGGACAACGCCGCCTCTCTGGTACTTGCCCGTATGGCCTTTCCAGACCAGCAAGACGTGCCGCTGACATTGCTGGAAGTATACGAGGGACAGTCCATACAGGGTAAAAAGGCGCTGATGGAAGGCGACGTCAAACTCTTGGGTATGGAAATGCTTTCCTGGAAGCAACATCAACTGCGCTTATGGTGGCTATGTCATGAAGGCGGCGTTGAAAGGGATGCCATTGACGATCTGAGACGGACAATTGAGGCGCATTATTTTTACCCCAAGATCCTCAACGCATTGGGCGTGATTAAACGCAATCATGGCGATAATCCCGGGCTGATCAAGTTCAGAGAGCAAGTTAGCGCGGCGCAGATCAACAGTTACTATCAGCGACATCAGGAAGACTTTCGTTTTTTGGCGAAGATCAAGGCGCGCGGCGCGATATATGGCGATGAGGCCGCAGCGCGACGCGCTCGCCAACAGCTAATGAACGGCCTGTCCTGGGCGGATCTAAAAGCGCCATCCCATCCCGCCGACTTGCCGTTAGACGCTGAAGGCTGGCTGCATAAGGATGCGGTTAAACCTACGGACTGGCTGGCGTCATTGGCCTTCGCCACCCCGCCGGGAGACGTCAGCGAAGTTATTCGTTCTCCGACGGGAGATTGGGTGATTCTGCAAGTGAGCGGACGCGAGTACGACTATTATCCCGCCGACAGCGAGACGGTGCGCTATCTTGCCACCGATGTGCTGGCGATTCAGCAGGCGGTGGCGGCCTATAGTGAGCTGATCAACCATCTGCGTCGTCAGGCGAATCTGCAAAGTAAGGTATGAATCGGAAGTCATGGCGACGTGGCTGGATCTTGTCGGCGTTCTTCTGCGCCGTCTGTATGGCGATAGGATTTTTCTTTTTCATCAGCGCTGACGCGGCAAAGAACGGGGTCCCGCTTTCATCCAGTCTTGTCGCAGTTCCGACGGCTGAGCTACCGCCGATGCAGGCGCCTAAATCTGCACCGCCAGTAGGCTCGTCAATGCAAGCTGTCACTCAGGAAGAAGTCCTACCTCAGTTAGATGAAGAAGAGGCATACCCGGAGTTGCCCACCGACATTGAGGCGTTGGCGTCCTTGTCCGCCTCCATTGAAAAGGGTGATCGGCGCGCTCCTCCCATCACCAGGCGTGCGCCAGAAAAAACGCCGGATGCGGAAGCCCTGGCGGATCATGAAGCCTATGCCCGCCTGGAAGCGCAGCAGCATCAGCGAGTGCTCAATAACTTCCGCTCCGCCGCCCGGGACAAGGCGGATGAATTGGAGCGCCTGATCGCCGAAGGCCGCGCCCGCGGCGTCTCCCCCGAACTGTTACAGGAGGCGGAAGCCAAGCGCGACGCGCTGTTGGATGCTATCCATATGATTAATCAGGAATAATTTTTTATAACGATTTTACTGCGCTACAGCTCGGGAAATTTTGGTTACAGTCCGGCAAAGAAACTATTAAAAACATTATTGACAATCATTCTCATTAGCATTAACTTTCTTCACAGACTGCTAATAAATGAGAGAGATTTTCATGTACGTATGTCTTTGCAACGGAATTACCGATCACTCCATTCGCGAAGAAGTCGCGAAAGGCGCTCAGCATCTGCGTGATGTAGTGCGTTCGTTGGGATTGGCGAAAGACTGCGCCCGCTGTGTGGAAGCCGCTCGTGAAGTATTTGACGAGGCTAAATCTCAATACGATCTCTCTATGGCGGAGCAACTGGCTTACGCAGCAGATATTCCTACCCTGACCGCCGCCTGAAAATTCGATTGTACTTTCCTTCCCGTTACAACTAACCTTAAGGGTTGAGTTGGTAACCCCTTGTTTTTATGGGGTTATTGCAATTGAGAATCATTCTGACGGGAGCGCTGTGATGAAGGGCGATAAGAAGGTTATCGAACACCTTAACCAGATTTTGGCTAATGAACTGATTGCGATTAATCAGTATTTTCTGCATGCGCGCATGTATAAAAACTGGGGCCTGACGGCTCTGGGCAAGAAAGAATATGAAGAGTCCATTGATGAAATGAAGCACGCCGATCAATTGATCGAGCGGATTCTGTTTCTGGACGGCATTCCCAACCTGCAAAAGCTGGGCAAGCTGATGATCGGCGAAACCCCGAAAGAAATGCTGGAATGCGACCTCAAGCTGGAACTGAAAGCTATTCCAGACTTGCGCGAAGCAATCGCCTATTGCGAGCAGGTACGCGATTACATCAGCCGCGAGGTTCTGGAAAACATTTTGGAGTCGGAAGAAGAGCACGTCGATTGGCTGGAGACTCAGCTGGATCTGATGGAGCGTGTGGGCATGGAAAACTATCTGCAGAAGCAGATGTCCGACGCCGATTCCTGACAGACCTTCTTTTTGCATCGCTCCGGCGCCGGCCGCTCTTGGGTTGGCCGGCTGCCTGAAACCTCCCTGTTTCTCCTCTTTTTTCAATCCGTTAGAGGTTGGCGCGCAGATAATCCGCTACAAAAGCGAACTCGTTCTGCATCGTCTCCTGAGACTTAGCGGCGACGAACTCCGCCAGCTTTTTGCCTACCAGCGGCACGCGACACTCGAAGTTCAGCGTGACCTCATGGACACTGCCTTCCCCTTCTGAGTACAAACGCATTTCGCCGTTGATGGAAACAGGCACGCCCTGTATATCCACCTTCACCTGCGCGCGGTATTCGCCGGCATTCTCACGCCAGTGTTCTTCCTGAGTCACCCGGTTCCATTCGGAAATGAATTTTCTCAGCATCGCCGGGGCTTCTGCGGGCACCTCGCGAATTATCTTCAAGTCCAGTGCGGAGTCAGTCTGTTCGCACTGACGGATATCTATGTTGCGGGAACCGAGAAAGCGTTGCTTCTCTTCAATGTGGTGGGGAGCGCCAAAAGCGCTGAAAACGGTGGCTGCTGTGTAAGGGAAATGCTGCTGCCCTTTTACGATCATCCCTAGCTCCTGTTGTGATTATGATTATGAGAGTCGGTCTTGTCTTTATTGTTAATCGCGTCAGCCGCACAGCCAGGCGCGGCAAGGCCTGGAAACCATAGCAGCATGGCGGAAAAGCTGGCAATAATCCGTGGCGCTGAATGTAGCCTGGGTCTCAAATTGGACATTTGTCCGCGGATTGACGGAATTTAAGTGTAATAGCGGTCAATTTGGGTATAATTGCGCGATTTTTAATCGGCCAGACGTTGCGGTGACTGCGTTGCTGGCGGCTCCTTCCGACTTGAGAGCGTACTGGAAGTTTTTGTAGCGGTTGCGGTAAATGTCCTATCTGTTTGGTTTCCTGTTATTTGTCATCTTTATCCAAATCCTGGTGCGCGGGTCCGCTATTTTTCAAATATTGAAGCTCAGAATGGGGCTGGAAACCTCACTCGTTGTCGCTAATGAAGGCGAGGTGGAAGAGGCCTATCGGCGTATTTTGGCTCCAGGGATCAAGGAGTTATCGGAACTTGGATTTGTGGATTTTTGCTGGCTGCGTGGTCGTGAAGCGTCCCGTAACGATGACAGGGAAACCTTCTTGTGCTTCATGTTCCACCCTGAGCAGCGGACCTATGCCTGTCTGAGCCCCCATGTGGACTTATCCGCAGGGCGGGAGGCGCAGTACTCTTTTTTGACTTTCTTCAGTGATGGCGAAACCTTCGAGACGGTAAACGGACACAAGCATCTCATCCTGTCGGACGTCGCCAACTACCATGTAGAAGACCCTTATGTAGCCGACCTTGCTGATCACTGGAACGCGCACTTACGTCGGTTAGAGCAAATCTCCGTCGAGCGATTGGAAAAGACGCCGGAAGCCATCGCCGCATCCGGCTCCGCGTACTTTGACGATTGTATAAACCAAATGCTGGCGCAGGGTGTTTTGAAACGGGTTGCCAAGGATGCGCAGCGCGCGCAATTCAGTCTCAAAGGCGCATGGCGCATGCAGAAATCGCTTCAGGCAGGCTCTGCGCGGTTGGCGAAAATCGCGAAAGGCGCGCCAGCATCAGCATCTTCATTGGATTACCAAGTACTTTCTCATCTGCGTAACGACGCAATACTGGCCAGTGGGGAAGCGACGGGATGGCTGGGTAAAGCGCTACTGCTACTGGTTTCATTGGGCGTATTCGCCCTGAGCTTTGGCTTCAAACTGGATGCCTTCTCCCTGCTGATCCTGATCGGCGTATTGTTTCTGCATGAGTTGGGACATTTGCTGGCGATGAAAGCCTGTGGGTATCGCGACTTGCAGATACTCTTCATTCCCTTTCTCGGCGCCGCCGCACGGGGCGAAAAAGAACGTATTCCCAGCTGGCAAAAAGTCATTGTGGATTTAATGGGGCCTGCGCCAGGGCTCATCCTGGGGATTGCGCTTTGCTTTTACATGCCGCCGGACGCGCCAGGCTGGATGACGTCGGCGGCGTTTATGTTGATCGTGTTGAACTACTTAAATCTGGCGCCGATTCAACCTTTGGACGGCGGGCAGCTTTGGAACCTGCTTTTGTTTCGGCGCTGGCCTTCGGCGCAAATCTTCTTTTTCTGCCTCAGTATCTTAGCGTTCGCCCTGTTTTCCTGGTGGTCCAAAGAGCCGGTGTTTGGGGTGATTGCTGTGTTCTGGGCGTTTCTTTTGCCAAATCAGTGGCGTCAGGCAAGACTGTTCGCCCATATTCGTCGCATGCACCCTCGCGTACAGGAGAGCGAGTATCCCGAGCAGCTTGCCGCCGCCTACGAGGGAGTGAAAGCGCTAAAGCTGCCCTGGCGTAAAGCAGTGGCTTATCAGCAGGTGAAGGCGCTGATGGTGCGTTTCCGGGACAGGCCGCCATTCGCCTGGGAATTTCTGTTTGGCATGACGCTTTATCTGGCCTTGGTCATTGGCGCGCCCGCGGCGCTGATGCAGACCCGGTATGGCGACGCCCTGAAGGATATTGTCGCCCCATGGCTGGCCAAGAAAGGCATGAACTGGGACGGACAAATCGCCAACGCAAAGAACCCCAGAGAGCGTCTGAGTCTGCTGATTGCCGCAGGGGACTACTATTTCTATTCCGGCGATGAGGTCATGGCCGAGAAATATTACGACTTGGCGCTAAAAGAGACGGAAAGAAACGGCATCAGCCCGGAAGAAAAAATAAAGATTCTTTATCAGTTGGCGCAGGCCTTGTTCATGAACACCAATGATAAAGAGTCCGTATCAATCGCGTATTTGCAGGAAGCTTTGCGGCTATATCAAAAAGAGCGCATCCAGAACGGCGAGTTGATCCCTGATATTTATGAGCTGCTGGTGGAGTGTTATTTATTCCAGTCCGACTATACATCAGCCCTGAAGAACATTGACGGCGCCTTCGCCAACAGCGATATCCGTCGTAATGAGCAGCGTGTGGCGCAACTGTATATGTTGAAGGGCAATGCGCTTTCGGAACTGCATCGGGTGGTGGAGGCGGAGCGCGCCTATATTCAGGGCATCAAGGCTTCCAAGTCCGTGGATTTCAAGCGCACGGTGGAATTGCGGTTATTGGAGTTCTACCTGAATGAAGACCTGAACGACGCCGCCATCAAGCGTCTGGAATCTCTTCTATACGGTCCCAAGGCCTTCACCGGATATACCGACGGGATCAGCTACAACCTTAATCTGCGTCTGGCCTGGGCCTACTACAGCAAAGAACGCTATATCGACGCGGAGATTACGCTGCGGTCGTTGCTGGTGGACATGACTGACGCCGGTCTGGGCGATGTTTCGTTGCTGCCCGCCCTGGAGCTGCTGCATATCGTACAAAGCGCCCATGATCCCTGGCAAGCCGCTGGCACCCGCATCTGGATAGAACAAATCGCGGAAAACACGCTGGATCTGGCCCCGGACGCCTACATCGATTCATTGCGCGAACAGCTTCATTTTATCCCCAAAAGCAGTCGCTACCGTCGCAAACTGGCGGAGGCGGGCCTCACCAGTTTTGGCGTGAAAAACGCCTCGGAATCCTGATTACCATGAAAATGTATATCCTGATCAAAGACACGATCCCTTCCGGGTATGCCATGGTGGCTGCGGCCCACGCGTCGCTCGCCGCCTATTTGAAGTTTCAGGATACAGCTGAAGTAAGAGAGTGGTTGTCAGGCCCTTTCTATAAAACCCTCTGCAAGGTGAACGAAAAACAGTTCGAGAAAGCCAAAACTTTCGCAGACCATGTGGTGGTTACGGAGTCCGCTCTGGAAGGTCAGGAAGTGGCGCTGGCGTTTAAGCCCAGGGAAGAGTGGCCAAAGGACTTTAAGTTTTATCCTCTGTACCGGTAAGCCATTGTTTTGAAGAGGTGAGGCGGGAATCGCCGCAGCGCCGGCTAGCGCTGCGGCGATGTACGATTATTGCTCCGCTTGCGGCTCTTCCGCCTTAACGGGCGGCGCTACCGGGGCAGACTCCGCCAGCTCCATCTGAATCAGTTTTTTCTCCATGTCGACCGCGCTGATGGTGACTTTTACAGGTTGCTCCAGGCGGAATTGGCGATGCTCGCCAGTGTGCTGGAAGTAAGTGCCGTCGAAGCGGAACTTCTCCTGCAAGGCGCCCAGGTTCACCATGCCTTCAATGCCATTCTCATCCAGACGCGCCTGGAATCCAGAGCCAGTCGTGTGCTGCACCACGCCATCGAAAGTCTTGCCGATCAGCGTCTGCGCGTATTCGCACTTCAACCAGGTCTCAGACTCGTTCACGGCGCTACGACCAGCGCGCAGAGACTCCTGCAATTGCTGGATGGCTTTGTCGTTCAGTGTATGCGGCTTCTGATTCTTCAGTACGCCTTTGATCTGGCGATGAATGCTCAGGTCCACGTACTTGCGAATCGGGGACGTGAAGGTGGTGTAGTGAGGCAGTCCCATGCCGAAATGAGGGCAGGGCTGGTCAGACAGCGCGCCACGCGCCAGCAAACGGTTGGCGATGGCCTTCACGGGAACTTCCGGTGGATTTGCGTCCAGGAAGTCCATGAATTTTTTGAAGCCTTCCCATGTATGCAGGTTGCTGCAATCGTAGTCGGAGATCTGCTCGGAGACGATCTGTTTGATCTGATCCAGACGCTCAGGACGGAAACCGCTATGAGCAGTGTACAGAGAACGCTCGGTATTCTGCTTCAGGAAGTCCGCCGCACAACGATTGGATGCGACCATCGCTTCCTCCACGATGGAGTGAGCGACGCTGTTGATCTTGCGATGGATGTTCTTGACCTTGCCGTTCTCATCCAGCTCCAATTGATAGTCCGGGCGGTCTTCATTCACCAGCGCGTGCTCGCGGCGATGGCTGGCCAGAGCCGTTCTGACTTCATTCAAGGCTTGCAAAGTCGCGCCGTATGCATGGGCGCTGGCGTCGCCGGAGGCTAACGCGGTGGCGACCTCTTCATAAGCCAGATTGGCCGCGCAACGAATAGCGGCTTCCTCGATGGTGTAAGAGGAAATGGCGCCATCAGCGTCGATCTGCATTGTGCAAACCAGAGCCAGACGGTCTTCGCCGGACTTCAGTGAACAGAAGTGGTTGGCCAGTTTGGCTGGCAACATAGGCAATGTGCGGTCGGCGAAGTAGAAAGAGCTGCCCAGACGCTGCGCATATTTGTCGATGTCGCCGCCTTCCGGAATCAGTGAGGACGGGTCGGCGATGGCTGCCAGCAGCTCCCAGCCTCCTTCAGGTTTGGCGGTGGCGAACAGAGCGTCGTCCATATCTTGGGTGCTGGCGGCGTCGATGGTGACGAACGGCGTTTCCCGCAGGTCTTTACGCTTTTCCAGCTCCGCGGCGACTTGCTTCTGCAGCTCGGCTTCGTTGATGGAGGCGCGGTTGTGCGCCTGCAGATTGTACTTGGCCAGCATGTAATTCACTTCCAGGCCGGATGCGCCTGGCTTGCCGATGATTTTCACCACCTCGGCCTGTGGCTTGCCTTCAGGGAAGGGATGCTGCAAAACACGGCACAGAACCAGGTCGTTGACGTGCGCTTGCTGGCGCTTCTTCGGCGGAATGAAAATCCAACGGTTCATGCCCATCAGGTCGGGCTCAACGAAATGCCCTTGGCCACGGGTGAAATAACGGCCAACGAAATACTTCAGTTCACTTCTCATGTGTTGCACGACTTTGGCGACATCGCGGCCTTTGTCGTCCTGGCTGACTTCCACCAGAATTCGGTCGCCCGGAAATACTTTCTGCATTTCGTCCGGGTTCAGGAAGCACTCTCTGCCGTCATCCAACACAGCAAACCCAAAACGCCCCGGACTGCCTTTCACCGTTCCTTCAAAACGGTTATTGGCGATACGCAGGTCTTGTTTGAACTGTTTCAATTGGGTTAAAGCATCGGAATTTAACATGGAAAAGTGGTCACTCGTGATGATTGCTGAAAGGGAAAGCTGATCGTTACCGCTGGTTGTCCGGGCTTACATCGAAGGAGGGTCATATTACCCCGAATGCCCGCGTGGTTCTAGCCGCGATAGCGCATAAATCATGCATTCAGCCGGGCGGAGTAAGGCTTGGGGCCAGTTTTACAAGTAAATTTTGACACGGCTCACGGGATATTGCCCCAAACTGGGGCGAATCTTTCCTTCTCCTTGAATATCGCGGAAACGTGCTCTCTGCGGCATTAAGACGCGTTAGTTTGTCATATATTTCGCGATAGTCAGGCTGAACTCGAAACCCAATGACGCCGCGGCGGATGGGCCATTTCGGCTGACTCAGACAGGGACGACCGTTGTACAAGGAAAACCTCAATACCAATAACAATAATGGAGATTCACACCATGACAGCATGCCTTCGTCGTGCGTTGCTGGGGCTATTCCTGGGCGTCGCCGCACTCACCGCGCAAGCGGCTGAGCAACGCAGCTATTGCGTTTTTGATCCTCTTGGGGCCGCCGGCCCTGTGTATAACCTGATGAAAGCCACCCGTATTCAGGCCCTGAACTGGGGCTATGATCTGGAATTGAACGCCTACACTGACGAAAAAATCGCGGCTGACGACTTTCGCGCCGGCCAATGCGACGCCGTATTACTGACTGACGTGAGGGCGCGGGACTTCAACCGTTTCACCGGAACCCTGGTGGCGCTGGGCGCGATTCCGGGATACGGCGAGCTGAAGACGATTCTGCAGACGCTGGCGCAGCCGAAGGCCGCCAAGCTGATGACCAGCGGCTATTTTGAAGTCGCCGGGCTGTTGCCCGCCGGCGCGGTGTATGTGCTGGTGCGGGACCGCCGCGTCAACAGCGTACAGACCATACAGGGCAAGAAAATCGCCACCTTCGATTATGATCCCGCGGCGGTCACCATGGTGCGCCATGTGGGCGGCTCCGTGGTGGGCGCGACGCCCTCCAGCTTCGCCGGTAAGTTCAATAACGGCAGCGTTGATGTCGCCTACGCTCCCGCGATCGCCTACCAGCCTTTGGAGCTATATAAAGGCGTAGAGCCGGATGGTGGTGTGTATTCATATAGTTTTGCGCAGATGACCTACCAGATGCTGGTGCGTAAAGACCGCTTCAATGCGGATTTCGCCCAGAATGCGCGGGAGCATTTCCAAGGGCGCTTTGATGAACTGATGGAGATGGTGCGAAAGGCGGAAGCGGAAATACCTGCGAAGGTGTGGATACATCCCAATCAGGAGGAAGCCGCCGGGTTTAACAATATGCTCAAAGAAGTGCGTATTGCGTTGAAGCAGGACGGCGCTTATGACCCCAAAGCCCTGCAATTAATGCTAAAAGTGCGTTGCCACAGCGACCCCGCCAACGCGGAATGCGTTGACGGGCGCGAGTGATTTAAGCGCTGCACTCTTGCGCTATCAAGGCGGCGAAAGCCTGACGCAGGCGTTGCAGAACCTCGCCGGGCGATGTGCGGAGGGGGCGTCCGTCCACCTCCGCGACGGGTAAGAGTCCTGCGCCGCTGCCGGTCAGGAAGCATTCCTCCGCCGTATACAGGTCGTAGGGAGTGAGCGTGCGCTCACTGACAGGTATGTTGTTGGCCTGAGCCAGCTCAATGATTACCGAGCGGGTTACTCCCGCCAGCGCGCCGTCGCTGGTTGGCGGCGTCAGCAGGCGACTCTGGCGGACGATGAACAGGTTTTCCGCCGACGCTTCCGCCACCTGACCGCGTTCGTTCAGCAACAAGGCTTCATCGGCGCCGGCGACATTGGCTTCCATACGGGCCAGGATCGAGGTCAGGTAGTTGAGGCTTTTCACTCTGGGGTCCAATCCCGCTCCTACGGTGCGGCGTACGCAGGCGATAATCAGTTTGAGCCCCTTCTCCTGCGCCTCGCTGGAGGCCATGCTGAGCTGATCCGCCAGAATGAACACATTCGGCGTCGCACAGTTACGCGGATTCAACCCCAGGTTGCCGGGGCCGCGGGTCACCACCAAACGCAGATAACCGCTCTCGCCGTCATAACGGCTTATCAACGCGCTGATTCCTTCGCGTAAGGCGTCGGCGTCATAAGGCAGGGTGATTCCCAACGCGGCGGCGGAGTCTTGCAGACGCTGCAGATGTCGCTCAATGCGAAAGGGCGTACGTTGATAGAAACGCAGTCCCTCAAAGACGCCGTCCCCATAGAGCAAGCCGTGATCGTAGACGGAAATCGCGGCTTCCGCTGCGGGAACGATGGCTCCGTTCAGCCAGCAATACGGTGTGGGGGCGGCGGTTTGCATAGTCTTTCTCCTGCTTGATCAGGTTGATGGGGAAAAACATCAACAATAAACAGACGAAAGATTGCGATATAGGCCAAGAAAAATTTATATATATCGATACAGTTTTTCATTTTCGCTCACTGTACTGATATATCGATGAAGAACTGTACTTGTTTATGTATGAATGAGGCGGCGATTGGCATGAGCAAAAAGCGATATGAAGAAGTAGCTGACGCTGTGGCGGGACGCATCCGTCAGGGCATGTACGGGGTGGGAGAGCGTATACCGGGCACCCGTGATCTGGTGGAGCACTTCAGCGTCAGCGTGTCCACCATCATGGCGGCGCAACGTCTGCTAGAGAGGCAGGGTTGGGTGGAGGCGCGGCCGCGATCCGGTTATTACGTGCGCCGTCGCAATCAGAATGGATTGGCCGAACTGGAGGCGGCGTTGCCCAAGGTGACCGGATTTGAAGGCGCGCCAACCCTGGTGGACACGCAGCAGACCATCATGAGCCTGGTGCAGGCGACCCAATCTTCCAAGGGTATGAATTTCGCCATGGCGGCGCCGGCGACGCAGTTCTTGCCGGCGGCGGCGATGGAAAAAGCATTCCGGGCGGCATTGCGCGGGCCCAGTGAAGAGATTGAAGCGTATAGTTTTCCTCCTGGCGCGTTGCGTTTGCGCGAGGCCATTGCGCAACGCATGAAGGACGCTTGGTGCGATCTGGAGCCGGACGACATTCTTATTACCAATGGCTGTCATGAAGCGCTGACTCTGGCGTTGAGGGCGGTGACACAGCCGGGAGATGTGGTGGCGGTGGAGTCGCCAACGTACTTTGGATTGCTGCAAGTCATTGATGCCTTGGGACTAAAGGCGCTGGAAATTCCCGCCGACCCGAAAAGCGGACTCAGCCTGGAGGCGCTGCAACTGGCGTTGGAGCAATGGCCGGTCAAAGCCTGCGTGGCGATGCCCAACTTTAGCAATCCCCTGGGGTGTCTGATGCCGGATGAGCGCAAGGAGCAACTGGTGCGTTTGCTGGAAGTCTGGGGCGTGCCCTTGATCGAAAATGACATATACGGCGAGTTGGGCTTTTCCGG
Organism: Hahella sp. CR1; assembly: GCF_029813005.1. NCBI lineage: Bacteria > Pseudomonadati > Pseudomonadota > Gammaproteobacteria > Oceanospirillales > Hahellaceae > Hahella > Hahella sp. CR1. The sequence goes on from NZ_JAPELK010000001.1 coordinate 665,611, forward strand.
CCTGCGGCCGCGAGCGGCGAAGAGTTATGACCGCGCCGGCGGCGTGCTGTATTGCTCGTCGTTTTCCAAATCAATCGCCCCCGGTTTGCGGGTGGGATGGATGGCGCCGGGGCGCTGGCGGACGCGGGTCGGTTACCTGAAATTCGCCAGCACCCTGGCCTGCCCAAGCTTGCCGCAGATGGCGGTGGCGCATTATTTGGCGCAAGCGGATTTCGACCGCCATCTGCGACGTATGCGCCATGAGTTCGCGGTGCACGTGGAGCGTATGACGACGGCGGTGCTGCGGCATTTTCCTACTGGAGTGCGAGTATCGCAGCCAGCGGGTGGGTTTGTGTTATGGGTGGAGCTGGAGGAGGACTGCGATACGGTCGCGTTGTATCGCAAAGCGCTGGCCGCTGGCGTGAGCATTGCGCCGGGAACCCTGTTCAGCGGCGACGGCGACAAGTACAGACATTGCCTGCGGCTCAATTGCGCGGCGCCCTGGACGGCGGAGGCGGAAGACGCGATCCGCCAGTTGGGCGTTTGGTTGCGCGCAGGCTAAGCGGGATTACCAGCCGAAGCTGAACGTGGGATCAATGAAGAACATGACGCCGCTATAACAGGCGAGCATCAGAAAGCTGCTGATAAAGCCGTGAAAAGCGGTCTTGTAGCCGGCTTCTTCGTCCTTCTTGAAAAGAAAGCGATAACCTGCAAAACAGCTCAAACCAATCACAAATAGCGCCACCAGGGCGAAGCCGCCGTTGATCACCTGCATATTGATGATGAAATTCTCTCGCGCCGTAACGGCCGCCGGCGCTTCGTCCGGATACAGGATAAAAGAGCCCGGCAGCAATGGGTGGGCGGTGGCTTCAATGGTGTAACGATAGAAAGGCCAGAAGCGTCCGCAGCGGGCGAGCAGGCGATCGCCTTCCCGGGCGCTGACCACGGCGTTGGCGGCGAATAGCGGGCCGCCGCAAAGATCGAACTCCTTTTTTACCTCTTCCCGGCTGTGCAGTTCGACACTGCGTTCGATGCTCACAGGCGACCAGCCGGTCAGATTGAAGACGGTATATTCCAACAGGCTCAAGCCATAGGCCAGTCCGGCATACATGAACACGAGGAACAGCAGACGTTTCAGAATGAGTCCATGGCGGGACAAGGGCGCGTCGGTCATACAGTCTTATTCTTGTCGGTAATTACGGGAGCGTAAAACTGACACAATCTTGCAGGCAGGTCCAGCGCCCCTCAGCGGCTTTCTGGACTTAAAATGATCAATTCATGATAATGTGGGCCGCAATGGTTCCAGTTGCTCAAAGTTCGATCATTTTCGATGAGAGCAGGATTAAATGGGAATCCGGTGGGCGCGGCTTTATGCGCGTTCGATCAGCCGGAGCTGTCCCCGCAACTGTGAGCGAAGAGTTCGTCCCGGATAACGCCGCCCCTCCTTATCGCGACGTTATCAAAGGCCACTGGGTGGAGATTGTCTCCATGTTCGGGAAGGCGGGACAGGACTACGAAACGCAAGCCAGGAGACCTGCCATTGTTCGACTCCCATTCGGAGCCTGTTTTTTCCGACCGTAAACGGGGAATTTACGCCGGATTCGCACCTCGCATCGATTCAAGGCGGCATCTGCATGTTGGTTAAGGCTTTTCGGGCCCTGGGATTGCTATCAGCGCTTACTTTCACACTTTCCGTCAACGGGGGCGATGCGCGCGCCGCTGAGCCCACGGTCATGTCGGTCAATCAGTGCGTTGACCAAATGATGGGGTATCTCGCCCCGGAAAATCTGGTGTCGGTCACCTGGCTCAGCCATCAGCCCTCTGAGCTGGAAATTGCACCGACCTTGCGTGACATTCCCGCCAACTTTGGTTTTATCGAGCAAGTGCTGGAACTCCGGCCGGATATCGTGATGGCGGGCCAGTATGGCGCGTCCTCGCTTAAGCCGCTGGTGCGGAAGTTTAATATGCGTTGGGTGGAGATTCCGTTGCCGCAATCTCTCGATGATTTGGCGTCAAGCTGGAGCCTGATGGGCGAAGCGGTGCGCAAACCGGAGCAGGCGGGCAGTATCGTTAGCGGGCTGAGGGCCTATTTCGCTGAGGTTCACGGGAAGATTGCGGATAAACAAGTCAGAGCGCTGATTCTGAACGCCAATGGCTGGATCGCTGGCGAGAGTAATTTCCAGGACGCCTTCCTGGACGCCATCGGCGTGATTAACGTGGCGAGCGAACAGGGCGTGCAAGGCTGGGGGCAAGTGGATCTGGAGACGCTGGTGCGCTGGCGGCCGGATTTGTTGCTGATGGTCAGCAACAGCTATGACAGCGAAGCGTTGGCGACGAATTGGGTGGAGCACCCTTTATTGAAGCGCCGTCCTTCCCGTTTCGAGCCCCTGTATATCCCGGCCGACTGGCTCTCCTGCGGAACGCCCGCCATGACGCTGGCGGCCCAAAAGGTAGCGGATCACATATTGGCGCAAGAGCGTAAAGCGTCAGGGTCGGAGACTGCAGATGACTTATAACCGTTTGCTCCTGATTCTGAGCCTGTCGCTCGCCTTTTTGATCGGTTTGTCTCTGTGCACCGGCCGGGTGACCGGGGTGAGCTGGCCGGGGTGGGATCTGGAAACCCAATTGATTCTATGGGAAATCCGTCTGCCGCGGACACTATTGGCGCTGTTATGCGGAACCGTATTGGCGCTATCCGGCGCCGTGTTGCAGGGACTGTTGCGCAATCCGCTGGCGGACGCCGGCGTACTGGGGGTTTCCTCCACGGCGGCGCTGAGTTCGGTGTGCGCCATCTACTTCGGCTTTTCCGCCAGCGGCCTGTTTACGCCCGTGGCGGGCATTATCGGCGCCATGCTGGGACTGCTGGCGCTGGTAATGATTGTAGGATCGGAAGCGGGCATCGTGATGATCATCCTCGCCGGAGCCGCGATTAATTCGTTCAGTTCAGCGTTGACGGCGCTGGCGTTAAATATGGCACCGAATCCCTTTGCGGTGCAGGACATTCTGTTCTGGCTGATGGGTTCATTCGAACATCGCACTCTGCAGCACTTTTATTTGGCGGCGCCGCCTGCGCTGCTGGGGATGGCGTTGCTGTTCAGCGTGTCGCGTTCCCTGGATGTCCTGTCGCTGGGGGAAAACACCGCCCGCTCCATGGGGGTGCGTCTGCAGAAAGTGCAATGGGTGGCGGGCCTGGGAGTAGCGTTGGCGGTCGGCGCCAGTGTAGCGGTGAGCGGCGTTATTGGTTTCGTGGGGCTGGTGGTGCCCCACATGCTGCGGCCGTTTACCGAGTGGCGGCCCGGTCGATTACTGCTTCCCAGCGCCTTGGCGGGCGCCAGCCTGATGTTGTTGACTGATATTGCTGTGCGCTGTCTGCCGCCGGGACCGGAGTTGCGAGTCGGCGTCATTACGGCGCTGTTGGGCGGGCCGTTTTTCCTGTGGCTGCTGCGTCACCTGCGTAAAGCGGAGGCGTTGGTATGAGCGACGCGCTGAGCCTGGAGCTAAGCGGATTGCAGGTGGGTTATCCCGGCGCTCCGGTTCTATCCGATGTCAGTTTCCGTCTTCCATCTGGACAACTGACAGCGATACTGGGCAGCAACGGCGCCGGCAAGTCCACCCTGTTGAAAACCATCGTCGGTCTGATCCCCAAGTTATCCGGCGCCATGCGGTTGCAAGGTCAGGATCTGTGTGACATGGCGCCGAAACAGCGCGCGCAGCATATCTCTTATCTGGATCAGGATACCGATTGTCATTGGCCTTTGAGCGTAGAAACCCTGGTCAGTCTGGGCCGCTTTCCAGCGCAAACCCATCGCAGCAAATTAAGCGCGCAAGATCAGGCCCTGATTCAGAACGCCATGCGACAAGCGGATGTCACGCATTTGGCGCAGCGCACCGTCACCCGCTTATCCGGCGGCGAGCGCGCCAGGGTGATGCTGGCGCGTGCGCTGGCGGTTGACGCTCCCGTATTGATGGCGGATGAACCGGTGGCGGGTCTGGACCCTCAGCACCAGATTCAGGTGATGAGCCATTTGCAGGATTGGGCTGGAAGTGGCCGGATCGGCGTTGTAGTGCTGCACGATCTGACCCTGGCGCTGCGGTTTTGCGGACAAGCGATGCTGGCGATGCCGGACGGAACCCTGGTTGCGGGCGACACTAACGAGGTTTTGAGTGATGAGCGCATCCAGCAGGCGTTCGGCGTCTCGGTGGTGCGGGGGCGACATGAGGAACAGCCTTATCTGCTGCCCTGGAGTCTGAAGTGAGCACGGACGTCAGCAACGCTAAATACCCGCCATTACTATGGATGGCCTTGGTCGCCTCCCTGGCGGCGCATTTGGCGTTGGTGCTGTATTTCAATTCCCCTCAGCCAACTAGAGATCGGTTGAAATCGACCACGATGACCGTGGCTATTCAGGCCCCGGCGGCGCCAACGCCAGTTTCCGTAGCGCCGGCTCAACCTCAATCTCAACCTGTGGAACCGAAACCGACTCCGCAGCCAGTTCTAAAGTCAGCGCCACAACCTCAACCCGCTGACATGCCAGAACCCGTGTCACAGAAGCCCAAAGTGGCGCTTAAGCCGGTGGAGACGCCCGCTCCCAAGCCAAAACCGGTTCCAGCAAACAAACCTGTCGTAAAAGAGAAAACCCCTAAACCAACGCAGGCGGCGCACAAACCTGTTCCGCAACCTGTTTCACAAACTGCAACGGCGAAGTCTCAGGTCACACCCGCTGTGAGCAAGCCCGCTCAGGCGGTTCCGACGCCAGCCGTGGCCGCCGCGCCCGTCTCTGCGCCTGTGGCGGTCAGTGCGCCCTCGGAGCCCAGATATCAGTTGGGCGAAGCCAATACGCCGAAGCCTGAGTATCCTGGCCTCGCCACCCGGCGCGGCTGGCAGGGCACTGTCATGGTGGAGCTGTTGGTGGACGCATTGGGGAATCCCGTGAAAGTCTCCATCAAGCGCTCTAGCGGCTACACCGTGCTCGACAAGCAGGCGCTGAAAACCCTCTCCGGTTGGCGTCTGGCGGCGGCGGATGGACTCGACCGGGAAACCATCGTGGTGCCGGTGGTGTTTCGTCTGAATTGACAAATTTCCCATACTGTCGCATAACTTCCTGCAGACTCCCGTTGTGGCTATGCCTGCAGGCGCGGGCTGCAAGGGAGCTTGTTAGGCTATCGCCTAGTTGACATGCATTGCCCGCTTCTCCCATGATGGCCGGCTCTGAAAGCGTTTCCCCTTAAGCAAGGTGCCCGTCCTCCGAATGATTACAATAAAAGAAGTCTCCGACCGTGCGAAGGTCTCGATATCCACAGTCTCCCGTGTGATTAACAACACGGCTCCCGTTAAGGAAAGCACCCGTAAGCGGGTATTTAAAGCCATGAAGGATCTGGGGTATCGACCCAATTCATTCGCTCAGGGACTGGTCACCAACCGTTCTAATAATATCGGTCTGGTGGTGACGGATCTGCTTGGCGTATTCTTCGGTCCCCTTATTTCCAGTCTGGAGCGCGCTTTGCGCGAATCCGGCTATAACCTCATCATTTCCGTAGAGAATTACTCATCCGACGAGATCAAGGAAACCATCGACATGCTGGCTGGCCGCCGTTGCGACGCCATCATTCTGTTTCCGTACTGCCTGACGGATGAAGAGTTGATCAGCCTGAAGGAAAAATCTCCGCCGCTGGTGTTGTTGAACCGCTATGTGCCTGAATTGGCTGGCGAATGCGTCATCGTCGACAACGAGCAGGGCAGTCATCTGGTGGTGGAGTATCTGGCGTCCATAGGGCATCGCCGCATCGCCTGTATCAGTGGACCGTTAGGCAATGAGGAAGGACGCGCGCGTCTGTCCGGCTATCGTCGCTCGCTGGAAAATCTGGGTATGCGCTATGACAAGGACTTGGTGGTGGAAGGCGACTTCACCGTGGAGGGCGGATATGTCGCTACTCAGCGCTTATTGAAGCGCAGCCGCGACTTCACCGCCATATTCGCCTGTAACGATCAGATGGCCGCTGGCGCTATGAAGGCGTTGCGCGAAGCCAAGTTGAGCGTTCCTGAAGAGATTTCCCTGGTTGGCTTCGATGACGTGGAATACGCCTCGTTGCTGTATCCGGCCCTGACCACCGTGCGTCAGCCGGTGAACGCCATGGGTAAACGCGCTGCGGCGCTGGCGATTCAATCCATTCAGGGCGAACGCCGGACGCAGCCGGCCCCCATGTTTGAGCCGGAACTGGTGTTGCGCGATTCCGTCGCCCCTCCCAAAAACTCCTCAGCATCTTAAAACCCCGCTTCGGCGTTATTGCGTTCTATTGACAATAACGCCTGAATTAGGGCAATTTATGAAATCGCTTTCATTTTTGCGCGAGCTGTTTTGCGGTGCATTTACCGCATAGCGTCGAAAAAGCCGGCTAATTCCCTGGTTTTCGTTAGTAATCGTCCGTTGTTCAGGTCGGGATACTCAGCAAACTATCACGTATCAGGAAATTGAGCCGGATTTATTGGTTTTGAAATGAAAGCGCTTTCATAAAATTTCGGTCCACTACCGCTAAATATAAAAAGGTGACCACATGTACGTATCCAGACGCCTCAAGCTGAAGGCGCTGTCGACCATGATGATTGTCGCGGCGCTGACGGCGTGCAGCAGTGATTCCAACGATAACGACGGTAAAGATGGGCCGGGAACGCCTGACCCGGTAGCCGGCGTTGATTACATCAATACCTTCAGCGATTGGCCGGCTATTCAAAGCGCCATCGCCAAAGACCCGCAGATAGAATCCAAGATCGTCGAGATCATGGCGACCATGTCTCTGGAAGAAAAAATCGGACAGATGATCCAGCCGGAGCTGCAGCATCTGACCCCGGAAGAAGTAAAACAGTACCACATCGGCTCCGTGCTGAACGGCGGCGGTTCCTGGCCGGGCACGAAAAAGCATGCGACGGTGCAGGAATGGCTGGATATCGCCGATGCGTTGTGGGAAGCCTCCATGGATGAGAGCGACGGTAACGCCGCCATCCCCATTATCTGGGGGACGGACGCGGTGCACGGTCACAGCAACCTGGTGGGCGCGACCCTGTTTCCCCACAACATTGGCTTGGGCGCGGCGCGAGATAAGGATCTGATTCGCAGAATCGGCGCGGCGACGGCGGAAGAAGTGGCGGTGACAGGCATTGACTGGACCTTTGCGCCGACGCTCGCCGTGGTGCGGGATGATCGCTGGGGGCGCACCTATGAGGGTTACTCCGAGGATGGCGAGATTATCTTTAATTACGGCGCCGCTATGGTGGAGGGCCTGCAGGGTAATTTCGATCAGTCGCATGTGGTGGCCACCGCCAAGCACTTTATTGGCGACGGCGGCACGGACAAGGGGAATGATCAGGGCGACAACCTGGTGGACCAGAATACGCTGATTAACCTGCACGGCCAGGGTTATTACTCCGCCCTGCGCGCTGGCGCTCAGACGGTGATGGCGTCTTTCAACAGCTGGCAGGGTGAGAAGCTGCACGGCAGAAAGGACCTGCTGACCGATGTGCTGAAAGGCAAGATGGGCTTTGATGGTCTGATCGTGTCCGACTGGAACGGCATTGGTCAGGTGGATGGCTGCACGGAAAGCAACTGTCCGCAGGCGGTCAACGCGGGCATAGATTTGTTTATGGTGCCTTACAAAACCGACTGGAAGGCGTTCTATCAAAACACCATCGACTCCGTAAACGCCGGCGCCATTGAGATGTCGCGCATTGATGACGCCGTGGCGCGCATTCTGCGGGTCAAACTGCGCGCAGGTCTTTTTGATAAGCCCAAGCCCTCCCAGCGCGCTCTGGCGGGGAAAGTGGAAGTGCTGGGCTCCAGCGAACACAGGGAACTGGCGCGGGAAGCGGTGCGTAAGTCGCTGGTGCTGTTGAAGAATAAAAACGGCATCCTGCCTCTGAGCCGGGACGCCCGGATTCTGGTGGCGGGCAAATCCGCGGACAGTCTGTCCAATCAAAGCGGCGGCTGGACCATTTCCTGGCAGGGGACCGGCCTTAATGAAGCCGAGGACTTTCCCGGCGCGACGTCCATCCTGAAAGGCATTCAGGATGTCGCTTCCAATGTGACCTATGATGCGGACGGCGGCGACGCTGACCCTAACCTGCATGACGCAGCGATTGTCGTGATCGGGGAAACGCCCTATGCGGAAGGCGTCGGCGATCTTGAAGGCGCCAAGACGCTGGAGCATGCCCGCAATTATGCGCAGGATCTGGCGGTGCTGGAAGCTATCCGCAACGCCGGCGTGCCGGTGGTGACGGTCTTCCTGTCCGGGCGTCCGTTGTATGTGAATAAAGAGCTGAACCGCTCCAACGCCTTTGTCGCCGCCTGGTTGCCGGGCAGCGAAGGCGAGGGTGTAGCGGATGTGCTGTTCGCCAAAGCGGACGGCGGCGTCAACAACGATTTCGTTGGTAAGTTGTCTTACTCCTGGCCAAACTCGCCCTGTCACACGCCGTTGAATAAAGGCGACGCCAGTGATGCGCTGTTCGCCTACGGCTACGGACTGAGCTATCAGGACGCCGACAGTCTGGGCGACGATCTGAGCGAGGCAAGCCAGGCCTTTGGCTGCGATCAGAGCGATCCCGGCGATGGCGGAACCACCAACGTGAATCTTGATCTGTTCACCAGCGGACAGAATCAGGGCGACTGGGTCATGCGCATTGGCGGCCCTTCCAATTGGGGCGGAACGCCTGTCAGCATGGACCCGGCGGTGACCACGGCGCTGGAAGGAAATGAAGTGAGCGTCTCCACCGAAGACGGCGCCATTCAGTTCAGCGCCAAGCGGGTGAAATGGTCGGATGTGGGCCAGATCTACATGCAGGCCACGGAAGACAACAAAGGCAAGGATCTGACGCCTTACTACAACTCAAAAACGTCGGTGAAATTCCGGGTTAAAGTGAATGAAGCGCCTGCTGGCGACGTTAATCTCTCGTTGCATTGCGTTTACCCCTGTCTGGGTGAAGTAGCGGTTGGCGACTTTATGCGCGGCCTGCCGGTGGGTGAATGGACGGAAGTGAGCATTCCTTTCCAGTGCTTTGTGGACGACGGCCTCGACTTCAGCAACGTCAATACGCCGTTCCTGCTTTACTCTGGCGGCGCCATGGATCTGTCTCTGGAAAATATCCGCTGGGAGCCGAATACCGCTGCGGACACGCCGGATTGCAGCAGCTTCGCGCAGGAAAATGTCGCGCTGACGGAAACCACGGATGTGTATACGGATGGCGTGACGGACACCGAATTGTTCGCTCAGCCCGGCGTGTGGGCGGTCTCCTCCTGGGACCCCTATCAGGAAGACGCCAGCTTCGTGACTCTCGACGCGGCGCTTGCTGACGGCGCGGGAACCGTTGTGGATGCGCAATACGGCGCTCCGGCGGCGGAGCATGCAGCGAAAGGCGTTGTGCTGTTCAAGTCGGCCAAGCCGCTAAACGTTTCCGCCCTGAGCAAACTCACTTTCGATGTAAAAGTCATCGATTTCGCCGCATCTACTGGATTGATGGCGAAAGTGAATTGCGGCGCGGATTGCGGCACGGGTGATATCGCTATTCTGGACAGCTCCGCCGCGCTGAATGTCTGGCATCCGGTGGAGATTAACTTTGCGGACTATGATGGCCTTAACACTGCGGAAGTGACTTCGGTTCTGGAGATTCTGCCAGTGTGGGATTCAGAAATGCGCAATGTGCATTTCCAGGTGGATAACGTTCGGCTGGTGAAGTAAGCCCTGCGCAGCTATTTACCTGATATGACTATCTGAGCAAGGCGCGACAGGGATGCGCGCCCCAAAAAAAGCCCGGTTTCCCGGGCTTTTCTTTATCAAGAGAGGCGCATCAGGCGGGAACTTCCGCTAAGCCGCCTTCGTCATTGTCGTGGCGGATGCCTTTGCTGCGCCACTTACCGGTGCGCCAGCGCCACAGGTTGATGACCGCCCGCAGGGATTCATCCACGACAAAGCACATCCACACGCCCAGCATGCCGTAGCCCAGATCGAGCCCGACCCAGAACACGAAAGGAATCACCGCCCACATGAAGATCATGCTGTTGACGGCGGAGAAGCGGGCGTCGCCCACCCCTTTCAGGCCCATGCCGGCGATAATGTTCACCGCTCGCGCTGGTTCCATGATGATGCAGGCCGCCAGCATCCACTTGCTAAGCTCGATAATCTGCTGATTATCCGTGAATAGGGTCAGCAGGCTGTCGTAGATCCATACAAACATCAGCATGTTGATGAAAGCGAAGCCGGATGCGTAGGCCACTGACTTCCAGAAGATGCGGTTCACCTCTTTGAAGTTTTCAGCGCCCATGAAGTGCGCCATCAGAATCTGGCTGCCGGCGCCCAGGGCGAAGGCGAAGGTGATTTCCACCACCAGCACCCGCAACACATAGGTGTTGGCGCCCATCGCCTCCAGCCCCAGACTGATCACCGCCATGGATACAACTATCTGCTGCACGGTGTAGCTGAACGGCTCCATCGCCGACGGAATGCCGATTTTCAGAATCGGACGCATTACGCGGCGAATCGGGCCGGACATGCCTTTGAAACGGAAACGGATCTTCATCGGACCATGCACCACCCACATTACCAGCAGCGCGCCCACGGCGAAGGAAATCGACGTCGCCATGGCGATGCCCAGCAAGCCCATCTTGGGCAGCCCGAACCAACCCAGGAAGAACGCTGCGTTCAAAATCACATTGAGCGCGTTGGTGGCCAGCGCAGTGGCCATGTTCCAGTGGGTCATGCCCCGCGACGCCAGAATAGATGCGTAGGAGAAACGCACAGCGATGCAGAAGAAGCTGAACGACACCGCCAGAAGATAAGTCTCTGAATGTGCGTTCAACTCCGGCGTCATGCCCAGCCACAAGCCGACGCGGTCGGCGTAAATGAAGCTGACGATAAACATCAGCAGCCCAAGCAGACTGCTGATGCCGATGTTCGCCATGTAGGTCGGCAAGATATGCTGCGTTTGCTTCGCGCCCATGTATTGCGAAGCGACGCTGGTGCCTGCGGTGGTGAACATCGGGATGATGAAGAACCCCAGCAATAACACTGGCAGTAGCACGCCAACTGTGGCGGCGACTTCATCTGAGATGCGACTGAGGAAATAGGCGTCGGCGAGAAACACCAAACCGCCGGTTATTTCTTCAATAAAGATTGGCCATGAAAGCACCCACAGATTGTGGGACCTTAATTCGTGGTTCATTGATTGTATACCCTGGCTATAAGCCTACAACTGGCCTGCGGCGCAGAAAGAGCGCAATCCCGGTGTTAAACGGGGAGATTCGAAGACCTATTTGTTTCTGTCAGAAAAATATCAGTAAGGGCGTCGCTGATGATGTGCGTTACGCGTAGTGCGCCTGAGCGCGATCAATATCAGCCGGCCTGGAGCGTTCTTCGTCAGGCGACGAGAGGAATGTTTTTAGTTTGCATGGATACCAGGCCTCCATTGGGGTTGGAGTTGAAGAGAGCAGATCAATATACACCCGAGATCAAAAAATGCCAATAGCGCTAAACACTTACGCAGTGCCTCAAAAACTAGTAACAAATAGTCACGAATTATCCCGCCAGCCAAGCATTCCGTCAGGTCTGCTGTGCTTTACTTAAATACTGCGTCCTATGCGAATTTGGGTCGGAGACAGATTTAATCTGGTCATATTGGAAGGGGGATTCCGGCGCTGACGCAGGCGGAAGTTAAACGAAAAATTCACAGGCTACGGCTATCGCGAGGAGGAAACATGTCCAAATTCGATAGGTTCAAGAACAATCTGACGCCTCTCATGCTGGCGATCGCTCTGACTGCATGCGGCGGAGGCGGTGGCGGCGGTGATGACGACAGCGGCGGCTCGACCAGCGTCACACTGAGTGGCGCGGCTTCGAAAGGCATTATCATCGGCGGCCTTGTGCACGCTTATCCGGTGATCAATGGCGCGGTGGACACCTCCAACGTTTTGGGCCAAACCACGACTGGATCGGATGGAACTTACAATTTGACGTTGAGTTCCGGTTACAGCGGGCCTGTGGTCGTGCGCATTACGCCAACGACCGGCACGCTGATGCGTTGCGATCTAAGCGGAGGATGCGGAAGCGGTGTCGCCTTTGGGCAGGACTACGCTCTGACGGACAGCGGCTTTGCGCTGAATGCAGTGGTTCCCACGGGGTCATCGAATATATCGGTCAATATCACTGTATTGACCGATGTCGCCACTCAGGTGGCGCTGAAAGATATCACTATGGGCGGCGCCACCAGCGCGTCTGATATCCAGGCGGCGGTGACGGCGGCGAATTCGAAAGTGGCGAATCGTTTTGGCGTGGCGGGTGACCTGACCAAAATTGCGATAGTGGACATCACCAATCCGGCGGCGGTGGCCGCCGCTGGTCAGGGCGGGGTCAAATACAACACCCTAAGCGCAGCCATCGTGCAGGCGGTGCAGGGAGATTCTCCCGGGCTCAGTATTGAGCAGGCGGTAGCGGCCTTTGCGGAAGATTTCGCTGATGGCGGCATCGCGGACAAAGCGGACACTGATGGGACAAAGACGACGCTGCAGGAAATCTTGGCGAGCACCTTGGATATTCTGAACGCCGCAGTGGCGGCGGATGAATCTGGCGATTTGGACCTGGGCGGCCTGATCACCATCATCACTGCGGAAGAGAGCGATGTGCAGAACAACGGCTCCACTGATGAATCTGAAGGCGAGGCCAGCGATACCGCCAACGCGACGGAATTAGCTCAGGCCAAGGCCATGGTGCAGGAGATTCGTAATCTGGGAACCGGCATGCTGTTGAGCACTGCAGATCGGGTGTCAATAGAGGCGTTTGCAGACCAGATCGCCGCCGCTACCTTTGCTACGGATGACAATCTCTCTGAAGTGCTGGACGTCATGGCGATCGCGCTGGAGCAAATCGCGGCGTCTTACATGGCCTTTGCGGAAGACGGCTCAACGGATGGCTCTCCGATAGTGACCGTTAATATCGTGAGCGGCGGGGCTTCATTTACGGTAAACACCACGATTGAAGGCGTCGCCGTATCGTTGACCGCCACGGATCTTTCCACCATCAATGTGGGCGATGAAGTGGAAACGCCGATTTCCGGCGGCACAAACACCACCCAGGCAATCAGCGCGCAAGTGAATTTCTCTATTCTGGGCGCCGTGGAGTCCAGCTCGGTATCTCTAAGCGTGAACAACGGCAGTAGCGTCATGGTCACTTTGTCCTACACCAGTGACGAAGATGATACCGCTAGTGGCGGGACATCTACGACCGTACAGGATGAAGATTTGGATCTCAGTAATCTGTCTTTGGGACTGAATGTGACGCTGGCTGAGAAAGGAGTAGGAAATCCGGTTTCTTTCACTGGGGCGATGAGTGCGACTTTATCGGCGTTTTCCGCGGATATCGACGAGACGGATACCCAGACCAGCAGCACCTATGAAGAGAGTTGGATGGAAAGTTACACCGCAGGAACGTTTGCGATGACGTTGAGCGGTCAGTTCAGTAACGCCACAGACTCATTTTTCGCATCGCTGGCGCTGAATGCGAACGCCACGGGCGTAACCCTGAGCTGCGAGGGCTCTATGTCAGGCGGAACATCCTCAGAAACCTGTACGGATGAGAACGGATCGACCTATGTAGACGCTGACGCCACCCTCATATTCAAAGTGACGGTCAATGGCGTCGCTGACGCCATCAGCGTGAAGCTGATCGTGGATCGCACCGGCCTGGAATCCGGGCAGGCGACCCTGGAACTGAAGTATGGCGGCGTCACTCTGAATGCGGCCGTCGATTCCGTCGCGCAGACACTCATCGTCACCAACCAGGATGGCGTCACACTGTCCGTGGCGGAAGGCTCCGATGATAAAGTGACTGGAACCATCACTAACAACGGAACCCAATACGCCACCATATCCGAAGTGAGTGGCGTGGTGTTGGTGCGCTTCAGCGATGGTGACTTTGAATCGTTTTAAACTAAGCTGAATACAGTATGCGAAACCTAAAGGGAGGCTTGTCCTCCCTTTTTAACGCTTGGCGCTTGCGAAACGAATCATTAAAAACGGAATCTGGCTTTTGTCTGATTATGGAAAACAGCTAAGACGTATTACGCTGATTGGCGCGCTGGGTTGCACGCTGGTCTATGGGGAGATGGTTGCGGCGAGCGATGACGACTGGCGGCTGTATACGGAGGTGGAAAGCTTTTCCTACAGCAATGCGGCGCCGATTTACCAAATCGCCCATGACCTGAAAGGCGATCCCGTGGCCCGGGGCGATGTGGCGTACACACATGATCATATCGAGATCGGCGCCGAATATCGCAACCTGAGCCTGTCCTTCGTCGAGCGTTACGACTACTACCTTGAATTCAGTCCCGACGCTGCGGAACTGATATACCTCTACAACAATGACCTGCCGCATGAAAGCGACGCCCACTATGACCTTTACCTGGCGGCGAACCAACTGCGTGCGAAAGGCGTTAAGCTGGGTTACCGGTTTGCATTGACGGAGGCTTTCAACGTCAAGTTGGCGCTTTCCTACTTTCGTGCGGATGAGCTGACGGAGGGCTATCTGCGCGGCTATCTGGATACGCCGGACGCTTCACCCACAGGCGAGTTGGAGCTGGATTACGCCTATACGGAAGATCACCTGCTGGACCGTCCGCCGGAAAACGTCAGTGGCGATGGGTTTGCGGTGGATCTGTATCTGCAATGGCGGCCGCATCCACAATGGGAGGCGCGTCTGGCGCTGGAGGATGCGTTCAACCGCATATATTGGGATCGCGCGACGGCGACGGTCGCCCGCGCTACCTCCGACACCATTGATTATGATGAAGACGGCGCCTTGGACGTGTCGCCGGCGTTGAGCGGCAATGAAGGCTATCGTGATCACGTGCAGGAGTTGCCGCTGCGAGGGTTTTTATGGAGCGAATATCACCTGAACGATGCAGTCAGTCTGGGCGTTGGTTGGCGGCGTCACGATAAGTCCGACCTGGGTCTCATAGGGGCCGCCTACCGTTTCAATGAGGGGCTGACGCTGGGGGGGCGCTATTATTTCAACGCGGACGCCCTCAATCTCAACCTGCAGGTTTATGACCTGTATCTTGGCGTGACCATGGATCGTCTGCAATGGAAGCAGGCCAAGACCTTAGGGCTGAGTCTGTGGTGGAGTTATCGTTTCGGTGGCGCCGGATAGGATTTAATGAGACCCTCGGGTTTTGATCAGGAGTGGTTCATGCTTTCCAGACTGGTCAGCCGCGCCTACCGGCTCAGGCTGTGCGGCGTGTTGCTGTTGTTATTGTATCTACTCAATCTTGCGTTGCCTGAGGAGGCGACTCAGTCGCCGCCTGGATGGTTGATTGCGCTATATATTTTCGGTTGTTCGATATCAATGGTGTTCGCCATGGATCTGTTTCGCTGGTTTCAGGGCGACCGTGATTAATTCAGGGCTTGGGCAGCGGCTGCAGTAGTTTGACGCCGGTGTCGGTGAACGCCGGTATGGGCTTTCCTTTGATCAGATCCAATGCCCTCTGCACCGCCAGATAGCCCATATACTCCGGATTCTGCACCACTAGATTGCTGATTTCTCCCGCATACATCGCCGCTTCCAATTCCTCCGTCTGATCGAAGCCGATGAAGCCAAACCTCTTTGATGTACCCGCTTGCCGAATCGCCACCAGGGCGCCGACAGTTGTGGATTCATTGGGTGTGAACAGGCCGTCTATGGTCGGCAATTCCTTCAGCAAGCGCAACATTTCGCTGCGCGCGGCGCCGCGATCGTCGCCGACGTACGGAGCGGCGGCGATGTGGATCATGTCGTACTCCATGAGCACGTCCAGAAACCCCTGTTCCCGCTGATCCGTCGAGGAGTTGCCCGCCCGCAGGCGCAGCAGAACCACATTGCGCTTCTTGCTCAGATCGAGGGTGGTGAGCAGGGCGCGGGCGGCCAGTTGGCCAGCGGCGTAATTGTCGGTGGCCACCAGTCCCTGGTGGGCGTCGCCGGCGAGATCGGAGTCCACCACCAGCACGGGAATATTCTTGGCGCGGTATTGAGCCACACTGGGGCCCAGATCTTCGGCGGAGTTCGGCGCCAGAATCAGGACGTCCGGTGGCGTTTGGCTAAGGTGGTAAGACAGAATCTGTATTTGCCCCGCAATGTCGCCGTCATCCTTGGTGCTGCGATGCAACAAGGTGACGCCAGCCTCGTTGGCGGCTTTTTGCGCGCCCTGATAAACCTGCCGCCAATAAGCGTTGCTATCGCCCTTCAGCACGAGCAGAAGTTTGGGTTGGAGGGCGTCAGCCTGGGATAACGGACTGGCGATGAGCCACATTAACGCCAGCAGCGCGGCGCAAACACTGAAATATCGGACAGCTCCGGGCGAACGGAGTACGGAAGGCATAAATCTGGTCGGTCTGTTGGATTTATTTACTTTAAGTTTAGACGGGCTTTTGCAATAGCCAATGAAAAAGGGCGGCAGCGCCGCCCTTAACACTCGGCAAATGGCATTATTTGCGGCTCATTTGCTCGGTAAAGGTGTATTCACGGGACTGGGTTTCAATCAGATCCTGCACCAGGGCCAGAACCACCGCGATGGCTTTTTCCACCCCGGAATTGTGCTGGGAAAGCTGTTGCTTGATCTCTTCGTCGGCGTCGTGATAACCCAGAGCGGGTCGACGCACCGGATGCTCGCCAAGAAACAGAGCGTGACGCAGGCGATACAATTCTTTGAAGCAGTCCGCCGATTCAGGCGGGCGCCCTAGAACTAGAGTGACCCGCTCGCGTAGGTGCAACATGTCTTCGTCGCTGCGGGCGCCCATCAGCATTTCCAGCTGATTAGCGACCAGCATGGCGGTGCGGGCGCCGTAACGATAGCGCTGCTGGGCTATTTTCAGCATATCCACCAGGACTTTGTTGGCGGTGGAAATCGCGGTATTACGATGGCTGGTTCCCAGCATTTCGAACCAGTCCCAGACCTTCTCAAAACTTAACTGGCTGATACGCGGCCAGCCATGGTCCACGGCGCTTTGATTGGCGTCATAGAACGCCTTGGAGTCAAAGTCCTGCGCCTCGAAACGGTGCGCCTGCTCGCCGAGGAATTGGGTCGCCAGGAGCTGACAGGAGCCTGGCAGCGCGATATTCATGCCCAGCATCAGCTGTTGGATGAATACGCTGGCGGTGTGATAAATGGAATAGGGCGCGGTCAGGTCGTTACGGGCCACCACTTTCAGGCTCAGCGTGGCGCTCAGGCTGACGCTGCTGTCTTCGGCGTGCTTGCGGCGATAGTGATTGAAACTGCCGGAGCTGTCCTTGGCTTGTTGCAGGGCGCGCACCATGTCTGACGCATCCAGAGAAATATCGTATTCGCCGAGCTTGCCGCGATAGGGGTCTTCCACCTTGAAAGGACGATCCTTGAAGAAACCGTCAATCTGACGCCATAAGTCGATGCACAACGTCGTCTCTTGTTCGCCGCCGCTGGGAACCGCGTTTTTGACTTCCAATTGAATCGTTTCTGTGCTTTGCATTAAAGAGGCTCCACTGTCGTGCTGTGCGCTGTCGGGCGCGTCATTCGGACGCCGCCGGCGAGTTATAAATTCAGTGTTTCAATATCTCTACGGGTTCTGGCTGCAATATCCCGTAGCTCCGCTAATGGTAACAGCTTTTCCTTGGCGCCTTTATGTTGCAGGACAGATTCTGAATTGGTCATGGCGTAGTGGAGAGCTGTGGCGGTATTCTCGCCGAGAATAATAGCTGCGGTAAAGGTTGCGGCGAAGGCGTCGCCGGCGCCGGTGGTCTCCACTACCTGCAGGTCGGGCAGGGGGCGCGCATAATACAAATGCTCGCGATCATAGACATATGCCCCTTCCGCGCCGTCCGTGATGGCGAAAATGGCCGGCGGCAGCTTCGCCAGCTCTGGAATCAGGTCGGGAACCGATGGCGACTTGAAGAAATTGAGTCCGAGGAATTTACAGGCTTCTTCTTTATTCATGACCAGAATTTCCACCCGGTCGATCAACTTCGACAACTTGGCGTAGCCCAACTCCGCCTGATAGTTACTGGGATTGAAGGCCAGCTTGAAGCCGTTGCCGGCGACCAGATCGCAGACGGTCTGGAAACTCTGCTCCAGCATGCTCGACAGATATACCCAGCGGGTCTGGAAGGGCTGAATATCCGCCGTCTCAAGATGATCGTTAGCTCCTTTGTAGGCGAGAATGGATCGGTCGTCCTTGATGCTGTTGAGGATAACGGAAAAGCCGGTCTGTCCGCCTCGGGCGCCTATGAAACTGATATGTTCCTCGCGCAATTTATTCAGCACGAAATCGCCATTGGCGTCATCGCCGACTTTGCCCAGAAAGCCGGTATTCAGCCCCAGCCTGGAGAATGCCACTGCGGTATTGGTGCCGCCGCCGCCAGTGGTGGTTCTGAGCTCTTTGATTAAAAGTTTACTACCTAACGGAAAAGCGATGAGTTCGGAATGTGTGGTGCGCGTGTCGATGCGGATCAGCTCGGAATCCGTGTCGGCGAAGTGATCTACGGTGGCGCTGCCGATGGTGACAACATCAAATGTCATAGGCAATATCCTTAATTATTGTTAGCGGAGTTTCGGAATATTACTAGGATAGCTCTAGCTAACGCTATCTTGCTGACCCAAGTCAAGTGCATGGGCGACATCGTTTTTCTGCCTTGGATCAAACTCCCTGTGATACCAAAGAGTATAGTATTTCCGCATGTGGAATAACCTTCGGAGGAGCGGAGCGATGCATGAATTTGAACTGGCGTGCGGGGTCGATGGACTGAGCGATTTTCTCGACGCTTTGGGCGGGCAACTGGATGAACCGCTGGCGCAGGATAAGATCGCGCTGGCGTTAGCGGCCTTGGCGCAACTGGGCGATGGGGAAGAAGAGGACATCGAATTTGATCTGCGCTACCAGGATGCGGTAACCCCGGTCATCATCAAGGCGGCGGTGACCCATAATGTCGGTCCGCGGCTGGTGTTCGCCACGCCCTCTGAGCCCCTATTTGAGGCGGCGCGCCGATTGGCGTAACTGCCTCGTCATGATCCTTCAACATCCGGCGTCGCTCGTCACGCTGACGAAAGACGCCGGCATATCAATGATGGAGCAGATGAGACTTCAGGCGGTTAATCCGCCATCCAGCGCCACCGCCTGTCCGGTCATGAAACTGGATTCATCTGAACATAGCCAGGCGATCATACGCCCTATTTCCGCCGGCTCGCCCAACCGTTGCATCGGATTGGCGCGCACTACCTTAAGCGCCTTCTTCTCGTCCATCGCCTGCAGCGCGCGTTGCACCATCGGCGTGTTGATAAAGCTGGGACAGACCGCGTTGATGCGAATGCCGGAGCTGGCGTATTCAACCGCAACGGACTTGCTCAGCCCCACCACGCCGAACTTGCTGGCGGAGTAGGGTGCGAGCGACGGCGCGCTGCGCAGACCGGCGATAGAGGCGAGGTTGATGATGCGCCCATCGCGGCGGGGCAGCATGCATTTGATCTGCTCACGCATACACAGGAACACGCCCTTCAGGTTGATGTCGATCACCTGATCCCAGGTTGCTTCGTCGATATCCGCCATCTTCGCGTTGACGTGCTCTACGCCTGCGCTGTTAACGGCGCAATCAAGTCTGCCGCAGACTTCCATCACAAAGGCGTGCAACTGGGCGACCTGCTCCGCCTGGGTGACATCGGCGGCGCAGAAATGCGCCCGGCCGCCCTGATCGCGAATCAATGCGGCGACGGCGTCGCCCTGTTCCGTATTAATGTCGGACAGAACCACTTCCGCCCCCAACTGCGCCAGCAGGAGAGCGGTCTCCTTGCCAATGCCGGAGGCGGCGCCGGTGATCAGAATCACCTTGTCCTGCAGATCGTAAGCCATATCCGCGCTCCTTAGTTATCCGCTACCTTGAGCACCAGCTTGCCGAAGTTGTCGCCGCTGAACAGCATCATCAGCGTATTGGGGAAGTTTTCAATGCCTTCCACCACATGCTCCTTCGCTTTCAGTTTGCCGGCGGCCATCCAGCCAGCCATTTCCATGGCCGCCTTGCCGTAATGTTTGCTGTTGTCGAACACCACAATCCCTTCCATGCGGGCGCGATTGACCAGCAAGGACAGATAGTTGGAAGGACCTTTCACCGGTTTGGTGTTGTTGTATTGGGAAATCGCGCCGCAAATGACAATGCGCGCATGCAGATTGATGCGGGCAAGCACGGCGTCCAGAATATCGCCGCCGACATTGTCGAAGAACACGTCGACGCCGTTGGGACATTCCCGCTTCAGACCCGCCATGACATCTTCGTTCTTGTAATCCACTACGCCGTCAAAGCCAAGTTCTTCGATCAGATAGCGACACTTCTCAGTACCGCCGGCGATGCCCACAACGCGACATCCTTTGATCTTGGCGATCTGGCCAACCACCCCGCCCACTGCGCCGGCGGCGCCGGACACCACTACGGTCTCGCCCTCTTGCGGCTTGCCGGTGTCCAACAGTCCGAAATAGGCGGTCATACCGGGCATGCCGAGGACGCCAAGATAACGTGGCGCCGGGGCGATGCGCGTATCGACTTTGTGCAGTTCTTTACCGTTGCAGATGGCGTATTGCTGGACGCCCAATGTTCCCACCACCATGTCTCCGGGCGTGAAGCCGGCATGGTTGGAGGCGATAACTTCGCCAACGGCGCCGGCGCGCATGACGTCGCCGATTTGCACCGGCGCAATGTAGGACTTGCCTTCGTTGAGCCAGCCGCGCATGGCGGGATCAAGAGACACGTATTGAATTTTCACCAGTACTTCATCAGCGCCTGGCTGCGCGACAGGTTTCTCGCAGAATTCCCAGGTATCGTCGCCGGGTTCGCCCACTGGTCGCTTGGCCAGACGATATTGCTTATTAAGCAGTTCGCTCATGGATGTATTACCTTTATTGTTGATTGCGTCTACTGTGTTTCAGATAGCCTTTTGGATTTTTCAGCGTCGCACATGGCGTTGAGGATTAACACTGGCGTATATGACATAAAATAGGTTGTTTTAGCCATATCTTTGCCTGTAAACGGCGTCCTGGGGATAGGGCGTCGACGTTTGTTCGCTTCTGGTCTGGCAAGCCGTGAAGGCTGCGGAACCTTAATCCATAAGGGGTTAAAAAGCGGCGCGCAGGGGCATAGAATGGGTCAGGTTCAGGTCTAACATTCCCGGTCCGGATACCGCGTCAAACAAGACAATCCCGCGCCGGGGCAGCGCTTTCAGTCACAAGGGATATCGCTGATGATGACGAAAATTTCTGCTCTGATCAGACTGTCCGTCCGCCTCGCTTTGCTGTGTTTCGCTTTGGCGGGCGCCTGCCGCGCCGCGGACGGCTTAAATATGATGACGGAGGATTACGCTCCGTTGAACTTTGCGGAGAACGGTCGTCTGCAAGGCGTATCTGTGGATCTGATGGAAGAGATGCTGCAGATTGCCGGTTACTCGCAAACCCGCGCAGATATGTTGTTGATGCCCTGGGCGCGCGCCTACACCCATGTGCAGCAAAGCCCCAATGCGGTGCTGTTCGCAATGACCCGCACGGAGCACCGTGATGGTCTGTTCAAATGGGTGGGACCGATTATCCCCTCTCATATCGTGATTACCGCTCGCCGCGATAAATCTCTGCGCGTTGCGTCTCTGCAGGATTTGAAGACGCTGCGCATCGCCACGGTGCGCGACGATATCGGCGAGCAGTTGTTACTCAACAACGGCGTGCCTGACAGCGCGCTGCGGCGCACTTCCAGCCCTCAGGTGGCTCTGGCGATGCTGAGCCTTGGACAGGTGGACGCCTGGGCATACGGCAGGCTGGGCGCAGCCTGGTACATCAAGCAGATGAAACTGAAACCGGGTGACTATGAAGAGATCTTTACTTTGAAAGATTCAGATCAGTATTTCGCGTTCAGCCTGCAGACGCCGGATGACGTGGTGCAGCGTTTTCAGCAGGCGCTGGATCAGCTGAAAAACAACGGTCGCCATCAGGCCATTGTGAATCACTATGTGGAAGGGGCGTTGTAAACGCACCCGATGCGTTCGCCGCACCGGGCCTATTCGTTTTTAACGCTTCACCACCAGTGCGGAGAGGCGCGCCGCCCGCACATGGAAATCAGGCGCGGTGTAAAGAAAGACGCCCGGGCCGCGATTGGTGAGGCTCCAGACGAACAGAGACAGCGCGGTGACGCCCAGGGTCGCCAGAGTGGGATACAGCGCGTACCAACCGGTGACCGCCGCACTGCTGTCGAATACGCCGGCCTTGATCAGCGCCGGCGCCAGCCAGACATCAGCTATTTCTATAAATATTCGATGCAACACGTAAATTTGCAGTGTGTTTTTACCCATCCAGCGCAACATTTTGAAATCCGCAATGGATTGCGTGAACGCGAACCCCATGACACTGATACTCACTAGCAGCAAGCTGGTGAACAAGGCGTGCTCCCAGTGCAGCAGTTTCAAGCTCAGCGCAGCCAACCCAAGCAACGCCAGTAATGCAATACTGCGCAGACTAATGCGGCTGAGCAGGGAGAACAGTTGACGGCCGTAGAAGCAACCTAATCCGTAAAATACGCCATAGGCGATAATGCTCTTGGTGGGCCAGTAAAGGACAAAGGTTTGCCCAATTATATAACCCGCCAACAAAACCAACATCGCCAGCGGCCAGCGACTGGACAACAATTTGCAGATGGTGAAATACCAGGGTAGGGCATAGAGGTACCAAAGACTGCTTGATCCGGCCAAAGTCAGAGATACGAATTCAGTTAGACTGGAAGAATACAGGGCGTTGGTGACACCTGGCTGTTGTTTTTCAGCGCCAGCCGCCCAATCCACTACGGTAACGCATAACCATTGCAATACGCCCCAAAGCACAAAAAGGTAAGCCAGATTATAGATGCGCTTCTGCGCCACATCGCTCCAACGATACTGAGTGACGGCGCGATGCACCAGAAAACCGGAGATCATAAAAAACAGCGGCATGCGCAATGGCGCCAGATAGGTGCTCACCAAATGGTGAAAATGTTCAAACTTGACGGCGGTGGAGCTTAACTCAACTCCAGGCAAAGCATAGGAAGTAATAATGACGTGGTGAAGCACCACCAACAAAATACAAACGCCCTTCGCCGTATCAATCCAGTCGATGTTGGTTTTGGCTTGGTTCGCCATGGTCTAGCCCTTATCCATTGGTGGCGGTAAAAGTGGAAAGTCCCGGAAGATAACAAAAAACTTTTACCCTGCATACCGCGTACCAAAAGGCGCTGTCTGGCAGGTGAGTGAGCGCACGCTTTTTGCTGTTTTAACAAGACAAAAAGTCGTGTTTTGGAGGTGGGAAACCGCCCCGAAATGACGCGGAAGCATGCAACGGCGCCCGGTAATGAAGCCGATGCAAGACGCCGCGTTATCACGGCGACAGTAGGTCTCTTAAGCCAGGATTGCAGAGATGAAAGGATGCAAGAACGGAAACTTGACGGGGCAAGCTCAGACAAGCCCTCGTTCCCGCAGGATATCCATGACTTCCCGCAAAGCCGGTTCGATTTGAGTGGGCGCGCTTTGATGAGGCGTCACCCACACTTTCGGGTGGCTCCATAACGGATGAGCGACGGGCAAGGGTTCTTGTTGGAACACATCCATCATGACGCCGCGTAAATGGCCGTTGTCCAGGTGCTCCAGAAGCGCGTTTTCGTCGGTCACCGCACCGCGGGATACGCAAACCACGGCGGACCCTTGCGGCAGGCGGGAGAGACGGTCTCGGTTCAGGAAGCTCTCCGTCGCTGCATTATGAGGCAGCATGTTGATGAGAATGTCGCATTGCCCGAGAAATTCATCCAGCGCCGTCTCGCCGGCGAAAGTGGCGACGCCGGACAGTGACTTACCGCTGCGCGACCAGCCTGACGTTGAATATCCCAACTGACTCAGGTGTTGGGCGACTGCGCCTCCCAGGCTGCCCAGTCCCAGTACGCCGACGCGGGTCTCCCGATTAGCGCGGTAAGGGCTGTGAGGCAGCCAGACTTTGTCCTGTTGCGCTTGCCGAAACTGGTCGAAGTTGCGTTGAAAATGCAGGACGGCGTAGGTGGCGTATTCCGACATCGCCTGACGCATGCCGGCGTCCCGCATACGCTCTACCGGT
The DNA here is from genome assembly GCF_029813005.1 of Hahella sp. CR1. Taxonomy (NCBI): domain Bacteria; kingdom Pseudomonadati; phylum Pseudomonadota; class Gammaproteobacteria; order Oceanospirillales; family Hahellaceae; genus Hahella; species Hahella sp. CR1. The sequence continues at coordinate 689,721 of NZ_JAPELK010000001.1, forward strand.
ACCCCTGCTGGCAGGCGCAATTGTCGAAGCAGTCCGTCTATGCCTGCGCCCAGACCGATGACCAATTTCAGGTTACACGCCTGGGTCCAGTCCGTCAGAGTGGGGCGCCAGATAAGCAGAACATCAATCTCTTCGATAGCGACGTCTTCTGGCGCCAGCAGCTGGAATTCCGGGCTGATGGTTTGCGCGGCTCGTCGCCACTCCCGCAGGTCGAATGCGCCGCTGTGAAATACGATGTTCATGAAGATCTCTACCGTTGTTTGGAAGCGGGATCAGGTTCTGAAAATATCGGCGTCGCTGTTGAAGTATTTAAACTCCAGCACGTTGCCGGACGGATCGCTGACAAAGAAGGTGCCTTGCTCACCCGGTTCGCCGACAAAACGGATTTTTGGCGCCAGCAGGAAGGTGTCGCAGCGTTCGGTAATGCGATCACGCACTGTTTCCCATTCGCTTTTATCCAGAATAACGCCGAAATGCGGCACGCGGATGCTGTCGCCGTCAACGGCGTTGCGGCCGGCGTCTTCCTGAGGGCTTTCCACGAGATGGGCGGTAATCTGGTGGCCAAAGAAGTCAAAGTCGATCCAGCGCTCCGCGGTACGACCGATAGCGCAGCCGAAACGATCCACATAAAAGGCGCGGGCGGCGTCCAGATTCGTCACGGGAAAGGCCAGATGAAACGGCCGCATACATACCTCCTGAAATAAGTGATAATTGAGCTGTGTGCAATTATCACTGTGAAATTAACGATTAAAAAGCGATATTAACTCAATTTGGTTGAGATTTTCTCACTATGCGGATGCTGCCTCCCTTAAACGCGGTGCGTACGTTTGAATGCGCCGCCCGTCACCTCAGTTTCACCAAGGCCGCAGAAGAACTCTGTGTGACGCCCGGAGCCGTGAGCCGCGCTATCGCCGGGCTGGAGGAACGTCTGCAAACGCCGTTGTTCAGTCAGCACAAGCGCCGCCTGCAACTTACCGCCGCCGGACGCGCCTATCTGTTTCATGTCACACAGGCGTTGGATCGCCTGTCACTGGGCACAGATGAATTGCTGCAACATCGGGGCGAGGGCGGTTTGCTGACGATTGGCGCGTTGCCGACGTTAGGCTCCCGATGGTTGATTCCCAAGCTGCAGGATTTTCAGCGGCGTTATCCCAATATCTCGGTCGAAGTGAAGACGACGCCTTCCGATTTCTCCAAGGCGTTCACCGAATTGGACCTGAATGAGCATGGTTTGGATGTGGCGCTGTATATCGGTCAGGGCGACTGGTCCGGCGTGCGGAGACATAAACTGTTCCAGGAGCGGTTGCTGCCGGTCGCGGCGCCATCGCTAAGGGAGGAGCTGGAGGCTTTGGGGCGGGGCGAAGCTGACCCCGGTCGCCTGTTGTTGCATTCCACCCGGCCTCATGTGTGGGCTCACTGGTTCGAGGCGCAGGGCTTTGATTTCACTACGCCGACCTGGCGCGCCCGCTTTGAACATTACTACATGGTGATCGAAGCAGCGATGCATGGACTGGGCGTCGCCTTGCTGCCGGAAGTGCTGGTGGCGCAGGAACTACGCTCCGGCGCGCTGTTGGCGTTGAGTGAACGGGACTTGCCGCAAGCGGAAAACTACTATTTATTGCATCACCCGGCGCGTAGTGAGGAAAATAAAATCCGGGCGTTTAGGGACTGGTTGATGCGGACGGAAGGCGCGAGAGAAAGCCCCGTATTAAAGGGCAAACCTGCCGATGTGGAAAAGGATGGCTGATGAAAAACGTAGCGCTAAAAGGTTTAAAGGTGTTGCTGGGCTTACTGTGTATTCTCCCTACGACGATGATGTATATCTTTGGGTTTTCATTAGTGATCTGGCATTTGAAACAGAATGAACAGGGATTCGATTTCAGTATTATGATCTTTTTCGCAGCGACTGGTCTCGCCTTACTGTCATTAGTGTGGTTATGGATACGGCGCCCAGGTTATGTTCTGAGAAGTGTTCCGATATGGATATGGCTGGGTTTGATTGCTGGAAATGGAGTTTTTATTTATATGCTTGGCGACACAGGCGGGCGGTCTTATCAACACTCCTTGGTTGGTCGGCTCATGGCGGGTGACTTTGACGTGCTGGTAGGGTTCTGGGTCGCAGGCGGTGGTCCCGCGCTGTTCTCATGGTATTTGCTGTATAAGGTTTACAGGCAGGGAGTGCGTCTATCTTCACAGGAGGGGACAGTCCCTCCTCAGTGAGCGGGGATCAGTCGACGGCTTTCCAGCTCCCCTTCGTATTCCAAGACCTCCCGGAAGCCGTGACGAGTATAAATATCCTGCAGGGTTCCGTCTTTTTTCACGGCTTTCAAGCCGGCGTTGAAAGCCGCCAGCTGGTCTTCATAGTCGGGCGCCTTTTTGGAAAACACCACGTACAGGAATTTGACCTCCAGGGGCGGCTCCAGAAAACGGAGGTCGCGCAGGTATTGCGGGTAGTTTTTTTCCAGCAGGTAGCGGGCGACGAATTTGTCGATGAAGATGAGTTGCACTCGGTTATAGAAGAGACGCTGTAAATTGGTGAGGTCGTCGACGACGTCTTCCTTGTACAGGAAGGACGCGCTGTCAAAGGTGTCGGTGTTGATATAGCCGCGCACCACGCCGAATTTATACTGAGACAGCGCCTGTAACGCCTCAAGCTGATTTCTTCTGGGGTCCACGCTGAACTGGATGCCGCTGTCGTTGCGTACGTAAAAGCCTACAGGGCCGCCGAGAAAGGGGTCGGAGTAAACGAAATCCTCCAGGCGGGAGGAGGAGTAATATTCCGGGAACAGCGCGTCCATTTCCCCTCGTTCGGTCATGTCCAGCGCCCGCGCCCAGGGCAGGAATTTGACGTTGGGCGTGTAGCCGCCGCGTTTGAACGCTTCCGTCACCAGTTCGTAGACGAATCCAAAATTGCGCATCTCTTCGCCGACATAGGGCTCCCAGTTGAGTGTGGCCAATATGGTCGTCGGTCGTTGCGCCGCCATGACGGACGAAGACGGGAGCAGCAGGAGGGACAGCGTCAGCACGGCGATCGCGCGGCGCGCTGATCCTGATTGCAGTGGGAGCCGTATCCAGTGAAAACGCCGTATCATCGGATTTCCGTCGTGGTGTTTTGATTTACGGGTGCGTTTTAAAGCTTAGGTGAGTCCGCCGTATTTGGCCAAAATCGGCGTCTCCCGTCACCTGCGTCGATGTGTGAAGACCGGACGGTGAGCAGCGGCCATCCGATCGGCTATGCTTGTTTGAGAGGTAGTAAACGATGAATGTAGTATTGCGACCGGCCACGGCGGCTGACGCCGATACCGTGACTGATATCATGCTGGCGTCGCGAAAGAAGTTTCTGGCTTATGCTCCTATGGCCCACTCGGAACGGGAAGTCCGTGGTTGGGTGCGATACCTGTTGCTTCCCCGCGAGTCCGTGACGCTCGCCGTGGCGGATGAGCGCATCGCCGGATTTCTCTCGTTGGACAAAGGCGACCGCCTGACCTGGCTGACTCAGTTTTATCTGGCCCCTGACTACGTCGGACGCGGCATCGGCTCGCAGCTGTTGACCCATGTGTTGTCACTGGCGTCGAAGCCGGTCAGGTTGCATTGTTTTCAGCAAAACCAGGACGCACGCCGCTTCTATGAACGCCACGGGTTTGTCCCAGTGCGCTTTACTGACGGCTCCGGCAATGAAGAACGTTGTCCTGATGTACTTTATGAATTGGCGTAGTTACGGCGTTATTCCTGTTCGTGCATCAGAAGATACTGGCTGTACAGCACCACGCCGCCCCAGACGACTGCGACAATCATGATCAATGAACCCAGTAAATGGGCGCCTTGGGCGATGCCATGGTCGAAGCGCAGCAGTCCGGTTTCCGTGAGCAGGTACTCCCAGTCATGGAAGCCGTATGGGGAGGAGTGGCCGAAGTTGCCGCCCAGCAATGGCAGTTGTCCCGCGCGCGCGTCGTTGATGTAGGGCGCCAGATCGAGGAAGTTTTCTCCGAACCACCAGGCGCACACGGCGGCCCCAAAGGTGTTGTGATGTTTGAACAGCAGAACGCCAAAACAGATGGCGGGCATGATCAGCTGGCCCAGACTGCCTCCCAGGGAAGCGATGAACTGTCCCAAGGGACGAAAAATCACATGCCCGGCTTCGTGAAAAGGCAGATTAATCAGGTGAAGAAAGGACTCGCCCGCCACGTTGGACGCGATGGAGGAGGTCATCAACCACAGTCCCCAGAGCGCCAGCGCCGCCAACAGCAGCGCGCGTCCGCCGACGGAAATGGGATCGGGAGAGGCGTCGCCGGGATATAGCAAAATGTCCCGCCAGGAAACTTTCTCTTCCGCTTCTTCCGTTTCCAGCTCGGGTTCCTGCGCGGGATGTGGGCTGTCATGGGCCTGTTGCGGCGGGTGATATTTCAAATATTTTGCGAATACAATGCCGCAGCTTTCGCAGTCGACGTTGCTATCCCTCTGTTCAAACCCGCATTTGGGACATTTCATATACTGGCGTGATCTTTTCGTAAATAGGTTTTGTGATTCTAGGTCAGCAGAGATCCGAAGCAAGCGCCAGGGCGTAATCATGACAACCCGTTCGCAACACGCAGGCGAGGGGGCTTCATCGGTCAAGCCAGGTAGAGTGCATCATGCCCGCCCATGTTCATACGCTGAGGTTGTTGCTCGGCGATCAGCTCAACGCCGCCCACAGTTGGTTCCGAGAAACAGATCCGGGCGTCCTTTACGTGATCGCGGAGCTGCCTCAGGAAGTCGATTATGTTGTGCATCATGTGCAGAAAGTCTGCGCCTTCTTCGCCTCTATGCAGGCATTCGCCGATGCCCTGCGGAAGGCGGGCCATGAAGTGCTGCATCTGACCCTGGATGACACTCAGGAGTTCGCCGATTTGCCGGCGCTATTGAAGCATCTGTGCGAACGTCATCAAGTGCGCCGCTTTGAGTATCAGCGCCCGGACGAATACCGTCTGTTGCAGCAGATGGAACGACTGCAATTAGGGGAACGGATTGAAATCGCGCCGGCGGACACGGAGCACTTTCTACTGCCTTTTGCGGAGATCTCCGATCATTTTGTGCGCGGCGAGCATCTCACCATGGAGAATTTTTATCGGCGCATGCGCAAGCGCTTTGACATTCTGATGCAGAACGGCGCGCCCTTGGGTGGCAAGTGGAATTTCGACAGCGAAAATCGCAATAAAATCAAAGCGGAGCAGTTGGCGGATATCCCCGATCCCCTGTGTTTCGATAATGATGTCAGCGCCATTCTCGAACGTCTGCGGCGACACGGGGCGAAGACCTTCGGCGTCGCCCATGAGCGTTTGCTGTGGCCGGTGACGCGGCGTCAGGCGCAGCAATTGCTGCAACACTTTTGCGAACGGTGTCTGCCTCAGTTCGGGCGCTATCAGGACGCCATGACCGACGCGGTGGAGGCGCAGTGGAGTTTGTATCACTCCCGGCTGTCATTCGCCTTGAATACCAAAATGTTGCATCCCATGCAGGTGATCCGCGCGGCGCTGGAACGTTATGAGCAGGCTAATGGAGACATCAGCCTGCCTCAGATCGAGGGCTTTGTGCGGCAGATTCTCGGTTGGCGTGAATACGTGCGTGGCGTTTACTGGGCGAATATGCCGGAATACATGCAAAGCAACGCGCTTGACGCAGGAAGACGCCTTCCCGGTTACTTCTGGGACGGCGACACCCATATGCGCTGCGTCAGCAAGGTGGTGGGGCAGTCGCTGCAATACGCCTACGCCCACCATATTCAACGTCTGATGGTGACGGGCAATTTCTGCCTGTTGACCGGGATTGATCCGGATCAGGTGGATGAATGGTATCTGGGCGTTTACGTGGACGCCATCGAATGGGTGGAAGCCCCCAACACCCGCGGCATGAGCCAGTTCGCCGACGGCGGTCTGATCGCCACTAAACCCTACGTCAGCGGCGGCGCCTATATTCATCGCATGAGCGATTACTGCAAGGGGTGCCGTTACGACGTCAAAGCCAAGACCGGCGCCAACGCCTGTCCCTTCAACAGCTTTTACTGGCGCTTTATTGAGCGGCATCGGGAACGGCTTCAGCATAATCCTCGGCTCGCCATGATCTACCGGACTTGGGAGCGTTTCTCGCAGGAGCAGCGACGTGAGATCCTGGCGCAGGCGGAGGACTATCTGGAGCGGATCGAATCCCTGTGATCAGAAGGCGGGTCGGCTGCGGCGGAACGGTTTCCTGATCGCCACCACCACAAGGGTCAGTATCAGCAGCACGTTAAACGCGCCGAACACCGCTTCCCGCAGCATGGCGTGATCGAAGACCTGATTGGCGTCGTTGACCGTCTCCAGGGATTGCAGAATGGCCGGATACACCATCAACTGGGCATTCAGGGCGATCAGAACAAACCCGGCGACTTTTATCCACAACCAGGTCGCTTTGGGCTTTCCAGACAACAGAATGCCGCTGAGGCCGGCGAGCCACATCGCCGGCAGCGTCAGCCAACCGGTTCCGGCGGCGACCCATTCCCGGTTCAGCGTCAGAGCGCGTAAGTCATCTTCCGGCAGGATCGCCCCGAAGAAGATATAGGCGGCGATGCTGCCAAAGAACACGGCGATCGACAGTAGATGAACGGTTTTTAGTAAAGTTCTCACAAACAGACTCCTTTTTTGTTAGTGCGCTAACTATATGCTTAAAAAAACGCCCTACGACATGTTTTTCAAAACGCGTCGCAAGTAGTCTTTGAATTGGGAAGCTTCTTCAGGCGTGAAGGCGTTTAACGCCCGCGCATTGATGTCCTGGGCCAGAATCGGCAACTCGCCCATCAACTCAACGCCCTTGGCGCTGATATGTATCCGGTAAGCGCGTTGATCGCTAGCGTCCGGGACTTTCAGGATCAGCCCCTTGGCGTCCAGCCGACGGATGATGCCCGACATGGTGGGGCGGTCGAAAAACAGCGATTTTCCCAGCTCGCTGATTTTCTGGCCGTCGTTTTGTCGCAACCGCGCCAGCACTGACCATTGTCCTGGCGTCAGATCATAGGGACGCAATGCCGTCTCCAGAGCGAATTTCATCTCTCCGGCGGCTTTGTTGAGCAGAAAACCCAGGCTGTCATCTAATTTCATGGCGCAGTATGTTAGTGCGCTAACAATATCGCTGCAAGTAGAATTCTAAATAGAGCCTTGCAGAGGGCTCAGGCCGCCTCCGTCGGGCGCTCATTATTGTTGAGCCAGCGCGCCACTTCCTCCCGGTCATCCACTTCCCAGGGATGGAAGTCGCGACGTAAATAGCGCAGAAACTGAGGCAATGACTGGCGCAGTACGCCGGGCTTGCCCCACAGGAAATTCAGTCCGTGCAGCCAGGTCTTCAGATCCCAGAATTTCCCCTCCGTTTTCAGCATGGAGCCGGTGTTGAGAAAGGTGAAGCGGAAGAACTGGAAGGTGACGATCCAGAACGCCACGAAGCGCATCCGATAGAGACCGACCTGGCTTTGATACACATCGAAGGCCACGGATTTATGCTCGATTTCCTCCACCGCATGCCAGCGCCATAACGCCTGCATGGTTGGGCTTGCGCCCGCCATCCAGTCTGGATTCTTCAATACGCCGTGAGCCAATACGGCGGTGTAGTGTTCGGCGGCGCAGGTCCCCGCCAGACGACGACTGCGTTTGAATCCGCCGACAAACTCCATGTGTTTGTGAAAGCGGGCGTTCATTTTGTCCAGGTTATAGCCGCGTTGCGCCAGAGCGTCGTTGTAGCGGGCGTGTTCCCGGCTATGAATGCCTTCCTGACCGATAAATCCCCGAATGTGCTGTTGCAGCTGGGGATCTTTCACATTTTTGCGGTAGTCGCGCACGGCCTTGATGAACAGATGCTCGCCCTCGGGAAATTGCAGGGAGAGCGCATTGAAGAATGCGGTTTTAAATGCGTCGCCGCCATGCCAGAGCGTGCTGAGTTCGGCGTCCACGTCGAAGCTCAGATTGCGCGGCTCGACGTTGATCTCCGGCGGCGTGCGGCTGTCGCCCTCTCCTGCGGCGGGGTGGCGTTCTGTGGTGGTGTGTTCCATTGTCATGACGGCGTCTCCCGTTGACCCAAGTGATCTGATTACAATCTATAACCGGACGCTGCTCGCAAACAGGTTGCGGCCCATCGAATAGCGGGTCATTCTTTGTCACAACGACAGACTCGGCGCCGGACGCCGCCAACAACAATAAACCTGAGCGGATAAAGCTGTCATGAGAGGTCATTACGTTGCAGCGTTGATCGACTTGTTAGTGGAGCGTGGCGTTGATCGCGCGGAATTTTTGCAGGATTGCCAGTTACAGGAAGACGAACTCAATGCGGACACCCTGATCGACCAACGGCGCCTGGAGCGGGTGACCCGCCTGGCGGCGGAGCGGGTGCAGGAGACCGGCATTGGTCTGCTGGTGGGGCGACGTCTGAATATCAACACTCATGGCGCGCTGGGATACGCCGCCATGGCCAGCGCCAGCTATGAACAGGCGCTGCAACTGTTGGTGAAGTTCTACAGCGTGCAGGCGCCCAAGGCGTATTTTGAATTGCGGACTTGCGACGGCTATTACGAGCTGGCCTGCGAGTCCAGTTTCAAGCTGCCAGAGCGGCCCTGGGTGACCACCGAATTTCTGATCAGCAGCATCTACACATCCACGGAATTTCTCCTGAGCGGCCGCATGCAGGGCGTGGAAATCCATCTTAGTTATGCGGAGCCGCCTCACGTGGCCTTGTATAGAGAGATGTTTCAGGCGCCGGTACGGTTTCAGCAGGCGTTTACCGGCATCCTTATTCCCTTCAGCGTAGCGCGGCAGCCGCTGCCCTCGGCGGACCCCCTGGCGGCGAGCCTGTTCACCAAACGCTGTGAGTCCATCCAGCATGATGACCGGGATGAACAGCTGCCGCGACGGGTGAAGGAAATGCTGTACGCCGGCGCAGGAGAATTCCCCAGCCAGACCGAGCTCGCCTCGCGATTGCATATGAGCGTAAGCACCCTGCACCGTAAGTTGGCGGAGCAGGGCGCTACCTACAAAGCGCTGCTGGCGGAAGTGAAAAAAGAACTGGCGCTGCAGCACTTGCGGGACAGCCGTCTGACCGTGGATGAAATCGCGCAGTTACTGGGCTTCAGCGACGCTTCCAATTTCCGCCGCGCCTTCGTCGGCTGGACCGGCGAGACGCCCAGTGAATTTCGCAAACGATGCTTGTAGGCGCTTGTTATTACTGGCATGTTATTGGCGTACAAGAACGGCATTGTCCATTCACCAATAAGGAATGTTGTTATGCTAAGCGAAACAAAAAAAATAACTGACGCTCGCCTTTTTGGCTTCAAGTCTCTCGTAACTATCCTCTCGAAACCCTTCTTACTCACCCTGACCTTGGCGGTCGCGGCGCCCACCAACGCTGAATTCATTCTGGAGGGAGACCGTAGCGTTCCCACGGAAGCGCATCACGGCATGGTGGCCACCAGCCATACACTGGCGACGGAAGAAGCATTGAAGGTGTTGAAAAACGGCGGCAACGCCATCGACGCCGCAGTGACCGCCGCTTTCGCGCTGGCGGTGACGCAACCCCGTTCCGGCAATATTGGCGGCGGCGGCTTCATGCTGATCTCCTCGGAAAGCCGCAACGAAGTGATTGCTATCGATTACCGGGAAAAAGCGCCGGCGGCCGCCTCCCGGGATATGTATCTGAACAAGGACGGCGACGCGGACAGCAATCTGAGTCGCTTTTCACACAAAGCGGCGGGCGTGCCTGGCACAGTGGCGGGATTGGCGCTGGCCCTGGAGAAATACGGCACGATCTCTCTGCAGGAAGCTTTGGCCCCGGCGATCCGGCTGGCGGAGGAAGGCTTTATCGTCACGCCCCGCTTCAGTCATGGGGTGAAAGACAGCGCCGAAAGACTGGGCAAATGGGACTCTTCCCGCAAAGTGTTTTTCAAAGCGGACGGCTCTTTCTACGAACCCGGCGACCGCTTTATCCAGAAAGATCTGGCGGCGACCCTGAAACGCATTTCCGAGAAAGGCGTTAAAGGCTTTTATGAGGGCGAAACCGCCAAGCTGATCGTGGAGGAAATGAAGCGCGGCGGCGGACTGATTACGCTGGAAGACCTGAAGAGTTATCAGCCGGTCATGCGCGAGCCCGTTCACGGGACCTACCGGGGCTTTGATATTTATTCCATGAGCCCGCCCAGCTCCGGCGGCATCCATGTGATACAGATTCTGAACATTCTGGAAGGCTATCCCATCGGCTACCTCGGGCATAACTCCGCACAAACGATTCATCTGATGGCGGAAGCCATGAAGCGCGCCTATGCAGACCGCTCCAAGTACCTGGGCGACCCCGATTTTGTAGAAGTGCCGCAGAAAGGGTTGGTGTCCAAAGACTACGCGGCGAAGCAGCGCAAGGATATTCCCATGAACCGCGCCACGCCCAGCTCTACGCTGGCGCCGGACAACCCCCTGCCTTATGAAAGCAATGAGACCACCCACTTCTCCGTCGCCGATAACAAGGGCAATGCGGTGTCCACCACCTACACCATCAACTTCAGCTACGGATCGCATATTGTGGTCGATGGCGCTGGCTTCCTGTTGAACAACGAAATGGATGACTTCAGCGCCAAACCGGGCGTGCCCAACGCCTATGGTTTGCTGGGCGGCGAGGCCAACAAGATCGAAGGCAATAAGCGCATGCTCAGCTCCATGTCGCCGACCATCGTGAAAAACAAAGGCAAGAACTTCCTGATTACCGGCAGTCCCGGCGGCTCTCGCATCATCACCACGACCTTGCAGGTGATCATGAATGTCATCGACCATCACCTGAATATTCAGGCGGCGGTGAACGCGCCCCGTATTCACCACCAGTGGTCGCCAGATGAGATCCGGGTGGAAGAAGGTCTCAGCCCCGATACCGTGAAGCTGCTGGAAGGAATGGGGCATGCGGTGAATCAGAAGGCGGCGATGGGCGCCAGCCAGAGCATTCTCATTGATGAAAACGGCGTGTTTTTCGGCGCCGCCGACCCCCGTCGCAGCACATCCTCCGCCATGGGTTTTTGACCCTTCGGGCTTTTAAACTATCCTTACATCCTAGTACTATGCGCCGCTTTTTCTTAACGAAGAAGCGGACGCTTCTCCCATCTCAGTTTTGACCACCACGTCGTAGAACGAACTCAGGATGGTCGTATAATAGCGTAGTATCAATCACTTAGCGGCTGTAAGGCTGACAGGAATAGTCGTGTCTGAATTAAAATTCGATGTTGTTTTATTGGGGCAGTGCCAGCAGGGCATGAACCCAGATGATGTAATAAACAAACTGGCCGCCTTGTTCAGGACGGATGTGGACAAGGTGGAAAAAATGATGGTGAAGAGCCGTCATGTGATCAAGAAAGGCGTTGATGGCGCCACCGCCAAAAAATATAAAACCGCGATAGAGCAGGCCGGTGGCGTGTGTGAACTGGTCAAGAGCGCCGTGGCGCCGGTGCAGAAAGAACCGCCCATGCGCGCAGCGTCTGCGCCCAAGCCTGCCGCCGCCAAGTCCGCTGAACCGATAAGAGCGACGGCCAATGATGCGGTGGCGAACGCCTACCGTGCGCCTGTTGCGCCGGTAGTGAAAGATCAAATCGTTTATTGTCGTCAGTGCGGCGCGCATATCTCCGCCACTTTGAGCGAGTGCCCTCATTGTCACGCCAAACAATCCCCCACCAGCTCCAAGAGCAAAGTGACGGCGGGGCTGCTGGCGTTTTTCCTGGGCGGACTGGGCGTGCACCGCTTCTATCTGGGGCAATGGTGGGGCATTTTCTATATGTTGTTCTGGTTTACCTGGATTCCCAGCATAGTGTCGTTGATTGAGGCGATCGTCTTTTTTGCGTCGTCGGAAGACAGATGGCAGGAAAAATACGGTCAGGTTCGCGGCGGCGGCGCGGCTATGATTGTCGCGGCGGTTGTCGGGTTATTTGTAATGGTGGCCTTTATCGGCATCCTGGCGGCGGTAGCGATCCCCGCTTATCAAGACTACATAGCGCGCTCTCAAGTCCAGACCTCTATGCCGTTTGTTAAGGAAAACCAGGACAAAGTCAGCGCTTTTATCCAGCGTACGGGCTTCTATCCCAACCAGAACCTGGATGCGGGGTTGCCTGAGGAGCTGCGCGATAAAGTCGCCAGTATTCAGCTGCAACAAAACGCCCGCATGGTCGTGACTTACGACATCAAGAGTCTGCGCGAAAATAACACCATTGACTGGGTTCCCGCAGAAAGGAACGGTCAGATTGAATGGACCTGTATGGAAGGCTCCATGCCGGATCAATACCGCCCGACTATATGTCGGGGCGGAAGCCACACCAGCAGCGGAGACCGGCGCGTCTCCGCCGCGTCGGAGGCATTGGACAAGGTGCTGCGCAGCGCTGACGGACGTTTGTCCCTCAGCGTGCCCGGACGTTGGAAGAAAATGGATGACCTGAATGAAGAGGCGTCTCTGGGAGTCGGCAACTTGTTCGATGACGCCTATGCGCTGATTCTGGAAGAGTCCCGCGTTGATTTTGAAGACGGCTATACATTGACGGACTATTCCGAACTCATTGTGTCCCTGATGCAGGAATCTCTGGAAAATCCCCGCACGCTGGGAGAGTGGAGCCCGGTTGAAATCAATGGCCTGCCTGCGCGCCAGGTGGCGCTGACCGGCTCGACCGGAGGCGTCAAAGTGACCTACCTGATCACCACAGTGATGGGCGACGCGCACTTTTATCAGGTGCTGGGTTGGACGCTGGCGTCCCGTTACGACAGTAAAAGCGAGGTGCTGCAAGCCGTCGCGGCCAGCTTCAAGGAGCGCAAAAATAGCGGTCCGGTGGCCAACTGACGCGATCCGGCTTCTCGACTCAGACGCGTAATATCGCCGCGCATAAAGCCCGCGCCGTCTGGGCGTAATCCGCGTCGCCAAAGCACTGGGCGCGAATAATAGCGCCGTCGATCAGCACCCCAATCTGCCGCGCCAGACTTTCATCCTCCACGCCTGCCTCTTTCAGCCACTGGGCGACTTTCTCATCCATATCCTGCTTATGTCGCCGCGCCAGCTCCCGTTCCGGCTCCTGAGCGTCATAGATCTCCGCCGTCACATTTAAAAACGCGCAGCCGCGAAACTCAGGGTCGTCGAACCATTCCCGTAAGGCGTCGAAGATGCCCAGCACCCGCTCTTTACTTGGAGCGTTGAGCGCTTCCACTCTGTTGGTGAACCATTGCATCCAGCGTTGGTGACGCTCCTGCAATGCATCCATCACCACATCCTGCTTGCTAGGGAAATGCTTGTAGAAGGTGCGTTTGGCCACCTCGGATTCCTGAATCACCTGATCCACCTGAGTGGCGCGAAGCCCTTGCTTATAAAACAGGCGATAGGCGCTTTCGATAATTTTTTCTCGTGCTGAAACTTTCATAATCAATCACTTAACAAATAAGTAGACGAATTTGTCTACTTTCTGATTGCAAAGGTAGACTGGTTTGTCTACTCTCTCCTGCGTAAGTAGACAATATAGTCTACTTTTTGATGAAAACAGAGAGGCAATTCATGTTTATTGAAAGAGACGGCAAGCAGATTCCAGTTCCTCCTTTTACCGAAGCGTCCGCCCGCGCCAAGGTGAAAATGGCGGAAGACGCCTGGAATAGCTGTAATCCAGAGGTGGTTGCATTGGGATATACGGAGGACTCGGAGTGGCGTAATCGCGCTGAATTTTTCCAGGGACGTGAGCGTATACGTGAGTTCTTGACCCGTAAATGGGAGCGGGAAACCCGTTACAAACTGATGAAGGAGTTATGGTGCTATCAGGACAACCGTATTTCCGTGCGCTTTGAGTATGAGTGGTATGACGCAGAGGCGGGGAGATGGATGCGCACCCATGGTAATGAGCACTGGGAGTTCAATGCAGAGGGACTGATGGCGCGGCGCGATATGAGCGCCAATGATTACGCCATCAACCCCTCAGAACTGCGTTACGCAGTGGCTGGCTGAGAGTTACTTCTTCAGCAGACCGATCTGGCGCAGACGCTCAACCAGATAGTCGTGAGACAGAATAGGTTCGTCGCGCACTGGATTCTCTTCGGTGACGCACTGCGGCAGAGCGGTCAGCCACACGTCCGGATTGGGATGTACGAAGAACGGAATCGAGTAACGGCTGTGTTTGGACGCCTCGCCTTTGGGATTCACCACGCGGTGAGTGGTGGAAGGCAGTACGTGGTTGGTCATGCGTTGCAGCATGTCGCCGACGTTACAGATGATAGTGCCTTCGATCATGGAGATCGGCGTCCACTCGCCCTTCTTGCTCAACACTTCCAGGCCTTCCTGCTCGGAACCGACCAGCAGAGTGATCAGGTTGATGTCTTCGTGAGCGGCGGCGCGCACGTTAGGCAGGGAATCATCATTGATCGGCGGATAGTGCAGGGGACGCAGGATGCTGTTGCCGAAATTGATTTTCTCACGGAAGAAGTTTTCGTCTTCGCCCAGGAATAACGCGAAGGCGGACAACATGCGGTTGGACAGGTTATCCAGAGCCTGATACATCTCCAGCATGGCGGACTTGAAGTCCGGCAGTTCTTCCGGCCATACGTTGGGGATCAGTTGCTCGTAAGGCGGCTCGCCTTGCACTTCCCGGCCCACATGCCAGAACTCTTTCAGGTCCACCACGGCGGCGTCTTTGGCGATTTCTGTGCCGAACGGGGTATAACCGCGTGCGCCGTAGTTATCCAGGAAGTATTTTTTCTTCACCTCTTCCGGCAATGCGAAGAATTTCTCCGCGGCGCGCAGGGCATTGAAGATAGTTTCTTTAGGTACGCCGTGTCCGGTAATTCCCGCAAAGCCCCATTCTTTATATGCGGCCCCTAGATCGGCCAAAAACGCCTGCCGGTCTGAGTCAAACCGGGAAATATCGAGAACTGGTATCATAAGAAAACCCTTCTGTTTAACTGTTATTGTTAGCGGGAGTGTAATAGAAAACTCGACCATTTGGTTAAGAAATTTAAAACTGCCGCTTAAAACTTGCGATGCGTCAAACCCGGCGCACAGGAATGCGGTGGCGGTGAAAACACCCGCCTCATTGGGGCGGGCCGCCAGGGTGACGGACAAATCGGGGGCGCAATTTTAAGCGTCCGTCTTTGGATTTACTAACACTTCTTGAGCAATTGTCCTTAAGATAACCGCGGCCGTTAAGATTCAAACATCAGGGAGGATTCGGTTATCGTGAAACGCCACGTCCTCCCTGTTGGTCAGGCATGCGCCGCAATCAGCGCTATTCGCCTGTCCGGCCTCTGTTTTCGTCCGTCATCCCTGTTCCAGAAGGAAATGATTTCCATGCAGAAACCGATTTTGCGCCGCTTTATGTGGGCGATACTCATGCTGACCCTGGCCGCCTGTAGCCCCACTGATTACCCGGGGCGGATGCAAGGCGATGCGTCTTTACGGGCGGAGTCCGCCCAGCGTGAATCCAACCCCTACCTGGCTTATGAGCACTCTGTTCGCGCGCGCTTGCAGGAAGACAAGATCGCCGTCACGCACCAGCAAATCATGGACGCCTGCGCGGCGGACCGGGAAAACCACTGCACGCTGCTCGACGCCGATCTGAACCGGGAATACGCGCGCGCCAGTCTGCGTTTACGCATCAAACCCGCCGGCGTGAAGCCGATTCTGCAACAACTGGCGCAGGCGGGGGATGTGACGCAGGTGAATACCCATGTGGAGGATCTGGCGGCGTCCATCGTTGATGCGGAAAAGCAGGTGGAGATGCTGACCAGTTACCGGGACCGCCTGCTGGAACTGGAGAAGCGTTCCGCCGACAACATCGATTCACTGATCAAAATCGCCTCGCAATTGGCGCAAACTCAGGCGGAGCTGGAGCAGGCCATGGGCGATAACGCCTATCTGCTGCAGCGGGTGAACATGGATATCCTCAACATCTCCTTCGACGCGGAGCATAATGAGTCGTTCTGGAATCCTATCAGTCGCTCGCTGTCCTCATTCTCGGAAGACCTGTCGGAAGCCATCTCGGAAGTTATCACCGCCTGCGCCTACCTGCTGCCATGGCTGGTGATGCTGAGCCTTCTGTTCTTCCCTCTGCGGTTTATCTGGCGCAAGTTGCGTCGGCGTTAGCCGGGCGCAGAAATAGCGTCCAGTTCAATTTTGGCGCTCTTTATTCGAAGAGCGCCTACTCCAAATCCCCTGTCGGAATACGCTGGTATTTACTCCATTCGGGTGATCGTTTGGGAACGATTCCCATCCTAGACTCGGGCGACAACCTGAAAAAACGAGTAAAGGAAGCGGACCATGATGCCTGATACATTTCGAATCGCGCCTTTGGCGGCGCGGGTGATTCTTCTCTCTGGATTAGCCTTGAGCGCGCAGACGGCGCTCGCCGGTTGCGCGGACTCGACGGCGAAAACAACCATCGCTGCGGCGGATGCGGTTTGTCAGGAATCTCTGGCGCAGCAGGCGCAGGCGGCGCGGCCTTTTCCTCAGGCGCTTGAGTTCGCCGGCAAAATCAAACCGGATCATGTGTCTCAGGCGCAAATGAACGCCAAGGTCGCCCAGTTCTACGATTATTGGAAAAGCGCTTACGTGAAACCGTCCAACGGCAATACGCCCGGCGGCGGCTATTACGTCAACATGAAAGGAACCGGCGGCGACGGTAATGAGATCACCACCTCGGAGGCTCATGGCTACGGCATGATGCTGTTCGCTCTCATGGCCGGGCATGACGGCGAGGCGAAGCAGTACTTCGACGGCATGTACAACATGTACGACAAGCATCGCTCCACGCTCAACAATCATTTGATGTCATGGGTCATCGACGCCAGCGAAAACACGAGCAAGGATTCCGATTCCGCCTCCGACGGCGATATGGACATCGCCTATGCGCTATTGCTGGCGCATTATCAGTGGGGCTCCGATGGCTCCATCAATTACCTGCAACAGGCGAAGCGCATCATTAATAACGGTCTGAAAGGCGATGATGTGCACCGTTCTTCCAAGCGCACCATGCTGGGGGATTGGGATGACGACCAGTGGACTACCCGCTCCTCCGACTGGATGACGGATCACATGCACGCCTATCAGCAGGCCACTGGCGACGCATTCTGGGGCGAGGCGGCGGACACCGCCTATGGCGTCATCGACAAGATGACCCAAAACCACGCCAGCGCCACCGGATTGATGTCGGACTTTGTTATCGACAGCAATCCCCGGCCGGCGCCGCCGAATTTCCTTGAGGCGGACACGGACGACGACTTCTCCTGGAACGCCTGTCGCTATCCTTTGCGTATCGCCATTGATGCCGCGCATTTCGGCGACGCGCGCGCCAGCGCCGCCATGAGCAAACTGATGCAATGGGCGGTCAACGCTACGGGTGGCGATCCCGGCGGCGTCATGGCCGGCTACAAGCTTAATGGCGAGCCTTTAGTGGGCTATTCCGCCATGGCGTTCACCGCGCCAATGGTGGCGGCGGCTTCAGTCACTGGGCATCAGAGCTTCCTCAATCAGGGGTGGGATCTGATCAGCGGCAATCGCTCTGACTATTACTCCGACTCTATCAATCTGCTGTCCATGCTGTTTATCTCCGGCAACTGGTGGTCGCCGGTAGAGGGCGGCGGTGATGACGGTGACGATAATGGTGGGGACGATGGCGGCGATGACGGAGATGACGGAGATGACGGAGATGACGGAGATGACGGAGATGACGGAGATGACGGAGATGACGGAGATGGTGGCGACAACGGAGGGGATGATGGCGGCGACGGTGGCGATCAGGACAACCCCGCGCAAACCACCTTGCGTAAAACTGATGACTGGGGCGATGGCTACTGCGCAGATGTGCGCGTCCTCAACGCCAGCGACAGCGATCTGGTCTGGTCCGTGTCCGTTCCCATCGAAGGACAGGTCTACACCGCCTGGAGCGCGAACTGGAGCCAGCAAGGCAATGCGCTGAACGCTTCCGGGGTGCACTGGAACCGGGAGTTGGGGCCACGGGAAAGCACGGAGTTTGGTTTCTGCGCCAATCGCTGAGCGATCACCCGGAGGCTATAGCGGCGGGAGCATATCCACTTCCGCCTGCGCCAGCTCCTGATGCGGCTTGACGGTGTCGATGCACAGGGTCACGTCGCCGGGGGTGAGGTAGGGCTCCAGAATTGGCGCCATACCGCGTAATACCTGCACCGGCAGCGCGGAGGTGAAATGGAAGTCGCTGGAGGCTTTGCCCGGCACATAGGCGGTAAGCGCGCCGAAATGGTTGCTTCCCAGATAGAACACAAAGGTGGCGGTGCGATTGAGCGCCGTGCCGCCGCTGCGACGCCCGTTATCGGAGATATTGAAGATACGGTTGTCGCCGGTGCCGGTCTTGCCGCCCAACGCCAGCATGCGTCCATCGGGCAGTACGAAACCGCCTTGCAGGCGCCGCGCCGTGCCAGCCTCAACCACGTCTGACAACGCGTCTCTCAATGCCGCCGCCACATACGGGTCCATGACCCGGTCGGCAGTGGTGCGATAGTGCCGCAATTTCACTTCATAAGGCGTCTCCGCAGCGAAATGCAACTGATCCAGGCGGAAGGTGGGCAGGCGCAGGCCATCGTTGAGGATGATGCCCATCAACTCCGCCAGGGCGGCGGGACGGTCGCCGGAACTGCCCAGAGCGGAGGCCAGCGAGGGCACCAGATGGTCGAACGGATACCCCAGACGACGCCAGCGCTGATGCAGGTTGGCGAAAGCCTCAACTTCGAGCATGGTGCGGATACGGGAGTCCTGCGCATTCTTGGCGCGGGTGCGGAACAGCCAGCCATACACTTCCTGGCGACGCTCGCGACTGGCCGCGGAGAGTTCAGCGAACTCCGCCTGCGGATGTTTCTGTAAATACGCTAGCAACCACAACTCCAACGGATGCGCTTCGGCGATATAGGCTTGATCCGGCAGGCTGAAAGCGCCGGGGGCATAGCGTACGAACAATTCCTCCATGCGTTCGTCGCTGATTCTGTCATGGGGCAGTCGCTGCGCCAGAAAAGTCTCGAAGGTGCGCAGATCCGAATAGGGGAAGATATAGCGATGCGCCGCCGCCAGCCGCACTGGATTCAAGCGCAGACGGTCCAGAAATATATCCAGTTGCTCTTCGCTGCTTTTACCTTGATAGGCGCTCCAGAAACGTTGCAGGAAGATCAATCCCTCGCGGTCGGCGAAGCGCGCCAGATATTCATGGCGACGGGGATCGTTGGGGTCTCCCAGTAATTGCCGGCTGTCCTGCTGGTTGGCGTTGATCTCATGGCGCACCAGATCCTGCAACAGGCGCACGAAGGGCAGGTTGATGGACTCGCGCAGGGACTCTCGCACGGTGGGAAAGCGATGATTGTCCTGACTGCTGAAATTGCGGAAGGTATGAACCCCGCCGCCTGTGAAGAATATCTCTTCTGGATTGGCGGAATAACGTCTGTCCAGCGCCGCCTGCAGCATGGGCGGCAGGGATTTGTCCTCCGCCTGGATCAGATACTCCAGCGCCCAGGCGGTGATGGGATCATGTGACGTCTTGGCGGTGTGACGCAGGACTTCTTCGTCCTCGGCGGCGTAAGTCAGGTGCAACGTGGCGATCAGTTCCAGATAGCTGGCCAGCACCCGCAGTTTGGCGGTGGAGCCCAGCTCCAGCTTGCTGCCCTCGTTGATGTCGAAGGGCTGTCCGGTGTTGTCGGTCTGCACCCGCACCCGGTTACCGGTGGCGGAGCGCTCGAACAGGGTGAAGCTGTAATACACCTCTCGCGCCTGGCCCTCGGACAGTAAACGCGGCCCTACCAGTCCAGTGGCTTTGGCGAATTCAGGGTCGCTCAGGCCGCGCAAATAGGCGGACACCTGACGTTGCAGGCTGCCCTGCAGGGTAGAGGAGGCAGTCAGATCGGTGCGATCCAGGTCGTACAGGGACAAATTGAACATCCGCGCCAGACGCAGGCGCGCCACATTGACGCCTTTGTCCGCATCCACCGGCGTCACTACGCGGGCTTCCGTAAAATCACGATAGTGCGTGCGTTGCCCCAGGGCGGCGTCCCGCAACGGCGCGCCGATCTCGCCGCCATTGGCCATCAGGCGCAGATAGCTGTCAGTGAGATTCTCCAGGTCGGCGCGGCCTTGCATCAGATAATAGGAAGGGCGTCGATGTGCGATCATCAGGGACAATATGCGGCGCAGCGTCTGAGCCTGCTTTTCCAGCAGCTCGCCTTCCGCGCCGTTCATGTTGAGCAGATGGTTAGCCTCAATAAAGTCCGCCCCGAACCAGACCCACAAACCATCGCCGACGCCGTGTACTTCGCCTTGACCGGGCGCGGCGGCCAGCGGGACCGTATTCAGGTAGGACAGCACCAGATCCTTGCGGGCGGACAGCGTTTCCGGCCCGGTTTGATAAGCGCGCACGCTGGCGGACAGCATTTGCAGCAGCTTGTCGCGGGGTGAGGAAGTCAGCCCTTCGGCGGAATGGCGATACTTTTCCATTTGCGTGGCCAGGGTACTGCCGCCCATAGAGGCGAAATCTCCGCCTAACGTGTTGCCGATGCGCACAATGGCGGCCTTGCTGAAGCGCCCCCAGTCCACCGCGGGATTAATCAGCGGGTGCTCCGTATCCAGCAGGTTACGGTTCTCAATAAACAGCAACGTGCTCGCCACTAGCGGCGGCACGGATTCAAAGTCGTCATAAATCCGCTGTGGATAACGGTTGCGGTACATCACGTCCCCGCGACAGTCGAGAATATCCAGTCCCGCCTGTGACTTCTCCCGATAGGGTGGGAACAGACCGTGGGAGGTGTACTCCATCAAGGCGGGAGAGAAATTGGCTTGGGATTTAACCTCCCAGCTTTGCTGATTCAGTTGCTGCAGAAAATCCGGCAGAGCCACATATCCCAGACGCTTATCAAACGGCCCCTGCTCAGGATAGCGCACCGCCTCCGCAGGCCCCGCAGTAAGGCTGTAGTTCAGTTGACCGGCGTAGCGCGAAAACAACCGCGCCTGAAAACGAGAAGTGTGACTTTCAAAGTAAAAAAGGAGAGTTCCCACGACCAGAATAAGCGCGGTATTGCGCAACAGCACCCTCTTCAACCCCGCCCCTTGCTCATTTTCGACAAAAGAGGGCAGAGAATCCGGCTGGGATTCGGAATCAGGTCTGTTAGGCCAATTTTGGCGGGCTTTAAATATCGTAAACATAATTAAATCAATCACTTATGGATAATACTGCTGTTCAATAAATGATCAATATGATTTATTATGTCCACAAAGTGTCCACAGCCGCAAGCGGTGTCCACGGGATGCTGGCTGCGGCTTCCTCCTTAAACTTGGCTCCCCCGTACTTCAAAACATAGCTGAAAGTTTCAATTTAGGAAAATCGTTAGCTCTCACATGCTCGCCAGTGGCGGGCCTTCCCTCGGCTATCCAGTTTCATGGCGAAAAGCTTTTCTCGAAACCCGCAGGCGTGGGGAGGAGTGAGTTTTCACTCTATAACGGTTTGCAAGCCGTAGCATGCGTTATTAGCAGAGTAGAGATTTAGGTACTAGTTTATCCCTAGGAAGGGACATTAACTTACGTTGACGAGCATCAATGCGTAGTTGACATTATGGAAGAGTTTTTTAAAGCTAGTATACAGCAGCTAGAGACATCTTACGGCTCTAAGTGAAAAAATGCGTCCAGTGTTCGAAAGGAAATAGTTATTTTCTACCCCAATAGCAACCATGAAGATGACTAGTTTGCTATGAAGTGGCCATCCATCCATCCATTTAAGTATTTTAAAAAAATACGATTATTGTCCATTGGGCTTAGAATTGATAAAACTATATCAGTGGTATCCGCTTTTGAGCTTGCTCTCCACTTACCAAAGAACAACCGTCTTAAAAGAATACTGGTTGCAGCCTGCTGCTCCAAAGTAGGCTCCAGTTTGCTGCCCCACAGCCTCTTCAAAAATTGTATTAGTACTTTTTGATGAGATGTGACCTCAGCGTTAATGCAAAATAACGCTTTGGCGATACTTTCTAACTTATTTATTCCTCGCTCCTTTGCAAATAAAAGCAAATTAGACTCTATGCTAATAAACCCATGCCCAGAATCAATCATAAAAGATATAGCATCCATATATTCATTGATAGAAATCACGCCCCTGTCTACCGCCGCCTTTAGTACAGGCTGCAACCAAGAAGATTTAATGTCAAAATATCTGTTGCTAAGCTGTCTATATGCCTGATCCTCACACAATAAAATATACTCATTATTATTTGCCAGAAGTACTGGATCTAAGAATTCACTTGAAATGGAATCTCTAATTTTTTCGGCTTCAATAGGAATGGAATGCTGTGTTTCAGATGGAATGGTTTTGATGTTACTTTCTACCCAGTTTAACTCAGATTCTCTGGCTCGCCTGATAGACTCAATGTCTTGGGGTGAAACCTCATCGCGATAATAAGTTCCATCTTGCCAAAAAATCCGCACAAATGGTTGCCCGTTATGATTGGCAATTTCATGGTATCTCTCCCTAAATACGTTTACAACACTTTCAGTTGTATATAGTTTGCCACATATATTCGAAACAATCTCGTATAACCCCATAACGTTAACTATATGCAAAGTCAATGCATCAAGTACACAGCCCCGAGACATATTCTCATTTATATTTCTGAAAGCCATATCCAGCTCGCCAATGCCACCAACACAAACTTTGAATTCGATTTTTTTAGAAACTAACTCTTGCCATAGCTGAATAACATCTATTTTCATCCAGTTAGCAATTGCCCCTAATGGTAACAAACCTTTCTCATACAACTTTATTATCTTCTCGTTATGATCGTAGCTCTCTTTTACGCTATCCAGTATAGGCATTATTGACTTTTCAGCGGCATCACTATTAAAAACGAACCGTCTAAATCCATCAATATGAGGAAACTTTCTGTTAAAGCTGTGCATCAAAAAATGAAGCAGGTATAAATATTTATGTTTTACTTCTATGATTGTCCAACATCCACCTATATTATCTTCAAAACCATCTCCAACACCCAATCCCGTTGCCAATCTAGAAAACATATGGCCAGGCAGAATAGAGATATTGTTAACCTTAACTATTTCATCATTGTTCTCTACAATAAATTCTTCAATCTCTCCATTTTCGTCTCTTATTTTAAAATAAGTATTTTCGGATACTTTGTCCATGTTGACAGTAGCGCAAGAAGTCAACCAAGGGCTTAAAAATAATTCAATATAAGATAAAACAATATTATGATTACTGCTGTTTTCTACGGTTATTCTATAGCTTAATGAAAAGGCTCTTTCATGATAACCAAATCTAATCAATATATTGGCAAGCCTCATCTTTTCTAATGGTTTTCCTGAAAGGGATTCAGCATCTCCTTTAAGGAAGGATGCTATATCTTTTTCATTTCTGAGACGCAACCAAACATCGATTCTCAACAAATATGGATTAAGCTCATTTGGCATCTCATAGATAAGCTTGGAAATTACAGACTCAGCTGATTTATAATCACCTCTACGAATATGTAGCCAGTATGCACCTTCTAAAAATATTGGTAATTGTGATACTTTGTCAGGCATATTTCTTAAAAGTTCATTGGCCGCACCTCGACGATCAGATTTTAACAATGAGAAAAACAAAGTCCTAAGGGCTGGGCTATCATAAGACGCATCAACATAACCATTTAAAATATCCGCTGAAGCAGAATATTTCCCGAAAGACTCTAAGACCTGTGACAAAGTAAGCCTTTCATAAAAATTTGATTTATCAGTGACAAGATTCGCAGCCCTCTCTAATGCATCTTCGAGTCTATTTGTGTCATTTGAGAATTTATATATATTAGCCTTTATAACCCATATCAATGGCTCTTTCTTATACTTTTCAATAACTCGACCAATCTCTTCTTCTGCCAACTTTATTCTTTCCTCTTCACTTTCTGTTTTGTTTTTTAATATACAATCTACAGTTAAGCCAGTTGCAACCATACGCTCATACGAAGATATCGTACTAATGCGTTTAGTCTTTTCGAGTATCTCCAAAGCACCTTGAGGATCTTCACTGCTTTTCACTTCGGCAAGCATTAAAAGACTACCAATATCATTAAAAACATTATTCAATACTTTAATCGCTTCTTTCCTATTATTTTTCCTTATCAAATCATTTGCATAAAATCTAACTATATCTGAGTTGTCTGGAAATAACTCAATTGCTTTTGAGATAACCTTGCTCTCTTTTTCATCATCCAAAAGAATCTTATATGATAATGCCAAGTTATAGGGTAGCGAAGGGTCAACATTGGGCAGCTCACTATTCAATTGATCATCCCAAAAGCCCTGAAGCTTATCAGATGCTTCCTGCAATTTTTTTATATTGACATTGCTATTATTCTTTTCACCTTTAAAAAATGGTTTTCCAGATAAATAATCCTGAATTTCAGCCTCAGCATTAAACCTAATGAGATGCTTGCATTTAGGATATTTAGCAACTGCCTCTCTTGAAATATCAATCCATTTCGAATTATTTCTTAGCCTATGAAATATTATTAGTCCATTATATACTGACTCAGCTTCTTTGATGGCGTCAGGTATCAATTCCAGTGGATCATCTATATCCATATTCATGGCAGATGACTGAAGCAGATACAAAGCTACATACTCATTATTATCTTTAGCTAAAAATTCTGTGGCCAATTCAATCGCTTTCTCTCGATTGCCCAGCAAAATATTGGCAAGTATGATGTTTGCTTTTGACTTAGGATCTTCCGGCTGAAACTCGCTAGCTTCTATAAGAAGATTGGCACTTTCCTCGGCATTATCCTTAGCTAATTCAAGCTTTGACAACGCAATATTAGTAGTAACTCTGAACTTCACTCTATCCGAAGCAGTTGCCCAACATCGATCTTTTAGACTTTCAAGGAAATTGAGTGCGGTCTTTGGTTTTCCTGATACAAGTAGATCTCTGTATTGATCAATTTGAATGTGTAACTCTTTGTCAAACCGCTCCTTTGCGGAATTTTCAATATCTGTATGAATATGAAATTCTTTTTGCGTTAATAATTGTTTTATATCTTGAAGAAGATTCGCATTAGCTTCATTTTGCTCACTTATTTTTCTATTTCCGTCCATCAACTGACCTGTAAATGGCGAACTATCTGGAGAAAACGCATTTATAGCTTCCGGAAAGCGTGAAATTTGTTCTTGGATCTGGCCCCAGCCCCATACATTAACTGATAGCGGTCGTCCTTCTTTAGTTCTTTCATTAGTTATCGTTCGAGCAGCTTTTTGTATTACAGCGTCATCAGGCGCAGTTGTAATTAAATAGAATTCGGATAATTCCGGCTCGAAACCTCTTGTTTTATTTACTTCGTCACGAAGTTCAGCTTCTGTAACCACCTGACCATAGTTTGCATCTTTTCCTTTGCATTGTACTCCAATCCACTTATCTCCCTCTCCATTTTGTCTTCCATATATATCTACACCATTTTGTGCTTGTCCAGATCTACCATTTTTTTGTACTCCACGATCTTTCAGAATACATTCAAATAATATTCTTGAATCTCTTTCAAAATCTTGCCAGTTTCTTGGTGGTGGTATCTGCGCTGAAGAATGATCCGCCATGATTATTGAGCCTCCACCATATTCATGCTTTTCTAATTTAACTATAGGAGCCCAGTAGCGTGCTCGCATATGGCTCTTTCCTTCACTATTGAGGACTAGCAAGATCATTTTGCCGCTAGGACAGTCTCTATATTTCTCCTTCCTTTGGCGTCTTGTGCTAGTTTTCTAAGGAATATTTATCTGATTAACGCCCGCTTTTGATCAAAGACAGCCTGCCAGTGTTAGTCATTAAGAAAAATAGCACATTGGGCAATGTCTGCTTCGGGCGATTGGTTGAAATTTGAGCTCATGGCATTACTCCTGTAATCTGGCCTTTCAAAGCGCCTGCGCGGCTCGCCTGGCCGTTATGGCTCCCACTGCTTGATGGCGTCCCGCTTCCTCCGTCACTGTGTGTGTGGCTCGCCGTCGTAGCTGCTAACTCTTGAACCACTCCGATCAGATCCGCAATCACCTGCAACACGTCCACGCCTCCGCCGCCCATGGCGATGGCCGGCGCTTGGATGGTCAAGGCGGCGGTGGCTTTTAGTTCTATCACTTGCGCCTGAATCTTCCTGACCGCGCTGGCGATGTCGGTATGGCTTCCCTGAACGTTTATGGTTTTGTTGGCGCTTGTTTGCGTATCGTTGCCGCTGATCGTTGCTGAACGAGAGCCCCCTACGGTGGCTTGGTCGTCGCCTTGGATCAACGCGTGTCGGTTCCGTGCGATGGCCTGGTTAAGATCGGCGGCGGTGGTTAGGTTCAGGTTATCCGCCGCCGACAGGTTGGCGTGCCCGCTGCTCAGCAGCTTTAACGCGCCTAGGGCTTCAATAGTCTTCACGCCGCCGATGTGCTCCGCACTATGTTCACCGACTTCAGTCTGGCTGTCCTGGTAACGCTCCTGGTTGTCCAGCGCGTTCACGCGCCGGCGGGCGCTGTTGTCGGTTATGTCTCCGTGCGTTTCCCGCAGCCAGTCGCCTTTGGCGCTCACACGCTGGCGAACCGTTTCGGATTGCTGCCACACCAGGTCACCCAGCTGGACGCTTGGCGCGCCTAAACCCTGTCCCAGCACCGTGCGGATAAAGGGCTGATCCGGGAGGCCGTAGGCGAAAGCCACCTCTACGATGGTCCCCGGCTCCGGGAAGCCATACTGGCCGCGCTCGATGCCGCCATAGGACGCTGGCAGCGGCACACAACGATAAAGCGGTAACTCCGGATCTTCTTCGCCCTGCGGCGTCAGCACGCGCACGTCCACCGCGTAGCGGGGGCGGAAGCGGTCGCAGAGTTCCGGCTTCTCCAGTGGGTCGCTGATCGCCACTACCTTGGCCAGGCGCGGCAAATGCAAATTGCCGCTCAGTTCTGGAAACATCCGTAACACTATCTTTTTAATCTCTTCGTCCACGGCGCAGCGCTCCAGGTCAGGTTCATATGATTTTCGGCCAGGCATACCTGGGTGACGTAATGGATTTGGTTCAGCCAGACGCCTGGGCGGAGTTTGGGCGTCATCGGCAGGCGGGCGCGGTTGGCCACGCCGAAGCCGTTTAATAAGTTCGTCGGGATCTCTACGGGCCGGGTCGCCCAGTAACTATGCGTCCAGCTGCCCACGTAAACCGCGCCGTCGCCTTGCTGTTGCCAGATCATGTTTGGGATCGTGTACACCTCCGCCAAGGCGTCCATACAGTGGTAACCACTGCCCCAGGAATAAAACGCCGGCGCTTTGGCGGTCGCGTAGGGCTCCAGCGGCGTCACGAAGGTTAGCCCAGTGTCCTGGCTGATCGCCGCCAGGGTGTCATTCAATGTCACATGGCGCAGATTAAGCGCTAAGCGCCGGTTTAACGTGGCGGTCAGCTCGCGACAAAACACCCGCTGTTGTTGGTTATCCAGGGGCGTACAGCTTTCCACGTAACCAATAAAAAAGCGCTGTAAGGCGCTGGGGTCATAGCCCAGGGCGAACTGGACTACACCTGACAAGGGCGCGTCCGCCTGCACGGTAAACACGGCCCGCCCAGGACTGAACAGCGCCAGGCGCACGTCCTCCGACACCAATTTAAGCGGCGTTCCGCCCACGCTCAGGGATTTATGCAGCTTCATGCCAGCGCCTTGTCCACCTTACTCAGGAACGTTTCAAAGCCCGTCAGGGTTTCCCCTTCGGCGGGCGTCTCTTCCTGGGCGGCGATGGTTTCCCCGGTCGCCTGTTGCACCTCCGTCTGGCTCAGGTCGCGACGCTGTTCAGTCTTCTCCGCCACGCTCAGATATTCCGCCAGGGTGAAGCTCACGCGCCAGGCCTGGCTGGGGGACAGATCCTTGCACACAAACGCCCCGGTGAATTGCACCTGGCGCACGTTCATAGCTCGCGCGGTATCTTCGACAATGTCGTAAACGCGCAGCTTGCCGGCGCCGTCCTCCGCTTCCGCCACTTTGACCAGGTCGGTTAAATCGCCGGCGTGTTTCTTTAGAATCAGCAGGGACACGGTCAGCGTTTTCGGCTTGATGCCCTTGTTAGCGCGATCCGTGCCGCTGGTCTGGCCGCCCAAGTCCTCCGTCTCGATGCGAAGATTGCCCGTCACCGTTAATTCGGTCCCGGGGACGGTAAAATCGTTCAATCTCATAATCCGAATATCTCTTTTAAAAAGGTTAGCCGGCCCGCGTCCGCCACAAACAACGCCCCCGCCGTCAGCACGTATTCATGTCCAGGCGCGCCTGGCGTTTTGATCTGCGCCGCCACGGTTGACGCATCATCCTGGGCGTAAAGTGCGTAACCGGCTTGGCCAGACAGCTGGCCTTTTAACTGTTCGTAGTGTCTTTGCAGCTGTTGCAGGCTTTGGCGCTTTCGTTCAATGACGGCTTGCAGCTCTGCCACCGGACTAAGTGTTTCCGCTGCGTAACCTTGCGCCGTCGCCAGCTGCGCCCCGACCGCGCGCCCGTGCTGCGCCAGGCGCGGGATCTGTACGCCATCGCGCGCTACCCAGGGCGGCGTCAGGGGCGCATCCGGCAGGATGAATTTTTCCTGCTCCAGGGTGGCCAGCTGCGCCGCGCGTCGCTGCGCCAGTTGCAGTTCCGGCGTGGGGAATATGGCGTTGAAGGCTTCCAGGCGTTCGGCGAAGCTCGCCAGATCCCGCGCCACGATCAGCACGGACACCGCGTCCAGCTGGCCCCGGGGCCGGCCCGTGTCCTGGGCGTCAGTCAGTTTGGCCGCCAGGCGCGCTGCCGCATTGGGCGCGGACAAATAGCGATAGAGTCCGCTCCCGTCGCCCACGCCTTCCTGAAACGGATGCACGCATAGGATCTGGCCTTCGTAGCGCATAAGCGCCTGATAGGTCTCCCGTACTGCTGAGGCCTCGCTGGCCTGCGTCGCCAGGGGATTCGGAGAGTACGCGAGCGATACACCATTAATCCGCGTGCTAGCTTCAGCCAGGGACGCATCCGCGCCGGCCAGGATCGGCGCCGCCAGGGCGACGGCTTGCGCCTCGGTATTTGACGCGCTGAACGCCGTCAGTCGCCAGCTCATGGCGTCTCGGGCCGAAGGTTCGGCGCGCTGGGCCGGGGTCCGTTCGGAAAGTCCGCCTGCTGGGGATAGTCGCGCAGGGCGCAGCGATACGCCCGCCAGCGCTGCGCCTGGCCGTCGCTGTCCAGGTCCTCCACTTTGAATAATTCAATGTCCGCGCGCTTCAGCTCCAGGTCACGCCAGGCGCGTTCCGCACGCTGCTTGTCCGCCAACGCCGCCGCGCTACGGTCAAACGGGCTCAGCGTCGCGGCGCCGGCTTCCACCTCCGCCAGGATCTGCGCTTTAAAGTGCGCGGGGTACGTGGTGGCGTTACACACAAACTCACCGAATTGGTTTTCTAGGTAGCGTTTCGTCATCGTTTCATATTCCTTAAAAGCGGGCGTCCAAAATGGCTCTGCCTTGCCTGATCGCCGTGTGTCCGCTGCCGTTAGGTTGCAGGGTGATATAACAGTTTTTATCGGTGATCCCTTCCGCTCTGGCAAAAATACCGCCCGTGCAAGACAGGTCCAACAGACTGACCGCCGGCGGCACGCGCATGGTGGGATACCACAGGCTACCCACCGTGAAGCGCTCTTCATCGGTGGTCCATCCTTGCAAGTAGGGAATCGTCACCGCGCGGTAATAGCGTTGGCATTGCGCCAGGGCTTCATGCAATGAGATCGGTTCAAATTCGCTGGACGTTTCGCCCAGCTCCAGCTGCATCGCATGCAGGCGCAGCTGGTTGTTGGCCTTGGCCGCAAATCCACAATGGGTGTCGTCTTCAACATGCACCGAGACGATTACCCCGACGCCGGTTCTCTCCGGGCTCAAATGGTAGTCCCCAAATTCGAACGCGACCTCCACCTCTTGAAAGGGAAAGGTAGCGCCCCCCGTGATCGGTGAAGACTTCCAGCCCAGCAGCAGACTGGCGTCGCGGTTGTGGACCGCCACGCTCAATTTGCCGGTGTAGTTGGCGCAGAACCGCACTTTAAACACCGCTTTCACCATGCTGGTTTTGCCCAGGCTGGTGATCGGGTGCAAGGTGGACGCCTCGACGAACTGAGAGACGCTTACCAGGCCGTTTCGGGTGGACGCGGCGGTGCAGGTCAGCGCCATGCCGAGCTTGTTATCCAGCAAATGCGCGTTCAGCTCGCCGTTGAACTTATTCACGCGGTGCAGCTTCCAGCCATCCGCCAGATAGGTTCCATGTGTGGGGCTTACCACGGTGGGGCCGCTTTGCCACACGGAAAAATAGGGATTAATCAGCAAGTTTTTGCGCCCGGAAATCAGCGTTGTAAATTGCTCCTTGCGCAGGTAATTCGGATGCGGGTCCGCCTGGGCCATGTGCGCGCCCATAAACCCCTGAACCACTTGCGCCGCGACTTTCTTCCCTCTGTCCGTGTCCAGGTATTGCGCGTGCGGATCGGCGTCCGCCTGGTGCGCAGTTAACGCCGACTTGGCCACCTCGCCGGCGACGCTACGCCCCTGGCCATCGGTCAGGTATTGCGGATGTGGGTCAGAGTTGACCTTATGCGCTTTCAGGGCGTCCTTGATCGCGGCGACCGCCAGCGGACGGAGATCTGTAATAACGCCATCTATGGCGATATCCGCCAGCTTCGCCACATAGTGACGCACGCCGTTGGCGTCGGGGCCGCCTTCGGCCTGCTCTGCGACAATCACCTGCAAGCGCGCCTCCACGCCGCTCACGTCGCCCACCAGGGCCGCGTCCACCCAAATACTGGCGGGCCGCGCGGTGACCGTGACGGCTAAGGGCTCGGTCAGCTCGATGCGCACGCCGCCCACATAGCCGACGCCGGGCTGCAATGCGAAGCGCCCACCCGCGTGCACCACTTTAAACCCGTCTTGAATGAAGGTGGCGGCGCCGTAAAAATCCTGATTGCTCAAACGCTCGCGCTCGTCGATGCCCAACAGACGCGCGGTGAAATCAATCTGCCAGGTGTCAGCGCTCACTGTTATGTCCGTCAGCGACTGCGCGCCGTTGAACTCCAGCATAAAGTTGCGGGTGATCGCGTTGCCAGTGACGCCGCCCTGGGTTTTGCGTTTCTGTTGCAGGGGCACATGGGCGATGGCCACCACCGCGTTATCGTCAGCCGTGGATATCAGGCCGATCCAGTTAAACGCAAAGTCGCCCTGGGTGCTGTCCAATATCAGCGAGTACACCACCAGGTTAGGATTGACGTAGCCCACTTGGGTGACGCCGCCGCTAAACACCTGGTGGCTGGCGTCGGGTAAACCTTCGTTACGGTCAATGGGCGCGACGGGGTCCAGTCCTGGCACGTTGGCCAGCACAAAACCGTCGATGGTCAGCGGCGCGCCCGCCGCTTGTTTCTGGGCGATCAGCCGTTCCCCGGCGAGGGTGATCACAGGCATGGTAAAAACTCCTTTAAAGTCGTGCGACTAACTGTTGTGAATCGTGGTTAGGCTCCGCCAGGCGTAAGGTCAGGCGCAGGCTGTTCGGCAAGGTCGCCGTCAGGGTGTGCTGGTCCCAGTCAAATTCCCCCACGCGCACGCCGAAGGTAATGGGCGTAATCAAGGCGAACTCATAGCGGCGACAGGTGCGCCCATACATTTGCAGGATGATGCGCAATAGCTCCGGGTTGTCGCTCAGCTGGTTATCGGACAGACGCAAGATGATCACGTCCCAATCCCGCCCGGGGGCGCGCTCTTCGATCTCCACATAGCCCACTCCCAAACGCAGCATGATGCGCTTGAAGCCGGCGACGCTGCCGGCGTCCACCGCATTGGCGTAGGCGTACTTCACGCGCAACCGGTAGAGGCGTTCCGGCTCGCCGGCGAAGCGCGCGATATTGCGTTGCCAGGCCAGCAGATTGAGCACGCCCAGGGCGCAGGTTTCCGCGTCGATCTGACGCAGCGGCCAGCGCAGCCAGTGTTCGACGCGCTCCCAGTAACGACGGGCGGCGCGGGCCAGCTTGGCCAGCTGCTCCCCGCCAAGCCAAAACGGCAATTTAATTTCGATCATGGCAAGGTCACCGTTAGCGACTTCAGCCGGGGGATATCCATCCGGCTGGTGATATCGCTGGTTTTAAAATCAATGGACGCCAGCGCCGGAAACGTCGTGTGTAACTCCTGCGCCAGGCGGCTGAAGGAAAACCGGCTAAACGGAAAGGTCCGCGTCGGCTGGTAGTCCTGATTCTCCCGAAACGCGGCCCGAATAAACTGCGTCACGGATTGCCTTAACTGCTCCCGCGCGTCCGCATCCAGGGCGCTGTCCGCCCACATATCAGCTCTGACGTCGTGCTGGGTTTCCGGCATGGCGAACACCTGCAGGTCATCGCCGTGTCCATGGTTGCCTTCGTCGGAGATCCGCGCCTGGATGCGCGCCAAAAAGGCCGCGTCCGGCGTTCCGGTTTCAAACAAAATAAAGGCGTTGGCCGTGCCGGGACCGCGCGGCGCTTCATGCTCAAAAAACACGTTATCCACGCTGACGCCGTCAAAGCCGGCGATGATCGCCGTATACACCGCGTCGGTATGCCACTGGTTCACCGCGCTGAACTGGTTGCGCACTCGTAGACGTAGCGCGTCGTCCGTCTCCCGATCCGCGCCAGGCTGCAACAGCCAGTTGTCCAGGTTGGTGACCGTTACCCCGGGGATGGGGCTCGGCATCACCGCGTAATAACCCGCCGCCAGGTTGTAACCGCTACCCGTGTCCACCGCTTCCACGTCCACCAGTAACGTGGCTTCTCCATCAGAAAAACGTCGCGCCTGGGTGGTGTGCAGGCGGTAGATTCTGCCGTTGATGCTCGCGCTCTGTATGACAGTTCCCGCGCGGATCTCCAGCTGACCGGACAGGTCGCCCCGGGTGAACTGCACGCGTCCACGCGCCTTGGCCGCCTGCTTGCGTTCCACCGCCACGCCCCAGGCCAGCAGATCCAGGGCGGAGCCGGACGCGGTTTTTACGAACATTTGCGGCAGTACGCCGGTAATCAGCAGGTCCACCAGCCATAGCACGGGCTTGGTGACCAGCGCCGACACGATGCGCCACCAGGGCGAATACTCGCTGTTGTTGCTGAACGCCACGCCCTGGGCGGCGACTTCGTATTCCCAGACGGTTTTTAGTTCCGCCTCGGTGGTCGGAATGCCGGCCTCTTTGACCAGGCGCGCAAAATCTGCGTGGTGATCGTTCATAGGTAGAACTCGATGTGTCCGTATTTCAGGGTTTTGGCGGTGATATACACGGTTTCCGGGTCCGTGCGCGTAACCTTGGCCGTGCCTGGCTTGATGCGCGCGTCGTTCTCCACACGGGTTTCAATCCTGCTCAGGTTTAACGCCACTTTTTCCGGGTTGCGTTCGCCGATCAGCTCCACCAGCAAGCCGCTTTCGCGGATCATGTGTTTAATGTCCTGGGCGATGGAGGCGCGCCCGCTGATCTCCTGCGGCACGCCGATAGCGTCCAGGCTGATATCGTTGTTAACGATGTGCAGGTCTATAAAGTCCGCCATAGTCACCCCGCCGCCATGCTCAGTTCATCCGCCAGCATGAAGCCGTTTACCGGCCCGTTGGCGTTCACCTCCAGTTTCTCCACCGTCACGCCCCGGTGAGTGGTGTTGTTGGCGTTGCTGACTTGCTGCAGAAAGCCCCCGGGCGGCGTCTGGTTCATCCGGCCTTCGTCCAGGGCCGGCGCAAAGCGTTGGATGTTTTCGCGCTCCTGGCGCACTTTTTCGGACAGCTGGATCTCGCCGCCGTCGCCGAGGTCGATCCCGGGAATGGCGTTGATTTTGTCTATCAACCAATCCACCCCGGCGCCGATCACGGCGAACGGGTCCAGCTGCGCCAGCCAGTCCGTAAACTGCGCCCACCAGTCGGGGATCTTTCCAAACGAATCAATCACCCATCCCGCCAGATCCGCCGCCGCCAGCAGCGGCGCAAACACGGCGCTTAAAAAGGCGTTGTCCTCGATCAGGCTGCGTAAGCCGGTCCACTTTTCCACGATCCAGCCCAGGGCGGCGGACGCCGCCGCGCTAACCTCGTCCCAATAGATCACCAGGGCGGCCAGGGCTGCGATCAGCGCCACCACGCCCAACACAATCCAGGTAATGGGGTTGGCCAGCAGCGCCGTGGAAAACGCCCAGGTCGCCGCCGCGCCGGTCAACAAGGCCACCCGCATGGCGGTAAAGGCGCCCGCCGCCAGATAGGTTCCTATCTGCAACAGAAACAGCGCCGCGCGTCCGGCGCTGACCGCCAGGGACCAGGCGCGCATCGCCCCAGCTCCCAGCAACAGCACCGCGTGCCAGCCCGCCAGGACCAGCTGGGCGACGCCAGCGGCCAGGGCGAAGGCGGAGGCCGCCGCCACCAAACCGATCACGGTTAAAGTCGCGATCGCCACCAGGCGGGTCAGGTTCGGAAACAACCGGGTCCAGCGCGTCAGCGTCTCCGCGCCGGCGGTGAGTTGGTCCAGCATGGGCTGTAATATCGGTAAAAAGGCGCGCCCCAAGCTGACCTTGACCGCATTCACGCCCGCCGCCCAGCGTTGCCAGGGATCTATCATGGCCTCGGCCATGCTCCGCGCTTTGTCCATGCCGGTCTGCGCCCCCAGCTGGTCGATGGCGCCGGCCAGGCCCTGCGTGTTCTGCATCAGCAGCTTGACCAGGCCCACCGCTTCCGTGGAGCCAAAGGCCTGTTTCAACAGGTCCGCCTTGGCCACCGTGTCGATGTCGCCAAACTTCCCCTGAATGCGGGTCAGGATCTCCACCATGGGCAGCAAGCGGCCTTGACTGTCGGTGAACGCCAGGCCCAGGGCTTTCTGGGCGTTGCCGACACCAGCTAAGAACGCCTTGTATTTGGTGCCGGCCTCGGTCCCGCTCATGGTCGCCTGCAGCGATCCCAACACCGCCATTTGCTCCGCCAGGGTCACGCCCTGGCTTTGCGCTTCCGCGCCCAGGTTGCCAAAGGCCGCCGCCATCTCCGCGCCGGTGGTTTTAAACATCTGCACCGCGCTGGCGGTCTGGCCGGCCAGACGTTGCACCCATTGCGCCTTGCCCATCTGCTCCGCCGTGCGCTGAAACACGCCATACATGGTTCCCATGTAATTGGTGATCGTGGCGCTGTCGGATTTGGTGGCCTTGGCCAGCACGCCGCCGGCCTCGGTGAACGTGGCCAGTTCGCGACCGCTTAGCCCGGCGATGGCGCTTTGAATGTCGTAACTGGAGCGCACGAAGTCGTCGGCGGCTTCGCCGTAGCGGATGGAAAAGCGCAAGGCGGTTTCCTCCAGAGTGCGCAAGGCGTCATTGGCCACGCCCAGGCTTTTGACTTCCCCCAAGGCGCGATCCATCTCAATGGCCGGCCCCAGCATGCTTTCCAGGGCGACGCCCGCGCCCAGCAAACCCGTAGCGCCGGCGGCCATCTGCACAAAGCCCCGCGTCGCGTGCTGGGTCAGCCGGTCCAGGCTGTGCTGGATCTTGCCCGCGACGCCGCTCGCCCGGTCGATCAGCGACACGCTGAACATCAGTTTTTCGAGTTTGTTGCTCATGCTGTCTTACCCTTTTAAGGCTTTGGCGATGCCGTTCGCCACGGCGATTTCGTGTTTACTCCAGTAATCGCGCTCTAAAAATAACGCGAGCCCCAGAGCGTCCTCGCTGGGCTCCTGCGCGGACAACCACTTGGCGGCGTAGGCGCGCAACTGGTCGTAGCCGTTGGCGGCGATCTGGTCCGCTATGCGCTGCGCTTTTTTGCCACGATGCCCAGGTCCGGGGTGTACTCCTCCAGCACGGCACCGGCCAGCTGCACCTCCGCGCCGGGCGTGTCGCGGATCAGTTTTACTAAGGCGTCGCGCTGCTCCTGGGCCACGGTCCCGACCAAAAAGTTATGGCTGGGGGCGATCTTGTTGGTCGGCGTCACCGCGTTGACGTACTTGTTGTACGCCTCGCGGGTCACGTTAAAACTGAAGTCCTGGCCGGCGGCCGAAACGTCAATCAGTTGGGTGGTTGGGTTGCTCATCTTGGTTAACTCCGTTGCGTTGTTTGCTGGCCTGTTCGCGGGCCAGATCTAAATGCTTTTGTTTGTAATACCAGTTCATCACGAAGGTGGCGGCGGCGATCAGCAGCCCGCCCAGGGCGACCACCTGGCTCAGGCTTAAGCCGAATAAGGTCGCCACGGCGGAGCTGGCGTAAGCCGCCGCTGACGCGGCTTTGTCGGGCATGGCTCACCCCCTTTTACGGGCTTTCATAAAGTGCAGAATGCGGGGCGCGGCGTTGGCCAGCGCGCGCTCGCCAAACAGGAATCCCAGCACCAGCACGTTGATAGTGATCAGCGCGGTTTGTTGCTGCTCGTCCAGGGTCCAGGCGCTAAACCACATCCAGTCCAGATACAGAGTGGCGAAGCCCCACACCGGGCGCTGACAGCCTCGTAAAAACAACATCAGCGGCCCCAGAATGGGCAGGCGCAGCAAGTCTTTGGCGCTGCCTTCCAGCTCCTTGATGCGCTCGGTTAACTGCTTTTCCGCCGCCTGGCGCGCTTGCTCCGCCTGGCGTTTTTTCTCCAGCTCCAGGTTTTGCAGCGCCAGCTGCACATTGGCGCGCTGCGCCTCGCTCATGTCCGGCGGGAAATAGTCTTTGACGACTTGGTAAGCCCTGTCCGCCAGGCCGCCGGTCACCACGTCCACCACTTTGCTTAACAGGCTCATCGGCTCACCTCGGTTTCGTCCAACAGGGTGTAAGTGAAACGGTTTCCGTACAGTCCCGCCGCCTTGCGACACAATGCCATCAGCACATCAAAGTCGGCGCTGTCCGCGATCACCTGACAGCCCGCGCTCCAGCGGTCCACCTGTTGGCTGGTCCCCTGAAGAGTGGCGCGGTGGCAATTAATGCCGAAGTGACCCGTTTCGGTTTCTCCCTGGGCGTCCAGCTGGGCGTTGCGGTCCTTATCCCGAAACACGGTAATCGGCCCGCGTTGCACCAGGGCGTCATATTTCCCTTGGTGTTTGCCCAGTGCCCACACGCCGGGATACTGGCCGGGCTTCACAATCGCCGCGCCGGCTGGGTTGGCTAAATGTTCTCGCCAATAAAGCCCCGGATCGGTGGTGGCCGCCCAGCAAAACAGATGGGGTTGTCCCTGGGTCTGAAAGGCCGCATACAATGCATCGTTAAAGGTGTTGGCGTGGCGATCCTGGGCGCGCACGCCCACCAGATTCAGGTTGTAGTCGCCCGTTTCAAAAAAACGGTGGCCCTGGTTGCGCACCGCCGCGCGCAGTTGTTCATAGTTGATAGCCTTCATCCGCGCCCCCTTTGGCGTCGTTGCCGTTGCGCATGTTGGTAGTAGTCTTCGCATTCCACGCAGCGGGAGACCCCGCCAAGCTGCTGACGTAGCGCCGGAATAGCGTCCTCACAGTCAATACAGACGGCGCGGCTGGGTTGGCCCAGGGTGGAGCCGGCCAGCTGCCGGGCTAACGCCTGCGCGTTTAGCTTTTCTTGCAGCTCGGCGGCCTGGTCTAAGATGTCCCTTGCCATTTCTTACACCAGCTTTTCCGTTTCCGACGCGTCCACGTAAGGCACGCCGTTAATGCGCACAAAGTCTGGGTCCGTCACGTCATAGGCCAGTTTGTGGGTCAGCTGCTCGCCGCCGCTGGCTTTGGCGTTCAAGAGATCCGAAATTCTTAACTTGCAGCCGAACGCTTCTATGCGCAGTTCGCCGCCGCTGGTGGCGCCGTTAAACACCTGGTCGAACGGCTCCAGGGCGCGGAAGCTGCCGGCGGCCTTGGCCGCGTCTAAAATGGTTTGCAGGTTGGTGGTGTCCACCGTGATATCGCCGGAGGCGCTGACTTCGCCGTCTACGTATCCGTTAGGAATGCCGCGCGTTTTGGTGACCGCCGTGGCGTCCTCAATGCTTAAAGTGACTTCCTCCACATGCACCAGCATGTCGCCGATCATCACGTCTATGTCTTTGCCGGAGAGGCGCTTTTGACTCATGGTTGTTCCTCCGTGTCCTTAGTGGGACAGATCCAAAATGATGTTGGCGGTAATGTCTTTCGGGCAGTTGTACGGCTGTACTTTCAAGTACACCTCCACCCGGGTTTTCGTGGGCCAAACAATCTCGATGCTGTCGTCCTTGGGGCTTTTGATCTCCCCCGGAAAATGTTCGCCCGCAAAAACGACGCTTTTGCTCATTTCGCGCAGCGGGCGCATGAAATAGGTTTTGTTGGCGGCGATGCTCACGGGCGTAGAATTCAGCGAACGATTCGCCACGCGTGCGATGGCCAGAATGCGAATGGCGCGCGCGGCCTTGTCCACCACGCGCAGGTTTTCAATCACCTGGTAGTCGCCCGCCGGCACGTCCAACAAATTGCAGTCGCCCCAGTAGGTCCCTGGGTAATCAGGGTAACGCTGTACGCAGGACAGACGGTTGGCGTCCAGGGTCGCCAGGGTCGCGTCCGGCAGCTCCACGCCGTCGCGATCCACGGGGGCGTCCCCCAGGCCTAACACGGAGCCGGTGGCGACGCGCATCGGGCTATCGGCGATACTCACCGCCCGGTTACACAAGCGACCCACCAATACGCCTAAATCGTTGCCATGCAGCAGTGGGACCACAGCCACGCGGGGACAGGCCGCGCCGTGAGTGATCGCCGCCTGGGCCGCCTCGTAATCGCTCCAGCTTTGCGTTTCAGGGTCCACGCCGGCGCTGGCGGTCAGCACGATGACGCGCCGGCCTATTGTGGTGCGGATCAATTCCGCCTTGGTCTGCATCGCCTCGATGGCGGCGGCGTCCGCCGCCGGCGCACACAGCGCCACCAGTTCCGGCGATACGGTCAACATGGCCTGATCCAGGGCGGTTTCCCAGGGATCGCCGCTATTGATCGGCGCCGCGTAGGCTTGCCAGTTCTCGCCGCCATTGGCCTTGGCCGCCGCGACGTTGGTTTTTAGGGCGCTGTCGTCCGCGCCCAGGATCTCGTCCAGGTTGCTTTGGGTGTTCAGCGATAGCACCCGTCCCAGGTTCTTGGCGCCTACGCCGATAAACAGCGCCTTGCGCTCCACCTCGGGAAAGTTCCCTTGCGAGAGGTTCAAGTTATTGATGGTGACCTTGCCTTGCGCCATGGTTAACCCTTTGTTGCCTGCTTGAATGTCTGTTCAAAAATGCGATCAATGAACGCGTCGATGTCGTGCTGCGTCGCCCCTAAAAAGCTGCGCGCCGGCAGGGGAATCAACCAGCGCCCCTGGCGCGGCTTGTCGGTCAGCGCGCGCAGCACGGCGCCGGCCTGGCCGAAGGTCAGGTGTTGCGTGACCCACTTCAGCGTGGGCCGTTTGCGTCCGCGTCCCTGGCCGCGCGGGAGGGTGAATCCCGCCTCGCGTAACTGCCTGGCCTGGGCCCGGGTCGCCGGGGCGGCGTAGTCGGGGTGGCCGTGGCGCTGTTGCATGCGGGCGCGGGTCATGATTTCCGTGACGCCCTCTTGCTGCGCTCGCGCGATCCGTCCGACCAGGGTGTTTTTAAAGGTAATGTCCACCCGATCCGCGCCGGGGAATATCGCCAGGCGTTTGCTCAATCCCCGCAGCATTTTTTTATTGCCCTGTTTGCGCGCTTCCCAGGGCTGGCCGTCCAGGCCGGTCTGGCTGCGCAGGCGCTTGCGCGACTGGGTCCGCACCTGGCGCCCGATCTGTCCCAGAATCCGCCTGCGCTTGGCCGCCGGCAGTTTCAAAAGGTCCAGCTGGCGCTGTAGCTTCAGGTGGCCGCCGACCTCAATTTTTACGGACATAGGGCGCATCCGTGGGCTGGGCTTGGTCATCGCCGACGCCGACCGCGTCCGGCTCGTACACGGGGACCGACTCCACCCGCCAGCGCTCGCCGCCAAACTGGATCGCGCCGGCGGCGTCCGCGACCAGGTCGAGGTTTTCGTAAAAGCCGATGCGGGTTTCTATGTCGGCGGTATCGTCGCCGTTTACGTCCACATCGATGTCGGGGTGGCCCAGGCCGTCCCGCTCCCGTTCCGGGTCGTGGTCCATCAACCAGGTGACCACGTGAGCGATCAGCAGTTGCGGCGGGCCGCTGTAGCGTTCCACCACCAGCACCGCGTCATACTTCAGGCGACACACCCGCACGCCCGCGCCCAGGCGTTTGTCCGCTGCCTCCAGGGTTCCGTTTTCCATCCAGCTGTCCCACTGTTCCGCCGGCGCCAGATCCTGGGACAGCAGAAAGCGGGTCAGGTCGCGCAGTTTCGCCAGGGCCATTACAGCAACTCCGCCGTAATGCCCGTGGCCGCGCCCAGCAGGCGACGCAGGGCGCGCACGCTGTCGCTTAATAGGCTTTGCTCGGCCTCGTCCGACTCTTTGGCCAGGTTCTCCGCCTGCGCCCGGCGGTTCATGGTGGCGAAGGCGTTCAACAGCGACGCTTTGGCGCGGCAGGACACGGCGCGCAGGTAATACAGGACCAGCACGTTGTGACCGTCCAGCTGCTCGCCGTTGGCTTCAGCCAGCGACGCAACGCCGCTGCTCAGCCATTCCGCCTTACGCATCGCTAGGCTGAAATTAATGTCCAGCATGGCCTGGCGCACATGGGCGGCGACCATGTCCCCGTGGTACTCCGCCGGGATGCGGTAAACCCGTTGGAACTCCGACAAAGACAGGTCCGGGAAAAAGCCGTCATTGGTCAGCGTCGCCTCTATCACGGCGTTGCTTTTACCGCTGAAACTCATGGTCGCAGCCTCCGAATAAGAAGGCGGCGCGCACTGGGTTTAGCTGACGCGGCGCGAGGCCGGCAGCGCCCCCAGGCGCCCGCCTGGGTGGGTAGTCGGTTAGGCCAGTCCGAGCCTAGCCTGTAGTTTGGCGATGCGGGTTTTACAGCCCGCCGCCGGGTTGGCCGCCTGCGCCTGTTCGAAGTACGCCAGCGCCGCGTTCAGGTCGACGTTTTGTTCCGCATTCAGGCCGCACTGGCGGTACAACTTGCCGGCGACAATGTCGTTCGCCGTGGGCCAGGCCTGCGAGGTTAAATGCGCCGCCGCGTCATCCAGGTAAGGACTGGCGCTGTCGCCGCCCTTGAACTGACGCTCCGCCCAGTCGTGGACCTCTTCCAGCACGTAGGTCGGCAGATCCCGTTTAAAGTGGCCGGGCATGCACTGCTGTTGCTCAATGGCGAGGCCCGCCCAGCTTAGGGCGTTCTCGATGTCGCCCACGTCGAACAACCAGATGACGCAGAACACCAACACCTCGTTGGGGTAGCGCTGGCCGCTGTCCCGGTACGCCTGCAAAAAATCCATGAACTGGGGCAACACGCGCGCCTTTAACGCGACCTTGTCCGGGATGCTGTCCAGCTCGGCCAGCTGCTCCCGGCATTGCGTCAGCGCCGCCAGCGCCACCGGGTAATCGCCCCGCACCCGGGGCGACAGAGCGCTATGCATGACTGACGCATTGCGCGCCATCTCCGCCGCTGTTAGGGCGTCGCTAGCGGCCTGCCTGGCGAGGCGGCGCTGTTTGTGTTGGACGGTCAGCAGCGGCATGGGTTAAGCCCAGTCGCCGGCGCCCGTGGGCAGCTTCACGTTGGCGAACTCAAAGCCGGCGGCCTTGGTTTCGTCCTCGATCACATAGCCTTCGTTCAGGCTGTTGAAGTCTTCCACGCGGTTACGTTTGGGGTTGTCGATCACCTGACGGCGCAGGCTGTCGGCCTGGTAGTAAAGACTCAGGTTATCCAGGCTGGTGATCAGCAGGCCCCGGGCCGGGAAAAAGGGCGCGGTGATCGCCGGCAGGCCGCCATAGGTGCGGATAATGGCTTGGTTCTCCAGGCGCTCCTTTTCCGTTGGCTTGTGACCTTGCGCCGCGTACAGCTGCGCTTTGTCCTCCGCCAGCAGATCGCGCCCCATGATCACCACCAGGTCGCCGCCGTCGCGATGCAGCTCGTCCACCATTTGTAAGCAGGCGTGAACGGCTGCGTCTAGGTTGGCGAAGTCGCCGCCCTCGCCAATGCGGATCTGGCCGGCGGTCGCGCCTTCAACGAACCACTGCGAGCCGGATTTAAATTCCCGCAGTTGCTGCAACCAGCCTTTGTTCACGTCCTCGCCATTAGGGTGGTCGCCGGGCTTGGTCGCAGGTAGCGCGCAACTGGTTCCCAGCCAGCCCACGCGGAGCTTGGAAAGGCTGATCGCCTTGCGCACCCAGCCGCCGTAACGGGCTTGGAAGTCGGGAAACTTGGCCCAGGAATCGATGGTTTTGTATTTAATGTGGGTGTCGTATTCCACCGGGTGCAGCTCATAGCCTTTACTGCCCAGGGCCAGCACGTCGCTGGTCTGGCGGTCGGCGCTGTCGGTGTCGGTGCGCTTGGGCACAAAGCCGGTTACGCTGCCGATCACCTTTTCCCCTTTCAGTTCATCCACCGCCACCACGTTGATCAGCTGCAAGAACTCCGAACTTTCGGTGATTTTGTCCTGCAACTCCTGGGCGATAGTGGGCTCAACGTTGAACTGCTCCGCGACGGAGCCCACGCCGTAGGTGGCCGCCATGGCGGCGCACATGTCATTGAATAATTGTTTCGTTTTAAAGTTCATTCGGTCCGCTCGTTGGTGGTTGGAGTTACAGCACGCGTGGCGCGGCGTCGCCAAGGCCTTCAGGGGTGAGCGTGCCGGGCGCTTCTTCCAGGGCGGCGCTGAACTCCGCCTTTAAGTGGTCGTGCGCGGTCTTCAGGTCGGCGAACTCGGCTTTGATCTCCGCCAGCGCTTGCGCCAGATCCGGGGCTTCTGGTTCGTCTTTGGCGTTCAGCTTGTCCGCGAGGCTGGCGAAGCCGTCCGCCAGGGCGCGGTTAAGCTGGTTGAATTGGTCTTCCGTCATGGCGTGTTCTTGCTCGTTGGGTTCGTGGCTGGGTTCCGTCCGCGCAAACTTGCCCATAAGCCGGGAAAACAGGCTGGTCGGGTTGTCCACGCGCAGCGGCGCTAATTCAATCGGGGTGGTGAACAGGTTGTCCGGGTGTTGCGCCCGGGCGTTAAAGCGCAGTTCCGAGGTGCCGAGGCTGGCCGGCGAGTCAGTCACTGCCAGGCCTGCTAAGTAGGCTTTGCCGGTTCCCGCGAAATTCGGCTGGATCTCGATAGAGGTAAACAGCTTTTGTCCGCTGGTGTTCATCAAAATCAGTTGGTCCGAGGGGGCGATTCTGGCGAACAAACACTCCCGGCCTTTGTCGTCCTGTTCGTGCTTCACCGCCACCACCTGGCCGAGATTGCCGAAAATGCGGATGTGCTCGTACCAGATGTTCGCCGTGTATTCGGCGGGGTCGTAGTTGGTTGCCATGTCGATGATGTCCTGGGCGGCGATATTGCGCCCGTCAATCGTGGGTCCGCTGGTGGCCACTTTGACAAAATCGGTATGCAGGGTGCGGGGCATGTTCTCGGGTCCGTCAGTCGTTGCGATGACGCCAAGATAGGCCTTCCCACCGAGCCCGGCAAAGGCTTTGAATACGCGTTTTTCCTTGTCGTTTTTAGTAGGAATAACAAGGAGTTAAATCAGGATTAACGCCACCAAAAAGCCCTTACACTGGGCCGCATGTCATCACGTTACCCCCCTGAAATCATCGAAGCGGCGAAGGGCCTTTTTCTTCGCCATATCACGCCGGCGGAAATCCAGCAGCAGCTGGGGATTAATAACGTCCGCGTTATTTACCAGTGGATTGAGCGGCACAACTGGAAAGACATGCTGCAGCACGAAACCGTCGAGCAGGCCACCGCCAGGCGGTTAATTCATTTAGTGGAAAAAACCAATAAGGTGGCGGGCGATTACCAGGAGATAGACCGACTTAGCAACCTGCTGGATAAGCTGGCCGGCATTGATTTAAAGAAAGCCAAAACCGCGAGAGAGAAAGCACAGTCGGAACACGGAGACGCAGGCGGCCAACGTAAGAAGAAAAAGCGCGGCGTTAAAAATGACGTCAGCGGGATTACCCCGGAACGCCTGGAGACGATCCGCAAAGAACTGTTTTACGACTACCAGCACCGCTGGCACGATAACAAAAGCCAGCGCACGCGTTTTATTCTGAAGTCGCGCCAGATCGGGGCCACCTATTACTTTGCCTGGGAAGCCTTCCAGGACGCGATCACGTCCGGCGATAACCAAATCTTTTTATCCGCCAGCCGCTCCCAGGCGGACATTTTTAAAGCTTATATCCTCAAGTTTGCGCGCGAGTATTTCGATACGGAATTGAAAGGTGTGGACGTGATTCCGCTCAGCAACGGCGCGGAGTTGCGTTTTGTGTCCACCAATGGCCGCACCGCCCAGGGTTACCACGGCCATTTATACATTGATGAAGTGTTCTGGATTCCCGACTTTGATCGGCTTAACAAGCTGGCCAGCGGCATGGCGGCGCATAAGAAATGGCGCAAAACCTATTTTTCCA
This sequence comes from Hahella sp. CR1, assembly GCF_029813005.1. NCBI lineage: Bacteria > Pseudomonadati > Pseudomonadota > Gammaproteobacteria > Oceanospirillales > Hahellaceae > Hahella > Hahella sp. CR1. Next base: position 734,116 of record NZ_JAPELK010000001.1, read on the forward strand.
CGCCGTCAGTGAAAAGCCATGGCGCGTACACCTTGTGGAGCGGCGAGCGCTACAACGAGAGCCGCCGTCATAAGGTCGAGTTTGATCTGTCGCGGGCGGCGTTACGGGAGGGCCAGCTGGGCCCGGATAAGGTCTGGCGTAATGTGGTCACGGTGGAGGATGCGGCGGATCAAGGCTGCGACCTGTTCGACATTGACGAACTGAAGCAGGAATACACCGACGCTGAATTTAAGAACCTGTTTATGTGCGCCTTCATGGAAGCGGGCCTCTCCGTGTTCAAGCTGGACGATCTGTTGAGCTGCGCCGTATGCAGCGGCGAGGTCTGGCCCGACTTCAAGCCCAGGCAGCCGCGCCCCTTTGCAAACTATCCCGTGTGGTTGGGCTACGATCCGGCGCGCACAGGGGACCGCTCCACCGTGGTGGTGGTGGCGCCGCCCATGCATCCCGCCGGCAAGTTCCGCGTGCTGGAAAAGATCCAGTTAAAAGGCGCGTTCAGTTATCAGGCGAACCGCATCAAGGATCTATTGGGACGTTACAACGTGCAGTTTGTCGGCATCGACTGCACCGGCCCCGGCCTGGGCGTATTCGAGCAGGTGAAAGCCTTCTACCCACGGGCCACGCCCATTCACTACAGCCTAAACGCCAAAACCGCCCTGGTGTTGAAGGCCATGGACGTGATCGAAAACGCGCGCATTGAGTGGGACGCCGAGCACACCGACATTCCTCAGGCGTTCCTCCAGGTGAAACAGACCACGACGGGAAACGACCTGGTCACCTATGTGGCCGACCGTAGCAGCAAAACCGGCCATGCGGACGTGGCCTGGTCGATCATGCATGCGCTTAGCAATGAACCCTTGGACCGTAAGCAACGCCGTGGCTCCATCGCCATGGCGGGATAAGAGAGCATTAGAAAATGAGCAAACTGACTTCCCCGACTGCGTTTAGCTTTGGCGCGCCCGAGGCTGTTTTAGACACAACGCTGACCTCTTACCTGGGCGTGTTCTTAAATCCCCATGGCGACTATTACGCGCCGCCCGTCAGTCTCACCGGGCTGGCCAAACTGCTACGCGCTAACGCCCATCACGGGACCATTCCCTATTTTAAGCGCAACATGCTGCGCAAGTTTTACGTGCCGTCGCCCGTGCTCAGCGCCACCGATCTGGAGAACGCCGGCTTCGATTACCTGGTGTTTGGCATGTGCTATTTTCAGCGGATCTTTAACCGCCTGGGTCAGGTCGTCCGCCTGAAGCACATCCCGGCGCTGAACATGCGACGCATGAAAGCCCCGGACCAGTTCTGTTTACTGCAGCCTAACCAGGTGGACCCGTTAGCGTTTCGTCCGGGGGAAATCATTCAGTTAAAAGAGTACGACGTGAATCAGCAAATCTATGGCGTTCCGCAATACCTGGGTGGCCTGCAATCTGTCTTGCTGAATGAGAGCGCCACCCTGTTTAGGCGCAAGTACTACAACAACGGCGCCCACATGGGCTTTATCTTCTACACCGCCGATGCGCAGCTGGACCCTGAAGATGAACAATCCTTGAAAGAACAGATTCGCGCCAGCAAGGGCGTGGGCAATTTTAGAAGCCTGTACATCAACATACCTGGGGGAAAGCCCGACTCCGTGAAAATCATCCCCGTGGGCGACATTGCCACCAAAGATGAGTTTGAGCGGGTCAAAAATCTAAGCCGCAACGACGTATTAAGCATGTGGCGCATTCAGCCCGCGCTGGCCGGCATCATGCCGGAGAACACAGGGGGCTTTGGGGATATAGAAAAGATCAGCCGCGTATACTATGAAAACGAAGTCGTCCCCATGCAGCATGTGTTTTTAAAACTGAATGACGAGCTACCTAGTCAAAAACAGGTGCGATTTATAAGTATGAAATAAGCTTCTACCTGAGAAGTGAAACGATTACCAACTATTCTATAGTATTCATTTTCCTTCTAGGTTATGCGAATTATACCTGCTTAACGCAGCCTGATGGATAAATTCAGAAATATTTAAATTCTCAATCTTAGCTGCCTCCTTGATATGGTCTATCTCAGAAATAGTAAACTCAGTACTAACCTCTATTTTTTTCTCGTTAGTGACGGCATAAAAAATTAAAGTGCTAGGAATAAATATCAATAAGGCAATAGATAGTTTTTGAATTGATAGAGGATACCTCGCATTTGAATCTTCTGATATGAAATTAACTAAAGTACATAGTATTAACATTATCGCATCAAAAAATAGCACCAACACAGAGAGCTGATAATATACCTCCTCCTTCTTACACAAAAAGATACAAAAAGTTGTCACGGAAACGCCCAATAAAACAAAGAAAGCCGGCGAAAATAGCTGTGAAACCCTTTCTGAGAGATGGCGAGCCTGTAAAGATACTATCTTATATGTTTTTGTATGTTTGGAAATTATCATTCTAAGTAGTGACAAAATCGTTACAACCAGCCATAGCGAAGCAATTGAAAGAATAGGGAGGTGATCAAATAATATTTTATTAAAATAATCTCGGTCCATGTTAGTAGGAAGTTTAATCAAGCTACTTGTATGAATCCCCGTGCTTGTAATAACTCCAATTGCTGTGAAAAACATAGCGTCATTAATATTTATTGGCAATAATCTTAGCTGACTTTTTAAAGCACTAATTAGTTTTTTAGTAATAAATTTAGCGTCCATTTTTTTCGTTTTATAACAATTTTTATATATGATTACACAGTCAATTTTAAACAAGCCTCTTTGAAAAATCTCTAAGAAATTTGCTTCTTCAAATCACTATAGATATGGGGTATTTATTACTCATTTTGGCGTAATATGGTATTATTGCCATTCACTTGAAGTAAGGGCGAAGTCGATGCAAGTCAACTGTGCAGAGTGCGGAAATAAGGCCATTATCACCAGTCGCCAAGTCTTAGACCCCAAACTGGCGAATCTATACTGCGTCTGTAAAAACGCGGAATGCGGGCATAGCTTTGTCATGAATCTGGCGTTTAGCCATACGCTCAGCCCGTCGTCGTTTCAGGCCAAGCGAATGATGATTGAAATGTTACGGGGGATGGATCGGGCCGAGCAGTTGGAACTACTGGCCCAGGCTCAACACAATGCGGGCGCTATTTAGTTTCCGCTTTAATCGCTTTCTGCGCTTTCTCCAGTTTTTCCTTTACGTCCTCAATGATGATATCGAACCCCTCCTGGCTTTCCTGGTTCAACTCTGGCCATGAATTTCGCGTCAAGCACTGCTGCATGAAACTTAACACTCTCTGACTATCCGTCAGCAGATCCAAAGTGTTGTTAATGTTTTTCGTCCTGGATAACAAAACTCGATAACTCCCAAATACTTCCTTTTACGCCTTCATGGCTCAGAACCTCTGATTGATCGAGGCCACAATTAACGTGGTGAATGTTCAAAGCATAACCAATCTGATAACAAACTGACTTGTTGGCTATAAAAAGATCAGATTTCACATTAGATTCTTCAGATAACTGTATGTAAATACAGTTGTTTTTTATACCACTTTTGCACAGGAACAGTGTGTAACAAATCTTTGTTAAATCTTTTCTGTTTTGTGAACTACGTCACATTTTGTCCCTGGTTGCTTATTTACTAAACGAGTAACCAGCACAACAAAGGCAGGGAGGAGAGAAGCCTTAAAATTAAAGAGAAGGCCAGAGCTAAAGCGCATAGCGCTTTACAGCGCCATGCGGAAGGGGGAGCTAACCGAACGTTATGTGAACGTTGTCTATAAACTCTTTAACAGTCTGATTCACTGCATCATCTAAGCCATGACCAGACTCATAATAGTCACGCCCGAGAGCGGAAGGGTTAAAAATGAATGCTAGCTCATGATCATCAGTTATCGGGGTGTGCCAGCGGCGCCTTTTGGCCTTATCTGGCATGTCGACAGAGTATGTATACCAGTTGAGATCATTAATACGTAGCCTGCTGATATCCTTACTAACTGTTGGGTATCGCCAAAAGTCCCTCTCTGGAATGATTGGGCGAACTTTTCTTTCTGGATTAGCTACCAAGTCTCTATTTATACTTCCCCATAATCCATCAGAAAAAACCAATAGCCACTTTTCCATATCCTCTGGCTTCAGCATAGTGTCTATTTCTCTATAGTGTGGATCTCTCCGGTGAAGTTTTACATCTAACGTTAAATATCCTAGAGCCCCTTCACCAAAAGGTTTATCCCAATACTTCCAGCCAGTTGTTAGCAGAGATACAGACATACCTAAATTAGTTTTTTTCCATTTTTCAAAAATATCATCTTGGTAAAGGTTTATATTCTCAGCGTATCTTTCAAAAGGGCCGCTCATCTCATGACTAGGACAACGAAAACGTAACCTCTTTCCAGATAGATTAAATCCGACCCAAGGGGCCGCTGAAAAGTCAGGGCCCATTGGGTTCAGTTTGGATGCTTTTAGCCTTTGGAGCCAGCGCATCAAGAACGTCTCCCAAGTTCCTTCATTACACCGATAAAGGATTTCCCTAAACCTTCATATTTAGCCTCAACCATAGTATTAAAATCACCGCTGCTCATATGTGGGTTCATATGCGGGTTGATTTCAGGGTTCATTGTATGGGTTGCGAATAAATTTCTAATTAACTCAGCGTTCTTATACAGAAGAAAGAGAGTGCTGCCTAAGCCTGACATACCGCCGACTGCTGCAGCTAATGCAGAAAAAGCGGACATATCTGCTGATATTGCTGCAATGATTCCACCCATAGACATGCCTGCGCTTGAAGCTATCAACCCCTGGGTGATGGCCGTATTTCTGGATTTTCGTGCGTCCCCTCTCAATTTATAAGAGTAGAGCTTGTACTCTGGTCCCAAATCCTTAACACGCTGGGCCACTTGAAATAACAGTTGAGTCCTCGCAATTGTGTCTCGGAAGTCATCCGACTGATTTTTGATGAGCTCTTTCGCCAACTTCATTTCTTTTATTTTAATGTGATCAAGAACACCCAGGATTGCTCTTGATGGAGCCCCAAAATATAGAGTGTGCATGTTCAGCTTAAAGTGTCGGGGGAGCTTGTTCAGAGCATTAAGAAATAGGTCGGCGCCATCACCATGAATAGTCCACTTTATTTCTTTGCCAGCCACTTGAGCGTCGTAAAGGCTTTTAGCAACGAGTTGTGCAGTAAAGTCCGCCGAAGTTACTTTTTGCTCTGGAGTTGTCCACTCTGTTCCCCTTGAGTAGAGAGGTCTTGGATTGTAAGCAAGTGTATAACCTTTGCTCTTATCCAGGCTATCATCTCCCCCGTATCCACCCTCTATTATCCTTGGTATAACTTTAGTAGCAGCATATTCCATGCTATCAGCCATGCCATTTATTGCAGCATGTGTTGTTTCTATTTTGTTATCAGCAGTCTCAGATGGAATCCACTCATCTTGGTCACATCGAATATGATATAAACCAGGAGTATGGCCTTTAGCGTGGTTCACAAACTCGATATCAGTGATATAAATGCCTGGTCCTAATCCGCCAACCGTGTCTTGCCGAATTATGTAGCTGATTCTGAGGTTTTCAACGATGTCTACATGTTCAAATGCATCACGTTTATTCGAATAGGATTGAAAACCGCCTGCGCAAGATCTCAAGCGCGAAAGTCTGGATAGGATCAGTTGTTCGGTATGACTACCCTGCATCTTCACCAGCTTGGCGAAGTGCATTCCCAATGAGCCGCCGGGCACATAAATTTTGCGGCCTGACTCATTGCCAACGCCATCAAACATCAAGATATAGCCAGATGCGGCATTACCAAAAGCACGTTTAAAGCCGAAATTAGTGAGGCTGTCCTGACTGATCGAAGGCTGGGGTCTCTTTGCGGGGGCGTTCAAGGGTAAATCTCCTTATTTAGGGTATCTCAGAAAGGTAAAACTGGCCGTATAGTAGCCAAGTCTAGGCAAACGCTGAATCAGCCTAATGGCATAAATTTTTCTGGTCAATTCTACCGAGTGAAACGACGGGAAAGGGCCAGCCAGTAGGTTTACCCACTGACTGGAGGATAGGGCTTATATTAAACGGGAAGGCTATAGATTAGTGTTATGATGTGCTGGCTTAGATAGTGCGGCGACGGCTCTAATCACTTCCACCGTGGTGAAGCAATCCGCCACAGCCCGGTGGGCTCCATACACTTCTATGCCCATTTGCGCGGCGGCTTTGGCTAAGCTCTGCCTTCTATAGCCGTCTCGTTTCACGTCGGGCTCTTTCCAATATCTGGCGTAAGCATTCATAGCGCATTGCCAGTCTGCTTCAATCATCGGCAATCTGTAGGCGGCGCAGGTCTGCTTTAATAGCCGACGGTCAAAGTCGGCATTGTAAGCGACCACAGTTTTACCGCCTATCGCTCGCCAGAGTGAGATATACACGTCTGGAAAGTTTGGCTTGTCCGCCAGGCTTTCGTTGGTAACGCCGTGAATCTCAGTGGCTTCCGGCGGCACTGGATTAAGCGGGCGCACCAACTGGTCAAACAATACATTCCCGCGCATGTCCATAACGCTGATTTCTATCACTTCCGCCTGATCATCCAGCCCCGTGGTTTCCGTGTCCAACACCACCACGCGGGAGCTTGTTAGCCATGCATTAAAAAGTTCTAATCCGATTTTCATTTTCAAAGTGTCCTAATAAGCAGAGGGCGAACGGTTGCGGTCCTCTGCTTGTGCTTCCATTTGGTTATTTCATATCGCCATTGTTAACTGGCGAAACGTCGTTGTTTTCGCTTGTCGTCTGCGTTGCTCTTTTGTTCCTGTTTCTTAACCTGCGGTGGTACTCGCCGCCTTTCACTAGATGCTTTAGCCAGGCGATGAAGTGGCCGTTGTGTTTCGGGTGATTGCGTTCCATTGCCGGCGCTTTCCTCTGCACGTTTCACCACGTAGAATCACACTCGGGCTAACGCATGAGCGCCTAGCAGAGCCGACTTGTCGGCCTGGTGTGGATTGGTTTCCGAGTTGCTTGTGCGGCTGGTAGCGTCCCCGCCAAGTTCGGCTACCAGTGCTCTTTTAAGATTGCTCATATCAGCAACCCCTCTATAACCGACTCGTAATAGCTATCCAGCACGCCCCCGGGCAGATCGCTTTGACTACACACGCCATGGCTGGCGACAAGTAATGTTCCCCACGCAGGCTTTAATAGGCTGGCCATGGTCGCCAGTAGGATCTGGTCGCGACGTTTGGCGTTGAGCAATGCCGCATTTAGCGCCGCCGGGGATCTCAAACCAATCTGCTCCAGACGCCTAACGCCCTTGTAGGCTTCTTTCATGGCTTGGATAGCAAAGGCGTTTTCCCCCAGCAGTTCGACGGCTTGGCTCCAGTAGAAGAAAAAAGCCGGGGTCGCCTGGGGAAGTTCGTGCGGCGCTCTGTAGTGGCGCTTGCCCAGCGTTTCGAGCACGGCGAGCCGGCCTTTTGTTTTCGCCTCATGCACCCAACAGCGCAGCGCCTGCCGCGAATTAAGGGTCTTCGACATGCCCGGCGCAATCGCCAGGCCGTTGCAGATCCCCGCCGCCCAGGTTTCCATTGGGCATAAGGGGGCCTCTAAAGTGGGCGCAATCGCCCCTTTATTCATCATGGTGTTAACTCCTTTACATTGATTCCGGGTCAGCCCCGGGCCTGAATCTCCCCCGATAATTGGGTGGGGGGTGTCGGGAATTGGTAACTTTGGTAACCAAGTTCCGAAAAAGTAATTTAAAACTATGTTTTTAAAGTATTTTTCTGCCTCCACGATTTGGTAACTAAAAGGTAACCAGAAGGTAACCTAAAAAGTTACCACGTTGATTTATAACGATTTTCCATTTTTGAAAAAGGGAACCTGCGAGTAACTTTTCAGAGCCTCAAAAGGTAACCTCGGTTACTAAAAAGTTACCTAAAAGTTACCTTTTTAGTTTCTCTATAAGTCATTGTATTAATTAATAAATTTAGTACTTTTTTAATAATGGTTACCAAAGTTACCAATTCCCGACACCCCCCTGAAAAAACGGGCTTCCCATGCTTAACGCGCACATAGGCGCACGTATTTACATATTTAGTTAGCGCTTAAAAACCCAACAATGAATGGTCTTTCCGAGCAATTTGCTTTTCACTTTTCGGGTGTCTGAGTACTTGTAACGCCGGCTATTCGGCAACAGCTTTTTCAATGTTTTAAGGTCCAGGGATCGCTGGCCATGGTTGCGGCACATCTCATCAAAATGGTTTAGGTTGATAGCGATCTCGCCCGTTCCGACTAGGTGGTTAAGCATCTCCACCAAAGCGCTTTGGTGGTACGCCTGCGGGTCCGGTTGCTGGTTCAGGTACTCGTATGAATCCCAGAACTCCGCCACCGCCGGATGGTCGTCCGCCAGGCGCTCCTGGCGACTGAGAGCCCGTCCATACAGATAATCGCTCAAACCACTGAAAGCGCTTTCATTAAGGGTTGGGAAGATATGTCGCAACGCTTTTGCAGCCGCCATTAACTGGGCGTGGTTTTTCACCAAACGCAGCAGGCTGGTTTTAATTTCCCCGCGGCTGGTGAAGACTTCCTCATAGTGATTAAACTCGTTGAAGAACGTGTTTAGGATCTGCGTTTCATTCTCCAGCGCCTTACGCAGAAAGCCCGCCATCTGGTCGACGCTTTGCCGTTCGAACCACTGCGCCAGCTTTCGCGTGCCAGATGTGTGGTGTTCCGTCGTACAGTGGCAATGGACAATCCGTTGCAGCAAGGGCGGCGATCCGTCCACCTCGGCATTTTGCGCAAACACCAGGCCGCCTAAAAAGAGCGGTTCTTCCGTGTCGTTGCCGCGCTTGGCGACGCCCAACGTTCCAACCGCGCGCCCGTTAAAGAAGGGTTTAAACTCGTCAAAATCAAACTGTTTCTTTTTCACGTCCGGCTCGTCGCCCCGGTCGGATTCGATCAACACCAGCGGCATGTTAGAGCTTTGCGTGAATGCGCGCCGGCGTCCGGCGGCCGTTGACTTCATGGCGTCGAATCCTTCGTAGTCGTCGCGCCCCAAGAGCTTCCAAAGAAACTCAATCAGCGTGGATTTACCGGCGCCCGGATCGCCCGTTAATTCAAGAAAGGGGAAGCTCTTGTGCTTCGCCCGGATCTGCTGAACGAACAACGAGCCCAGCCAGAAGGCCAGCGCCGTTAAACCTTGCCAGGAAAAGGTCGTTATAAAGTTGTCGATCCACTCCGGGTTAAACTCTCCAGGCTGCACCCGAAAGCCCTTAAAGCTGGTTTTGATGCCGCTCCGTTCCAGTTCAAAATACCCCTCCGCATTCAGTTCCAGTTGTTTGCCTTTGCTGAAAGCAAAGGTCTGGTAGATGTAGGCCTGGCTGTCGGCGTGATAACCCACATAAGGAATGGATTGAATCTCTTTGACCTTACGGTTTAACCACTGCTCATGCAGCATGGCCATGTCTTTGGAGCTACCGGAAAACGCGCCATAGCCTTTGGTGATCATCGCCTTATGAAAGCTAGACGGCGTGTCGATGTTGCTCCCGTCCAACTGGATTAACGCATCCGCGTTATTGCTGCTGTACTGCACCCGGAACACATAGAATTTTTCGTCCAGGATGTCGTCCCGCTCCGCATAAAGCAGCTCTGGCACAAAGTTACTGATGGGGAACGCCGTGCAGTGCTGACTAAAGGAGTCATAGCCTTTACCTAGCGTCAATGCTGCGCCTTCCAGTGCTTCGGACAGCTTATGTAAGTCCACTGAAACCGAATACAGCCGGTTCTCAAAGTCGATAACGAAGTGAGAATGACGCTTCCACAAATAGTACGCGTACGCCTTCCACATCACGCTTTGCGCCGTGAACATTTTCCCCCGGTATTGCGCTTCCTCCAGAAACGTATTGTGGATCATGTCCAGGCGGTAAAGGTCGTCCCAGTCCTTGCTGGTCCCGGTTAGAGATATCTCGACTTTTTCACCCGCCATCTGGAGCTTGGTGTAATGGGATTTCATGCTCTTACGGCCCGCTGCGTCATCATCCAGCGCCAGCACCCAGGTTATTTTTTTCCCTAGATAGGGTTTTATCGCCTCGCTTGGGTAATAACCGGCGGCCAGGATCGCCACCGCTTTACGCTCGGAGAAGTGCAGCGCCAAGGCGTGAAAGATCCCCTCCACGATATAAACGCGATCGCCTTGTTTAAGCTCCTGGGTCGGAGGCATCCACCACTTGCCCTTGACCGGATCAACCAACACCCAACGACCATTGACGTTATGGCGTTTGCCGCTGAAGTTGATGCGCTGGCCGTCGTCCTTCTGCTTGTCGATCAATCGTTCCCAATAAAGGGTCCGGTCGCTGTTCAGATAGAAACGGACCGTATTACACCACTCCTGAGACTTGGGCAGCTTGTAACTACCTTGCTCGTACCAGCCCACCATTTCACTAAGGGGGAAACGGCGATTGTGCGCCAGGTAGGCGTCCGCCGTGGCGTTCGGGTTTGCCTCCGTAGTGGGGAAGCGTTCGGAGTAGTTATTGAAAAGCTCCGGGTATATCTCCCGGGTTGTCTCGCTATAGCCGCAATGCTTTAAGCGATTGCAGCTGACGCGCCAGGGCTCCTTCATGCTGACGAAAAGCTCTTTCTTTCCACAGTTTGGGCACTTGCCCTGCTGTAGGTATTCCCCTACACGCTTGAAAGCGAACTGGCCATCGCTGGCCAGCGCCTCCGCTATTTCGTTTCTGTTATCGAAAATTTGCATTAGTCGTCCTTAGCCCCAGTTACCCTTGGCTTTCGCTTGCTTTTACGCATTCCAGTGTCAGCTGGGCGATGTTAATGAGGTGAAGCCTACCAATATGCATGGTTGGTATATTCCCTCTGTCAACTTGTCCTCTTACCTGGTCAACCCTCAATCCAGAATGCTTTGCAAAATTCTCCTGAGTCATCACTGGCGTTAAAACCACAACAGCCTCACTCATTAGTACAACTCTCCATTTAATCATGTTGTAACTTGGTCTTACGTGTTCCAGAGTATTATTTACTCCTTGCGTCTCGTCAGTCAAGTAGTATTAGATCCTAAAAGAGTAAATAGTGCTCTATTTGGGTTGCGGGTGCTCATAGTTACTCCTGAAGGCGTAAAAATTCTTACGTAACATTCACTATGTATGCAGCAAGGTGTAATAATGTGCTCTAACGTGGCCTATTAACGAGATCACTGGAAGGCCAACTTATGATCAAATTTTGAGAAGGCAAAGCTATGAAAATGAAGGCGGGTGATCGGCTCCAGGGACTAAGAGAATTGATTGGATTAACTCAGCGTGAATTTGCCGAACTGCTTGGTATTGACTATTTCCGGCTCAAAAATATTGAGCAGCAAAAAGCAAGAATGGCTGAGGATGAGTTCGCTCAAGTTGGATTGCTGATTCCAGAAATGCTGCATTGGGTTGCTTGCGAAAGTGATATCTCGTTAAGCGCTTTGCAAAACAGTGAGGCAAAGCTCTGTAGATTGATCGCAGCGAAAATAGAAGCAGGGCAGGTTCCTGAAGGGTATATGTTGGAGGAAAAAATTAAGTAATGGCTTTTAAGAAAGTTGCAACGGGATGGCAGGTTGATATAAGGCCTGAAGGGCGTGGAGGGAAAAGAGTAAGAAAAACATTTCCTAAGCTCCAGCAGGCGAAGCAGTGGGAAGCCGAGCAAAAGTCAAAAGCCTATTCTGGTGAATGGAAGGCGCCAACCAAGGACAAGCGAAGATTATCTGATCTTGTTAAAACTTGGCATGATCTGCATGGCCATACACTTAAAGATGCAGATAACCGGCTGCACGCATTGAAAATTTTGTGCGAGAAGTTAAATAACCCTATAGCCAAAGAGTTTACAGCCGAGGACTTTTTAGAATACAGGCGATGGCGACTTACGCAGAAAGTTAAAAACAGCAATAGGCTGGTTTCAGCAAACACGGTAAACCATGATCACATGTACTTATCGGCCGTTTTTAACAAACTGATCAAGTTCGGTAACTGGAAGCTTGAGAACCCCCTTAAAGGTGTCTCAAAACTTCGGATAGACGAACGTGATTTAACCTATCTGGAAAATGACCAAATAAGGGCGTTACTAGAAGCCCTGAAGAAATCAAGAAATCCCAATGTATTGGCCATGTCGAAAATTTGTTTGGCAACAGGGGCCCGTTGGGGGGAAGCTGAGAAACTGAATGCGGAGCAAATCAGACATAACAAAGTTCACTTTGTTGGCACTAAAAACAGTAAATCAAGAGCAGTTCCAATTTCGGAAGAATTGGCGGTTGAGATACTGTCAGGACGTGCAGAAAGAGGGCGCTTGTTTAGAGGAGCGGGATCAGAAGAAGCATTTGAGCGAGCAGTAAAGAGAGCTGGATTAACCCTCCCACACGGTCAGCTAACACACATCCTACGACACACTTTTGCTTCCCACTATATGATCAATGATGGGAATATCCTGAAGTTAAAATATATTTTGGGGCACGCGTCATTGGATATGACAATTCGCTACGCAAAACTGGCTCCGGCCCACTTGGCTGATGCAGTATCCAAAAACCCTCTTGCTACGCTTTAAGTGTCCGCATTGTGTCCACAGCAACGAGCTGTAAGGATGTGTAAGGAGTGGTTTGGCTATTATAAATCAGTAAGTTATGTTCTATTGTGTCCTATTGTGGGCTATTAAGTCGGATTCGGAATCAGGGAGATGAATATGCGAAAACACGCCCATCTTTGAACCGAACGCAAGTGCTGTTGCTGATTGTGACGACGACAAGGACTGTCATAGATCTGCGCCGTATTACTACTCCCCGGCGGGCCTACGCCTTCACTCTCAGTATAGTCCACCGCACCCCGGCGCGTGCGTGCGTTAACGAAATTTTACGGATTGGTATGTGGAGGATGGTTGTAGTGAAAGTTCGAGTATGTGAGCCGAAATTTTCTAACCTACAGACGTGCAAAATATAGAGGAAGGTTTAGAAGTGAGGCGCATAGCGCTTGTCAGCGCTATGCAGGAGGATGAGGGCTAGTCGAGCTTAATATGAACGTTTTCTATAAACTCATTGATAGTACGTTCTATTGCGTTATCTAAGTCATGCTCATTTGAGTAGTAGTCTCTTCCTAAAGGCTGCGGGTCAAAATCAAAAGCCAACTCATGGTCTTCAGTGATCGCAGTGTGCCAAACACGCTCTCTTGCTCTATTTGGCATATCTACAACGTAAGAAAACCAGTTAACCCCATTCACGCAGACTCTTTTTATATCATTTTCTGCTTTCGGATATCGCCAAAAGTCTCGCTCAGGATCTACAGGCATGGCTTGTCTTTCAGGGTGCGCCAGTAGTCCCTTATTAAACTCTCCCCACATATTTTTGTTGTATGTGAGTAGCCATTGCACCATTTCCTCTGGGTTTAATAGAGAGTCAATCTCTCTATAATGAGGATCCCGGCGATTCAGCCTAACTTCAAAATTAAGATAAGCTAGCGCGCCTTCTCCCATGGGTCTGTCCCAAAACTTCCAGCCCGTACTAATAAGGCTTAGAGACATCCCTGTATTATTCTTAGTCCATTTTCTGTAAAGATCATCTTGGTAAAGATCTACTAAACCAGACTGTTTTTTATAAGGCCCACTCATTTCGTGAGCTGGGCATAGAAACCTTAGCTTTTTGCCTGAAAGGTTAAATTCAACCCATGGAGCCGACGAAAAGTCCGGACCTAGTGGATTCATTTTTGACGCTTTTAGCCTTTTAAGCCATCGCATTAGCGTCTCCCTAGATCCTTTATTACATTGACAGTGGGTAGTCCTAGATATTCGTAATTAGCTTTAACCATTCTGTTAAAAATGTAATCGTCGGTGTAGTGATAGACGCATAGCGCTTGTGAGCGCTATGCGGGAGGAAGAGGGCTAGCCGAGCTTAATATGAACGTTTTCCATAAACTCATGGACTGTTCGCTCTACTGCGCCATCTAGATCATGATCATCATTATAATAGTTGCGCCCTAGGGCTGACGCATTAAAAGAGAATGCAACTTCGTGGTCTTCTGAAATTGGCGTATGCCATAAACGACGTTTTGCTTCATAAGGCTTGTCTACTATATAACTAAACCAGTCTATACCATTTATATTCGTCGTACTGATTTCTTCATATGTTTTTGGATAACGCCAAAAATCTCTTTCCGAATCGACTGGTCTTGCTTGTCTCTCTGGGTTAGCCGCTAACTCCCTATTAACATATCCCCATATATTATTGGTGTATGTAATAATCCAGCACTTCATATCATCTGGATTTAAAAGTGAATCAATTACTCGGTAATGAGGGTCCCGGCGTTGTAACCTGGCATCCAGTGTTACGTAACCTATTGCCCCCTCTCCAAATGGTCTGTCCCAAAACTTCCAGCCGGTATCTATTAGGTCTAATGACATCCCAGTTTTACTCTTTTTCCATCTGCTATATATATTGTCATCATATATATTTATTATTGCATCTGAGAATTTATTGAAAGGGCCACTCATCTCGTGGCGTGGACACAGAAAACTTAACTCTTTGCCAGATAGACTGAACTTAACCATAGGCGCGCTTGAAAAGTCCGGCCCTAGAGGGTTCTTTTTTGATGCCTTTAGCTTATTGAGCCAGTGCATCAAGAACGTCTCCCAAGTTCTTTCATTACGCCAATAAAGGATTTTCCGAGCCCTTCGTATTTAGCCTCAATCATAGTGTTGAAATCGCTGCTGCTCATATGCGGATTCATATGCGGGTTGATTTCAGGGTTCATTGTATGGGTTGCGAATAGATTTCTAATTAGCTCGGCATTTTTATATATACGAAATATAGTGTTACATATGCCGCCAGCACCGCCGACTCCTGCGGCAATTGCTGCATAAACAGGAATATCTGCTGTAATAGCTGCAATAATTCCTCCCATGGATAAGCCCGTAGCAAGAGCCATCCATCCCTGGGTAATTGCCGTGTTTCGGGATTTGCGTGCATCTCCTCTCAACTTAACAGAGTAGAGCTTGTATTCTGGTCCTAAACCCTTGACACGCTCGGCCACTTGGAATAACAGTTGAGTTCTCGCAAATGTGTCTCGGAAGTCATCCGACTGATTTTTGATAAGCTCTTTCGCCAATTTCAGCTCTTTTATTTTAATGTGATCAAGAACTCCCAGTATAGCTTTTGATGGGGCTCCAAAATACAGAGTGTGCATGTCCAGCTTAAAGTGACGGGGAAGCTTATTAAGAGCATTAAGCATTAGCTCTGCACCATCACCGTGTATACTCCATTTTACTTCCTTACCAGCTACCTGGGAGTCATACAGGGCTTTTGCAACTAGCTGAGCAGTAAAGTCCGCCGATGTAATTTTTTCCTCTGGAGTCGTCCATTCTGTTCCACGCGTGTATAGCGGCCTTGGGTTGTAAGCGAGGGTATAGCCTTTCTCTTCTATAGTCGTCTGACCATCACTATAACCACCAGCAATTATATTTGGCATGGTTTTAGACGCAGCATACTGCATATTCTCTGCCATACCATTAATTGCAGCATATTCAGTTGTAACTGAGGCTCCAGTATTTGTTGCAGGCAGCCACTCTGGGTCCGCTTTAATTACATGGTACAAACCAGGCGCATGTCCCTCAGCATGATTCACAAACTCAATATCAGTGATATAAATTCCAGGGCCTAATCCGCCAACCGTGTCTTGCCGAATGATGTAGCTGATTCTGAGGTTTTCAACGATGTCTACATGCTCAAATGCATCACGTTTATTCGAATAGGATTGAAAACCGCCTGCGCAAGATCTCAAGCGCGAAAGCCTGGATAGGATCAGTTGTTCAGTATGACTGCCCTGCATCTTCACCAGCTTGGCGAAGTGCATTCCCAACGAACCGCCGGGCACATAAATTTTGCGGCCCGATTCATTGCCAACGCCATCAAACATCAAGATATAACCAGATGCGGCATTACCAAAAGCACGTTTAAAGCCGAAATTAGTGAGGCTGTTCTGACTGATTGAAGGCTTGGGTCTCTTTGCGGGGGCGTTCAAGGGTAAATCTCCTTATTTAGAGTGTCTCAGGAAGGTAAAACTGCCTGTATAGTAGCCAAGTCGAGGCAGACGCTGAATCAGCCTAATGGCATAAGTTTTTCTGGTCAATTTTACTGTCTAAAACGACGCTAAAAGTCCAGTCTGTGAGGAACTTAGGCCGTTGAAAGGTGCATATATAATAACTTCGTTTTAAGGGGCGCTACTTTCCCCCTCAACGCCCACTATGCTCCAACAAAAACTCCACAAAGGCTTGGTTTGCTCGGGAGAGGTAGCCGTTGCGGCGCCAGGCGATGCTGAGGTCGAGCCAGATGGGGGTATCGAAGGGGATGGTGACGAGGCTTTCGTTTTCCTCCACTACCATTCCCAGCAGGGTGGAGATGCCGAAGCCTTGTTTGATGATGGATTTGATCAGTGGAAGCAGGTTGGTTTCGAAACCGATGTTGGGGGTGACGCCAGCGGCTTTGGCGAGTCTGTCGACCACTTTGCGGTGAAAATAGCCTTCCTTGAACATCACCAGTTCCTCCTGGAAAAACTGCTCCGGCGTAACGCTTTGCTGTTTGGCGAACGGGTGTTCCTGGGACACGGTCACCAGCATTTGCTCTCTTAGAAAAGAGCGAGCTTCCAACTCCTCCGGCACAAATTCCGCCACGATGACGCCCAGGTCCAGTTCTCCTTGCTCCAGCATTTGCTGCAAACGCCAGGTGCCGCCTTCGATGACCGACAGATTCAGGGTGGGATAACGATGGCGAAAAGCCATCAGAATAGGCGGGAAGTAAAAAGACCCCAACATACTGGGCACTCCCACGCGCACCTCGCCGCGGGTCAGGCCTTTCAACTCACTCATCTCCAGCGCGGCGTCGTCTGCGGCTCTCAGTATCTTTTCCGCATGGCGATACAGAATCGCGCCCTCGTCAGTAAGAGAAATGCGACGGTCGTTACGGTGCAGCAGCGTTAATGTCAGCTCCGTCTCCAGTTTGCGCAACGCCATACTGACCGCCGGTTGCGCGACTCCGAGGGATTCGGCGGCGCGGGTGAAACTGCCGAGGCGGGCGACCTCGTAAAAGTAACGCAGGCTTTTAATATCCATAAGTAATCGTTATTAACTGTATAAGCAGCATATATTTTATTGATGATAACTGTAGCTCTATAGTGATCCTGCATCCAGCTTCATTTCAGGAAAGGCGGTTGAGGGGCAGTAGTAATGATCGAATCGGGCGGCAGACAATTCTGGTTGGCGACGTTGGCGCTGTGTATCGGCTCCTTTATGACGTTCGCCAACGTCTACATCACCCAGCCACTGCTGCCGATGATCGCCGACGCTTTCGACCTGACCGTGTTGGAAGCCAACGGCAGCTTCACCATCACCACTCTGATGCTGGGTTTGTCGCTGCTCATATACGGGCCGCTTTCCGACGCTGTTGGCCGCAAGCCCATCATGCTCATTTCACTGGTCGGCGCTACAGCGTGCACCTTGTTGCTGACGCAGGTTGAATCCTATTCCGCCCTGGTTGCGCTACGCGCCGCACAGGGCTTTTTCCTCGGCGGACTTCCAGCGGTGGCCATCGCCTACATGGGGGACGAGTTCTCGCCCAAGGCGCTGCTGTTCGCCGTGGGGTTGTATATTGGCGGCAATAGTCTGGGCGGTATTGGCGGACGCCTGATAGGCGGTTTTGTGGGAGAAGCGTTTTCCTGGCGATCCGCCTTTGTGGCGATGACCATCGTCAGTGTTCTTTGCCTGATCGTGTTCGCTCTGATGTTGCCCAATTCTCGCGGCTTCACCCGTAAACCTCTGCGGCCGCGGCAGATGCTGGCGGACCTGGGTGGCCACCTGCGTAACCCGATATTGCTCACCTGCTACCTGATCGGCGGCCTGAATTTCTTCATCTTCATCAACCAGTACAGCTATATCATTTTCGTGCTGGAAGACGCCCCGTTTAACCTGTCCGCTCAGTATCTGGGGCTGCTGTTTCTGACCTATCTGGCCGGCACGGTGGGATCGTCCCTATCCGGCAAGATTGCCTTAAAAGTCCCTCAGCCCCTGTGCATCGCCCTGGGCGTAGCCATTCTGATGAGCGGAACACTGCTGACTTTGGCGCAAACGCTGCCCACGATTATTGCGGGACTGCTGATTAACAGCTTCGGTTTTTTCCTGGCGCATTCCTCCGCCAGTAGCCTGGTCAATCGCAGCGCCCGCGGGGCCAAAGCCAGCGCATCTTCTCTGTATCTGGTGTTTTATTATCTTGGGGCCAGCAGCGGCGGTTTTTATCTGCATCCGTTCTGGAGCGCCATGGGCTGGGATGGGGTCGTGCTGGGCTCCATGCTGGTGCTGACCGGCGTATTGGGCGCCGCTATCTGGTTATATCGTCGGGAATGCGAACCAGTTGGAGAACCTGACGTCTGCGTGTGATGCCTTCCTCTTTTGTCTATGCTTAACTATGGGGATTTTTAGTCTAGCCGGACGGGGAAAAGTTTGTGCGTACATTACGTTGGGCGGTGGCGTCCGCGTTACTGTTGATGACGCTCGCGGTTGCAGCGGAAACCATAGTGGTGCGATATCCGCGACCTGAGGCGGATGTGGATAAGCGGACCGAGTATCCGCTGAAGCTGCTTGAGCTCGCCTTTCAGAAAATGAAAGTCGACTACAGTCTGGTTCCCACCGATCAGTTGATGAATCAGGGGCGCGCCCTGCAACTGTTGCGTTCCGGCTCTAATCTGGATGTGGTCTGGAGTATGACTTCCGACGAGCGCGAAAAGGAATTGCTGCCGGTGCGCATCCCCATCTACAAAGGCCTGATCGGCTGGCGCATCTTTCTGATCAATGAAAGCGACGTGGAGCGCCTCAGCCGCCCCATGACCGCGCAGGACATGAAACAGTTTTTGATGGTGCAGGGCCACGACTGGCCGGACGCCAAAATCCTGCAGATGAACGGCTACAAAGTGCTGGGCACGCCCAACTACGAAACCATCTTCGATATGCTGGCGCGCCGCCGCGTGGATCTGTTTCCCCGCTCCATTGTGGAAATCTGGGCGGAGCTGGAGAACCATCGGGAAATGGGGCTGGCCATTGAACAGACCAAGCTACTGCGCTATCCCACCGCCTTTTACTACTTCGTCGCTCCGGATAACAAGGAACTGGAGGCGCTGATCGAAGAAGGTCTGCTGCGCGCCTTGGCGGACGGCTCCTTCGACGATATGTTTTTCTACTATCATGGCGAACTGCTGAATAAAGCCAAGTTGGCGCACCGCGAAGTGTACATGCTGACCAACCCTATCCTGCCTGAAAGAACCCCTCTGCATCGCGAAGGACTCTGGTATCAAGGTTACGAGGACTCGCCACGGGTGCGTTGATCCCCCTAGCGTCGCGCTTCCAGCGTTGACAAGGGCGTTTGTTGTCCTCTACCTTGCTCTGCGACGACGCTTCAAGCGAGCGTGATCCGAAACCGGCGCGACCGGGCCTGATCCGTTGCTCCGGGGCTACCCCGGGGTTACATGTTGACTGAACATATCGCCGTCGATACCGCCCTACGCCAAGGCGTAGAACGGTATCGACCACGGGAGGAGGGTTGGAGCGTCGTCCCCTTTCCCTTTTTAGCGCCCAATACTCTCCAGGGATTTTTTGGCGATGAGATATGACCGCTGGTTGGCCGCCCGCCTTGCCGACGCATACCAATCCGGCCCGCCGATAACGCGGGAAATGAATCAACGCGCCGCTCTGTCCCTGGCGCAACACCCTGACTGGCTTTCGCCGTTGACGCGCCGAATGCGGGCGCGGTTCCATCGGGCCTGGGAAACCACCTCCGCCCATACTCTGACTGAAGCCATTCTGGCTGACCGGGGCTTTCAGCGAGGGCTTGCCTTATCTTCCGACCCGGTCCAGGTGCGACATATATTTTTGCCGTCGCCTCAGGAACTGCCGCCAGACTCTCCGGCGGCGCAATGGGGATTGCCGGCGTTGCGTTGCGCTGGCGACCTGCTGGACTGGCTGCATTTGACCCCGGAGGACCTGAACTGGCTGACGCAGGCCCGTGGGGAACCGGGTAGGGCGTCATCCAGATTGGGACATTACTGTTATCGCTGGCTGGATAAACCCCGTGGCGGCGCCAGATTGCTGGAAGCCCCTAAATCCTGGTTGAAGACAGTGCAGCGGCGTATTCATCAGGAGATTCTCGCTCCGCTTCCTCTGCACGACGCTGTTCATGGTTTTCGTGCAGAGCGCTCCAGCCTGACTCACGCCCGCGTCCATATCGGACAGCCATTGTTGCTTAAGTTTGACCTCAAGGACTTCTTTCCGTCGGTGACTTATGCGCAGATTTATCGCGCGTTCCGGCGTCTTGGATATGGTCATCAGGTCGCTCGCCTGCTCAGTAAGCTGTGCTCTCATGTCACGCCCAACGAGATACTTCGCCATCCGGCGGCGCGTCATCTTGAACGCGGCGATGAACTATTTCGTCGCGCGCACTTGCCTCAGGGCGCGCCTACCTCACCGGCGCTCGCCAACCTCGCCGCCGCTCATCTGGATCGGCGCCTGAGTGCGCTGGCTGACAGGATGGGGCGGCGTTACAGTCGATACGCCGATGATTTCGTTTTATCGGGGCCGACGATGAGTCCCGGCGCGATAGAGCGCTTACAAGCTTTGGTCGGCGCTATCGCATTGGACGAAGGCTTTGTTTTGAACACGCGCAAAAGCGCGGTGATCGGGCAGGGCGCGCGTCAGCAGGTGGGAGGCGTGGTGGTGAACGCCAAGGCCAATATTCCGCGCAAGGACTACGATGCACTGAAAGCGGTGCTGCATAACTGCGTGCGTTTCGGTCCCGTTGGACAGAATCGCCAGAGCCACGAGGACTGGGCGGCGCACTTGAGGGGGCGCATTGCGTATATGGCGGGAATCAATCCAGAAAAAGGGCGCAGGTTGCTGGCGTTGTATCAGCGTATTGTCTGGCCGCAGGAATCCGTCTGAGCGTCATCGCTAAAGCCGAACTTTAAACACGTCCGCTTTTCTGCAGGCGTTGCATGACACTGCGGTGATACCAGCGGGACAACCAGCTCTTCAAACCAGGCAGGCTCAACAGCCAGGCCAGGGGACGCAGCAGCAGAGTGCGACGCATAAGCAGGATATAGGCGTCCAGTTCCCGATGAACATCGCCGTTTTCATCGCGTACGTGCAGCTCTGTCAAGGCGGCGTGGGGATCGATGCCTTCGCGGCGCAGGTCGTCATCGCGGCCGGTGATGTCCAGCCAACACACATCGGCGGCGCGGTCCCCCGCCAGCTTTTCATAATTGCGACGGTCGCGGACGCAGCGGGGACAGGCGCCGTCGTAGTAAACCGTCAGTTTAGGTTGGGTCATTATTTCCCCTCCCATGCGGCTCAGGCTTGTTCTTGCGCCTCCAGTTTAGCGCGAATGAACTCCGCATGGGGCACATAGATCAGTTCCGCCGCCCGTCGAACAAAATGCTCTTCGTACTTGTCCAACTGGCCATCAGCGAAAGCCACGCGCCACAAGTTAAGAATGATGCTGTATTTATCCTGGGGCGAGCAGATTTCGTTGATGTGCGAGGTGAACTCATACAAAGAGGTGGCGCTCTCGGCTTCTTTGGCGGCGGCTTCCATCAGCTCGGTCAACTCGGCGCCGTCCACATTGAAGGCCTGCCGCACATACTTTTCCACCACCTGCAGTTCCGCGTTATCCACGTGCTGGTCGACTCTGGCCAGTTGTATCAACAGGGCCGCGGTGACCCGCTCCAACGCCGGTTGCTTGATCGGCATGCGCGCGTCAGCGGCCAGTTCCTGAAAGATCGCCTGTAACTTTTTCAGCATGAATACTCCCATGATATGATGTGGCGTTTATCGCCGTCGGGCGCTTTTCGGCTTGCCCCTGACGGAATTCATACCATCATTAACTGATGGATACTCCGCTAACAACAGGCAAGGCTATGAGTTCAGGGATACTACGCGGAGCTGTCATCGTCGCGGCCATATCTATGATGTATGGTTGCGGAGGCGATGAATCAACCGCGCAGCCGCCGAAGATTCCGGAAAAAGGAATCGCGGCGCTGGTGCAGGCGAACTTACCCGCTTCCGGCGCGCAGGCGCAGGTAGGCGCGGTGATTTTCAAGGATAGCGTACGGCAGCCCTTGGTGGGCGGCGATGTGATTGTCGCCGAGAGCGACATCGACAAGGTGCGCCTGAATGCGCTGGAAAACCTCAGCGGCGACTACCAGGGTCTCCTGGATGTGGCGTCCGAATTCGACACCGTTTATTTCAGCGTGGAATACGATGTGGCCGCGGCGCAGGACAAAAGCTGGTTCACCTCCGGCCTGCCTGATGTCAGCGCCAGACCCGGCGAATTGGTGGGTCTGACCACTTCTATCGAATTCCCTCCCGCGATTCATTTGGCTTCACCCGCCGCGCAGATGGAATACGCCTCGCGTAGCGACCGTATCGCGTTGCAGTGGGCGCCTCTGGGCGAAGACGATCAGATCCGTTACACCGTGCGCGGACGCTGCGACTATAGCAACGGCCGCCGGCAGTATTACACCCGCTCTGAAGTATTGGGACGGGAAGACGGCGCCGGCGCGGCGGAAGGGTACGCGGAAATCAAAGTAGGGGACATCATCGCTTCACAGGACGGCGCAGAAAGCGGCTTCCTCGCCGATATGAGCGCGCGTCTGGTCGGCGCGGTGGTGGATGCGCTGACGTTTGGCTCCCCGGAAGTGGACATGCGCAACGGCGAGTTGCAGTCCTGCGAGTTTGATTTGTCGCTGTTGCGCGAACGTATTTCCACGCCCGCGCAGCCCTTTGACGGCGGGCGCATCATCGCCAGCCGCAGCGATACCGTGCGGCTGTATTATCACCCCGTTGGCGAGTGACGCGGCTTATTCGTAGTGACTGTAGGGAACGGCTCCGCCGTCCTTGCTCACCAGCAATACGTCAAACTTGGCTTTGACGCCGGGAACCTCCATGCCGGGCACATTTTCCCCGGCGGGCATTCCTGGAACGCTGAGGCCCAGGGCGTCAGGTTTTTCCTGCAATAAACGCTGAATATCCGCCGCTGGCACGTGGCCCTCGATCAGATAACCATTGACGAATGCGGTGTGACAGGAAGCGAGCTGCGGCGCCAATCCCGCCTGCTGCTTCACTGGCGACACATCGCGGGTTTCATGCACAGTGACGTCGAACCCGGCGGCTTTGACGTGATCGACCCATACTTTGCAGCACCCGCAGGTGGGCGACTTGTAGACGGTCATTTCTTCCGCTGCGGCCTGTTGCGCGCCGGCGAATCCAGCGCTCAGCGCGAGCAGGACGCCGCTGAGGCGGCGCGGCAAGGTTGAGATATTTGAGATCATGATTGGCTCCTTGTGGCTCATGCTATTCATCGCTGGCGATCAGACAACTTTCAGCGATCCCTGGTACATGTTCATCTGACAGTTAAATTTATAGACGCCTTTTTCCTGCGCCTGAATGCGGATGTCCTTGGCGTGGCCAACCGGCAACTCCTCGCTGATATTCAGGCCGTCGAAAATCACCATGGCGGCGCAGGGGCTGGGGTCTTTGCGCAGGAAGCGCAAGGTGGCGCTTTCCCCAGTGGGTATTTCGATATGACTGGGACTGTACACGCCGTCCGCCACCGTGATTTCGATGGCGCCGCCAGCGCTGCGCGCGGCGTTTTGCGGCCGCCACAACCAGAACCAATAAATCACAAAAGCGATAGCGCCCAGACCTAGCAGATTGACCAGAATACTCATGCCGCTTTCTCCTCTTGTTGATGCTGCGCGTTGGCGGCGCTGCTTTTGAACAGGCGCAGGCGATTGGCGTTGCTGACCACCGTGACCGACGACATGGACATGGCGGCTCCGGCCAGCACCGGGCTCATCAGCACGCCGAGCAGGGGATACAGCAATCCGGCCGCCACAGGAATCCCCAGCGCGTTATAGATAAAAGCGCCGAACAGGTTCTGTTTGATATTGCGCACGGTGGCGCGGGAAACCTCAATGGCGTCGGCGAGACCATGCAGGGAGCCGCGCATCAGGGTGATGTCGGCGCTTTCAATCGCCACGTCTGTACCGGTGCCGATAGCGAAGCCCACGTCCGCTTCAGCCAGCGCCGGAGCATCGTTGACGCCGTCGCCCACCATGCCCACCAGTTCACCCTGCGCGGCTTTATGGCGCAGGTCGCGAATCACGCGCGCTTTATCTTCCGGCAACACTTCGGCGATAACTTCATCTACGCCTACCTGTTTGGCGATAGCCTCGGCGGAGCGTTTCACATCGCCGGTCAGCATGATGACGCGCAGGCCGCGTTCGCGCAGACGGGCGATGGCGTCGCGGGAGTCGGATTTGATCTTGTCCGCCACAGCGATGACCCCGGCCAGCGCGCCATCGGTCGCCATAAACAGCGGTGTGGCGGCCTGTTCCGCCAGTTTATCCGCCGCTTCCTTGAGCGGGCTGGCGTCAATGTGATTGGTCTCCATCCAGCGGCGATTGCCAAGCAGCACGGTGACGCCATCAATCACTCCGGTCACGCCTTGACCGGATTCGCTATGGAAGTCGACGGGATCGCTCAAGGTCAGGGACTGTTCGCGAGCGGATTCCACAATCGCCATGCCCAGAGGGTGCTCGGAGGCCTTCTCCAGACTGGCGGCGAGACGCAATAGTTCAGTTTTATCGCGTCCGTCGACCGCCTGAATCTCCAGCACGGAAGGCTTGCCCTCGGTGATAGTGCCGGTTTTATCCAGCACCAGAGTAGCCAGCTCGCCCGCCTGCTGCAGGGCGCCGCCGTTGCGGATCAGTACGCCAGCCTCCGCCGCCTTGCCGACGCCAACCATCACCGACATGGGCGTCGCCAGCCCAAGAGCGCAGGGACAGGCGATGATCAGCACGGTGGTCGCCGCCACCAGCATATGCGCGATCCGGGGATCGGGGCCGAAGTTATACCAGGCAAGGGCGGCGATGACGGCGATGATCAGCACCACTGGTACGAACACGGCGGAAATTTTGTCCGCCAGTCGTCCCAGCGGGGGTTTAGCGTTCTGAGCTTTTTTCACCATGGCGATGATTTGCGCCAACGCCGTGTCTTTGCCGACTTTCACCGCGACATAGGTCATGGAGCCGGTTTTATTGAGCGCGCCGGCGGACACCTTGTCCCCCTGTTTTTTCTCCACAGGAATCGGTTCGCCGGTCAGCATGGACTCGTCCACCAGACTTTTACCGTCGCGCACCTCGCCGTCCACCGCGATTTTTTCTCCGGGGCGCACGCGCAGGAGGTCGCCTTTACGGACGTTCTCAATGGGAATGTCTTTCTCGTCGCCGCCGCGAATGACGCGGGCGGTTTTGGGCTGCAAGTCCAGCAGTCGTTTTATGGCCTGGGAGGTTTTACCGCGGGCGCGCACTTCCAGCGCCAGACCCAGGTTGATCAAGCCAATGATCATGGCGGAGGCCTCAAAGTAGACATGCCGCGCCATTTCCGGCACAGCCTGGGGTAAAGCCGCCACCGCCATGGAGTACAGCCAGGCGGCGCCGGTGCCGGTGGCGATCAGCGTGTCCATATTGGCCGAATGATTCTTGAAGGCTTTCCAGGCGCCGGTGTAGAAGTGGCCGCCGGATTTCGCCATCACTCCCAAGGTGATCAGGCCGACCGCCAACCAGGCGAACTGGCTGAGACCCGCCTGCACCATCATTTCCCCGCCTAACAGCCCCCAGGCCATCAAGGGGGCGCCCAGGCCCAGGGCCAGCCACATATTTTGCAGCAACTGCTTGTAGTAGGCCTGCTCCGCCTTCTCCTTGGCTTCCTGATCAGCGGCGTCATCCGTCGCCGGGGTGGCGCCGTATCCGGCCTGCTCGACCGCCTGAATCAATGCGTCCGTATCGGCATCGCCTTCCACTGCAGCGGTGCGATCGGCGAAGTTCATGGAGGCGCTGGCGACGCCGGGAACGTTCTGCAACGCCTGCTCGATTTTACTGACGCAGGCGGCGCACTTGGCGCCAGTGATATTTAATTGGATGACGCCAGCCTGACCTGTCGACGCTGGTGAAGCGTTTTGTTCCGGTGAGGCTTCCGGTTTCTCGGCGCTGAGCTCGCAATGGTCGTCAGCGGCGCCATCGTTATTCCGTTTGTTCTCTTTATCCTGTTGATTCTCTTTCAGCTCCGCCGGATAGCCTAACTGGCGGATCGCCTCCAATGCGGCGGGAATATCCACGGCGGCGTCGATGGCGACGGTTTGTTGTTGCAGATCCACCGACACCTTGTCTGTGTCGGTCAGAGGGGCCAGCGCGTGTTTGATTTTCTTCACGCAGCTTTGGCAACCGGCGCCTTGGATTGCGATAAGCGCGCCTTGTTCCGATAGTGTCTGGTTCATGTCAGCCTCCGTTATCAGAGCCTAGTCTTATACGTTGGATTCTTGTTCCCAATATTCGATCAGCCGGCAGATGGTGTGGCCGTTGGGGTCGCCGTCAGGCATGTGCTCCCAGGCGCTCATCGCCTCCTGCATACGGACTTTGAGCTGAGTGAGTTCGGCGATCTGGCGTTCCACTTCGGCGAACTTCTCTTCAAACAAGCGTCGCACCATCGGGCAGGGGGAGTGATGATCCTCCGCCTGAAGCATGATTTGATTGATCTCTTTGACGCTGAACCCTAATTGCCGCGCCTTTTTGGCGAAGATCAGCTTTTGCAGGTCGTCCCGATCATAGAGTTGGTAACCATTGTCCAGATCGCGCCTGGGCTTCAAAAGACCCTGTTTGGTATAGAAGCGCACAGTGTCTGCGGTGACCCCGCTGCGTTTCGCCATCTCGCTGACTTTCAGTTGTAAACCCGTCATGTTCCGGCATCTCCCATTGTCTGCGTCGATGAATTTAAGCTTAGTGTAAAACCTGGGAGTAACACATAGGTCAAGGGGGAGTAGAAAATGATTGAAAAGAGACCGCCTTAGGAGGATGTGATCGCGCTAACCCTGTATTACCATTCGGATTTTGGTTACCGAGAGAGTTCGCCGAGGGACGCATGTATACCTGGAATGACAAACCCTATCGATGCCCGGTGGAGATCGCCTTTGCGGCGGTGGGCGGCAAATGGAAGTGCCTGATACTGTGGCACCTGCATTTGGGCAAAATGCGATTCAAGGAACTGGAGCGAATCGTGCCGGGAGTGAGCCAGAAAATGCTGACGCAGCAGCTCAAAGAAATGGAGCGAGATGGACTCATCGTGAAGACAGTTTTCCCGGAAGCGCCTCCCAAGGTGGAGTATGAGTTGACGGAGCGTGGTCACAGTATCTTTCCCATTCTGGAGCAGATGCATGAATGGGCCATCGCGCAGTTCGATCTGAAAAAATCGGCGCAAACAGAGTCGCTCCCACCCATCTCCACTTAAGTCAGCAGAGTCGCGGGTTTAACGGCGATCATGCCTGTTCTGTAAGTCGGAACCGCAGGCGGAAGAGAGGGTGCTTACCAAAAAGTGCCTACTTGATCAGCCACTTAGCCCTGCCTATGATGCTCCCAGATCGCAGTCGCTCTGCGATATAGCCAAGAGAAAAAGTTCGGCCGACTTGTTTTTCTGCTTCTCATTTCTATGTGAAATGCGCCTGCGGGCGCGAGCAACAAAACATTGAGGTCAACAGATGGAAAAAAGATATCCAAGAGCCTTTTCCCACATTGGGATATCCGTTCCCGATATCGCCAAAGCCCTGGAGTTTTATCAACAGGCGCTGGGCTGGTACGTCATCATGGACGTCACGGAGGTCAAGGAAGAAAAGGACACCGCGATTGGCGCCATGTGCATCGACGTATTCGGCGAAGGCTGGGGCTCCTTCAAAATCGCCCACCTGTCCACCAGCGACAGCATCGGAATAGAACTGTTCGAATTCCCGCAAAATAAAACGCCTCGCCACGAGTTCAACCCCTATCAGACTGGCGTGTTCCATTTCTGCGTACAGGACCCGGATGTGGAAGGGCTGGCGCAGCGCATCGTCGAACTAGGCGGCAAGCAAAGAATGCCGATCCGGGAATATTTTCCGGGTGAAAAGCCCTACAGAATGGTCTACATGGAAGACCCGTTCGGCAACATCGTGGAAATTTATTCGCATTCCTACGAGCTGCACTACAGCGCTGGAGCGTACCAGAATCAATCCGCGTAAAGGGCTATAGCCCCGCTGACACTGGGACTTTAGACCGGTTAATTCCAGGTTTGGTTATTACCATGCTTGGTTAATACCAGGATTAGTAAATACATAAGCGACGCGTTGCGCCGGTCGGTGGTGGAGCGCGTTGTCCTCACAGACTTATTTCTGCGTTGTAAGCAATTCATATCTTCAAACAAGCGCCTGCGTGGGTGCGCAGACAGGGGGATCAGACCGGTTCAGCCGGTGAAAACAGGCAGTTTTCAGGCGCTTCCAGGGAGATGGAGCGATAGGGATTTTTGTTTATAGCACATTGGTAGTTGTTGACGTTAAACGAAAAGAAAACGAAAGAATAATATGTTTAAGAAGAAGATACTGGCCTGCGTTGTTACTGCTTCACTCTCTCCATTACTATTCACATCCAGCCTGGCCGTGGCGGCGAATGAGCCGCAGGCGGCAAGCGCTGTAGTCTCTGCGTCATCCATGGCGGAACGCACGGGATTTACTTTTTCCGATCTGGTCGCCGGTTACGTGACCGGATATGACCGCACGAATAAGACCTTCGCCATGAAAACCCGCAATGGCCACGAGCTGTCCGTGAAAATCGGCGATAACGCTTATGCGGAATTCGTGCGCAACCTCGGGGAGGAGTTCAAGAACGCCACGGATAAGCTGGACGTCATGCTGACCCAGGGCCGCTACGTATACGCCTATGGCGTGTTTTATCCCGATGGCGGTCAGTATGCTCTGGAAGCGACCCATCTGGTTTTCCCCACAAGTCAGGATAACCAATACGTCTTTGAACAAAGCGACTGGTGGAGCCGTCAGATCCGTGAACTGGCGGATTTTTATCTGCAGGCGGAGTTTGGCGATGGTCCCATCGATTACACGCGCTATCGCACCAACCTGTCTCTGGAAGGGGATAAACTGGGTGACGGCATTCAGGAAGCCGCTACCTTATCGCGCCTGATATACGGTTTCGCCACTGCGTACTTGATGACGGGGGAGGACCGCTACTGGGAGGCGGCGCAGAAGGGAACAGCGTACCTGCGCGCCAACTTTCAGGTGAACAAGGGCGAGCAGTTCTATTGGCTGCATGCGTTGGACGTTAATGGCAAAAACGGCGTTGAAACCTTTGCGGGCTCGCGTTTTTCCGACGATTACAACGCCATTCCCTGTTACGAGCAGATCTATGATCTGGCGGGGCCAGTGCAGACCTACCGGATCACCGGCGATAGCGCCATTCTGCAGGATGTGGAGAAAACGCTCGCTCTGTTTGAAGATCGCTATCGGGACCAGAGCGCTCAGGGCGGCTATTTTTCCCATATCGACTCAAACACGTTCAGTCCTCATGCGGAGTCTCTGGGCGATAATCGCAGCAAGAAGAACTGGAACTCCGTCGGCGATCACGCGCCGGCGTATCTGATCAACCTGTGGCTGGCCACCGGCAGGACGGAATACGCAGACTTTCTGGAAGATACCTTCGACACTATCGTCGCCCGCTTCCCCAGCGTGACCGAGAGTCCCTTCGTCAACGAGCGCTTTTTCGCGGACTGGTCCGTGGACGCCGGCTATAAATGGCAGCAGGATCGGGCGGTGATCGGCCATGATCTGAAAATCGCCTGGAACCTGATGCGCATGAACAACCTGCGCCCGAAGGCGTCCTACTCCGAGCTGGCGCAAACCCTGGGCGACGCCATGCCGAAATACGGCGCGGACTTGCAGCGCGGCGGCTGGTATGACGTGGTGGAGCGCAAGCGTGATGACGGTCAGAGTCAGCACCGTTTCGCTTTCCATGATCGCAAAGCCTGGTGGCAGCAGGAGCAGGGCATTCTGGCCTATCAGATTCTGGCGGGCGTGACCGGCAATCCTGACTATCTGCAACTGGCGCGGGAATCTTCCGCTTTCTACAACGCCTGGTTCCTGGATCGCGCAGACGGCGGTGTGTACTTCAACGTATTGGCGGGCGGACAGCCCTATGTGGAAGGGATGGAGCGCAGCAAGGGCAGCCACTCCATGGCGGGATATCACGCGTTTGAGTTGGCCTATCTGTCGGCGGTGTACAACAAGCTGCTGATTCTGAAGCAACCCATGGATCTTTACTTCAGGCCGCAGGCGAACGGTTTTACCGGAAACCTGTTGCGAGTGCAGCCGGACATCCTGCCCCAAGGCAGCGTGAAGATCGATAAAGTGTGGGTGAACGGCGAACTCTATGAGGATTTCGACCCCGCCAACCTGACGGTGACGCTGCCTCGCGATCATCAGGAAATGAGTGTCAAAGTCAGGCTGACGCCCGCCTGATGCTCTCTACGAGCGCCCTAAGTGCGGGGCGTTCGTCCGCATATTTGGATAGAAAGGAATTAACCCATGTTTTTAAGGTCGACGACCATACTGCTGGCGGCGCTGATGCTGTCCGCCTCGTTTTTTTCATCCGCTTCCTCTGTAGAAATACCGCAGGTCACAGTGCAGACGCCGCCGGTGACGGGGGACTACAAAGGTAAAATCGGCGTACTGGTGGAAGAACATTTTGATGAAACCGAGCTGGTGGCGTTCCAGCAATATTTTCCCGCCCACGGCTACGAAGTGGTGTTCATGTCATACTTGTGGGGGCAGTCTGAGCTCACTTTTAACGGCAACGATCACCAGCGCCAAGTGGTGGTGAAGACGGATATCACTCAAGCGGATCTGTCGCAATATGCTGGCGTTATCCTGATCGGCGGTTACGCCATGGATCGCCTGCGCTATCAAACCGAGCTCAGCGAAGATGGCGTTTCCCATGCCCCGGCGGTGGAGTTTTTGCGCCAGATTATTGCCACCGATCGCATCAAAATCGGCGCTATATGCCACTCGCTCTGGCTATTCACGGCAGATCCAGCTCTGCTGCAGGGTCGCAAGGTCACCGCCGCGCACAATATTGTCGCCGATGTCCGTAACGCAGGCGGGATATTGCAGGTGGAGAATAATCAGGCGGTGGACACCTTCGTGGACGGCAATCTGATTACCGGCAAGCACCCGGCGGTGGTGGACGCTTTTATGGAGACTTTTTTGCGGGAGCTGGATAAGTCCTGACTTTCGCGGCGTGGGAGGAATAGGAGTTTTCGTTCCCACTCTGATCAGATGAAAGCAGGGAAGCAAAGGCTTCCCTGCTTATGACTGCTTAGGGATCGTTGACTATCGCCACTCGCATCCTGCGGCGGGCGTTTCCGTCACGACGGTGGAGTAGTGATAGGCGTAATCGCCGTCAATCGCCTGAGTGCCTTCCTGGCCTGCTTCCGGCCCGATGATGTAAGTCTCGGCCTTTGACAAACCGGCGTCGGAGTAGGCCGCGATATCGGTGGCGGCGTTACCGTAGGCGCGCACGATATCCAACTGCACGTCATTCAGCAGGTGGCGGATATAAGCGGTTTTATAGGCCTGAGTTTGTGGGCTGGCGGGGTTTTCCGCGTTGCTGTCCGTGCGCAGGTGCCATTGAAACAGGCCTTTGGTGTTGAACCAGTTGCGGGTGGTTTTGGCCATCCAGTACTGGCGACCGGTGAGATACACCACTTGATAGCCTTTCTCCACATAGTCCCACACCACTTCCGCCGCGTAGTTGTGCATTTCCGCAGTGTCTGTGCCCAGGTAGTCGCCAATGGCTTCGAAGTCGTTGAGGGTCAGCGTGCCGTCGATGTCGAAAAGCACGGTTTTACGGCCGGGTTGCACCACCGTCAGGTAACCGGACGCTTCCGTATGGTCGCCTTCCACCACCATGCGCACCACATAGTCGCCCTCCGGCTTATTGATGTTGACGTAAATCTTGCCGTCGCTATTGGTGCGATGTTCTCCCAGGTATTCCCAACCGGACATGCCGGTACCGTAGACGTAGACATGAATGTCCTCGTCCTCCAGATCTTTGTGGAACAGGGCGGAGTAATCGAATTTGCCCACCATGGTGGCGGAGTCGCCGGCTTTGACGATCTGGTCGTGAACCATATGGAACGGCTTGTTCAAAGAAGCGAGCAGACGGTTGCCCCAATGGTGAAACGACTTCTGCGCCGGCTTTTGCAAACCGGGCGCGTGCAGCACGCTGTCGTAGTCAGGGCAATATTCAGCGTTAGCGGTCAGGCTGAGCGAAGCGGCGAGCAAGCCGCCAGTCAGAAATGAGAGTTTATGCATGATTTTAAAGAGTCCTTTTCTAATTATTGTTCAATGAGGCGTCCCCATTTCATCCTGTTCAGTAAATGGGGTGTGAACGCGGCCCTAATCTTTCACAGCAATATGAAAAACTGATTAAAGCCGTCGGGAAATTGTGCATGCTGAGGAAGGAGTGGAGTATCCCTAATACAGACTATATCCGATGGGGTTTGGGTGGTTTTTGGGTTTGGATAATTTTAATTACACTTGCTATTTCAGCTGGAGCTGGAAGCTTAAAAGTAGCCATGATGTGGGCAACTGAACGTATACTTCACCTAATTCATCGCCTGAGATCAGATTGGCTTTAAGATCCAGGCAACCCTTTTACGTCACCAGCGACTTACGATTCATGATCACAATCGGCTCTATTTCCAGAGAAAAGGCCAGTGAGGACTTTCCTTTCCTGACGCAACATTACCGCGGGCGACGGAAGGCGATTAAGGCTTTCACTCATCTGGCGCCGGATTACGGCGGCTTTTTAAGGGGACGAGTCGCCAGCAATTTTGGTCCGCAAATCATTGTGGTGTATCGCAGAGAGGAAGCTTTGGCGAGCGATCCGATCAAGATTCGCCAGTTCCTTAAGGGCGTGGCGCAGCTTCCCATCCCGTTGCAACAGAATACGTTAGTCGTTAGCGATAATGCGGATATTTATGGGACGCTGGCCGATATTCGTCAACGCGCCAATGACGTTGGGTAACACTAAGCAGGCGCGAGACCTATTGGCGCTTTTTCGGCGCATACAACTGCGCCATCTCCTCTGCGATACTCGCCATTTTTTCCCGCAACTCCAGTGGTCCCAGCACTTCCAGATCAGCGCCGAACCGCAATAGTTCCACACAAGCCTGACGCAGGGCTCCAACGGGCAGAGTGGCTTTACGCCAGCCTTGTGCGTCTGGAGTGGGGTCTAACATAGTGGCGGCGCGCACATAGGGAGAGTTGAGCGCGTCCATCATCCAGACGCCTTTTTCGGACAGGCGCACTTCAGCGACGTAGGTGTGCAGTTCCTCTTCCAGGCGGAGGGTATTGGCGCGCCAATAATCGGCCAGATCGAATTCCACTGGGCGTTCAAAACGAGTGGTGGAGACGCTTAACTCCTGAATGCGGGAAATGCGATAGGTGCGGAGGTCGCCATCGACTTGCGCCACCAGATACCAGGAACCGCTTTTCAGGACGACGCCAAGTGGTTCGGCGCGACGTTGCTTTTCTCCTTTCCAGCTTTGGTAGCGCATCTCGATCGTTCGTTGTTCCCAGACTGCCTGGGTGATGTCCCGAAGGTGATCTGGATGTTCTGACTCCGCGAACCAGGCGGGGGCGTCCAGATGAAACCGGGATTGCATGCGTTCCGCCCCGGAACGCAGTTCCTGGGGCAGGGCCGCCAACAGTTTCGTCTGGGCGGCGGAGACGGCGGCGCCCAGACCCATATCGTTGGCTGGGCCGGATAAACCGGTCAGGAACAGGGCCTCTGCTTCTTGCGACGACAGTCCGTTGAGCCGGGTGCGGTAGCCGTCCAGAAGACGGTATCCGCCCTCAGTGCCCCGCTCGCTATAAACCGGGATGCCCAGCGCGCTCAGGGTTTCTATATCGCGGTAGACCGTGCGCAGAGACACGCCGCACTCCTTCGCCAGCACCGGCGCGGTGGTCTGGCCGCGGGCTTGAAGGGTCATAAGGATGGTCAGGAGACGGCTGGCGCGCATAACAAACCTGCTGCAAATTTTTTATTTTAAACCTGACAAAAGTTGACAGGTATGGGGTCGTATTATGCCACTGAGTTTATTTCCCAACCAAAAGGATATGCGTCATGGCTTCTGATTCGAAAATCACGTTGTTTCACTGCCCACAGACCCGTTCCACAGGCTCCATGGTATTGCTGGAGGAGCTGGAAGCGGCTTATGAAGTGAAACTGATCAACATTCGTAATGGCGACAATCGCCGGGATGAGTATTTGCAGGTGAACCCCTTGGGCAAAGTCCCTGCACTGCAGCATGGCGATGCGCTGATCACGGAGCAGGTGGCGATCTTTCTTTATCTTGCTGACTTGTTTCCACAGGCAGGCCTGGCCCCAGCGTTGAATGATCGGTTGCGCGGGCCTTATTTACGCTGGATGGTGTATTACGCCAGCTGTTTTGAGCCGGCGGTGGTGGACAAAGCGATGCAAAGAGACCCCGCGCCGCGGGACACCAGTCCCTATGCGGATTATGACGTCATGTTGAACGCCATCGTCGAGCGTGTCGCCAGCGGGCCCTATATTCTGGGCGAGAAGTTCTCGGCGGCGGATGTATTGTGGGGAATGGCTTTCCACTGGTGTACTCAGTTTGGTTTGGTTCCGCGCACGGAGGTCATCGACGCTTATATCAAACGCGTCACAGGTCGCCGCAGTTTCAGCGAAGTGCTGGCCAAAGACATGGAGATAGCGGCGCAACTGCAGGCGAAAACGGAAGCATCGGCAGACTGATTACTCTTCTTATTTCTCATCCTATCGCCGCCCTTTGTGGGCGGCTTATGCGTATGGTTTTCCCTGTCCGCCACAGGATAATACAGACTCCTACCGCCCATTTGGGCATTCGCCGCGTAGTCATAGGAGTGAGTTGGCGACATGAAAAAAATCGAATACGGCGCAGGCGTTTTCGCCATTCAAGGGTTTCTAACGGCGCCAGAGTGCGACGCTTATATTTCCGACAGTGAAGCGATGGGATACGACGAAGCGGAGATTCAAACCGCGCGCGGATCGCAGATGTACAAAGATATCCGTAATAATGATCGCGTTATTTTTGACGACGCCGTCATGGCGGATAATATCTTCAACCGAATCAAAGCCATGCTGCCGCAGGAGTTGGACGGTTGGGAACTGATCGGCTTGAACGAACGCTTGCGCTTCTATCGCTATGAACCCGGCCAGTACTTCAAATGGCATCGCGACGGCTCATACGCCCGCAGCGAGAAAGAAGCGAGTCTACTGTCATTCTTGATCTTTCTGAATGAAGACTACGAAGGCGGAGAAATCGCCTTCCGCTGGGACAAAATCAAACCCGAAAAAGGCTCCGTGGTAGTATTTCCCCATGCCACAATGCATCAAGGCTCCACTGTCGAAAGCGGCGTTAAATATGTGCTGCGCACGGATGTGATGTATCAGGAGGCTCTCGATACGAAGTGAGGCGGCGGATGCCGCCCTACCTTGATGATTTTACGCTATCCCCTATTTTTTCAGTGCGAGCAATTCGGCGAATAAGCGAAGAGTTTCCTGCATCTCCACATCTGGCTGACCCATTTCGTTCCAACGCAGCTCCAACTCGTTGATTTGGTTTTGCAGACGCAGGTAACTGGCGTCGTCCAGAAGGTATCCTTTCAATTCTCTCTCAGCCAGAGCATTTTGATATTGGTTATAGAGCTGGAGCGTGGGATCTGATTTCACTCTTTGCTCATGTTGGGTTTGTAAATGAGAATAATCAAATCTTGGCGATTCATTGGAGTAGACAGAGTCTGTCGAGTCCAGCAGATAGTCGTTGTAGGGACTAGTTACCTTTTCTGCTGACAATATATCAGCGGGATAGAGCTTTAATGACAGGTCTGGCTCAATGCCTTTTCCAGTCAAACTCTCTCCGTTAATTTTATATAAGGCGGCGGAGGCGATACAAACGGCGCCCGTTTTCGTTTTTTTGCTCTGACAAAAGATTCCATTTCCTGATGTGCGTCTCCCAATAACGACCGCCAAACCATGCTCTTGTAGCGCAGACGTTAACGTTTCTGAGCCGAAAGCGGTATTTTCATTTACCAAGATCACAGTTGGAAGCTGTATCTGAGGTTCAGAAAAAGCATCGTAGACCTTCCAGCGCTCGTCTGTATTAACGATGGCCATGGGAGAATGCAGAGGTAAGAATAAGTCACTGGTCTTTAGGCTCTCAGCAAGGATAGATCCGACATTGTTTCGGAGATCGATAATGAGCCCATCTGCGTGATTGTTTTGAATGTACTTAAGCGCAGCCCTAATATCATCCGCTGATGAAACAGGGCTGCTGTAGAATGAAGGCGCCTTCACAACGCCTATTTTGAAGTTCTGATTTTCTAACCCTATGACCTCTATGTACCGCGATACCCGATCCAGAGGGATTTTTACTTCCTTATGCTGAATTAAGATGGGAATTTTAGCCCCATCGCGTATAACCGTAAGCTCCGTATGGGCGCCCTTTTTCGCTGCCAGGGTTTCCACTGCTTCGTCCAGATTAATGCCTGCCAAGTCTACGACGGGACCTTGATCATGTCTGAGACTGACAAGCCTATCGCCAACTTTTAGCGTACTGGTGGGCGCGGGACTGTCGGGTAAAATTTTAGTTATCTGAACCAAGCCAGTGTCTTCTTTGAGGGCTACCCCAATACCAACCAATGAAGAGTCAGAGTAGTCTTTGCTTGGTGCAGGGAAGTATCTCGACCAAGGATCAAGGTGCTTCATGATGGATGAAACTAATGTGTTGAAGTATTGGTCGTTATCTGAGTGCTTTAATCTTTCTATCTGGTGTTGCAGGCTTTTTTCCAGAACATGAGTCGCCTCGCTATTAGTCAGCCCACTTCTTGTCAGTTTGCGTAAGTCATGGGTTAAATGCTGTTTCCAGCGAAGGCGTAATTGACCTGCATCGGCGGCCCACTCTTGAGAGTTCAGCGGTCCATAAAAATCCGCGAGACTGATATCGTGAACTAAATTTTGCGCGGTCTCTAAATTTATGGTTGCAGCCTGTTTATACAGTTCACCAACTTGATATGCGGAGGAGATTGCCCCTGCAGCAATCAAAGTTGAGAACTCTGGGTGCTGCTTTTCAATCTCGTTAATATCGGCTTGAGAGAGTGCCAGTCTCTCGGGATCGAGTTGCAGAAGATATCTGTTCAGACTTCCTTGCCAAAATTTCTCAGCCTCTATATTCGTATTAAAAATGTGGCTTTGTTTGACTTGGGAAAGCACTTGAAGAAACTCTTCCTGCTCCGTGGAGATTTGTCTCGATACCTGCTGAGTAGAGGACTCTGGACGGTAGCCTTCGTTCGTTGCGCACCCCCCTAGTGATACAGCCGCCATTAAAAAGGCGAATGGGATGAGGTTATTCCTTTTGTTTGTCATGATTTATTTCCAGCTGAGAAAAATAGAACGCATTTTACATTAAACATAAGACCGGAGAAGGAAAGCCCGCCGCTGTTTCAAATAGCCACCGTATCCGACCTATTGTTTATAGAATGGTTTCAGCGTGGCAGAATGCCAGAATGTTTTTAACCTGGTCGGTTTGTTAGATGGAAGATCTATTAGTCCTACTCCTTAGACTGCTGGGCGTCATTGCGCAAGGCGTGTTCTATTTCGTGATGGAGTTTCTGATCAAAGGCCCGGGGTATCTGATCCATCGGCTATCCGCCGGTAAACATGCCGACCCGGAAGGGTTGTTTGCATTCGTATTTGGGATATTGTTCTGGGTTGTGGTTGGATTTGGAGCGTATTTTATATATCGCCTAGTTTGAGTTCAGGGATTGGGAATAAACATTGATTCTACGTAAAGTAACCTTCGGTTCGCTGGTTAATGATGATAAAGATGAGGCGCTGGAGCTGGCGTTCAGCTTTCTCTCTACGCTTGCACATAATGGGCAAGTGAATGTAGACGATTATGTTTGTGCAGTTCAGCAAGGCATTGTTTGCGCATATGTTAATACACTTGGACCAAGCGCCACGGAGCTGAGTTTTTTTAACCGTTATGGTTTGAGTTCATTGGAAGCGCTTAAACGGTATTTTGGTGGTGAACCGGTTTGGGAAATGTTGGAGGATAATGCGCCAAAGAAAGAAGCCCTATGGAAAGGCGCGCCATTCCTGTACCTGCATACGCTCGATAATGGCGGCGAGTCGCCGTTATATCGGGGCGACAATGGAGAAAATATCACCCTGTACACCGTCCCTTGCGATGCAGACGAACGTGAGCAGGCTTATTTCTGGCAGCGGAATTACCGCCAGTGTGACTCGATTTGGATGAGATCCGCTGTGCTTGAGTCAGAAACCTACAAGGAACTTGCCGACGCCAATAGCGCGCTGACTTTAGCTGGGAAAGAGGTGTGCGGGATCATTGAAGCCGCCACTGGCGTACCTACATACTACTTTCTCTTTCGGTATTGGGGCCGACGCAAACATGAGGAAAAACGCAGGTGTCCAGGGTGCGGTGGAGATTGGCGGACAGGTCATTCTATTGAGAGGGGCGGCGACCTCTGGTTATTCCCCTACCAATGCGAACCCTGCAGGCTGGTCGGCAGTCACGCGTTAGCGGATGACGATGAGCGTCGTGCTTCCATTGGTGAATGGAAGGGCGCTAAGTAGCCGTTTGGCGAGTGTTTCCGCGTTTATTTGTATCCTGGGATTGATGGTCTATTCTGGTTAGTTTGTAAGGCTGCTCGTTAGGAGCGGCGTGGACTGAGCCTTTGGAGTTGGAAATGCGGAAGTTGGCGGTGATTTTCTTGTTGTGTTCAGGGATGGCGAATGCGGGTATCTATAAGTGTACGGATGCGTCGGGCAATATGACGTTTTCGGATCGTCCCTGTCCGGGGCAGAAGCAGGAGCAAATCAAAAAGGATGCGGCGCCTGTTGCTACAGACGATGAGGGTTCTGCGTCCGGGGAAGCATTAGGGTCTGATTTCTGTTCTAAATCCATCAGCAATGGCAAAGACTGGCTCTCGAGCATGCGCGACGTCGCCAGGAAAAACCTGAACTCCGGCCACATGACGCAGGCGCAATACGATCAGGGCATGCCTGAATTGAAGCGCATCGAAAGCAAGTTGACCCAGCG
This sequence comes from Hahella sp. CR1, assembly GCF_029813005.1. NCBI lineage: Bacteria > Pseudomonadati > Pseudomonadota > Gammaproteobacteria > Oceanospirillales > Hahellaceae > Hahella > Hahella sp. CR1. The sequence goes on from NZ_JAPELK010000001.1 coordinate 773,159, forward strand.
CGAATGCTCGCAGGCAAAAGGTAAGCAACGCCAGTTCTTCGAGTGTATCAATGACGCGTCCAATCACATCGCCCAGTGCATGAGCACCTATCGGCCTTATTAATCCCTTAAAACGTCGGGCGTCACACTACAAATTCAGACACCTGCCGCCGCAAGTCCGACACGGACTGCTGGATACTGGCTCCGGCCTGGGCGGATTCGGCGGCGGACTGCTGGGTGCGCTCTGACGCGTCGGCGATATTGACGATGTTGCGGTTGATCTCCTCCGCAACGCCGCTCTGTTCTTCTGCCATTGAGGCGATCTCGGTAGTGCGATCGTACAGACCAATCACCAACTGGTTGATGTTCTCCAGACTGCTGTCCGACTCGGTGAATGCCTCACTGGAGCGCTTGGCCCGCTCTGAGGCGGCGCTGATGGAGCGCACTGCGCTCTGACTGCCGCTTTGCAGGCTGTCTATGCGGTTTTGAATCTCTGTGGTGGACTGCTGGGTTTTATTGGCGAGAGTGCGCACTTCATCCGCCACCACCGCGAAACCGCGCCCGCTGTCTCCCGCCCGCGCAGCCTCGATGGCGGCGTTAAGCGCGAGCAGGTTGGTTTGTTCGGCGATGGTGCGTATCACCAGCAATACGGAGCCGATTTCTTTGCTGTGAGAGTCGAGTTGATTGACGACTTCTTCCGCGTTGCTCATCTCTGATTGCAGCGAGTGCAACATATTGCGCAGATTATGCGAGATAGAGCCGGACTTCTTGGTTTCCGACTTGATGTGATCGACGTCGTTGGCCACCAGTTGCACATGCTCCGCCACATGATGAATGCTGCTGGACATCTCTGAGATGGCGGAAGAGATCTGTTCGATTTCCTGCTTTTGATGCGCCACGGCTTCATCGGCGTGCTGGGTGTTCTGCTTTAATTCATCAGATTGCGACGAAGCCAGTTCCGCGGATTTATTCACGTTCAACACGATTTTCTGTATCCGCTCGATAAAGACGTTGAGGCCTTTGCCCACGTCGGCGATTTCGTCATTGCCCTGAATTCTCACCCGTTGCGTCAGGTCCGCCTCACCCTCGGCGATGTTCCAGATGGCTTTGCTCAGCACATCCACCTTCAACACCACCCGTACGCCCAGCACCAGTGATATGAGCACGACCAAAATAACTCCCGCTGCAAGAGAAGCCGTAGTCAGACTGCCGATTAACGACTCCGCCCCTTCGCGAATCTGCAGGACGGCGGAAGAGATGGATTCGTCCGTTTGCGTTTCGGTGTTTTTCAGAGATAACCGTAGCGCCTCTGATACCCGCGACAATTCACTGCCGAGCACATTGGCCACCGCCACTTTGCTCTGGTTGGTAAGATCTGAGAACTGGCCTTTCAGGCGCTCCATTTGTCCGTCGATGCGGGAAGTGCTGACGCCAACTACAAACTGGCCGATCACGGCGCCCTGGGGCGCGATATCCGTACGAATGACGACGATGCCGGGATCTTTCTCCGCCGCATCGATGACCTTGGCCAGCGAGCCTTTGCCTTCGCCCTGTTTGATCAGCTCCTGCACTTTCTCATCGGTGCGGTCGACATAGCGGGTCAACTGCTCCGGCTCCTGGCCGAAAAAGCCATAAAAGCCGGCGAACACGATGGAATCGCTGTTGTCCACCAACTGCGCCAGGCGCGTCAATTCGGGAGTGTCCCGGTCCCAGATAGCGGGGGGGGCGATAGCGGCGACGATGCCGGTGAGGTTCTTAACCCCTTCATCCAGGGTCTGTCGCAGATTCTGGGCGATATCTTTGCGTTGAGTCTCCAACTGCGCGCCCAGCTTGCTCTGTAGTTGCTGTTGGGCGTTATCGGACATGGTCTGTAATTGCGTGGCGACGGTGCTTTCCGCCGCGCTCAACTCAGTGCTGACCTTCTGGCGGCTGTCACGCAGGCCGGACTCGACCTCTTTGACCAGATTGTTTAACTGAAATTGTCCGAGCAGAATATTGGCGACAATCTGCAGCGCCACCGCAACGCACAACACGATAAGCACCGGCCGCAACAGCCGGGTGGTGAAAAAACGCAGCAATTTAGGCATAGACATCCCCAGAAAGTACTGACAAACGGCGCAAAGCCCCCTCGCGTCCTGACGGAAGAGAAGGGGACTTTTGTCAAAAACCTTCTTTAAGAATAGTCTATCCCACTGTTTTGGCTAAAAATAATGCTAAATCTTAGTGGCTTTGACCGTTAAGCCTTACTGGGGCGCACCGCGTCGTCACCGTAGATGCCGGTGAAAACCTCGCCGTCGCCTTCGCTCCAGCCCCGATACATGCCTTCCGTATTAAAATTCAACACCACTGCGCCGGTATGATCGATGGCGATCAATCCGCCTTCGCCGCCTCTTGGCTGCAACTCCTCGAACAACACCTGCTGCGCGCACTGCTGCAGCGATTCGCCAAGATAGCGATAACGGGCGCACACCTCATGGGCCACGACATGGCGAATAAAGTATTCCCCGTGCCCGGTGGTGGACACGGCGCAACTGCGATTGTCGGCGTAAGCGCCGCAGCCGATCAGCGGAGAGTCGCCGACGCGGCCGTACTTTTTATTGGTCATGCCGCCGGTGGAGGTGGCGGCGGCCAGGTTGCCGGCCTGATCAAAGGCGACAGCGCCCACGGTGCCGAATTTATAGTCCTCCGCGCCCGGCTCCAGGCTGGGCTTGGCTTTATCCTGGGCCTGACGCCACTGGCTATGGCGCATGGGCGTGCCGAACCAGGAGTTTTCCACCTGGGGCAATCCCATCGCTTTGGCGAAACGATCAGCGCCTTCACCCGCCAACAGGACGTGTTCGGATTTGTTCATGACCGCGCGGGCCACTGTCACAGGGTTCGGGCTGTTGCGGATGCCCGCCACGGCGCCGGCTTTCAGGGTGGCGCCGTCCATGATGGAGGCGTCCAGCTCATGATCGCCATCATAGTTATAGACGGAGCCTTTGCCGGCGTTGAACCACTCGCTGTTCTCCAACTCGCGCACCGCCGCTTCGACGGCGTCCAGGCTGGTTCCTCCCTGGGCTAATATCTGTTTGCCCGCCATGACCGCCTGCCGCAGGGCGGCGTGTACTTCGTTCTCCTGGTCCTCTGTGAGCATTCCTTTGGACAAGGTCCCCGCTCCTCCATGAATGGCGATCGCGTATCGATTCGGCTGCGTCATAAAAGTTTCCTGGTTTTCCTGATGAAATACTGCTGGCGCCTGGGGTTTTCCCCAGTTATCGCCCCAGGCGGGGCTTGTTTAACTGGAGCGTTTTAACAGCAGATCAATATTCCAATTTTCCAGTCAGGGGATCAATCATCATGTTAAACCTTTGCCGATCGTCTCTCGCCATACGCTATCGGCGCTCTGTGCTGACCATGGCGCTGGCCGTCCTCACTGCGCCTTTGCTGACGCTGTCGTCAGCGCGCGCTGCGGAAGGGCTGGCGGATGTTTATCAACATATTGAGGCCATGCGCATCAGTCGTGAGCTCTGTAACAAGGCGAAATTGTCCGTAGTCAGCGAAGCGACTTTTCGTGAATGGGCGGAACATAATCAGGTGGCGCAAGTTGATGCAGTAGTGAAACGGCGCATTGAGGATAGCGCTAAAGTGGAACACATACTGGAGTCAGCCAAACTCAAACTGCGCCGCTCCCTGGAAAGTAAGATGCCGGGGTTATGTCAGGCGATGGCGGGTGCGATCGCCAGCGATGAATTTAATCTAATCCACAGTTATCCCGCATTTTACCGGACGCTTAAGGCTTCCCCGCAACACGCGGATGCTGCGCAAACCCCCAAGCAAAAAGGAAGTAAGCCTGCGGTGAAGGTGTCCCTTATTTCCGCTGAGATGGATAAGTATCTGAAGCCGGACGGCGGCCCGGATTGGGATGAGGTGGAAAAGGTGGTGCTGACCGACTCGTCGAACGGCTTCAGCCTGATATTTAAACCTCAGCTTCTGTTCAGTAACGGCGATCTGTATCGTGATTTCGACCTGGCGTTGGAAGATCTGGATGTGGAAGCTTCGCGGCGCGTCCGGCCCAGAGCCTGGGGTACTTGGAAGGAGAAGGGCGACACTTACGTCTTTAGCATTCCCGGAGACGATCCTTGGGAGGTTCCCCAAGTTTATCCAGTATGGCCTGCAGACAAGAACGCGAAACTGGAGGGAACCTGGAAAGCCGGTTCAACCATGATCATGCCCAGTGCTGAAATGGGCATGATGGATGTCATCGCCTCAGCGCAAACCATCACTTTCACCCGTGACGGACGCTTTGAGCTGAACCGGTCTTCCGGCGGCTCCGTGGCGTCTGCAGGCGCGGGCGTCTCCACCTACGCTAACGCTGGCGCCGCCGGGAAATATCGCTTGAGCGAATACGCGCTCACCCTCCAGTTCGATGATGGGCGCACCGAGCGCGTCAGCTTCTATCATTTCGACAGCAAGGAAGGCAAATCCTTCACCGTGGTGGGCATCGCTGGCGTCACCTTTATCAAACAGGATGACTAATTGCTTGTCAGCGCCATTTGTTCAATGACGGATTCAAGGGAAAAGTTGTAGGCGGAGATGGTTGGGTTCAAGGCCAGGGAATAGCGGGAGAAGTCGACTTTGCGCAGGGTCTGTGGATAGTCTTCCAGGCGCTTCAGCACGGCGATGATCTTGCCGGCGTTGCGGTGATTGGCCAGCAGCAGAGGGGTGTGAAACACGCTGGTGGCCACCGGGCGGGGCTTACCCTGTAAATGATCGAAGGCCAGGATGACCGCCCAGGCCCCTTCGACATAGTGGCCGCCGGCGGTGATTGTGAGCGCGCCTTCGCTTACCTGGCGCAGAGAGGTCGGGTTGATGTCATAGGAATTGACCCAGACATCCCGGCCCGGCGTGCGCTGGTATTTCTCCAGCGCGGCCAGGACGCCTACAGTCGTGCGATAGTTGGCGGACCAAATGGCGTTGGTGTCAGGAAAGCGCTCCAACAGGCCCATGGTGCGGCTTTCTGCGTCCTCGGCGCTCCAGTCGGTATACACCACCTGATTAAGCGTGACGTCGTCGAATAAGCCTACCGCCGTGCGCAACCCTTTCTCCCGGGCGATGGCCGGGCCATCGGCGGCGAATCCGTTGACGGCGATCATATTGACCCGGCGTCCGGGAGCGCTGGCTCTGACATCGCGAATCAACGCCACGGTGACGGCGGTGGCGGAGCCGATGTCGTCCGGCAGCAGTTGGGCGATCCAGTGTTCGAAGCGCTGCTTGGGACTCCCCAGCCTTTCGGCGGCTTCTCCTTCGAGGCCGCTGTTATAGAGCACACAAATCACCGGCGAGCTTTCACAGAGGGGGATGAAGGTTTCCGCCGTCTGCAGAAAGTTAGGAAAAATGATGGCGTCGAACTTACGCCGCTCTTTCAGCAGACGCTCGAACTGCCGCAGCATCAGATGGCGGTCGGCGTCGCCGTCCAGCACGTGCAGTTCCACATTCAGATCTTCCGCGGCGCTTTGCGCGAACAGCGCCACCCGGCTCCAAAACGGGGTGTCATTGGGAATCAACAGGGCGAAGCGATATTGCGCAGCGTTTGCTGCGCAGCAATAAAACAGCAGAGCGACCCATAACGACGCGCCTCTGACCACAGATGCCACTCGATACTTGCAATACATGCAGTTTTTGCCGTTCAGCAATTCAAGACAGGAATATGACAAAGTATCGCCTACCTCTGAGGAAAAGCCAAAGCAGTGGAGGCGAGCGGAGTGGTCATTGCTCACTCAAATGGTGCGATATACCGCGGGCATAGTGCATGGTGTTGGGATAACTTGGTGCGTTATACGATTTTCGCCAGCGCCAAAAAAGTGCGCCGTTAAAGTGATTGAATATCAACTAAATGATTTAAAAGATAAAAATCCGCCAATGGTATGAATGTTGGATTGATGTGGTCAGTTCTTAACCTCGGAGCGGACCATGAAAGTCACGATAACGCTAAAGAATCTGGTGAAGGGTATTGTCCTGTCCTGTTGCGTAAGCGGCGCGTTTGCAGCGGAACCGGAGAAGGAAGATCTGAAGTTCGGTTTCATCAAGTTGACGGATATGGCGCCATTGGCGATTGCGCGGGAAAAGGGATTTTTTGAAGACGAAGGTTTGTATGTCGAACTGGAGGCGCAGGCCAACTGGAAAGTGTTGCTGGACCGGGTGATCACTGGTGAGTTGGACGGCGCGCACATGCTGGCGGGGCAACCGCTGGGCGCCACCATCGGCTTCGGCACTCAGGCGCATATTATCACCGCCTTCAGCATGGACTTGAACGGCAACGGCATCACCGTGTCCAACGACGTCTGGCGGGAGATGAAAAAGCATATCCCGATGGAGAACGGCAAACCCGTGCATCCTATCAAGGCGGATTACCTCAAGCCGGTTCTGGAGAAGTATCGGAACGAGGGCAAGCCTTTCAAGATGGGCATGGTGTTTCCCGTCTCCACGCATAACTATGAACTGCGGTACTGGCTGGCGGCGGGCGGGATTCATCCGGGCTATTACGCGCCCCACAGAGGAGACATCACCGGACAGATCAAAGCCGACGCCCTGTTGTCGGTGACGCCGCCGCCGCAGATGCCGTCAACATTGGAGGCGGGTACGATCTTTGGCTATTGCGTGGGCGAACCCTGGAATCAGCAGGCGGTCTTCAAAGGCATCGGCGTGCCCGTCATCACCGATTACGAACTGTGGAAAAATAATCCTGAGAAAGTATTCGGCGTTTCCAAAGCCTGGGCGGATAAATATCCCAATACCCATATCGCTGTGGTGAAGGCGATGATCCGCGCCGCCAAATGGCTGGATGAAAACAACAACGCCAATCGCCCGGAAGCGGTGAAAATCCTGTCCCAATCCAATTACGTCGGCGCGGACTACGAGGTGATCGCCAACTCCATGACTGGCGCGTTCGAGTACGAGAAGGGCGATAAGCGCGCTCTGCCGGACTTCAACGTGTTCTTCCGCTATCACGCCACCTATCCCTATTACTCCGACGCCATCTGGTATCTCACCCAGATGCGCCGTTGGGGCCAGATTCCCGAAGCCAAACCTGACAGCTGGTATATGGAAACCTCGAAGCAGGTCTATCGCCCTGATATCTATCGCAAAGCCGCGGAAGCATTGATCGCGGAAGGCAAGATGGCGAAATCCGACTTCCCTGATTTCGCCAGTGAAGACGGCTTCCGGCCGCCGCAAGCGGAATTCATTGACGGCGTCGCCTATGACGGACGCCAGCCCAACGCTTATCTCTCCAGTTTCAGCATTGGCTTGAAAGGCGACGAGACGGTGGAATAACGGCCCTGCGTCGGGCGCGCCCGACGCTTCTTGGCGTGAGGACGGAAAATGATGGCTCAAATTTCTCAACGACTGGAAAGCGCCGCCTGGCTGGCGCCCTGGGTGCGTCTGCTGAAAGGGGAAAATCCCCGTGAGCAGGTCTCCGCCATTGTGCGGGGCGTTGGCGTGCCGTTACTGGCTTTTCTGCTGTTTCTGGGCGTCTGGGACGCGGCGGCGTCGCGCATTCAGACTTCTCTGGGCGCGGTGCCGGGGCCGGCGCAAGTCTGGGAGCAGGCGCTAGGGCTCTGGCTGGAGCACCGACAAGAGCGGGAAAAGGCGGAGGCGTTCTATCAACGTCAGGAAGAACGCAACGCGAAAAAGCTGGCGCAAGACCCCGCGGCGGACGTGAAGTGGCGCTCCTATAACGGACGTCCGACCTACTTGGACCAGATCGTCACCAGCCTCTATACCGTCTTCGTCGGCTTCAGTCTGGCGGTGCTGATCGCCGTGCCAGTGGGCGTCGTATGCGGGCTTAGCAAAACCATGTACGCGGCGGTCAACCCCCTGATTCAGATCTTCAAACCCGTGTCGCCGCTGGCCTGGCTGCCGTTGGTGACCATGGTGGTGAGCGCAGTCTATGTCACCGACGATCCACTGCTGGAGAAATCCTTCGTCAACTCCGCCATTACCGTCACCCTGTGCTGCATGTGGCCGACCCTGGTCAACACTATCGTGGGCGTGTCCGGACTGGATAAGGACCTGAACAACGTCAGTCTGGTGCTGCGCCTGTCCTGGATGACCAAGGTGCGCAAAGTAGTGTTGCCGTTCGCTGTGCCGATGATCTTCACCGGCATGCGCTTGTCACTGGGGGTGGGCTGGATGGTGCTGATCGCCGCGGAAATGCTGGCGCAGAATCCGGGGCTGGGTAAATTCGTGTGGGACGAATTTCAGAACGGCAGCTCCAATTCTTTGGGGCGCATCATGGTGGCGGTATTCACCATCGGGATCATCGGCTTTGCGCTGGATCGCGGCATGTTGGCCATCCAGCGGCGCATCGCCTGGGATAAAACAGCGGACATACGCTGAACAAATTGAACCTGTGAGCTTTAACCAAGAGGAGTCGCCTATGTCCGCTGAACATTTGTTGATCGACCATGTCAGCATAGAATTCGATACGCCAAAAGGGAAATTCAGAGCCCTGGATCGGGTCAATCTGCGCATTGGGAAAGGGGAGTTCGTCTCCCTGATCGGGCATTCGGGATGCGGTAAGTCCACGGTGCTCAACATCATCGCAGGGCTGTTGCAGGCCACGGAAGGCGGCATCGTGCTGGACGGCAAGGAAGTAAACGAGCCGGGGCCGGAGCGGGCGGTGGTGTTTCAGAACCATTCCCTGCTGCCCTGGCTGACCGCCTATGAAAACGTGGAGCTGGCGGTGCGTCAGGTGTTCCGCGGCAAGAAGAATAAGCGGGAAATGAAAGAATGGATTGAGCACAACCTGCGTCTGGCGCATATGGATCACGCCATGCACAGGAAGCCGTCGGAAATTTCCGGCGGCATGAAGCAGCGGGTCGGTATCGCCCGCGCGCTGGCGATGGAGCCCTCGGTGCTGCTGATGGATGAACCTTTCGGCGCCCTGGATGCGTTAACCCGGGCGCATTTGCAGGACTCCTTGATGGAAATCCAGAATGCGCTTAACAACACGGTCGTCATGATCACGCACGATGTGGATGAAGCGGTGCTGCTGTCGGACCGCATCGTCATGATGACCAACGGGCCGGCGGCGACCATTGGCGAAGTGCTGTCCGTGGACCTGCCGCGTCCGCGCGATCGACTGGCGCTGGCGGATGACAGCCGCTATAACCACTTAAGGGCCGAAGTGCTGCGTTTCCTGCATGAGCGGCGCGGGAATAAAACAGCGCCCGCTGTGGAAGAGGACTCCAGTACAGTGATTGAAAACGGCGTAAAAATACCCTCTAAGTCGCCGCGAAAGGCGCAAGAAGCGGCCTGATCAGGCCGCTCAGAGAGGCGATTAATAAACTTTATCGACACTATGGCGTTACTTTTCTTCACAGACATACGTATTTCCCGCTAGACTTATCGGCGGCTAAATGACTCTCATTTAGTCACTAAAGAAAAGAAGAGGGATAATTCCAGTGCCTGTAACTTCTACATCATCACAACCACAATCATCATCGAGACCCAAGCTGTCGATCAAAAAAGTATTGATAGCCAACCGCGGCGAGATCGCGGTGCGGGTCGCCCGCGCCTGTCGCGAACTGGGCATTCGGTCTGTTGCGATTTATTCGGAAGCCGACCGCTACGCCTTGCACGTGAAGAAAGCGGACGAGTCCCATTGCCTGGGGTCCGATCCGTTGCAGGGCTATCTCAACCCGCATCAGATCGTGAATCTGGCGGTGGAGACAGGCTGTGACGCGCTGCATCCGGGCTATGGATTTCTCTCCGAAAACGCTGAGCTGGCGGAAATCTGCGCCCAGCGGGGGGTGAAATTTATCGGTCCGAGCGCCGACGTCATTCGACAAATGGGCGATAAAACCGAGGCTCGCAACAGCGCCAAGCGCGCCAGCGTGCCTGTGACTCCCGGCAGTGAAGGCAATCTGAGAGATCTGGAGCACGCGGTGGAAGTCGCCGCGGGCTTAGGCTACCCGGTCATGCTGAAAGCCACCTCCGGCGGCGGCGGACGCGGCATTCGCCGCTGTAACGACGAGAAAGACCTGCGCAGCAACTACCAACGGGTTATTTCAGAAGCCACTAAGGCGTTTGGCCGTGCGGAAGTGTTCCTGGAAAAGTGCATCGTCGACCCGCGCCATATTGAGGTGCAGGTGTTGGCGGACGCCCATGGCGGCGTCGTGCATCTGTACGAGCGGGATTGCTCCATCCAGCGCCGTAATCAGAAACTGATCGAACTGGCGCCCTCGCCGCAGCTCTCCAACGAACAGCGCCACTATGTGGGCGAACTGGCGGTGAAAGTCGCCAGGGAAGTGGGTTACGAAAATGCGGGGACGGTGGAGTTCCTGCTCGATCATGACGGCAGCTTCTACTTCATGGAGATGAACACCCGGGTGCAGGTGGAGCACACCATCACCGAGCAGATCACCGGCATCGACATCGTCAAAACCCAGATCCGCATCGCCGCTGGAGAGCCCCTGCCGTTCCTGCAGGCGGACATCAGCTATCGCGGTTTCGCCGCCCAGTTCCGCATCAACGCGGAAGACCCGAAAAACGGTTTTCTGCCCAGCTTCGGACGCATCAGCCGCTACTACTCTCCCGGCGGCCCGGGCGTACGGACCGATGCGGCGATTTATACCGGTTACACCATTCCTCCTTATTACGATTCCATGTGCGCCAAGCTCATCGTCTGGAATCTCACCTGGGAGGACATGCTGGAGCGCGCCGAGCGGGCGCTGGAGGACATGCAGATTTACGGGATTCGCACGACGATTCCCTACTATCGCGAGATTCTCCGGCATCCTGAGTTCCGCGCGGGAGACTTTAATACCGGTTTCGTCGAAGCCCATCCTGAACTGATCAACTATTCCATCAAACGTCGGCCGGAATCGCTGGCCGCCGCGCTCGCAGCGGCGGTCGCCGCGCAGGCGGGCATGTAAGGGAGCGAATTAAGTATGAGTAAGAAAATAAACATCACTGACGTCATCCTGCGCGACGGCCACCAGTCGCTGATCGCCACCCGCATGCGCACGGAAGATATGCTGCCGGTGGCGGAAAAACTCGACAAAGCCGGTTACTGGTCTCTGGAAGTATGGGGCGGCGCCACGTTCGACGCCTGCGTGCGCTTCCTGAAGGAAGACCCCTGGGAGAGACTGCGTCAACTGCGTAAAGCCATTCCCAACACGCGTCTGCAGATGCTGCTGCGCGGCCAGAACCTGCTGGGCTACAGACACTACTCCGATGACGTAGTGACGGCGTTTGTGGAAAAGGCCGCCAGCAACGGCATCGATGTATTCCGCATCTTCGACGCCCTCAATGACGTGCGTAATCTGGAAACCGCGATTGCGGCGGTGAAGAAAACCGGCAAGCACGCTCAAGGCACGATCTGCTACACCACCAGCCCGGTGCATACTGTCGAGGCGTTTGTGGATCAAGCCAAGCGTATGGCGGATATGGGCGCGGACAGTATCGCCATCAAAGACATGGCGGGTCTGCTGACTCCACAAGTGACTTTCGACCTGGTCAGCGCGCTCAAGCAATCCCTGAAGCTGCCGATCTTCCTGCACTCTCACTACACCTCCGGCATGGCGTCCATGTGCCAGCTGAAGGCGGTGGAAGCCGGCGTGGATCACCTCGACACCTGTATTTCCTCCTTCGCTGGCGGCACCAGCCATCCGCCCACGGAAACCATTGCGGCGACCCTGAAAGCGGCGGGCTACGAAACCGGCCTGGATATGAAACTTCTGGGCGAGGTGGCGGCGCATTTCCGTGAAGTGCGCAAGAAGTACCACCAGTTTGAAAGCGAGTACAACGGCGTCGACACCAGTGTGCTGATCAATCAGGTGCCTGGCGGCATGATGTCCAACCTGGCCAACCAGTTGAAAGAGCAGGGCGCGCTGGATCGCATTCGCGACGTATTCGCCGAAATTCCACGGGTGCGTGAAGACCTTGGCTATCCGCCGCTGGTGACGCCGACCTCACAGATCGTGGGAACGCAGGCAGTGCTCAACGTGATCACCGGCAAGCGCTACGAGACCATCACCAACGAAGTGAAGCGCTATCTGCAGGGCTGGTACGGTCAGGCTCCGGCGGCGGTGAATCTGGAGTTGCAGAAGCAGGCGATCGGCAAAGAAGATGTGATCGACTGTCGTCCCGCTGATCTGTTGCAGCCCGAGTTGCACAAATTGAAAGAAGAAGTGGGCGATCTGGCGGAGTCGGATGAAGATATGCTGACTTACGCCATGTTCCCGGAAGTGGCCAAGCCGTTCCTGCAAGGGCGCAAAGCGGGCACTCTCAAGCCGGAGCCGTTGCAGCCGAAGGCGGACGCCAAGGCGGCGGGCGTGGCGACCGAGTTCAAGATCACCGTTCACGGCGAAACCTACGACATTCATGTCACTGGCGTCAGCCCCGGCAGCGAGAGCGAGCGTCGTTTCTATATGACGGTAGACGGCGAGCCGGAAGAGATCATGATCGAGTCCACTGGCGCTTATACGCCGGCTGAAGGCGGCGGCAAGCGTCAGCGCGCTTCCGCACCTGGACATATCACTACCGCCATGCCCGGCAACATTGTCGATGTGCTGGTCAAGGAAGGTCAGACCGTGGCCGTTGGCGACGCGGTGTTGATTATCGAAGCCATGAAGATGGAAACCGAGATCAAAGTCGGCGTCGCCGGTGTGGTGAAAGGTGTTTTCGCCAAGAAGGGCGACCGCGTTACGCCGGGAGAAATCCTGGTGGATATCGAGACCGCCTGATCCCGCCTAGACAGTCATTCGCCATCGTCGTCCCCGAGGGGGCGGCGGTGGTTTCTCCCCGCTTAGCTTTTTCTGACCTTGCCCGTTTCCTCGCCAATAAGCCCCGCTCGTCAGGGTTGGAAGGGCTGAATGTCGTCCAGACCTTTGCCAGTGGCGACCATTTCGTGCAAGGCGTCCGCCATACGCTCGCTTTCCTGCAACACCGTACGCCAGTATTTGAGGCGGCTGTCTGCGTCCAGATGCTTGAAATCATTACGATCGGAGATTTTGCCGTAGGGGAGTTTCGCCACCAGTTCCCTGGACGGCGCCAGCATCAGCACGTTGTCATAATGGCGGGGATCGACGCGTCGATAAGGCAGCTTTTTATCCAGCCAGCCCGGCGTCACCTGCTGACTGAAGTGCGGGTAGAGGACCAGCCCCTGGCTTTGATTAAAAGGCAGATCAAAGTGGTAATCCAGAATACCGCCGTCCCGGTAGACGCCTTTAGGAGCGTCCGTAATGTCGGAAACCCCGGACAGCACCAGCGGAATCGCGCCTGACGCCATGAGCGCCTGCTCCAGATTCTGCGCATGGAGAGGAGCGGTGCGGGTAGGCAGATCCTTTAACTGCAACGCAGGTTCTGCGCCGGTGTGAAACAGCACGCGCTCGAAGAACAATCCCAGCGCTCGCCGGCTTAGCGCATTGGCCCCGGCGGCCAGCGCCAGACCGAATAACTGCAGCCAGACTTTTTCCGAAGCGGCGGGGCCGCGGCAGCGGTCCGCCAGAATATGCGTACGAATAGTAGGATGGACGGCGACTTCCGCTGCGCCATTGGCGCCCAGCGTGGTTTGCACCATCAGTCTGGCTTTGGCGGTGATCTCCGCCACGTCGGGCTTGTCGGAATAGCGCTCCTGGGAATAATGCTCCGCCAGCCGGGTAATCGCCGCTACTGGATCGTTCTGGGCGAAGCAGGCCATGCGCCAGGCGCCGGCGGAGGAGCCGATGGTGTGCAGCGGCGTACCGCGATCTTTGAAAAACTCACCAGACAGATACTTGTCCAGCCCGAACAGGATGAACCATTTGGGGCCCCCGGACGCTCCCGCCAGCAGATTGAAGTCATTCGCTTTCAGACCGCGATTGCGGATGTGTTGCAAGGCCTTTGGGCCGGCGATCAGGGTTAGGGCGGATGACATGGCGGGCTCCCGTGATAAGACAGTGGGGCATCATGCCAAAGCAGAGGAAGAGCGACAAGCGTGCAGACGCCAGGAAAAAGGGTGGGAGGCCGGCGTTGCGACCGGCTCCCGGGGTGGCGGTTAAGCCTATGCCGTCCCTGGCGACGAAATACTTTTCGCTCCACAGCGCCTGAGCATACGACTTTCCGGTTCCCGGCGACATCTGGGGATAACGCGCGCGCTGCCAATCGCCACGCACGTAGGCGCACAACGGGAACTGGCCGGAAAATTGCTGCAGGATTTGGGAGGGCGCGAATGCTACAGAAAGCCCCTGGCATTTACAAGGAAATCCCATCCGCCGCAGCGGTTAAAATGTCAGCGTTTGTAACTGAATGTAAGATAACGGAACGACTCACCTGCTCTGGTGTATGTTTAATAAGGTTTGGACAAAAAGACTCGACAAATTGAGTAGTGGGTTTAATAGCTGAAGGCTATATACTTATAACTCTGAAAACTAACCACAGAACTAAGAGGTAATCGGGCATGAGTTGGGTCAGTGAGGCGATTCAGAAGATTGAGGCGGATTTCCAACGTTCGGCGGACACGCATTTGATCAAGGTCGATCTGCCCTGCATTCCAGATATACATCTCTATTTGAAAGACGAATCCACCCACCCCACCGGCAGCCTGAAACACCGACTGGCGCGTTCCCTGTTTTTATATGGGCTGTGCAACGGCTGGATTCGCGAGGGGACGACGATCATTGAAGCGTCCTCCGGCAGCACGGCGGTGTCCGAAGCCTATTTCGCCCGCTTGCTGGGACTGCCATTCATCGCGGTGGTGCCGGCGTCCACGTCGCAGCAGAAGCTGGATCAGATTACGTTCTACGGCGGCAAATGCCATAAGGTCAGCACGGGCAGCATTTATGACGAGGCGGAGCGACTGGCGCGGGAAGTCGACGGCCATTATATGGACCAGTTCACTTACGCGGAGCGGGCGACGGACTGGCGCGGCAACAACAATATCGCCGAATCCATTTTCCAGCAGATGCGGGCGGAGCCTTTTCCTATTCCCACCTGGATTGTGATGAGCGCGGGCACTGGCGGCACCTCCGCCACGATCGGGCGCTATCTGCGTTATCAACAACACGCCACCCGGCTGTGCGTGGCGGACCCGGAAAATTCGGTGTTCTACGATTACTACCAGACCCGGGACGCCTCACTGACTCTGGCGCAACCCTCCTGCATTGAAGGCATTGGTCGTCCGCGTGTGGAGCCGTCTTTTATCGCCGGTATTGTGGACCGCATGATCAAGGTGCCGGATGCGGCTTCCATGGCGTCGCTAAGCTGGCTGCAGCATTTATTGAATCGTCGCTGCGGCGGCTCCACCGGCACCAACCTGTACGCCACCGTACAATTGCTGGCGGAGATGCGCGCCCGGGGCGAATCCGGCTCGGTCGTCAGTATGATCTGCGACGGCGGCGAGCGTTATCTGGATACTTACTACAATCCTCAATGGCTGCAGGACAAAGGCTTCAACACGGCTCCCTATGAGGAACAACTCAAGCGTTTTGAATGCAGCGGCGAGTTGAACTGAGCGGCTTCCGCCGCAGTGGATGCGGCGGTTCTCATCATCGACTAGCCCGCGCAGACGCTATCGTTGACCTGCACGGATGCGGCTCCCAGACTGAGGAACTTGTCGCTGATCACGTTTGGGCGGCGGAATGCGATGTGCAATTCATCGCTGAGCGATTCCAGATAAAAGCCGTGAGTTTGCAGCACGCGCTGCAGACTGCGGCGGGTATGAAACGCCATGTGCGCATTGCGCGGACAGGCGTACCACCAATCCACTCCCTGCATTTCAATATCTCTGGGCTGCAACAGCGTGCTCAGCAGCAGCGCGCCGTTCGGCGCCACCAACGAACATAGCTCTTTGAACAGGTTGTGCTGATCGCTGACATGCTCCACCACTTCGAAGGTGGTGACCAGGTTGTAAATCCGGGAAGGCTTTTTACAGTTGGCGTGATGGTGAGGGTCGTAGGTGGCGCAATCGCTGAAGCCCTGACGACGCAACAGACGCTCCAGATGCCCTTCGCCGCCGCCGAAATCGAGCAGGGACTCATTCCTTAGATCATCATCCAGGGCGCGGGTCAGGAATTGCGACAGGCGAGCGGCGCGCTCACCGGCGAAGGGCGGATCGGCTTTCAGGTAGTCGCTGTTGTACACCTGCCGCTCGAAGTCCGCATCGCTCCAATCGTCGAAATAGGGCGTGAACATGAAGCCGCACTCGCGGCAACGGTAGTAATCGACTTGAATGAGGGACGGGGGAAAGACCCGGCGGCCTTCAAAATGATCACTGCCGGATTTGTTGAAGTCCGTGGCTCCCATATAATTCACACCGCCCATGCAGATCCTGCAGGCGTGTACTGCTTTGTCCATAATCGCATCCATTTCTATGCTTATTAGTATCGTCGGCGCTGCCGGAGCGCATCCGACCGACGCCGTCCTGAACCCTTTTTCTTTTTTGATGGCCTACCCGCACAGCAAGCGCTGCAGCGCGCACGCCAGCCGCGCCTCAGGCCCGAGGGGCTGCGCCAGCGTGAATAGACCTATGCCGTTAATATAAAACGAAAAGCCGTAAAATATCCAAGTTTCGTTGGAAACAGCGCAGCGCGATAACGTAAAGCAGGTATGAATGTGGCTGGAGGGCCAGGCGCGTCTAGTGCGCCTGTGGGCGACCGAGGTATTTGAAGATAGTGGACTTCATCAGCTCCACGTCGATGGGCTTGAGGATGAACTCCTGAAACTTGAGGCCTAGCCGACTGGCTTCCTGGCTGCCGTTCACATTGGCGGTGACGGCGACGATGGGGATGTCGGCGAGTTCCGGGTCTTCCTGAAAGCGGGAGCAGACATCCAGCCCGGAAGTAGTGGGCAGGTTGAGATCCAGCAGCACCAGTTGCGGACGATAAGTACGCGCCATGGCGATACCTTGCTCGCCATTGTTGGTGGTCAGCAACTGGACGTTGCGTAGACTGGCGAACAGGCTCTCCATCAAGCGAATGTTGGAGTAGTTGTCTTCGATATAGAGCACCGTGGCTTTGGGCGCAGCCAGAATCTCCAAATCCGGCGGACGCGGCGACACGGCTTTGACGGCGCTGCGGTCCTGGGCTTTGACCACATCGAGAATCGGGAATTTCACCCAGAACAGACTGCCTTGGCCTTCCTTGGATTTGAAGCCGATTTGCCCGTTCATCAACAGCACCAACTGTTGGCTGAGGGCGAGTCCGATGCCGGTGCCTTCGATCGCCATATCCTGAGCCAGGCGCTCGAAGGGTTTGAATACCTTGTGGTGATCTTTCTTGTGAATGCCGATGCCATTGTCCGCCACGCTCAGGCACAGCATGCCGCTGCGGCTTTCGTGCTCCAGCTCGACCTTCACCCAGCCGCCTTTGCGATTGTACTTGATGGCGTTGGTGAGGAAATTGGTCAGCACCTGAACCATGCGGGTGCGATCCACCTTGATCAGATAATCCAGGCGCACTTCCGGCTCATAGACGCTGATGTTGTTCATCATCGCCATGGAGCGAATCATGGATACGGACTCATTAACCAGAGACTGAACGGAGCAGGGCTCGATGCTGATGCTGAGCTGGCCGCTCTCGATCTTGGACAGATCCATGATGTCGTTGATAAGAGAGAGCAGGTGTTCGCTGGCCTTGTAGATTTCGTCGATGTTCTGCATCTGTTCCCGGGACAGATTGCGGCTTTCCATCTGCATGAGCTGGGCGAAGCCCATGACCGCATTCAGCGGCGTGCGCAGTTCGTGGCTCATGTTGGAGAGGAAACGGCTCTTGGCGTCGCTGTTGGCCTCCGCCCGGCGGCGGTGGAAATCGGCTTCGACCTTGGCCTGTTTGGCCAGATACATCAGCCAGTACAGGGAAATGAAACCGATCAATACGGTTACCGCCAGCACGGACAGCAGCACTTCCGCATAGAAGAAGATATTGGCCAGTTCGTCTCGCTTCGCCACTCGCAGCGTCACCTGCTCCTGGTGGGCGATCAGCGTCAGCTCATGGGCGATGCGGCGGGTTTCGTCGAGCTTGTCGATCAGTTCGGGGAGTATCGGGTCCGGGTCATTGACGGCGTTGTCGAATAAAGGCGACAGGGCTTCGATCTGATAGGTGACGGAGGTCATCAGGGCCTGAGTTTTTGGCAGCAGACTGATGGCCTCGCGAAACTCGCCTTTCTTGAACAGATCGGTGCGGCTAAGCAGCACCGAGTAACGGATATCCAGATCTTCCGGCAGGTGGTCGCCATGCTGCAGCGCATGGGCGATGATCAGCATATTCATCACTTCCACTTCGATCTGATGAATAGACCAATACAAATCGTCCTTCGCGACTCGCACCTCCAACGCACCTTCGCGTAACGTGACTATGGTGGCGGTAACGGCGATGGCGAGTATGACTGTGGCGGCGGCTAATACAACACCGAGAATCGACCGAATTCGCTTTACCAAAAATATCTACTCTGAAAATGACGCGTTACGCGGGTTACTCGACTTTTATCTGAACAAGTTGCCATATGCAACGTTGAAAGAAAATTTCATTTTTGGTTTCGGGGACAAGGTCGAAGGGATAGATGACGAAAACCGGACCTTTTTCCCTGATGTTTAACGTTTCTCCATCTATACGCGTGGCCAGCACGACATCATAGGTTTGAAAATCCTGAATCGGGATGTTGGTGGCGTAGTCGTTCAGAGCGATGGCTTTGACTTTGCCGCCCTGCGCTCCCACCAGTTTCATCAGATCACGCGCCAGCGGGCCGGAAAATGTCTTCGGCGCATCAAACCAGGGCGTACTGGTCTTGATGCTGTGCTGGGGCAGTTGATCGAGCATAGCCAGATCGAATTTCGCTACGTTCCTACCGTTAGTGTTGGCGATTTTACCGCTGACGGTAAGCACGGCCCTTCCCTGTGGCGCATTGAGTCCCTCTGCGAGGGCGGGGGCGCAAATCAATCCCAGCCCGAATACTACCAAAATAAGACGCAGTGCTTTCATGACGCCCTCAAATGACCATTTCCTTCATAAAAATAACCGACAAGCATGAGCTTTGAATGACGGACAGGCAAATTTTTTTCGGGCTTTGGACCTCGAATTCTCCCTGCGGAAACGCCTCGGAAGCATGCTGCAGCCGTTCAAGGAACAGTTGTAATTAAATAATAATAGACGGATTCGCATTAAATGCTGAGTCAGTTTCTTATCCGGCCCCATAAATTGACAGAAAAGCGGCCGTTTTCATAGTTCGCCTGCGTAAAAAGATTTTTCCGGCCAAACACACGCAACTCTATGAAATTAATACTTCTTTCACTCGCCATCTAGGATTGCCGGATAATTTGATCTAAAGTTGTCCAGTCAAAGGAGGACTTATGCAAACTGAACTTACTCTCGTTATTGGCAATAAGAATTACTCGTCGTGGTCTTTACGCGCGTGGCTGCCATTGAAGCGCAGCGGGCTGGCGTTTTCAGAGGTGTTTGTCCCCCTGATGACGCCGGGTTACAAAGAAAAACTGTTGGAATACTCTCCGGCTGGGAAAGTACCGGCGCTGTTGATTGACAGCCGTCCGGTATGGGATTCGTTGGCCATCGCCGAATGGGTGGCGGAACAGACGCCTGAATTCTGGCCCAGGGACTCTCTGGACCGGGCGTGGGCCCGCGCTGTGACCGCGGAAATGCACTCCGGTTTCTTCGGCGTGCGCGGCTCCATGCCGATGAACTGTCGCGCAAGCGGCCGTCGGGTGGAATTGGATGAGGAGACCCGGGACGAAGTCGCACGTATTTGCGAAATCTGGACCCAGTGTCGGGAGGCTTTCGCGGACCGCGGCCCCTGGTTGTTTGGAGAATGGAGTATCGCCGACGCCTTCTATGCGCCGGTGGCGTCCCGTTTCCGCACCTATGGCGTTGAAGTCAACGCGGTTTGCGCAGGCTATATTGAAACGACCTGGAGCGATCCGTTAATGCAGGAGTGGCTGACCCATGCCCAGCAGGAAACGCAAGTCATCGAAAAAGGGGAGGCGGGATAACCCCCTCCTGTCTGCGGACGTAATCGAAATTTGATGTCTTCGATGCGCACCTTTCTTTCCGTAGCGTGCGGCGCCAGCCGCCGCTGCGGCATTCCTGTTCCTGCCGTCTTATTGTCGCGATGGCGCTGGGCCCTGATGGGGCTTTTTGCGTTGTTGGCGATGCATCAACCTGCTCTCGCCCGTGATCCCTGCGACGCCATTTCTTTGTTGGAGCAACAATGGCGCGTGCGTCTGGCGGAGTCGCAACGGGATTTGGCGTCTTTCGCCGCGTTGCGACGGGGCGAGGTGGAGCCTGGATTTCAACTATCGCATTTAACGCCGGTGGCGCTGGATGATGATTCCTCCGTAGCGGATTACCTGCAAGTGCTGCGCTCTGACGGCTATCTGCCTATCTCACCGTCGGGACTGGATCAGTGCGCGCGCCTGCTCAAACCGATGCAGGCGCTGCAGGGGGAGCTGACCGCTCAATTAACCCAACTGCGGGACGCGCGGCTGACGTTGCTTACTCAATCCGCGGATATCCGATGGGCGTTGCAGCGTCTGCTGTTGAAGCTGGAGCGCCTGCAACCACTGACGGCGGAACTGGCGCAACGTCAGGCGGCGTCGCAAAACGTTGGGCCTGACGCAGCGGTAGCGAGCCCAACCCCGTCTTCACCGGAGGCAGGTAAACCCGCAACCGACCCTGAAGCCCAGGCCGAAGCGGTGCGACGCGCCGCCGCCGTAGAGCGTCTGGCGGCGATGAGTCAACGCACGCAGACATTGCTGGCGGAATTGGCTGCGCATTTATATGTAGACGTAGCGTCCGGGAGCCTGGACGACTTGTGGCCGCAGATCCTGGCGCTGAGCGGCAATCCCGTGCGGGAACTGGCGACGCGGCTGCCGGATTTGCAAGCGCGGCCCCAGGCGCTGGCTGAAGCTATTGAGTCTCTGCGGGTACAGGCGACTTATCTGCGCAATCACCGCATTGCGGACGATGGCGTGAGAGCTGCGTTGCGCACCTGGCGTGAGCCGCAGCGGGAGTGGACCGGGTTGCGGCAGGAGTTGATCATGCTGCCGGAAATGACCCTGAATGCATTGGTCGGCCCGGTCGTGGAAGAATACAGACTGGCTCAAGAGCGCCACGAGCAAATAACGTTGTTGTCGCTGTGGTCGTTGCAGGTGATTTTGCTGGCTCTGGCCGCCTGGCTGATGGCGCGGGCCGCAGCCTGGTCGACCCAGGCGCTGTCGCAGTTGCAGCGACGACTGTTGCGACTGCTGGGACAGACCGCCGCCATGCGGCTGGTCAACGGTCTGTTCTGGGTGCTGAAACCCAATGCGCCCTGGCTGATGATCTGGTGGCTGTCCGTCACCCTCAGCAATTTGTCTCCTTCCCATTGGTATCTGTTTCATCTGCTGCGCCCCTTGGGCGTGGCTTACGCGCTGTTCCGCGGTATCCGGGTCATGAGCGAGTGGCTGTTTTCCCGCATGTATGGGCAAAGCGGCGTGTTCGTTACTCAGCAAACCGGCGAACTGTTGCGGGCTGAGGCGGGACGTTTGGCGGTCAGCGCCGTAGTGTGTTGGGCGTTGCGGGAAATGGCGTTAGCCACGGGAGGCGGATACGTCTATTTCATCGTACAGAGCGCCGTGATTCTGTATCTGTGGGGGCTGGCGGTGCTGTCGTTGCGTCGTCATGGCGATGTCTGCCGCAAGTTCATTTGCCGGTTGAGTAAGGTGAACTCGCGGGAGTCCTGTTCGCTTCTGCTGGACCGTTCCTGGATCATCCCCTGGTGGCCGCTGCTGTTCATTGTCGCGCAGGGTTGGGATCTGTTGCTGCGTTTGCATCAACTGCTGGGACAGTTCGACGCCTACCGCTCTCTCAGCGTGCGTATTCTGCGCCTGCATCTGGAAACCGCCACCAGCGCGGAGACAGAGGGCGACGACGCGGAGGCGGATGAGTATCAGGCCCGCTCTTATCGTTATTGGATGCTGGACCGTCCTCGCGAGGAGCAGGCGGTTGTTGCTCAGGACGCACTGCTGGCGACCTTGACCAAACCGGCCGCCGACTGGGCGGAAAAGCCGGGCGAGGACAATATGTTGTTGCTGGTGGGTGAGCACGGCAGCGGCAAGACGTCTCTGGTCAGCCAGTTTGAGAAACATTGGGACAAGACGCCAGTGCGTTTTCTCAGCGCGCCGCCGAAGCTGACTTCCGTGGAAGCGGTGACGGCCTTTCTCGCTGACTCTGCGGCCGCGGGCGCCGAGCGAAAGGAAGAGGAGGCGCCGGCTGCGCAGAAAAAAGTCGTGATTGTCGATCAGGCGGAAAACTTTTTACTGGCGCAAGTAGGGACGTTGGAGGGCGTCAAAGTCTTCCTGCAGCATCTCAACGACGCTTCTCCAGACACCTTCTGGATTGTCGTCATGCATGCGCCGACCTGGCGTTATCTCAGTCGGGTTTTCCAGCGTCATCATCAGTTCTCCACAATCATCGCCATGCCCAAGTGGAGTCCTACAGACATTCGCAAACTGCTGTTGTCCCGTCATCATGCCTCACACCGACGCTTGCGTTACGATGAATTGTTGCTGTCGGCGCTGGCGGGCACGGAGTCTGCGTCCTTCAAAGCCGCTGACACGCGCGTCTTCAACCTGATGTGGGAACTGAGCGCGGGCAATCCACTGACGGCGTTGCATTTGTGGCTGGAATCCGCCCGTTTCGATCACCGCACGGTGGAGATCGGCATTCCCCAGCGTGTGGCGACCTCCGTGCTGAACGCTCTGCAGGACGATGAGTGCTTTATGCTGGCGGCGGTGATTCAGCATGAGAATCTCACCCCGCAGGAGATCGCCGCGGCCACGACTCTGCCGTTGGCGATGGTGCGGCAGACGCTGAAATCCGGCTGCGCGGCGGGTATTTTGTGGGGAGATGAAAAGGACAGATATCGCGTGCATGCGCTTTGGTATCCGGCTTTAACCACTTACCTGGGCAGGAAGAATATTCTGCATGGATAACCAATCAGTCGAAAACTTGTTGCAATTGGGCGGGCTGTTCGAGCCCGGCAAAATCGCGCTGCTGGCCCTGGGTATTTTTATCCTTTGGGGGGTTAACCGGGCGGCCCGGCATCTGTCCGACAGCCTGATGGACAAGCTGCCCAGCCAGCGTTTCCTGACCTTGCAGGTGATCACCTTATTCAGCTTCATCTGGTACATCGGCGGAACCTACTGGCTGCTGGTCACGGTGATCGAACCGCCAAAAGAATTCCTGCTGGCTATAGGCGGCAGCGCCGTGGTGGCCATTGGCTTCGCGCTGAAGGACATCGCCGCGTCCATGATCGCCGGCATTATGTTGCTGTTTGACCGGCCTTTTCAGGTAGGGGACCGGGTGGCGTTCGGCGACGACTACGGTGAGATAGTCAGCATTGGCCTGCGCTCAGTGCGTCTGCGCACGCTGGATGACAACATGGTGACGATTCCCAACTCCCGCTTTATCACGGAGACTGTCTCCAGCGGCAACACTGGCGCATTGGACATGATGGTGGTGACGGAGTTTTATCTGTCCCTTGATGCAGATCTGGAACTGGCGCAAAACCTGGTTTACGAAGTGCTGGCCACCAGCCGCTTCATTTTTCTGAAGAAGCCGATCAGTTGCGTCATGACGGAAGTAGCGCTGGCGGATCGTCTGGCGGTGCGCCTGACGGCCAAGGCTTATGTGTTGGACGTTCGCTTTGAGAAGGCGTTCCAAAGTGATGTGGTGATGCGGGTGGAGCGTCAGTTTCGCGCGCACCATATCGCCCGTCCGCAGCGGGATGGCATGCGTGAAAGCGAAGCCGGGCGTAACGCCGTCGCATCCGCAATACAGAGCACGTCTTATCAACCGCCTGAGGCGCCCGTCGCAGACTGAGCGCAATGGCCGCAACGAGGCGACCAGCGTTAAGCTTTGTCACTGGCGGTGATAAAGAGGTTGGTGCGGAGCATAGCCCGGCGTGTTTCCAACCGCCGGTCAGGCTTGGCTGCGTGTCGGGCGCAAAGGTCCTCCTGGACGGCTGCCCCGCCTGTGCCTGGCGGTGTGTGCGGGAAACGCCGCAATGCAGTTGCGGCGCGCCACATCAGTTACGGAAAACTGGGATCAGCGTTTGAACCAGCCTGAGATCTGGTCCAGCCAACCTTTTTCGTTGGCGGCTTTCTCCGGCGAATCCTCTCGGTCCAAATGCATGGCGGTCGCTTCCGACAGACCCGGGGGAAGGTCATATTTCTCCTTGTAGGCGTCGATGCACATCAGCATCTTGCCATAAGCCTCCGAATCCTCGGTTATGCCCCGTAATTCGCAGATGCGTTTCACGGATAGCTCAAACGCTTTCTCAAAGCCATGCTTGTCCACCGATACCGATTTAAACAACGGCTTCCGCCCTGGAAGCTTCACCCGTAGTTTAAATTCCGTGGCGGGCTTGCGGCCCTCCCGATGCCGGGTTTGCAATTGCAACCCGAGGATGGTGCCATCCTCGTGGATCAATGTATCGCCTTTCAACATCATGAGCTGACGAACGGCGGACTGCCATTGTTCCAACCGCTGATCGATTTCCTTCGCCTCTTTCATCGCCCTTTTCATGGCTGATTTCGAGGCCCCTTCAACCCGCACGTAGCGTTGTTGCTCGCGCCCGTTGATGGCGCGGGTAATTCGCAGGTAGGTACGAGTGCTGTCGCTGCTGTCTTTGAAAACGGTAATGCCCATATCAATTCACTTTGCTTGAGGAATGAGGAGCTTTATCAAGCTGATTTCGTATAACGAATTCAGAATTGGATAGTTTTCGAAGAATTGAATATCAATACGCTAAAGCGGTGGTATTGGATCAACCTTGGCAACTATCTATCAGATAACGCTTCCCAGTCCATACAATCTCCCTAAAGATGTTGATACCAAACCGAGGGGCGCCACAAATGATACCGCTCCGATAAGTCCTTGTTCGGATCTTCATTCATAACGCACGATTACTGCTGGTGATCGGCGGCGCGGAATGCGCCTGACCCACTATAAGAGACGACTACAATAACGTCACACCTATCAATATAACCACACTCCGTGATTTTTCAAATAGGCTTCATGAGTACATATGTAAATAATGTCTATTCGTTCGAAATCAAGCTAATTTTAGAAAGTTAAGGAAACTTTAATGCAAATAATTGGTCCTATATTCGCATGTAATTACAGGCCTGTAGGGGTGCTTCATGGCAGCGACGTTTTTGCCGGCTTTCGTGGCGATCATCGCCATTTTCAGTATTTTTCTCTCGCCGCGCGCCAAAAGTGACGGCGCTTTCTTCAAAGGCCTCTCACCGGATGGCCGCCAACCCAGCTTAATAACGCTGATATTTTCACAGGTCACCACCTGGATTTTCGCCAGATCCCTGATGAATGCGGCGATCCTGGGATATTACTATGGCCTGTGGGGCGCGTTGGCCTACGCGGCCTATTACCTTTCTTTTCTGACTGGCGCGGCCATTATCGACAGTCTGCGATTTCGTCACGGTTGCGAGAGCGTTCAGGAATTTTTACGGTTGCGCTTCGGT
This sequence comes from Hahella sp. CR1, assembly GCF_029813005.1. Taxonomy (NCBI): domain Bacteria; kingdom Pseudomonadati; phylum Pseudomonadota; class Gammaproteobacteria; order Oceanospirillales; family Hahellaceae; genus Hahella; species Hahella sp. CR1. The sequence continues at coordinate 798,633 of NZ_JAPELK010000001.1, forward strand.
GGCGCAGGCGCCTCTTGTTATAACCTGGTGATTGCAATTCGTTTAGTTAGCGAAGTATTCGCCAATTTATTGGTGATCGGCATTCTCTTCGGCTCCGATGGCAGTCATGCCTATGTGATCGCTATTCTCGGATTTTCCGCCATCACGCTTCTGTATTCCGCGTTGGGCGGCCTGCATGCCTCTTTGCGCACGGATGTCTTTCAGATGGGCGTTTTTCTGGTTGTGCTCGCCGCGCTGGTGGCGGTGGCGCTCACTGCGGACGACTTCAGTTTCGCGACGCTGTTGTTCAAACCCTTCGTCATTGACGATCCCGGTCCTGTCCTGCTGGCGGTGGCGCTGTTGCAGGTATGGAGTTATCCCATGCATGACCCGGTCATGATGGACCGCGGCTTCCTGGCGGACAGGCAAACTACGCGGAAGAGCTTTGTTCACGCCGCCTGGATCAGCAGTCTGTGCATTACGCTGTTTGGATGTCTGGGCGTGTTCGCCGGCGCGCAGGCGCTGCAGGGCGAAGACATGAATGCGGCGTTGACCCGGTTGCTGGGAGAAACGCCGATGCTGATATTCAGCGCCGCGCTGGTGGTGTCCGCGATGTCTACACTGGATTCCACACTGGCCAGCTCAGCGAAGCTGGCGGCGGTGGACATGGGGCTGTTGCGCCCAACGCTGGCTAACGGCCGTGTCGCGATGGCGTTGTTTATGGCGGCCGGTTTGCTGTGCGTCTTTTTTGGCAGCAAGGACCTGTTCGCCGCCGTGGCGGTGAGCGGAACCGCATCCATGTATCTGACGCCTGTGGTGTTTTTCTCTTTGTGGCGGGATTGGCGTGATGTGCCGCTATGGAGCTATTTAACCAGCTTCTGCGTGGCGGTGGGGGGCGCGGCGCTGTATTTCACGGAGTCGTCCAGTTACAGCAACCTGATTGAGCCGCTTTTCGGCGTTAGCCATAAATACAGCAAACTGTTGCTGATTTCTCTGGTCGTGATGGCGGTGGGGTGCGCGGCTTTTTGGGTGGGGGCGCGTTTTCCGTTTCGTTCGTCCCGGACGCCGCAACCGGCGCTGGAGTGAAGGCGGCTCACATGACTTTGATGCAAAAGACCCTTGATCTCGGAACCTTCGATGACACTGTCTTGGTGTTTGGCGGTCCCTACGGCAATCTTCAGGCGACCTTGGCGTTGCGAAAGCAGGCGGAGGCATTGGGCGTCACCCCGGATCGCGTCATTTGCACCGGGGATGTCGCCGCCTACTGCGCGGAACCGCAGGAGGTGGTAGAGGCCTTACGCGATTGGGGCGTACAGGTGTTGATGGGAAACTGCGAGGAGTCGCTGGCTGCAGACGCCGCCGACTGCGGGTGCGGATTCACTGCTGGCAGCCAGTGCGCGGTGTTCTCGGAAGACTGGTACAGCTACTGTCGTCAGGCTTTGACCGCGGAGGCCAGGGCCTGGATGGGGGCGTTGCCCCGTCGTATCCAGTTTCGGCTGGGTCCCTGGCGCGCCGCGGTGATACATGGCGGCGCTGAGAGGCTGAATCGATTTATCTTCGCGTCCACGCCGCTGGAGATCAAACAAGAAGAAATAGCGCACTGCGATGCGGATCTGATGATCGCCGGCCATTGCGGCATTCCGTTCACTCAGGCGGTGAATGGCGCGGTCTGGCATAACCCGGGCGTCATCGGCATGCCCGCCAATGATGGCTCCCCGGATGTGTGGTGGGCGTTGCTGCGGGTGGATAGCGAAGGACGGTTGCGTATTCGCCACCAGCGGCTGAGTTACGATTATCGTGTCGCACAGGAGAGGATGCGCCGCAGTGGTCTCGATAATGGCTACGCCAGCGCGCTGTCCAGTGGATTATGGCCCAGTATGGACGTGTTGCCCGCCGCGGAGCGCGCGCAGCAAGGCGAGTCTCTCTCTTTTCCCGAGGAGCTGGTGTTTCAGGCGAGAGACGCCTGCGACAGCGCCGACTGCACTAACCAGATTGTGTAGGCGGCGTAACAGGCGATCAGTAACCCGCCTTTGGTGCGGTTGATCAGGCCCTGGTTGGCGCGGCTATAACAGAATGCGAACAGGGTGATAGTGAGGAAACCCATGACCGGGAAATCCCGATAGAGAATATCCGATTCCGTGGTCAATGGGTGGATGGCGCCGGCGATGCCGATCACCGTCAGGGTGTTGAACAGGTTGGAGCCGATGACGTTGCCCAGGGCGATATCGTGTTCTCCCTTGCGGGTGGCGGCGATGGCGGAGGCCAGCTCCGGCAGCGAGGTGCCGATGGCGACGATGGTCAGGCCGATAATCAGATCGCTGACGCCAAAAAACGAGGCTGTCTCTACTGCGCCCCACACTAGCAAGCGGGAGCTGGCGGTGAGCAGCAGCAAGCCGATGACGAGCCAGAACAGCGCCATCTTCAGACTCATATGATCCTGCTCGTATTCCGATTCCAGCTCGCCTACCAAGGCGTCGCCATCTCCCTTTAGCCCGGTCATGATCGACCAGCCCATCACCACCACGAAAATGCCGAGCAGGATGAAGGCGTCGGTTCTGCTCAGGTGTTTATCCAGCAACAGTAAGATGGCGACGGCGCTGACGCCGATCAGGATGGGAAGTTCCCGCCGCACGATGCCGGACTTAACGGCGATAGGGCTTAACAGGGCGGTGACGCCGAGGATCAGAGCGATATTGGTGATGTTGGAGCCGACGGCGTTACCCAGCGCCAGACCGGGACTGCCCTCCAGCGCCGCCAGGGCGGACACCACCATTTCCGGCGCAGAGGTGCCGAAGCCGACGACGACCATGCCGATCAACAGGGCGGGCATACCGGCGTGTTTGGCGGTGGCGGCGGCGCCGTCCACAAAACGATCCGCGCTCCATAGCAGGACGATTAACCCGACGAAAATAGCGGCTGCGGCGATCAGCATAGGCTCCTCAATGCGGCGTTAACGTTGAGGGCCGTAATCTATCAGATACTTAGCGCCAGCCCAAGGGGAGGGATCAGGGGCGCCAGCTCGACTCCACTTGGGTATGTTGCCGCAGAAAATCGCGCATGCCGTCCGCCGGAAGCGGCTTGGCGACGTAGTAGCCCTGGATCAGATCGCAGCGATGCAGACTGAGGAAATCCAGTTGCGTGCGCTCTTCCACGCCTTCCGCCACCACCTCGATACTGAGCTCTTTGGCCAGCGCCAGAATCGCCTTGATGATCGCCCGCCCCTGGCTGTCGTGATTGATTTTGTCGACGAAGGACTTGTCGATTTTGAGCTGGTCGATCGGCAGGTCGCGCAGCGATGCGAGGGAAGAATAACCGGTGCCGAAGTCGTCCATGGAGATGCTCACCCCCAGGTTCTTCAGCGCGTTCAGTTTGTCCACGCCCACCTTGCCGGACTGCATCATGGCTGTCTCGGTGATTTCCATGTCCAGGCAGTCCGGGTTCAGGCCGCTCTGGGCCAGCGCTTCCCGCGTGACGGCGACGATATCGGTGGCGCTGCCGAACTGCAGCGCGGAAATATTGACCGACATGCGGATTTCATCCAGGCCTTCAGCTTGCCATTGCCGGCACTGGCGGCAGGCCTCTCTCAGCACCCAACTGCCGATTTCGATGATCTGACCGGTTTCCTCCGCAATGGGAATAAACTCCACCGGAGAGACGAAGCCGCGCTCGGGATGACGCCAGCGCAGCAGCGCTTCGCAGCCCATTACATTGCCCGCCAGCGCGGACACCTGCGGTTGGTAGTACAGCTCGAACTGTCCTTTCTGCAAAGCGCTGCGGATGTCGCTGATAATTTGATGCCGCTCCACCGCCATCTGATTCATTTTCTTGTCGAAATACTCAAAGCCATTACGGCCCTGACGCTTGGAGTGATACATGGCGATATCCGCGCATTTCAGCAGCTCATGGGCGTCCTTGCCGTCTTCTGGATAGACGGCGATGCCCACAGAAGCGCCCAGCAGAAAGCTGTGGGACTCGATGAGGAACGGCGCCTGCATGGCGTCCAGCAGTCGTTTCACTATGTGGGAAATGTCCATGGGCGAGTGCAGATGGTTGACCACGATAGCGAACTCGTCGCCGCCGATGCGCGACATTTTGGTCGCTTCCATGGCCTCATGCTGCGCGGACATATCCGCCACCAGATCCTCGGCGCGCAAAACGTTGTGCAGACGCTGGGAAATTTCCTTCAGCACCAGATCCCCAGCTTCATGGCCAAGAGAATCATTAACGTCCTTGAAGCCGTCGATGTCGATGTACAGCAGGCCGAGGCGGAAGTTATGCCGCGCCGCTTCGGTGATGGCGCGATGCAGAAATGCGCCGAACGTGTGCCGGTTGGCCAACCCGGTCAGACTGTCGTGATAAGCGATGAAAGTCAGTTTCGACGCTGTAGCGCGCAGGTTGCCGTCCATGTTTTTGAAGGCTCTGGCCAGCTCGCCGATTTCATCCCGTCGTCGCAGGGTGGATTGGAAATCCCGGGCGGCTTCCGGCGGCGTGTCAGCGTGGCTTTCTCCCAGCAGCTGGGCTAACTGAGTGACCCGCGAAATCGGCTTGATCAACTGACCGTGCACCACGCTGAATATCAGTGCGCTGGTGATCACGATCAGCACCAGGGTCAGCCAGGCGACTTGATTGGCCAGATAGAAGGCGTTTTCCTTGAGCTCGCTCATCGGCCAGACGCCGACGATACGCAAGTCGGGCAGCACTTCTTTTTGCAAGGTCAAATAGTAATTGCCCGGCTCGCCAATGACGACCGCTTCACCGTTTTCAGAAGGAGGGGGGAGATGCTTGAATATTTCGCGATAGCCAGAGTGATGCTCGCCATCTTCCGGCAAATAGGGGGTTCCTGAGGCGTCGACCAGCATCACGTGGCCGTGCTTGCCGATATGGGTGGATTGAATGTTTCTGGCGATATCGTCCAGGCGGCTGGCGATCACCAGACTGCCGGCGCGGTCGCTTTCGTCGATGGTTCTCCAGTCCGTGAAAGTGGATAGCGAAATGGACGCGCCCACCAACAGCAGCGGCGCTCCTGATACGGCGCGGATGACGCAGGTCTTCTCTTTTTCAGGCTGTCCCTTGTCCGCGTTGATCCAGGCCTGCGTTATGGCGTCGGCGTTGTCTTTGTACGCCGCCTGGGGAAGGCTGGTCTGTGGCTTGCCGTCCGTGTCCAGTATCCGCATGTCGATGTATTCAGGGAATATCTCCTGGTAAGAGCGGAACAGCTCCAGCACCGGGCGGTAAAACAGGAAGAAGCGCTGCTCCTCGTCATCGGTCATGAAGTACTGACGGATCAGGTTTGATTTGGAGATCAGACGCAGATTGCCCTGTGCGACATCGACCCGGCGTTGCAGGTTCGTCTGGGCCACTATCAATTGATCCACCAGTTGATCATTCACCTGCTCCAGAAAGTTTTCCGACTGGCGGTGATACAGCAGCAGCCCGGCGACGATCAATGGCAACATGATCAATGGCAGCAGCATCAATGTAATTCGGGTTTTGAGTCTGAACATGCGTTACTGAGACGTGATGGTGACAAAGTCTGCGATCACCCTCCGCATCGTCGAGGCGGGAAGGCGCTCTAATTGCTCAAAGCGCGCCAGACTCTTGGCGGAGGGGTAAATCACGGGGTTATTCAGAAAGCTTTTGGGCAGTCGCTGCTCCGCCCCAATATTGGCGGTGGCGAAAAAGATGCTTTTGGTGTTGCGGGCGTTGATCTCCGGGTCGTGAATAAAGTTGATGAACTGCAACGCGAGGTCCTTGCTGTCCGACTTGGTCAGAACAGCGATGGAGTCCAGCCACAGTCCGCTGCCCTCCATGGGGTAAACAAAGTCGATATTGGCGTTGCGCTGCATCAGGTTCAACGCGTCGCCGTTGTACGCCATCGCCATCCATACTTCGCCGCTGAACAAGTCTGCGCCTTCGCCCGCCAGCGGGTTGCGGTAGGCGCGAACGTAAGGACGCTGCTTACGCAGCAGGTCCGCAGCGGCGTTCAGTTCAGTTTCATCGACGGAGTTGACGGAATACCCCAATGACTTCAACGCCATACTGAAGGCCGTCGTGGCGGTGTTGATGACCAGGATTTTGCCCTTCAGCGCCGCCACCGGGCGAAACAGGTCCATCCATGAGGTCGGCGGTCGCGGCGCCAGATCCTTGCGATAAATAATGCCGATGCTGCCCCAGGCGTAGGGAACGGTCTGCAGCTCCTGCGGGAGATCCTGCTTTTTCAGGGGATAGCGCACGTATCTCAGATTGGGCAGGTCGGATTTGCGGAAAGTTTCCAGCCAGCCTTTGGCGTGGTAGGGCTCGCGCATCAGCTCATCAAAGACCAGCAGATCAAATCCGGCTCCCCCGGTGTTGGCCATGATCAGGTCGCGTTCGTCATCGTCCTCATAATAGACCTGACGCACTTTGACGTTGTATTTGGCCTCAAAGGCCTCAATCACCTCGGGAGCCATGTAATCTTCCCAGGTGAGAATCACCAAAGTATTCTCCGCAACTGCCGTCGCACTGGCCGCAATGCCTGATAACACAAGGCATAAAGTGAGCGCGAGGCCGCCTCTTAACAAGGGCGTGAAAAGACGCATGCTGATTCCTGAAAGTCCCCGTCAGCTCCGCCGTAAACCCGGGAAAGGCGGGCGCTGGTGTTTTTCTTGGTTATAGTGAGTATAGATGAGTCCGTGAAGATGGCGTTGGCGGGCGCTCTTTTTTCATGCAAGGGCGAAGGCGTTCTGGCTGACATGCCTCACCAAATCAGTAAGATAGGCGCTTTGTTATGGCGGTTTGAGGCGTTAAGGGAGGGGCATGATCGCGAAGCAATATATTGTGCTGGAGGCGCAGCACTGGGTGGTCAATCACCGGATGGGAGCCACTTATCCGGGATATCTGATGGCGGCGTCCAGGTATGACGTCACTGATCTGTCAGAGCTCGAAACGGACGCCCTGTCCGAGTTAGGGATAGTGTTGGCGCGAATGGAGCGGACTCTGAAACAGATCTATCAGCCCTATAAGGTGCTTATCAGTAAACTGGGCTTTAGCCCAGGCTTTAATTGCCACTTCCATATCGTACCGGTTCACGCCTGGGTTTTGCGGGAAATAGAGCGCCATCCCGACTACGCTAACGAACCTGACGGTAATGACGTCATGCTTTACGTCAACCGGGTTTATGGAGAAAACCAATGTCCTGAAGCGGCGGCGCGGGTAGCGCTGGCGGAAGCGGAGCGATTCCGCGGCGTTGTTTGCCGCGAAGGTGATGATTCATGACAGATGCAGAATGCAGTGCGAGCAGGTGATATGGCGGTTTGGGCGATTATTGAATATCAGGCGGAACTCCTTTTCGTGCAGCGCAGCGCGCGGACGACCAGGGCGGGACAGTGGTGTTTTCCCGGCGGAGGCGTTAAGCGTGGGGAAACGCCGGAAGCAGCCTGCGTGCGTGAAGTGCAAGAGGAAACCGGCCTGCAGGTGAAGGCTCAGCGTCTGGTCGCGGAAGTCGGCGGGGAGTGCTACTTCGTTTGTGCTCTGGAGGCGCTTCCGCCGGTCGTTCAACTGAAACAGAACGAATGCGTAGACTATGCCTGGGCGGCGCCGCAGCGGTTGTCCGGGCTGGGAACTATCATGAACTTCAGAATTGTGGGACCTCTGTTAAGTAGTCTGGGTTACGACGTGAATCTTGGCGCGGCGGATGAAGAATCTTAAGTCGCCCAGAGAGTCGATGCGATAACGGTAGGTTCGTCTGATGCGGACGAAAAACGGGAGGAACCGTGCAGGGTGTGATTTTTATTGGGTTGCAGGCGAGTGGAAAGTCCTCGTTTTATCTGCAGCAGTTTTACCGGACTCATCTGCGTCTGAATATGGATATGCTGAAAACCCGGCGACGGGAGGACATCCTGCTCAGCGCATGCATTGAAGCCAAGCAGTCGGTGGTCATCGACAATACCAACCCGACCCGGGAAGGGCGCGGCAAATATATCGACCTGTTTCGGCGTGGACGTTTCAGTGTGGCGGGTTATTACTTCAGCTCCTCATTGGCGGACTGTATGGCCCGCAATAGTGGCAGAGAAGGCAAGGAGCGAATTCCCGACGCCGGACTGCGCAGCGTATACGCAAAGATGGAACTGCCGGAATATGCGGAAGGGTTTGACGCCCTGTATTACGTCCGGCTCAACGATGGCGAATTTATAGTGGAAGAGTGGCGCAGTGAAATTTAACGATCTCGATAAAAAGATGCGGGTGTATGAGACCGCTCATGATTTTTGCGTATTGCCGGGCATGTACATAGTGGCGCGAATTGACGGCAGGGGCTTCACCAAATTGACCAAGGAAACGCATGACTTTGAAGCGCCCTTTGATGTGCGCTTTCGGGACATGATGGTGGCGACGGTGGATCATCTGATGAACAGCGGATTCAACATTGTTTATGGCTACACGCAAAGCGATGAAATTTCGCTGTTGTTTCACCCTGACGACAACAGCTTCAACCGCAAGGAGCGCAAACTCAACTCCCTGCTGGCTGGAGAAGCCAGCGCTAAATTCAGTCTGATGCTGGGAGACATCGGCGCCTTTGACAGCCGTATCTGCCAACTACCGAATCCGCGTCTGGTGGTGGACTACTTTCGCTGGCGCAACGAAGACGCCCACCGCAATGCATTGAACGCCCACTGTTACTGGGCCATGCGCAAAGAGGGCGTAGACCCGGAAACCGCAGCAGCGAGATTAAGCAAAGTTTCCATCGCCAATAAAAACGAACTCCTGTTTCAAAAAGGCGTTAACTTCAATGAACTGCCCAACTGGCAAAAGCGAGGCGTGGGAATGTACTGGGAACAGTACGAGAAGGCAGCCCTCAACCCAAAGACCGGCGAGACCGTAACGGCTATGCGTAAGCGACTCAAAGTCGACTACGAACTGCCTATGAAAGATAAGTACAGCGCGTTTATCGAAACAGTGATCCTGCAATAATAGAGAAACTGGACGCGGGCTTATTCATCGAGATTCGGACAAGCCTGGGACGATGGGATATTGGGTGGTGACGCTCTGGGAAGTCCTTCGACAAGCTCAGGACGAACGGGGTATGGCAGAGCAAGAGGGGTAGATATGATGAATGGATACCATTCGGAATGTTCTGAGGCGCTTCCCGAACACCGCCCATTCTATTAGTAATACTTGCTGGCGCCCTAATGATCCACCGTTCGCCCTGAGCTTGTCGAAGGGCCCCACTGAGCTATGTTATCCAGTATCCCCGTTCGTCCTGAGCTTGTCGAAGGACTTCCCAGCGCGATGAATATCAAAAAGGAGTTTGAGATTGAGTTTTTTCACTTACATCCTGAAGTGTGCGGATAACAGTTACTACACCGGACACACGGAGAATCTTGAAGCGCGTATTTACCAACATAATGAGGGCGTGTTTCCTGATTGTTATACGTTTAACCGTAGACCTTTGACGCTGGTTTATTCCCAAACGTTCGCCACGCGTGAAGAAGCCTTGGCCTCGGAGAGACAGATCAAGGGATGGAGTCGGGCGAAGAAGGAAGCGTTGATTAATGGTGATTGGGAGGCGGTGGTGCGTTTGTCCAAGTCCAGGGGTAAATAGTATTGGTGGACGCTCTGGGAAGTCCTTCGACAGGCTCAAGACGAACGGGGTGTGGCTGGGAGTGTAGGATTATTCTTTTGGGCCTTGGAATTGTTTTTGTGGTGCTCTGGGGGGCCTTCGACAAGCTCAGGACGAACGGTGCATCATGAGGATTCAACAGTGTATTGCTATGACGAAAGGGATTGGGATCTTCAAAAGGAGTGCGTCGGGATATTTGGAGGTTACTCCGCTCCTCCAGACTTTACCCAATATAACTCCGTCCACACCAACATCCCCCGCTCGCCCTGAGCCTGACGAAGGACCTCACTAAGCCATGCTATCCAGTACCCACCGTTCGTCCTGAGCCTGTCGAAGGACCTCACTGAGCCATGCTATCCAGTATCCGCCGTTCATCCTGAGCCTGTCGAAGGACCTCACTGAGCCATGCTATCCAGTATCTACCGTTCGTCCTGAGCCTGTCGAAGGGTCCCACTGAGCCATGTTATCCAGTATCCACCGTTCGTCCTGAGCCTGTCGAAGGACTTCCCAGAGCGTCCCATAAAAGAACACCGCCAGCCCTGTATCAAACAGGCTGGCGGTGTTGTTACGAGAGGGACGAGCTATTCAGCGCCTATTTCACCATTCATCATCGTCAATAATCACCGGTACTTCCGTATAGGCGCCGCCTTTTTGGGTGACGCGTACGAGGTAGTAGCCGTTGACGGTGTAGTTGTGGGAGACGGTTTGTTGTGAGCCCAGGTTGTTGAGCGCGGTGCGGGTTCCGTCGCCCCAGTCTACGGTGTAGTCGCGGGGATGTCTGGAGACGATGTCGCCCACGCAGCTGCGGATGGAGACCGGCATATTCACCTTGGTCGGAACGGCGGTGTCGTAGGCGGGGCGCAGTTCCGGGGACAGGGCGGTGCTATAGGGTTTCAGGAAGTCGAAGAAAACCAGTCCGGTGCGCCAGATCTGCCAGTATTGCGGGCGCAGGATATAGGCTCCGAATACCTTGGCTTCTGCGGTCAGACCGAAGCGAAAATCCACGGCGCCCAGTGCGGCGTTGACTGTCTCGCGAACGCCGTTGTTGTCGCCATCGCCACAGAGGTTGCCGTAGTAGCCGAACAGCTCAATGGGGAAGGAGGGTTTGGCGCCGACTTGCGCGTACAGGAACCATTCGCCGTAGACGATGCCTTTCGCCGCCACTTGCAGATAGGGCTCCAGGTTGATCTTGGCGCTGATTTCCGCACCCAGGCTGTTGCGCAGATCGCCGCTCAGATTCTGGTGATGCGCGCTGTTCTTGGTGCATGAATGGGTGGTGCAGGTGTAGTCAAAATCTCCCTTGTAGCGAAGGGGTTTCACGGCGGCGATCTTACCGGTGGCTTGCACCTGAATATTGCCGGTGCCTACTTCGATAGGCAGCTTCAGTTTCACCAGAACCGGAACCGGGCCGACAAAGAACACGGTTTCCATCAGCTTGGGTTCGGCGATCTCCCAGTTGAGGTTGCCGAAGTCGTGTTTGGCCACGCCGGTCAGGCTGAATTCTCCTGAGACGTCGTAGTTGGACTTGGCCACCACATGACGCACTTTGAACTTGTAGGGGATGCAGAACTTGCGCTTGTACTTGTAATGCAGCTCCAGGCGCACGTCGGCGTCCACATTCATATTGCCGGCGAAATCAATGTAGGCGTTGTCCTGCCCAAAACGTTTGTTGTGGCTGAATGTCTTGTCGATGCTCTTATCGAAGGACTTACTTTTATCCTTCCAGCCGCCGCATCCGAACAGACGTGCGGAGCGCGCGCCTAAAGGACTCTCGTCTGTGTCCGGCTGCAGGCCGAATTCATCCATATAGAGCTGCGCTTCCGCCTGGGAGGTCAGGTTGGCTCCTCGGCGGTCGATGATCCAGGCGTCGAAGGTGTCAGCGAAGGGGCGCTCTTCGCCCGTGCGGTTAGCGGTGAGCCAGTTGCCGTTATCCTCGCGGATTTCCTGCTCCAGCTCTTCCTTTTCCGCCTGTGGCAATCCGCCGTATAAATAGGCGTTTTCAACGCCTTCGCTGCTGTGGATATAGTAAAGTTCGACGTTGCGGGACAGGCCCTGATCGTCGGTAGTGGTGATCTGTTTAAGTTCGAATCCGTCGCCGGATATCAAAACGGTTTCGTTGACGCTCGTCTCCGCGCTCGCCGCGCCGGAGATCAGGAAAGACAATACAAAACCGGCGACCGCAAGCTTTTTGCAAAAGCCGGCCAGGGAACGGTGTGCGGACATAATGAATTCCTTTGGAAAGTTCGGGCGCGACAAGGCGCGCCCGTACGGGGTAATGACTAATAGTCAGGATGACTGGCGCTAGCGCCGTTGCTCACCAGGGACCGTCCGGATCACATTCGCCGTTGCAGGTGTCCTTGTCGGCGATGGTTTTCGCCGTACCGCCGCTTTGCACCGCCAGCGATTTCAACTGGCTGATTTCATCCGTGGGCATGGTGCGCGCCAATGAGCTGCGCTCCATATCCGACACCGCCAGCATTTCTTCCAGATTGCCCAGTTCAACCAGATCTCTGTCGGCTCTGGCTGCACGCAGGCCCACGTTGCCGCTGACAAGAATATCCACGTCGAACTGGATGACAGGGTTAGCCAGGATCTTCGGCTTCACCTTGTTGTCCACATAGTTGGCGCCGCCGCATGTGCCGGACGCGTTCTCGCCCGCATCAGTGACGATGGTCATCATCAGTTTGTCGCCGTCAGCGTAGAGGCTGCGCAGAGAGTCGGCGCTTTCACACAGCGCATCCCCCAGGGCGGTGTTGCCGGAGCAGGAGACGCCGCTCAGGTCGGAGCGAAGCTTATTGAGGAATGTGTTCCACTGGGTGCTGCCAACCGGAAGCACAGACGCTACATGCTGATAACCGCCGCTGATGGAACGCAGTGAACCGCGGCCGTCGAACACGCGGATGTCCAGATAATCGCCGTTGAATCTGCTGACGAAGGAAGCGGCCTTGGAGACCATCAACGTCTTGCCGAATTCACAACGACTGGCTCCGTCCCAACGTGGAGAAGCCATCGAACCGGTTTTATCGAATAAGAGCACGCCGCGGGTATCCGCCGCTGCGGTTCCCGCCATGGAGCCTAGTAGCGCGGCGCCGCAAAGAACGCCCAAAGTTAACTTTTTCATGAAGTTTCCTTTTCCTATATGCCGTAAAAATTGTTGTTGTATCTGCGCCCTTGAGACGCCAGCACAAACTAATGATTCGTCGTTGTGAAAACCTGAAAAAGTTTTGTAAAAGCAAGGAAAAAAACTGAAATTTTTGTTGAATTTGCTGTTAACGCGGGGGAGCGAAGCGTTGGCGATAGCCAAAAGAAGTAAGCGGTAGCGCAAAAAATACTGATAGAATGGCGCGTTCCAACCACGGCGTTGGAAAGAGGCCCGTGACATCAAACCATGACTGGCGGCAAGTCATGACGGCGGCTGTCCGCCCATAATCAACTAGTGGTCTCAGCATAGAAAAGGAATAACAAGGAAATGGATAATGGACGGCAAAGGGACGGACTTGGAAGTCGCTTCTCCTATTCTAAATACGCGCGGTAAAGACGCCTTTGACGACGCGGTGGAAGAATACAACATCGCCGGCGTCTGGTTATTCAACCCTCGCAATCAAACTATCGCCCGGGCCAATGGCCTGGTTCACCAGGTGCGCGCCAAAACCTGCGACGTGCTCGTCTTATTGATTCGCCATCACGACCGGGTGGTGACGACGGAAGAGTTTTTCGACCAGGTCTGGGAAGGGCGTTTCGTAGGTGAGAACGTCCTTAAGCGCAGTATTTTCGAACTGCGCCATATTTTCGAGGATAAATCCCGCGACTACATCGCCACTGCGCCCAAACGCGGTTACCGGCTGAAAGCGGCGGTGGCGCGGGTGCGTCCAGATCAACCGGAGCCGGAACTGCAAATCCAGCCACAGCTATCAACTCACCCACAACCACCAGCTCACCCACAACCACCAGCTCACCCACAACCACCAGCTCACCCACAACCACCAGCTCACCCACAACCACCAATTCAGCCACAACTACCTTCTGAACCGGAGACGACGGCTCCGCGCGCACCCATCAGCGCAGAGGCGGAACAAGCGCCGTCCGACGCTACGGTTTCGCCTGCGCCAGTCGAGATAGAGCCTCCCAGTCCACGTCGTTCCCGTTTTGATTTCAAGCGTCTGGCCGTTGGCGGTTTCTTTTTATTTTTGCTGATCTGGGGAATGGCGCAAAAGCAGGCGTTGCGACAGGCGCAGGATGAGAATCTACAGCTCCAGAACGGCTCAGCGCAAATGAACCGTTTCATGCTGGATATGCTGGCGCGATACAAGACCACGGGCAGTCGCCATGAAAGCGCGCTGAAAGCGATGCTCGACGAAGAGCGCCCTCGCATTGACCAACGTAAACTGTCTCCGGCGGAACGTCTGCGTCAGTTACGTTTTCTCGCCGCCTGTTATCTGGCCGGGGGGCATTACGCCGACGCGCGTATGGTGCTGGACCAAAGCGTCAGGATGGGGGAGGAGATTCACGGCAAGGACGCCGAAGAAGTGATTCGTATAAAGTTCGCGCTGGTGGAAACTCTGGTGGCGATGAACGAAAGACCGGCGGCGTACGACACGGCGCGTTATACCCTGGACCTTATCCGCACGGCGCATGAGTCGAATAATGAGCTGCTGGGGCGAGGGCATTATTGGATGGCCATGGCGCAACTGGAGTGCATCTATCCCTACTGCGACCGCCCGAAAGCGCTGGCGTCGGGGAAACAGAATGCGGAGAGCGCCATTGCTCTATTTTCCGAGAGCCTGGGCGCAGACGCCACGGAGACCGGCGACGCGCTTTGGCTGTTGAACTGGTTCGTCAGGGACAGTGCGCGCAAGGTGGAAATCAGTCGCCGCGCCCTGGATATCTATTTGAATAATCTGGGGGAACTGGACGAGAAAACCGCTGCGGCTTATGCGGAACTCAGTCGCACCCTCGCCACCTGGGGCGGCGATCTGGAGTCCGGGGAGCGCTACATGCTGAAAGCCCTCGCGATCCGGCAGAAGTTATATCCCGAAAATCATTACCAAGTGGGTAAAACCTATCGCTATCTGGGCGAACAATACATGTTCATGAACCAGCCGGAGCTTGCCGCCGCATACTTCGCCAAAGCCTCCACGGTGATCGGCGCAGTGAAAGGCGCCGGCGACCCGGAAAACCTGGAAGCGCTGATGTGGCTGGCGAAAGCCTATCTGTACAGGGAAAAGCTACCTCTGGCGGAGCGCGCTATTGCGCAGGCGATGGATATTATCGCCACCCATCAGATCACACCGCCCTATTATCTGCTGCAGGAAATGAAAGCGGTGGAGATGCGGGTAAAATCGGAAACGCTGGCGCAGGAAAGCAGCCTGGATGAACTGATGGAGGACATTAAACTCAATCGTATGCTGGGACTGAAGGCGAAAAATACCTTCGCCACGGCGGTGGTGGAGCATGAGTACCAGACCCTGTTGTTACGCAAGGAGCCCGGTTGGCTGGACGAAACGCGCTATATGGACACCTTCAATCTGTTTTTGGACGACTACCTGCGTTTGAACCGTTATTTCGTGAGGCCGGATCTGCAATTTGTCGCCGACCGCAGCATGCGCTTGTGCCGACGCAAAAGCGAGGCGCTCTGCGGCAGCGTGAGAGACGCGCTGCAACGCCGCAACCTGGAGGCGCCGGAGCGAATCGTCGCCCATTCTGACTCGGCGGAGCTGGTGAGAACCAGCGTAGTCGAATCTTTTTGAATTCATAAAACTGTCGCACAAGCGTCACTTAACTGACCTTAAGTTGAAACGCGCTCCCTCTCTAATAGCCGGGATTTTTCATTTCAAAACATCAAATTCCGAAAAAACAGGCTGATTCCCTTCCAGCGACTAAACTGTCCCGGAGGTGAAGCGGAAGTCGCCTGAACAATCCGGCAACGAGGGGGAGGGAAACATGCAACCCAGTCATCACAGGTTTGCTGCGGCATGCCTGGCGTTTTTATTGGCGCTGCTCGCTGGAGCGGCGTCGGCGGAAATCAAACCTTATTTGCAAAGTCCGACAGACACATCAATCTGGATCTCATGGAAGACCGCAACCGGCTCCGAGTCGAAGGTCGAATATGGCGTCGCGGCGGATCGTCTGGATCAAAGCGTCAGCGGCGGCGTGCAGTCGTTAAGCTCGGACTACCAGTATCACGGCGTGCAATTACAGGGGCTGCAGGCGGATACGCTGTATTACTATCGGGTGAAAACCGGCGCTGACGTCTCCTCTGTCTATCGCTTTAAAACCCAGCCGGCGCGGGGCGATGGCTCTGGCCACTACCGCATTCTGGTTATGGGCGACCACCAGATTCGCAATGAGAACCGCTATGAGCAGCTGGTGAAAGCGGCGAAAGCTAAACTGGAAAACAAGTACGCTGAGCCGATTGAAGAGGCCGTTAATCTGATTCTCAATGACGGCGACCAAGTGGACGTCGGCACGCTGGATCACTACGCCAACCTGCACTTTGCGCAATCGGCGGCGATTTCTCCGAATGTGCCCATCATGACCACCGTGGGCAACCATGAATACTACTATGACGGCGATCTCAACAACTATCGCGCCCACTTCTTTTACGACGGTCTGAGTTATCAGGGCATCTCCGGCGCGCCCAACGAAAGCTACTATGCCTATCAGGTGGGGCGGCTGGTGGTCATCCACATGAACAGCATGAAGGCGGACGCCGTGCAGCAGAACTGGTTAACCCAGGTGGTCGCCGCTGCGGATGCGGACGCCAGCGTGGACTGGATTATCAGCATTATTCACCACCCCTACCAGGCTGAGCAGTACATTGGCGACATCTCCCATCCGCTGCGCGACGCCTGGATGGCGATTCTGTCCAGCTCGCAAAAACATGTGCTTAATATTGGCGGACACCATCACCTGTACGCCCGTGGTCAAACCCGGGAGTGGCCGTCCTATCACATGATTTCCGGCGGCACCGCCTGGGATCAATACTGGGGACAGTCCACGGAGAAAGACTTCGACGACGTGCAGAAGACCATCGCCAACTGGGCATGGCAAGTCATCGACCTTGATCTGCCTGCTCGGGAAATGACGGTGGAAACCTATGCGGAAGCGCATCCGCTGCTATACAAAACCAAAGGTTTTCACTACAACAGCCGGCTTATCGATTCCTTCCATCGCAAACTGGATTTGCAGAAGCCCTATCAGCCGAGCATCACCACGGAAGTGAAAGGGCCTGTCAGCCTGCCTTTCGTATTTAACAGCTCGCCTTTCAGCAGCGGCGAGCCGGAAGAGATGAACAGCACCCAGTTTCAGATCGCCGCTGACGCAGAGTTCAGCGATCTGAAAATCGACAAAATCCGCGACTTTGAAAATATCTTTGGGGACACCGGCGCGCCGGAATATGAGCCGGTGGATATCCACGCCGGTGTGGATATCCTGGCCTGGGAAATTCCCGCCAATGGCTTGCCCAATGGCGACTACTACATCCGCGTGCGTCATCGCGATAGAAATATCCTCTGGTCCGATTGGTCTGAAGCCAAAGCCTTCACCGTCGGCGGCAGCACGGATGGAGAGCCGGGACTCAGCGTCAGCAAAGACAAATACCGCAGCGGCGAAGACGTGGTGGCCCATCATCAGAACGGCTATGGCAACGCCAAAGACTGGGTGGGCGTGTATAAAAAAGGCCAGATTCCCGGCGCTGTGCGCGCCACCAAATGGTCCTACGTGGACGGCCCGACGGGGAGTCTGACCTTCAGCAGCCTTGCCGATGGCGAGTACTTTGTGGGCTTCTTCGAAAACGACGGTTATTCGGAAATGGCGGAGCGCGCCTACTTCTACATTGGTCCGGTAGCGGAGCTGTCCATGGCGGACACGGAATACGATGAAGGAGAGGTCGCGACAGCCAGTTGGAGCGGCTCCAGCGGCGGCGCCAAGGATTGGATCGGCGTGTATCGCGTGGGCGAAGTTCCCGGTCAACAGTCTTCCAGCGTCTGGAAATATGCGCCGGAAACCTCAGGAACCGTGGACTTTTCCGGCCTGGCCAAAGGCTATTACTTCGCCGCTTTCTTTATCAACGACGGTTATACCGAAGCCTCCAACCGGGTTTATTTCTCGGTCGGCGATCGTATTGCGGAACTGAGCCTATTGAAAACCCACTTTGAGTCTGGTGAGGACATCGTCGCCAATTTCAGCGGCGGCCCTGGCGTCGCTAAGGATTACCTCGGCATTTTCGAGAAGGGCGCCGTGCCGGGTCAGACTGGCAGTGAGTTGGTGGCGTATCTGTATTTCGACGGCGCCGCCAGCGGCAGCGTCACCTTTACCGATGATTTACCTGACGGCGAGTATTTTATGGCCATGTACACCAACGACTCCTACACCGAAGTCTCCAATCGGGTGACTTTCAGTGTCGGCGAAGCGGCGGTGGCGGGAGATCTGAACGGCGATGGCGTAGCGGACAGCGCCGACCGGGATCTGCTGCGGAGCATGTTCGGAAAATGCGATGGCGACGCTGGGTATCAGACGGACGCGGACTACGACGGAGACGGCTGCATTGGTCGTCAGGATTACCGGTTGTGGTACGCGATGTTCAAGAGCGGGGGCTGAGGCCCCGGCTCCTCCGGTTTCGATAGCTTTTACTATTCAGTAGTCAGGAGTACTCCATGAAGTTGTTGCATTTTTTCGCTGTGATTCTGCTTGCCCTGTCGGCTTCCGCGCGGGCCTCATACATTTCGTTTCAGGCGTCGACGGACCATATTGTGGTGGGCGATGCGTTCTATGTGGACGTGATCCTGGAGAAGCCGTTTGACGGCCTGTTCGATGGCGATGAGCTATTGGCGTTTGGTTTTAATCTTGGCTATGACGCCGGTGTGCTCCAGCTCATCGACAGCACGGTAGGAGTCCCTTGGGACGATGATTCCGCGCTATTTCCCGGGATCGATGTGGCGGGGTCCGCATTTCCCGGCGTGACGGGCGACAGCGGCGCAGGCCTGCTACTGGCGCGCCTGAGCTTCAGCGCCGTCGCGGCAGGACTGTCCCAGCTGGGTCTGTCTGGCGACAGCGCTGCGAATCCAGATCTGGGGTTGTTGTATTTGTCGGGAAGCGATGTGATCGATGCGCGCAAGGATATGCGCATCTATTCCGTACCGCAGCCTGCTTCAATGTGGATGTTGGCGTTGGGAGGCTTGGGACTGCTGGTGAGAAGGAAAGCCGCCGGCGTCCGCTAACAGGGAAATCATGGCGTCTGCCGTCGGTAAATGCGGCGGCGGAGCCTGAATACTGAAGGAAACCAGCCGTAGGCGTTTATTATGCTAAGGAAAATAATAATCTCAGTCAGTTTGTGGATGCTGTCCATGACAACGTCCGCGCATTTAAGCGGATTCACCGATACTTCTATTCAGATCGCCGAGCCGGGCGTGAAGGTCATCTACACGCTGCCCAGCGACAACCTTCTGGAACTGGAGCCCAACCTAGAGATGCGTGTGGCGCCGCCGGAGGATTACATCACGCAGGTCGCCGCCGGCTGGTTCGTTGCGGCGGGTAAGCGCGCCTGTTTTCTGGGGGATCGCAAGGCGAAGGCGTTGCCGGAAATCGCCTCCTACCAATACACCCTGACCTACCAGTGCCCGCAGGGCATGGAGGCGGTCAGCATCCGCTACGAGCTGTTTAATGAGCAGTGGCGCGGACATCAGAATTATGTGCGGGTGTTTATGGCGGACAACCGCATGCGCATGCGTTTCACCTTTGATCGACAGAAACTCGATCTGCCCGTGGCGCAACTGCTGCGGGAATGGGGGGCGCGTCTGACGCCAGATTTCCTGGCCATGGACCCGCATCGACGCCTGGATGTGGAGGGCTGGGAGAATCCGCTGGCGAATGATCAGGACGAGCAAGATGAGTCCAGCGCGGCGCAAAGCGGCGTTATCGATCCTGCGTTCCTGTGGGTGGGCATGGAGCACATCTGGCAGGGAGCGGATCATATTCTGTTTCTGTTATGTCTGCTATTAGTGCCAGCCTCGTTGGGACGAATTCTGTTATGGGCGACCTCGTTCACCCTGGCGCACTCGATTACCCTGGCGCTTTCCGCGTTTGACGTCATCTCCATCCCACCCTCTGTTACAGAGCCTCTGATCGCCCTCACCATCGTTTTCCTGGGGTTGGAGAATCTGTATTACCTGGCGCGGCAAAATCGTGCAGGCGTGGACTGGGACAAGGTATATCGCAATCGCTGGTGGGTGATCTTCTGCTTTGGTTTGATTCACGGCGTGGGCTTCAGTTACCTGCTGCGGGAGCTGAGTTCCGGGGAAGGCGTCTGGGGGCGGTTGCTCATGTTCAACCTGGGCGTGGAGATAGGGCAGGTGGCGATCATCGCGCTGCTGCTGATACCGGCTTACGCCATGTTTAAGTGGCGCCATGGTCTGAAGCTCGGCGGCGTTTCCTCGTTACTGACCAGTCTGGTGGGACTGATCTGGCTGGCGCAGCGGATTTAGATCGGCTATTAGACGGATCAAGGCAATAAAAAAGGGCGTCGCAGTGACGCCCTTGTTCAGTTGAAGCAAATCAATGGATGATTCGCCGCGAACGGCTTAGGGTTTCATCCAGGGTTGTTCGACAATAATGCTGTCGATCACGCTTCGGTATTCCCGTATCTTCGCATCCAGGTGACGCAGCTCGTAATTCAGGTCGTCACGATGGTTTTCCAGCTCGCGCATCTGCTTCAGCAAGTCGCGGCGCTTCTGCGCGTCGCCGGAGCCGTTAACCAATTCGTTCTCGATGGCGTCAATTTTATCGCGGTTCTTATCCAGATCTTTCTCGGCGGATGAGCGCATGCCCTCCGAGTCCTTGATTTCCTTCTCCATATAACGGACGAATTGCCCGCTTTCCACAGCGCGCATAAATACTGGCTCCAGATCAGGCGGGCATTGGCCTTTGTAGGCATTGCCGCCGCGACCCAGGTCAAAACCATTCTGCGGCTTGCAGTAATTGCGGGCGCCGTCGTCAAAACCGGCGCGATAAGCGTCCAGGTCAGGCGAAACATTGTAATCCGAGCAGGCCTCTCTGTGTTGCGAGAGGTAAGTGGCTGAACGGCCGGCTACGCCGTCTTCATAACCGATAACGCGCCAGTCTGCGTTGCGGCATTCGTTTTCGTTCATGGTGGCGCATGCGGAAAGATTCAGCAGCGCAGCTACGACAAAAATGCGTCTGACCATTTGTTAAATCCCAAACTTCTGAAAAACAAGGCGGTTGCAGACAGCAAGTCATGCAACCCTGAGGATAGAGATAATTTTAGTTGATAATCGGCGGTGTTGCTGTCAATGACTGTAACGAACTGTGAGCAGTCGGCGACATCAGTGGTGGTCGCGACGCCTGACCACCACCATTTTTCCGTACAGCATAGCGCCGAGGGCTACGCATCCGCCGAGAAAGGAGGCCAACGCCAGAGGAATCTGGTGAGGGCCGGAACCGAGCGCAAGATTCGCCAGACTGGGAATCAACAGGCCCAGCAATCCGGCGATATGCAGCCAGGCCATTTGTGATGTAAGGCGGAACCAGCAGCCGCAACTCGGGCATTTGCGCTCTACATTCACTCCGCTGCGATGCGTCTGGATAAACTGTCTGGCTGAAAACGCTCTTTTACAGCGGGGGCAGGTGGTTTTCATTTTTGCGCTCCTGTTGAGAGGGTTGTCGCACCGGTCAGGGGACTTCTCGTAAAACCCTGAAACCGATGGTTCTGACTCGCTCTTCCGGCTCGACGCCGGCTCTGATGGACGGTTGCACATAAGGACTGGTGTTCATCCAGGTCCCGCCTTTCACCACCCTGGCGTTACAGTCGCCGTCCATTCTGGGCGCCATGCTTTCCCCCGTGCCCTCATGACTGTTGTGATAGCAGTCCAGCGTCCATTCCGCCACATTGCTGGAGACATCGTACAGACCATAAGGGTTAGCGCTGAAGCGCCCCACTGGCCCCGGATGGAATAACGCGGTTCCAGGAGGACAGCCGTCGAGGTCTTTGTCGCAATGGTCGACGCCTTGAACGTAAGCGTCGCCCCACCAGTAGTGGGTTTGGGTTCCACCCCGAGCGGCGTATTCCCACTCCGCTTCACTGGGCAGGCGGTAGCGGCGCCCGCTTTGCTCGCTCAGCCAGCGCGTGTAGGCGACGGCGTCATCCCAACTGACGTTGATGACTGGCTGCTCGCCGCGGCCCCAGCCTTCATCCGAAGGTAAGGCGCGGTGCGTGGCCTGGGCGAAGCGGTCGTAGTCCGCGAATGTCACTTCTGTGGCGCTGATTGCATAAGAATGTTGCGCCACGACTTTATGACGAGGCCCTTCGTCGGTGGAGACGCCACTGGGCTGGTCTCCGACCACCCCGACGCCCGCTGGTGCGATAACCATGCGAGGGCCTTCGCCGCCGTCCCTGAGTGAGTCCTGCAGCCAGGGCGGTGCGCTCTTCGCGGTCATTTGGGAGCACCCCGTCGCTAACGCAAGCAGGGCGCAACCGGTCCAAGTGATTGCGCGCATCGTTCGCCTTCCTGTCTGATTATTTTTGCCCGAAACCAATGATGAAGCCGATGCCGCCTTGCGCTGCGGTCATTGCGCCGGCGCTGCTCCCATTGACCGTGATGGCGGAGCCCAGCAGCTCCAGGAACTTGGTGCGCATCAGAATCTGCACTTGGGTCTGGGTGTACACTTTCACCGCCTTGCTGCCGTCGTCGAGCATTCTGGCGCCGCTGAGAATTTCCTTGAGCAGCTTGCGGCTTTTCAACAACTCGGGATGGTCAAACTTCAGCAGCTCTTCCGCCAGGCGTTTTCTGCTGGCGCGAGATAGTTGTTGGTACATCTTCAAGAGGTTGCCGCTACCAATGCCTTTGTTGGACAGGAAGCGATAGAGGACGGCCTGATTCCCCAGGGTTTTGACGACGTCGGCGATCTGAATGACGTCCAGGGCGATCATAAGCGCGCCGAACTCTGGGGATTCGTCCAGCCACTCATTGTAGTGAGCGTTGCCGCGCACCACGTTGGTTGTGCGTCCGATGGCGACCCCGCACTGGAAAGTGGCGGCGCTGGTGGCGGCCATAGTCAGCGGCATGGCGGCCCAGGCTGCGCCTGCGGACACTGTGCCGCCGCCGGCTTCTCCGATCACCAGTATCCAGCCAATGGCTGCGCCGGCGCAGCTCAGACCTGCGTTGGTGAGCTCTTTGCCAAGGCTAGACTTGGCCGTCGCTACGACCTCTTCCTTACTGGCTTTGGGTGGAAGCTGAACTTCCCGAATGTAGACCGTTTTGCCATCAGCGCGGCAACTTTGGCGCAGCACTCTGACGTCAAACAGGGGAGGCGGATTTAATGGATCGCCGCCGACGACAAAGGTAACGGGACGCAGCGCGATAAAGGTGACGCCGGCGCCGTAAAATTCATCCGTAGCGTCAAGCGCTAGGTAAAGTTGAGCGAGTTTAGAGTCTGGAAAATAGCGTCTGACCTTACTTTCGGTGGAATCAACGAAGAGAGAATTCGCCAGATTTGCAGCGCCCATATAAAACTCCTTGCGTTCTTGCATGAACTAAAATCGCAGGCTTTAGGGATAGCCTGCGAGGGACTTCGAAATTGATGACAAACGAACTGAAAGCGTTAATCTGCGTGAAAACCCGTCAATATTGAGCTGTTTTTATTAAGATTTCGGGACGTCATGGCGGCTGTCGCTTGAAATCCCCGGCGGCGCCCCGATTACGTTTAGAGAGAAAAATAACGAGGTCCGGCGATGTTGAAAGTACTTCCCTATGAGTCGCGCTATCAAAGCGGCGTCCTGTCCTTAATCGTCAATATTCAGCGAAACGAGTTCGGCGTGCCGATTACAGCGGAAGAACAGCCCGACCTGGTGCGCATTGAGGAGTATTACCAGTCCGGCTCCGGCAATTTCTGGGTGGCCATGGACGTGGAGCAGGGCCTTGTGGTCGGCACGGTGTCGCTGCTCGACATTGGCGCAGGACAGGGCGCATTGCGCAAGATGTTCGTGCATAAGGACTATCGTGGCGGCCAAATGGGAGTGGCGGCGAAGTTACTGCAAACCCTGGTGCAATGGTGTGAAGAGAAAAAAGTGCATGAAATTTTCCTGGGGACGACACCGCAATTTCTCGCTGCTCACCGCTTCTACGAAAAAAACAGATTTACTGAAGTTTCCCCTGCAGATCTTCCGCAAAGCTTTCCCGTTATGGCGGTGGACAAAAAGTTTTATAAACGACAAATCTAACCGGCGAAGCCTGCGGACGTAGGCCAATTTTCCACCAGTTTTACTCCCCGGTCTATCCCTGGATTATGAAAATGTCATGATTTACATGGGGTTGTGGCCTTCCTACGATTACCTTGCAGCTTAAAGGCAGTCTTAAATCAAGCTGTAAACATCTTCCCGAATCCAACAGTTGAATGTGTGTAGGCGCGGTTTGATCCGCGTTTTGGTTGTCCTCTGTGAGCTGCATCGCCGTCCCCAGGATGTGAGTGGGATTGGCCAAGCCTGATGCGCCGCCATGGGAAGTGGAACGCTCGGTATTTCAGGTTAAATTAACGTCGAGGTTTTAAATGATAAGGAGAAATCGTTTCCTTAAGTATTGCGCCGCCTTGTTGCTGCTGTCTTCGACAGCCGGCGTCATGGCGGATGTGGATGAACAGTATCTGCGGGACAGCGGTGAAGAAATCAGAGGCTTATATGGTCGCCATGTCCAGTCTCAGATCTACGTCGATCAGCAGGCGTGTGGGGAGCCCAGTCCCAGCGCGGTAGCCTGCTCTCCCAACCGCATCAGCGTCGGCACTCGCTTCATGAGCGGTCAGGAGAGTCAGTACGGACAGTATGTGGCCAAGTCTATCCTGGCGCACGAGTGGGGACACACTATCCAGTTCACCAAGAACATCCGTTTACAAGCGCCTTATATGGAATTGCAGGCGGATTGCTTCGCTGGAAATTTCGATAAGTATGCGGAAACGGACCTAGGCTACGCCGCTTTCATTGAAAACGCTGTTCGCTCAGCGCGCGACGCGGCTGATTACTCTGAACACGGCACGCCGCAACAGCGCGAAAGCTACACCCGTGAAGGCTATCAGAAGCGCGAGGAAGGTTGTTTCGCTATTAGCGGCGACGATCCTGGCGGAGACGACGGCGGTGATGATGGTGGAGACGACGGCGGCGATGACGGCGATTGCCCACCTTGGATCTGCGACGGCGGAGACGATGGTGGCGATGATGGCGGTGACGACGGCGGCGATGACGGCGATTGCCCACCCTGGATCTGCGACGGCGGAGATGACGGTGGCGATGATGGCGGTGACGACGGAGACTGCCCACCCTGGATCTGCGATGGCGGAGACGATGGTGGCGATGATGGCGGTGACGACGGCGGCGATGACGGAGACTGCCCACCCTGGATCTGCGATGGCGGAGACGATGGAGGCGATGACGGTGGCGACGACGGCCATTGCCCGCCCTGGTTGTGCGGCGATGGCGGCGACGATCCCGGTATCCCTTGTCCTGAATGGCTGTGCGGCGGAGACGGCGGCACGATTCCTTGTCCGCCCTGGTTGTGCGGTGGTGGAAACAGCGGGAGCGTTCCCGGCTGCCCGCCCTGGATTTGCGGACGCTTCGATCACTGAGACAGTCAGCCCGGCTTTGAGCCGGGCATGCTGAGACGCAACGTTTACCCGGACCCCAGTCCGGCGGCCCTGGGCTTGGGGGCGCCGGGCTGAAGGCCCGGGACCATGCGTAAACCTAACCAATCGCAACCTGAAAACAGGTGATGGAGAGGAGCAATGATAGGGAAGAAAACCTTATTCGCCCTGAGCGGCGGCATGTTGGCCGTTGGCGCAGCGGTGCTCGCTACCGATAACAGTTTTACTCAGGGATGGCTGGCGGCGGAGACTGGCGCAGTCGCCCGATCTGAAGTTGAACAGAAGGCGGCGGGAAAGTCCGCAACGGCTGATACAGCCACGATGACGGACCAGGATTCACTGGCGGATGCGGCGATGGACGCAACAGCGTTCAGCCCAACCGTCGCAAATGGCGCCTCGACGGCCCAGTCCGGCGCGGATAAAGACGCGAAAAAAGCTGACAAAGCGGATGATAAAGCCGATGCGGAAGACCCGGCGGCGGAAATGAGTCTGGCGGAGCGCTACCCCAAACAGTGGCTTGAAGACATGGGATATCTCATTCCCCCAGAACTGCACAGCTACGATCTCACTACGCTGGAATCCCTGGCGACGCAGGGCGACACCAACGCCATGGTGCATTTGGGAGAGCGCTATCTGTATTTCATCAAAGACAATCCCAGACACCCTGACTTCCGTAAAGATGTGAATTATCCCGCGCTGGCGAAAAGCTATTTTGGCGAAGCGCTGAAAAGAGGGCATAAACACGCTGCGGCGATTCTATCCGAGGCTTATTTCTCCGAAGACCGAATGGTTGAAGCCTATGCATGGAACATCGTGGCGGAAAAGCTGGGAGATCAGCTCAGTGTCGACTGGTTCCGCAGTACGGACAAATACCAGACCTTGTCGGATGAGCAAAAAGCGCAGGCGGATCTGATGGCCAAGCTTTACGAGAAGCAGCTGCAGGATCGCAATCAGGAGTTGGGCGGCGAGTCTCTCTTCAACGAGGGGACCGCGGCGGGATGACATCGTTCAAGGCCGGTTCCGTTCTACGCCTTGGCGCAGAGTCCATGGGGAAAGAGCCGGCCGCCTGTCGATGTATTGCCGGGCGAAGCTGTCAGAGTAGGTCGCTGGCTTGTTAAAGAAGTAGGTGTTTTTATGTTTGAATCAGAGCAGGTCGCGGCTCAATCATTATGACTGTATCTGCGCCGTTGAAAGTGTCACGCCTGGCTGCCGAGGCGGATCAGTCCCGCGATCTGCATACCCATTCCGATGGGCAGTTGTATTGGTTGGAGCAGGGCGCGATTTTCTGTCGTAGCGATCGCTATCACTGGCTGACCGCACCTCGACAACTGAGCTGGATTCCCCCAGGTTGTCAGCATGGCGCCCGGCCTCTATCAATGGTCAGAGGGACGCTGCTGCACCTGCGGGAGGATTTGGCGTTCGCCATGCCGCAAGAGCCAGTGACCCTGGAGCCGCATCGGTTGTTGGAGGCGACGCTGCTGAGACTGATTGAGTTGTGTCCTGAATCAGACTGGCTGGAGCGGCATGAGCACTTGCTACAGGTGTTTCTGTCTGAGGCGAGAGAGGCGACGCCTTTACGGCAACGACTGCCAATGCCTCATGACGCCAGACTGCTGCGCATGGCGAATACGCTGTGGCGGGCGCCCGAAAGCAATCCTGGTCTGGACGCGTTGGCGCTGGAATTTGGTTTCAGCCGGCGTACCTTGACCCGTAAATTCATGCAGGAAACCGGCATGTCACTCAGTCAATGGACGCAACACGCCAAGCTCCTGCGCGCCCTGGAATTACTGGCGGCGAATGAGTCTGTCAGCAGTGCGGCGTTTGCGGTGGGGTATCAAAGCGTCAGCACCTTCTGCGCCGTGTTTAAGCAGGTGTTCGGCATGTCGCCAGGGGACTACAAACGGCGCTTTCTGAGCCGCGAGAAATAATCAGGACATCCTTGTCGCCTTTGCTCAGGCGTCTTCCGGCCTGAACCAGAGTTCTTTCCTTTGCAGCGGCGTGTCCGCCGGCAACATGGGGTTGTCGAGATAGATGATGCGGCGTTGTTTGATATGGGCGCGGGCGATGTCGTCGCCAAAGCGACGCTGGAAAATTTTGTCGAAGCGGCCGTCAGCGATCAATTTATTGAGGCCGTCTTCCACTCGTTGCGCCAGGCGCTCATTGTCCTTTGACATAAAGAAGTAATAGGGCCAGGGATAATACAGCAGGATGTCTTCTTCTATTTTGAGATTAGGGTAATCTTTTTGATGAGCCGCCAGTTCGTCAAAGGCTTCGTTGATGCCTCTGGGAAATAAGTCGTAACGGTTGCGCGCCAGTTTGGTAAATAAATCATTGTATTGAAACACGCCCAGCACTTTTACCTTGTTGTGTTTGTAAACGGCGACATCTCCCCAATCCTCTCCTTGGCCGACTTTTAACGCCCGAAGCGCATCCAGTGACTCGACATCGCGCAGTTTCTTCTGTCCTTTGTCCGTCACCAGGCTGATGCGATAACCAAGAATGCCTTTGCGTAACGGAATACGTATGGCGCGCAGACGAGCTTCCTTTTCGATGCTGGTGGAGCTCCAGGCGATGTTGACCAGACGGTTTTTTTCCGTCTCAGACAGCGTTCTGGACTCAATCAGGTCCGCTTTGGTGGCGCGCAGTTCATAAGGGCCATATTTCTCCGTAGTGGCCTCCAGCGCGGACTTCAGCAGCTCCAGCACATCGTGAAACCGTAAGTCGATTTTAGGGTGAACATACACATCCGTGGCGACGGCGTGTGAAGACGATAAGGCGGTGGCGACGGTGAATATCGCCATAGATAGGACATAAGCGAGCTTGTGCATAACAGCGCTCCCAATGGACTTTTTATTTTATTGGGCAAGGAAGTGGATAGTATCTTGCGGGTCAGATTATTATTTGACCATCAAATTAGAATAAATATTTCTATTGGTCAATGAAAAAGAAAATTTGTTTCATTTTGGGCGATGTTGAGATAGGGGGCGTTGACAATAGATAGCGACGCAGCCCGGATGAGCTGCGTCTCGCGGGACCGGGCTATTGCTTGTTTTCGATGGTGACCAGCCATTTTCGCAGCAGACCGGCTAGCTGCTCTTGATCTTCCCCTTCCAGCTGCTTGAGAAGCTCCCATTCAGTTTCCACATGACTTTCCACCGCCTTGTCGATCAGCTCCATGCCCGCGTCAGTGAGCGCGACAATGACGCTGCGACGGTCATTTTCATCGGGCTGGCGTTGTATCAGTTGTTTGCGTTCCAGCTTGTCCAGACGGTTGGTCATGGCGCCGGAGGAGAGCATCGCCGCTGTATAGAGCTGTGTGGGCGTGAGGCGATAAGGCGCGCCTGAGCGGCGTAATGTGGCGAGCACATCGAACTCATCTATCGAGAGTCCGTAGCCAGCCAGCGTTTCCTTGATCGTTTGGTGGGTGAATGCGTGTATCCGGTGTAAGCGCCCGAAAATGCCCATAGGCTGGGCCTGCAGGTCGGGTTTTTCGGTTTTCCACTGCCGCAGGATAGCGTCAACATGGTCTTTTTGATCGTTCTGATTATTTTTCTTCATATAAAGATACTTGACGTTAAGCTAGTTAAAGAGGAATATCTCCACATAAAGATATCACGTTAAAAACGAGCGTAAACAGAAAACTTGAAGGAATTGTTGTGTATTGGTTGCTTGGCGTACTCGCCCCGGCCGTATGGGGCACCACTTATGTCGTCACTCAGGCTTGGTTGCAGGATCTCGGCCCCTTGTGGGTCTCCGTATTGAGAGCATTGCCAGCCGGGTTATTGTTGATGTGTCTGGATCTGAAATCCCTGCGTCATATGGACTTGCGTCGCAGCGCCATTTTAGGCGCGTTGAACATCAGCGTATTTTTCTTTTTCCTGTTCACCGCGGCGCTTCGGTTGCCCAGCGGCGTGGCGGGCACGTTGATGGCGCTGACGCCGCTGACCACGTTGCTGTTTCTATGGTGGTGGCAGCGACAGGCGCCGAATCCCATTCAGCTTTTGTGTGCGTTCGGCGGTTTGATCGGCGTGGGAGTGGTGATATTCCAGCCTTCTTCCCAAGTTGACCCCGTTGGCGTCGCCGCTTCTTTCGGCGCGGTTGTCAGCCTGACCGTGGGCACCTTCCTGGCCAAGAAATGGTCTCCGCCCAAAGGCATTCTGGCGTTTACCGGATTACAGTTGTTTCTCGGCGGGATGGTGTTATTGCCTTTGGCCTTTTTACTGGAGGGACCCATGCCGACGCTGAATCGTGAAGCGATGCTGGGACTGCTGTGGGTGGATCTGGTGAATACCGCTCTGGGCTATCTCGCCTGGTTTATCGCCATGCGTCGTTTGCCTGTCAGCGCCTTGAGTTTCCTGGCGCTGCTGAGTCCGGTCAGTGCGGTCATCAGCGGTCGTCTGGTGCTGGAAGAATGGTTTACGCCTGCACAGTATGCGGGGATCGCGATGGTGCTGCTCAGCGTGACGCTGGCGCAGTTCGCCAAGGCCAAACCTCAGCCGAAGTTGGCGCAACAGGCTTCTTGAGCCCGCATCAGGCCCCCGGGCGCAGCCAGAAAATCATCGGTTTAGAGCTGGCTGCGCTGTCCCCAATATCTTTCCAGGAATACTGGGTGACCATATTGGGATACTTGATGTAGCCCCGTTTCACCCAGAACAGATCCATCGGGCGATAGCCCGGTGGACGCATAGGGTGGTCGAGAGGACGATCCACTGTGCAAAACGCGGTGACGCTGTAGCCCAGTTCTCTGGCGAAAGACTCCCGCTCATCGAAAAAGCAGTGCCCCAGTCCCTGTCCGCGAAACTCCGGCTCTAGCACGGACTCTCCAAAATAAAACACGTTTCCGGCGGAAATACGGCGGTCTCGGAAAGGCTGCTGGAACTCTTCATCCGCATCGCTCAGCGGCAATCCGGTCGATACGCCAATGACTTTATTTCCCTCCTGCGCCAGCACAAACAGGCTGTTGGCGGAGTCGGCGTAGTTGGCCAGATAGCTTCTCTCGTACTCCATATCTCCATCGTAAAGATAAGGAAACTCACGAAATATCCTGATGCGCAGTTTGGCGAGTTCGTCCAGCCAGGGATGAATGGCGGCTCCGGCGACACGGGTAATTTTTGCCATAGCTATGCCTCTTATGGTGGTTGGACGCCGGCTTTTATTCCAATTGGTTGCAAGCGCCGCAAGTATATTGCCAGTTAATCTAATCCTAGGCTGGTTAAACGGCGTACACTAATACTGAGTGTAAATTTTTTTCAGCGAAGGAGGTCTTCGATGAAAAGGCTTTATTACCTGACGCCCACGTTGCAAAGCGCAGAACAAGTTTCTGAAAGTCTGCATGAGCATGGCGTTACTGACTGGCATTTTCATATCCTCAGCAAGGACGAGGCGGGTTTGACTCGTAGACGTCTACATTCCGCAAACGTGCTGCACAAGCTTGATCTGATTCACTCTATGGAGAGAGGTCTGCTATGCGGCGGTCTGTTGGGCGGAAGTTTTGTATTAACCGCAATGATCTTCAGTGAGTTGGGAGACTTGGCGCCGGCCGCCGTATGGATCGCGTTGTTAGTGTTTTGCGTGTTGGCCGGCACCTGGATTGGCGGTATGGCGGGCGTCAACATGGAGAATTACAAAATTCGTCGTTTCCATGACGCCATTGATAAAGGCATGCACCTGTTGATGATTGACGTGCCGAAAGAAGACGAGACTGTCGTAAAAACGTTATTGGCTCAGCAACATCCTGACGCTGTCGAACAAGGCGAAGATTCAACGATCATCAATCCTTTTACGTCGGAAGACGGCAAAGTTCATATCGTTTGACGCCCTTCATTGGCGGCGAAAACAGCGCCGCCATCTTACACAGGCGGGAAGCTGGTTTTCTCGCCTTCGTCTCGTTGAGCCTGGTTTAGACATTGAGGAAGGAATGAAAGGGATTACTTCCAGCACCCTTCGCGGACTGATGTTAATCGCCTTATTGACGACGCAAAGCGCTGCAGGCGCAGATAAGTTCAAGGTCGAGACGGTGTTACAGTACCTGGATCAGCCGTGGAGCATGGCGTTCCTTCCCGATGGCGGCCTGCTTGTCACCCAGAAAACCGGCGATCTGTTACACATAAACCTCAAGCAGCAAAGCTTCACCGTGGTGAAGGGAACTCCTGAGTCCGTGGTTCATGGGCAGGGCGGTTTGCTGGACGTCATGCTGCATCCTGACTTTGATACGAACCATTGGGTCTACCTGACGTTCACGCAGAAAAAGCCGGACGGATACACCACTGCGCTGGCGCGAGGTCAGTTGCAGGGCGATAAGCTGACGGGAACGAAAGTCCTGCTCAGCGCTCGCGCAGTGAGCGGCGAGGGCAGACATTTTGGATCGCGGTTGGCGTTTGATGACCAGGGTTTTTTATACATGACCATCGGCGACCGGGGAGATCGTCGTAATGCGCAGAACCTGCAGTCTCATGCTGGCAAAGTCCTGCGATTGACGGGAGACGGGGCCGCGGCTCCGGGAAATCCATTTTTGAATCGTGCTGACGCATTGCCGGAAATATTCTCCTATGGCCATCGTAATCCTCAGGGTCTGACATACGACTCGGTCAGTCAGCGATTATGGCTGCATGAACATGGTCCCAAAGGCGGAGATGAAGTCAATCTGATTCAAGCCGGAAAAAATTACGGTTGGCCTTTGGTCACCTACGGGAAGGAATACTGGGGAGGAACCATTTCTGAGAAGACGGAAGCGCCCGGTGTGGAAAAACCTGTCTGGTATTGGGACCCATCTATAGCGCCGTCAGGTATGGCGGTTTATCGGGGAGATATGTTTCCTCAGTGGCGTGGGGATCTGCTGGTCGGCGCGCTCAAGTTTCAATTGTTGGCCCGGGTGGAAATGAATGAGGCGCGGGCGCAAAAGGAAGAACGTTCCTTGCAGGAGCGTAAGTCGCGTATCCGGGACGTCAGAGTCGGGCCTGATGGCGCCGTATATGTGTTGACTGACGGGAGCAACGCGGAGTTGCTAAGGCTGTCACCCGCTGATTAGACCGCTTCTGCAAGCAGGCTTTGTCGCTGATAGCAGACATGTAACTATTTGATATTTAAGTATTTATTTTTACATGTAAATCATCCTGTCGCCGATCGGAGACAGAAATCCCTTATCTTGCGCACCCAAAATCCGGCCTTAGGCCAGAATTTATTCATATCTTTTTGAAAATAAAAGACTTTTCTAAGTTGGCGCCGATATTGTTATTTATCTCTTCGAGGGGAAGCTGAAGTGGCCGACGCCGGATCGCTGGACGCGAAAGATCGCGGCAAACAGGCCGAAGGCTTCAATTCACCGCCAATGAAAAGCGCACTCCGGAGAGAGCGCGCGATATACCACATAAAGTGAAAGAGGAAAGTTTACCATGAAGAAGATTGTTGCCTTTGCATTAGCATCTGTTCTGGCTGGCCCTGTTCTGGCTGAAGATACCCAGACTACAGACATGATGGAATCTGAAGCCGAGTTTGTCGCATTAGATGCTGACAAAAATGGTTCAATCTCCCAAGAAGAAGCTGCCGCAGACGCTGGTCTGGCGCAAAGCTTCGCTAAAGCAGACGCTGACCAAGACGGCGCTGTAAGCAAGGACGAGTTCGTCCTGTACACTGGCGAAGCTACTGCAGCTGGTCAGTAATTGACCCAACCGGCGCTTTACGCGCCGGTGACACGTTCTTTACTACCTAAAGAACTGTCTTCCTAGCCCTGTTGATGTCGTTTTGAACTCTAGATGAGTTGCCGGCCCCTTCGCAGCGTTCCAGTTCGGCGGAATTAGCTGTTCTTGAAGGTGGCCGGATCTATTTCATACTTAGCCAATAGTTTGTAGAAATCCGTTCTGTTCCTCTGGGCCAGTCTGGCCGCCTGACTCACGCTCCCTTCCGTAATTGACAGCACTTTGGTGAGATAACCGCGCTCAAAGGTCGCCCGCGCTTCGTTGAAAGAAGGCAGTTCCGGCGCACGATTAGCCAATGCCTGTTTAACCAGCGCCGCGCTGATGATGGGATTAGTGGTCAGCGCAATCGTCTGCTCCACAACATTCACCAACTGGCGGATATTGCCGGGCCATTTGGCTTCGCATAGCAAGGCCATAGCTTCCGGGGCAATGCCTTTCACGAATCCATTACGCTGATCTTTACGCGTGGACAGGATATGTTTCACTAGGGCGGGAATGTCTTCCGCGCGCTCTTCCAGGGGAGGCAGCGCGAAATTGACTACATTCAGGCGGTAGTACAAGTCCTCGCGGAACTCATTCTCCTCCATGGCCTTTTCCAGATCGCGGTGCGTCGCCGATAAGATGCGCACATCCACCGCTTCGTTTTCCACGGAACCCAGAGAGCGAATCTGCTTTTCCTGAATGGCGCGTAACAGCTTCACCTGAAGAGACAGCGGCATGTCGCCGATCTCATCCAGAAACAGTGTGCCGCCGGAGGCGGATCGGAACAGTCCGGGATAATCTTTGACGGCGCCGGTAAACGCCCCTTTGGTGTGGCCGAATAACTCTGATTCCAGCAACTGTTCCGGCAACGCGCCGCAGTTGATGGTGACAAAGGGTTTGTTGGCGCGGGGGCTGGCCTTGTGAACCGCTCTGGCCAGCAACTCTTTACCGGTGCCGCTGGGACCGGTAATGAGGATGTTGACGTTGGTTTGCGCCGCCATTTTGGCCTGGTCAAGCAGCTGCTGCATGCGACTGCTGGTGCTGATGATTTCCTCGCACCAGGATTCCGACATGTGATGCTGAGTCTGCGACAGCGCCGCTTCAATGGTGTTGAGCAGCTGTTCCTTTTCAATTGGCTTGGGCAGGAAGCCGAACACCCCTTTTTGCGTGGCGGCTACCGCCTCCGGAATGGTGCCGTGCGCAGTGATGATAATCACCGGCAGACTGGCGTTGATCGTCTGCACGCGTTCGAACAGGCCGATGCCGTCGATCTCGTCCATGCGCAGATCAGTGATCAGCAGATTGAATTTATTTTGCTGCAGTTGCTTCAGCGCTTCCGTGGCGGACTCAACCGCATACACGTCATAGCCCGCAGACTCCAGTCGGATCGATAGCAAACGCAGCAGGCTACTATCGTCGTCAACTAACAGGATTCTCGGTTTGGCGGGATTTTTCATAGGCTCGACTGGTTCTTGTCTGATTTAATACTGGTCCTGAGTCTCTTTCTTCTCCGTGAGATTCTGCTCGATGTTGGTCAGCGCCTCAATCTTCTTGCGCAATTGATCGACCTGACGTTCGAGACGTGCGTTTTCCCTTCTTAACTGACTGGTGGAAGAAATGCCGTCGAGACGGAACTTCAACTCGGACTTCAGCCAACGCACATAATCGTTGGGAACAGCGTCTTCCGACTCCGGCATGGTGTCGATAAGCAGCATGGCTTTACGCCAATTATCGGGACCGCCAGGCAAGGCGGCGAGTAAGGTGGCGCGTTGCAGGTGTACTTTCCAGACGGGAATGCTGTCCTGAGGAATCACCAGCAGGCTTTCCAGGGCCAGTAGTCTGGCTGAACGCTCTTCCTGGCTTAAATGCTCTCCGGTGAGATAGTAATCCAGCCAGTTATACTCGGGACTTGCTTCCTGCGACTCCGCCACTACCGCATCCGTCTCTTGAACCGACGCATCGACAATCTCTAACTGCTGGATTCCGGGTTGGCTGGCGGGGCGATTATCAACTTTGCCCCCACGCTCCCAGTCCATCGGCCACTGGACACAGGCCGACAGCGATAAGCTCAATGGTATGAGGTAGAAGTAGCGTTTCATAAGTAGTGAATGTTCCTATATTGCGCTGACGACTGTCCGCGGCAGATAAATGGCGAAACTGACCAACTGTCCAGTCGTGGTCAGCAGCTTGAGCTCGCCTCCCTGAGTCTGTATGCAGTCACGCGCCACAGACAAACCGATGCCCGACCCTTTCACTGCGCCGCTGCGTTTGACCGAGCCCTGGTAAAAAGGTTCGAAAATGCGGCTGCGTTCTGCTTCCGGGATCGGCGCGCCCGTGTTGGTGACGCGCAATATAAAGTGATCGTCTTCTATATTCCACTCCAGCCAGATGCGACCTTCGCTGGCGCCGTAGGCGATGGCGTTGGAAATCAGGTTGTCCAGAGCGGAGTGCAACCGCGGACGCTCCGCGGTCAGCGTCAGTGGCGGACCGCCGACGCAGATAATCTGGCGCTTGTGCGTCAGCGACAGCCAATGCAGATGCAGAAGCTCTTCGACCAGGGCGGACATATCAAAGGTCATTTTTTGCGCTTGGCCGGAAAAATTCAAGCGATTGAAACTTAACAGATTCTCAATTAACTGCTGCAGCGCGCGGCCGTTTTCATTCACAAGATGGAGCACTTCACGCTGACCGTGGGAGATCTGTCCCACCACCTCTTCCTGTAACAAGGCCACACCCTCACGAATACTCGCCAGAGGAGTCTTTAATTCATGAGATACATGTCGCAGGAACTGCTGCTTCTGATCTTCGACTTGAGATAAGCGTTCCTGCAATGAATTCAGTTCTTCAGCCAGTTGCACCAGCTCTTGTGGACCAAATAACTCGATGGGTTTTTGGCGTCCGATGCTGAGTGTGCGAATCGCTGTTTTGAGTTGTCTGACGGGGCGCACGATGAGATAGGTGAACAAGACAATCAGGGCGAGAGTCACCGGCGCCAGCACCAGCGAGGATTGAATCACGTTTTCTCGCGCCTGGGCGGCGGCTCGGCCCAGCTCATGCAGCTTATCCTCGGAAAAGGTGCGGGCCTGCAGGATCAAGCGGTCGGCGGAGCGTTGCAAAGAAGAGAACTCCGCCATTTCCTTGGTCAAAGCCGGACTGTTGGGCTTCTCTTTCTCCAGTTTGGTTTGCAGGTCCCGTTGCTGTTCTTTGACTTCCGCCAGCAAGGCTTGCGCTTCGGGAGTGCCCAGCAATTGCGCTATTTCAGTCAGCGGCGCCAGGAATTGTTCCGAGGCGGACTTGAACAGATCCACCAGCGCTTTATCGCCAATGACCATGTACTGACGCGCAACCCTCTCCATATCGATCAAAGAAGCTTTGGCGTTGCGGCCATTCTGCGCCATGGCGACGGAATCTTCGGTCACTGCGCGACTATCCAGCGCCAAGGTCTGTAACGAGACGGTGGTGTGGTATAGCAACAGCCCCAATGGCGCGACCACTGTCATCAGGGAAATAAGCACCAATTGCCAGACTGCTTGGGGTTGAAGTCGCTTGAACATGATTTTCCGGAAAACGCGCGGCGGGGCCGACAGATGTAGACGTGCAAAGGGCAGCCTACCGTTAAGCCGCAGTGCTGTCTAGCGTTGCTACCGCGGTTTAATCTTGCGTTTAGAATCAGAGCGCAATCGTTTTCAGGCTGGACAGGGTAATGCTGACGCCGATGAGCAATAGCCCGACAAACACCATGCGGCGCAGCTGAGCATCCGCCAGAGGCAGGCGATAACGTTTCGCCGCCAGCGTACTCAGCCATACTACCGGCAATCCCGCCAGCCACAGCCACCAGGACTCCGGCGATATACTTTGCAGCGCCAGAGCCAGGGTCACCCGAAGAATAGAAGAGGTAAAGAACATCGCTTGTAACGTGCTGCGGATAGCGTCCAGGGACAGAGGCTGGCGATACATCAGAAAGGCCGCAGGCGGGCCGAAAGTGGAGAAGAGTCCACCCATCACGCCAGCAAGCGCGCCAGTGGCGGCGAAGGTTGCGTCATGACTGGGCTGAGGCGACGCATGAGGCTTGAAGGCGATGATCAGGCTGCTGACCGCCAGCGCAACGCCGAGCGTCAATTGAATATAGGCGCTATAGGCCTGCGCATGCTCCAGCAGCCAGACGCCGGCGGCGATACCGGGGACGGCGGCGCTCAGACACCAGAATAACGAGCGCCATTGTACATGATGAGTCATGCCCTTCAGAGCGGTAGTGGTGTTGGTCAGACTGAGCAAACTGATGGCCAGCGTGAGTGTTTTCAGGTCGGACAACCCTAATAAAGTGCATCCGCCAAGAAATACCAGGCCGAACCCGAAACCTACCCAGGTCTGAATGGCGGCGGCGCCAGCGAGAATCACAAATATTAACGACCAGTCAACGAAAGCCATAACCTCAACAACCTGTGTGAAGACGAGGGATATGACCGGCCAGGCCTGAAACAAGTGCGTGGAAGCCACGCTTCGCTTGCGACGAATACATGCGACTGGGCCGGTGACGACCTTTGCGGGGAGCCCGCAAGAATGCCGCAGAATAGCGCAAAATTTGACGAGGGGTCTAAGTAAATGCGCAATCGGGGTGCACATGTTAGGTATTAATACCTATAATGCTTTCCGGCAATAAGGCGACAGTCTGTCTTGTTATGGCCCGTTGGGCTGGGTGAAGCCTGTCTTCAGCATCCTCGGGCCAGGATTGGCTTGTCGCTTGCTTAATATTGCCGTCGAAAGATGTAGGAAGTACCAACGCTATCAGGAGGAAGCATGGTCTATACAAAGGAAGCGATCGACTTACTTCAACTACTAAGACGCAGGTTCCGTGACGAGGACATCGGTCTATTGCATCTGAACGATCCAGAGGCATTGGAGCATGTAATTGTCTGGGCGCAGCGATCAACCAGTGGAGAAACCAAAGACCTGGCTTTCAAGCTGGCGCAGATCGCCAATATGCCGCTCAGCCGTCGCGATCTCGAACGGTCGCCGGGCGAAATGAGCCGGCGCTTGTACCGGGGCCAGGAAATTCTGGTGGAGCCCAAATCCAAGGAAGACGGGAATGAGCGCCCGGTGCGTATGTATCGGGGGCAGGTGGTCGCCTGATCCCGATCACGGCTTAATCGGCGTTGTCAGTGGCGATAGCCTGGCGACGCCGCAGATTTTTTCTGCGTTTCAGATTCAACATCTCCACCGCCACTGAGAACGCCATGGCGAAATAGACGTAGCCCCTGGGGATGTGGAAATCCAGTCCTTCGCCGAGCAAGGCGACGCCAACCAGAATCAGAAAACTTAGCGCGAGCATCTTGAGGGTAGGGTGTTTGTCGACAAACTCTCCCACTGGCTTGGCCGCCACCATCATGATCAACACGGACAAAATAATCGCTGCGACCATTACGGGAATGTGATCCACCATGCCGACGGCGGTGATCACGGAATCCAGACTGAACACCATATCGAGAATGGCTATTTGCGCGAGGGTGGCGACAAAACCTGCTGACTTGGCTGGCTTGTCCGATTCATCGGCGTCGCTCTCCAGATCATGGTGAATCTCATGGGTGCTCTTTGTCAGCAGAAATAGCCCGCCGCCGATAAGGATGAGGTCGCGGCCTGATATTTCCTGGCCCAACAAGGTGAAAAGCGGAGCGGTCAGCGTCATGATCCAGGTGAGTGACAGCAGCAAAAGCAGGCGGGTGATCATCGCCAGACCCAGCCCTGCAATGCGGGCTTTGTCTCGCTGGTGCGCCGGCAAACGCCCGACCAATATGGAAATAAACACGATGTTGTCGACGCCCAGCACAATTTCCAGTGCGGTAAGCGTCGTCAGGGCGATCCAGGCTTGCGGGTCCAACATCCATTCAAACACCAGTCTGCTCCTTGTCGGTAAGGTTAGTCAGGAGGAAAAGCGGCTTCCCGCAGCACGTTCATGGGACCCGCCGCCTTAATGGTGGCGAGTTGCTCTTCCTTTCCGCACAACAAGGCGCCGACAAACCCGAGAGCGTTTATGGAGATTCCCTGAAAGCGCTCGTTACGGCGAGGCGCCAACATCATCCAGCGGCGAGTGGCTAGTAAATTGTAAGGAGCGGGAGGCGAATTGGGCGTAGTAACTAGGCCCAGTTCCCGCAGCCATTGGCGGTAAGTTGCGTGCAATGCAGCCGGCTCTGGAAGCGGATCAGAGAAGCGCACGAACCTGTGGCGAAATGGCAGCGACTCTTCAGCCTTGGGCGACGACGCCAGAAAAGCATCCAGCGGCGTTTTGTTATCCCTTAAGTGGGAGGACAGCGGCAACGGAATCGTCTGCAAATGTTTGTGTCTTTGGCTTGCCCCCGCCAGTTTGCCGCCGTTGAAGAACACCAGACCATCCACCTCCTGCAACGACCAATGCAGCGCTTGCATGTCAGACAGGCTGAGCGCTTCGCTTTGTTCTTCGAATTGGGCCGTCACCATCAAAAAGTGATTCGGCAATACGTTGAACTTGTTGAGGAGACAGACGTAGTCATCGTTAATGTGTCCTACGTATAGCGCCTCGTCATAAGGCAGAAACGGATTGACGGTGGTTTTGGGCGCGGAGCCGTCTTTCTGCAAGGTGGCATTGGCGTTTTTACGTTCTAGGTTTGTCAGCAACCGCAGAATGAAAGGGACGCCCTCGTCTGGATAGATTTCCTCTTGCGTGGGAAGGGAAACCAGTGCGCCGCTGGCCTGGGCGCTTTCTGAAACTTGCCGCAGCCGTTCGGGCAGCGCTCCGGGCGTTAGCGTAATCTTGCTCGACATAGTCGGCGATGACTCCGTTGCTGTTAATCTGATGGACAACGAGAGCCCTTCTATTAGTCTGTAATGAAGCGGCTCGCGAATGTCTGGCACTGTCTTCAGCGGCGTGTCGCCGCGCAGTGGCGTACGGGAATTCAGCAATTATTGAAAGGCAGCCCATGGCAAATAGCAACCGCTAAGGCGCTGATTAACAAGATCGTCATTCAACAAACAGGCTTGTCCAGAGCGATAGGCCTTGGCTATCCGATGTGTTTCCCCTAATCTTTCCGGGTTTTCCCTCAAAGCAGTCCAGAATAATGAGCGATAAGACGTTTATAGAATTTTTCGCCGGCATTGGTTTGATGCACGCCGGATTAGTGGGGACTGGTTGGCGGTGCGAGTACGCCAACGATATCGATCCCAAGAAATACCATATGTATCGCGATCGCTTTGGCGACGCCCGCTACTATCACATCGGCGATGTCTGGGAGACCGACGAGGTTGTGGAGCGGATCGAGCAGACTCCCTTGTTGGCGACGGCCTCTTTTCCCTGCGTGGACCTGTCATTAGCAGGCAAGCGCAGTGGTTTGTCCGGGGACGAATCCGGCACGTTTTATGGTTTTGCTGCGGCGTTAAGGGGGCTGAAGGAAAAAGGCCGTCAGCCCAAAATGGTGCTGATCGAGAATGTCATGGGGTTCCTGACCGCCAATAAGGGGCGGGATTTTCAGGCGGCCTGTCAGGAACTGGCGGATCTGGGCTACTGGATCGACGCCTTCTCTGTGGACGCCAAGCATTTTGTACCGCAAAGCCGCCCGCGGATATTCATTCTTGGCTGCCTGCAGGAAGCGCTGCCGGACGGCCACAGCCTGAAACCCGATGATGTGGTTGGCGTCGCCGATTCGGAATGGCGTCGCCGCATCGACGCCCAGGAAGGGATACGCCCCAAGAGTGTCAGAGCGGCTTTATTAGGCATGAACTTGGCCACCGGTCTGTTCTGCCAGGACGTTAAAGACCTGCCGCCGGTCAAGACCAATCTGAGAGACCTGATCGATGTTGACGCGGGTGAGTGGTGGGAGCCGGAGCAGGTCAAGAAACACTGGAATGAGATGAGCGCCGGGCACCAGAATGTGCTCAGTGAATTGAAGCGTCAGGACGAATTCAGCGTCGGCGGTATGTATCGCCGGGTGCGTAATGGCGAATCAAGAACGGAAATACGTACGGACGGCATTGCAGGCTGTTTGCGTACGCCAAGAGGGGGCAGCAGCCGGCAGATGGTGTTTGTCGCGGGCAAGGGAAAACTGAAGATGCGTTGGATGTCTCCAGTTGAATATGCGCGACTTCAAGGCGCGTCGGACTTTCCCATCAGCGTAGGCGTCAACCAGGCGTTGTTCGGCTTTGGCGATGCGGTATGCGTGCCGGCTATTGAGTGGATCGCCCGTCACTGTTTGGAGCCGATATATCACACGCTGGCGTTGCGGGAGAGCCGTAAGGAGAGTATTCAGGCGGACTTGTTCGCCTCCAGTACTGCCTGACGCAGGAGCTGGATTCAGCAGAGGGAGCGGGGTGGCTAGCGATATGAAGCGAAGCGAAATCATGGCGGCGGTGAAGTCGAAAGACACTACCCCTGAGCTGAAAGTTCGCAAACTGCTCCACTCCCTCGGTTATCGTTACCGACTGCATGCGGGCGATCTGCCCTGCAAGCCGGATATTGTCTTTCGATCCCGCAAAAAAGTGATCTTCATCCATGGCTGCTTCTGGCATGGACACCCCTGCAAACGCGGCGCCCGCATGCCAAAGACCAACGCGGAGTACTGGATCAAGAAAATCGGTCGCAACATTGAGCGCGATCGACGCGGCTACGAAGCGCTGCATAATCTGGGGTGGCGTTGCCTGGTATTGTGGGAGTGTGAATTGAAGGACGAGGAAGCGTTGCAAGCCACTTTACAGACGTTTCTGAAAGAAGATTAATAGCATTTGTATATAAGTCTCTAATTTACAACTTCCCTAGGGTATACCCCATCAGCCCAAAGACCTCGGGCGCT
Organism: Hahella sp. CR1; assembly: GCF_029813005.1. Taxonomy (NCBI): domain Bacteria; kingdom Pseudomonadati; phylum Pseudomonadota; class Gammaproteobacteria; order Oceanospirillales; family Hahellaceae; genus Hahella; species Hahella sp. CR1. Next base: position 840,335 of record NZ_JAPELK010000001.1, read on the forward strand.
TAGACGATGGTTATTTACTGTCCACTAACTAGAATTATTGCCTTTCTGGTTATTACAAGGACAGTATCATGCAGGAACGGACTCTGCCTCCCTCTCACCAACTTATCCCGTTGGAATACCCTCAGACTGGCTGGAGCCTGCGCAGAAAGCGTCATGGCAAACAGGTGTTCATCACCCGTGAAGCAAACCAGTTTCTACTCAATTTGAACGACTATCAGAAAAATGAAGTCTATCGCGCCCTATCCAAAATCGTCTCCGAAGGCGGTTATGGACTCACTACCGGCGGCCTGAAAACCCGGCCCATGGCCATGCGCTCAAAGACCGACGCCATCGCAGCGGCGGGGATTCTTAATCTGGTCTACTCAGTGAACTCGGAGAAGATTGTGGTTAATGCGATTGGGTTGAATAAGAGCGTTGTGGGGCCAATGCCCGTGGCTTCTAAGGAGCGTGCGGCTTTATATGAAATCAATAGAAAGACGAGTGTTCGATACAGTGAGACGTCTTCCACTTCTGACATTGAGAAGCTGGAGGGAGCCTGGGGAAGGCCCAAAGTTGTGGTGGATGTAAATACCGAGCATGCTGCGGTAAATGGAATGCAGAATGATCTCGAAAAAGCGCGCTGGTTAATGGGAGTACATGTAGATACGGCGTATTGGGGAGATAGTCTGGATCGATATACGTTATTCCATAACCCGACAGTTGGCTTTGTTCAGGATGTATTCGAATGTATTCAGGACAAAGTAGGAGCATCTAAACTGGCTAGACAGCTCGCCTCTATTCTTGTTGATTGTCAAAGGAAAGGGCGTAAGGTGAAGTGGGTTTGCCATAGCCAAGGTGGAATAATATTTACTCGCGCGGTAGAGCTAGTGAATGGCATGGGAGTCAAGTTAGAAGGACAAAAAGTTGCGATACACGCTGGCGGGAACAAAAAGCGAAGAGCGAAAGACGCATTTGTAATGGCTGGGCTGGATATTGTCGATATGGATCGGGATAGCCCTTTTGATTTTGTTCCTAATTTAGCTGGCGGTAACAACTGGTCATGGTCTTCTTTTCGCCGCTGTTATAAGTTCGCGAGAATGATAATAAGCAGCAATAATCCAATGGAAACCAGTCCTCATACACTTCCTTTTCTTAGTTTGGAGTGCAGCATTAGACACCTCCAAATGAATGGATATGAGAACAAAGCGAAAATGGTCATTCAGGAGCAGAGCAGGTTAGGGCAATGTTAACTAAAAGGCTTGCATCATTTTTTTCAGGCGGCGGACCAGATTTTTCTGAACTCAGGGAAAATGAGTGTGGGGTTGGAAAATACAGCATAGGTTACAAACTGCCAGGGAGTGCTATTAATTTGAATCGGAGGAAAGAGCAGTTTCTCTCTTGTGTAAATTTGCAATCGGATTTGTTTAATTCCTATCTTCAAGAAGATTCTAATCGGCAATGTGTGAGAGTGGGCTTTGAGTGGTGGGCGTATAGAGGCGCTTTTTTTCAGGGCTACTTTGGTCTTCTTGGGAAGCTCAGCATGTATATTGATGTGAATCGTACGAATTTCGAATCTCAAGTTGAGCAAGATAATTTACAAAGCTTAGCGGACTATTTGAAGAAGGATTACTGGGACTATTACGAAGGAGATAAAGGAGTTAACTGGGAAAGTCGCCAGGAGTTTAAAGATGATATTTTTACCAATGGAGACACTCCTTCTCAATATTTAGTAAAACTTCCTGATGAATATCGAGTCGAACGGATAAATGAAATAGATTGGCTTACTTATTCGTTAGTTGGAGAAGGAACAACAGGGTCCCACGCTAGTTATTATTGGGGATATCCAATAAGCCAGAACTATTATATTACGGTTGGCTTCAGAGCTAGGCCCGAGCTAGGGGAAAAATCTATAAGACTGGAGCGCATGCTAACAGACGCCAAAAAAATCATGTCGATGGTTGAACTGCGCAAGGAGTGAGGTTTTTCGTTGCTGTCAGTTAAATCCTGAATGACCTGAGAGTTCAGGTCATTCAGGCTATCCGCTGCACTTACGTTTCTGATTTTATGTCGTCATACCGGGTTTACGCCGGCTTATAGAGATCGTTAACCTCAGGCTGCGCCTAGCGCGGCGTGTTGAGATCGGCATTGCTCTGAGCCACTGGACCAGTGGTAGGTCATCTGCAGAATACGGGCGTCGCCGCTGGCGCGGTGACGAGGCAGTCCCAGCATTTGTTCGACTCTGGCGCGGGTCGCGCCCCAAACTGATTTCTGCGTTTCCGACATCAGCATGCTGAGCGGCTCTACTTTAAACTCCATCGGTACGCCAGCTTCTGCGAACAGCAGAGACAACCAGGCGAAATCCTGTCCCCAGGCGTCGCTATAGATGGTTTGCCCGGCTAATTGGGCGTTAAGATCCCGGGCCACGTCCCGTACATCTTTACCCCGGGCGGCCAGGGTCTGTCGGCTGACGCCGTGAGCCTGTTGGGCGTTTTCATCCCAATCCGTCCAGGTAGGTTGTGGTTTGATCAAACTGCAATAAGAAAATCCATCCGCGCGAATAAAACCTACTTCGATGGGGTAGCTGCCCCGGCCGAAACCAGAGGCTTCCACATCGATGATAGCAGGCAAGCTAGCTTTTGGTTGGTTTTGAGCCATGTCAACCTCGCGTTGAGTTAATGGTGAGGCTTGATGTACTTCTTCTTATTTTGCTCGGGCCCTTAGGTCCAACGTTTGATACGTGGATCTACGTACCCGCTGTTGAGTGTGCAAGCATGTGTCAAAACCGGACTTTACGCAAGCTATTCTTTATCTGTTTGATTTTATTGATTTTTCTTCGCCGTAATTTCTCCGGCGCGAGGCTTGCTCATTGCCGTCCGAATTTCGTCACTACTTAGGCCCAGGGCGCACAAATGATGCAGTTTGGCGAAGGCCGCTTCCACGGTCATATCTCCGCCTCCCAACAGGCCCGTCTTCGCCAGCTCCGAGCCAGCGGCGTAACTACCCAGATTGACGCTGCCGGAAGTGCACTGGGTCAGGCTCGTTAGGACCACGCCGCGTTTGTGGGCTTGCTCCAGCGCTTTCAGGAAGGGCTTATCGAGACTGGGTCCGTTGCCGACGCCGTAGGTGCGCAATATCAGCGCGCGACAGGGCGTCTGCGTCATCGCCTCGATGACCTCCGCTTCAATCCCAGGATACAACGACAATACGCGCACCTGGGCGAAGTTATAATCCGGCAGCTCGAAGCAGATCTTATCGGGAACAGGCAGTAGCGCGTGTTGATTCAGCTCAATATAGATGCCGACATCGGCGAGATGGGGATAATTTGGGCTGGCGAAAGCTTCAAAACCCGTGGCGAGCAATTTGCTGCTACGGTTCCCTCGTAGCAAGACGCCGTTAAAGTACAGGCAAACCTCAGGAATAGTGTAGGAACTGGCGAGTTCAATCGCGGTCACCAAGTTGGTCTGGGCGTCGTTGCGCAGTTCGCTGAGGGGAATTTGAGAGCCGGTGACGATGACGGGTTTGGTCAGATCCCGTAACAGGAAGGACAACGCTGAGGCCGTGTAAGCCATGGTATCGGTGCCGTGCAAAACGACGAAGCCGTCGTAATCGTCATAGCGGTCGCTGATGTCTTTGGCGATACGGGCCCATTCCGGCGGTCTGATGTTGCTGCTGTCGATGGGGTCTGGATATTCGAAGAGGTCGTAATCCGGCATGTCCATGGACAGGCGCGGAGGAATTTTTTCATCGATCAGCTTCTGCAGGCCGCTGACGGCCACATAGCCTTGTGGGGAGCGCACCATGCCAATGGTGCCGCCGGTGTAGATGATGAATATGCGTTTGCTCATTCGGAATCCTCGTTCATCAGGAAACGTTCAGCCACGCGAGCGAAGAGTTCCGGCTTCTCCGCGTGCAGCCAGTGTCCCGTATGCGGAATGACCCGCAAGCCCGCTGCGGGAAACAAACGCGCTATATGCTCACGATGCTTGGGCTGGATGTAGTCGGAGTTTCCACCCTTGACAAACAAGACGGGTCCCGGGAAAGGCTGCTGTGCATCCTGGCCCGCCATGATATTCATGTAGTTCTGCTGAATCGCCGGTAAATTCATCCGCCAGGAAAAGCGTCCGTCTACGCCTTTCTGCAGATTCTTCAGTAGAAACTGACGCACCGGCAACTCAGGCACATAGGGTTTGACCAGCTCGTCGGCCTCCTGTCGGGAGGACAGCGACGCAGGGTCCAGTGCCGTGAGCCCGGCGAGAATGTCTTTGTGATGGGGTGGATAGGCGACTGGCGCAATATCCGCCACGATCAGTTTTTCAACGCGCTGAGGGTATTCCAGCGCAATCTGCATGGCGGTCTTGCCGCCCATGGAGTGTCCCAGCAGGTGGGCTTTGGCGATGCCAGCATTGTCCATGTAGCGGATGACGTCCGCCGCCATGAGGGGGTAGTCCATCATCTGCGCATGAGGCGAGCGGCCGTGATTGCGCATGTCCAGGGAGTGAATGACAAAATTGTCGGCAAGCAATCGGGCGATGCCGCCCAGATTTTCCATAGAGCCGAACAGGCCGTGGATTAAAACGAGGGGCGCTTTATCTCCAGCAGATTCCTGAGTGTTTCCCTGAACGCGATGATGCAACTGCAGCATTAATGTTTACCTTCGAATAACCAACACCAATAGGCTAGTTCGCCCAAAGCCGTGGAGTTTAGCAGATAGGCGGACTGATGTTTGCCCGCCAGCAGCTGAATCTCCCGGAATACGGTTGGAAGAGGCGTATTGTCCGGTTTGAGCTGGGAAAACTGGGAAATATAGCCCCACATATGCCAGACCGCGTTGCGTAAACCTCCCAGAGGAGGCGGCACGCGCAGGGCGGCGACCAGTTCTTCCGCCAGATCGCCCAAGGCGATTTCTCGGGCGGCGACGGCGCGGCCAAGGGATTGATACATGCCTTGATTACGCGCCATGACCGAGTATTTATGCTGCGCCCACAGGGCCTGGTCGTTGCGAGGACTGGGAAGACGCGCGCCGGCTTCCGCTTGCGGCCATTGCTCTTCCACTGGCATGCCGGGGCGAGCGGGCCAGATCAAGGATTCGCCTGAGGCGTGAATATAAGGAAGGGTGCTGTTCTGCCGCAGATTAATCTCACTGACCACCAGGTTATACATGGTCATCAATGCGTCAACGTGTCCCCGCCACGACTTCAGATGGGGATCCTGCTGGATTTTTTCCGGTTTCCTGATGGCTCCCTGCAGCATATTTAGCTGGTGCTGCAGCTGAGGTAGGCTGAGGTAGCCTGGATCGATGTCAAAAAGAAATTGTGGCATAGGGTTCGCCAGATGGCCTCTTGTTCGGTTGGTTGTCTCGTTCTCAATAGTCGTTTTTCTTATGAGTCCGTCATTTACAGCGCCAGACGCCCAAAATAACGTTTTGCAAAGGCAAAATGTAGACGCATGTGCAGCAAAGAACGACATTAATTTCCGCACTATGTGAAAAAAGTATTGCTGTTGCGATGTGAAAGCGCCGTGGTCCCGCGGTTCGGCCTAAAAAATGTCTTATTCGGCCATTGGTCTGTTGCGTGGCGGACTTTTATGATGGTTTTTACGCCGCGTTGCGGCGCATACTCTGAAGCATCGGGACCTGAGCGGTAAATATGAAAAAAAGGTTAGACAAAAAGTAACAGCTTGACGCTGCTGGCGTCAGCCAAAAAGCTTTGGTACCCGAACTGGATATAACAATACCAAGAAGAGCGAGGTCTGCGCATGACTGTGAATACTGGCGCCGAACAAGAATCCCGGCGACTCCATTTTAGAAATTGCACGCTGTGCGAAGCCATGTGCGGCCTGCGCATCGAAACCCATGGCGACGAAGTGGTCAGCATCAAAGGCGACGCCGAGGATCCCTTCAGCGAGGGGTTTATTTGCCCCAAAGCAGTGGCGCTGCAGGATCTTCAGAATGATCCAGACCGCTTGCGCCAACCATTACGTCGCACCGCTGACGGTTGGGAGGAAATTTCCTGGGGCGAAGCCCTGGATTATACCGCGCAGCGCTTGATCCAAGTGCGTGAGGAGCATGGACGCAATGCGTTGGGAGTCTACTTGGGCAATCCCAACGTGCATGACCATGGCAATACTCTTTTTATTCTGCCGTTCCTGCGCGCATTGGCCACCAGAAAACGCTTTTCCGCCACGTCCCTCGACCAGCTTCCGCATATGCTGGCCAACCTTACGATGTTTGGAAATCAGGGCCTGTTTCCAGTTCCTGACATAGATCGTTGCGACCTTTTTGTCTGCATTGGCGGCAATCCTCTGGCGTCCAATGGCAGCCTGATGAGCGCAGGCGGCGTTGAGCGCAGACTCAAGGCCATTCGCGAGCGTGGGGGCAAAGTCGTCACCATTGATCCGCGTAAGGCGGAAACAGCGAAAGTGGCGGACGAACATATCTTTATCAGACCTGGGACGGATGTGTTGCTGTTGCTGGCTATTATCAACGTCCTGTTTGATGAAGACCTGGTCAATCTGGGCCATCTCGCCGATATCACGGAGGATGTGGAGCTACTCAGATTGGCGGGAGAAGCTTATCCCGCCGAACGCGTCGCGGAAGCGACAGGCGTTGCGGCGGACGACATTCGGAAGCTGGCCAGAGAGCTTGCGCAGACCCGTCAGGCGGTTTTATACGGGCGGATGGGCGTCAGCGTGCAACGCTATGGCGGCTTGTGCGTCTGGTTGATTTACTGCATCAATATATTGACTGGCCATCTGGATCGTCGCGGCGGCCTGATGTTTACTCAGCCCGCCATTGACCTTCCCGCCATCGGCGCGATGTCCGGACATAAAGGGCATTTTGGTCGCTATCGCAGCAGCGTGCGCGGTTTGCCTGAATTTGGCGGTGAACTACCGGCGGCGACACTGGCGGAAGAGATCCTGACCGAGGGGCCTGAGCAGATTAAAGCCATGGTGGTGGTGGCGGGGAATCCTGTGCTGTCTTCACCCAATGGCGGACGGCTGGACGCAGCGTTCGAGTCCCTGGAGTTTATGGTGAGTATTGATATGTACGTCACCGAAACCTCTCGTCATGCGGATATCATTCTCCCGCCTGCTGGCCCTTTGCAACGCAGCCATATCGACATCGTGTTCGCCGCGCTGGCGGTGCGCAACACCGTGAAATACTCCCCGCCGCTGTTTCCCAAAGAGGACAACGAGCTGCACGACTGGGAGATATTTTTGGAGTTGTCGCGGCGTCTGAGCAGTCGCGATTTGCGCTCGTCGATCGAAGCGGAATTCAAATACAAGCTGCTTAAGCGCCTGGGACCAGATGGTCTGGCGGATATCTATCTGCAGCTGGGTCCCTATGGCCGCGACCTGCCGGCGTCGGAGCGCTGGTCCGGTTACCTGGAGAGAGCGTTGCAGGCGCTGCATCCCGGACATCCGCTGCGACAGCTCTGGAAACAGGGCCCCTTAAGCGATGAAAATCGCGATCTGCCGAAAGGGCTCTCAATCAAGACATTGCTACAGCATCCGCACGGCGTGGACCTTGGGCCTCTGCGCCCCTGCCTGCCGCAGCGACTGTTCACCAAGGACAAACGCATTAACCTGGCGCCGAAGATTTATCTCAGCGACTTGTCCCGGGTGAAAGCGTTACTGAATGAAAGCGGGGACGACGCATTGCTGTTGATCGGGCGTCGCCATGTCCGCTCTAACAATTCCTGGCTGCACAATAGTCATCGTCTGGTGAAGGGCAAAAACCGGTGTACGTTGCTAATGCATCCCCGCGACGCCAGCCGCTATGGCGTGCGTGACGGCGAAGACGCGGAAGTGCGCTCTCGTGTGGGCGTTGTGGTTCTGCCTGTGGAGGTGACGGACGACATCATGCCCGGCGTCGTTAGTATTCCCCATGGGTGGGGACACAAACGCAGCGGCGTCAACTGGTGCACGGCCAGTGCTCATGGGGGCGTCAGTGTAAACGACCTGACCGACGAACTATGGGTTGATCCACTGTCCGGCAATGCGGCGCTGAATGGCGTTCCCGTGACAGTGAAGTCTGCAACCGGTCGCAAAGGCAAAAGCCGAAGCGCTGGCGCGCAGAAGCAGGGCGGCTCTGTGGCGGTTTAGCTCAATCCCATCACTGCAGCGCCGCCGTCAGCAGGGAAAGCGCCAGCGGCATGGTGAGCATGGCCATCAGCGTTTGCGCGCTGATGATGCCCGCCATTAGTGGCGCATCGCCGCCAAGCTGGCGAGCCAGGATATAGGAGGCTGTCGCAGTCGGTAGGCAGCCAAGTATGGCGAACACTGCGACATTGAGCGGCGGTAGCTGCAACGCCAACGCGCTGCCGACGAATATGAGCGGGAACAAACCCAGTTTGAAGGCGCTGCTGATCATGAGCGAGCTGCCGGCGCCTTTCAGGTTACGCAAGTCCAGAGCCGCGCCAACGCACAGCAAGCCCAATGGTAGCGCCATATTACCCACCAGCTTTAATACTTGGTTGACGGCGTCTGGAAAACCAATCCCCAGACTGTTGAAGGTCAGTCCCGCCAAACTTCCCAGTATCAGTGGATTGGTGATGATCGCTTTGCCCACGCCGCGCCAGCCGGGCGCTGACTGCTCCACATAAAGCGCGAAGGCGCCGATGCACAGCACATTGATCAGGGGGATCATAATGGACATGGATAACGCCGCCAGCGCCAGCCCCTGATCGCCCTGCAACGCCTGCACGGCGGCCAATCCCACATAGGAGTTAAAGCGTACGGCGCCTTGGTAAACGGACGTGAAACGAGAGCCTGACCAACGCCGCCAGTGTTGTATCGCCAGCATCAAGGCGGATGCGATGACAAACGCCAATAGAATCGCCAGGAATAAACGATCCAGCATCAGCCCGTCCCGTTTGGCGTAGGTGAGCTTATCCACCAGCATCATGGGAAACAGGAAGTAATAAAGAAACTTTTCCGCCGGCGGCCAGAAGCTATCGCCGGGAAAGTTAAGGCGGCGCATGCCGTACCCGATGAGGATAAGTATAAAGACGGGAATGAGGGCGGCGCTGACCTGCATAGTTAGGCGTCCGTTAGCGTTTCGAAAATGAATATTGTCGGAGCTGTCCGCCCTGTTGATCTATACGCAGTAATGGCTAATCGGCGGAATCAATCGATACCTAATATTTTGTGGAGCTGCACGCTCAAGCGCCATTTTGGATAACGCATACAGAAATCCATCGCCAGCTTGGTATTGTGAATCTTGCGCTCATCTTCGCCCTCTAACGCCAACGGGTTGGCCATGGGAGACAGATAATAGCGGCCGGCGTGAATATCATCGAAGCGTTCCGGCGGCGCTTCCGGTTGCGGGTAGACCAGCTTGAGCTCGTCGCACTCTTTTATCACTACCTCCGCTCGACCTTTGGGGCTGACGCATAGCCAGTCGATGCCGGCGGGAGCGGGCAGGGTGCCGTTGGTTTCCACTGCGACTTCGAAGCCCTTGGCGTGGAATGCCTCAATCAGCGGCTCATCCAGTTGCAACAGAGGTTCGCCGCCAGTGCAGACGACAAAGCGCTCGCCTTCTTCCTGCGGCCAGAATGACAGAATGCGTTCCGCCAGTTCCTCCGCTGTCGCGAACTTGCCGCCATTCTGACCGTCCACGCCGACAAAATCCGTATCACAGAAGTTGCAGACAGCGCTGGCGCGGTCCTTTTCACGTCCTGTCCACAGGTTGCATTTGCTGAAGCGGCAGAACACGGCGGGGCGCCCTTGGTGCGCCCCTTCCCCTTGCAGGGTGTAGAAAATTTCTTTTACCCGGTACATACAGACTCATACGCCACGGGATCAACCGCGTCATTCTTTTCAAAGGCTTCCAGGCGCTCGACGCAGGAACCACACTTGCCGCAGGCTTTTTCACGGCCGTTGTAACACGTCCAGGTTTGTCCGTAATCCAGACCCAAGGCCAGACCTCTGCGCAGAATTTCAATTTTCGTTTCGTATAAATACGGGGCGCGGACTTCAACTGGCTCGTAGTTGGCCAGTTTGGACGCTTCACTCATGATTTCCACGAACGCCGGACGGCAGTCCGGGTAGATGGCGTGGTCGCCGCCATGGGCGCCGTAATAGACGGCTTCGGCTTTGAGTGAGACGGCATAGCCAATCGCCAGAGACAACAGAATCATATTGCGATTAGGTACTACGGTGGACTTCATGTTCTCTTCTTCATAGTGTCCTTCCGGCACCTGAATGTCGTCAGTCAGAGAAGAGCCGGCCAGCAACGAATTGATGGCGGTGATGTCGATGATCTTATGGGCGACGTTCAGGCTTTCGCATACCTGTCTGGCGCATTCCAGCTCTTTGCTGTGTCGCTGTCCATAATTGAAGGAGAGGGCGAAAACTTCTTTACCTTCCGCCACTAACTCGTTGAGAAGAGTGAATGAGTCCATACCGCCGGAGAAGATGGCGACGGCGCGATTTGGAATAAGGGACGTATCAGACTGATTCATTGCCTACCGCTTGTGAGAGAACAAAAGCGCATTATACCGCGGGCTATAGTGGCTGTCGTCCGTTCATGCCCTGATCCGGACGTTGGAAAAGCGGCAATTTGGGGAAAATCTGCTATACAGAAAAGAAGGGGCGGCGTCCCGTGATGCGCCCCGCCCCGGCGTCGTTTCATCGCGATCTCCGCTCCCGGGCGAGAGAAGTACCAAGGGGGAACGCATATGAGTCCGGTTCAGCTAGCTCTGTTGGGTCAGATCTTTGCAGTCGTACTCTGCCTGATCGCCGCTCTGGCGATGCTTGGATTGGGCGCGGAAAAGATGCGCCGTCAGCCGATCAAAATCAAAACGGAAGAAAAGCGGCGTCGCCGTCAGGGCGGCATGTTTATCATCGGCGCATTAGTCTGGGGCGGACTGGCGTATTTGCAGACGCCAGAGCGCAGCAACTGGGAGGTGGCGGCGCAAGCGGAGGATTGGCCCAGTCTGCTCAACATGATGCCCGCCGCAGCGGCAGGCATACCTCCCGAGTTCAGCGATCCCTCCACCGAAGACAATGCGTTGATGACCGCGCGAGTGGCCAGTCTGGCGGAGGAGATGCTGTTGTTCCCGGATAATCCTGATTTCGTCAGTCTACGCAACTATCTCGCCAGTGAGTTGGTGCAGTCTGAGCAATTTGACCGTTATCCCGATCCGGTGCTGATCGATCTCTCCAGTCGCGCAGACAAGGCCGCCATCAAGTACATCGCGGATGAGCGCCCTGGAATACTTACGGTCATTTACTATACCTCCGGCGCTAAAGATCAGAGTATGCTTGTCTACTGGCCTGAAGTAGCCGGCGACCAAATAATATACACGCCCATATCGGGAGCGTCGGCTAAAGCCGCAGTCATTCTGCTGGAAAAGGAACTTGCCGACGCCGGAGCGGGATAGGCGCTCCGCCGTGTTTAAGATCGACGTCCTCCACATCGGTCCGTTCGCCACAAGGCGCGTTGTAGAAGTGGCCGGTATTTGCGCCCCGTCTTGCGACAGGGGATCGTGGCGGATACGACGCCGCACAGAGGATGCCGTGAGGAGTATGTGAAAAACGAACCGAATATGTCTTTTGAGACAATGGCTTCGCAGATAGAAGCATTACAACAACAGCCCTGCTTTATCGATTTTGAAGCATCGAGTTTGGATCTGATTTGCAGTTATCCGATTGAAGTGGGCGTTTGTCTGCCGGATGGCGCCATTCATAGTTGGCTGCTGCGTCCCGCCCCCTTGTGGACGGATTGGTCTGAAGACGCCTGCGCCATTCATGGCATCTCTCGCCAGCAACTGCAGCAGGAAGGCGTCAATGTCGTCGATGTTGCGCATGCGCTCAACGAATTGCTTCCCGAACATGTTTATTGCGACGCCTGGACCTTTGACAGCTTTTGGCTGCATCGTCTGTTCCGGGCCGCCAAGCTACAACCCGCCTTTAAACTGGAATCCATCGCCGCACTTCTGGCTCCGCAACAGGTAAACAACTGGGCGGAGACGCGTCGTCGCGCTATTGAGACATTAGGCGTGGAAACTCACCGCGCCGCCAACGACGCGCAGATTCTCTACACAACCTGGAAAATGGTCATCGAACAAGGCTTGTGATCTGACTGCAGGCGCAAAAAAAGCGGGAGACTGCTTGCGCCTGCAGTAACCCGCTCAGGAGAGCACTTTTGTGCCTACATTAAGGAAATGCAAGAGGGTATGGAGTGCGTTGGGAATCCAACGTTCCCGTGTCTTCTAAACCCTACAATTGACACGCTAAAAAGTATGGTTCAGCCACCTTGCTTTTACTGTAGGTGAATACCGAGGCCCTTATTTCCCTAGGCCTGGCGTTAGATTTGGCCTGTCTCAATCCCCTGTAATCCTTGCGCCAAAGCTCGTTGTGTTTGCTCTCGTAACCAGATGTGGGCGGGCTCGCGATCTGTGGATCTGTGCCAGTAGAGATAAGTCTCCAATGGGGCCAGCGTCAGGGGAAAAGGCATGACCTGCAATGGGATAGTTTGCGTTAGGCGCCGCGCAACCTGTTCCGGCGCGCACAGGATCAAATCGCTGCTGGCCGCCGTCAACGCCGCGCCGTAAAAGTGAGGGGTGCGCAGTCCCAATTTACGCTGCAGGCCGTGCCGGGATAACTGGATGTCTTCATATCCAGGCCCATGCTCCCGGGAGGAAACCTGCACATGAGGCCAACGCAACATTTCCGCCAGATTCCATTCCCCGGCCAGGGCGGGATGGTCTTTGCGCAACAGACAAGCCAAACGATCTTCAAACAGTTTCTCATGACAAATGCTGTCGTCGTGACTGATCAGCACATCCGCCGCCAGATCAATGCGGCCGCTGGCCAGATCATGCAGGATCTGCTCGCGGGGCGAGCGCAGACAGTTAAAGATCACTTTCGGGGCGATCGCCCTACAATTTTTGATCAGCTCCGGTAACAGCAGCACATCGAACAGGTCCCGCACGCATAGTCTGAAACTGGTTTCCAATTGTGCAGGGGCGAACTCCTGACCCTGTTGCAGACCGCGTTGTAACTGATTCAGCGCCTGTCTCACCGTACCGATTAATTGATGGGCGTAAGGGGTTGGCGTCATACCACGGGAAGAGCGGATGAACAGCTCATCGCCAAGCGCTTCCCGCAGACGATTGAGAGCATGACTCACGGCTGGCTGGGTCAAATGCAACACTTCCGATGCGCGAGTGATGCCGCCTTCACTATAAATAGCGTCGAACACCACAAACAGGTTCAGGTCGATGCGGCTAATATGCATGATTTTTATATTTATCTATTTCTATTATTCATTTGTTTAATTATATGGCGGTGACTATGGTTTAGCCATTCACTCAAGCGCTTCCAGCGCGGCGGGCGATGCGCAAAGAAACGCTCGTCTGTAATGGCCAAACTCTGATTTTGAGGTGAGCAATGGAATTCGATCATTCACCGCGCGCCGCGGGCTACATTCAGCGAGTTCGCGATTTTATCCGCGACCGGGTCTTACCTGCGGAGCAAGAATATTACGCCCATCTGGCCGAACCCGGACAGACCTGGACCCAACCGCCGATCATGGAAACCTTAAAAGCGGAAGCGAAGAAGGAAGGCTTGTGGAACCTGTTTCTACCGGAAGAGGAATACGGCCCCGGACTCAGCACGCTGGAATACGCGCCGCTGGCGGAGGAAATGGGATGGTCGTTTATAGCGCCTGAGGTCTTCAACTGTAATGCGCCTGACACCGGCAACATGGAGGTATTGGCGCGCTATGGCTCCCGCGAGCAGCAGGACGCCTGGCTAAAGCCTCTGCTGGCGGGAGAGATTCGCTCCGCGTTCGCCATGACGGAAAAGGACATCGCTTCTTCCGACGCCACCAATATGCAGGCGACCATTGTCGTTGAAGGGAATGAGGTGGTGGTGAATGGCCGCAAATGGTGGACGTCCAACGCCGGCCATCCCCGTTGTGAATTTTTTATCTTTATGGGCGTTACTGACCCTGACGCCGATCGTCACCAACGTCATTCGATGGTTATCGTGCCGCGCAACACGCCGGGTGTGAATGTGAAGCGCATGCTGCCGGTGTTCGGTCAGCTGGATGAGCCATACGGTCATGGCGAAGTCCATTTCGAAAACGTGCGCGTCCCCTTAACCAATATCATCGCCGGTCCCGGACGAGGATTTGAAATCGCTCAGGGTCGATTGGGGCCGGGTCGCATTCACCACTGCATGCGCGCTATTGGCGCTGCGGAGAGGGCGTTACAGCTTATGTGCGAGCGGTCATTGAGCCGCGTTGCTTTTGGTAAACCATTGGCGAAGCTGGGAGGGAATGCGGACATTATCGCCAACGCGCGTATGGATACTGAAATGGCGCGCCTGCTGACGCTGCAGGCGGCGTATAAAATTGATAAGTACGGTGTGTTTGCGGCGATGAGCGAGATCTCGCAAATCAAGGTTGTAGCGCCGAGTTTGTGTCAGCGTATTGTGGATCAGGCGATTCAGATGCACGGCGGCGCAGGCGTCTCCGATGATTTTCCGCTGACGGCGTTGTTTGGCTATGCGCGAGTGCTGCGTTTGGCGGATGGACCCGACGAAGTGCATCGGGCTTTGATCGCCAAGTATGAACTTAAGAAATACCAACGATAGACCAGAGGAGGGGATATGCATCGATTTCCAGAAAAGCGCGTCGCGATTACCGGCGCCGCCAGTGGATTGGGACTGGCCACTGCGCGGCATTTTCTCAGCCGCGGGTGGAGGGTGGCCTTTGCGGATGTGCAGGACGACACCGGAAACGCCATCGTTGCGTCGCTGGGTCTGCCCGAAAACCGCGCCTTTTATCAGCATGTAGACGTCACCAAGGTACGGGATATACAGGCATGGCGGCGCAAAATTGTAGAGCTGTGGGGCGGTCTGGATATCCTGGTGAATAACGCCGGCGTGGCGGCTCATGGCGGAATTGGCGAAGCGCCGCTGGAAGACTGGGAATGGGTGATCGATATTGACCTCATGGGCGTGGTGCGCGGCTGTAAAGAATTCGCGCCGTTGTTCAAACGGCAACGCTCCGGCCAGATCGTTAATATCGCTTCCATGGCGGGACTGGTGCATGCCCCGGAAATGGGCTCCTATAACGCCGCCAAAGCCGGCGTCGTGGCGCTCTCGGAAACACTGGTGGGTGAATTGTCTCCCTTTGGCGTTGGCGTAAATGTCGTTTGTCCCGGCTTCTTTTCGACAGGGCTGGCGAGTACGGCGCGCTCTCCTAATCCCAAACTCAAAGAAACCATGGAAAAGCTGTTCGCAGGCTCCAAGCTGAGCGCGGCGGATGTGGCGGAACGCTTATATGAGGGGGTGGATAAACAGCATTTCTACATTTTGCCTCACGCCAATTACCGGCTGTTGTGGTGGTTGAAAAGATATGCGCCCGGAGTCTATTTGCGAAGCATGAAGACCTTGGGGCGTCGTCTTTTGGCGAAGCGGCAGGACTGCGATGACAGCGTGGAAACGACGGAAAAGGGGCGAGCGGTAGGATGAGTGCAATGACATTTGCTGATAGCGCGGGTGCGGTTCGCGCCGGTGAAGAACTTGACGCAGCGGCGATAGACGCCTTTCTCAAGCAGCATATGAAGGGGCTGTCTGGCGAACTGCGGATTCGGCAGTTTCCGGGCGGCGCCTCTAATCTGACTTATTTGCTGCAGTATCCCGATCAAGAGTTTGTGTTGCGCCGCCCGCCATTCGGGCGCAAGGCCAAGTCCGCTCACGATATGGGCCGGGAATATCGGGTGATGCAGGGCTTGCGAGGGATATATCCCTACGTGCCAGCGATGGTGGCGTTTTGTGAGGACGAGAGCGTTATCGGCGGCGAATTCTACGTTATGGAGCGCCTCAAAGGCGTCATTCTGCGTGGCGATCCGCCAGCAGGAATGCCGTTCAGTGAAGCGGATCAGCGCGCACTGTGTCATAACATGGTGGACCGACTGGTCGAGCTGCATCAGGCGAACTGGGAGAGTACGCCCCTGAAAGATTTATTGAAGGAAGGCGATTACGTCGAGAGGCAGATTGATGGCTGGTGTGATCGCTATCGACGCTCCAGGACGGATGACGCGCCGGATTTTGAAGAAGTGATGGCCTGGCTGCAGCAGCACAAGCCGAAACAGATACGGCGATGCCTGGTGCATAACGACTATCGCTTTGACAATCTGGTTTTGGACGCCGATAACCTGATGAACATTATCGGCGTGCTGGACTGGGAAATGGCGACCATTGGCGATCCGCTGATGGACCTGGGCAACAGTCTGGCGTATTGGGTGCAACGGGATGACCCGGCCCCCTTGCATATGCTGCGGCGTCAACCCACGCACTTGCCGGGGATGATGAGTCGTGCGGAAATTGTCGACTATTACCTGCAGCGAGCCGGTCTGAGTATTCCCAGCTTTGATTTTTATGAGGTGTACGGCATGTTCCGATTGGTCGTCATCATTCAGCAGATCTATTACCGCTTCCACCATGGCCAGACGCAGGACAAACGTTTCGCCAGCTTTATACAGGCCGTGCAGTATCTGGACGGCTATTTGCGAGACAAGATTCATGCGTCTTCTCTGTCCTGATTTGGCTTACATGGTCATGCACGATTTTGTACGCGACTTAACGGGCGAGATTGGTTGATGGGCGCGGTCTATTTAATTCGCCATGGACAAGCCAGTTTCGGCGATAACGATTACGACAAATTGTCTGAGCTTGGACGTGTTCAGGCGCAGAGGCTGGGGACTTATCTGGCTGAAAAAGGTTTGCGTCTGGATGCATGGCGAAGCGGTTTGCTGAATCGTCAGATAGACACCGCCTCCATTGCGCTCAACGAGATGGGCGCAGAGGCGGAAGTCGCTCGCAGCCATGGCTTCAATGAGTTTGATCATGTCGCTGTATTGGCCAAAGTGCTGCCTGAACTGGCGCAACGGGATGCGGATGCTGCGGCCTTTGTGAGCGGAAATATCGACCGTCGGCGCAGTTTTCAGAAAGTGTTTGAAAAGGTGATTGCCGCCTGGCTGGAAAGAGACTCATGGGAGGGCGTGGATTCCTGGTCGACATTTAGCGACAGGGCCGCTCAGACATTTGAATCCACACTGGAGGAAGTTGGCGGCGGCCGCAATATCGCTATCGTGACTTCTGGCGGTGTTATTACTGCGATTCTGCAAAAAGTACTTGGCCTGTCTTCACCCGCGGCGTTCAGTATGAACTGGTCCATTGTGAACGCCTCCATCACCAAAATCATGTACAGCGGCGGCGGGCGTCGCTCGCTGGCTTATTTCAATAATTACAGTTACTTGCAGTGCGGCAGGGATCGCAGTTATGTCACCTGGCGCTGAACTGACGCAAATATTAAGGGCCTTATTATGCAAAAAGACTTATTTCAACTGACGGGACAGATTGCGCTGGTCACTGGCGCCAGCCGCGGGATCGGCGAATCCATCGCCAGGACATTGGCGCAGTATGGAGCGCATGTCATTGTGTCCAGTCGCAAAATAGAAGGCTGTGAATCCGTGGCGCAGTCGATTCGCGACGCAGGCGGCTCCGCTGAGGCTATCGCCTGTCATATCGGTGAGATGGAGCAAATATCCTCATTGTTCGAGCAGATAAAAGAAAAGCACGGCAAGCTGGATATCCTGATTAACAACGCGGCCACCAATCCTTATTTCGGACATGTGCTGGAAACGGATCTGGGCGTATTTCAAAAGACCGTTGATGTGAACATCCGTGGTTACTTCTTTATGTCCGTGGAAGCCGGCAAACTCATGCGCGCGCAGAAGAGTGGCAAGATTGTGAACGTGGCGTCGGTCAATGGCGTCATTCCCGGACACTTTCAGGGCATCTATTCCATCACCAAAGCCGCGGTGATCAGCATGACCAAAACATTCGCCAAGGAGTGCGCGGGCCTGGGGATTCGAGTGAATGCGCTGCTGCCAGGGGGCACAGACACCAAATTCGCATCAGCGCTCACGCAGAATGAAGCAATACTTAAACAGTTGCTGCAGCATGTACCGATGAATCGTATCGCAGAGCCGACGGAAATGGCGGGCGCCGTGCTGTATCTGGTGAGTGACGCCGCTTCTTATACGACAGGTTCCGTGCTGGCGGTGGACGGCGGTTACCTGATTTCGTAAACCGTATGGGACGCAACGCCAAGTCGCTGCGTCCCATGGATTGCCGACTCAGGATTCAGGCGGTTGTGTCTGAATGAATGAGTCGCGCTTGAACAAACGATCCACATAGTCCGCAAGGTGCGGATGGTTATTGCGCCAATCGGAATCGCCGAAACGGAAATCATACCAGCCCACTACGCTGCCAATGGCGATGTCCGCCAGCGTAAGGTGGTCTTCAAATACCCAATGCTTACCGACAGTGGCCTTTTCCAGGGCGGCCAAGCCGCGCTCTACTTTCTGCTCCTGACGGGCGATCCATTCCGGGCCTTGTCGTTCCGATGGGCGTTTTTTCTCCAGAAAGATGGCGATGGCCGCTTCGCAAACGCCGTCCGCCAGCGCTTCCAACTGGCGTACTCTGACTGCGTCGATCGACTTGATTGGAACCAGACGATGACGGGTTTCCAGGGTCTCGATATATTCGGCGATAACCGGCGAATCAAACCAGATCTCGCCATGCTCGTCGATTAATACGGGAACTTTGCCCAATGGATTAAATTTAGGTACGGAGGTATCCGCATTCCAGGGAATCTCTTCCAGCAGGGAAAACGGAAGCCCCTTTTCCAATAACTGTATGCGGATCTTCCTGACAAAAGGACTGGTAAGTGAGCCGATGAGCTGCATATGATTTCTCCGTTAACAACTCCCTATCGTTGAGGTCTTCTATAGTCAATAACTTAGACTGTAGACGTCAACTGTTTTCGTTCACTGTAAAAAATACTGACGCTGAAACGAAAAACGCCGGCGGATGCCGGCGTTTGCGTGTAAAAATCTAAGTTCTGATTAGGCTTGGCGGCGGCGGAATACCAACAGCCCGGCTAAAGCAACACCGAACAGCGCAAGCGTTTCTGGCTCTGGCACTTCCCGGCGATTGTAGCTACCGTCATGAGAGAACGGAGCGAACGCCACTATCGGCTTTTTCAGGTCGAAGTCGAATGCATACAGGTCAAAGTGCAGGCCAGTTCCTGTAAAGCCGGAAACGTCGAAGTCAAAGGCGTTGTAGTACAGGTAGTCGCCTGATCCGCCGTACAGTGCGAATCCATCGGGATCGTCCTGCACATTGTAAGGCGTGGCTTTATTACCGGTGTCGAAGGAGAAGTCGACTTCGTAGTAATAAGTGTCGTAAATACCGTGGCCTGGCAGGTCAGCGCTGCTGCTGACTACCTCTACAGGAGGAGTGCCGTAAGTCATATCATCGGTAATATCAATGGTGATGCCATTGACGACAATGCTGCCTAAGTCAGTCGGCGTCGACAGTTTGGGCGTGACGGCGATGCTAAGGCGGAAATCAAATAAACCAGCGTCAACGATACCTGTATCGGCTAAGGCATAAAGTGTAAAGGCGGTGGCGCTGGTTACCGAATCCTCGGAGGCCATGTCATAGGTTCCATCTTCAATTCCAATTTGCAGCGCCGGAAGAGCGAATGCTCCGGTAGAGGCGAGCATGGCAGATGAAAAGACAAACGCTTTGAGTGAGGTTGTTGTTTGTTTCATGACTCTTGAGCCTGTACTGCGAGTGTGGTTAATGACAGGGTGGACTACATCAGAAAACAGGCAATTACCTCGCCATACTAAAAGTTAATGAACATGGACAGGCACTTGGCGAGTTACGTGATGTTACAAAGAAATTGTAAATGTAAATTTTTGTGACACATGTCGGAAATTGAATGCTGTTAATTTGACAGGGCCTTATCCATAAAGCTCAGGAATACAAGGGCGTGGGGGATGAACTTATCGCAAGGTTCACTGTAAATTGCTTGTTTTTGCTATGCTGAGCCCCCATCAAGCGGGAAGTTATTCCAAACACGACACTTTTTCTCAATCTTGTAAGAGT
Source organism: Hahella sp. CR1 (assembly GCF_029813005.1). Lineage (NCBI taxonomy): Bacteria > Pseudomonadati > Pseudomonadota > Gammaproteobacteria > Oceanospirillales > Hahellaceae > Hahella > Hahella sp. CR1. The sequence goes on from NZ_JAPELK010000001.1 coordinate 860,294, forward strand.
TAGGCGGAGATCATGGAGCGTTTTATTGAAAATTTGATGTATTCAGCGCGCTGGATACTTGCCCCGATTTATTTGGGCTTAAGCTTGGCCCTGTTAGCGTTGGGCGTGAAGTTCTTCCAGGAGATCTTCCATGTAATGCCAGTGATCTTCTCCATGAAAGAAGCGGACTTGGTGCTCGTGGTGTTGTCGCTGATTGATTTGGCTTTGGTTGGCGGCTTGCTCGTAATGGTGATGTTCAGCGGCTATGAAAACTTTGTCTCACAGTTGGATATCGCCGAAGGGCAGGAAAAACTGAGTTGGCTGGGTAAAGTGGATTCCGGCACGCTGAAAAACAAAGTGGCGGCGTCTATTGTCGCTATTTCTTCTATTCATCTGCTGAAAATATTCATGAATGCGGAGAATGTGGAGGAGACCTATTTGCTTTGGTACGTGATCATCCACATGACTTTTGTAGTGTCCGCATTCTGCATGGGATACCTGGACAAGATCACCCGTAAGGAACACTAACGCTCATCGCGGCCGGGCGAAAATGCCTGCAAGCTAAGCGAAATACGTTTATGTCGGATAAAACCGGGGCCTTTGAGCCCCGGTTTTTCGTTGGCGTCTCAGTGCAGCTTGAGACGTGGCCGAATGATTTTATTGATGCGCGCGGAAAACATGATCAGCGCGGTTTTGATGTATCCATGCAAAGCGATTTGATGCAGACGATACAGGGAGATGTAGACGAAGCGCGCAATGCGTCCCTCGATCATCATGGATTTGCCGGTCAGATTCCCCATCAAATTACCGACGGTGGAGTAGCGGCTTAACGACACCAGTGAACCGTGATCCTTATAGATATAGGATTTTACCGGCTTGTTGGCCAACAGGTGACGCAGGTTAACGTAAACATGGCTGGCCATCTGGTGAGCGGACTGCGCCCGTGGCGGTACTTTGGAACCGTCAGGCTGGGGACAGCTGGCGCAGTCGCCGATAGCGAAAATGCGGTCGTCTTTGGTTGACTGCAGGCTGGGTAACACCTCGACCTGATTGTTGCGGGTGGTTTCCAGTCCGTCGATGCCCTGGAGGAAATCCGGGGCTTTGACGCCCGCCGCCCAAACGCGCATGTCCGCGGTGATGAATTCGCCGTCGCCGGTTTCGAAGCCTTTATCCGTGACCTTGGTGACTTTGGTGTTGGTCTTGATGGCGATGTTCAACTTGCCCAGTTCTTCGACTACCGCGTTGGAGATGCGCGTAGGCAGGGCGGGTAAGACTCTGGGACCGGCTTCGATGATGGTCACTTTCAGATTCTGGGGACCTAATTTCAGACCGTAAGCGCCCAGCAGCGCCGTGGTGTTGTGCAGCTCCGCGGCCAGTTCCACGCCTGTGGCGCCGGCGCCGACGATGCCTATCTCCAATACTACCGGCTTACCTTCCGACGCCTGACTGCTGAGGCGGAGGTAAGTGTTGATGAGGTTCTTGTGGAACAGGTCGGCTTGTTTGCGGCTGTCGAGGAACGCGCAGTACTCGGCGGCGCCTGGGGTGCCAAAGTCGTTGGTCTGGCTGCCGAGGGCCAGCACCAGATAATCATAAGCGAGCGTGCGTTCAGGACTGATTTCATCGCCCCTCGCATCATGCATGGGCGCCAGGCTTATTGTGCGCGCCTGGCGATCCAGACTATGCATTTTGCCGAGATGGAAGGTGAAGCCGTGGTAGAAAGCGTGGGAACGGTAGCTGATTTCGTCGATGCCGGAATCCATGGAGCCAGTGGCGACTTCATGTAGTAACGGCTTCCATAAGTGGGTGGGGTTGCAATCCACCAGGTGGACCTCCACCCGTTTCTTCTTCCCGAGCGCATTGCCCAGGCGGGTGACCAGCTCCAGCCCCCCTGCGCCGCCGCCGACGACGACTATTTTAGGTATGCTCATAAAACAACTCCCCGAAATAGCTAGGGATTATAAGACGAAATACCCAGGAAATCCCGGCTACGGTAAAGAAAATCCGCTGACTTGCATATGGGGGAGTGAAGACGAAATCTGTTTTGGGCTTTCGCCCTGAGCGGCTAAAAAAGGGAGGGCCTCTTGTCCGCCTGGATCAAGCGGGCGCGCCCTCCAAAAAGCAGGCCTGTAAAACGTACGTCTCGGCGTCGGGTGAATCAGGGTCGGTCCATCACCTTCAGGAATCATGCTGAGACGTCCATTGGCGGCCGGCTTGCGTTGAATCAGCGTTGCAACCGAGAGCGGCTCTTTTGGAGCCTGTCGCCCTGAATGCGCCGGCGAAATCGGTCCGTCGCCTTGATCAGGACGCCTTAACGCTGCGTTTTCCCTCGAGTGCGGCAGTCTAGGGAGAAATGCGCCCCCCTGCATCCGTATAGGATACGGACATGGGAGGGCGTCCTGACGGGAGCTTATTCTTGTTTTGTCCCTTGGCGGGGCGTACCGGTGGGGTTATCCGGTAGCCTGCAACGGCTGATCCTGGTGGTTCGACTGATACTCGGTGATGTAACTGCCTCCCATCAATACGAGCGGAATGTGCAGTTTGTTGCGTATCAGCAAGTCAAAGAACTTGATTTTGTTGGTGATGGAAAACTTGTTTTTGATGTTTTCCCGGTAAGTCTCCACCGTTCGTGGCGACAAACCCAGCACCTGGCTGCTTTCTTTGGCGGATAAACCGCATAGCCAGAGTCCGATGGTCTGCGCTTCTCGGATGGAAATTGGAACGCCGCTCAGCCGCGCTAGCGACGGCAGCAGATCGTCTTCCGCAGGCGCGCTGCGGTACACAGTGGGGAGGTCATTTCCTTTTGTAACCATGGTAAGCACTTTTACGTCCTATCCTTACATCCATTACTGTTTAACATGTCCCTTTTTGGCGCCGTCCTTGATCGGGAATCATTCCCTATCTGCGCCCAGCGAGTGCTCTATTGTTATCTTATGACGCTAACTGATTAAAAAATAATGATTAATTTTCATTTTGTGTTGCCGTAAAGTAATCATGTTGTATTAAAGGGAAATTTTACATGACTAGGGAACAGCTACGCATATTCGCCGCAGTGGTGAGCGAAGGCGGGTTCAGGGCGGCGGCCAAAAAATTCTACCGCAGCCAATCCGCGATAAGCAAAACCATACGTGCGCTGGAGGAGGAAATTGGCTTCCTGTTGTTCCAGCGCGACCGGTACCGCCCCAAACTGACCGAAAAAGGGGAAGCCTTCTCCGGAAAAGTAAACGAACTTCTGGCGAAATTCTCCGATCTTGATTCCTATACTCGCGAACTGGCCATGGGATACGAGCCAGTCATCCGCGTCGCCGTTAATCACATCTGTCCATTGGAGAAAGTGTTGCCGTCTCTGCGCGAATGCGCCGCGCGCTACGCCAATACCCAGGTGGATTTCTACATTGAAACCCTGGAGGGCGCCATGCAGCGTCTACAGGATAACCACGCGGACATCGCCATTACCTATCAGGAGCGCGTGCATGCTTCTCTGGAAGCCGCTCCGTTCAGCCAGATTGTCTTGAAAGTCGTGGCCACGCCGGATTATCTCGCCAACCTGTTGCGCTGCAACAATGGCGAGCCAGATCTCTGCCGAAGCACCCAGATAGTCGTTGAGGACAGCGCCATCAAGCGTCTTGATGAGCGCTATCTGCTGGTGGATAACGGCGGTAAATGGGCGGTCAACGACCACAATCTGAAAAAACGCATGATCCTCGCCGGTCTGGGCTGGGGGCGTCTGCCTTTGCATGAAATCAAAGAAGAGCTGGCCCAGGGCGAGCTGCTGCCGGTGCCTCATATTCCGTGTGACGCTACTGAGAAAGTCGATCTTTATGTGTTGCGCAAATTAGAGAAGCCCCATGGACCCGCTGTGCGCTTCTTATGGGAAAGTCTCACCCGGGCGACGCAGAAAGTTGGCGCGGCTGAGCCGGTCGCGGCAATTTGAGGGAAATATGCCGGTAATGTCGGGGAAAGTATAAGCATCTTCCCTGATAACCGTAATAATCGCGGATACTGACCTACTGGGCCGGCTGCTAAGTTCTGCTGCGCACTCCGGCCCGCCGTCCATGATCAGGGCCGCTCTTCATGCCGGCAGGACGGCGCGCAACAGATTGTTGCCGCGCATCTATGGTCATGACCGCGTCCGGGACCATATTCCAGGGAAAACGTAAGTAAAGGAAGATGTTATGGACGCTGAAAGAGCTGTCGCCAGCGCTCTCTTACGGTTATCGCCGTCATTCGACTCAGCGCGCGCAAGCGCTGGGTATGGCGCAACTGTGGAGGATCGCCTCTTATGAGCACTCTGCAGTATTTGGAAACCATCCAGGGCGATGCGCTGATCACCGCTCGCGAACGTATGAGTTTCGCGAAACTCCGTCAGGAGGCGGATGCGCTTGTCATCCGTTTGAAAAGCTACTCGATTCGTCGTGTGGGCATCCTGGGCGACAATGACGTCGCCTGGATTGTCGCCGATCTGGCCGCCATCCGCGCGGGCGCTCTGTGCGCGCCGCTTCCCCCGACGCTCAGCGATGAGCAGTTGCGTCATGCTATCCGCCAGGCGGGTCTCGAAGCGGTTATCTGCTTTGACTCCGCCAGTGTGCGTTTACGCAAGTTATGGCCGGAAAGCCGTCTATTGCAGGTCGGTGGCCATCAGCTGGCTTTGACCGGTTTATACAGCGATCCCATGGCGGACGTGGACCGGATCGCTTTTCATGTGAATGACGAGAACGTGCTGCGTGGCGTATGCCTGAACCGTCAGACGCTGGACGCCGTGACCGCGTCGGTGTGCGCCAGCGCCAAGCTTACCGCGCAAGATCGCCATTTTTGCCTGTTGCCGCTGACCTCGTTGGCGGAGCGGGTGGCCGGAACCGGCGCCGCCCTGGCGGCGGGCGCGGCGACGATCATGCTTCCCGCCGAACAGTGTGGATTTGGCGCCGCCGTCTTCAATCCGGCGGAACTCTATCGCAGCCTGGTGGATTATCGCGCCTCCACCCTGCTGATCACCCCGGAACTATTAAAACCCCTGCTCAGTTATATGCAGTCCCGTTCTCTGACTCTGGAGACCATGCGCCATGTGACCCTAATAGGCGCTCCCGCCTCCAGGCGTCTGATCAATGCGGCGCGGCGTCAGGGCGCGCCGGTATATGCGGGGTACTGCTTGAACGAAGCTGGCTCAATGGTGTGTTTGAGTACGCCCAAGGCGTATAAGCCAGGCTCTGTGGGAAAACCTTTACCGCACGCGCGAGTGCGTATCAGTGAAGAGGGAGAAGTCATGGTGGGCGGGGCGCTGAGCCTCGGTTACCTGGGCGGCGAGCCGCGTCGCCCCAATGCACAATGGAACAGCGGAGACCTGGGATATATGGACAACGAAGGATTTTTATTTATACGCGGGCGCAAAAAAGATGTGCTGGTGACCGCTGAGGGACGCAGAATCTCCCCGGACTGGATCGAAGCGGAGCTGACCGGAGACCCACAGATCCGGCAGGCGGCGGTATTCGGCGCGGGAAAGTCTAATCTGGTGGCGGTGGTCGTAGCGGAAGACGCGGACGAGCTGACCGCCATTGTGGAAAGGGTAAACCGTCGTTTGCCGGAGTTCGCGCAGATCAAGGCGGTGGTTGGCGCAACCCAGGCGTTCAATGTAGCCAATGGATTGCTGCATTCGTCGGGACGTAAAAATCGCGAGGCCATCCAGCAAACTTATCAAGAAGATATTGACGCGGTGTATGAGTTGCTCGAAGCCACCAAACGCATGGCCTCGCCGAAGGAGGACAGCAAGGCAGGGGAGGCGCTGTCTTGATCCCGTTTCCCGAATATGAAAAGTATGACGCCATTGGGCTGGCGGAGCTGGCGCGCTCTGGAGAGTTGAGCCCCGACGAATTGCTGGAGGCGGCGATCGCTCGCATTGAGTCCCGCAATCCGTTGGTGAACGCGGTGATCAACAAACTTTATGATCAGGCCAGAGCGCAACTTGACCAGTTGCACCCGCAACAGCCTCTATATGGCGCGCCGTTTTTGCTGCAGGACCTGAATGCGGAAGTGCGCAAGACGCCGACGTCCGCCGGCTCACGTTTGTTTTGCTCGCGCCCGGTATTTCATGACTGTGAACTGGTGCAGCGGTATCGACGCGCAGGGTTGGTGATCGCCGGCAAGACCAATACAGCGGAGTTGGGACTGGCGGTGACGACCGAGCCGCAACTCTTTGGCGCTTCCCGTAATCCCTGGGATTTGAGCCGGTCGCCGGGGGGCTCCAGCGGCGGCGCCGCAGCGGCGGTGGCGGTGGGCATGACTCCGGTTGCGCATGCGGTGGATATTGGCGGCTCTCTGCGTGCGCCGGCGGTGTCCTGCGGTCTGTTTGGCTTCAAACCCTCCAGAGGACGGGAACCGGAAGGCCTCACGTGGGGGCGGCGGTTGCAGGGCATGGCGGTGGATCATGTGATCTCCCGCAGCGTGCGTGACAGCGCCATGCTGTTAAGTGTGAGCGCAGGACTGGAGAATACCGAGCAATGCTATCGCCGGGCGCTGACGGGAGCGCGTCGTCCCTTGCGCATCGCCATTTGCGAAAAGCCTTTCTTCAGCGCCACGCTGAATAATGACAGCCTGCTGGCGCTGGATCGCGCCGCCATGGTCTGCGAGGACATGGGCCATGAGGTGATCCAGCATACGCTCAGTCTGGATGAAGAAGAGCTGACGCAGGCCTATTTGACTATCGTGGCGGGAGAAACTGCGCAAATGGTGCGGCAGGTCAGCCCCAGCGGTCGGCCGCGTCGAGGCGACCTGGAGTTGGCGACGCATCTTCTATTCAACCTGGGGCTGAGCAAGACCGCCGCGGAATTCGCCTGGGCGACCCAGGTTATGAATCAGGCGGGACGCAGGCTGGAAGCCTTGTTCCAGCAGTTTGACGTATTGCTCACCCCGGCGATGGCCGGGCCGCCGATGCGCCTTGGCGAGCTGGCCCATACCCAACAGGAGAAGCTGTTGCTGGAGCTGGCGCGCAGTTTTCCGATGACGCCGCTGTTGAATCTGTTGGCGCAGAATATTCGCGCCAGGAGTTTTTCTCTGACCCCGTTCTCTCCTTTGTTCAATATGGGCGGCCAACCCGCCATGATGTTGCCGGTTTGGTGGAATCAGGATGATTTACCCATTGGCGTGCAGTTTGCCGCGGGCATTGGTCAGGAGCGTCTTCTGTTCAGTCTGGCGGCGCAGATGGAGCGGGCCTTGCCCTGGTTTCAGCGACGACCGCCGCTGGCGGAGCCTCCCGATATGACTTCAGCCGCGCATTTGGCGTGGCGTAGAACGCCGGGTTATGACTGGGGAGGTCGGATGGCGGCGGAGGGGTGACGCCTCGCCGCCGTGACAGTGTTGGTTAGCTGGCGGGCGCGTTCAGATCCGGCATGAACAACCGTCTAAAGCGTTCGATCCAGCGACCGATGGGGCCAGCCAGACACACCGGCGCGTCCAGATAAGCGAGGCAGATGCAGTCCTCGTTTTCCAGGGCGCGAGGGCGGTGACGTTGATCCCCGCTGCGAATGACGAAATCGCCTTCTTCATACACGCCCAATTCGTCGGAAAAGCCTCCCTGCAGCACGACGGTCACCTCCTGGCCATAGTGCCCGTGCAGAGGCGCGCGGCCGCCGGCGGAGATCTTTTGCAGACTGAGACGCTGCCGGCCTTTACGCGAGACTTCCAGCACGTACTCGTACACTTTGAACCACTGTTTGCGCCAGCTCACGGCGTTCAAGCCGTCAGGCAGCCAGCGCTGCAGCAGGTCTTCGACGGGTTTTTGCGGCGTCGCTGGCGCGCTTTCCTCCAGATCGATACGCAGCATGATGCGTTCGAATAACGCTTCGCTTAGGTCTTCCTGGGGGAGTTGTTGCAGCATTTCTCCGCCCAGCGCGTTGAAGCGCTGAATGTCGGCGCGGCAGCGGGGGCAGTACTGCAGATGAACGGCGACGCACAGGGCCAGATGCGTTGAGGCGCAGCCCGCGGCGTATTCCATCAGAATGTCATCACTGGGGTGATGTTGGCTCATACTGCTTTTTCCCGTTCCTGCAAAATCACCTTCAGTTTCTGCAGAGCCAGACGGACCCTGCTTTTCACGGTGCCCAGCGGCAGGCTGAGTTCTTCCGCCACCCGCTGATGAGACTTGTCTTCCAGATAGACTTTGGCGATGACGTCTCGTTGTTCTTGCGGCAGATCTCCCAGCGATTGGCGAATATTGCGTACGATGACGGCCTGCTGAAACGCGCCGGTAGGTTCATCTGACCCCGGCAGGCTCCAGAGATAGTCTGTTTCCACCTGGGTTTCCTGGCTGGAGCGTCCCAGTTTACGCAGCAGGTCGATGCGCGCATTACGGGCGATGGCGAACAGCCATGTTGAAGCCGCCGCCTTCTCGCGGTCGAACTGGGCGGCGCGCCGCCACACGTTGACCATGACTTCCTGCACCAGCTCCTCTGCGTGCTCCAGCATACCCTGTTTGATGGCGTATGCCTTTACTTTGGGGGCGAACGCCTGGAACAGTTGACGGAACGCATCCCGGTCCCGCTGTGCGGCTACCGCTTCTATTAAGGGCGCCAGGACATCTCTAGAGGAGGCGGAGTCCTCGCCTGCGTCAGGGTCCTGTTGGTTAGGGTCCATCTTTCGATTAATCGGTAGCACTATGACGTTGTTACTTACCTGCATAGCGTAGCAGCTCCAAAATAAACCGGGCAAATAATGTTCTAAATACGCTGCCAGTGATGTTTTGGATCAGGTCAGTCGAGTGATAGTTAAATTCAGTCGAACAAAGGAAGCAGCGCTTCCTTTATTTCCGTACGCAGCAGAGGAGACCAGGCGAGTCCCAGCTCCCGTTTGATGTCCGGGAATCCCTCAATCTGCGACAGAGGGATGGCGATGATCCCGTCGGGCGCGCTGGCGTCGATGCCCTGTGGAGCCAGGCTGGCGCCGACGCCGGCGGCGACTAGCGCCAGGGCCCACTCTTCATTGTCGGTGCGGGCGGTGATGGTGAAATCCAGCTGATGCCGCTCCGCGAAGGCGCGCCATTGTCCGGACAGATCGCAGAAGGAGCGCTCCACCAATCCAATGCCGTTCAGGTCGCTGACGCCAAGCTGGCCTCGCAGGGACAAGGGATGATCCGCGGGCAGCAACAGGCAGTACTCATCCCGCCAGAGGGGGGTGAATTGGTAGTTTTCCGGGCAGCGGTCGCGGCTGACGATGCGAATATCGGTATTTTCCTCGCCGCGCAGCAGCTCCAACTGCATCCGGGATTGCAGTGGCGTCAAGCGGGCCAGCAGCGCTTTGACGCGCTCCAGGCTGACCACCAGATCCAGGCCAATACGCAGCGGCGGCAACGGGGCGCTTTGCTGGAAATGCTTCACCAGGGCGTCGCTTTGCGCCAATAAGCGGCGGGCCATATGATGCAGTTCACGACCAGCGCGGGTGGTGCGCACGCCCTTTTTGCCCCGTTCCAGCAACAGCGTATCTAATTCGCTTTCCAGCTTACTGACCGCCAGGGAAATGGACGGTTGCGCCACATGACACTGTTCCGCCGCCGCCGTGATGCTGCCGGTCTCCACCGCGGCGACGTAATAACGCAAGGCTCTCAAATCCATACTGGCTCCGTTGTTAGAAAGTTAAGCCTTTGATCTCTTTACTGTTGCGAAGAGAACTCAGGGTAATGGGGCAGGCTGGCGGCGATCAACTCATCATGCGCCGGCACAATGGTCAGATCCGGTTCCTGCTCCTGCAGGGCGTGTAGCTGCGCCACCATGCGCTCTGTCAGGCTGTCGTCATCATTGAGGCTGGCCAGCCAGCGCACGAATCCGGGGCGTGGGCTGGTATCCTGGACCCCTTTCAGGGTCCAGGTGGCGTCGCCGATAAAGAAATACCGGGTCTGCGCGTTCAGAGTCAAATACAGCCCTAACTGACCGCGGGTGTGTCCGGGAATCTCCACCAAGACGACAGACCCGTCGGCGTAGACATCAAGACTGCGCTTGAAACCTTTGAACTCAGTGTCCTCCAGCGTCAGGAAACGCAAGTCGGTATTCGGCCCCTCCAGTTGTGAATGCAGAAAGGCCGGCGGCTTGCCTTGTAAGGCTGCATCGTACTCCTTTTGTTGCACCCAGATGGGAACCCCGGGGAAATCCACCACGCCGCTGGCGTGATCCCAGTGCAGATGGGACAGTACGATCGCCTTCAGGTTATGGGCGTCATAAGCGTTCGCCGCCAACTGGTCGGCGACAGGGACGCCTTTCTCGTAAGCGAACAACGAGCGCGCCCACCAGGGATTCACCTCGAACTGAGCGTCCACCTGACGTCCCAGTCCGGTGTCGTAAAGCAAGTCGCCGTCTGGATGGTGGATCAGCACCGCGCCATGGGATAGCTTGCGTCGGGTGAACCAGCTGCCGCTGGCCACCACCATGGCTTCCTGGGCGCCGCTGGAGGCCCCGGTTTCAATGTAAGAAAAACTGATTTCCTCGGCGCGCCCGGATGGCGCTACCAGGAGCTGTAATACCATGGCCGCCGCAACTGCCTGCAGGCGGCTGATGAAAACTGTGCGTGAGTGAAGACTCCAGAACGTCATGTCTTATTCCTGTGGGTGGGTGTCCCAGCAGAATAAGACAGACGTTTTTATAGTTAAAATATAGTGTTTTTATGCAAAAGCAATAAAAACTATATGGATAAGGCGTGAGTGATCAAGATCAAGGGAACGATACCTGTACGCGCAGCCCGGGCTGCTGGTCCTGCCGATCATCCAAAGAAATGCGCGCCCTGTGCAGATCCGCAATGCGCTGGCAGATGGAGAGGCCCAGTCCGCTGCCGATCTCATTCTGCTGCTTGCCGCGGTGAAATCGCTCCATCGCCTGCTGACGCTGCTCCGGGGGAATGCCGGGACCCTGATCTTCAATCACCAGCGTTTTATCCTTCACTTGCAGTGTGATCTGCGAGTCTTTGGGCGAATAACGCAAGGCGTTGTCCACCAGATTACGCAGCAGGATGCTGAGGGCGGCGGGATTGCCCTGAATCGGCGCACAGGCGTCCGCATTGAACTCTGCGCGGATATTCTTCTCTTCTATCAAGGGCTGTGATTCCCGCAGGATATCCTGACACAGCATGTCTATCTGCACCGGCTGAGCGTCGCTGAGCGCGCGCTCATGATCGAGACGGCTGAGCTGCAACAACTGCTCCACCATGTGAATCAGACGATCCAGTCCGCGCAGGGCTTTGCGCAGGCAGTCGGAAACCGGCTCGGATTGCGCCATTTCCTGGGCGTTCTGCAAATGCACTTTCACTCCGGCGAGAGGAGTGCGTAATTCATGGGCGGCGTCGGCGGTGAACTGGCGTTCGCGGTCCGATGTGGCCTGCAGACGCTGGAACAGGTCGTTGATGGCGTCCACCAGGATGGCGAGTTCCGAGGGATAATTGGCGTCATCCAGTACTTGCAGGTTGGCGTAGTCCCGCTGCTTCAGCTCCTTGGATATGGTGGAAAGAGGCTTCAAAGCCCGCGTGACCGCCCAGCTGACGCCTAGCAGAATGATGGGAATCAGCAGCAGCGACGGCCAAATCACATGCTCGGCGATTTCCTCCGTCAGCTCGCTGCGCACGTCTTCCTGCTGCGCTACCTGAATCCAGATACGCAGATTCTCATCGAACAAGGTAAAGGTGCGCCAGGGCTCGCCATCGACCTGGTCGGAGTTGAAACCCGCCTGATGCCGGGTGAAACCCTGCGACGCGGATTTGGTCTGAATCAACAGCTTGCCGCTCTCGCTCCAGACCTGAAAGGCCAGCTTTTTCTCGTATTTATGACCCAGGGGCGTGTATTCCTCGCCATCGCTCAATCCCGCTTCTTCCCTCTCGTCGATGGCGTAGTCTTCATACACCAGGGCGTCTTGCAGGTGATCCAGGTTGGTCCGCTTCATCTGGCTGGCCAGCAGGCTTTGCAGCATGCGGGCCATTTGCGCCAGCTCGGCGTCGAACAGCTCTTCCACCTGCTCCTGGGAGTCGTGGTAATTGGCCAGAGCGGTGAACAGACCGCCCAGACAGATAATGGCGATCAGTGAAATCAGCAGAAAACGTTTGATGGAGCGCATTATTCCTTCTCGATCATGTAACCCATGCCGCGAACGGTTTTAATCAGGTCGGCGTTGAGCTTTTTGCGCAGGTTGTGAATATGGACTTCCATGGTGTTGCTGGACACATCGTCGGACCAGCCGTAGACAAGCTCTTCCAACTGATCTTTGGACAGCACCCTGCCGCGATGGGAGGCTAGCTCGTACAGGAGCGCATATTCCCTGCGCGACAGGCGCACTTCCTCGTTGTTTTTATACACTTGATAGGAAGAGGGCAGAATGCGGATATTGGCGATCTGTATTTCCGGATGCGCGTTACCGGAGCCGCGTCGGCTCAGCGCGCGCAACCGGGCTTTGAGTTCGCTCACATCAAAAGGCTTTAGCAGATAATCGTCGGCCCCGGCGTCGAGACCTTTGACGCGATCCTGCACCTGGTCACGGGCGCTGAGAATCAGAACCGGTATCTCGTCGCCGCGATCACGCAGGCGCTTCAAGACAGTGAGTCCGTCGATATCAGGCAATCCCAGGTCCAGGATGACGAGATTGAATTGCTCCAGCTTCAGAGCGTGAAGAGCGGCCTCGCCAGAGGCCACCCAGTCCACCGTATTGGCCTGTTGGGTCAAACTGGTTTGGATGCCGTCGGCCAGTAACTCGTCATCCTCCACCAATAAAATGCGCATTGCGCTACATCATGCTCCGTGTTTATTTCATTTTTTTCAGCAGCGCCTGAATTTCGCCGCGACGTCCGGCGTCGGCGACTTGGCGATCAGGGCGCGGCGTCGCCTGCAATGCCTTTTCAAGGTATAGCTTAGCTTGTTTAAGATCGCCTTGCTCTCGCAGATAGTCTCCGTAGAAGAAGTTGGCGTCAATACCATCCGGGTTGATTTCCAGGCCTTTGCGCAACAGTTTGCCGGCTTCCTTGTCGTCGCCGAAGCTGAGCGGCCAGCCTGGCACCTGGTAATACAGCGCGCCGAGACTGGTGTATGCGGAGCCGCCAAAGGCGTTGGCGTTGAGGGTCATGGCCTTTTCGAAGCAGTCCCGGGCCTCTTTCACCAGGGACAGGGCCTTGAGGCCGCCCTTGGCGCCGGCATAGGTGCTGGTGATGACGCCTTTCCAGATCCACACATTAGGATCTTCAGGATGTGCGTCCACCGCCTGATCCGCCTGACCTTTCAGGTTCTGATAACCTTTTTCCTGTTCTTTGGCGTCGACTTCATAACGAACGTGCGCCCAGCCGTGATAAAGGTCTTTGACGTAACCCGCGACCTCTTCCGCATGCGCGGAGGCGGCTCCCAGGGACATGGCTCCGGCTACGATCAGTGCGCGGGCGAAAAGTGTGTATGACATAAAAATTCTCCTCTATTGTTCGGACGCTATGACGTTGTGAGCCAATGGTTCAGGCGTTCTGACGCGCCAGATATTTGCGAATAATGGGCAGCTGCTTGCTGATGGAAGCCGCCACAAGGGCCGGACATAAGGCGTTGAGACGCACAAACAGCTTTTCCGGCCAGCCCAGGTACACCCGTGGAGAGCGTCGAATGATGGCGGCGCAGATTTGCTCCGCCACCCAGTCCGGCTCGTCCATGTGGTTGCCCAGCTCCGCATTCATGGATTCGACGGCGGAGCTGTTGATGGCGGTGCGGGTGGCGCGGGGCGCGACGTACAGCACCTGCATTGGCGAGTCCGCCAGCTCCCGCTGTAAAGCCTCACTGAAACCGCGCATGGCGAACTTGCTGGCGCAATAGGCGGCGAAACCGGGATAGCCGATAGAGCCGAACGTAGAGCCGATATTGACGATGGTGCCCTGCTGAATGCGCAACAGCGGCAGCAGACGTTGGGTCAGCAGCATGGGGCCGGTGACGTTGGCTTCCATCAGAGTGCGGATGCGTTCCGGGCTTTGGTCTTCAAACTCACTGAAATCGCTGACGCCGGCGTTGTTGATGAGCATATTCACCTTGGGCTCCCGCGCCGCCTCTTGAGTGACTATGGAGATCCCAGCCTCCAGGCTGATATCCGCCACGATGCTGCGGCAGCGTCCGCCGTTGGCCAGAATGCGCGCCTGCAGCTTTTGCAGTTTGTCGGCGTTTCTACCTGTGATGACAAGCGCCGCGCCCTGTTTGGCGAGCCGCAACGCCAGAGCTTCGCCAATGCCGCCGGTGGCGCCGGTGAGCAGAATGGTTTTATCTTTAAGCTGCATGGTGACTCTCCTGATTAAGCGCCTCGCTCTCATGGTTGCGAGGCAGGGCGCGGAAGACAGCGCCGTACAGTTCGTAGAAGACCTTGCTGGCGTGGATGATGGCCTGCTGGTCTTCATGGCGCTCGATTTTGTTCATCAGGTCTTCGAAAAAGCAGATATGGTCCTGATCCAGACTGCCGTGGGAGAACAGGTAGCTGAACGCCTGATTAGGCAGTCCCAGCGTTTTCTGAATGATTTCGCCAGCCTGTGTGGCGGTTGTGACGCTGGTGCCTTCCAGCACGTGCACCATGCCGAAAAAGCCCAGTGGGTTGACCCGCATGACGGTGTCATAAGCGTACGCCACCATCAGTTCCGTGGTCAGATGCGGACGACTGCGTCGCACCTCTTCCTTGTCGCCGCCGCAAACGGCGATGTCGTTCAGAATCCACTCTTGATGGCCGCATTCTTCCTCAATGTATTCCGCCACCGCTTCCCGCAGCCATTCATAGTGCTCCGGCAGACGCCCGCCGCAACTCATCAACAGAGGCACAGTGTGTTTGACGTGGTGGTAGGCCTGAGTCAGGAACGCGACATACTGACTCAGTGTAATTTCGCCGCGCAGCGCATCCTGGATAATCGGGCTGGACAGCAGTCGGTTGCGTTCCTGTTGGGTTTCCGCCTGCAGACGTTGGTAAAAGCTCATGGCATGCTCCTGGTGAAAGGCTGGGAAGATTGAAATAAGTCGTTGAGACGGTCCTTGTGCCGGGCGGCGATGACGCATCTGCGCACCCGGCCGTTGGCGGTAAGTTGACCGTTGGCGGCGCTGAAGGGAGCGTCGCTGATAATGATGCTGCGCACCTGGGCGTAATCCGGCAGGCGCTGATTAACCTGCGCCACCGCCTGCATCAACAGGTCATGGCCGATGTCAGGTCTGGCGGGCGTCACCACGGCGACATTGAAAGGCTCGCCATCGCCGAATAACGCGGCCTGGGCGATGCAGGGTGCGGATAATAGCTCGCTTTCCACCCATTCCGGCGACAGATTGCGGCCAAATGCGGTGACGATCAGGTTTTTCTTTCTGCCTTCGAGATAAAGGAAGCCATCTTCGTCCAGTCTGCCGATATCCCCTGTGTGCACCGCTTCCGAGGTCTGGAGAGGCTCTCCCAGGTAGCCGCAATAGGCGGCGCCGGCGACAATGATTTCTCCGTCATCGGCGAAGGACAGACTAACGTGAGACAAGGGTTTGCCTACGCTGCCGGGACGTGACGCCGACGGACGGTTGAGGCTGACCACGGACGCGCATTCGGACAAACCGTAGCCCTCGTACACAGGGACGCCCAGTTGCGTCGCCTGAGCGTGCAGGACGGGCGATACTTTGGCGCCTCCTACTGCGACGAATTGCAGTTTTTCCAAACGCAGTTGGTCGCCCGCAATGAGAAACAACATCGCCTTCAGCAACTCCGGCGTGAGAATCAGCGTTTGCGGATCCCAGCGTTGCAGTGTCTGCGCCCACTGCGTCAGATCCAGTCCGCTGGAGCCGCTTAGTCCCAGACTGGCGAGCCCGGGGGCGATAACCCTGCCGCCTTTATATAGCGCGACATATACTCCCGCGATGTTTTCCAGCAAGGTGGCCAACGGCAGCGTACACAAGTGGCCGATGGGGTCATCGATTTCAACGGCTTCCGCCAGACTCAGCATCACGGACTCCAATGCGGCGGCGCTCAAACGGGCGCCTTTGGGCTGACCAGTGGAGCCGGAGGTGTAAGTGACTTTGATGATATCTTCGGCGGTCTCTTGAGCAGGCGATGTAGCCTGGGTCGCTACCGCGTACAGGCCCAGGTCCGCATCCAGGACTACCGCATCCGCGGTTGGCGACTGCGCGGCCTGCACGATCACCGTTTCAATGGCGGCGTCGTTGAGCAAGTGTTCCCGCTGGGTTGCGGAGAAAAACAGAGGCACGGGTATCAATGTGACGCCAGCGTGTAAACATGCCAGATCGGCGCAGATCCAGGCAGGCCCATTGTCCGCCTCCAGCGCCAGGCGGCGAACGCCCAGATCCTGCAGTTTGCGGGACAGATTTTCTACCGTGCGCCATAGCGTCTCATAAGTCAGCGCCCCTTTTTCATTCTCCAGCGCGACTTGGGTGGGCGTGGTCTGCGCGTGTTCGCGCAGGCGTTGTATTAAGGCGTTTGCAGTCATGCAAGCTCTCCCTGCGTTAGTCAGTCTTCATGTTCCGGTTGTGGACAGCGCTCCAGAACCTTCGCCATCACCGGGTTGCTGATCAGGTGGTGGATGCCGTGTGGAATGGAAATGGCCATAACCGTAGGGGATTTGTCGTAGTAGCTGCCCCAATCGGCGGCGTCCTGGCTTAAGGCTTCCGGCTTCGCTTTGGCGAGTTCGATCATGGGCAGGTCAAAGCGACGGAAGCTGTTCAACAGTTCTGGAATAACGGTCAGGGTCAGCCACTGATATTTGCGTTCGGAAAAGTAGCGGCCCAGCACCAGAATCAGGCGGCGCAGCGCTCCCTGGGTCGTGGACGCCAGATTGCCCACTTCAATAATCCCGCTGCGTGAACAGGGTGCGCCCTGAATCTGCGCCAGAACCTGTTCGATGGGCGCATCCAGATATTGCTCCAGAAACAGCGGCCGGAACTGGGCGCTTTGATAGCCCAGGACGGAGATCAGCCTGTCCTGCTCATAGCAGAGAACAAAGTTTTCCATGAAGTAACGGATGCTGGCGCCGTACTCCTGATCAAAGCGTTGACGGATGAATGATTCGGCGACAGCTCGCGAACGATGTCCTGGTCCGACATGGATATAACGATTGTCGATAGCCGTTGTCGCCTCAGGGGCGGGAAGTGTGTCCGGTTGCTGCATAAAGCCTCCTCGTGGATGTCTCTATGCAGGTTAATTTGGCAAGCTTAAGGAACCCTTAAGTGAAAAATATTTTTCTTTGAGTATGAGAACCCGTGAACTTTTCAGAAACGGCCCGGTCAAATCAATCGTTGTCGCAAAACTGGGACGACAAAAAAATCTCAATCACTATTTTCTGCTTAAGGATACTCTTATGAACCAATCACAAAAGAAACTCACTGGCGCTGCTCTGGCTATCGCTGCTGCTGGATTTTTCGGTACTGCTGCGCTGACTTCCACTACTGCAGTAGCAGCGGAAGCCCAGGTTCATTGCTGGGGCGTTAACAGCTGCGCCGGTCACAATGACTGTAAAACCGCTAACAACGATTGCAAAGGTATGGCCAGCTGTCAGGGCCAAGGTTTCCTGAGCATGACTGCGGACGAGTGCAAAGCGAAAGGCGGCACAGTTAAGTAATCGCGGGGCCTGTTGACCGTTGATATGCGCTGGTCCGGCGGTGACGCCGGACGCGCCTTTTCAGGAAAACGGTCTATATTGTTTTCGACTTCTTATTTCATCACGACGCATTGAATCTCTATGAATACCCGTCCCGCTTTTTCCGGTTTTGGTCTAGGGCTCAGGCCCGATTACTACACCCATATTCTGGAAACCAGACCGCAGGTGGACTGGTTTGAGATCATCAGCGAGAACTACATGGTTGAGGGCGGCAAACCGCTGTATTTCCTTGACCGTATTCGTGAACACTATCCCCTGGCGATGCATGGCGTGTCTCTGTCCATCGGCTCAACCGCCGCGTTGGATATGGGTTATTTAACTCGCCTGAAAGCCTTAATCGAGCGGGTGAATCCGCTGTGGGTGTCCGACCATCTCTGTTGGACCGGTCTTAGCGCCCATAATTCCCATGATCTTTTGCCGCTGCCTTATAACGCTGAGAGCGTGCGTCATGTGGCGGAGCGGGTAAAGCAGGTGCAATCGTTTTTAGGACGCCGCATTGTCCTGGAAAACTTATCCAGCTATGTGAATTTCAGTGAGTCCGACATGACGGAGTGGGAGTTTGTCGCCGCCGTCGCCGAGGAAGCGGACTGCTGGCTGTTGCTGGACATCAATAACATATACGTGAGCGCGCGCAATCATCAGTTTGACGCACTGACTTATATGAACGGCATTCCCCAGGATCGGGTGATTCAGTTTCATGTCGCCGGCCATTCTGATTATGGCGACTATATCGTCGATACCCATGACGCTCCGGTGGCGGACCCGGTATGGGAGCTTTATCGATTGGCGGTGCGCCGTTTCGGCAAAGTCTCGGCGATGATCGAGCGGGATGACAATATGCCCGAGTTTTCAGAGCTGATGAGCGAACTGGCGACATTACGCCGTATTGCGGAAGCGGAGTTCCCGCAACTGGAAACGGTGCGGAGCGAGGCGGCCTATGTCTGATTTATCCCGGCTGCAACACGATTTCCTGACAGCGATTAGTGCGCAGGAGGGCGGCTCGGTGGATTCTGCGTTGAGCGCGGGACCATTAAGCGCGGCGCAACGTATCGAAATTTATCGCAACGCCTATTTCACCCAGCTGATCGGTGTGTTGTCGGAAGATTATCCTACCGTGCGCGGACTACTGGGTGATGACGCCTTCAAGCAGATGAGTCGCGACTTTATTATTCTGCATCCATCCTCCAACACCTCGGTGCGCTGGTTCGGCGAGGCATTGCCGGATTATCTGGCGTGCACGGACCCCTATAGCCGTCATGGCGTGCTGGCTGAACTGGCGGAATGGGAGCGCCTGTTGCGTCTTATGTTTGACGCCGGCGACGCGCAGCCCATCGACATGACGGCGTTTCAGTCGATTGCGCCGGAGGCCTGGCCGACCTTGCGCTTTGATTTCATCCCGGCGCTGACGCTGCATCGCCATCGCTTCAATACCGCGCCGATCTGGAAAGCGTTGAAAGAAGAACTGACGCCGCCGGAACCTCAGGTTTTGGAGCAAGAGGAAACCTGGCTATTGTGGCGTTCAGAGTGGGTGACCTTGTTTCGTTCCCTGGCGGTGGATGAAGCCGCCGCCATTACAGCGGTGAGCGAAGGCGCTAATTTCGCTGATTTGTGTGAGCTGTTATGGGAGTGGCATGGCGACGCGGCGGCGCAACGAGCGGCGCAGTTGCTACAAAGCTGGACTCAGGCCGGGCTGCTGCAGGGACTCACGCAAGAGACGTGACAGGTCCCAGAAATGCAAAAGGCGACCGAGGTCGCCTTTCCAGGTGAGGGATCAACCACTTAGTGGTGGTGACCGCCTTCGCCGTGAACGTGGCCGTGAGACATTTCTTCTTCAGTCGGCTCACGCATTTCCATCACTTCTACGTCAAAATGCAGAGTTTGGCCCGCCAGAGGGTGGTTGGCGTCGATAGTGGCGGTGTCGTCGGACACTTCCATTACCACAATGACGCGCGCGCCGCCGGCAGTCTGTGCATGGAACTGCATGCCAGGCTCAACTTTCTCTACGCCTTCGAAAGCTTCCAACGGAACGACCTGAACCAGTTCAGCAGAGTATTCGCCGTAAGCGTCGGCAGGGTCGACCGATACTTTTTTCTTGTCGCCAGCGGACAGTTCACGCAGGGCGTTTTCCAGTCCCGGGATAATGTTCTGCGCGCCTTCCAGATAGGCCAATGGCTCGCCGCCGACGGAGCTGTCGATCACTTCGCCGTCGTCGTTAGTCAAAGTGTAGTGAATGCTCACAACCCGGGGTTTGATATCAGACATAAAAGCACCTTTAAGGTTTGGTGAGGTGGTTGAGCACGCCGCCGTGGGCGTTCCCTCGTGTGTTTCCGCCTCGTTATCGTAAAACTCAATCGGACCGGGTTTAAAAGCGCAGATAGGCAACTGGCGTTAAAACAAGGGAACGATATTCAGAGTTAAGTTGGAGCGGTCCCATTGTCAAAAGGGGACCGCCTGCCGTACCCGCCAGTCTAGTGAGGTTATGCCCAGTTCTCAAGGGCCGCCGGACAATCCGCGGAGGATAGATTGCGGCAGGCGCTGAGGCGTTTGCAGCAGCGCCGCTTACATGGATGATTCCAACTGATATTTATCCAGAACCTTCTGGGCTTCGCCGTCTTTATATAGCTGCCGCAGAGTCTTGTTGAACTTGTTGATCACTTTGCGCGACGTATGGCCTTTCACGAAGCCGACATAGTAGTTGATCGACTTATGGTTCCAGGCGAAGCGAATATTCTTGAGGCCCAATTGGCGCAGAATTTCAAAGCCGACATCGCGGTTGGAATAGACCGAATCCACTTTTTTATCGCTCAGCATACGGAAAGACACCAGATCGTCTTTCGCCAGCACGATTTTCATCGTGGGCATGGCGGTGCCAATGGTCTCCAGCGTTTTGGACGTGTTGGAAGGACCGAAGACGCCAACCTGATGTTCGGAAAAGTTATATAGCGTCGAGTACTGCCGGGTGTCGCTTTCGTTAACAAAGAAGCCGTAACTGGTTTTCAGGATGGGCAGGGAATAATGCAGCCATTCGCTGCGCTGATCATTCCATCCGATGACATAGAGGCCGTCCACCTGCTTTTCCTTGGCCTGTTGCTGGGCGATTGTCCAGTCCAACAGATTGAACTCGCATTGGATCTCGGAGGATTTACAGATGAGTTTTACCAGCTCTGTGCCTGGGCCGGCGACTTCGCCTTTTTCGAGATAGGTGAAAGGTCTGAAATCCTGCGTGTTGAAGATCAGCTTGTCTTCAGCGGAAGCCAGCGTCGCCGCCCCCATGCACAGAGCGGTTAGGGCCGCAGTTAGGATTTTCATTATTGCCTCCGGGTATGTGAATATTGCTTGTTATTATTTCATGTTATTCCCGACGGTTGTATTTCCTTGTTTTATATAATTATTTGTTATGTTTTTCTGTCTCATCAGTCAGCAAAAAAGGGGGTAGTGGGATCTACCCCTGAATATCCGCGAGAGTCTGCGGATGTTTGCGAATCTCGTTACGCTCTCCCTAACGCCTCCGTTAGTTATGCGCCGTTTAGTTGTATCCCTGCAGCTTGTCGATATATTCCGGCAGGAACAAAGAAATCTGCGGCACGTACGTAATCAAAATCAGGAAGCCCAGGAGGAGGCCCAGCCAGGGCAGGGCGGCGCGAATAACCCAACCGATGGAGCGATTGGTGATGCCCGCCGTCACAAATAAGTTTAGTCCTACTGGCGGCGTTAGCATGCCTATTTCCATGTTCACCACCATAATAATGCCAAGGTGTATCGGGTCGATGCCCAACTGGGTGGCGATGGGGAACAGAATCGGCGCCATGATCAGCAGAATGGCGGAAGGCTCCATGAAGTTGCCCGCCATCAGCAGCAGAATATTCACCACAATCAAGAAGCCCCAGGCCGGCAAGCCCCACTCTACGATGGTCGCGGCGATGGCCTGTGGAATGCCTTCGGAGGTCAGCACGTGGGCGAACAGCATGGCGTTGGCGATGATGAACAACAGCATCAGACTGACCTTGGCGGCATCCAGCACCACATGACGCACTTCTTGATTCACCACTGACTTAGGCAGCGCCAAAGCGCACTGCAGGGTGTTGCGAATCACTGCGCTGGGAATCGCTTCGCCTTGGTTGCGCCAAGCGACGTTTTTCAGAGGGCCGATATCGCGATAGCCGATGACGGCGATCAGGTACGCGTATACCGCCGCTACCGCCGCCGCTTCCGTCGGGCTGGCGACGCCGCCGTAAATAGAGCCCAGGACGATCACGATCAGCATGAGTCCGCCCATTGCGACAACGCCTGTTTTCACCAGCGTTTTAACGCCTGGGAACGGCTGCGAGGGCAACTTCTTGATACGGGCGGCGATATAGATGGCGATCATCAGAATGCCGCCCATCATCAGACCGGGAATCAAGCCCGCCATGAACATGCGCGCGGCGGAGACTTCCGTCGCCGCAGCGTATACCAGCATGACGATGGAAGGCGGGATCAGAATCCCCAGTGTGCCGGCGTTGGCGATAAGACCAGCGCCGAAACTTTGCGGATAGCCCGCACGCACCATGCCTGCGATGACGATAGATCCGATCGCCGCCACGGTGGCGGGTGAAGACCCGGATACCGCTGCGAACAGCATACAGGCCATGACGGACGCCATACCCAGGCCGCCGCGAATGTGGCCCACGCTGCTGACGGCGAAATCAATCAGACGACGCGCCACGCCGCCGGTGGAGAGAAACGCCGAAGACAGAATAAAAAACGGAATCGCCAACAACGTATAGTGGCTTGAAGTCGCCTCAAACATCTTCAATGCAATGGAGGCGAGCGACGTGTCCGGGGCGAAAAACAAAATCGTGACAATACTGGACAGGCCCAACGCCACGGCGATCGGCATGCCCATCAGCATGCAGGTGAACAGCAGGATGAATAATACGGCGGCGGTCATGAGCGGTTACCTTGCGCTTGAGAGGAGGAGTCCGCCGTCTCATCGGCGAGATGCATGCTTTCTTTGGCTTCATCCACGAACTCAAAGCCGTTGGATTTGCCAGTGATGATTCCCCACAGCAATTGCAGAAAACGAATAGCCAGCAGGATGAATCCAATAAACAGAATGCTTTGCGCGACCCAGCGAGGCACAGGAATATCGCTCAGCTCAATGCCGATCTTGTACATCTTGGCGAGATAGATCCAGCCGCCGTACAGGAACAGTCCGCAATAGACCAGACACATCACCACCGTGAGGGCGGCCACCGCGCGGCGCGGACCGCTGGGCAGCAGTTTTACGAAAGCGTCCACGCCAATGTGCGCGTTCACCCTGACGCCGTAGGAAGCGCCAAACAACACCATCCAGGCGCCCAAATACAGGGTGGCCTCTTCCGCCCACAACAGGCCGGTGTTGAAAAAGAAACGAAGCATGGTTTCCGAGAACACCAGCAGGGTCATGGATACCAACAACAGACACAGAACGCTTTCTTCAAAGCGATGGACGATTCGACCAAACATGATGGGACCTAATTCTGGTTATTGTACGGCTTAAAACGGTTCTACAGCTCGAATAACAAAAGTATAGGAGCAACCTGGCGGTTGCTCCTTTTCTACGAGAGGGTTATTGATTGGAAGCTTCAGCGGCTTTGATCAGGTCTGCGCCGATTTCCTTCTCGAACTTCTTCCAGACGGGTTTCATTGCGTCAACCCACTGCTTGCGTTCTTCAGGAGTCAGAGACGATACCTTGGTGCGACGGGAAGCAATGATGGCTTCTTTATCGCTGTTGTCTTTCTCCGCGGCGATGCTGTTGCCGTAGGCGATGGACTCATCCAGGCTCTTCTTGATGGTGTCGCGCATGTCGTCAGGCAGATCCATCCAGAACTCTTTAGAGGTCACCACCAGGTAGTCCAGCAGACCATGGTTGGATTCAGTGATGTTGTCCTGAACTTCGTAGAACTTCTTGGAGTAGATATTGGACCAGGTGTTTTCCTGACCATCGATAGCGTTGGTTTGCAGCAAGGTGAACACTTCAGAGAACGGCTTTTTCACCGGAACCGCTTTAACGGCCTCGAATTGCGCAGCCAGTACGTCGGAAGTCTGGATACGGAATTTCTTACCAGCGATGTCAGCAGGAACGCGAATAGGGGCGTTCGCGGACAGTTGCTTCATACCGTTATGCAGGTAGCCCAGGCCAACCAGACCTTTACGCTCCAGCGCGGACAGCAGTTCCTGACCGGCGGGGCCATTCTGGAAGCGCTCTACCGCCGCCATATCCTGAAACAGGAAAGGCAGATCGAACACTTGCAGTTTCTTGGTGTAGTTGTCGAACTTGGACAGGGAAGGCGCGGCCAATTGCACGTCGCCCAGCAGCATAGCTTCCAATACGTTGTCGTCGCCGAACAACTGAGAGTTGGGGAATACTTTTACTTCAACTTTGCCGGGCAGGCGTTCTTCCACCAATTGCTTGAATTTAATCGCCATCTGTCCTTTGGGGGTGTTTTCCGCCACAACGTGGGAAAACTTGATCTGGATGGGAGCAGCGAAAACAGAGAAAGACAGCGTAGCGCCAACAAGGGCGGTCAGGAGTTTTTTGAAACGCATGTTATACCTCGCATGTTGTTTTTGTTGGGTTTAGGCGAAAGCCATAGTCGATTACATAAGAGCAACCTCCGGGCCAATTTCTGCTTTAACGTGAAATTTTAGTAATAACAGTGTGTTACTGGGATTTGTCAGAAAAGCGGGATTTTTAAATGGGTGGAAATCCACCCATTTACCTGGTCGGCGGTGGGCGGGAATCCGCATATTTTTCTCCGGTGGAATTGCGGAGACAGTGTCGGAGGGCAAGTCTGAACGCTTAAATCCTGGCGCAACAAACTATGGAAGAGGGAGAACGGCTGAAGTTCTGTAGCGTAATCAATGGACGGTCAGGTAATAACCATCCTATCCCCATGTGATTCTGTGAGTAACGCCTCACAGAATCACATGGGGCAGATAGCGGGAAAGGTCCTGCGTCACAAGGGCTTTATCCTCTCTGACTGAGATCCCCGCCGGTTGATCGTTCACCAGCCAGGAGCCGATCAGCGTGTAGTTTTCACCGAACTTGGGGAGAGGGTGGTAGGCCTGAAAGATAAAGCCTTCCTCGCCATAAGGGCCGTCCGTATCGAAGAGTACTTCGCCGTCGCGATACAGAGCCACATTGGCGCCTTCGCGGGAGAATATCGGTTTTTTCACCAAATCCACCCCTGGCGCATGCTCGACTTCATCTTCGAAATAAGCCGGCAGCAAATTAGGGTGATTCGGGAACATTTTCCACAACATCGGCAGTAGCGCTTTATTGGACAGCACAGACTTCCACAAGGGCTCAATCCAGCGCGTTGGATTCTGCAGAATCAGCGGCGCGAATTCCTCCCGCTGCATGAACTCCCAGGGATACAGCTTGAACATCAGCTCAATCACCCGGTCATCCAGG
Source organism: Hahella sp. CR1 (assembly GCF_029813005.1). Classification (NCBI taxonomy): domain Bacteria; kingdom Pseudomonadati; phylum Pseudomonadota; class Gammaproteobacteria; order Oceanospirillales; family Hahellaceae; genus Hahella; species Hahella sp. CR1. Next base: position 885,304 of record NZ_JAPELK010000001.1, read on the forward strand.
TCGGTGAATTCTCCGTTCTCGCCCTGTCCTATATCGTCAATATAGATAAAGCGGTTGGGAATGCCGGCTTCTGCGGCGCAGTCCTGCAGGTACTGAATCGTCCCGCGATCTTCTTCAGTGTCTTTGCAGCAACTGAAGTAGAACTCCGGCCCGTCGGTTTGCGCATAGATTTCAGCGAGCCTGCGCACCAGCTTTTCCTGCAGGGAATTGAACTGGTCGCAAGCGCGGGGTAAGCGTCCATTACGCACGCTTTCCTCCAGCCACAACCATTGCCAGAAGCCGGACTCATACAGACTGGTGGGCGTATCGGCGTTGTTTTCATACAACTTGGCGGGGGTGCGGCCGTCGTAAGCGAAATCGAGGCGCGAATACAGACTGGGCTGTTGGTCGCGCCAGGAAGCGCGCACGGCTTCCCAGAACATTTCAGGGATACTGAACTTCCGCAACAGGCGCTCGTCCTCCACCACACGGTCGACCACTTCCAGACACATCTGGTGGATGTCCGCCGTGGGATCTTCGAGCCCGGTTTCTATCTGCTCCAGAGAGAACTGATAGTAAGCGCTCTCGTCCCAATAGGCCTCGCCATGCATGGTGTGAAACTGGAAGCCGTATTCATGGGCGAGATCACGCCAATGGGCCCGCTCCTGGATCGGAATGCGCAGCATAGCTTAACCGCCCCAGCTGCTTCTTGAACTGGAGCTGGACTTGGAAGAGCTGCTCCAGGAAGACTTGGCGTTCACTGTCGAGCCGAAGCCGCCGCGGGAAATGGTCCGCGTCACCGCTGGCTTGGGTTGAAACGCTTTGTTGTCCACCGTGACTTTGCGGTTGTAGGTGCTGCCATAGCGATAGCCGTCGGATGTCACCCAGCTGCCGTAAAACGGCGAGCCGCGATAATAGGAGGTGAACACCGGCTGGTAATCATAACGGCGGTTCGAGTCCAGAATCTTGGCGAACATGAAACCGGCCATGGCGGGCATAAACCAGCTCTGACCTGAGCTGCCCTGGTAGCTGGTGCAGGCGTTTGCGCCGAACTCCGCTTCACAGTCCCGCATGGACATATATTTGGGCGCGGTCTCATTCGCCCGCTTCAGCGCTTGCTGGTACGCCGCTTCACATTCTGAGGCATAGCTTGGGTTTTCATTAATGCACTCGCTCATGTCTTTATAAACCTGAGCTTCGCGAGTATCCGAGCAGGCGGTGAGCGTGACGCCGGCGACAGCGACAGTGATGGGCCGCAGCAGAAAGCTCTGGCCGTTCTTCTTCATCCTGTCCAGATTAATTTCTTTCGTACGCTTCATTCCACTGCTCCTTAGTAGGTCATGCAAGCCGCGTTCAGGATGCCGACCGCCACGGAAAATCCGCCCAGTACGACGCCTGCGGACACTTCGCCGTCGGTGATGCGCTGCACGATTTTAGGCATGAAGATAAAGCGGATGATGGCGAAGGCGACGACCTGGGCAATCAACGCCACGGCCGCCCAGACCCAGAAATCCAACAGGGATACGGAGTTGGAGGCGGCTCCGGCGAGTGCGACGGAAAAACCAATCACAGCGCCGATAAGGCCTGTCGCGGCGGCGACGCTTTTATCTTCTTTGACCAGCTTCCACTCGTCGTGAGGCGTAATCAGGGTATACAGGAATTTGAACACCAACAGCAGGACTAATGAGGAAGAAAAGTAAATCGCAAAATTCGTTAGGCCTAACAGCGAATGTGCGATAGCGTCCATGGACAGCTCCTTCTTTAATAATTATGAGGTATTGTGGGTTGAGGAGGATAAATGCGGGAGCCCGCATTTATCCGATGATAACGATGTCCGCTGGCCGCAGATTAATGCCAGTAGACAGCACCAGACAGCGGTCGGCGCGGTTATCGATGATTTTTTCTTCGCCGCAGACCATAAGAAACTCGTCCAGGTCCTCATTCACGGATCTTTCATACAGCATGGCGAACTGATCTGTTTCAGTGACTTCGCCAGCTTCGGTCGTGGTTTTTTCCGTCATAGCCACGGGAGGCGACGCTTCTCCCACACTTTCCCAAACACGTTGGAAGCGATGGCCTTCAATACTGTATTCGGGCTGGCTGATCTGGGAGTTGATCAACATATCCCAGTCCGCCTGACTGCCAACGGCGCGGGTTTCGTAGTAGTACCAGAGCTTGACGTCTTCAATATGGTTTTCCGTCATGCCGCCGTTCAACACCACCTGAATGAAGCCGTCGTCGTCGGTGTAGAAGCGCAGCAGGGTGCTGCTGGCGTCCAACTGCACCTGACCTACCGCCTGAATTAACTGGGTTTTGGCTGCGCCTTCGAAAATCACGGAAGGCTCTATCAGTCGTAGTCTGAGTTGGTCGAGTTCGAATGCGCCGCCGAGGCGTAAGCCCATGATTTCCGGTGCGGAAGGGGACTTAGGTTCATCTTTTTTGAAAAACTTGCTAAACACAGAGTTTCTCCCAATCAAGTCCATCGATGCGTTCGTCCGCGATGTAGTAAATCGTGGTTCCCGGCGCAACCGTATGGCTCATAGGTGGATTCAAAGTAACGGCCCCTTTGCCGTCGCCGACGGCAATCAGGATCGCATCATAACGTTCTTTTAGCGGCAGAAACAAATCCCGCAGCGGGACGCTATTGGCTTCAGCCGGATATTTTATGGAGTACTGCGTCATGCCGTCCTGCACGTTCAGCAGGTCCTGATGCAGCGCGCTGGAGCCGGGATGCATGGCGGACTTCGCCAGCAACTCAACGTCCACTGACGGCGTGCATTCTATGTTGGGGCAATGAACTTTCAACAGGCGGCTCAGATTGTCGTCGTTGAAATAGGCGATCATGTGAGCGTCTTTGTTGCGACTGGAGCAATAGAGGGCGGCGGTCATGGTGACGTCGTCTTCCGGGGCGTCGATGATGATGGTGGACGCGCGCTCCAGGCAGGCCATGCTCATTTGCTCGTCGTTGTTATAGCTTTCAACTCTGACGAAGCCGATTTCCTCTGGCATTGGATTTTCAATATCCGCTTTGGCGCAGAGAACTATCTGGCGGGTTTCCTCACTGCCGAGTTGCTCACGCAACAGGAGCCGGATCAAGTGCAGCGTGCGTCTTTCGTTCCAGCCGATGACGAGAATATGATTGTCGCAATCAAGTTGTTTCAAACCTTTCACTCCCTTTTTCCAGTGGTAGGAGGCGAATACAGCGACTCTGCCTACGAATAACGCAAATAAACTCAGACCGAATGGAATGATGAATATGGAGACGGCGATCTTGCCGCCGGAGGTTTGTGGAGAGAAGTCTCCATATCCGACAGTGGATGCGGTGACGACGAGCCAATAAGCAAAATCCGGCAGAGACAGTAAATCCGTCTCGCCGGACAAATAAAGAAAGAAATAACTTAGTCCCACGTAGGAAAGCAATGCGATGGCGACTCCTTGCCATCGCAGCTCCATAAAGTGTCGGATAAAGATTCTCTTAATCTTATTTATTATTAGCATCGGACGAACTCTTAAACTCAGTTTCCTCCGAGTATACGCGCCAGTTCGTCGTCTGCGTTAGCGTTGGAGCCGTTAATGCCAGCCGCCTTCAGTTTTGCGTCCAGAGAGTCGCCGCTTTCTTCTGAAGCCAGCTCTTCCGCTGCATCCAGCTCGGCCGAACGTTGGTTCTGGCGGCTTTGAATGCGTTGCAGCGATTCCGCAGCCGTCTTCATTTTGCTGTTGGCGCCCATGTGACGGGAAGACACAGCGACTTGCGCTTTTTGTACGGACTCAGTTGCTTTCACCATGTCGATTTGCTGCTCCATGCGACGCAGGTTGGACTTGGCTTGCGAAATATTGCGACGCAACGTCTGTTCAGACTGATTGAACTGATCCACGTATTTCTGCTCAGCGTCCATTTGGTCGCGTAGCTCAACCACTTTCTGCGCGCATTCCAGCGCCAGGTTGCGGTCGCTGTCCGCTGCTTTGCGGGCATGGCTTTCGTATTCAGCGATAGACGCTTTCAGGCTCGCCACTTTCTGGTCGGCCAGCTTTCTTTTCGCCATGATCTGGGTCAGTGCGTGATCGGACTTACGCAACTCTTCTTTGGCTTCACGGATTTCCTGGTCCAGAATGCGCAGCGCTTGACTGTCTACAACCGCTTCCGCCGCTTCGTTGGCTCCGCCTTTGATGGCGGTCACTAATTTTTTCCAAACGCTCATAATTCAACTCCGTTAACAAGATGGTTCTGGTACGCGTCCAAAAACGCTTCAACGTTTTGGAACAACATATCAACCTCGATCAGGATGCTTTCTTCTTTGGATTGGGCCGACAGGGCGCCGAAAGCCATGTAATAGTCCTCGCCTTCCACATTGGTGATGCCAATGGTGGTGAGAGGGAATATTTGATGCGTCTTCAGAATGTCGTCATTCAGAAGTGCGCAATCTTTAACTTGGCCTTTTGCAAACAGCAGAGACTCGACAATAATTTGTTCGCCGCTGATCGCGAGATAGGCGTCGATGCCGTCGCTATTAGTAATGCACAGGCAGGTCGCTTCTCTGGTGACTGCGTAGTCATCGCGTTGACTCAAAAGGCTTTCCAGCTTTAAGAGATCCCAGCTCATTTTGTTCTCCTATTAATTTTTACCCCGATTGAAGGCTTGTAGAAAAATGTACACCAAGAATTTTATTTGCACAAACCTTTTTTTGCTCTATAGTAAATTTTAACTCATAAACGTAAATTATTTTTTACATAAAGAAGAAATGGACGCCATGGCAAACGAAACCAAACCGTCAATGAACTCCTGGAGAGAACTGGCTTCGCGCATCATTAAATTCGAAATGGCCAAACGTGGCGTTAAGTATAGCGACCTTAGCGACAGACTGGCCCGAATCGGCACACAGCAGAGTGCGGATAATCTCCGCAACAAGATAAATAAAGGGATTCTCGGCGCAGATTTATTTCTGCAGATCATTCTGGTGCTGAATGTGAGGAAACTGGCGCGAGAAGAATTAATGGACATCCTGCATGACCTTGGCGTGAACCACTCTGATCTGGAATGAACTCCACGGCCTTGGCTCCACTAAACCGCCTCCTCCGTACGATGATTGGCTCTGACCTGCTTGCGCCAGGCGGCGGGTGTGGAGCCATAGTGCTTTTTAAACTGTCTTATGAAATGGGTGACGTCGCCCCAACCCACGCTGACGGCGATTTTCTCCACTGATTCCCCCGTGTGCGCCAGCTTCAGGCTGGCCGCCTGCAATTTGTTGCGGGTAATCCACTCTCCGACAGAAAAGCCCGTAGACTTCTTAACCGCCGCGGCGACATGAGCCGGCGTGCGGTGCACTGCAGCGGCGACATCCTGCAGCGATATCTTCTCCAGACAGTGACTTTGAATATACTCCAGCGCCCGCGTTGTCAGACTGTCCGTAAGTGGCGCCGCGCTTGGCGCATCCGTCCGCATGGCGCGGTTAATTTCCGATAAGATCAGCAGCAACAGGCAACGCGTGACAATGCTGGTTTCAGGCGTGTTGTGCTGGCACTCCTCGCGCAGATCCGCAAACAATGACAGCAAACGTTCCCGCCGCGTGGGGTCTACGGTGATCATCGGAGGCATGCCTGAGCGGACCCGTTTGAAAGGGGACATTAAGGGGTGGGTTTCATCGATATCCAGGCAGCCGGCGCAAAAGCCCAGCCACCAGGCTTCCAGATTGTTCGCCGACAGTAAGCGGTGAGGCATGCCGGCAGGAACCAGGGTGACGACTCCCGCGCCCAGCGTGATGTCATCGCCGTGCCTGATGCGCGCGCTGCCATCCAGAATCAGGGATAACACGTGTTCTGCGTGGGAAGCCTCTTCACTGTGTTCGTTAAAGCTCATGACGCCGTGCTCGACGGCAATGGGTTGTGTTGCGTGCATGGGAGGAATATAGCCGATTTATGTTTTTCCAGCGTAGTTCATCCAGCAAAAAATCTAAATATCAGCCGATTTATTCCCATATTCCGCTCTGCGTCCAGGCGCTTGCGGGGTTTAACATCATTCGAGTGTTCAACCAAGGGATAAGCGAATATGTCGGAGAGCAATCATTATCAGCCTGAATGGGATGAGGCGGTCACGCGTTGGTATTGTGAAAACTACAGTGAGTGGCCAAGCAACGAGTTTGTGGTGGAGGCGGCGGACTTAAAGCCGGACAGCTGCGTGCTGGATATTGGGTGCGGCGGCGGACAGGCTTTGCGGCTGGCCTCCGCGGTGGTGACCAAGGGGCGTCTGGTGGGCGTGGAACCCACTCCGTTGATGCTGCAATTCGCCAAAGAGCATAAGGATAACGCTGCTTCGATTGAGTATCTGGCGGGCGCGGCGGAATCCCTTCCGTTGGCGAACGCCTCCATAGATATCGCCTGGGCGGTGAATACATTGCATCATTGGCGCGATATACCGGCGGGGCTGGCTGAGACGGCGCGTGTCATTCGTCCAGGTGGGCAGTTGATCCTTGCCGAGGATGCAGACGTGACGGACCGCTCCGCTTTGAGTGAGGAAGCGCTGCAAAGCGCCCTGAAGCAGGCGGGATTTACGGACTTTCGAATTGTTCCCACTCAGCGGGGAGACGTACTTTGTTACCTTTACCAATGTCGCAGGGGACAGGGCTGAACGCCTTTCAGGCCGGGCCTTTGGCGATAATGGCGGCTGTCGGGCGGTTTACACTGTTTCACCATTATCTCCTTTACTAATAGGGATTATGGGCCACAATTATGATAATCGCGTTCAAGCATTTCGCCCGGGGAGGGCGTGTACGTGAATCCGCTCGGAAGCCTGTTGTTTGTGAGGTAAGCACCGGTGACACGTTGGTATCTGGAATGTTATTCAGGCCAGGGTAATCAATTAAAGCGTCTACCGGTCAGGGAGTTTCCGTTTGTTGTCGGTCGCAGTGACAACGTCAGTTTCACCATAGACGCCACCGACGTATCCCGGCAGCACGCAGAGTTCCATCAAGAGGAAGGGCAGCTGTTCGTCCGTGATTTGTCCTCCACCAACGGCACTTTCGTCAATCACTGTCGCATCAATCAAGTCACCCCGGTTTGTAGCGGAGATGTTATCCATTTCGCCCACATCGAGGCGCGTGTGGTGGATGAAGAAGACCGTCCGCCCACGCCCACGGAGTCCACCTATTCCACCATGGTAATGCAAGGCGATCTATCGCAGCGCATCCCCTTGGGCGCCAGAGACTTGAAGGAATTGATCGCTCAAACTTTGGTGAACGCCGTGTTTCAACCCATCGTCAACATTAAAGGCAAGGCGGTCGCCTACGAGCTGTTGGGAAGAGGCGCGCACCCGAATCTGCTGCCCAGTCCGGGGCCGTTGTTCAACATTGCTGAGAGTGTTGATATGGCGGTGGAACTCAGCGAGTTGTTCCGTGTGATCGGCATTAAAGACGCCGCCGAACATAAACTGAAGTTGCCGTTGTTTGTGAATACGCATCCGCAAGAGTTGTTGGATGGCCCGCGTTTGCTGGCCACGTTGGAGCACGTGCGCAAGACCCATCCCAATGTGGAGCTGGTATTGGAGATTCATGAGCAGGCGGTCACCAACTTTATGGTGATTCAGGCCCTCGCCAAAGAAATACGCACGATGGGAATTGGCTTGGCCTATGATGATTTCGGCGCCGGGCAGGCGCGTCTGGTGGAATTGGCGGAAGCCCCGCCGGATGTCGTGAAGTTTGATATCGCGCTGATTCGCAATATTCACAAATCGCCGCAGCGTCAGGAGTTGTTGGAGCTGTTGGTGTCCATGGTGCACAAGATGGGAGTGAAGGCGCTGGCGGAAGGCGTCGGCTCCAAAGAAGAGGCTGTGGTATGCCAGCGCATGAATTTCGATCTTATCCAGGGCTTCGCCTTCGGTTACCCCATGCCCATCACTGAGTGGCTGAATAAGTAGTCATTGCTTCGCTTTCCCGTTGATTGTCCTGCGTATCATTCGTGGTTTTGACCTGTCTACCGGAACCTTCAAACAGGCGATATAGAACTGGCACCACAAATAACGTCAGCAATGTTGAGGTGGTGAGGCCGCCAATAATTGTCCAGCCCATGGGCGCCCACATTGATGATCCGGTGAGAGTCAGGGGAAGCAATCCTCCAATCGTGGTCAGCGACGTTAATAAGATTGGAATCAAGCGAGTTCGGGCGGATAGCGTCATCGCCTCGCTGACATCCGCGCCTTCCGCGCGAATCTGGTTGGCGTAATCCACCAGAATAATAGAATTGTTGACGACTATGCCTACCAGTGAGGTGAGTCCTACAAAGGCGGTGAACGAGAAGGTATTGCCCGTTAAATAGAGGCCCAGAATTGCCCCGATAATGGCGAAGGGCAAGGCGGCGAAAATGATCAACGGCTGTGAGAAAGAGCGGAACTGCATCACCAGTACGGCGAAGATGCCGATGATCGCCACCAGCAAAGCCTTCGCCATGCCGCCGAATGACTCCTTGCGGTTTTCCTGCTCGCCGCCCACGGTATAGTGCACGCCTTGTGGCCAGGAGTAGGCGTCCAGTTTATCTACGATCGAGTTGGTGACGGCCTCGGTCTGATATCCGGGTTTGACGTCCGCGGTCACCATCGCCATACGTTCCAGGTTATAGTGCTGAAACTTGGGAACGGCGGTCTCCAGCTCAACATCTGCAACCTGAGTAAGCGGCGTCAGCACGCCTTCCGCATTGGCGACCATCATGCGCTGAAACTGGTCCAGCTCCGGCTCTGCACGCTCTCGGGCGGTGACGATAATCGGATAGTCTTCCCCTTCGTCATCCCGCAACGAACCAACATTCAGCCCCACCAGACCGCCACGCACGGTGAGGTCGATGGCGTCCAGACTGACATGATGAAACGCCGCTTTGTCACGGTTGATGTTGACGCGAAGATCCACCTTATGGCGACTGATAGGAGCGTCCACGTTAATGGCCCCGTCCGTGTTGGCGATGATGTCGCTGACATCCTGAGCCGCCTGCCGTAGACGCTCTACATTGTCTCCGGTGACGCGGATGGTGATGGGCGCCTGCACGGGCGGTCCTTGATGAAACTCCTTAAAGCGCACCTGTGCGTCAGCGAATGTCTTGTAGTGTTCACGCTGCTCGCTCACCCATTGTTCTATTTCCTGATAAGGACGTGGCGCCAGCTGCACCAGCAGTTGCGCGTAATTAGGCTGCTGTTTGCTGTCCATGGTGTTGTAGTAAACCCGCGGGTTGCTCTTGCCGATATTAGTCGCGACTGCGGTGACTCCGGGCTGCGCCATCAGGTTTTGCTCCACTTCCTGCGCCGCTTTGCGGGTGGATTCAAAAGTGGAGCCCTCTGGCGTTTCCACGTTCACCAGAATCATGGATTTCTCCGCTTTTGGAAACAGACTCACACCTACATGACTGAAGAGAGACATGGCTCCCGCCAGAAACAGCACGGAAACCAGAAGCACCAGCCATGGCCGGCGCAGACTCCATGCCAGACCGCGAGCGTAGGGGCCGTCTGCGAAGTTTGTCAGTGAGCGCAATAACCACCCCGGCGCGGAGGACGTTACGCCGCTTTTGAGAAAGCGACTGGCCAGAAGTGGTGTAATGGTCAGGGCGATCAGCAGCGATGCGGCCAGGGTCAGAATGACAGTGACCGGCATTGAACGAATAAAGGTGCCGGAACCGCTCTGCAGTAACAGGATTGGCAGGAACGCCAGCACGGTGGTGACGGTGCCGCTGACCACCGCCCAGCCGACTTGTGAAGTCCCTTTAATGGCTGCGTTTTCCCGGCTGTCGCCCTGACGCAGGTAGCGTTCGACGTTTTCCGTGACGACGATGGCGTTGTCCACCAGCAAGCCGAGAGCGATCACCAACCCGACGATGGACATTTGCTGTAATCCAAAGCCGGTCAGGTCCAGCCATCCCAATCCGATGAGGATGGAAAAAGGGATCGCCAGTACAATAACGAAAGCGGCGCGCGCGCCCAGAGACGTCAGTACTACGACGGCGACCAACAACAGGCCCTGCCAAAGGTTTTCGAAGAAGCCGTCGACCCGCTCGTCGACGCTCTCGCTCTGATCATGGGCGAGATGCGTCTGGAAGGTCTCCGGCAGCTCTGCCGAGAAGGCATTGAGCGTGGTTTTCACTCCCGCCATGACATCGAAGATATTGCTGCCTTTGCGCTGCACCACGGTGATGAAGACGGCGGGCTCGCCTTGATAGCGAGCGCTGTAGGTGGGCGTGCCGTCTTGCAGGCGGATATCCGCCAAGTCGCCGATATAGACCGCATGACCGTCGCGCGTGCGGACGACAGTGCGGGCGAGCGTTGCAATGTCTTTATAATCGCCGCTGGTGCGAACGTTGAAACGGCGGTCGTCGCCGTTGACGTATCCCCCGGGCAGATTTTGCGCCGCTCTGCGCACCACTTCCGCCAGTTCGTCCAGTGATACGCCATGACGTCGCAGCAATACCCAGTCCGCTTTCACCTGCACTTCCAGATTCGCCAGCCCTTTTACATCAACGCGTTTGACCCCCGGGACTCTCTCCAGGCGGGTTTCCAAACGCTCCGCGTAGTATTTGAACTCTTTGGTGGACGCGGAGCTGGAAACCAGAGCGATCTGCAGAATATTGACATCCGCCGGCGACAATTTCTCTGTGTTCAAACGGGCTAGATCCGGGGGCAGCTCGCTGCGAATGCTTTGGATGGCGCCGACGACATCCTCAAACTTATCTTCCGGGTCGCTGCCGTACAGAAACTCCGTGCGCACCAGCACCAGACCGTCTTCGATCTCCGTGTAAACCGACTTCAGATCCTCCAGTTCGTTGATGGCGTCTTCAATGGGATCGACCACCAGGCGCTCCATGTCCACGGGCGTCGCGCCAGGATACAGAACGGTGGTGAGAGTGGTGGGGAAGTCGAATTGTGGATCTTCCGAGCGCGGCATGGTGAGAAAGGAAACCAGGCCGAGGCCGAGCAAAAGTAATACGGCGACCCAGGCGAAGGCGTGATTGCGAATCGCTAATTCCGGCAGGCGCATGGCGGGATACTCCGGTTAGATAAGTCAGGGATTGGAAGCCAGCGCGACAGGCGTCGCCAGCATGCCTTCCACCAGACCGGTGGCGCCGCGAGTCACCAGCGTTTCCCCTGCCTTCAGACCATGGACCACAGCGACCTGGGACGCGGAAAAGTCACGCAATACGATACGGCGGCGGTGAGCGCGATTATTGGCGTCCAGTACGAAAACCTCCGCATTTTTACCGCCGGCGCTGATGATGGCGCTGAGAGGTATCATCACCAATTTCTCCTCCGCTTTGGGCGTCAGCGTCACGCGCGCGACCATACCTGATAACAGGCGCGCCTCATGGGGATGCAGACGCACTTCCACTTCGAAAACGCCGCTGCCAGGACTGGCTTTCGCTGCGGTTTCGTAAACGTCTCCAGTCAGGGCCTGACCCGGGTAAGCGTCTAAGCGCACTTCCGCGTTATCTCCCTCTCTTAGACGAACGATTTCTTTGTCGCTGACGCCAACGCGAATAACCCAACCCGCATTTTCCTGGGCGAAAACGAATGCGGGGCGCTGCGCGCTCACCAGTTCGTTGGGCTCAATCAGGCGACGCAGCACGACGCCATCGCTGGGGGCGAGGATTTCAGAATGCTTGAAATTGAATTGGGCGACTTTGAGACGGGCGCTCGCCACCCGTAAGGCGGTTTCGGCGGATTGCACCTGCTCCAGCGGGGCGACCTTGCTGCCGTAAAGCTTATTGAATCGCTCCAGATTGCGGCGGGCGTCGTCACGGTAAGCCTCCGCCTGCGCCACTTCCGCGGCGATTTCCTCTCTGTCGAGGATGGCGATTAGCTCCCCGGCGCGCACTCTCTGACCCTCTTTCACGGTGATTCTCGCCACGATCCCTGGCGTTTTAAAGGACAGCGTTTGTTCCGATTGATTGGCGAGGACGCCGCTGGTTTCTATGGGGAGGGTATAGGTTTCCAGGCGAACGGTTTCCGTATGCACAACAGGCTCGTCTGCGGCGGCCACAGGGGCAACGCCATAGATCAGCGTCGCCAGAGAGAAGGTCACGGCATGGTAAAGGGGGCGCATGGAGGTGATCCTTGTTTATGTTTTATGTGTAAACATTTTAGGTTTGTAAAATATTCAGTGTCAACATTTGGGTGAGTGAAGGTGTGATATCTGGATCAGGAGTGCTGTTTTTTAACGAAGGTATCGAATCGCGATACTTGGAGGCGGCCATTCAGCACCCATTCAGATATAGATTCAAAAATAGCGGGGGCGACAGCAGAGTGAGCGGGACATCGGAACACAGAGAGACAACTCATGACAGTTGAACAAATACAGAGTAACTCCAAAGGTTGGTTGTTTTACGTGAAGTCTTCTTTCGTCATTGCGCTGGCTGCAGTGGCCGCCGGCATCTTTTTCATGCCGGTGGATTTGCTTATCAAAGGTTATTTCAGCATCAGTACGCTGTTTCTCATCAGCTCGACTATCACGCTGTCTAAAACCATGCGCGATGAACATGAATCCCATCGCCTTATCCACAAGATCAATGAAGCCAGAACCAACCAAATGCTGCGGGACTACGCCGAGTAACCGGATGCAAGCAGACCGCAACCCGTCCGCCAGGGACGACTTATGAATCACGAGGTGCTTTATATGTTTTACATGCAAAAAATGATGACCGCCGTACGCGGCGCCACGCGTGAGAGCGCCGAGCGGGTGGTGGACGCCAACGCTATCCGCATCTTCGAACAGGAAATCTATGAATGCGAGTGCGCTATGGGACAGGCCAAACACGATCTGGCCCGGGTCATGGCGGAAAAAATGCGACTGGAGCGCGGCATCGCCCGTCGCGCCAGATATCTGGCGGAAAAGGAAACGCAAGCTGGACAGGCGCTGGAAAAGGGATTGGAGGAATTGGCTCATGATCTCGCCACCGTGATCGCGGATCAGGAAAAAACGCTTGCGGATGAGCGCAAGGCGTCGGAAAAGCTGGGAGAACATGAGAGAAAGTTGCGCCTGAGTCTGCAATCCGCAGCCCAGAGCATTCAGAATTATCGACGTGAGCTGCGCATGGTGCAGGCCACACAGAGCACGCAACAGGCGACGGCTTCCCTGGCTGTTCGCGCCAATTCCATGGGATCGCGCATCAGTGATATGCAGGATTCCCTGCAACGAATCAGGGATCGTCAGGAGCGTTTCGATGATATGAAACGCGCCATGGAGCAGCTGGATGAAGGGCTGAATGACGATGGTCTGGAGGATAAATTGCGGAAAGCGGGTATTGGCCCGAGAACTGAGGCGGACGCCGTGCTGGATCGCATTCGTAAAAAATCAGCCTGACAGTTCGCTACATAAACCGTAATGAACCGCGCATTTGCGCGGTTTTTTGCGTTAAAACTTGGAAAGTTAATCAATTGCCCTTAATTTCCCGTATATGATTGCCTGACCTTTAATGAAGGCTGAGACAGCGGCTTTACGATTGTACGGACCATGACCCACGCGTATTACCACCCCCGGGAGCAGTACCTCAAGGTAAACTCCATTCAGATTTGTTACGAAGAACTGGGCGATCCTGATGGCGAGCCGATGTTGCTCATCATGGGGCTCGCCTGTCAGATGACGGCTTGGCCGCCCGAGTTTCTGGAGCCCCTGGTTGAAGCGGGCTATCGTCTGATCCGGCTCGATAACCGGGATATCGGGCATTCCTCAGAAATCGAGTGTCCCCATCGGGTTCCTGTGCCGGTGGACTTTGTGCGCTCCAAGCTGGGGCTGCCGGTCACGGCGTCCTATACCCTTTACGACATGGCGGATGACGCCATTGCGTTGCTCGATGCATTGAAGGTTGAGCGCGCGCACCTGGTGGGCGTCTCCATGGGAGGAATGATTTCGCAGATTGTCGCGGCGCGGCAGCCGCAGCGGATCAAGTCTCTGACTTTGATGATGACTTCCAACAATAGCCCCAAACAACCCATGCCTGATCTCGGCACGCTATGGCGCATCAACGGCGGCGGCGTGCGCGGACACCATCAGGAAGCCGCGCTGAGACGAGGCGTCGCGTTTTGGGAAACGGTGCAAAGTCCGTCCTTCCCAACGCCTAAAGAACGCATTCTGCAGCGCATCGCCAGGGATTATCAGCGTAGCTATCGCCCCAAGGGCATTGTTCGGCAGATGCGGGCGATACTCGCCACCGGCAGCCTGGAAAAGCTGGCGCGAAGCATCACCATGCCCACGCTGATTTTGCATGGTTCAGCGGACCCCTTGATGAAACCCAAGAATGGGCAGATGCTGAAGCAAAGCATCGCCCACGCCAGGTTAGAGATGATTCCCGGCTGGGGACATGATCTGCCGCTGCCTTTATTGCCGAAACTGGCGCAAAAAGTCATCGAACATGCGCGATCTGTCGGCTAAATCCAGCCTTTTTTGCGCAGATAGACGATTTCCAGCACCAGCAGGAGTCCCAGCAGGGCGGAGAACATCCAGAACGCATTGCCGTCCTCCACGCCCGGCATGCCGCCGATATTGATGCCGAACAAGCCGGTCAGCAAGCCCAGAGGCAGTGACACTGCGGCGACAATGGAGAGCAGATACAGGTGGCGGTTCAGGCGGTCGTTCATGGCCGCCGCCAGTTCGTCTTTGATGACCTGGGAGCGCTCGCGGATGGCGTCCAGATCCTCCACGTAGCGGGTCAGCCAGTCCATCACCTCCGTCAGCCTGCGCTTGTCGTTGGCGCTGATCCAGTGCAGTTCCGAGGTTTGCAGTCGGGCGATCACATCCCGCTGCGGCGAGATATAGCGCCGGAATACGATCGCCCGTTTGCGGGTCGAAATGATGGACTCGCGAATAGACTCGTCCTGAGACACCAACACGCGATCTTCCAGATCGTCGGTGGTTTCGTTCAGTGTGGTGACGGCGCTTTGCATATGGTCATAAAGCTCTACGCACATCTCTGTGAGCCACTCGCCAGCGCCGCAGGGGCCCATATTCTGCTCCAGCTTTTCGATAATGTCCGCCGTCGCCTTGAGTTGCCGCCGCCCGGCGCTGATGACGCCATATTCGGTGATCCAGGCCCGTAGCGACACCATGTCTTCCGGTTCCGCCCCCTGGTTCATGTTGACGCCGCGAAGAATGATCAACACTCCTTCATTCAGCTCCATCATCCGAGGGCGGGTTTCGTCGGCCATCAGCGCTTCGGCGATGAGCCAGTCCAGGCCGAGTTCATTTTCCAACAGATTAAGCGCACCGGGATGCAGCACATTGATGTGCAACCAGGTCAGGCGGGATTTGTCCTGCGCCGCCTGTGCGGCTTCTTCTACGGGGATGGGCGTTGCGCTGCCGCCGCCGTCCAGTTGAAACGCGTGAATAATAGGCTGGGAGTCAGTCACCGTCTCTTCCTTCCGTTAAGGTTGATCGGGAATACGTTGATCGGATTAAGCAAGTCGCCGGATTAAACATCAACTTTTAGCGGGCGCCTAGAGCCGGGAACGCTTTTGGCTAAGACTAGATGCAGTCGCCAGCAGGCGCAATCGGCCAAGATGCCTGCGTCTTTTCACCGGGCGGTTCACCAAAGGCTGAAGTTGAGCGTGTGTGGGCGATGACAAACCTGCTCGTTGCACGTCTGAAAATGCAGAGCCAGACGCACCGGCGACCGTGTGGAGCGACGTAAAGTCAGTTCGATGCGACAGTGATCGTCATAGACCTCTAAGGCGTTGCTTTCATTGAGGTCTGTCCATACGCTGGCAGGAGGGTAACGTATGTCCAGCAGGTCGTGATCAGTGTGCGACAGCAACTCTACTTGTGTGCGGCGACCATCGGGAGCGGGACAGTTGTGGCTTTGAATGCGCCAGCCTTCGCTCATGTGTATATCCAGTTGTACTTCCAACAGGTGATCTTCCTTGTATTCCTTCACCGCCACGGTGGCCCACATTTGGCCGGATGCGGCGTATTGCAGATTGACCGGGTTCGGCGTCAGCCATTCGTTCAGGCCTTTCAGAAACACCGGCGCAGACAAAGGATGACGGTTGATTTGCCCGGTGAAAGCGGCGATCTGGTTTTCCGCCATGCGTTGTACGTTAAGGTCGCCAGTGCGCAGACGCAGCGCCGCCAGCACTGACGCTAACTGCGAATTGCCGCTGACCGTGGCGTTGTCGCCGCAATGCTTGCTGCGCACCAGCAGTGGACCTTGCGCATTCTTGGGGGTGATGAAAAATCCACCCTGTTCTGCGTCCAGAAACTGCTCTTCCAATGTGGTCGCCAACGCTTCCATTCGCTCCAGCCAAAGGTGGTCATGGGTGTAGTCGTACAACTGCAGCAGTCCTTCCATGTAATGCACGTAGTCTTCCAGCAGAGCGTCGTCGCTGGGCAGATTGTCCAGGCTGATGCGATGGAACAGGCCGTCTTCCCCACGCTGGCTGCGCCATAATTGGTTTGCTGCGGCGACAGCTGCGTCTCCGTAAGCGCTGATGCCGGTGATGGCGGCGGTTTCAGCCAGTGCGGCGATCATCATGCCGTTCCATTCCGTTATCACTTTGTCATCACGTAAAGGTGGAATGCGTTGGCTTCTGGCCTGTAGCAGGGTGGCTTTCAGTTCCGCCAGTTGCTGCACTAACTCCTCGTAAGTCAGGCTCAACGCCGCAGCGCTTTCCTGTAAAGAGCAGGGCAGATGCAGAATATTGGCGCCTTCAAAATTGCCTTTACGGGTGGCGCCGTAGACCTGTTCCGCGAGAGCTAGGCCCGGTGTGTCGAGAAGCTGGCTCAGTTCCTGATAGCTCCATACGAAATATTTGCCTTCTTCGCCTTCGCTGTCTGCATCCGTGGCGGAATAAAATACGCCTTCGGGAGAACGCATTTCTCTGAGAGCGTAATCCAGGGTTTCCCGGCATACCCTCAAATACTCAGGATTTTGACTCAAGTTATAGGCGCGGGCGTAGCAGCGCGCTAACTGCGCCTGGTTGTAGAGCATTTTTTCAAAGTGAGGAACCTGCCAGCGTTGATCCACCGCGTAACGATGAAAGCCGCCGCCTGCCTGATCGTAAACGCCGCCGGCGAACAGCGCGTCCAGTGTGCTTTTTACTACGCTCCAGGCGGGCTGTCGGTCTAGCGGTCGGGAATCGCGCTCAATGATGTCGAGCAGAAATAGAAGGTTGGGTTCCTGGGGAAATTTGGGTTCGCTGCCGAAGCCGCCCCATTCGCGATCGCTATAGCCAATCAGCTTCTCCACCGCCGTTTCGATCAGATTTTCCGCCAGAGCTTCCGAGATTGGCTTTGGCCTGAGGTAAACGCTGACGGCGTCCGACAGTCGACGCCCCTGTTCCAGCAAGTTCTCCTGCTGTTCCACCCACAATTCATGCACTCTTTGCAGGAGGCTGATAAAACGAGGGCGGGGGAAATAGGTTCCGCCGAAGAAAGGCTTTCCTTCCGGGGTGAGAAAGCTCGACATGGGCCAACCGCCATGCCCGGTGATGATTTGCACGGCGGTCATATAAATCTCATCCAGATCGGGCCGCTGTTCCCGGTCCACTTTGATAGGGATGAAGTAGCGGTTGAGCGTTTGCGCTACCTCTTCATTATCGAAGCTCTCTTCCTCCATGACATGGCACCAGTGGCAAGTGCTGTAACCGATAGAGAGAAAAATCGGTTTGTTCTCCGCTTTGGCCAGGGCGAAGGTATCGTCGTTCCAGGCGCGCCAGTTCACGGGGTTATGGGCGTGCTGCAGCAGGTAGGGCGAGCCTTCCAGTATCAGGTGATTGGTATAGACGGGAATTCCGTCTCGACGCCGGTAACGGGTGCGCACAGCGTAACTGCCTTGTTTGCCGGCCCGGGCGAGTTGCAGCGGATCACTGGCGGACATAGGTCTTTCCTTTGTGGCGATGAGTGCTTACAGCCCTGCACTAATGAACATAATGCATATCTTCCGTTTCATGCAAAATAATCCCTGATCTTTCCCCGATTTTTGAGCGTAAAAGCTGATGCGGAGGGCGACGTTTCGCCTATCTGGAGGCTACGGGGGGAGGCATGATCGCCGGGGAAAGTGAAAAATACGTGCGCATAAGCGCCATTCTGGGCGCCGCGCCGCTGCTGGTTCTGGGCGTGGCTTGCATTCTCGGCGGCGAGGAGGGCCCGCTGCTGCGGTCTATGTTCGACTACTACAGCATGGCGTTGTTGGCGTTCATGGCCGGCGGCGTCTGGTTGATTGGATTGCGGGGAGAAGGGCCGGCTACGCCATCGCGGTTATTGTGGGCCAGTATTGTCTGTCTGATTCTGGCCTGGATGGCGCCGGGTCTGCCGCCCGGCCTGCGCTCATTGACGCTGGCGGCGGCGTTCCTGTTCTTTTACGGACTGGATCGATTCGTTCTGGAAGACTACTGGCGCGCGGATTATCAGCAGATGCGCTGTCACCTGACCTTGTGCGCCGCGATCATGCAGGCGCTGGTCATGCTCGCCTGATCAATGATTCAGAATATCGATGATTTCCCGGGTGGACTTGATAATTTTGATGATCTTGTCCTCTACGTAGACCGTTTCGACGCCATCGTCGTCGGGGTAAATCACGCCGTGGTCGTAAACAGTCTGATCCAGAATATCGCCCTTATGCAGCTTCTTTTGCCAGCCCGGAGGCAGCTGGCCGCCCCGGTCGACTTTTTTCTGTAATCCCGGCGGCAGATCGTGCTTTTTGTCATCCTTGGCGTATGCGTTGAAGTTGAGAGAAAGTGTGAAAATGGAAATCAACAAAAGAATTTTGCGCATGGAGCTTACCTCGGGTCGGCGCCGTGAAAAAGAGTTGTGTCCGGGCGACGCTTCAGTATAGCGGGCCCTGGCGGAATTAGGCCAGGGCGCTGCGCAGGATGGGGCTATTGCAGGGCGGAAATTTGCAGCATCGGCCAGATGCGGTGCCAACGCTTGCCGTATACGCGGGAGACGAAGATATCTTCCGCGTAACGCACGTCAGGATTCGGTCGCACTTGCATGGACCAGTTCTCCAACAGGCCGAACTTGGCGGTGAACTTGAACTTGTCCAGATGCTCCAGTCTTACGCCCACGCAGGTCGGCACTTCAACCCAGTGAGAGATGGCGTCGGCGGTGTCCTGATAGGGTTCATGTTGGTGATGCAGGTGCATCCTGGCCTGGTTTTTCACTTCCCATTTCACGCCGGGGACCATTTTTCTCAGCTTGGCTTCGATTTCCTTATCGCGTTCTTCGGAGGTGTCGTCGGAGTCGAAATACACCAGATCAACATCATTCAGCGGGGTGGCCTGGGCGAGCTTGTGCAGGTGGTCCCAGATGGCGTTGCGCAGAAATCCTGCTGCAAGATACCAGTCCTTCAGGCCCAGCGATCTGGCGGCGGCCAGACAACGCATACGCAGTAAATCTTTTTTCAGCAGTACAATAGTGTCTTGTTCCATATGACAAACTCCATTCCTGTTTATTGTTTGATATCGGGGCGTTCGCGAGAACGCGTTCTGCGAATTGTCTCTCCAGATGGCCCCCGGCGTCCGTGAAAGTTTCGCACAGCAGCGTGAGAAATTATCCATTGGGAACCATTGCAATCTCCGCAACCGTTTTAAAGCGCCCGTCGAGCGTCCGCCAACACCCGATTGATCTCCTCCACCACAAAGTCCGGGTGGGATAGCGGAAGATAACGGCGGGCGTTGGCGATCACCCTGAATCGCGCTTGCGGCATATGCCGCAGCCACTCGCGGTGGCTTTCAATCCATTGCCTGCGGTCGCGGCGAGTCGGTTCCGGCGTTTGCGCCGAAGTCTCTGGCGGATTGTCGCCCACAAGGATACTGGTTGGCGCGTTATTGAGAAAGGGGATGGATTGCCCCCCTTTCGTTGCGCCCTGAATGTCATGGCTTTCTATTTTGTCTGCGGCTTTTGCGTCGTCGTAACCGTCCACGAACACCTGTCCGACGACTTCATTGGGATACTTATGCGCGAAGTAACGGATATGGGCGGCGCCGGCGCAATGACCGACCAGGATGTAGGGAGGTTTGATATCGGCGACCTGCAGCAGTTTACGCAGGTCGGCGACCATATTTTCGGCGCTTTTGGGGGAGAGGCTGGGGTCGTTGTCCTGCAGGTCGGCGCGGTCGTAGGAAAGTGTGCGGGTGAAAAGACTGATCAGGGGCTGCACGCGCTCCCAATCATCGATGCCTCCGCCCAGGTCAGATTCGAAAATAACTGTGGCGTTGCCCGAACCCTCCGCCAGATAACGCAGGCTGACGTCACCAATATCCGCATAGTCATAGGATCGTTCCATCTAAGTTCCCTTTATCCTATCGAGTAGTCTTTTTTCATTTTTTTGACGTGACGCACTATCCTGACTACGCGTCACCCAGGCCGTTGAGGGCGACGGCGCCGGTGATCTCCAGCGTACGCCTAGGCATAACGGCCATAACGATCCGACTTGTCCTGGTCGGTCGCGAAAAGCAAATATAATCAACGGGATGCACTAAAACAAGAGCGCCCGCGCAAGCGTTGACTTTACTGTGCCGAAGGGCGCTTCTGCATGATTTTCAGCGGGCGGATTATCCAAGTGTTAAGCCTTTTCTCTCCCTCGCTAGGCGCATTGCTCTACACCCTTTAACCGAGTGTTTTCCCTAAAGACAATCGCTATGGTAGCTCCGTGGATCAACGCCACGTAGAAACTATCTCATAGCCAGTCGCGTTCCTGGTGGCGAAGGCGGTGAGATAGTTTTTTCATCTCTCTCTTTTTCATCCCGCGTAGGGGGCGAACACAGTGAAGTGCTCTAGAATTCTAAAAAGACGTGCGCTTGTAAAGAAAACATCCGCTCACATTCCGGCGTTTTTGGCGTCGGTATTCGCCGCCGGCCTGTCCCTCACTGCCTATTCCATTGCGCCTTCGGATTCAGCGCGTAGTTCCGCTTTTGTATCCAGTTCCAGCGCTGGTGTGGTGGGAACGGCTTGGAGTCAGTCTGATCCTTTCGCCGGCTCCGGTGATTTTGTTGGTTTTCAGCAGTTGTCCGATTGGCGCGGCGCTTTATCTGCGCTGGCCGATAAATCCTGTATTTCCAGTCTGTGGTATGGTCCCGTGCGCGCCAGCGATGCGGACTGTGCGACGGAGCTGAACTGGCTGGGTCGTAACGCCGGTTCCGACAGCAGTAATAACTCCCCGCATATATTTGATTGGGAAAACTTGTAAGTCAGGGTATTCACCGCCAACCCTTTTAATCGTGTTTGTACGACAGAAATAATAACTACAACCTCAACCAAGACGCCCCGCGGAGCGGATAACTCCCCGGGGCGTCGCTTTTTGGCTCAGAAGGGCGTGAAGCGATAGTAGTCCACTTTCATCTCCGCATTGGCGGCCGGATAGTCCGCCGGACCATAGTCAAACCAGTGCCAGGGCGAATGCCACAGATTCAGCATAAAAATGGCCGGACGCTGTGGAACCATCGCCGCGTCGCGCATATCCCACAATGTCACCTCTTTGCCGTCCAGCTTGATGTACCAGCGGATGCGATCGGTATGCCAGTCGAAACCGACAGTGTAATAGGTGTCGGCGCGGGGAAAATCCGCCAGTCCGATATTGGGCAGAGCGCCTGCGGGAACCGTTTCATACGTGCCCTCCATGCCTGCCGGGGTTTCGCGATATGCGCCAGTGGCCATGTCGATGGCGCGGCTCTTCTTGCGGAACTGGTTTTCACTATCGCCGCCGTAGTCGGTCCAGGTGGTCAGCCACAGTATGTTAGGCTCGCCGCACAACAGCTCGATGTCGATTTCCGTATTGTCCGCCAGTCCATTGCTGTTCTTATCCGTGCCGTCATTGTCGTAGATGAATATGCCATTGACGGCCTCTTCGCCTGGGCTGCAGGAGGCGAATTTCACTCGGGTCTCGTAGCGGCCGTAATGGGTTTTCTGGTTGTAGCCCACTTCGGATGCGTAGTACGGCGATGCATTGTCGCCACTGTTCAGATCAGGATTGCCCGGGAACAGCAATGACAGCGAGGCGTTATCCCCCGCCGCAGCGTCGGCGGCGCCAAAATCCACGGCGCCGTTGGGCTGCCGGCGTGAATACCATTGGCCCTGGTTGGCGGTGAATTCATCGTTGATCTGCGGAACGCCCGGATCGGGATCGCCATTGTCGTCGCCATCATCGTTATCGTCACGGGATACCAGACTGATGTCCGCGATGTCGTATTCCACTCCGCTTTGCAGGTGATCCGCCACCAGCGCATGGACTTTGCTGAGATCGGCGAGCTGGAAGTCCTGTAGAGGAATCAACACTTCTTGAGCGCCGGGCTCCACCGTTACGGTAACAGCCTGTGAAGCTCCCTGACGGGTGGAGCAACTATCGTCGCGGGTATGCAGGCTGAGTGAGAGATCGGCGCGCTGAGAGGCGCTCAGGGAGAGCTTGAGGTGTGTGTAGGGCGAAGCGTCGAAGCAGGTGTCCGTGGCGAGCACGCTGTACCAGTAGCCGCTGCCTCCGGATATTAACCTGAGTGCGCCGTTGCTGACCTGATCGCTTTGCAGGCTGCCGTCGTCGTCGGTCCAGCCGCCAAGCAGATTCTGGTGTAAGCCTTCGTACCGGGACGCGTCGCCGAAAGCGTCGATGGTCAGGTCATCCACTGGAGCCTCAGGCTCCGCCAGGGTCAAAGTCGCTGAATCCTGCTGACCGGGGTAGCGGCTATTGCCGTTGAAGTAATCCCCGGCCTGAATGCTGCCCGCTCTGGCGCGAACGAAATAAGCGCCTGGCTCATCAGTCTGAAAGTCGCCGTCGCAGCGGAACTGAGCGCGGGTGGCGAGTTCCGGCGTACGGCATTGAAAGCTATGTGCCGGGCTTTCCTGTCCCTGTTTCATGACGTCCACATACAGGGTGAAGATTCCAGTATCGCGTAAGTTGCGCAGCTCTGCGTAGGGATGCAGATTCACGCCGGTTTGCGCCTGTTCCGCATCGAATCCTGCAGCGGCGACGCCGGCGTTGTAGGCCGCGGCGAACGTGGTGGGCGCAAGCAGGGCGCTCGCGCCCAGGGCCAGCGCCCCGATAGTCAGTGTGCGTGTCTTCAAGGCCATCCTCCTGAGTTGCTTTGCGGCGGAGCCAGTGCGCGTGAATGAGCGACCGATCCGGCGTCTTTCCGATAAATTTTTGAAAGCGCTTTCATTGTAGCCGCGTCTGTCCAGGAGTGGGATTGGCGGATTGAGTTAGGCCATGTGGAATAAGGCGTAGAGTTAGAAGACAGTTAAAAATCAGGCGGGGAGGCGGGGAATAGAAACAAGGCGCTTCAGTGCGCCTTGTGATTATCGATGGCTATGTCAGACGCCCAGCGTCGCGCCGCCGTCGATGCACAGATTGTGCATGGTGATGTGACAGGCTTTGTCCGAGGCGAGGAAGGCCACCGCTTCCGCGATGTCTTCCGGGGTGGCGATGCGTTTGAGAGGAATGCCGGTGCGATAGGAGTCCAAAGAACCGTTCAATACCGCCTCCAGCGCCTGGTCGTCTGTCCAGAACTGGCGCTGCATGGCGGTGTCGGTGGAGCCGGGCGAGACAATGTTGCAGCGCACGCCGTATTCCGCCAGCTCCAGTCCCAGACACTTGGTGAAATGGGTCGACGCCGCTTTGGACGCCGCGTAGGCCGCCATTTTGGTGCGGGGTATGGCGGCGGCGTTGGAGCCGACCGTGACGATAGCGCCGCGCCGACGCTCCTTCATCAGGCGGCCCACTGCCCGGCTCAGGAAAAATACGCCATGGGTGTTGACGGCGAAGGTGTCCAGCCAGTCGTCGGACGTCAGTTCCGTGGCGGACGCCAGGCGCAGAATACCGGCCACATTGACCAGCACTTCCACTTCGCCCAGGCCGGCTTCGATATCGCCGACCACCGCTTCGATGGCCGCCGCGTCGCTGATGTCCACGACAAAAGGACGCACTTGCAAACCCCTCGCGGTGAGAGTGGAAGTGGTGTCGCGCAGGGCTTTTTCCTGCACGTCGAGAGCGGCGACTTTGGCGCCGCGTTCAGCCAGTGTCGCCACGACGGCGGCGCCAATGCCTTGCGCGGCGCCGGTGACGATGGCGACTTTACCGGCGAAATCCACGCCGGCGCTCTGTGTAGTGGAATCAGACATAAGATTGCTCCTTGCTGTTGGAGGGGGACAGAGAAGAAAACGCGCCGCCCACCGCCGGAGTAACCACCGGATTGCCGTCAGGATCGCTCAGAATGTGCGCGTCGACGTTGTAGAGTTCGCGCACCATATCCCGGGTCAGAATCTCACGGGGTGGACCGCTCGCCACCACCCTGCCTTCGCGCATGGCGGTGAGGGTGTCGGCGTAACGAGCGGCGGCGATGAGGTCATGTAGCACCATCATGATGGTGATGCCTTTGGCGGAAAGGTCGCGCACCAGATTCAGCACTTCAACCTGATGCCCCAGATCGAGCATGCTGATGGGCTCGTCCAGCAGTAAAAGGTTGGTTTCCTGAGCCAGCGCCATGGCCAGCCAGCAACGTTGGCGCTGACCGCCGGAAAGGTGATCCAGAGGCGCGTCCATGAGATCAGCGGTGTCGGTGGCGAGCAGGGCGCGGCGCAGGGCGTCTTCGTCGGCGCTGGCCCACTGGCGGAACAAGCCCTGATGGGGATGGCGACCATGTCGGACCAGATCCGCGACGCGGATGCCTTCAGGCGCGGTGGGCGTTTGCGGCAACAGGGCCAATCGGGTCGCCGCCTGTTTTCTGCTGAGCGACCAAACGTCTTCGCCTTCCAGAAGAATGCGGCCGGAATCCGGTCGATGCAGACGCGCCACGGCGCGCAGCAGGGTGGATTTGCCGCACCCGTTGGGGCCGACGATGATCATCAATTCTCCCGGCCGGGCTTGCAGGCTGACCTCTTTCACCGTTGGCGCAGCGTCGGTTTTACCGCCGCGCCCGTTCGCGTAACTGAGGGAAACGTTCTGAATAGCGAGTCTTGGCTCGGACATCAATCAATTACCTTGCCTGGATTGGGGTTGAAACAGGATGACAGCCAGCAGGAACGGCCCGCCCATCATGGTGGCGATGACGCCCATGGGCGTCTCCACGTCGCTGTAAATGCGCCCAATGGTGTCCGCCACGATCACGAACAGGGCCCCCAGCAAGCTGGAGCGCAACACCGGCGTTTGATCCGGGCGCGCCAGAAAGCTGGCGGTCACCGGCGCCATCAGCGCTATGAAGTTGATAGGGCCGGATACAGTCACTGACAGTGCGGTCAGCACCGCCACGGTCAATACGACGGCGATCTTCAGACGCTCGGGATTCAAACCCAGGGAAGCCGCGGTGTCTTCGCCGAACTGCAATAAGGTCAGTTGTCGCGCCAGCACTACCGCAACCGGCAGCAACAGGCAGAGACCGAAAAACGCGGGAGCGGCGATGGCGTAATCTCTGCCCAGCAGCGTGCCGATGCTCCAGGTGTACATGGCGCTGGCTTCATGCAGAGGCAGGTAGGTCACCAGCACTTCCGTCATGGCGCGCAGCAGGTAGGTCAGTCCCAGACCAATCACCAGAATTCGGTAACCGTTGGAGCCGAAGCGTCCGCTGAAGGCCAACACGCCCAACAGCGTGGCGGAGGCGCCGATAATCGCCGCCCACCAAGTGTCCAATACGCTTCCCGCTCCCGCCAACATAGCGATTACCACCGCCAACGTGGCGCCCTGATGTACGCCGAGGATGTCAGGGGTCGCCAGACGGTTGCGTGCTAGCCCTTGCAACAGACAGCCGGCGGCGCCCAGACAAGCGCCCACCACCAGCCCGGCGGCGATGCGGGGCAGACGGATCTGCATGGTCAGCAGTTGGTGGGCGGGACTGCCTTCTCCCAATATGGCCTGCCACACCTGGGACAGAGACAGGTGCGTGGAGCCCAGCATCAGGGACGCGCAAACCGCCAACAGTATCACCAGCAGGATAAGCAGAGCGCTTATCAAGTCATGCAGGTTGAAGGTCATGGAAAGGGAGCCGATTCGGACCACCCGGCTACCGGCCGGGAGGAAGGATGTGGCGTCAGGAAGCCCAAGAGATGGGGCGGCCTGCTCGACAGAGGGCGACATACGGCTCATCGCGGATACCTCCAGGCCTAACTGAACATGCGATTGGAATGGACGATGCGAATAATGATCGGGACGCCGATAAAGGCGACCACGGCGCTGACCGGGGCTTCGAAAGGACGATTGATCACCCGCGCCAGAATGTCCGTGGACAGCAGCAGAAACGCGCCGGCGACGGCGGAATACAGTAACTGGTTGCGCAGATGGTGTCCGGCCAGCGCCCGGGCGATGTAAGCGGCGATCAGTCCCAGCAGAACGATGGGGCCGGCCAGGGCCACCGCTGCGGCGCTCAGCAGTGTGATGCTGAGGGACAAGAGTGCGCGAATCAGATTTGGGTTGTGCCCCAGCGCTTTGGCGGAGTCATCCCCTAACGTCAGTGCGGAAAGCGGCCGCGTTAGCGCCGCCGCCAGGGCAAGCGCCGCCAGTACCGCTGGAGCGATCTGGCTGACCGCCTCCATGGTGATGCCGGACAAGGAGCCCAGAATCCAGTAACGGTATTGATCAAAGGCGGCGATGTGGTCATGCAACAGCAGGGAAGTAAATCCCTGGAACGCGGCGTTGATGGCTACGCCCGCCAGCACCAGACGCAATGGCGTCATGCTGGCCGCGCCCACTTGAGCCGCCAGCATGACGGCGCCATTGCCGACCAAGGCGCCGGAAATGGCCCAGATCAGCATGGAATAGGAACTGCTGGCGTGAAAGAAACTGATGCCGATCACCACGCCCAGCGCGGCGCCGGCGTTGATGCCCAGCAGGCCAGGTTCGGCCAGAGGATTGCGGGTGACGTTCTGCAGCAGGCTGCCGGCGACGCCCAGGGCCACGCCGATGATGACGCCGGCGAGGGTGCGGGGCAGACGCAATTCCGTCATCACCATGTTGACGTAGGCGTCGGCGTTGTCCGCTGGAGACAGCAGATAGGAGAGACTGTGGGCGGCGTCCAGTTGCCCGGACCCCACCAGCATGGAAGTTAATACGACGCCGAACAGCGCCAGCATCAACATGGCGACGGACGCCCAGTTACGACGGCTGACAGCCGGGCGATGCGCCTGCGACATCAATGCTCCTTTAACCTCGACTACCCTTGTTTGCCCAGCATGGCCTGTTCAATGTCGTCCAGCGCCGCCATGGCGGCCAGAGGCCCGCCGACGCTGGTCCACAAGGAGCCGTCGATCAACACCAGATGTCCTTTGTTGACGCCGGACAATTGTTTGAAGGCGGCGTTGTCGCGAATTTCCGCAAAGGTATCCGCCGCGTCGCCCACTGGGCTGAGGGTGCCGACGAAGATCCAGTCGCCGTCGATTTCATGCAGGGCTTCCAGGCTCAAGGGCGCGGAGTGAATGCCGCTTTCCTGTTGCGCGGAAGGCCGGGACAGGCCGACATCCGCAATGACCTGGCTGATGAATACGTCACGCAGCATATAAGTGGGGCCTTTGGGGCTCCAGCGCACTACACTGACGGACACATTTTCCGGATTTCCCAGGTTTTCGCGGATTTTCGCCGCTTTTTCATCGTATTTAGCCAGGAAATTCTCTGCTTCGCTCTCTTTGCTCAGGGCGACGGCGATGCGTTTGAACATATCGCGCCAGTTTTCCGAAGACGCGGAGGTGATCACGGTGGGAGCAATCTGCTGGAGCTGGGAAATCAGCTTCTCGTCCTGAATGGTGCCGGTCAGAATCAGATCCGGCTGCGCGGCGATTACTTTGTCGATGCTGGGCTGCGCCAAGCGTCCGATGGACTCGATGTCGACGCTGAGATCCTTCAAGTAGTTGGGCGGCGTCTGCTGGCCGCGGCCGTCAGTCACTCCCACCGGCTTCATGCCCAACGCCAGCATGGCGTCCATATCAAACTCGCCCAGGGCCAGTACGCGCTTGGGCTCCACCGGCACGCTGACGCGGCGGCCGGCGGCGTCGGTAATATCTTTGGTGGCGGTAGCGGCTGCGGATATGGGTTGTTCCGCGGGCGCTGCGGACGCCGTTTGCGCCGTCTCCGGCGTTGCATCCGGTTTCTGCATGGCCAGCGCAGTGAAGCCCAGGGCCAGTGCGGCGCTGATAGCCAGTAGTGCGAATTTCTTGGTCGGGGAGGAGTTGTTATCTGCCATAGTCACCTGCTTCCAGCATGCTGTCGCAATCAGGGTGGATTCCTTCGGCAAGAATAAGGACGGTCTACGCAACTGTGGCGCGGCCTGGGAAACGAAAGGGGGTTTATCATCTCCGGCGAAAATTTAACCGGACTCTTGCCGTTATCGGAGCACACTCTACGATAGAATGAAATGCTTGTAAAATGATAATCATTATCGTTTGTGTTCAAATAATCAACACCTTTATTATTTACACATGTCTACGCATGATGCAGGCGGATCAAATTGAAAGCGCGATAGCTGGAGACAGGTGGTGGGGGCGAGGTGTTAAGGGTGTGGGGGTGAAGATGGCTTCCACCTCCTTAGCGGAGATGACTCTCCGCTTTGGTGGAACTCTTAGCAAATAGAAATGGTTGACTTGTAACGGAGAGTGCGGCGAACCGTCTGTCTCTCCGCGAGTGATCAGGGTTTAGCTGCAGACGGCGCCGGCGCAGCTTTCAGACTCGCCGCCAGCAACAGCGCCGCCAAAATCAGCGATACGCCTCCGGCGACGGCGAAAGTGGCGGTAATACCGTAATGGTCGATCAACGGCTGGGTTAACAGCGGGCACAGGAACTGACCAATAAAGAAACAGGTGGTGACGCCGCCGATAATGCGACCGCGCAGCATCGGCGGAGTATAAGAAAACAGCCAGACAATCAGGTTCGGACGAATCATCCCGAAGCCGACGCCCGCCGCCGCCATGCCCGCGAGGGCGACGCCGTAACTGGGAGCGAAGCCCAGCAGTCCCCATCCTATAGCGATCAATAACCAGCCGGCGCCATGCAATACCGGGAACGGGAACAGGCCGCCGAATTTGCGGTAGTACATGGACACCGTCGCCGTGAGCAGCAGCATGCCAGCGATGGCGAAGCCGATTTCTGAGCCGTCCGTCACGCCGAACTGGGCCACATAGAACGGGTAATGCAGCGGCGCCATATACAGCGCTAATACTTCGAACGCCGCCAGGGCGTAGCACAGAGCGAGGGGGCCGCCGGGAGGCGCTGGCGCCGCGCCGCCCAGGTCGCCGCCGGGAATCGCTTTGCGCTCAGGCTCGTCCAGAAACAACATGGCGCCCGGCAGCACGATGAATGCGAACAGGTAGATCAGGAACGGCGCTGTCCAGTCGATATCCGCCAACAGGCCGGCCATGCCCAGAAACAGTACGCCGCCGAAACCGCCGAACGCCGCTTGCACGCCCATATATCGCGCCAGATGAGGACCGGCGAAATAGTCTCCGGCCAGCGTGGTGCAGGCGACCATGACGCCCGCCACCGCCACGCCCAGAGCGATGCGTCCCAGCAAAATGGCGATCAGCGAGTCATGCAGAAAGTAACCGGACACGCCGGAAACGCCATACAGACAGAGCGCCAGAATCAGTACCTGCTTTTTCTTCCAGTGATCCAGCAGCCAGCCCACCATAGGAGCGCAGCAGGCGATCAACAGGCCAGGCGCGGACAGGATCATTTTGACCCAGAATTCCGCATTTTCCTCTTGCGCAAAGGCGGCCTCCATACCCGGCAGCGCCGGGGCCAGGGTGGCGCCGGCCATCACCGTCATGGTGCTGGCCAGGAGTAGAAAAAGACTTCGGCCGTTCATTGTCGGCGCTGCCGTTGGGGACGTGGTCATAGCGGTTTCCTTCTCTGACATGTTGCGTTAAACATCCTGTTTATTTGCGTTGTATGCGCGCGCGCGCCGACGCCACCGCCAGACGGTAATCCGTCAGCAGTTCGGCTTCGTCGAACAGGGCGCTGCGGCCTTCCCGCACCACAATGCGACCGGCCACCATGACGGCCTCCACGTCCCGGCTGCCGCCCGCCACCAGGAAGGTGCGCAGCGGATGATTGCCGAGGCGATAGCGCCAGTCGTCGATACCGATGACCACCAGATCCGCCTGCTTGCCGACTTCGATGGAGCCGATGCGGTCGCGCCAGCCCAAAGCGCGGGCGCCGTTCAGGGTGGCCATGCGCAGCGCCAACGTGGGCGGGCAGGCGGTATTGCAGTTCTGCGCTTCGTTGTGGCCCAGATGCGCGGCGCGCATGGCCTCCGGCATGCCGCCGATATAGGAGATATCGCCGTCCGTGCTGCAGGACACATGTCCGCCGTCCCTGATGAAGCGTCCAATCTGGCCGGTTTCGCTGACGGTGGCTTCGCCCAACATGCCGTAATGGGCGGGGGAGTGGCAGATATTGACGCCGGTTTCCAGCAGGCGACGATATTCGTCTTCACTGGCGTAGGCGGTGTGCACCGCCAGCAGACGATCGGTGAGCATGCCCAAAGCGTCGAAGCGGCCCACAGGCGTGCGGCCGAACACCGCCTGCACGGCGGCGGTTTCATTACGCAGCGGCGCCAGGTGGGTGGCGTAGGGCGCCTGATAACGGTCGGCGATATCGCGGAGGGCGATCAATTGTTCGTCGGAACTGCCGAAAGCGCCCATGACGGAAGGCATGCCGCCGATCAGGCCTGAAGCGTGGTCGTTCCAGGTTTCCATTAACGCAGCCCAGTCGTCCGCCTGCGCCTGGGTGTCGGCGATGCGGCGAAATTCTTTGGCGCCGTTGGGAATCATGATGTCTGATCCCCAGCGACTGACGCGGATGCGCATGCCCAGATCGAGCGCCGCCTGCGCCATGGCGTCGGCGGTGTTGGCGGAACCCACGTCGCCCAGCGCCGTGGTTCCAGAGCGCAACTGCGTCCACATGCTCCAGCGCGCGATGGCGACACCTTCCGCATGGGTCAGCTTCTGTCCCACGGTGGAGATGAAGGCGAACATGGAGCCCAGGGCTTCAATATCGCCGCCATTAGAGTAGGGGGTCGGCTCCAGACCGGCATCGTCCGGGCGCTCGAAGTTGGGCGCTACGAAACTTTCATGCCAGTGCGGATTGATCAGTCCCGGCAGCACCAGCTTGCCGGCGGCGTCGATGACCTGATCGCACTCCGGCGCCGGCTGCTCGGCGGAACCGATGGCGGCGATGCGATCGCCCACCACCAGCACCCAGCTGTTTTCGATTACCGTATTAGCGTCATCGCCGGCGTACAAAAAGCCGCCTTTGATCAGAGTGCGCACGCCCTCGCCGGATTGCGGGCCGCCGTCACGGGGGCGGGGTTCCGCCGCCAGCCCGTTGAACGCTTCGCCTTGCGCCGGACCCGCCGCTTGGGCGGCGAGCGGCGCAGGACGGGAGGCCTGGGACAGCATCAGCTTATGCAGCCAGGACGCCGCCCCCGCATGTTTCATGCAGCAGATCATTGAGCCGCCGCCCCTTCATTCGCTTTGGCGAACAGGCCGGTGTCCAGCATGGCTTGCAATGAGGCTTCCACCGCGTTGATGGTGAAGTCGATCTGCTCTTCCGTATGCACGCCGCAGATGAAGTTGACTTCACGACGCAGCAGGACGCCGCGCTTCGCCATTTCCGCCAGGAAAGGCTCGGCGAGCTTCACATGCTCCACTGGATTTTTGGAGAACAGGAACATGGGGATAGGGTCATAGCCCACCACCTGCAATGGCGTTCCCAGCGCGGCGGAGACTTTATTGACGCCTTCCTTCAGGCGTACGCCCAGTGCGGCGATACGGCCGACGAAATCCGAACGGCGATACTCGTTCAACACAGCGTCGCACACTTCCAGGGACAGCATTTCACCACCGAATGTGGTGGAAACCTGCAGCTCTTCCATGCGCTTCATGTGCTTGGCGGAGCCGACCACCGCGGACAACGGCATGCCGGCGGCGATGCCTTTCGACAGGGTGACCAGATCGGCGGAGACGTCGAAGTATTCCTGCGCGCCGCCCAGAGCGAGACGGAAACCGGTGACCACTTCGTCCATCACCAGCAACACGCCTTTGTCATTACAGGCTTTGCGCACCTGACGCAGGAACTCGCCAGTCAGCACGCGGTTGTAAGGAACCGACAGCAATACCGCCGCCAGCTTGTCGCCGCGCTCGGCGATCAGATCCAGCACTGGTTGTTCGTCCATGGGCGTGAACAGCGGCATGCGGTGGGTGTACTGACGAATGACTTCCGGCACGCCGGGGGTGTCGAACATGTACTGATCGTGCCAGCCGTTGTAGCCCACGGTGATGATTTCTTCTTTACCGGTGATGTGGCGGGCCAGACGCACGGCGGCGGAGTTGGCGTCAGCGCCGGTCTTGAAGAAGCGCGCCATTTCCGCGCCGGGAATGATGTCGGCCAGGGTTTGCGCCGCTTTGACTTCCACCGGGGTCGGCAGGGAGTGAATCAAGCCCTTGGACAGGTTTTCGCTGATGGCGCTGACGACAGTGGGATGATTGTGTCCCAGCGTGTTGGCGGCGAGACCGCAGATAAAATCGATGTATTCATTGCCGTCGACGTCAGTGACGATGGCGCCCTGGCCGCTGGCGATGTAAACCGGGAAATGGCCGGGAGCGAACTGCTCCGGCTTTTTCATCATGGACTGGGTGAATCCCGCCACCCGCTTCTCGCTCTCTTTGGCGAGTTCGAAGGACTTGGTCAGGTTCAGCGTTTCCCTGTTGGGAGTTACCGGCAATGTCATAGTTATCCTCGTGATGAGATCAATTAGGGTTTATTCACAGCGGTCCGGTTTGCGGTGCGCAACAGGCCCGATTCAATGGCGTACTGCAGATAGCGGTGGAACAGGGGCTGATCGATGACAGGCATCGTCAGGCCCAGCTCCTCCATACGTTGTCGAAATTTGCCGTTGTCGATGCCGCCGGGCTCGAAGCTGGGCGCGCCGGCGTCATGACTG
This sequence comes from Hahella sp. CR1, assembly GCF_029813005.1. Lineage (NCBI taxonomy): Bacteria > Pseudomonadati > Pseudomonadota > Gammaproteobacteria > Oceanospirillales > Hahellaceae > Hahella > Hahella sp. CR1. The sequence continues at coordinate 918,137 of NZ_JAPELK010000001.1, forward strand.
CGTTGTTCAAAAAAGCCCAGGATCGCCTGATCCTCTTCCGCGCCTCTTTCTTTGACGCGCTGGCTCCACTGGGGCAGCGGCAGGGTGTCGAAGTCGAAACCGTATTCCCGCAGCCAGCCGAAAATGCGCGTCAGACTGACGTCCTGGGGCGGGGTGACGTTGTACACGCCGCCGCCCGGGCGGGACATGGCGTCGGCGACGATGAATTGCGCCACCGCGTCCACTGGCGTCCAGGGCTCGCTGATGGGCAGATCCGGCAATGCGTCGCTGCGCATCCCCGCCTGAATGATGCTCCACACCAAGTCTTTGGCGTTGATATAGCCAAAATCGGACGCGCCGGTGACCCGGGCGAGTCGATACAGATTGACGGGATAGCCTTTGTCGCGGGCGATTTCCGCCATGCGTTCGGAGGCCCATTTGCTCTGTTGATAGCCATCGCCCAGCCCGTCATGAATGGGCGTGAAGTCCTCGCGCAGACTGGGGGCGGCGGACGCCGGCGGCGCCACGGCGATGGTGGACACCAGATGCAGGGGAACGCCCCGCACGGCGGCCAGCTTCAATAATTCGCCGGTGCTCAATGCATTGGCGGCGCGCAGGGATTGGTAATCACGCATGACGCTGGTGACGGCGGCGTTATGGATGACCGCGTCTATGTGCTGGGCGAGCTGTTCGAAGTCCGCCACGGACAGTCCCAGGCGCGGCTTTTCCATATCCGCCAGCAGTACCCGCACCCGCCGAAACGCGCTGCAGGGCAGGCCCTGTTCCGACATCGCCTGCTCCAGACGATAGAAGGCTTCGGCGTCGGTGGCGCCGCGCACGGCGCACAGGATATCGGCGTCAGTTTGATAGAGCAGTTGATGCAGCAGTTGCGCGCCGACGAACCCTGTGGCCCCGGTGAGCAATATCTGTCTGGGCGCTGCGTTCAGGTCGAATGCAACAGCCGGCGCCGGCGGCAGGGATTGGGCGAAAGCGTCGCAGTCCGCCAGAATCTGTTCCCGCAGGTCCCGTGATTGTGGTTGCTCGTCATCCGTCGCAAACAACGCCTGAGCCAGCGCGGCGACAGTCGGGCTTTGAAAAATCAAAGTGACCGGTACTTCCCGCCCAATGCGCGCGCTCAGTCTGTTGGCCACCTGAATGGATTGCAGGGACTGACCGCCCAGCAGAAAGAAGTCGTCTTCCGGCTTGATGGCGCTTTGGCCCAGTACGTCGCGCCAGACCTCAATGATGAGTTGCTGTTCCGCGCTGACTTCAGCTTGAGGCAAGTCGCTTGCGGAGGCTGTTTCGATAGCGTTGAGCTGTTTGCGGTCCACCTTGCCGGCGGCGTTTTTGGGCAGGCGCTCATGTATGACCAGCGCGGATGGCGTCATCGCCGCCGGCAGCCTGGATTTAAGCGCTTCACGCAATTCGGCGATGGCGTAGGACTGTCCCGCCAGATGCGCCACCAGACACTTCACGCCATTGCCTTGCTGGCTCAGGGTGACGGCGGCTTCCTGCACGCCGGGCAGGGCGCTGAGCGCAGACTCGATTTCCAGAGGGTCGATGCGATGGCCGCTGATCTTGATTTGATCATCCAAACGTCCCAGAAACTCGACATTGCCCTGTGTATTGATGCGCGCGCGATCGCCGCTGCGATAAGCGAGCTGCGGCTGTTTGGCCCAGGGGAAATGCATCTGGATAAAGCTTTCCGCGGTTTTTTCCGGCAGGTTGAGGTAGCCGTCGGCCAATCCGCCGCCGAGCAACAGCAGTTCGCCTTCTTCGCCCCGCGGCAGTAGCTCCATCTGTGGATTGACTACAGCGACGGCGCGTCCGCCCAGAGGCTGGCCGATGGTGATGACGCCGGCGTCAGCGCTGAGGTCCGCGCTGGTGGCGACTACCGTGGCTTCACTGGGACCGTAAGTGTTGTACAGGGCGATGCGATCGCCGAAACAGCCGCGCCATTGCGCCACCCGCTCCGGTAATACCGCTTCACCGCCAATAATGACGGCGCCCAGACTGGATGGGAGTTCCAGCGATGCGGTGGCGCAGCCGAACGCCAGCTCATGCCAGTATGCGGTGGGCAGATCCAACAGGGTCACGCCCCATTGACGGCATTGCTCCAGAAAGCGCGGAGCGGATTCCAACATAGCGTCATTGCGCAGAATAAGGCGCGCTCCCTGCGCCAAGGTGACGAAAATCTCTTCGATGCAGGCGTCAAAGTGCAGCGGCGCAAACTGCAGCACCCGATCCGAGGCTGTGACGGCGTAAGCGTCGATGGCGCCGGCGACGAACTCCGCCAGAGCCTGATGTCCGATAACCACGCCTTTCGGCGCGCCGGTGGAGCCGGAGGTGTAGATCAGGTAAGCGGGCCCCGCTTGTGTTGTCGACTCAGACCATAGCGCTGCGTTGCTGACCGCGTCTTGGGATAACGCCGCCAGGCTCACTACCGGCGAGTTGGCGTCGATGTTTAGCTCGGAGTCCGCGTCCTCCGTCACCACCAACGCGGGGCGGGCGTCTTCAATGATCAAACGATTGCGGGCGATGGGCGCGGCCGGGTCCAGAAAAACGAATGCGGCTTCGGCGGCCCAGGTCGCCAGCGCCGTTACGATAGCGCCTTCGCTGCGAGGCAGCGCCAGGGCGACGATATCTCCCGGATTCACCCCAGATTGTCGCAGGCGTTCAGCGAGTCCGGCGACGCGCTGGCCCAGCTCTTCATAGCTGAGGCAGCGTCCGTTCGCCTGCAGGGCGATAGCTTGCGGCGTCGTCAGAATGCATTGGCGTAGGGCGTTGAGAACAGGCTGCGGCGCCTGGCTGGTGGTGGGGCCTTGCAGCCAGGATAGGGCGGCGCGATCAACCTGAATGGGCTGCTCCATATCGGCCGCGGCCTGCTCCAGCAATGTCAGCATTTGCTGCTGAATGTCCTGCAGATCAGTTTGACTGTAACGGTTCGGGTTGGCGTCCAGATCGAAACGCAAGCCGCCGTTCTTGTTCAGAATGAAGGCGAAGGACAGGTCTTCCACCGGACCGGCGCAGAGATTATGCGTGCGGGAAACGCAGCCCTGAAACTCCACATGACGGTCGAACGGCATGATGTTCACTACCGGGCCGAACAGGCGTTGATCGCCGCCCACGCGATTGAGGTCGCGACGCAGTTGTTCGTAGCGGTAGCGCTGATGCAGGCGCGTCATGCGGGTTTGCTGCGCGGCGAGTTGCACCAGATCTTTAAAGGACTCCACGCCAGCGATCTGCAGACGCAGCGGAATAATATTCATCACCATGGCGGGCACGCGCAGGGATGCGGAGCCCATGCGTCCCATGACCGGCGCGCCCAGCGTGACTTCGCGGGCGCCGGTGCGGCGATGGATCAGATAGGCGGTGGCGGCGGTGAGCGCATCCGACCAAGTGGCTCCGATTGCGCTGGCCGCGGTTTGCAGCCGCTTGATCAGCTCCGCCGGCAGGCTGCGCTCCACCCGCGTCGCCATGTCGGCGATGGGCGCATTGGAGCGGCTGAGGCTGACGGGGGGCGTCTGGTCTTCCAGATAGCCCGCCCAGAAATCCCGGTCCTTGGCGAACGCCGGCGATTGGCGATAGCGCAGGTCTTCCTCCAGCACTTTATCGTAGTCGCCAAAGGCGCGTCCCACCGTGGCGGGGTCTGTTTCCGGGTTGGCCGCCAGGGCGTTGTAGATTTCCGCCACCCTTTGCGACAACAGGGCGAAGGCGAAACCGTCGCAGGCGATGTGATGGATGCGTTGATGCCAGCAGTAGTGGTCGTCGCCGAGTTTGATCAGAGCCTGGGTGAACAGCGGCCCTTGCGACAGGTCCACGGTGGCGGCCAGATCGCTCAGCATCCACAGGCGCGCCTGCTCCAGCGGGGCTTCGAAATGGCTGTAATCTTTCTGCACCAGGACGAACTCCGGCGCGTGCAGACGTTGCGCCGTTTCCCTGGCGCCGGAATGGAAGGTGGCGTGCAGCGCGGGCGCTTCGATCAGCGTCTGGCGCAACGCGCGCTCAAACAGCTTGATGCGCAGCGGTCCGCGTAATTCCACATATTCAGCCGCGTTGTACATGGGGCTGGTGGGGTTGATCTGCTGACCCAGCCATATCCCGTTCTGCGCGGCGGACAATCCTTTGGTCGACGTCTCGGCCGGAGTGGTCATCAATCTCAGGCCTCCGTCGTCAGGCGCGGCTCGATGGTGCGCCACCATTCATTGATGGTCAGCGACTCCGCCAGATCCACGAAGGTGATGTCAGCGCCGCGGGCGCGCCAGTTTTCCAGCAGAGACATGACGCGGATGGAGTCCAGGCCCATGTACATCAGGTTCTCTTCCGGGTCCACGTCTTCCGGGCTCATCATCAAGATGGCGGCGACATCGCGACGCAGGGCTTCCAGGCTCAACGGCTCGGCGGTCGAGGGTGCGGCGTTGGTGGTTGCGCCGTTCAGCGCCGCCAGCACCACTTCCAGCGCGTCGACGTGGCCACAGCGCTGCGCCACGTAGTTCAACGCCATTTTCTGCTCCTGCTCGGAGAAGTCGGCGACGGCGTCCGCCACCACGAAAGGCTTGATGTCGAGCATGAAGGCTTCCAGTGAGGTCGCCAGCACGCCGATGTGAGCGTACACGCCGCAGATGATCAGCTGGTCTTTGCCGTTTTCACGCATGTAATCCAGCAGGGGCGTGCGTTTGAACGCGCTGTAGCGCCATTTCACGTATTCGATGTCGTCGCCTTCCGGCGCCAGCTCCGCCACGATATCGGTCAGGTTGGGATCGGCCGCCAGACCGGTTCCCCAGAAATCCGTCAGCAGCGCGCGGTCTTCCGGCGTCTGGTCGCCAGGCTGGGCGGTGTACACCACGGGCACGCCGGCTTTTTTGCAGGCCGCCTTCAGCGTCTGGATATTGGCGAGCAGAGGGCCCATGGGCTCTCCGTCCAGATTGTAGAAGTTAACGAAATAACGCTGCATGTCGTGCACCAGCAGCACCGCCCGCGACGGATCAATGGTCCAGTCGGTCTTGTTGCTTGGCAGGGCGGATGCGTTCGCCAGGGAATAGTCAGCGATTTTTGGAATAGCCATAGGGGTCCTTATCAACCTAAATCTTGTTCTGGTTTAAGCCATGGTGGGTGGCGCGATCTTATCCGCGATCATCTGCCGCAACGCCTTCTTGTCCACTTTGCCCAGACGGGTTTTGGGGAAGGCGTCGACGAACTCGATGCGGTCCGGGATCTTGAACACGGCGAGATCGCGCTCGCGCAGAAATTTGAGCAGATCCTGCGGGCGCGGGCGTTGCCCCGGCGCGGCGGCATGAGTCTGCGGAATGACGTAGGCGCAGGTGCGCTCGCCAAGGTAGGGGTCCGGCATCGCCACCACGGCGGCGTCATGCACCAGCGGGTGCGCCAGCAAATGGTTCTCCAGCTCGTCCGCGGCGACTTTCTCACCGCCCCGGTTGATCTGGTCTTTGGCGCGACCTTCCACCACCAGATAACCGGCGTCAGTCAGGCGCACCACATCGCCGGTGCGATAGAAGCCGTCAGCGGTGAAGGATTTGGCGTTGTGCTCCGCGGCCTTGAAATAGCCGCGAATGGTGTAGGGGCCGCGGGTCAGCAATAGCCCGGTAGCGCCGGGCGCTACCGGCTGGTCGTCCTCGTCCACGATGCGCACTTCATCCGCTGGCGAAATGGGTCGACCCTGGGTGGTGACGACGGTGTCGATGTCGTCATCCAGGCGGGTGTAGTTCACCAACCCTTCCGCCATGCCGAATACCTGCTGCAGCTTGCAGCCTAGGACCGGCGTGACGCGGCGTGCGGCTTCTTCGGTAAACTTGGCGCCGCCCACCTGCAATACCTGCAGGCTGGACAGATCTGGCGGCGAGCCGGCGTTCTTCAGATTGTCGCAGGCGGTCATCCAGGCCAGAGCCAGTGGCGGCACCATGGCGGTCATGGTGACCCGGTGACGGGCGATCAATGGAAACGCGATATCCGGCGCGCCGGACTCGGACAGCACCACGGTTCCTCCCGCATACAGGACGCCCAGGACGCCGGGAGAACTGAGCGGGAAGTTATGCGCGGCGGGCAGCACAGAGAGATACACGGTCTGCGGCGACAATTCGCAGATCTCGGCGCTGGCGCGCACGCTGTACAGATAGTCGTCGTGGGTGCGCGGGATCAGCTTGGACATGCCGGTGGTGCCGCCGGACAACTGCATCAGCGCGATGGCGGACGGATCAATCTCCGGTAACGCGCCGGGCGCTTGATATAAACCGTCGAGAGGGACGAAGTCGCCCGCATCGCCGGCGATGATGACATGCTGCACGAGACGCTCGTCTTTCAGTTTCCCGCCGATATCGCGATAGTCGAATCCGCCGCTTTTGGCTGGGGCGATGTAGGCCACAGCGTCGGCGAATTCGCAAAAGTAGCTGATCTCGGCGTAGCGGTGGGTGGGCAGGGCCATGATCGGCGCCGCCCCCAGGCGAAACAGCGCAAAAATCACTTCAATGAATTCGCCGATGTTAGGCAGTTGCACCACGACCTTGGAACCCGGAGTAATTCCGAGGGTATTTAATCCTGATGCCAACTGATCCGCCCTGGCGTTAAGATCGCCATAAGTCCAGGAACGCTCGCCGGCGATCACCGCGGTGCGGTCGCCGAACGCCTGAGCGCCGCGGCTCAGAATGCTTCCCAGATCGTCGCCGGTCCAGTAGCCGGCGGCGCGATACAGCTCAGCCTCTGCAGCAGGCCAGGGCGTCAGTTCGATTTGCGGCTGCTCCATGCTCGCGGACATCAGGCGATCTCCACGCGGACAGGTGTGGATGCGTGGCTGTCGAGGCCGATGGCGTTCAGCATGGTTTTTAATTTGGTGGAGGTTTCGTCCAGCTCTTTCTGAGGGTCGGAGCCTTCGACTACGCCTGCGCCTGCGTAAAGACGCAGCAGACGGTCTTCCACTTCCGCACAGCGGATGGTGACGGCCCACTCACCGTCGCCGGAGGCGTCGCTCCAGCCGACCATGCCTGTGAAAAAGCCCCGATTAAAGGGCTCCAGTTCACCAATCAATTCCCGAGCGCGCTCTGTGGGATAGCCGCACACGGCGGGCGTAGGATGCAGCGCCTGCGCCAAAGCATAGGAAGTAATGGCCGGATCGATCAGCTCGCCGGTGATTTCCGTGGACAGGTGCCACAGGGTCGGCGTTTGCGTCAACGAAGGCGTGCTGGGCACATCCAGGTTGCGACAGAACGGCGCCAGCGCTTTGGCTACCGCGTCGATCACCACGGCGTGTTCATGCAGGTCTTTTTCCGATTGCAGCAGCGCCCCGGCGCGACGGGCGTCTTCCTTACGATCCGGGCTGCGCGCCACAGAACCCGCCAGCGGATTGGCGAACACGCGTATGCCGCTGCGCGACACCAGCAGTTCCGGGCTGGCGCCCACCAGAAAACGACGGGGATGGGCCGCATCCGCCAGATTGGCGGCGAAGTTATATCCTTTCGGATTGGCGCGGCGCAGATTGGTAAGCAACTGCACGATGTCGATCGGGCGCTCAGCGCGCAGCTCCAGAGAGCGCGCCAGCACCACTTTGCTGATGTCGCCGCGGCGGATATGCTCCAAAGCGCTGTTCACGCTTTGTTTGTAGCCCGCGCCGGAAGGTACTTCTTTCGCCTCATAAGTCCCGAAATCGGTGATGACGCCGGTGCGTCCGGAAACCACGTCGCGACGACGCCAGGATCGGGTCGGCACTGTCAGCATCGGCGCTTCCCCAGGCAGGAAAGGAGCAGCGCCGACCACCATAGGATCTTCGATTCCCTGTTCCCTGGCCTCGCGCAGGGCGGCGGGGATGGCTTCATTCAGGTCTCCCGCGCCCAGACGGGCGAAGACGCCGGCGGTCATCAGGGTTTGCCGGGGTGAGGAGAAGAAAAAAGGAGTTTCCGTCAGATGTTTTTTCAGCAATTGGAGAAACGCTTGATCATCCGCCTGTGGTTCCAGATGCAACGTCAAGTCATTCATGCCTGCTCCTTAGGTGACTGGTTATCAGACAGGCTGCTCCTCAGAACAGGTGAGCCGCCCCGCGTTAAGAAATGTAAAATATAATCTAAATGAAAATAATTCTCATTTGAAGAGAAATTTTCTTGTCCCATGGGATGGAAAATGACAAGTTCAGGCCTGATTTACGTACCGCCAGACAGGAGCGGCGCGCCTCGCAAGGGGTGCGGACAGATCGTCCGTCTTCGCGAAAGAAAATCAATATTATTTGATATTGATTATTATTTGCAATAGATCGTTAGTCGTGATCAGCCAACACTGATAGCAGGGATTGTTTGACAGAGTCAGGTTAAAAAACGTTTTTTGACCGTCCTAGGTTGCGGCGATGGCGTCTAAAAAGCGCTCGCGATCTGGTGTTGGCAGCAGGTTGGCGCGGCGGCGCATTTCAGCCTGCCAGCCCGGACCGTCTTTCTGACGAGGGAAGTGGGTCTGCTTACGGACCGAGCCGAGAAACAGGTAGCCGTCGAACAGCTCTTGCACAGGTCGCTTGACGAGAGAAGGAGCCCGGTTGCTGAGCGCGCCAAACGGCAAAGCGCCAAGCTCGCTGAGGTCGTTGCGCACCAGCGCTGGCGCAGACCATCCTTCACGTTCCCTTACCGCATCGACCTCCGGCCGATGACCAAAGTGCGGCCAGAGATAGAAACACTGCGCAGGTTCGACGCCGCGCAGACGACTGGCCAGGGGCGGCCCGTTCAATGCCTGCAGGCTGTCCGCAGGGCAATTGCGCAGCAAATGAAACGCTCCAAAGACCAGCAGCGCGCGTCGATTGCGCGCAATGACCTCCCGCTCTATCAAAGCCTGATAGTGAGCTTCCCGTCGCTGGTTGGCCTCTCGCCACTGGCGCCCAGCGTCGGCGGCGCGCCAGTCGATAGGCGGGTCCGCCGCCAGTACGCGCACACCGGGTGTGGGCAGGCGCTGATTAATCTGTCGCACCGCGTGGAAAAAGCGTCGGTAAACATCGGCGAACCAGGCGCAAAAGTGCAGGGTATCGTCGCAAACTGCATCGATCTTGTTCTCAAGTCCAGGTTCTCCGGAGATATAAGCGTCCAACAGAGGCTGACTGCGGGCGGCGGCGAACTCGACGACGATGGTGTCCAGACACGTTGCGATATCCGGACGCAGCAAACTGTCGATTAGCCATTGCAGGATCGCCTCCACGCCATGGGCGTCGCCGATTCCGACGATCTGGTGTCGCCTCAGCAACGCCGCCAACGCAGGGGTTGCAGGTTCGTGGACGGGAAGTGCGGAGGCGTGCGGGTTCACGAGTCGTCTAATACCTTTGGAGCTAGTCGCTTGTTCTACAGGAGAAAAGAGTCTACCTGTAAGACGATTTATTGTCATTTGACAATGATTCTCATTTGCAATAGTCTGGCCCCGCTCGTAAGGACAGCGCGCCGTCACTCCGCTTCCCGCAGCGCTTGCGGACTCTGACGCACTTCCATTTCTGGAGTCGCCTGATTTTCGCTGTCATTCCGACGTCGCCTCCGAAGACGCGCCCCGGCGCGGTTTGCTTCGCAATATTCCATTTCAGTTTTTATCGGTAACAGCAGTCATGAAAAACAGTTCGCATCGTATGCTCGTTCGCTCTCTGGCGTTGTACGGAACCTGCGGTCTTGCCGCCGCCTCCGCCACCGCGGCGGAAACGCAGGGGAGCGCCCAGTTATTGCAGCCGGTGGTGGTGACCGCCTCCGGCAAAGGCCAGGATGAAGCTACGGCGCCAGCCAGCGTCAGTGTTATCAGCGGTGAAGAACTGCAGGCGAAACCGGTGCATGATCTGGTGGATGCATTGGGGGAGATTGAGGGCGTCACTGTGAGCGGCAACGCCAACCGCCGCACTCTGCAATTGCGCGGCCTGGATCGCGCCTATGTGTTGATGCTGATTGATGGACGTCGCGTGGACAGCACCTCGGCGGTATTTCGCGGCAATGACTTCGACACCGGCTGGATTCCCGTTGAAGCCATCGACAGAGTCGAAGTGATTCGCGGTCCCATGTCTTCGCTGTATGGCTCCGATGCCATTGGCGGGGTGATTAACATCATCACCAAACCGGTGAGCGAGCAGTGGCATGGCTCGGTTACGGTGGATACGGTTGTGCAGGAAGACAGCGCCGCCGGCGACAGCCGCAAGCTGGGCTTTTATGTCAGCGGTCCGCTGGCGGAGAAAAGCCTGGGCGTGAAGCTATACGGCAGTGTGGATCGCCGCGAAGCTGACGGCGCAGTGAACCCAGACCCGGAAAGCGGAGGCGAACCGCTGGATGGTTTCGCCAGGAACGACAACCACGCGCTGAATGGCGAACTGACCTGGGCCGCCAGCGATACGCAGAATGTCAGTCTGGCGCTGGAAAGCTCCTCCCGGGAGCACGATGAACAGGATCTCGACCGCCTCGGCGTGGCGCTGACCCATAAAGGCAAATGGAGCTTCGGCGATACTGAAATCAAGGTGTATGGCGATCGCATCGAGAACAACACCGGCAACATTGGCGGCCAGAGCAACCCCAACAAGGCGCACAACGCCAGCATCGACGGCCGGGTGACGTTGCCTATCGACGCCTGGGCGCAAACCCTGACCCTGGGGGCGGAGGCGCGCTATCAAAAACTGAAAGATCCCTCTACGCTGACGGGCAGACCGGGGACGGATTCCTTCGGCGAATCCGACTCCACTGATGTCAGACAACAGGCGCTGTTCATTGAAGACGAGTTCATGTTGCGGGACGACCTGTTGCTGACTTTGGGCAACCGTCTGGATCATCATGAAAACTTCGGCAACCACAACAGCCCACGGGCGTATCTGGTGTATCTGCTGAGCGATGAAATCAGCGTGAAAGGCGGCTGGGGCAAGGCGTTCCGCGCGCCGACGCTATTGCAGAACAGCCCTAACTGGGGCTCCGCTTCTTGTGGCAGCGCCACGGCGGGATGCTATATCGTCGGTTCCGACGAACTGAAGCCGGAAACCAGCGAAAGCAAGGAAATCGGCGTGCGCTTCGACTATTCCGAATGGGGCGGCGGGCTTACCGTCTTCCGCAACGATATCGAGGATATGATCGACATTTCCAGCCGCACCCGCGATCCGGTCCTGGCCCCGACCTTCGATAACTTTGTCGGCTTCCTGCCTGACGGACGCCCGATATTCGCCTACCAGAACGTCAGCAAAGTGAAGACGGAAGGCGTCGAGGCGTCATTCCGCTATAACCTGACGACGGATCTGGATGTGCGCGCCAGCTACACCTATCTGGACGCCAAGGATGTCAGCGACGGTCAGGACGCCAAGCCTCTGCTATATCGCCCGCGCCACTCCGGCACAGTGAAACTGGGCTGGTCCGTCAGCGATCAATGGGATCTGGGGTTGACCGGCAATTATGTGGGCGAGCAGTACGCTTACATTTCCCGGGATGGGTCCGAGCTGATCAAGCTGCCGGAATACGCCACCTTCGACCTGCAATCCCTGTACGCGATCAGCGAGCACTTCTCCGTCGGCGCAGGTGTGCTGAACCTGGCGGACAAACAGGTGGATCGCGAGCAGAGCTATGAAATCAATGAAGACGGTCGCCGTTATTACCTGTCACTGAAAGCTCAGTTCTGATCCTGCGCGGACAGATGGTCCTGCTTCAGCGCCGCCGCTGAGAGCAGGTCTGACGCCAGCTGCGTGGACGTAATGCAGAACGCCGCCGCCAGGGTTCCCGCCCGCAAACGGCGGCGCATGTCCCAGCCCTGACAATAGCCATAAAGAAAACCGCTGAAGAAGGCGTCGCCTGCGCCGTTGCTGTCCACCAGCTCAAACCCTTCCGCAATATCCTGCTCATACCAGTTCCCCTCAGCGTCCAACGCCGTGCTGCCGCGTGCGCCATGGGTGCAGACGACAAAGTCCTTGCCGTCGGCCACTTGTTGCGCCATGAACGCGCGATAGTCTGGAAAATTATCGCTGGACAGAAACAGCGCGTCCGCCGCTTGAATAAACTCATCGTGATAGGGATTAACGCCGTCGTAATCATGCAGATCGATCCACAGCGGTTTGCCCAGCTCCCGCGCTCGCGTCAACACAGGCCGGGTGTAGTTGAGAATGCTGACGGCGGCGATATCGCACTGCTTCAGCGCCGGGTCCAGATCGCTCCAATGCAGCGGCGCCTCGTCCGCGGAAGGATGCGTGAAGATGGAAATGCGCCCGCCGTCCGCAGCCATCAGGTTGGTGTGCTGTTCCGTGGGTTGATCGATCAGTTCGACGATGCAGGGCAGATCGCGGCGCCGACATTCCCGCAGAATGGCGTGGCCGGCTTCGTCTTTGCCGAGAATCATGTGCAGACGCACATCCATGCCCAACTGTTTAAGGTTGAATGCTTTGCCGGCGCCAGTGCCGCCGACCGCCTGATAGCTGCCTTTGGCGAGCAGGGTCTGAGGCTGGGGTTGCGGGAAGTTATCCAAATGAATCAGAGTGTTGAAAGATGCGCCGCCGACGACCAATACGGATTTGGACATAGGGTTACCGCCTGAAGGTAAAAGGGAATATGGAGTTATTATTCGTTGGCGGACAAGGCTTCGCCTTTTGGGCAAAATAGCCGCCGTGTTTTGGGCAGAATAACCGCAAAAACGACAGGTCTGCTCCCTCGTCGCCAGGGATTCGCCGGAGGAGTGCGGGGGAGGAACTGAGCGTCATTAGCGGACATCGAAAGGATGAGAGAGAAAAGGGGAGAAAATGGCCTTATTTTCTGACATTTTGGCGGTATTTCGCCGATATCTGCATGGAGACGCCATCCTGTCCGGCTGGATTGCGGAGTCTGACGGCATGTTGCGGGAGGAAGGGGATGAGCTGGTGTTTTCTCTTCCTGGATTATTCGAATTCTGTCTTCGTCACGGGCTATTGCGCGACCCGGATATTCAATACCCTCAGTTTCGCGCGGCGTTGTACCAGAATCCTACCAATACGGAAGTGAACGCCATGGGCGGTAACCTGCGCATCTACGCCAATGCCGGCAAAGTAGACGCCAGCTTGTATGCGTTAACGCGCCCGTCCACAGGGACGGACGCATCGGTGACGCGGGCGGACTAGAGTCTCAGGCGTACGGCGTCCGCCGCTCTGCGGGCCAGGTTGTACATGAAGGAGGTGAATACCTTCAGGGTCCAGCGCAGGAAATTCACGGTGATGCTTTCCACTTTGGAAATCGCGTAACCCACCGCATTGAGCATCTTCAGAATCAGACGCTCCACCAGTCCCGCCATCTCTTTGCCCATGCGCACCGCCTGATCCAGCAGCATTGCTAACTGGTCCATGACGGTCAGCCCCGCCGCCAGGGCGACGTTGAGGCCAATGCCCACGCCGTGCAGCACTTTCTTCAATACCCAGATCAACGCTTTGTTGATCATATTGAAGGAGTTCACGGTAAAGGAGATGGGGCCGTCCGACTTCAGCCACTTCTCGACGTCGTCCGTCAGGCTGGCGCTGGGTTGTCTGATTTTCAGGGACTCCCAGGTTTTACCTTCCACAGAATCAATATAGTGGTCCATCAGGTGGTTCTTGGAAGCGAAGTTCATCCCGCAATCGATGAAGCATTCCGTTCCCGGGTTAGGCACGTGATAGAACGGCCAGGTCGGCACCCAGGGCACCGGGTCGGTGCTGTGGGCGACGCGATAGATATTCGCGGCGTTCACCTGGCGGGTCAGGTTGGAGGCGAAGCCGGATGAGCCCACCCGTGGGCTGCCGAAGGTGTATAGCACCGGCTCCGCCACGTTGTTTTCCACCAGCCACTCCGCAATCAATGACGCCAATGCGCCGCCCAGGCTGTGCCCGACGCAATGCACCCGCCGCGGATTGTAGCCTTGAAAGAACTTGCGGATGTCCTGTTCGAAAGACTTGTAGGTGGTGTTGAATCCGGTATGTACGAAGTTGCCGCTGCTGGAGCGCTGCACGGAGGTGTGCGCGTCCGTCAGTATGTCCCGGAAGTTGGTGGCGTCGGTGCCGCGGGTGACGATAAATGCGTCGTCGCGGAACTCGTTACAGGTATCGCTCACGCCCCGGGCGGCGAGGCCGAAACCGGACCGATATTTGAAAATGGACGCGCCGGCGACGCCTTCGAAGCGCGACTCATTGTTGAGGGCGAATTTTCCCGTCAGCTTATTACCGAAAAGACTGACGTCTCGTTCATGAATGATGCGGTACGAACGCTCTGCAGCGTACGCCGCTTCAGATGGAGTTAGAACTGCCACGACTGATTTCCCCTGTAATGACTACTTTTGTTTTGGTTATGCGGTCATTCCAATTGGCATATGCCTTTGACTACATAGGAGCGACCTTCCTTGACTGACTCCTCGTCGGCGAGGTCGCATTTAAGACGAATCTTGACGTCCTTGCCGAGTTCGGAATCTTCATCGAAATTCAGTTTGCTGGTCGTCCAGGCGAGGTATTCCTGACCGTCATGGCGAATGATCATTTTCTGATGAATGACGGGCTGGCCTGGTAAGTATTTGGATACAGTGCGGGAATAATATGCGGGAAATTGGAAGCGGCCCTGGGCGTCGGTGGAAGTTTCTTCGACGGCGTTTTCGTCATTGCCCCAGGTCAGCGTACGTTGCACCTGGGCGCCGGCGATGGGTTCGCCGTTGAGGGTGACGACAGCCGACATTTGCGAAGCGAGACAGACCTTTCCGATATCGAAAATAGACATAGACCATCCTTTGCTAGACAGACATATCGATAGAACGGCAACCATCCAGATAATATTTTTGGTAGTCACGACTCTGAGTTCTTCTTATTAGTTTAGTTTCTCAATGTGCGCGGCGATAAAACAGCCTGCAGACATTGGATATGCGTTCCCGCGGGACAATGCAATAGTAAGCGCTGACTTTTTATGAAATGCGTCAAAATATTCCGTATTTTTTTACGAGAAAATATAACTGATTGATTTTTCAGAAATATGAAAAAGGAAATATTTTTTGACCAGTTAGATCAATAGTTAGACAGGCGGTTTTTTAAGCTTGGAAAGGGAAGACAAGGCTCCCGTCAAAAAACAGGAGCGAAGGGAAAGTGTGAAATTGCGAGGGAGTGGCTTACAAATTCTCCCGCACCCACTGAACCAGTTGCGGACCCTGTAGTGCGCCGGAAATACGGGCGACTTCCACGCCTTTTTTGAAGATCGCCAGGGTGGGGATGCTGCGGATCTGGAATTGTTGAGCCAGTTGCGGGTTGCTCTCCGTATCCACTTTCACGCAACGTACTGCAGGCTCCAGTTGCGCGGCGGCCTGCTCGAAAATCGGCGCGAACATTTTGCAGGGGCCGCACCAGGGCGCCCAGAAATCCACCAGCAGAGGCAGGTCGCTGGTCTGCAGGTGCTTGCCGAAATTATTCTGTCCTAGAGCGACGGGATGTCCAGCGAACAGTGGTTGCTTGCAACGGCCGCATTTGCCGCCGGCGGTGAGTTTGGCTGCGGGAACCCGGTTGGTGGTGTCGCAATGGGGACAGACAACCTGTAATGTATCGCTCATTTCTTTATCGCCCTGAATGTTTGAACTCTATGCTAGATGGGGGAAGGACGAGGGTGTTTCAAGTTGATTTGGGCGCATGCGCCGCCCGCAAGAGATGATATTGGTTGTATGGCAAAGGTTCCGCTGGTTTATCACCCCGAATACAGTCCTGAAATTCCCGCCGGTCATCGTTTTCCCATGGAGAAGTTTCGCTTGTTGGCGGAGTTTCTGCGCGCTGAGGGCGTGCTGACGGACGCCAATCTGTTTGCGCCGGAAGCGGCGACTCAGGAAGACATCGCCCTGGCGCACTGCGCGGATTACGTGCGCGATTTTCGTTACGGCGAGTTGTCCCCCAAGCACATGCGCCAGATTGGTTTGCCCTGGTCGGAAGGCGTCTGCACGCGAACTTTCCGGGCGGTGGGCGGCACTTTGCTGACCGCGCGACTGGCGCTGAAATACGGCTTGGTGGCGCACCTGGCGGGCGGCACCCATCATGCGCATTACGATCACGGCAGCGGCTTTTGCGTGTTCAACGATCTGGCGGTGGCGGCGCGGGTATTGGTGCGCGGGGGCGAAGCCTCGCGGGTGCTGATCATCGACTGCGATGTGCATCAGGGCGACGGCACCGCCCGCATTCTGACGGACGACGCCGACATCTTTACCTGCTCGTTCCACTGCCGCCAGAACTTCCCCTATCGCAAGGCCCACAGCGACTTCGATATCGAGCTGGATCGCGGCTCCGATGGTCGCGCCTATATGCAGACCATGGAGCACTGGCTGCCTTATATTTTCGACCTGACCCAGCCGGACTTTGTGCTGTACGACGCCGGCGTCGACGTGCACGACGACGATGTGCTGGGACATTTGCATCTCAAAGACGCGGATATCGCGGAGCGGGATGAATATGTCATCCGCCAGTGTCTGGAGCGTGATGTGCCGGTGGCCTGCGTGATCGGCGGCGGCTACGACAAGGACCGCAAACGTCTGGCCGCCCGACATGGCATCATGCATGGCGTGGCGGACCGTCTTTATCAGGAATATGCGTTATAGGGGACGGCCAGGCCGTCCTTTGCTTCTCGTGTCCTCATCCTTCTTTTCTATATCTCTATATCCGCAGCGCTAGTTGCGTTTCTCTCTTATCCTCTGACTTTTAACCTCTGGCCTTAATCCTCTGATTTTGCGGATAGTTCGTCACATTTTTGTCATCTGTTTCGCGTAAACCTGTCACCGGTTTCCTGTTTCATTAGACAGGTTTTCCCGGAAATGACTTCCTCCCCGACGGTTCGATGATTTCCAGGCTGGAGCGCCTGGCGGTCGCAACTATCTGCGTCCGCGTCTCAAGGTAAATATCCGGAATCCGGATCAGATCGCATAATCACCGTCCGCCGATAAGCTAGACTAAGCCTGCCCGTTAGAGAAAACGGGTGGGGATAACTCGATAAAAAATAAAGTAAAAAGGGAACAAACATGACTACCAAGCCAAGGTTCAAGGTATCCGCGTTGTTATTGGGTATGGCGATGCTCCATACCGGCGCGGCCCACGCAGCGGCGGACCTCTTTTTCTCTGAGTATGTGGAAGGCTCCAGCAACAACAAAGCATTGGAAATCTATAACGGAACCAGCGCTGACGTTGACCTGAGCGCCTATGAAGTGCAGATGTATTTTAACGGCTCCTCCAGTGCAGGCGTGACGTTGAATCTCAGTGGAACCCTGGCGGCGGGAGACGTCTACGTCATCGCCCACAGCAGCGCCGATCCGGCGATTCTGGCGCAGGCGGATCTAACCAGCGGCGGCGGCTTTTTCAACGGCGATGACGCCATCCTGTTGCTGAAAGGCGGCGCGGCGGTGGACTCCATCGGCCAGATCGGCGTGGACCCCGGCAGTGAGTGGGGCGCTGGCGACGTCAGCACCGCTAACAACACGATGCGTCGCAAATCCGACGTGGAAGCCGGGGACAGCGATCCCTACGACGCCTACGATCCCACCCTGCAATGGGACGGTTATCCCAACGACACCTTTGACGGCCTGGGCGCTTATGGCGACGGTCCCACCGATCCGGGCGGCGAGCCAGGTGAAATCGGCGAGTGCGGCGATCCCGCGACTTTGATCAGCGCGATTCAGGGCGACGGCGCCAGTTCGCCATTGAACGGCCAGCAGGTAGTGCTGGAAGCGGTCGTGACCGCGGACCTGCAAGGGGCGGATGAACAGAAGGGCTTCTTCGTGCAGGAAGAAGACGCGGATCAGGACGGTAACGACAAGACCTCCGAAGGCGTGCTGGTGTACGCGGACGCTTCTGTGCTGGACGTGAGCGTGGGCCAGAAGGTGCGGGTGCTGGGCACGGTGACCGAATACCACGACCTGACGGAAGTCAACGCGGTGCAGGCGATCAAAGTGTGTGGCGGCGACAACCGGGTGACTCCGGCGCAGGTGTCCCTGCCTTTGGACAGCGCCGACGCGCTGGAGAAAGTGGAAGGCATGCTGGTGACTTCCGCGCAGCCCTGGACTGTCAACGAAGTCTACAACCTGGGCCGCTACGGCGAGGTCTTGCTGGGTAATGGCCGTCGTTATATCCCTACGCATTTAGCGACGCCGGGAGAAGCTGCGGCGGCGGTGGCGGCGGCCAACGCCCTGAACCAGCTGGTGTTGGACGACGGCAGCACCAAACAGAATCCGGCGGTGATTCCATTCCCCGCGCCGGAACTGAGCGCGCTGAACACCCTGCGTGTGGGCGACAAGGTGAACGAACTCACCGGCGTCATCAGCTATAGCTTCTCCGTATACCGCATGTATCCCACCGTTTCGCCAGCGTTTGTAGCGGAAAATCCCCGCACTGAGGCGCCCGCGACCACGGGCGCTGGCAACCTGAAAGTGGCCAGTTTCAACGTGCTCAACTTCTTCAATGGCGATGGCCAGGGCGGCGGCTTCCCGACGGCTCGCGGCGCTTCCACAGCGGAAGAGCTGGAGCGTCAGGCGGCGAAAACCGTGGCGGCCTTAATGGCCATGGACGCGGATGTTGTGGGTCTGATGGAGATTGAAAACGACGGCTATGGCGCAGACTCCGCAATTCAGGATCTGGTCAACCGTCTGAATGCGGCGGGCGGCAATTACGCCATCGTCAATCCGGGGCTATCGTCCCTGGGCGGCGACGCAATCGCAGTGGGTATGATCTACAGGGCCGACAAAGTGACGCCTGCCGGCGCCGCCAAGACCTTGAGCAGCTATCCGTTCGATGACTTCAACCGTCAGCCTCTGGCGCAGACGTTCAGCCTGAACGACAACGACGGCAAACTCACCGTGGTGGTCAACCACTTCAAATCCAAAGGCTGCACCAACGCGGAAGGCGACAACCAGGATCAAGGCGACGGCCAGGGCTGCTACAACGCCAAGCGTAGCGAAGCCGCGGTGGCGCTGGCGGACTGGCTGGCGAGCGATCCTACCGGCGCCGAAGACGCGGACGTGCTGATCATCGGCGACCTTAACGCCTACGCCAAGGAAGACCCCATCACGGCGCTGCAGGCGCAGGGCTATCACAACATGCCTGCGGAACTGATCGGCGACGAAGCCTATTCCTACGTTTTCTCCGGTGAAACCGGCTATCTGGATCACGCTTTGGCCAGCGCGTCGCTCGCACCGCAAGTGGTTGGCGTTTCCGAGTGGCACATCAACGGCGATGAGCCGAAGGTGCTGGACTACAACGTGGAGTTCAAAACCGACGCTCAGGTGCTGAACCTGTACAGCCCGGATGCGTATCGCTCTTCCGACCATGACCCGGTCATCGTGGAAATCAGCCTCGATGGCGTCAAAGAGGAAGTGAAAGGCGACTTTGATGGCGATGGCGACGTAGACGGCCGCGACCTGTTGATGCTGCTGAAGCAACTGTTCCGTCCGATCAATGACGACAACCGTCAGTACGACCTGAACGAAGACGGCCGCATCAGCTTCCTGGACGTGTTCGCCTTCCTGCGCTTGCTGTAGTCGGCATGCGCCTGGATTGTTAGGCTAAGCGTCGGCGCGATGCGCTGAAACAGCTTTCCTCCTCCTCGTCTTCTGCGGAAGCGGGGTGGGGGAAGCTCCGCCTGCCAGAACAATCTTTACGAGAGCGCCTATGTCCGTCGGTTACGAACTTATCAACCAGACCAAGAAAGAACGCATCACGTTCGCCCATCTTCCCGTCAGTACGCAAAATGAAATCGTCGGCCATCCCGTCTCGGCGACCATGGTGTGCTGGTATCTGATGAATAACATCGGCGACGACATTCAGTTTGTTTCCGACACTTATGACGACTGGCCGTTTCGCTCCGGTCAGCGTAAAGATTATCTCGCCTACCCCGATCGCACCGATGCTGTCATCGCAACACTTGTTCAGGAAGGCGTTTTGCAGGAGGATGGCCTTCTTTACGTGGATGAAGACGAGCCTCATTCCGTATACATCCGGGCGTTGCGCAACGTCTGGCTGGATAACTGAATAGAGATTGATCGCAACACAACCCAAGGAGCCACTATGAACTACAAGGGCAGCTGCCATTGCGGCAATATCGCGTTTGAAGTCGAAGGCCAACTGACGGAAGTTTTGGCGTGTAATTGTTCCATTTGTTCCCGTAAAGGGTCGTTGTTGTGGTTTGTGCCGCGGTCGCAGTTGACGCTGACGTCCGGGGAGAACGCCATGAGCACCTATACCTTCAACACACACGTTATCCAGCATCGGTTTTGCCCTACCTGCGGCATTCATCCCTTCGGAGAGGGAACCGACCCCTCCGGCGCCAAGATGGCGGCGATTAACGCCCGCTGTCTGGAAGGGGTGGATCTGGACGCGTTAAAAGTGAATCACTACGACGGGCGCTCGAAATAACTCACGCGCCTGTCCTCGCTAACATTGAGAAAACTTATGCTGGAAGAAATCAAAGAAGCCAAAGAAAACGGAACCCTGGTCTCCATCGAGCGGGATGAAGTGGACGAAAACTGCCTGCAGGCGTTCGTACTGGATTACTCCGACGAGCTGGTGTTGTTGCAGTACGTGTATGACTTCAATCTCGACGGTTTGATGGTGATTCGCATGGGCGACATCACCGACGTCTACATGGGCGCAATCAACATCCTGCAGACGCAAATGCTGAAGGAAGAGGGGCTCTACGAGAAGGTGGAGTTCGACATTCAGTGCGACCTGAGCAACTGGCGCACGACCTTGTCCACCCTGGGACAACGCTATGATTACCTGATTCTGGAAGACGAAAATCCCCAGGACCCCATGTTCCTGATGGGTAAACTGGCGGAAGTGAGCGACGACTACGTGCTCGCCAACGGCTTCGACGGTGAAGGACTGTGGGACGACGAAGCGACGGAACTGGGCTATGACGAAATCACCGCCATGAAAGTCAACAACAACTACATAAATTTCTACAAACGCTATTTCGAAAGAAATCCGTCCGCTGTCGACTACGAGTAAACGCCTCCCCAGGCCGTTCGCCGCGCATTTTCATCGCTCTGCGCGGCGGGGCCTCCCCACCTTTTCCCCGTTATCTCCCGCCTTGCGTAATCTCAAACTTGGTCTAAAACTTTTGTAATGTCAGGTCGCCGACATCCTGGAGGGGGGATGCATCGGATGAAGCGCGACTGGCCCCGCAACGGCGCGTTGTCGGGATAAAAAGTGTTTGCCATGGGTGCAAAGGAGCCGTGACGTCGGCGTTGACCGTCGCGTTGCGCTCACATAGCGAGGAGGTTGCTATGCGTAAGGATGTTCTGACCCTCGTCGGCGGCGTTTCTGTTTGCCTGTCGTTGCTGCTCACCAGCTGTCGTACGCCGGAGTCGGGAGCCAGCTCCCCGCCCAGGTCGCAATCCGCCAGTCAGTCCGACGGTCAACCCGCCGATCTCCCGTTACCCACCAGCATGCCTCTGCGGGACTATGAAAAAGTCCTCTACACCTGGCTACTGAAATTCGATTACAAAAAGCTCGGCTGGAAGCACGACAAGGGCGTGCGCGACACCGGTCCCTTCATCCGCAACGAATATTTCGGCACTCATCCCGCCGTGCGCATCTTCTACTCGCCGGAAGTCATGCGTTGGCTGGAGGGCGGCCGCCAGGGCGATATCCCTGACGGCGCCATAATCGTCAAGGAGATGTACACCGCGCCCGGCGTGCTCTATCAGGATCTCGCCAAAGACCCCAAATATCAGGCCGACCCCGACGCCTATGAAGCCATGCTCGGCAAGCTGCTCACCGCTTGGTCGGTAATGGTGCGTGATAAAGCCGGCTCCAAGGATGGCTGGTTCTGGGCGGGACCCAGCGGCGCGGGAGAAGGGCAGACCATTGCGGAAGCGGTGGACAGCCAGTTGGACAACTACAGCCACGCGCCGTACTCCAGTTTTGGCGCGCCCTGCCTGCGCTGTCACGGTTCGGCGGAGAATATGTTCACCTTCAGCGCGCTGCGCAATGTTGAAGGCTTCTTGCCGGAAGAATATCCCCTGCGCTTTTTCGTCGATACGTCCTGGCGCAGTCCCGATCATCTGAGCAGTTACCCCCTGTCTTTGTTGAAAGACGATCCCTACGCCCAGTCGGTGTTTGAAATTCCTGAATTGCAACGCCCCTGGGAAGACTCTGAAGTACCCGGTCTGCAGGCCTTCCTCAGCCATCATATGGGGCAGGCGGAGCTCTCCGCGCTGCCAATGAAGAACGAAGCCCTGCCTAATCCGAACAGCGCGTTCCTGAAGCAGTTTCCGGAGTTGGCGCGCAGCGTCTATCTAAAGGTGAGACCTTTCCCGTCGCAGTGGGCCGACCATGTCGTGCCCGGTCCCGATGGCGCGGAAGCGTTCATCACCTCCAGTAACTGCCTGGGCTGTCATGGCGGCCTGGGCGGCTTGCCATATGGCGTCACCATGTTTCTGCAGACCGGTCCTAATTACGGCGACGGCTTTAATGTCTCCGAGTACGGGGAGTGGCGTTGGTCGCCCATGGGGTTGGCCGGACGCGATCCCATTTTCCATGCGCAGTTGGAAAGCGAAATGGCGTATGTGGCGGCGGACGGAATGATGACCCCCACGCCCTTGAAAGGCAGCGTCGCCGATACGCAAACCGCCATCACCAACACTTGTCTGAGCTGCCACGGCGCCATGGGGCAGCGTCAGTTGGAAATCGACGCTGCGGTCGATCCGGCCCTCGATCCCAACTTCAAGGTGGATTATTTCTATCTCACCCAGGTGCTCTCCGCCGCGGAGCCGAAACCTGCGGACTACGCCTATCACAAATATGGTGAGCTGGCGCGGGAAGGCATTAGCTGCGTGGTGTGTCATCACATCAACGAGCCTTCCGCTGAGCAGGTGTCGAGCTGGAATCCCACCAATCCCGACTGGCTGACGCCCCTGACGCCGAAAGAACTGGCGTTTGGCCTGTTCCACAATTCCACCGGGCGCTTCGAACGCGGACCGGATGATGAGTATTACGGCCCGTTCAAGGATGTTTCCACCCGCCCCATGGAAGACGTGCTGGGCGTGAAGCCCGTGCACAATGGCTTCATGAAGGATTCGCAGATGTGCGGCACCTGCCACACCATCAACCTGCCTAATATCGGCATGACCCAGAATCCCTACCCGGTGCTGGACGCCGCCGAAACCAATCCGGCGTTTAAGGATTACTCTCATACCATCGAGCAGGCCACTTTCCTGGAATGGCAGAACAGCGCTTTCGCCCAGGGCGAGAACGACCCCAACTCGGACTTCAAGAGCTGTCAGGGCTGCCACATGCCGGGCGGATTTGAAACTCTGGACGGTAGCATCGACATCGATCAGCTCGTCACCCAGGTCGCCACGATTCAGGACGCCAACTATCCGGCCGCGGAGCACACCCTGCCGCTGGAAGACATCGATATTCCCCTGCGTCCGGACTACAACCGTCATGAACATGTGGGCCTGAACGTGTTCCTGCTGGAGATGTTCGATCAGTTCCCGGACATTCTCGGCGTGGATAAAACCGACTACATGACCGGCGCGGACAACGGCGTGGATCTGGCTATCGACAATATGATTCTGCAGGCGCAGAAGGAGACGGTGGATATCGACGTGAAAGTGGAGGGCGTCAGCAACGGCGTACTCACCGCCAACGTCACCCTCACCAACAAAACCGGCCACCGCTTCCCCAGCGGCGTGGCCTTCCGCCGCGCCTTCCTGGAGTTTCTGGTGATGGACGGCGACAAAGTGGTGTGGGGCTCCGGCCGCACCAACTCCGTTGGCGTGATCGTGGACGGCAAAGGCATCCCCCTGAAAACCGAGTTCCTGCCCAGCCCGGACGCCTACCAGCCGCATTATCAGCTGATCACCCGTGAGAATCAGGTGCAGATCTACGAAGAGCTGAACCAGAACGCGCAACACGAATTCACCACCAGCTTCGTCCACCGCGTCTACAGCCCTAAAGACAACCGCCTGCTACCCAAAGGCTGGCGCGTCTCCACCGTATTCAAACCCGAAGGGCAGGTGATGGAGCAATTCATGGCCTCCACCGACCCCCACGGCGTCGGCGACGACCCGGACTACCAGGACCAGGGCCCCGGCTTCAAAGGCCAGGACGCACTGACCTACAAAGTCACCCTGCCATCCGGCGTCAACACCAGCGCCCTCAGCGTAAAAGCCACCCTCTACTACCAATCCATCCCCCCCTACTGGCTAAAACAACGCTTCACCACCGCCCCCAACGGCGCGGCCACACAGCGTCTGTACTACATGGTCAGCAGACTGAACCTGGAGGGAACCCAAATGGAGAACTGGAAGTTGGTGTTGAAGAGTATGAAGGTTAGTGGGTTTTGATGGGGAGAAAAGCGTTAGAGCAATAATATTGGATTTATTGAAATATATTGAGCTGATTGTAATGCCTTATCCGATAGATAAGAAATTTGTAATAGCTGTATCTTCAAGTGCATTGTTTGACCTATCTGAGTCGCATGCTGTATTTGTTGAAAAAGGGCCTAAAAAATATAAGAAATATCAAGAGAAAAACATAGATAGAGTTCTAGGGAAGGGAGTGGCGTTTCCTCTTATAAGGAGATTTCTAAGTATTAATAAAAGATTTTCACGGACTAAACCTGTAGAGGTTGTATTGCTGTCTAGAAACTCTGCTGCAACTGGAAAAAGAGTTTTTAGATCAATTCAGTGTTATGGTCTTGATATATCAAGGGCAGCCTTCATGGAAGGTGAGTCTCCCTATGAGTATATACCTGCATTTAATGCGTCACTATTTTTGTCAGCGGACGAAACGGATGTAATAAAAGCTATTGAATCAGGCCACCCAGCTGGGACAGTATTACCGACCAAAGTAGAAGATGATGAAGGCGATGATGAACTTAGAATTGCTTTTGATTTCGATGGGGTAATTGCCGACGATGAGTCTGAGGCTGTGTTTAAGGGAAAAGACTTATCTGACTTTCATGCCTACGAAGTAGCAAATTCTCATATTCCTCATAAGCCTGGACCTTTAGCTGATTTGTTCAAAAAACTTTCTTTTATTCAAAAACTTGAAGATAAAAAGAGGGAGAAAGATAGGAACTATAAGAGAATTATTAAAACATCAATAGTGACAGCTAGAAATGCTCCTTCTCATGAAAGGGTAATTACTACCCTCGAAGACTGGGGTGTTAGTTCTAATCAGACTTTCTTCTTAGGAGGGATGAAGAAAGAGAGAATTTTATCTGTGCTGCGGCCTCATGTATTTTTTGACGACCAGCGGAGCCACTTAAACTCAGAGGGCAAAAATATTCCAATGGTTCATATCCCTTTTGGGATTGCGAATAAAAACCCAATTATCAAGGTTTCATAGGTTTGAGATTAGAGGTTCACATGTGAACCAAAGCTTGAGGTAAATTTGCTCCAAACTGTTTTCCAGCCCCAATGGAGCAAATCAAATGAAGGGCAATCGCATTATCAAACAAGCACTGACCATCCTGGCCGCCCGCCTGCGCGAGCCCGGCGCAGTGATCGCCAGCCCTCGCTTCGCCTACGACTACCTGAAACTGAATCTGGCGGAACTCCAACACGAAGCCTTCGGCGTGTTGTTTCTGGATAACCAGCACCGCGTTATCGAATTCGATCTGATGTTCCGGGGCACCTACAACGAATCCACCGTCCACACCCGCGAAATCGCCAAAAAGGCGCTCTCACTCAACGCCGCCGCCGTCATCCTCGCCCACAACCACCCCTCACAAAACGCCCGCCCAAGCCAAAGAGACATCCGCCTCACCCGAGAAGTAAAACGCACCCTTGACCTATTGGAAGTACGAGTGCTGGACCATGTGATTATTGGAGGAATGGAGGAGTTTAGTTTTATGGAGAATGGGATTTTGTAGGGGAGGGGGATTTGAGCTACTCCGAATGTTGGAAGGCGCTTCGCTTTTCCAACCTACGAAAATTCGGCGTCGTCAGTGATAGAGATGTTCTTTTAAGAATGCGTGGCGTGCGCCCAGGGAAGCAACTGGGCGTGTATGGCAATAACTGTAGGTTGGATAAGCGAAGCGCCATCCAACATTGTGCTTATGTTACTGGTTCTTATCTTCAAAAGGCAGGAGATCGGCGACTTTCGTTAAAAACTCATCCAAGGGAATATAAGCGTCGCAGTGCTCCAAAGGAACGCTCCATCCAAACTCCTCATCCCAGGTCATCACGTCGTACATATAGCGAAGGGCGGCAAGACAAGGTTTTGTGCGATCTGGCTCGCCATATTGCCATTGGATAATGGCGTCTGGAACTTTAGAACCATCAGAAGGATCTAGAACACCAGTGAAGGCGCCTATGACTTCAGAAACGGGTATGAAGCCGACTACCTTGGCGATTTTGGAGTCGAAGGGCACCCAGTAACTATCTCCACTTGGATCAACCTGCCAAAAGAGAACATCGTAAACAGTGCCTGCTGGGTACTGGATGGCGGAGACATAATAAATACCGCCTTTTTCTGGAGCGCCCTGGCGCCAATTGACTTCACTATTTGAAGCTACCATAGCATTGTCTCTCCTTTATTTACCGCTCTTTCAAACTCATCAACCATTTCTTGAAGTCTAAATTTAGAATTTGTATTGAGCTGGCCATGCGCATCAAGCCAGAAATCCAGTATTCCAAATGCGCTTCTTTCTTTATGTGGAAGTTTATCTTCTGACCAAAGCGTGCAGTATACTAGGGCGTAATTGCTTGTCCAGTCTACTTGTTTGTTAACGTTGTATCTTCTTGTCGCCTTCAGATGCGAGGGAGAGCCTTTTTCTAGAATATGTGCGTGGTATGTATCTTCTAGCTTAAGAGGGTCTTTGTCATAAGGGACATCCCTCCCGATAAGATATCTAATGTTTATATAGTTATTTGTGTCATTGAATTTTAAGTTTTCTTTCTTGTACTCGATAAAATCCCTTATTAAGTCTTGAAGCTCTGGAATTGCTTGGAACTGGCTCTTTATCTGTGGACTAAGCCAAACCTTTTTAGCCTTGCTCATCAATTACTTCCCTGTGTTTAGTAAACAATCATGGTCCACTTGTGTCCATTTTTCTCTGCATCCTTTCTTGCTCTTTCGAATGCATCAGCGACTTTCTTTATATTTTCAGGGGTTGGCTTAAAACGAGGTACGTAAGCTGGCTTATTTGGGGTTTCGTTTTTTGTCTTGTCGGTCATAGTGACTAATCCTTTAAGCGTGTATAAGATGATTTTGAACTTCGAAATTCATATCTATTTTGACAACGATTTTTGATTATCTTGTGTGTGTCGGATGATGTATAGAAAGCTGGCTTGGTTTAATGTTAAAAATGATTAACTTTGATGGTAGGCATATAATTCTGTGAAATTTTAGATGGAAGGCATAAATGTGGCTATATATCGTATTATCCATGAGGAATCCTATTTAACTTTCGAGATTCCCACGGGCGAAGTCCTGAAAAAGCTGGGTCGTGAATACCCGTTTCATATCAAGCGTTTTCCTGTGCCTTACAGCGCTATTTGGAAACCGTTAAGTATCCGATTCAAAGCGACAGACAGCGGCGTTGAAACTATCCCAGATATAGCAGCCAGAAACGGTCGACTTTTCTTTAACGAAAAGGCGTACAACACATTGAGCGGCCTTTTGGCCCAAGCAGGGGAGTTCTTGCCGGTTAACTTCGATGAATCCCACGGTTACCTGTTCAACCCTTTGCGAACAGCGGAAGAAGTAGATGGCGTGGATCGGCGTTTGACGGCGTACGATGCAAATCAAAACTTGGTAAACATCGCCTTTGACGAGTCCAAGGTTGGCGGCTTTCCTATATTCCGAACGGAACTGGATACCTTCCAGGGCATATTTTGTAATGAAGCCTTCGCCGAAGCTTACAGGGAGTCAGAACTAACCGGCATTTTTCTCCATTCGGACTTATCCAATCCGCTTGGCGAGAGCTACGGCGTAAAGCATTGATGCTCTGAACCCCCAGTCACCGTAGGTTGGATAAGCGAAGCGCCATCCAACAGTTTTTCTCACATGTCGCGATATATTTTTCGCCTTCCGGTGATGCCTGTTTGTTTCTTTCCACGACGGACTTTAGGCGTTGTTATCGCTATATTTCTTTCGGGAAGACGCTCGGATAACATCACAGCGTTTCCCCATTTTCCGGAGCCTGATCTCCCTTCACTCAACGAGTAATACTTTGACAACCGCATATGAAAAAACATTATTTGGCCGGACTGCTGTGTGGATTACTGATTAGTGGCGCCGGCGGGCGTTCCGCCCTAGCTGCAACGTCGGAAGAGTTGTTCAAGAGCGGGCAGTATGAAGAATTCTTTTCTCAGGCTCATGAGGCGGCGGCCAAGGGCGACGCAGACGCTTTGTTTTTGCTTGGTAAAGCTTACGACTTGGGAAAAGGCGTTAAGGAGGACCGCGAACAGGCTCGTGTTTTTTATCAACAGGCTCGGGAGAAAGGCTCTGCGCGAGCCAGCCATAACCTGGGCGTGATGGAGATTGACGCCAAGCGGCCCAAGGCCGCTATTCCGCTTTTGCAGGAAGCATTGGAGCGGGGGTTGAAGATGCCTACGTATATTAACCTCGCGGCTGCGTATAACGAGCCCGATCCTACCTCTGTGTACGCCGTGGCGGGCGTGCTTCCCAACATTCTCAAGTCCGGCGATTACTACGCCAAGGCGCATGAATCGGCGCCGGACGCAGGATATGACTTCGAAGCTTCCCGGCAATATGTGCGCGCTTACCAGATGTCCAGGCATCTATTGCCGGGAGAACGTGATGGTTTTGACTCGTCCGCCTTGAGAAAGCAGGCGGTGGAGTGGCTGCAGAAGGGGATGGACAGAGACCTCAGGCAGGCATGGACCAACTATGGGGTGCTAATGCTTGATGAGAAAAACTACGCGGAAGCCCAATCCGCCTTCACCAAAAGCGCGGCGCAGGACGAGCCGGTGGCCCACTATCATCTGGCCCGCATCGCGGAAATGGGATGGGGTCAGGAAGAGCGCGATAGAGAACAGGCGTTGATTCACTACGAGAAAGCCGCCCTGCTAGGGCTGGAAGCGGCCCGCCAGCCCGCCAGAAGTCTGTTGGAAGAGGAACTCAGATACGAAACCGACATAGATAAGCTGGAACAAGGCCTCAAACGGCTGGAGGCCCTGCGCAAGCCGGATGATTATAACTACATATCGCTGAACTCGCCTGAAGCCCGCTTGATGTGGGGGAAATTCTTGCGTGATCAAAAACGAACAGCTCAGCCTCTCCCTTCACTGCCGATCATTCTAAAGGCCTGCGGACTGGGATTCAGTCAGCCTCATGGAGAGCAATTCAACATCGGAGAAAATTCGAGCTGGCGTCTGGAAGCGCACAAAGCACTGGGCGAAGTTGAATCGCTTGCTTTCAGTGGTTTAGTAAACGCCGAAGGCTGCGCGGAACTGGACCAGGAAATGCCGGAAAACGTGCGCGCTCTACTCAATGAGGGGGCGGTTCTGGCGCTCAGATTCCCCAACTATTCGTTGCCTCTGCAATGGAAAGAAGAAGCAAAAAATATCCTCCTCGACATGCAACCCATCGGCGCCCCACTGCCAAGCGGGAGTTAACTACTAAGCCGCTGACATTGCTCAATCCTGAAAACGCCCTGAACCTCTACGATAGGCAGGGCGTTTTTCTCCATTTGGGCTTATCTAATCCGCTGACGAGCACTACGTAGTCTCTAACTCCCAATCACCGTAGGTTGGATAAGCAAAGCGCCATCCAACAGCGCCCCAGAGCCGCCACTTCATACCCCAAGAATCGGGCTTAATCAGCTCCGCCAATGCCCATATAAAAGCTCAGGCTTGATTGCAGGATGTTGCTTTCTTTATTCGGCAAAAAGGAAACGCTGTATTCGACAAAGTCGTCGAAGGTGAGTGGTTCTTGAGGCAACCCAAGTGAGAGAGGCTTTTGACCATCAAAAGCGTTTTTCTCCAACTCGGATGTCACTATGCTGCTCAGCGAGGGCGAATAGGATGGCGTGAGCTGAGCGTATTGAGCATGCTTTGCGATGATTTGCCCAATGGACTGGCTTGTGGGGGCTGGATTCTGACTGTAGAAAGCATAACTGACCTCAAAGTTATACATGTCACAGTATTTGTGTTCTATAACGGCGATATCGCCATTTTTATACACAAGATAAAGTCGCTTTATATACTCATCGCTTTTTCTGTCTCGTTCTGTGCTCCAGTGTGAAAGCGCCACACTGCTATCTGTTACGGCCGCCTCCTTAACAAACGAAGCTTTATAGTGGCACTGGGCTTCTTCAGCACAAAAAGCGACAGGCGTAATAAGCATGAGAACAGAAAAACTAACGGCTTGCATTGATGTCATTATCTTGTCTTTATATCAAACTCATTTAAGTAATGAATGAGCTTCCCAAATAAGCCTGCCTGGATTTCAAAGAACTCGTTTTCATGAGCCTCATCATACTTGGGATGGTCATCACTCCAGTAGGGATACTTCAACTCCGCTTTCATACGCTCAACTATCGCTACATTTGCAAGCGCTTGAGCTTCCTCACGGGTAAGGCTAATCGCAGTCATAGTGTCAGCCGTTTCCATATCACTGGGTGAGGGCTTGTTTAGAATACGCGTCACTTCAGGATAGTTGTCGCTTTCGGCAATGGCTTTTAATTGTGCAATGAGTTCGTCGGGAAGAAACACGGTTTTCATGGTGGCGCTATGATTACTATCCGCCAGGTTATATGGAATGTGTTTACTCACTGCCACGAGAAAATCCCGAAGCGGAATGTGAGCGTCACAGTGGGATAAGGGTACGCTCCAGCCGTAATCATTATCCCATCTTATGACATCGTACATATATCTGAGGGCCGCCAGAGAGGAGATGTTACGGTCAGGCTCTCCGTATCGCCACTGGATGATAGCTCCCGGACTTTCTACCTTCTCTGATGGATCGAGTACGCCTGTAAGCAGCGCAATAGCCTCAGCGACGGGCATCCAGGCAAGTGTTCTCGCAGCGCAAGAATCGAAACCGACCCAATAGCTGTCGCCACCAGGGTCAGTCTGCCGGAAACTAATGTCGTAAACGAGGCCTGCTGGATACTGAACGGCGAGTACGTAATAAACCCCTCCTTGCTCAGGTTCGCCTTGCTTCCACTTTGGACTGAAAGAATTCTTCATTAGTGAAAAGGGTAACGCTTCATAGTATTTTCGGAGCCGATCGCATCGATATTCATTGGGCTTATCATCAATGGAAAGCCCTATTATGTTGCCTTTAAAATACAATGTATAGAAAGCCAGCTTGTGAACTATTCAATAATTTCTTATCGAATCTTTGTGCGGATATATTGTTGTGGTATTTAAATCTGTGGGTGATGAAAGGAGATAGGTGATCATATTTGGTGAAATTAATAGATTGATTGCCTGAAGAAATAATTCGGATGCCGGTTAACGCCAGCATGTTGCGGTTTATTGCTCTTGCTTCTTTTTTCTCGTGCTAACAGTCTCAATCAACGGATTAATACGTTTGGAACTATGGCAGTTCCAATACTGGCGGGAACATTGGTTGCTCTCTTTGGCGTAGGAGCTGGGCTGACGGTATTGATGTCAGCGTCTTCGGTTCTGCTCTTGATAGGTATTGGATACACGCATCGGCCGTCTGCGAGTGAAGTCCACGCTTTGATTTGCGCTGCATCGGGAAAGTTGGAGAGATTTTACTAAGATTCGTTCCGGGGTGACGTTCGCCTGAAAAACATCGTCACGTGGCTGACAGACTCAGCGCTTAATTCTAATAAGTCGTTCTAGCCTTTTTGCGGGTTCCTCCTTGAGGAGGCAACAAGCTTGGGCAAGTTTTGTGCTGCTTCTTCCAAACCCTGTACATCTCGAATGCTTGCCTTCATTTATATAGATGAAGGCATAAAGATGCATAAAAATAATAACGAAAATCACATAAATTCAACGTCATTGCACTGATGTGTCGTTACGCTTTTATATAATGCACTCATTGACGAAGCAGGGACATTACGCTTCACGAAGGAGATGATAATAATACATATTGAATTCCTTTTTATATAAGGGGTTTATATCTAATACACTCCGCCCGCTACTGATGCGGATATCTATGGACGCCATATTTTTGAATATGGATGTAGGTAAGCTAGCGTTTTATTTTTTAAATAATAAAGCGCCAATGTTAAGTTAAGGGAATATTGTGCAGTTAACAGAGCTATCAATTATAGATGAAGTAGCCGAGAGACTACTTGACCTACCAAAGGATGTGAGTACTGACGAGACCATAAAGTCTAACCTGGATTTTATGAAGGGGCTTGTTAAAGAAAATATCCCAGAGCGTATGCTGCTGGAGATTCTGGACTCTGAAGAATTGTTGGAGAAAATCGCGGGCCGTTCGTACGAGCACGTCAATCACTTCGACAAAATAGTACTAGTAGATAACCCTGACCCAAGAGGGTACAGGTTGACCCTACACAATTGGAACCCAAATCTGGACGACTCTAAAAGGCATGAAGAGTTGGTTCATAATCATCGATTCAGCTTTTGGTCTCATATTTTCAGAGGAAAACTCTCTTCTGATAATTTCATTGAGGCGGATGAAGAGTCAGTAGAGCTGAAAACATTCCGTAAATATAAGTATATGCCTTCAAAGACAGGAAATATTCATACCTGTGATTTTGAAAGCGAAGCCCAACTGAACAAGATCGCTAAAACGGAATATGTTAAGGGACAAACCTACTATCTGAATTACCTCGTTACACACAGAGTTAATTTTCCTGAAAAAGGTGAAGCGTTATGCACCTTTGTGCTGCGCGGCCCAAGAGAAAGGGAGTTCACAAATACCTATAACACGTTCTACCCCGATCGTGGCAAGGAGCATAACACTCCTATGATGAGCCCGGCGCAATTGGAAAATAAACTAAGAAGGATTTTGGAATCAGCATGAAAAGTCTGAAGATAGATAACTCTCAACCAGTATTTGAAGTAAAAAAGGGCCATAACGTATTTAATCAACTTGCTGTAAAAGTTGATATGAACGGCGTGACGGATGAGCAGTATTTTGAATGGCTGGACTTCGTGGCTGAAGATGCGGCGAAATACATCAACGGCGTGCGCTTTCTGGAAAAGGAAGGCGTCAGGGATAATCCGCCTCTAAATACCGCCGTCTACTACGACACCAAAGATTATAAGCTCTTGCCGACAGGTGCGCTTTTACGGACTTCATGCAATAAAGTCACTCATGCTTTCTGCGCTTTTAAAATGCCGGAAAATGAGCATGGTAACAGGCTGGATCGGCGTCATGTTTTTCAGGACGAGAAGAAAAAGCAAATTCAGGAGGCTCCATACAGTCCTGAGTCCGTCAAAATTGTAAAAGACTTACTCAAGGATCAAGAGCTTGATCAGCCAGGTAAGTATTTGTTCAGAGAGTTTAATATCGCTGGCGATGAGCTGGAGCCAGCTGTTGTTCTCTTTGGTAACCGTTCTACGTTCTTTGTTCGAATTGACGAGTATGACGTACTCCGTTGCTCATTGGATCGATCCAGAGTCATGGATTACAGAAAGGATATTAATGGAGAACGAAAGGCTTTCTTCCAGGAAGTGGAAATCTCCATATATCCAAGAATCAAAAAAGAAATCTCTGAAGATGTGCGCATTATCGAGCTGATTGACTATCTGGTGGATAGCTTGAAGCAGCGTTTCTCAACAAAGGTTATCTATGACATCAAGTATCAGCGCGCGGCTGAAGCGTTAGGAATAGAGTAACTGGCGATAGCCGGACGCGATGCGTGTCCGGCTGACCTTTGGGAAGATAATGAAAATACATCTTATCAGGCATGGTCAATCCAAGTGGCAAACTGGAGAGAGCGCCAGTAAGGATAGCGCCCTTACTGAACTCGGCGTCAGGCAATCGCTGCTGCTCGGGGGAAGGCTGTCCGCAATCGTTAACGATAACCAAACGGAGAACGTGTTTTATAGCAGTCCGTTGATTCGGTCTGTGCAGACAGTAAACGCGGCTGGCGTTAATTACTCGATTGCTACCGGATTGAAGGAAGCAAGTTTTCATGTGGCGAGCGAGCTGCCAGGTTTCGCACATCCGGCGGAACATGAGCGGTTACTTTCCGATAGCCAAAAATATCTGTATTTCAGGCGCACTGTTGAAGATGTGTTCAAACAGCTTACGAATAATGAAAGTAAGGGTGTCTTCCTTTTTACTCATGGAGGTGTGATTAAAACTATTCTGAGAGTGATTCATAGTACAGACACCGTTTGCTACAAGATAAACAATTGCTCATTAACAATACTTACATGGCGTCGCTCTAGATGGCACTTGGATGCGCTTAATGAGTGTAATCATCTGCCATTGGAAATGGTGACTTAAATTTTATGAGTAAAAATGGATTTTTGCAGAGTTGTTTCAGGGAGATAAAGTGCAAGCATAAATCTCATTTATACAAAAAATCAGGCTTCGATGATTCAAATGGATTGATAATTTTGAAGCCGGAATTGGCGAATAGTTTGATTAATACCGAAGCGGTATTTTCATACTTCCACCTGCTTTGTGATAAATACAGTGTTTGCATTGACAGCTGTCATATTCTCCCAGGCAGCTATTTAAAAGAACATAACTTGATAAATGGCGTATATGAGAAAGCCTATGTATACGCATCCATGTCCCCCAATGAGTTCGCTGCAAATCAAGAGCTGTACACGCGCATTGTTGTGCTATCCGGCTCCGAGTGCGAGGTATACGGAAGTCTGTCGTTACAAAGTTTAGGCTACTCTAGCCAACACCTAATGGCGCTTTGGCGTCGTGGTGAGCCAGCCGTTCGTATTGAAGAGGGGCTTTATGTTGTTGAAGCAGACCTGGATGGAAGAAGAATAGTTCTGGCCAATGGATTTTACCCGCTTCAGCTTAGTCATTTTATATCGGATAAAAGCCGCTCTATCTTCTTTACTTTTCATTCGGATTCGCCCTTTGAAATATTGAAGTTTTTTCTTCAAGGAAGTACGAACCCGGAAGAAAGTCACCCAGGCTCATTAAGAGGATTTCTGTACAGAAATAAAGATAAATTCGGGATTGATATAAACATATCAAGAAACGCCATACATCTGTCTGGCTGTGAGCAGGAAGGGATCAGGGAGGTAGATTTAATGAGAGAGTTAAAAGTGTGGAGTACAGTGGAAGTTAGGGAATCATGAGCACTTATATCATCGGAGACATTCATGGGTGTGCGAATGAGTTGGACCGTTTGCTCCGTGAAATTAAGTTCAACCAACTCCATGACAAGCTCATTCTTACTGGAGACCTGGTTGGTAGAGGTCCCGCCTCCGAAGAAGTAATAGAACGGCTTATGGAGTATGGCGATGCAGTGGTTAAGGTGCTTGGCAATCATGACTTGAAACTTCTGGCGACGCACTATGGGTTGGCTCCGCCGAAGAAGTTGGATAACACGGAGAGGCTGTTGCGCAGCCCTAGAGTTAAGGACTATGTCGCCTGGCTTGAGGACTCCAAATTTGCTCATTGGGATGAGGGCTGCGCCGTCATTGTGGTGCACGCGGGCGTACCGCTTAACTGGCCGGTCAGTCAGCTCAGGAAAAAGGTGATGTTACTGGAGAAATCCGTAGCGGAGCATGGGTATGAATGGCTTCTCCGCAAGATGTATAGCATTGGGTTGCCTGATCATCTGAACAATGACTTTGAATCAAATCTTATATATACCGCACAGGCGCTAACCAGGGTCAAGTTTGTAGATGAAAATGGCCAAATGAATACCCTATTCAATAGTGCGCCAGGATCTCAACCCAATTATCTCTACCCTTGGTATGCGTGTAGAGATGTGAAGAGAAACGCAGGATACAAGATTGTATTTGGTCACTGGGCGGCGCTGGGTTTGACCATTGGTGATTATTACATATGTTGTGACGACGGTTGTGTTTGGGGAGGAAATCTATGCGCAATTAACTTGGATGATTTAAGTGTCACCAAAGTGGCGAGTGACTATAAAGCGGATGCATAGATGTAAAATAAAGGAGTGTGGTTATGGATGTTGTGATTGTTGTTTTAATATTTTCTATCGTGCAATCTATATTGGGCGTTGGTTTGTTGGTTTTTGGGACGCCTACGCTACTCATGCTGGGCTATGGGTTTATAGAGACGTTAATTATACTTTTACCTTGCTCTTTAGTCATCAGTGCGGTGCAAGTAAGCACTTCATGGCGTCAAATCGATAAGCTGAAATTAACCCTTCCATTATTATCTATTCCCACCATTGCTATTGGGATATATTTTTCCGCTAGTTTTGATGAGCCCAGTGTACTATACTCGCTGATTGGTGTGGGAATGGTGTTGACGGCTATTTCGAGATTATCTGTTAAAGCATCTGCTTTTATGGGCCGTCTTGCTTCGCGTTTTCTCTTCTCATATATTCCAATTATGGGGCTGATACATGGATTGACTAATATGGGAGGCGCTTTGCTTACCATACTTGCTTCAAATCTATACAGTGATAAGGGAAAAGTGCGTAGCAATATAGCGTATGGATATTTGATCTTTGCTATAGCGCAGCTAACTGTTATCTTCACTATCCTGGGCGAGGATATTCGTTCTCTAAATTACTATTATCCAGTCATGGCGGTTGCTGTTTATTTGAGCGTAGGAAAGCTGATTTATAATAATATAAAGAGCGGCCTATACAATCATTTGGTGACTGGTTTGTGCATGGCGTATGGGTTAGTCCTACTGTTTACTAAGTAGAAAAGGAGTTTCTTTTGTGAAGGTTGCCTTTTTGTTCTTGTTGGGAGTGGTTGTTGTATTTCAATACTCGAAGTTCCCAATTATTGTTCCCTATCTTTCATCAGACATGGGAATGACTATCGTCGAAGCCAACTCAATTCTTTCTATGATCAGCTTTATAGGCATTTTCTTTGGGGCTTATCTGGCGAGTCTTGTAAAAAAACTAAGCGTAGAAGTCATTGTGACGCGGTCTCTGGTGGTCGCGTCTCTGGCTTCGTTGGCTATGTACTTCACAACAGAATCATATGCTTTCGTTTTTCTGAGGGTAGTGGAGGGGATCACCAATATCCTGATGATGATCGCCATTCCTACGCTCCTGTTCAAAGTGTGTAAGAACAACACCAATGTCGTGATGGCGTTATGGGGGGCTGTGTTTGGGGTCGGTTTCGCCGCCGCCAACGTTATTTTTCCTTATATTATCTCGATTTTTTCATGGGATGCCGTGTTCCTGGCGCACTCACTCATGCTCCTTTGCTTACTGGCGGCCTACCTGAGCGTTTACCACAAGCCTGCCGAGGCTGCGCCCGTCCAGGCGAATACGGACGGTTTTGGACTCTCCATATACAAGAGGCTGCTGACGCACAGACCTTATCAGCTCATCATGATGGTGTTTCTGTGCTTTACGCTGATGTATATCTCAAGTGTGTCCATGATTACTTCTTTCCTTTCCGAGAACGCCTCGGAAGGCATTGATTATGCGACCTCAATTATTTTCATATGCACCCTCCTTGGGGTTCTCTCCGTCCTGGTGACTTCTTATTTGATCAGCAGGAACGTCTCTCCGCTATTGATGATCGCTATTTCGGCGGTTTTTATTGGCGTTAACGCGGCCTACCTGTTTGATACGGAGAATTTATCTCCGCTCCATTACTGCATCCATTTTCTGTTTCTCGGCGTGTTTGAAGGCGCAGTTTTCTCCCTGGTGACATTGGTAGCCTTCAATGAGCATGACATGATCGAGATTAAGTCTGGCTATATTCATACTGGCAACTTTGGCTCGTTTTTTGGCCCTATTGTCGCTTCTCTGTTTGTCGCTAATGGCGATTGGGATAATTTAAAGTATCTTTTTGCCGCGGTGGCGGTTGCAGCCCTGATATTCAGCCTGCTCTCGTATGTAAGGCTTGAAGTGAAATTAAGAGAAGTCGCAACCCAAGAGGGATGAAAATGGATAACTTGGAAATTGAAAGGAAGTTTCTTGTCGAGCGCTTTGAGCCGCATCTTATGCAGGTCAAATCAGTACATAAAATCCGGCAGGGTTATATGTTTCTGGACGACACTAAGGAAGTGCGTTTGCGTAATAAAGACGAAAAGTATTACCTCACCATAAAAGTCAATCAGTCTGGCATCGTACGTCAGGAGTTTGAGTACGCCATTCCTGCTGCGGATGGAGACCGCTTATTTGTGTCCGCTATAGATAGCTCTCCGATAGAGAAAACCAGATATATAGTGTCCGTAGCGCATAAAGAGTGGTCCGTCGATGTATTTCATGGTGAAAATGAGGGATTAATGATGGCGGAAATAGAGCTTGATAGTGTTGATGAGTCCTTTATTTCCCCAGACTGGCTGGGGCTTGAGGTAACTGAAGACCGACGCTATCGTAACGCTTACCTTTCCCATACGCCTTTTAGCTCATGGAACTCTAAAAGTGAATAACGTCATTTCAGTTAATAATGAATCGCTGCAATCGTTTCCCGTCATAGAAGACTATTCCGCCTTACGGGAAATTAGTGTGAACGGAAATAGGATTAGCGAAATCCCAAATGCTATTGGACTCGCTGCTAACCTGAAAAAATTCAGCGTCTTCGATAATCAAATCGCGGAGATTGCGTCTGAGATCTGGAGCCTGACTCAGCTTGAAGATTTGAATGTCAGTAAGAATCAATTAACGGCGATTTCCAGTGAGATTGGCAATCTGACCAAGTTGAAGTTAATCGATATTGCGCACAACAGGTTGAGCGAGATTCCGGGTTCGATTGCAAACTGTCGTGACGTGGAGTTTTTATACGCCAGCAACAACAAGATTGCTGCGCTGCCGGGTTCACTGACGCGTTTGGATAAGCTGCTTTACCTTAACCTGAGCGATAACCCACTGGAGGCGTTGCCGGAAGATTTCAGTTTTGAGTCACTGGTGGAGTTCAGGTTGTATAACAGCGGGCTTGCCGCCTTGCCGGATTCTTTCTTCCTGTCCCGAACGCTGAAAGAAGTGTACCTCCAGAACAATTGCTTAACTGAACTGCCGAAGACGGTTGGACGTTCAACCAAGCTGCGTAAGTTATTCCTGGAGGGCAATCAGATCACGGCGTTGCCTGATGAAATCAGGGGCTGTGCGTCACTGGAAGAACTCGATTTGCGCAACAACCCCATTGAGCGCCTGCCAGACGCCATCGGTGAACTGAAACAACTGCGTCTGTTGGATCTCAGAAAAAATCGCTTGGAAACGCTGCCTGAATCGATCCTGTCGTTGGAGAACCTCTGCAAACTGGACCTGCGCTGGTCAGAACGGCTGCAAATGCCGGAATGGCTCGACGAACTCAGAGCAAGAGGCTGTCTGGTTTATTGCTAATGCTGGCCTGGAGTCGGCGAAGTAACAGCGCTAGGTTGCTTCGCCTTCTTCTTCCAGAACTTTCGAACTGGCGCCGGTGACGAATTCCGCTTGCTGGTCGACGAGTACGAATTCTGCGACTTCTATGATGTCCTGATTTTCTTTTGTTGGAGCGGTAAAGTTTTCAGGAACGTACCGTTCGCATTTGGAAACGTCCATTACCCACATTCTGTTCTCGCTCAGATAATTATCGAGCGCATCCAGCGCCGCCCTCATTGAATTTCCCGGGACGATGATGATGCCCGCGATATATTCAGATCCGTCCAAATTCATAAGCGAAAACTCATCCATGTAGGCTTTGAAGTGAATGATCCAAGCGGAGTGTTTTGTCATTGGGTTGTTGTGTCCTGACAGTGCAACGTTAAGGCCGACAGCAAGTCTTGCGGGTCAACGGAATATATCTGGCGACTGCGTTCAGAAATACATCCAGTGGGATATGCCCGCGACAGTAGGCGATGGGAGTGCTCCAGCCGAACTCTTCATCCCAGGTCAGGATATCGTAGGAGCCCGGGGCTGCGGCGATCTGGGGCGCTTTGGCGTCTGGTTCGCCGTCGCGCCAGGGCAATATGGCGGCGTCGGCCTGGTAGTCTTCCTCGATGTAATAGGCGCCGGTCAGGTATCGTAAGGCGTCTTTGACGGGCATGTAGCCTATTACTTCAGCGGTAGGGGAGTCGAAGCCGTTCCAACATCGGGTCTGGCTGCTCTGGCGGTCGTATGCGCGATACATGGCGTCATAAACCAACCCCGCCGGGTAGGCGATCGCCACCAGATAGAGAATGCCGACTTTACACTCTGTCCCGGATAGCCACATGGGCTTTGCAATTGTCGGCGATGTCATTAAATTTCACTTTTTCCTGTTCTACTTTCCCGGCGTATACTCGGGTTGAAGCGGTTCGCTTTGTGCGGAAAATTATCCATGTTGAGGGTGGAGCTGTATAGAAAGCTGGCTTGGTGATTGGCGGTTTATTCTGAGAAATACGCTGCATTCGCGAAGGGTAAATCCTCCGGCCGCTGGTTAAACCGGGAATAGTGGGCTATCTGTTTTTAGCAGAGAACAAGGAAAAGGCTTTTAGTAGTGGGCATCTGAGAGACGAGTTGAGCAGGGTTATGGCTAAAGCAAGCGCGATAAATACGCCGGTGCATATTGTTCTGGTCGGCGATTCCATTTTTGATAATGCATCCTACGTTGACGAAGGCGACTCTGTTGTCGAGAAATTGCAGGCGGCGGTTGGGGACGACGTGAAGGTGACCCTGATCGCGGTGGACGGCAGCATCACCACGGATGTGTCGGAGCAACTGGTGGATTTTCCCGACGACGCCTCTCACGTCATCGTGAGCTGTGGCGGCAATGACGCCCTGAGCGTGATTAACATTCTGGACGCCCGCGTCAACACCGTCGGCGCGGCCATGCGCGCGATGGACCGGGAGCGCGACGCCTTTCGCTCCAACTACAGCAACATGCTGGAAGCCCTGCTGGAAAAAAGCCCGAATCTGGTGGTCTGCACCGTTTACAACAACACTCCGGGCCTGGGGGCGGAAGCGTTGGCCGGGCTGGCGCTGTTCAATGAGATTATTCTGGAGGAAGCCATCGCCAGACGGCTCCCTGTCATTGATCTGCGAAATCTTTGTCAGGATGTGGGAGATTACTCCGCCAAGTCCCCCATTGAACCCTCCGCCCAAGGCGGGAAGAAAATCGCCAAGGTTATTCAGCGGGTTGTGACGCTGCATGCGTTTGGGACCGGAGAGAGCAGAGTCTACGTCTAAGCCCACCTGCCTCGCTTCAAGCGAGAACGCGGGGCGGGTATACGGGATAAACCCGTTCGCCCTGAGCCCGTCGAAGGGCCTTCCAGAGCGTCAACTCCCCCCACTTCCAGACGTTGCTTTATGATTCCGCCGTTCCGGTTTGCGCGAGATCATCCTGATAATCAGCAAGAATATGTTGATCCAGCAGCTCCAGCCTGACCTTCAACGCTTGTGCGTATTCAGGCGTTGGCGGCGCATTCACTGGAATCAGATTCTGCACCGATTCGCCTTGCTCCACCGCCGCCACCCACTCCTCCATAGCTCCGATATAGCCATCCAAAGCGCAGGCGGCATTGGGCGCGTCTTCCGTGGTGATATAAGCCGTGGGCAAATCGCCGGTAATCACCCAGACCCATTCATCCACCTCCGGCCGCGTCGGGCGAATCTGAAAAAGAAACACCCCCAGAATGCCCGGCGTATACATGCCGATATAAGACTGCAGGATCCCCTCGCACCAATTGTAGAAAGCGAGCTCATCTCCCGCCGCGCGCAGCAGCTCGGAAAAATCGTCTTTATCCTGTGAAAGCGTTTTTAAGTAAGCGGAAGTTTCCACCACTTTACTCATATCGACATAGTGCAAGTCAGACTCCTGATAAGCTGTCCCATTAAAACCAGCGCCTTTATGCCAAAGTTATTCGAACAGGGGAATAGCCAGCAGCTGACCCCAGACGAAAAAAACGCGAATAAAGGGAGACATAAACCACCCCCCGCTCGCCCTGAGCCCGTCGAAGGGCCTCCCAGAGCGCCAAAGACCCTCATAAAGACTGATCCAATACAACACCCAACTCCACATACTCTCGCCCACCGGGCCACTAAATACCTCCGTTCGCCCTGAGCCTGTCGAAGGGCCTCCCAAAGAGCCAAAGACCCCCAGTAAAGACTGATCCAAACCGCTAACCCTATACTCACCGGCGCGATAAAACACAAAGGGCGTAAGCAAGCGTGTGGAAGTTTCTGAAGTACCTGTCTCTGACCATTTTTATATTGGCGCTCCTGGCGATAACGGCGCTGGCGTATCTTTGGACGACCCGCGAACCGGATAAATGTTTTATTCCAGATCAATACAGCCTGCTGAGTTCCAAAGAAATGAACGGCGACGCTTATCAGCTTTATTATGTCGTGTCAGAGTGGGCGGATAAGCTTGAGTTCTTGACGCTGTATCGCGGTGAACTCGCCTACGATCAATGCGGTGGCGTCAGTTCCGAAGCCATTGATAATGTTGATATCGACAGAGGGCCCGAGGGTGCGGAGAACCAGGCGCCGACCAAAATTATGGTTGAAGGCGAGCGGATACGTATTGAATATGCGCCATTGAGCGAAGCGAGGACGCCTGTGTCTGAGTTGCCAATCGAATGGCGACGTCCCTCGCAGAACGCGGAGAACTTACAAACGGAGTAGTGCATGAAGAAAAGAATGACATTGAGCCGCATCGGCGCTGTCTCTTGTCTGCGCGGAATAGCGGCTTTGTTTGCGCTGCTGTGGGCTGCGGCGACCTTTGGCGTTGAGAAAGACGTTGATCAACAAAAAGTACTGGCCTATGTGGAGAAGCTGAGTGAAATCAAGTCGCCGCAACAGGCGCTGGATTACTGGCGTTCGCTGGAGCCGGAACTGGGCGAAACAGACGGCCGTTATGAATACTGGCTGGGGAAAATCTACCAGGACTTGCAACAAAACGAAGCCGCGCTGCAGGC
This sequence comes from Hahella sp. CR1, assembly GCF_029813005.1. Classification (NCBI taxonomy): domain Bacteria; kingdom Pseudomonadati; phylum Pseudomonadota; class Gammaproteobacteria; order Oceanospirillales; family Hahellaceae; genus Hahella; species Hahella sp. CR1. The sequence goes on from NZ_JAPELK010000001.1 coordinate 960,915, forward strand.
GTTTAACCAAAGCGTCAAACTCGATCCCGGCAATCGCTGGCCCTACATAAAAATCGCCGAGATAGGCATTCAGCAGGGGGCGTTCGAAGCGGTGGAATCACTGATGAACAAACTCATCAACGCCTACCCCGACTGGTCTGTTCCTCCACTGACCCTGGCGCAGTCCTACTACGCCAGCGGACGCTATGACGACGCGGTGAAGGCGGTGACGACCTCCCTGAAGATCGAACTGACGCTGGAAGGCTACGTGCTGCTAAGCAAGGCCGCACTGGAGACCAAAGACTACCTCACCGTCGTCCAGGCTGGCGTGACGGCGCAGGAAAGCGATCCGCAACTGCACAAAGACCCCGAACTGTCCGAACGCATTGTGCAGGCCCTGGTCGGCATGGAACGTCGCGACAAAGCCGCCGTCTATCTTGATAGCCAAAAGTCAGCGTTGCCTGCAGAGACGATTCGGGCGTTGCAGGAAAAATACGGGCTTAAGTAGTTTTTGCCTCGGCGCCTTGTGTTGCATGCTGCTCTTTGAGGCATGAATAGAGAGTTTGAGCCTGAGCTTCAGGATGGCTTGAAGTCCATGAAAAAGCCGCTGGAAAGCAAAATCTTGGATGTCTTGGCGCCACAAGTCACATGCCCAAAACTTCTTTTAGCTTCTCTAAAGCCTGGTTATGTTTGTTATCTGGCATTTTAGCCAGATTTATCTGTTTCCACTGAATGGCTGGAAGTTCACTCACACCTTTCAGGTTAAGTAGCTCCCAATCGGGCTTACGGTTTTTAAACGAAAGCAGAAAGCCTTTCTCGCTTTCAGTTAGTCCTTGATGAATCAATTCAACCAAGCGCTCTCTAACGGCCAACAGCTCTTCCAGAGGAATATTCGTCTCGGCCATGTTTGCAAACTCACCTGCGTAGATGGCCGATATATCCTTATACTGTGGGCTGAGCAATTCGGCTATTGGTCGATTGTGACTTGATAGATAAACAAGCAAGGCTTTTCGTATTTCATCCGTCAGCCCTTCATTTTCCAAGAGCCACTTAACATCAAACAAATCTCTTGGGTGCTGCCTGTCTAATGCCGCGCAGATTTTTCCAGCATAGAGATCAGCTAGGGCCACCACAGGCACTTCGACGTAGCCGAACTCATCTTCTACTGCAGCGCACACTTCCATCAGTTGTGGCTCGTAAACCGTGCCCCGCAATACCGGCGATAATTCGACTTTTATTTGTATGCCATTTCGCGCAACTATCAGACGTAGCGCATCGCGTTTTGATTTATAGGCTTCTGTTAGCTCTATGTCTTTAAACGCTGCTTTTAGATCTGCGCTAATTGCACCCAATGCATCACAAATATCCTTTAAAGCCTCATCACGGCCCTTCATGGGGAGATAGACCAGATCAATATCAACAGATAAGCGCGGAAGTTCTCTTACAAAGAGGTTGATTGCCGTACCTCCTTTGAGCGCAAAACATTTTTGTTTGGCGACAAATGGCAAAACCTGCATCAATAGCTGCACTTGTTTGTAATAATTACTGTTTTTATCCATCCCTGATCCTAACTTTTACTTACCGTTACCATATGTGACGGTACGGTGATTAGATAATCTGTATCCAGTTTGCCGCCTTTAGCGACAACGCGCTTTCCCGATCCCAGGTCGTAGTCTTCGACGTCCAGCTTGCTAAACCAAGGGTAGGCTTGACGTTTGGCCAGCCAGAAAAACAGCCGCTTGACCTTTACGCTCTTACAGGCTTTCAAAAGTATATCGAGTTTTCTAGGTGATAAGTTTACTAGTCCCTGCATTAGCTCATCGGCATGCTCAAACGTCAGCGCCTCTGGCAAGTCCGTCAACAACTCTAATATGGCCTTCTCTGGGCATGAGAAATATACGGGCGGCAATTCCACTGTCCACTCATATTCTTTGATGAAAGTCTTATCGGCTAACAGGCTTTCAGGCCATAGCTTGATAGTGCTGTGTCCTTCAAGCTCTACAGGTAGCGACAATCGTGTTAGCCACGCCGGTAACTTACCAGGCGCGTATAAATGGATATGCGGCTTACTGCCCAATGACAGATATTGTGATAAGCCAGACAAAGAAAGGGCTGTCAGCCCACCGACTACAACAGGGGGTACGTTATCCCCTTTACTTTTTTCCATGCGCTGCATAGAGGCGACTACACCTTCCCAGCTCAAAGAGCGGGAATACTGGCTATAAACGCCTGTAGCCAACAATAATAAAGTGTCGGTTTTAACAGCGTTGTCTAGCGCATGAGCACTTAAGCCTTGATCCGCTAGCCACTTCTTGGTGGCTAACATGCCATAAGGCAGGAGCGTTCTAAGTAATTGCTTATAGGCGCCTTTCGTTACGCTTTCCTTTAAAGTAACACCCTTATCCAAGCCCAAAAATCTCTTTGTTGGTTTATAGTTTGCTAAATATACGGCGATATTCGCCGTAAATTCTATGCTTTATAAACTAACACAACTATACAGAGTTTACCCTTATTAACTTTTACGGCGAATATCGCCGTAAATTTATGAAATGTTAAACCTCTATGGTTTTAGAGCAATAGCGCTACCCGGAGCGAAGGTCTTCCATGTCGCCCGAGTCAAGCCGGGCGTCATAAAATCGGCGTATCGCCGATATCGAACGAGAAGGGCTCCTAACTGCCTCTCCCGTAATGAAATCTAATTGTAACCATGCTGTCACCTCTTTCCGGTATTTCTGGCCCACTGCGTTCTGAAGTGAACTCTGATGAGAAGAGGTTTGAGTATGTCCGACATAAAAAAATTCGAATTCGACAACTCCGGAATTGATCCAGTCACCAACTTTTCCGGAAACCGCCCTTTCGCTTCCGTGCTTGAAACCCGCATCGCCCGCCGCACCGTCATCAAAGGCGGCGTCAGCGCCGCGTTGGCGGGCATGCTGGGCATGTCGCTGATCGGTTGCAGCAACGACAACGACGGCGGCGACCCTGATGACAACCAGGGCCCTTTGCTGGGCTTCACCGCGATCGCCACCAGTGTGGCCAATGAAGTGAAAGTGGCCGCTGGCTACACGGCGACGCCGTTTGTTCCCTGGGGCACGCCGCTGACCGGCGCGCTGCCAGACTATCTGGGCGACGGAACCAACACCGGCGCCGATCAGGAGCAACAGGTAGGCATGAACCATGACGGCATGCACTATTTCCCCATCGATGTGAAAGAGGGCGGCTCCAACTCCGAAGAAGGCCTGCTGGTGATGAATCACGAATACATCGAGCCGGACTTCCTACACCCTGACGGCCCGACCGAAGTCGGCGGCGTCCGTCCTGAAGCGGAAGTACATAAAGAAGTGGCCGCCCATGGCGTCAGCGTTATTCACATCAAGAAAACCGCTGGCGTTTGGGATATCGTCCACGGCAGCCAGTACAACCGTCGCGTGACCGGCGCCACCGACATGGAGTTGCGTGGACCGGTGCGCGGAACCAATTATGCCGTCACTAAACACAGCAACGACGGAACCCTGGCGCGGGGCACGCTGAACAACTGCTCCATGGGGTATACGCCCTGGGGCACCTATCTGGCCTGTGAAGAGAATTGGGCGGGTTACTTCAAAAGTAGTGATGATCCCAAGCCGCGCAATCTCTCCCGTTATGGTGTGGGAACCCGTTCCCGTTATGGTTGGGACACCGTTGCGGGCGTGGATGTCTACGAACGTTTCGACGCCTCCAGCAAAGGCGCCAGCGCTGTGGACGACTATCGCAATGAGCCCAACACCTACGGCTGGATTGTGGAAATCGATCCGTTCGAGCCGACCTCCACGCCGCAGAAGCGCACCGCTCTGGGCCGCTTCGGTCATGAAGGCATCATTTTCGGTCTGGTGGAAGAGGGCAAGCCGATCGTTTGCTATTCCGGCGACGACTCCCGTTTCGAATACATCTATAAGTACGTGTCCAATCAAGCCTATTACGCAGACACCGCCAGCGGCGCGCTGCTGGACGACGGCAAGCTGTACGTGGCGAAGTTTAACGATGACGGCAGCGGCGAATGGCTGGAGTTGTCTCATGGCGTAAACGGACTGACTGTCGCGAATGGTTTCGCGGATCAGGCGGATATCCTGATCAACGCCCGCACCGCGGCGGACTCAGTCGGGGCCACGCCCATGGATCGTCCTGAATGGGGCGCAGTGCATCCCACGACTGGCGAGGCGTACTTTACGCTGACTAACAACAGCAAGCGTAAGGAAGACCAGGTGGACGCGGCGAATCCACGTCCCAATAATCAGTATGGCCATATCATTCGCTGGCGCGAGAACAGTGATTCCGTCACCGCATTTCAGTGGGATATCTTTGTGCTGGGCGGTCCCGCCGGCACGGCGACGCCGGGTGAGAGCGCGGCGCTGGTGACGCTGGACGACAGCAACAAGTTCAACAGCCCGGACGGCCTGTGGTTCGATAAACGCGGCGTGTTGTGGATTCAGACCGACACCGGCGGCACGGAAGAATTCGGCAACGATCAGATGCTCGCGGCCGACCCGTCCACCCGCGAGATCCGTCGCTTCTTCACCGGCGTGGTGGACTGCGAAGTGACCGGCGTGACCTCGACGCCGGACCTGAAAACCATGTTCGTCAATGTCCAGCATCCGGGCAGCAAAAACGGCGACGGCAGCTACACCAGCAACTGGCCGGACGGCGGCTCCGCGCGTCCTCGCGCTTCCACCGTCATCATCACCAAAGACGATGGCGGAGTCATCGGCAGTTAAGCCGCGCTAGAACGTCTGCCGGCCGCGGATGAGGAACTGGACGCCGTCGATTTCCTCTCCGCCGCCTTCGTCCCGGTCCAACGGGACGGCGATATCCAAGTGCAGGACGCGCGTGACCTGGATACGGCTGGAAGTCAGGCGCAGACCGATCCCGACATCGTGCAGGACGCCGTTGTTGGGACCGTTATCCTCGCCGGGAAACCATGCCCGTCCCATATCCACGAAGACCGCGCCGCCCAGGCGAAACAGTTCGAACGGATGCCAGTTGGAGTAGTAACGCCGCTCCAGGGTGAGCAGAAAGCTGCGATCCCCCGTCTGATAACGCAAAGGATAACCACGCAGGCCGTTATCGCCGCCAAGAGTGAGCTGCAAGTCTGAAGTCAGGCCTTTGCTGTAAGCCAGATTAAGCGCTGCGTACCAGCTGTTCTTACGCTTGGATTCGGTGCGCAGGTAACGGGTTTGCAGACCCAGGACCATATTCTCCATCCGGTCCCCCGAAGGGCTCCAATAAGCGCTCTGATCGAACTGGATATCCGCGAATTGCAGGCGTTCCGCAAGCAGCGCGCGGCTGATTCCGCTTTTCAGCACCCACTGATCCTCGCTGGCGCCGAACGATTCCGACGACCAGCCCAGTCGCGTATATAACTGCAGGCCGGTGGGAATATCCTCGATCTGTTGGATCTGATTGAAGTTGTAGGTCTGGAAGTAAAGGTCCTCACTGTACTGATAACCGATCCAGGGATAGCTGAGGATGCGGTCCTCGGGAAAGGGATCGGGGGGCGTTTCTCCCGCTTCTTCGGAGAAGTCGTAATGGGCGTACTCGTAGCCGTAAAGCAGGCGATGGTCGTTGAAAGCGCCGCCGCCAATGGAGTGTCCGCTGAACAGGCCGTAACTCTCCAGGCGCAGCTTGAACTCGCTGACGCTATCGCCCCGGTAATAAAGTTTTTGAGTCAGTTGCTCGCGGTTGTAGGCGACGCCGCCGGACCAGTTGGCCCCGACTTTATAGAAGGGTCGCACAAACTGGGCGGCGCGGCGGTAACCGTCGCTGTTTTCCGAAAGCGTTAACTGGGACGTCCAGCGGGAGCCCAGCAGGTTGGGGTCCTGATAATCGACGGTAAAACCGGTGCGGGATTCATCTTTCTTGTGGCTGAACGCCAGACGCTTGCCATACCCCAGAAAGTTCTCGTCGGTCAGGCCCAGTATGGTGGTGTTCTCGCCGCCGCTACGACTGAAACCCAGCGCAGGCAGTAATGTCCATAAGTCCCGGGTGACCACGGCGACATCCACGACTCGCCCGCACACGCGAAAGGGCCGCACCCAGGCGTTGTACAGGTAGGATTTATCGCGCAGAGCGCGCTCGCTTTGCTGCAGGACATGCGGGTCGTAGGGATCGCCGCTTTTGAACAGAAGCTGGTAACGGGCGGCTTCTTCACGGGTGCGGATATGTAAAGCGTTGGCGGTGCGGTAAATCCAGTGATCTTCTTCCGGGTCAGTGGCGTCAAAAATCTCCCGATTGAAGACATAGACCTCGCCAATCTGCGCATCCTCCGGGATGGCTAACCCCAGCTCCTGCCTTAGCTGTTCGCGAGGGTTATCGAAGTCCACCTCGCCGGGCTGGATTTCCGCATACTGACAGCTCAACGCCGCTTCCTGCTCGGCCCAGGCGAGTTCGGCGCAGCAACCCGACGCAAGGGCGACGAGCCAGCGGAATGGTCGGCGAGGGGAGATTGGGCTCATTGCGTATCCATCGAGAGGAAGTCCTGATTGATAAGCGGTTTTTTATTTATAAGCTTAGCGGTTTATGCAGCAAGATGGAGCCTCAACTTTATCGTCTGATAACTGAGCGTACTTCTGAATACCGAGCGGACCTTAGAATACTGCACGTTTGTCTTATTCACGCCACCACTCCGTTCGCCCTGAGCCTGTCGAAGGGCTTCCCAGAGCGTAAAGCCGAATCAGGAGTAGGAACACGCCTATTCCACCGCCGCCAACGCCGCAGAACATTTCTCCCGTAAAAAGTCCCGCAACAAAAGCGCGGCGGGCGTCACCTGTTTCTTCCCTGGACACACCAGATACATGCTGATTTCCGCGCAGGCGTATTGGCTCAGGGTGGCGCGCACGCGGCCATGGAGCAGGTCGTCGCTCATGTCGAGCATGGACTTATTGGCCAGACCGACGCCGGCGACGGCCCAGCGGTGGACGGCTTCGGCGTCGTTGCTGATGCGGTCACCCTTGACGTTGACGCTGATGCGCTGGTCGCCGTCGTGAAACCCCCACTGGTCATAGGCGCGCTCATCCACCAGATACAGCAGGCAGTTATGGTGGCGCAGATCCTGCGGCGTCAATGGATCGCCATGGCGTTCGAAATACGCTGGCGAACCGCAGATGATGCGCCGGGTGTTCACGATATTGAAGGCGACATGGTTGGAGTCCGGCGGCGCGCCATAGCGCAGGGCGATATCCACGTTTTCCCGATTGATGTCCGCCACCCGGTCCGTCAGCTCCAGGCGCAGCACGAGATTGGGGTATTGCGCCTGAAACTCGTCCAGCCAGGGCATCAATAGATTGCGCCCAAAATCTGAAGATGCAGAGATGCGCAGAGTCCCGCTGATTTCGCCTTTCTTCGCCAGTAACTCCCGGCGCCCCGCATCCAGGGCGTTCAACGCCGCGCGGCAGTGAAGCAGGTAACTCTCCCCCTCGCTGGTAAGGCGCAGGCTGCGGGTGGAGCGCACGAACAGGGCGGTGTCCAGGCTCTGCTCCAGGCGCTTGATGGCGGCGCTGGCGGCGGCGGGGGTCATATCCAGCTCGCGGGCGGCGGCGGTGAGGCTGCCGTGCAAAGCTGTCTGGTGAAAAACGGTAAGATCGTTGATAGAGGACATTTTCAAAAAATATTTGAAAAAGAAACAACTAATAGGCTGTTTTTCGTTAACAGTCAATGAGAGAGAATGCCTCATCGCCGCATTACGGCCCCGAATTCACCTTCACAGGAGCACGAACATGAAAGCTATTGGTTATCTGCAAGCGCAGCCTATCGATCATCCGGAATCACTGTTGGACATCACCCTGCCTGACCCGCAGCCTCAAGGCCGCGACCTGTTGGTGGAGATCAAGGCGGTGGCGGTTAACCCGGTAGACGTCAAAGTGCGCAGAAGTTCTTCTGCGGAAGGAGACGCTCACAAGGTGATCGGCTGGGATGCTTCCGGTGTGGTGAAAGCCGTGGGAGATCAGGCCAGCCTGTTCAAGCCCGGCGACGAAGTCTACTACGCAGGCTCTATCGCCCGTCCCGGCACAAACAGCGAACTGCACCTTGTCGATGAGCGCATCGTCGGGCGCAAGCCGTCCAATATCGGCTTTGCGGAAGCGGCTGCGTTGCCTTTAACGGCGATCACCGCCTGGGAAATGCTGTTTGAACGTCTGGAGATCGGCAAGCAGAGCGATTCAGCCGGTCCCGCCCGCTTACTGGTAGTCGGCGCCGCAGGCGGCGTGGGCTCCATCATGCTGCAGTTGGCCCGCAAACTGACTGACGCAGTGATCATCGGCACGGCGTCGCGTCAGGAAACCCGCGATTGGGCGCTGGCCATGGGCGCGCACCATGTCATCGACCATCGTCTTCCTTTGCATGAAGAGTTACAGCGCATCGGCATAGACAGCGTGACTCATGTGGCGAGCCTGACTCATACAGAAAAGCATTACAGCAGCATTGTAGAGGCGCTGGCGCCGCAGGGTCGTCTGGCCTTGATCGACGATCCTTCCACGCCGATCGATATCATGCCTCTGAAGCGCAAGAGCCTGTCTCTGCATTGGGAAATGATGTTTACCCGCTCGCTCTATGAAACCGCGGACATGATTGAACAGCATCGCTTGTTGAATCGTGTGGCGGAGCTGGTGGAGGAAGGCGCAGTGCGCACGACGCTGAAGCAGAATCTGGGCAAGATCAATGCGGAGAATCTGAAGCGCGCCCACAGCCTGATTGAGAGCGACGCCGCCATTGGCAAGATCGTGTTGGAGGGATTCTGACACTTTTGGTCCCTTCGGCGTTTCCGTATTGCAACCGCCCCATGCCCGGCTAAGCCGGGCGTTTCCGCTGTTTTCAGCGGCCTTCCGCAAAGTCCAGTTACTTTATTGCAACGGTTTTGTAAGTCTTGCCTAGGACTTCCCGTGGCTTTTCCCGCCTCGAAGCTGGCTTTGATTGTAGTTTCCTCTTTTTTATTTTCTTTCAATGCATTGTTTTTAAAAGAGAAATTATTCTAATTGGTTTTCTTTTTCAGATTGCCCGCGTTATTCAGGTTTTCTGGTATGAAACTTGAAAACTTATCAGCAGTTTTTGTTGAACCGTTGTAGCGCCGCAGAATGTAAGAGGAGACGATTAATGCGAAAGGTGACACTTCTTGGTTTTCTGGGCGCTCTGTTATTGACTGGTATGACGCAGGCTTCCGTCATCGGGGAAGCGGAAGAGGCGACTTGGACCCCGTCGCAAATCCAGGCGGGAGAAATGGCTAAGCAAGGTCGCGCTGCAGTGAGTGAACATCGACCGCATGAGCCGCGTCAGGCGCAAGCGTCGAGAGAGGCGGATGACTGGCTGGACGCCTACGTGCAGGAAATGTTTCAGGTGGAGGCGCGGGCGCCGCGTTTCATTGGCGCCGAACCGGTGGTCAAACCGTATTGGTTCACATTGCTGTTGTCAGACGTCGCCTCCATTCGCTGGTTGTTCTCGCATTTGGGCGGCAATCTGTGGGTGATTGATCACAATGGTCCGGTGACCTATGTTCCGCAGCCATCTACTTTGGCGCTGATGGGGTTGGCCGGATTCGCCACGCTGACGGCGGGATTGCGAAATAAGCATAAATATTGTTAAGACTCCGGGGCCCGGATGTGTCACTATAGGGTCCCCTCAAAAAAATTCCGAATTATTAAAGAGTTGCCTGCGCCGGTCCGTTCCGCTCCGTCTTCCTGCGGACGGGCCGGCTTGGGGCTTGTTTTGCTAACGATTCGCCAAGGTTTGGTGTGAAGTATCGGCAATGAAGATTAGGCGAGCCTTCTCGGAAGAGTGTGTTGTATTGAGTGAGATCGCCATGGAAAGCAAGGCGGTCTGGGGCTACTCCCAGGCGTTTATGGACGCCTGCCGCGCGGAATTGACCTATTCCGAAGACTACATGTCCCGACACACGGTATATACGGCGGTCGCCCGCAGCGGCGAAATCGCCGGTTTCTATTCTTTGCGCGCGCTGTCCCCGGTGTGTACTGAGATGGATGCGTTGTTCGTGCGCCCGGACTATATGCGTCAGGGCGTCGGTCGCGCTCTGATGGAGCATGCGGTGCTGTGGGCCTATCAATCTGGTTATCACCTGATGATGATTCAGGGCGATCCCAACGCCGCCGGGTTTTACGAAACCTTTGGCGCCATTCTGATCGGCTACTCCGACTCCACCCGTTTCCCTGGCCGTAAGCTGCCTTTGTTCCAGATTGCGTTGATCGATCAGGTCTCTGCAATCAGCGCGTCTTTGTAATCCCTTCGTAACCGTTTCCCGCGTCTTTGTGTCGTTATTGGCCTTCTATGTGATTATTTTTTGAACTGTGTCACAAAAAGGACTAATTTATAAGACATCACCAAGAGTCTCTATCAGTGGCGAATTGTCTGACGCCTGACAGGCGATGATGTGTTCCTGAACGGCGCCGACGCGACAATAACAATATAAAGGCTGAGGATTATGGAAACTCTCAATGCTGTCATCACCATCGCCAGCGTGTTGCTGGTGTTGAGCGGCGTCGTTTTGTTCTTCGGGGGCAAGCTCGCCAATCATGGCGCGGAAGCGCGGCAGACGGGCATCTACGCGAACTTCAACGCGCCCACCGTGGTTTTGTTGCTGGCGGGTGTCGGGATGGCGCTAGCTCCACGACTGACCAACAACACTCAATATGGCTTCAACCAGTTACCGGCGCCGGCGGCGGGGATCGAGAGCATGTCTGACGCCTCCAACAAAATCGCCGACGTGGCGCAGTCGGAAAGTCAGCCGCAGGTTTCCATTCAAGCGAAAACGTCGTTATTAACGGCGGGCGGTTATGAACTCATGAGTTATTCCCGCGACAACAAACAAATGCATCTTGTGGGCGGAATGGATCTATACGCGCTCAAGGTCGACCAATACCAGATCTTCGTGGAGCTCAACGCCTACGATGACCAGGGCTTGCGTGATATCTACACTGGCAGCGGCCTGCTGTATTTTGACGGCTCCAACTGGATGCTGGATATGGAAGGCGGTGTCGGGCCGGCCATGTTGACGCAGCAGGAAACGCCTGTGAAGGTCACCAAGGAAGGAGATTTTATCGTGCTGGCCTATGAGACGGACGGGCGCTCTTACCAGTTGATCTGGCTGCAGGATTAAGCGCCCGCGCGGCGTTCACCAACGTCCGAACATGTGAAAAGCGGAGGGGCTGCCAATAGGCGCACTGAAGTCGCCATGTTTGCAGTCCCGCACCAGCGTTTCGAATTGCTGATGATTCATATGAATCAGATCCCGATGATCACCCGCCTCCAGATATAACTCCGCTGAACGCAGCAGCTCGTCGTCGACGATGGTTTCCATCTGATAGGCCAGCCCGACGGCGGGAATGGCGCCGAGGGAACAATCGTCGAACAGGGAAGACAGGGACTTCTCATCCGCCAGCTTCAAGCCTCGCTGCACGAGAGAGCCCAGCTTTCTCATCTGCACTTTGTTGATAGCGGGAAGCACCGCCATCAGATGGCGGCCTTCATGATCCTCCATCACCACGGCCTTGGCCATGTTCTTAAAAGGCACATGGGCGGCGATGGCGGTCTGTACTGCGCCTTCGCTATAAACATGGTGGGTGACGTCATAGGAGATCTGTTGATTGTTGAGGTACTGTCTGACTCGGTAGGCAATAGACATTTTCTCGCCCTCCTACATCTTTTTAACGCACAGGCAGCGCCTGACTGAGCAGGCGCAGGCGGATAAATAGTGAGAAAGCTATTTGTCCGCCGGATTCTTAAATTATAGCTCTTAAGGCTTTGCGTTGATCGTTTTTTGTACTTGTTAAGCGTTTGGATCTGGCCTGGATGCGAAACCTGGCGCTGGTCCGGATATTGCTGTAAGCCCCCTTTGATTCAACCCGCGCCAGCGCCGGCGATCCCGGCATCGACGCGGCGGCGTATTGAGCGATCCTCACATACATACAGGAGCAGTAGATGTCCGTGCAGTGGCGTAAAGGTCTGGCAATCGTTGAGGGCTGCGCCCTCGTAGCCTTAGGGCTGGTTTTTCTCAACAGTTCGCATTTGCTGGTCAGCGGCGTCGCCGGGTGGGCGCTGATCATCGAACACTGGATTCCCCTGAGTTTCGGCGGCTTGTTTTTTCTGCTGAATTGCCCCTTCTTTGTGCTTTCGTGGCTTACCTTGGGGCGCTCCTTCACCTTTAAGTCTTTGGCTGCTATCGCTTTTGTCAGTCTGTTGAGCGATGCGCTGATGGCGTCGATTGCATTACAGGCCACGCCACAATGGTTGGCGGCGTTGATCGCTGGCGGCCTGATTGGCGCGGGGCTGACCTGGATCATGCGTCATGGCGCTTCCCTGGGCGGGGTGAATATTGTCGCGGTCTGGGCCGAGCATCGTTACGACCTGCAGGCGGGGCAGACCCTGTTTGCAGCGGACTGTCTGGTCGCTCTCGTCGGCGCCTGGGTGTTCAATGGCTGGGAGCTGTTGTGGTCCCTGATGGGATTTGTGGTGCTGAGCTGGGTGGTGGGGCGTTATCACAAGCGGGATCAGCTGCGGAGAGTGGAAGCTGAAGAGTGCGAATCGTCTCGTGTCGAGCTGGGAGTCAGATGATTCTTGCAATCTTGATTGTATAAACGATGTTCAGGTATTAGGTCTTAGAGTCTAGATTGGCGATGATGTTTTAGACCGTAAAGATGATAAAAAGCCGCTTTCCCCTTTAATTTTCAGGGCTCTGAGCCTGGGGTAGTGGCGTTGCAGGCGCAGAAAAGCTATTATCGGCGGCCCATTAACCGCAACAACACTAGTATTTTGTCCCTATGAACGCCAACACGGACGTATACTTCCGAGAATCCGATGACAAATCCTTCGCCGAGCGGGTGATCCGCGAGAGTATGGCGGAGTACTTCAACAAGTATGAAGTGGAGTGGACGCCGGAGCGGGTTTCGAAATACTGGGGCGACCACGAAAATTACGATATTTTTTATCGTGAAGAGAAAGTCGGGGTGTTGCGTCTGGCGTTTGACGAAGAAGCCTGCATCGTGCGCGACATGCACGTACTGCCCGCCTACCGCAATCTCGGCGTTGGCAGCCAGGCCATCCAAAGAGCGTTCACCGCCGCCTGGGTGCGCGAATTGCCCTCCGTCCGCCTGAAAACCTTCGTCTGTAATCCATCAAAAAATCTGTACCGTCGTCACGGCTTCGCCCTGATCGACAGGAAAGACAATCTGATTTTGATGGAAAAAAAGGTCGACTAAGTGATTAATCCGGCAGGCGCGTAGATGCGCCTGCTGCTCACAGACTTCCCTCCGCCTGCTCATCCAGCTCCAATATCAGCGCTTCCATACGCTCCCGATAATCCCCTGGCTCCCGCCAGAGCCCACGCTGCATCGCTTCCAACAGACGTTCCGCCATTTCCTGCAACGCCTGTGGATTGTGTTCGCGCATAAAGGCCTGATTGGCGGCGTCGAAGGCGAGGGCGTCGCTGACATTGGCGTATTGGTAATCGTCCACCAACCCTGTGGTGGCGTCATAGGCGAACAGGTAGTCAACGCTGGCGGCCATTTCGAAAGCGCCTTTGTAAGAGTGTCGCTGCATGGCGGCGATCCATTTGGGATTGGTCACCCGTGAGCGAATGACCCGGTTAAGCTCCTCTTTCAGCGTGCGTATTTTCGGCGCAGAGGGGTTGCTGTGATCGTTGAGATAGACGCTGGGGGCATCGCCCCGCAGCACGCTGACCGCGTTGGTCATGCCGCCCTGGAATTGGTAGTAATCGTCGGAATCCAGGATGTCGTGCTCCCGGTTATCCTGATTTTGCATCACCACTTCCAACTGGCCGAGGCGGTAGCTGAACGCGCCGAAGGCCTCTTCTCCCGTCTCATTTTGACCGTAAGCGTAGCCGCCCCATTGCACGTAGGCGCGGGCGAGATCGTTTGGCGTTTCCCAGCAACGCTCGTCGATCAGGCCCTGAAGCCCGGCTCCGTATGCGCCAGGTTTGCTGCCAAAGACGCGGAAACCCGCTTGTCGTCTGGCTTCTTGCGCTGACGCGCCGGCGGCGGTCAGTTGCGCCTCCCGTTCCCGGATATGGCGCTGAATGAGATTGCTGTCGCCGGGCTCCTCCAGCTCCGCCAGTTTTTGCACGGCGGCGTCGAACAATTTGATGACATTGGGGAACGCGTCGCGAAAGAAACCGGACACCCGTAGCGTCACGTCCACGCGGGGACGGTTCAGATAGAACGCGGGGATGATTTCGAAATCCACCACACGATGAGAGCCAGGCGCCCACACCGGTTTCACGCCCATCAGGGCGAAGGCTTGCGCGATATCGTCGCCGCCAGTGCGCATGGTGGCGGTGCCCCAGACCGACAGCCCGATTTGCCTGGGATAATCGCCATGCTCTTGCAGGTGGCGCAGCACCACTTGCTCCGCCGACGCCTGACCCAGCTCCCAGGCGGTTTTGGACGGAATCGCGCGGCTGTCCACGGCATAGAAATTACGTCCAGTAGGGAGCGTATCCAGACGTCCGCGGGTGGGCGCGCCGCTGGGGCCGGGTGGCACGAAGCGTCCCGCCAGCGCGCGCAGACTGTGTTGAATCTCGTTGTCGGCGCTACGCTGCAACGCAGGCTTCAGTACGGTTTGCAGATAGGCGAGCAGGACTGAGGCGCCGGGCAGGCTGTCCCGCAGCGCGGTTATCGGCGCATCACTCAGAACATATTGCTCAACCAGTTGTTGCGCATACAATTCCAGTCGTTCCCGCGTATGCTGTTCCGTCCGCCAGACTGACTCCAGCAGCGCAACCAGAGGCTGCGGCCGTGCGCCCAGCCAGAGGCGGGCTTGCGGTTGCAGGGGATCGAATGGGGCATCGCCGTTGACGGACATCTGCATATCCGCCGCCAGCGCATGCAATAGGCCGCGATCATCAGGCTGTTCGCCACGAGGCAGTCGCACCAGCGCCGTCAGAGTGTCGCGCATCTGTGCAGGTTCCGGCAGTTCCCCCAAGCAATGCAGACCATCGCGGATCTGCGCCTCTTTGATGTCGCAGAGGTAGGTGTCCAGTTCCTGCAGCACGGCGTCGTCGTCCGGTTCCGCGCCAGCTTGCGACAGCTCCGCCAGCACGTTGGCGCTGCGGGCTTTCTGCAGAATTTCACGGCGCAGGTGATTCTCTCGACGCGCATCCAGACCCATGGCCTGATAATACTCGTCCACCATGCGCTCCAGCTCCGCCAGTTCGCCATAGACTTCCGCCCGGGTCATGGGCGGCATCAGGTGATCGATGATCACCGCCTGGGCGCGGCGCTTGGCTTGCGCGCCTTCGCCGGGATCATTGACGATAAAAGGGTAGATATGCGGCATGGGGCCAAGGGCGATATCCGGCCAGCACTGCTCCGACAGGGCCACGCCCTTGCCCGGCAGCCATTCCAGATTGCCGTGTTTGCCCACATGCACGATGGCGTCGACTTCGTAGGCGTGGCGCAGCCAGAAGTAGAAGGCCAGATAGCTGTGAGGCGGGATCAGGTCGGGATCATGGTAATTAGCGGCGAGATCCATGTTATAGCCCCGCGCAGGTTGAATGCCGACGAAGGTTTCCCCCAAGCGGACGCCGGACAGCATCAACCTGCCGGCGCGACATTTCGGATCTTGCTGCGGCGCGCCCCAGCGCTCCAGTACAGTCTGTCGACAGCTCTCCGGCAGGCGATTGAAGCAGGTTTCGTAATCCGCCAGGGCCATGCTTTGATGGCAAGGCAGTAGTTCAAGGGTATCTGGATTATTGGTGATGGATGACTGCAACAGTTCGATCAGCGCAGCGGAGTTTTCCGGAATATCCGACACCGGGTATCCCGCCGCCTGCAGGCCACGCAACAGGTTTAATGTGGAGCGTGGCGTATCCAGGCCAACGCCGTTGCCTATGCGGCCGTCCCGGGTGGGGTAGTTGGCCAGCACCAGGGCGATACGTTTGTGGGCGTTGGGCTTGGCGCTCAGACGACTCCAGCGCAGCGCCAGTTCGGCGACGAAGCGGGCGCGCTCTTCCTGTAACGCGTAGCGCACCACATTCAGCTGACAGCGTTCGCTGTAGTGATCGGAGTCTTTGAATCCCACTGCGCGGGTGATGACCCGGCCGTCCAGTTCCGGCAGGGCGATATGCATGGCGATATCCCGGGAACGCAGGCCGCCGCTTTGCTCGCGCCAGTCCACTTCACTGCTGGAAGCCAGAATCACCTGCAAAATAGGGACGTCGACACTCAGTGGATGGGTATAGTCAGTGGGCGTTGATGAGAGAGAGGCGTTGCCGGTGTTTTGCAGCGCGAAAGCGGTGGTGTTGAGAATCACTGTAGCCGCGCTGTGCTGGCACAGCAGATCTACCGTTTCCAGACAGGCGGCCTCTTTCAGGGAGGCTACCGCCAGCGGCAGCGGGTTCAAACCCTGTTCCTGCAGTACGCGAATCAGCCCGTCGAACATGGCGGTATTGGCTTCCTGCAGGTGGCTGCGATAGAACAGCAGCAGTGCGGTGGGCTGGTCTGCGCGCCACTCATCGCGCCAGTCCTGCAGGGTGGCGTCGGCGATGTGCGGATGATAGATCAACGTGCGCGGGATAACCTGCGGCTCAAGCCAAGGCAGGTTCCAATCGAAAAAAGTGGTCGCAAGATAGCGAAACAGCTGCTCACTGTTGCCGCGTCCGCCTTCCCGCAAATAGCGCCAGACGCGATGAGCGCAGGCGGCGTCGACGTTGCCGCCGTTCAGCAGTTGCTGGTCTTCGCTGTCATCGCCAGGAACCACAATCAATGTGCGTCCGGGACGCCGCGCCCAGTCCTGCAATTGCTCCAGTCCATAGGGCCAATAAGACGCGCCGCCAAGCAGCGACAGCACCACGACTTTGGCGTGGTCCAGCACCTGGTCCCGATAGAGGTCGAACGCCGCTGGTTTGCTCAGGTGCATCCAGTTGGCGAGCCGCAGGCTGGGATAATCATCCGGCAGCGTCTCCGCCACCTGGGCGAGCAGCGCAAGCGCGCCGTCCGCCGCGGTGAGAATCACCAGATCCGCTGGCGTTTGTTGCAGATCGACGATCCCTTCGCCGTCATTGAAACCGCCTGGTTGCGCCGCCAGCAGATGCATGGGCTCAGACTTCCGCCGCGCTCAGGGCGTCACGTAGAGCGGAGGCGTCAATGCCCTGACCGATGAACACCAGACGGGTTTTACGGTCTTCGTCAGCGCCCCACAGGCGGTCGAAATAATGGGCGATGCGGTCGCCCACTGCCTGCACCACTTGGCGCATGGGCTTATCGCCGTTGGCGACGAAGCCTTTGACCCGGTAGATCGTATTGGCGCTGATGAGGTCGCGGGTAATCGCCAGGAGCTTGTCGCTGTCCACGGCGCCCAGCGTAATGACGCAGGAGTCGAAATCGTCGTGGGCGTGGCGGTGATGATGACCGTGGTCATGGTGATGATCATGATGAGTGTGGATGGCTTCGATGCGCTCTTCCGTCGCGGCTTCCAGGCCAATCAGCACTTGCGAATCCACCTCGCCGTTGGCGACGAACAGGGTTTTCACCCGCTCCGGCAGCTTCGCCTGCACTTGTTGCAGCGCCTGTGCGCGGGCGTCTTCATCGAGACAGTCGCTCTTACTGATAACCACCAGATCCGCCGAACTGAGCTGGTCGTCCAGCAGTTCCCGCAGACTGGGATTGTGATCCAGACTATCGTCCGCCTGGCGCTGTTGCTCCACCCGTTCCGGGTCGTGAGCGAAGCGGCCTGCCGCCACAGCCGGGCCGTCCACCACGGTAATGACTGCGTCCACAGTGCAGAACTGCTTGATGTCTGGCCAGTTGAACGCCTGCACCAGCGGCTTGGGCAGCGCCAGACCGGAGGTTTCAATCAGGATATGGTCAATCTGATCGCGGCGCTCCACCAGCTTCTGCATCACGGGCAGAAATTCTTCTTCCACCGTGCAACAAATACAGCCGTTGGCGAGTTCGTAAATGCCGGAATCCGTTTGCGTGGCGGCGTTGTCGTCGCAATCCAGAGGACAATTGCGCAGCAGGTCGGCGTCGATATCCAGCTCGCCGAACTCATTGACGATTACTGCGATGCGTTTGCCGTTGGCTTGTTTCAAAAGATTGGACAGCAGGGTGGTCTTGCCGCTGCCAAGAAATCCGGTGACGACAGTGGCGGGAATTTTATTCAGTTGCACGTTGGGGCCTCTTGCAGTGTTCCTTAAGATGCGGCGGCGCGTACTCCTGCGCCTCGATTAATGAGTCGCATTCTGCGCCAAATCTCCCGGATTTTCATCCTCTTAGAGTGGGGGAGCGCAGATCGCCAGGGGAATAAAAGCGTATGGAGACAAGCCGGATAGCGGGTAGATTTCACGGCGCGCCAATACCTCGCGCCCAGTGAATGACGACCGGCGTGGCGGGCGCGTATTGACTTTACCGCCGGAGATTTACATCTTTAGCAGACTTAACCTTGCAAGCGTTAAGCGTCGAAAGGACCTGCCTGAAAAGGATGTGATGTGAACGCTACTGCTATTGTCCGTATTCTCTGCACTCCGTTGGCCTGGGTGGCCGGCGTCCTCTATGGCGCGTTGCTGGCGCTTATCTACTACAACCTGCGCGTCGAGTGGGGATGTGATCCTGAAATGTATGGCGGCGGGGATTGTCTGGCGGAAGGTTGGGACGCCTGGCCGGGTCAGGTAAGGTTTGTCTGCGCCGGACTGGTAGGCGTTTGTGCGGTTGTCGCCGCGACCTTTATTGCACCCGCCTGGAAGCGCTGCGCTTCGGCGGCGGCCAGCGTGGCGGGAGGAGGCTTGATGTATCTGTTGCTGGGCATTTACGCGTTAGCCGGCGCTCTGGCGTGCGGCGCGATTGCCGGCGTGATCTACGACGCCTTGTCCCGACGCAGTAAGGCGCCTAAGTGAAAGAATATTCCCGCTTGTGGGAGAGCCCCCGCGTGCAGGGCGTAGAGTTGCTTTCCGCCGCGTTTAACCGTTTCTCATTCAGCAAACACTGGCATGACCAGCTTGCCGTGGGCGTTATTCTGCAAGGCGCTGAGGGACTGGATTATCGCGGCGGCAAAGTGGTGATTCCCCGTGGCCAGATCGTCGCCATTAATCCTGCGGAGCCGCATACCGGCTTCGCCGCCAGCGATGGCGGCTGGCGCTATCGCATGTTCTATTTCGAAGAAGCCCTGCTGCGGGAAACGCTGCGTGAGCATCGCAATGGTTTCTCGCCCTTTCTGCGGGGTCCGGTAATTGATGATCCGGCTGTCTTTTCGTTGTTGCTGGAACTGCATCAGGCGTTAGAGACGGAGAGCTTTTCTCTGGCTCAGGATTCATTGCTGACCGCGGCGCTGCATCAGCTTTTCCAGCGCCATGGCGATGGCGGCGAACAAGAGACGAGGCGCGTTCAGGATCTGCAAGGCTGTCTGCGGATTCGCGATTACCTGCATGACCACTGGCGTCGCAATGTCGCCCTGGAAGAGTTGGCGGGGCTGACCGGCATGAGCCGCTTCCAGTTGATTCGCGCCTTCAAGCAACGCTTTGCGCTGACCCCTCATCAATTTCTGATATTGCTGAAAACCCGTGAAGCCAAACGGCTGTTGGAGGCGGGTATGGAGCCGCTGACGGCGGCTCTGGAATGTGGTTTCTTCGATCAAAGTCATCTGCATCGCAATTTCAAGCGAGTGTATGGCGTGACCCCCGGCAGTTTCGCCAAACGCAATTTCGTACAAGAACCCTTCTCTCCTTCCGTCATAGATTAGCGCCTGTTGTTGGTCGCCTCTGCGAGACTGTAGGCGGCTTTGGAGTCAATGCAGGAAGTAAATCTATGTCGTTAAGTTTTATCGCGGCCTGGCTGGCCGTCATGTTCCCCCTTGTTTTCAGTCCCGGACCCGCCAATGTGGTGTTCGCCGCTTCTGGCGCGCAGTTGGGCGTTAAGCGCTCATTGCCCTTGATGGCGGGTATCGATCTGGTGTTTCTTCTTAAATCATTGCTGGTGGGGTTTGGCCTGGGAGCGGTGATGCAGGAGTATCCGCAAAGCTACGCCATTCTGCGCACCGCGGGCGCCTGTTATCTGTTTTATCTGGGTTACTGCTTTTTCCGCCCTGCGCTGTCTGGAGAGCCGGCCGCCCCCAAAATCCTTGGCTTCAAAGATGGCCTGATCATCCAACTGCTCAACGCCAAAGGGTGGGTGATGGTGGTCCTGATGTTCTCCTTGTTTGGCGCTCAAGGCGAAGGGGCGACGGCGCGGGCGCTATGGCTGGCGGCGATGCTGGCCTGTCTTAATATCTGTACTCATCTTGCCTGGATCGCTGCTGGCGCGGTGCTGGTGAAGCGCCTGACTGGCGGTCTTGGCCAGCATGTTCAGGCAGTTTTGTTCGGCGGCGGCTTGATCGTTGTCGGCGTCTGGTTACTCCTGGGTTGACCTACCCTATCTTGCACCCGGCTTCGGCCGGGCTTTTTTATTTGCTCTGTTTGATTGGGAGTTTTTAATTTCCCAGGACGGGTTTTCGTCACTTTCATCGCTTTCATTTCTTTGGCGCGCGATGGGCGTCGTCCTCCATTGTTTCCAGCGCCAACCTTTTCATGCATAGAGTTTTGGAGCAGATAATGGAAGAAGTATATAAAACCCCGGAATCCTCCCTTATTGACGGCCGCAATAGCCGCAAACCCGTTGGTGATTACCGCCTGTATAAGTTGCCCGCAGTAGGGCTGGCGACGTTCTTCGGCACTATTCTGGCCGGCGGCATTATCCTTTCTTACAACTTCAAGCAGCTTGGCCGTGAAGATATGGCCCGCAATGCTTTGGTGTTCTCTCTCCTGGCGTTAGTGGTGATCTTTGGATTGGCGTTCTTTGTGCCGGATATTCCTGGCGTCAACGTGGTGTTCACCGTCGTACAGTTGGTGGCGATGATGCAGATCGCCAAGAAGTACCAGGGAGATGATGTTGAACATCATATGGCGAACGGCGGCGCCATGATCTCGAATTGGGCGGCGTTTGGTATTTCGCTGCTGGTGCTGGTTGTCGTGATTGGGTTGTTGTTTGGCGTTGGCATGCTGCTGCCGTATTGATCAAATAAAACTGATTTGAAATATAAGAGAACGCCCGGGATTAGCCGGGCGTTTTCGTTTTAAAGACTGGCGGGCTGCAGCGTGAACTGGCGTCTGCGATGCAGGGCGGCGAACGCCAGCATCAGACCTGCCAGTCCCAGCAGCAGCCACTCTTCAGGCTCAGGAACCGGAGATGCGCTGAACATGTCCATCGGGGCGCTGAAAGCTTCTTGTCCGGTCTCTACCTCTCGATCAAAACGATCCGCCTTTTGCTCCGCTTCCTCCAGCGCTTTTTTCTGACGCTCTTCCACCAGTACGATCATGGACGAGTAGTCCGTCACCATATGTTCGGCTTTGGCGATCGCGTGCAATTGATCCAGCACCTGGACATCGGAGGTGTCGCGGGTCTGCGCCAGATATTCCAGCCAACGGCGTGCGGCGATAGCAGAAAAGAAGTCCTCCCCACTTTGCACGCTGTTTTTCTCCGCCTCGGCGCTGGTGTTTTCATCCATGTACCAAAGGTAGTGAGGGGTGATGGCGAACAAGCCGTCTTCTGCTCGTCCATGCCGGAACTGGTGGGTGATGATCGCCTCCGGTAGCGATTGAGTGACGCCGCCATGGCTCTGCTTGAGCAAGTCCAGTGTCTGGTCGCGGTAGGCGTAAGCCAGAGCGCCGCCCAGGTGAACCAGCCATACCGGCGGCATCTGGGTGGCTTTGAATGAGACCTGGGACTCCTGTTCATAGCTGCCGGCGTCGGTCAGCAGCATTACCGCCTCATAATCCTGCATTGCGTTTCTGCGCCAGTCGGCTAACTGGTTCATGGGCAGACTGTCGCCATAAAACTCTTCGGCTGCCGGCAGGGTTTTGATGGGCTGGCAGCGCGTATGGCACAGATAAATTTCGTGGGCGATATCGAGCTGTTGTAGTTGCTTCAACGCTGCCGCTACATTTTCCGTCTGCTCGCCCATGCTGTAAGAACCGTCGATAAGAATGGCGTAAGGCGTTGTTGATGCTTGGATATTCCATTGCGCATCAGCGCCGGTGCGGGGAACGGCGCGAACGCGCTGGCCAGCGACGACGGCGTCATGCTGCTTGCGCAGGACGACCGCTGACATCGGTGCAGTAGTGGGGAGCCATGCATCCTCTTCAGTGCGAATTGGCTGGCCGTTGAGAGTGCGTTGAGTTCGATCGCTCCAATAGGCGTTGCGCTTTTCCAACAGCTGAGGCAATGGCCAGGCGCCTTGGTCGTCCAGGGTGGTTTTATATTCCACCGTTAAATACATCGGTTTGAGCTCGTAGTCCGTACCCAGTCGCAGGCCCATGGAGCGGTTGTACTCGGCTCTACGAGGCGGAACGGGAAAGGCGCGCAAACGATATTGACGGGGGCCGACCTGTTCCAGCAAAGAGGGGTCGATACGTCGGCTCACTTCGTCGTTGTAAACCTGTTGCGCTGCGCCGCGAGGCGCCACAGCGTAGACAAACTTGTCCAGATCCGTCGCATCGTCGCTCAGCCATAGGCCCGTTAACGCGGCTTCTTCCGGCAGGCTGAAATGGAACGTGACCTCATGATTGTTGTAGGTCTGGTTCTCCAGGGTTTGCACTATGCGAATACGCGCGCTGTCGTCTTGCGGCTCGACCGTGATCGCCATGTTGGTGATCAATACATGCCGGTTTAGCACGTCCACCAGTCCGGCAGCGGGGCTGCCTTGGTCGAAGGTGGCTTTGAGGGCGTTTAGAATCGCCTCCGGTTCTCCTTTTTCGATGGGCTGGTCGAAGAATTTCTGGTAGTAACGGGCGGCGCGCTCTTTATCCTCGTGGAAGTAGGCTCCATCGTAAAGAAAGGGCGTCGCCAAAAAGTCGAAGACGGCTTGTGATACTTTCGCCAAAGCATGGTCCGCATCGTCAAAAGCGCCCAGGTAAGCGTCATACACGGCGCTGTTTCTTTCGGTAGTCGATAGATAACGATAGGGCGCCAGATAGGCGTTGATCAGCCCTTTGCGCAAGGCGTCGTGTTCTTCTCGCGGAATACTGGGGATCGTTTCGCCAGGTCTGAATTGCTGGTCCAGGAACGCCATGCGTTCAAATGTTTCCTGTTGCGGCTGCTGATTCAGGACGGCGAACAGGACGGCGTTTAGCCCCAGTATTCCCGCTGTGATAGCGCCGGCTTTGGCGCGTCCAAGACTGGCGTCCGCAATGCGCCATTCACGCAGAAACTCCCGGATGTAAAGGAAAATCAGCACAAAGGGGAGCGCCAGAAAGACCACGCAAGTCGACAGGCCACATATCAGCGCTACCAGGAAGAGTAGATAGTTAAAAATATCACCCAGGTGGCTTAGTTTGATCTCTCCCAATAATTCGAAGAAGCCTGCGGTGGCGGGAATAAAGAACGGCGCGAGCAGCAGCGCGCAATACAGTCCAGTCAACAGCATGGTCATGGCGAGACTGAGTCGCAGCCACATGGGGAAACGAGTGTGGAGGCCGCCCCACAGACAGGCGAGATAGGCGAATAGGGCGATCAGTATATTGATCAGCACATGCGTGACGCCCGGATTGAGCTCGCGCAGCAGGAACATTGTGCTCAGCATGATAAAGATGATGGGCATTTCCACGCCGTAAAACAGTTTGATCAGCGCGGTGGGATTTTTCCGGAAACGCGTGAAACCCAATCCGATACAGAGCGCCGGTATCGCCACCAACAGGGTGGCGAACAATGCGGTGAACCCGCTGTGCAGCCCGATGAAGGCGCCGGTGATCGCGGGCATGGTGAAATGGGGAATGATCAGGACGCCCGCAAGCACGGCGTAGGTCAGGTTCCAGAACCAGAACAGGAGGTAGCAGCAGACCGCTATCCACACAGGTAACTTCTTATTTTCCATTGTCGCTCCGTTCAGCGCCGGAAGCCTCAGCTCCGGTCAGGATGTGTTGAACATGTTGGCGCAGTAAAGCTGTCGCCTGCGCCGCAAGGTCGGGAGAAATCATGCTGTTCCAGGCGACGGAGACCATCACCCAGGATTGTTCTGGTTCACGCCAGGCGGAAAAGACGCGGGAGGAATAATCCGCGGTTTGCCTGTCGGCGGACTGGAACCAATAAAATGCGGAGCGGGCGCCTTGGTCGAGGCGCAGATATTTAATCTCGCTTTGGTCCGGCAGCACCCAGGTTTTCTCATCATCAATGCTGACGCCCTGGGATCGATAGCAATTACGGGGATCGTGCTGGGCTTTCCAGTAGCGGCTGTGCACCAGAATCAAACTGCCCTGCATGTCCCGCCAGGAAAACAGGTATTTGCGGGCAGTGGCGGCGTTGCGATCAAAAAAGCCGGCTTCTATGTCGGATAAGGGAGCCGCCTGCGCGGCGAACTGTGGCGGCGCCGGCAGGTCGACCGATGCGTCCGCCAGCGTCTGTTTCGGGTGCGGTGTATAGCCGAACAGCGCCAGAACCAGGAGAGCGGCAATGGCGAGTTCCCCGTTACGACGCCAAACCGATGGCTCCGTCGAGGCTGATCCAGAGAAACGGGAGAAAGATGATGGCGCATTGTTCTGGTCCGCCTGAGGACGCGACGGCGCCAAGATCAGAGCGAGCCAGGCCAGGGCGCAGGAGAGCACGAATCCCAGTGCGCCGAGGGCTGTATGAATGTGATCCGCAACCTGCGGCGCATCCAGCGCCAGATCTGTATACACCAGGGCGGTAATGCGCAGCGCGTTGAAGAATATCAGTGCGCTGAGAAACAGCATCATGACGGCAAGCCAGCGCCAGGACAGCGCCTTGCGCTCCAACCAGGTGAGCAGCAGGAAAAAGATCATACCCGCCCAGATTCCTTTCAAGCCGCTGCAGGCCAGATCCACCACCGCCGCTTTGTTTTCAATCAGGATGATGGACTCGTTGGACATGGGAGGAACGCCCAGCGCAGAGAGTAAGTTTCCAGCCAGATCGGCGCACAGCAGGCGCAGGGGAAAGCCAAGATAAATATCCAGATAACCTTCAAAGGGCAGTGCGAATATCAGCAATGCGCAGGGGATCAACGCGCTGCGCCAGAGACTGGGCGCGACATACAGGCCCAGCAGGCCGTAACTGGCGGTTGTCATCAGCGTAGCGGAGAAGATATGAATGCCGGTGACGTACTCGTTGAGTAGATACGCAAAACAGCTGGTCGTCAGCAGGGCGAAGGGAAGCATGCGCCATTGAAACGCCAGCCCATGGCCAGAAGATGTTTTTCTCCTGTAAGCATGGATCGCTACGCCGACCAGTAACAGACAGGCGAGGACATGGAACTCGTTTTCCGGCGTCAGCATCTGGTTTCCTATCCAGGCCAGGACAGGGCTGAACAGCCACAGGAAAAGGGTGGCGATAATCACGCGAACGCCAATGCGATAAAGCGGCGGGCTGAACAGGGATGTTCTGGATAATGCGTTTGGCGGCATGCGTATCTGAAGGTCAGGATAGAGATATCAGTGAGGCATTATCTCTACTTAATCGGGCGAAAACCTAGCGGAAAAATGACGAATTATGGCGACGCCTGGCCTCAGAACCAGTTTGTGTTTTGAAAGTAGGCGCCGAACTGATCGAACAGGCCGACGATGATGGCGTAGCGGGCGCCTTTGCCGGCGAAAGTGAGGAAAACAAAGATGGGCAGACGTATACGCATGAGGCCGGCGATGAAGGTCAGTGCGTCGCCGAACAGAGGCGCCCAGGCCATGAGCAGGGACCACACGCCATAACGTTGAAACCAGCCCTGCGCGGGGCCCAGGTTTTTCTCCTTGAAGGGAAACCAGCGCCGGTCCTTGAAGTGCAGAAGATAACGCCCCAACGCCCAATTAACGACGGAGCCAAGAGTATTGCCGACCGTGGCGAACACCCACAACAACGCTGGATCGTAGCCAGCGGTGAGCAGGCCGGCGAGCATGATTTCGGAATAGGCGGGCACCAGCGTCGCCGCCAGAAAGGCGATGAAAAACAGGCTGAAGTAAGCTTCCACTGCGAGCGCCTATTGGGAGTACACGCTGACTTCGATCAGGTTAAGGTCCGGATCGTTGAAATAGACGGAAGTAATCGCGCCCATCGCGCCGCTTTTGGTGACGGGGCCTTCCACGATATCGACCTGTTCCGCCTGCAGATGGGCGATGACGTCTTCCAGTTTCCACTGGGTGATTAAACACAAGTCTCCAGAGCCGACGCCCGCGCGATTACGGGTTTCCTGTCCCAGGGTCTGCAGATTGATTTTCTGCATGCCGAATTTCAATGCGCGGCGTCCCGCGGCGAAGGTGACAGGCTCCATCTGCAGGACGCGCTGATAAAACGCAACGGAACGCTCGATATCCGCAACGGTGAGGACAATATGGTCGATATGGCTGATCATCCGAAAAATATCCCGTTTTAAGAATTTTCAGAATCTATATGCTGGATTTGTGAAATCGGTGAGTCAATCTTTTGAGGACAAAAGAATTCTGGCTCTTACCAATTTTGTGGAAGGGAGTATAATCGATCTCCTAATCGTCGTTCGGACCGGGAAGGGCCGACGGCAGAGTTGCGCGGGAAAGGCCTCTGCGCCTCCCGCAGTGAAATCAGGAATAAGGCTAAGGAAGCACGCGCGACCAAAGCCGCATAGTTAAACATGGAAAGGGAGAGATCATGCAGTCAGGAGAAAGAACTACCGGCATGGTGAAATGGTTTAATAACGCAAAGGGATACGGTTTCATTGAAAGCGCCGAAGGCGATGTGTTTGTACATTACAGCGCCATCAGAAAAGACGGCTATAAAACGCTGCGCGCAGGCAGTCATGTGGAGTACGAAGTGCAGCATTCATCCAAGGGCCTCTTCGCGCAGGAGGTTAGCAGCTCGGAGTAAGTTAGCGGACTAACTTCTATATTTGCCCGGATAAAGAAAGGGGGAGCCAGAGGCTCCCCCTTGTCGTTTCTGGCTTTCACTGACTAACCCGCCTGAGTGCGTTATTTAAGTGAAAGCAAGAATGCGCGCATTGTTATTTGCGGAAACATCTCCGCATGCCCAGTCCTAATAGTCCTGTCATGAACAACGCCAGCACGGAAGATTCGCTGACAGGCGTCGGCGGCTCAATACGCAGGCTGGTGGTGATATTGAAGTTGGACTGAGTGGTGTGACGCTCGGCGAAAAAGATATCGAGATCGTAAACGGTGTCTTCCGCCAAACCCAGCCCCAGTAAATCAGAGCCGCTGAAATGGCCATTGGTCGGGCCGTGTACGCCGCCCAGGTCCATCACCAGTTTGCCGTCGATAAACACCCACAGGTCGTCATCACCGGTGAAGTCAAACAGGTCCATTTCCTTGAAAGAGGTTTTGCCTTCCAGGTGCATGGCGAAGTGATAGTTGTGGCTGCGTCCTTCATTGCCGGACAGCTCACCGTCGATAGGGAAGAATGCGGAATTGCTGTACGAGTACATGCCGCTTCCGTTGTCCGCCAGATTCAAGTCCACGGACTTGGAACCGTGGGAATCAGTCCACCAGTTGTCGAAGCTGGCTGCGCTCTGCACGCCGCCGTAGCCGCCCGTACCAATATAATCAGGTAATCCGTCTGAGCCTAATGTGGAAGCCAGCATGCCTCGTTTAAGGCCGCTGACGACGTCTTCGAAGTCGGCTTCAGAGGCGACGTGATCGTAAATGGTTCCGGTCAGCAGGTAGGCTTGTGTGGCTCCGCTTAGAGAAAGCGCCAGAGTGGCTGCGATAAGGGTTGGATACTTACTCGGCTTCATGCCTTTATCTCCTTTCTGTCATTTATCAACATCAATGTTGCTGACTTCCGTCAACGAAGCGGAATACAGCACAAACTAGGCCGAAAAGCCTAAACAGGCGTAAATCCAATGGTCTGTTACATATAGGAGAAAGGCGAAAGGAGACAAGTTGTAAAATATCTCGACTCTCTTCGCCGCAAGATTAGCTAATTCTGTAAATGCCCGGAGAATAACGCTTTTTTAGTCTCGGTCCGGTGCGCCGAGAGGAAAGTTTTTGCAATAGGGGCGGGCTTCCTCCACGGCTCTGGCGAAGGAAGGACGCGTCAGCAGTCGTTGTCTGTATGCAATCAAACTGGTGTGTTCGGGCGGAATTGCATGCGCCCAATCAGCGTAAAAGAGAGCGGGCGCGGCGGCGCAATCCGCCAGGGTGAAAGTATCCCCGGTCGCCCACTCACGTCCCGTCAGGGTGGTATTTAGCCAGGCATAAGCCTTATCCAGCTTTTGCTTCGCCTCCGCAACGCCTTGTAGATCGTGAGCGCCTTCTTCCCGTATGTGGTCATATACCAGCTTCTGCATCGGCGTCATGACATAGTTATCGAAAAAGCGATCCATCATGCGCACGGGCAGGGCGGCTTTAGGATCTTTGGGTATCAATGGCGCAGGCCCTGGATAATAAAGATCAAGATGCTCAATGATCACACTCGACTCCACAACAGTTATCCCCTGGTCCACCAACACAGGAAACTGCTTCATCGTCCACAGGGCTTCAAGCCGTCGCCACGCCGCCATATCGTCGTGAGCGACCAGACAGAACTCAAACGGCGTCTGGTTTTCGTAAAGCGCGGTTAACACTTTCTGGCAATAGGAAGAAAAAGGATGCGCGTAAAGCTGGAGTGACATAATCGATTCCCTGGTAATAAACGTGTAGCTCAAACCGCCGTAAAAAGTCGGCGAAGTATAAATCCTTGTCGTTTGAGCTTAGCTGGAATCGACAGTGGTTTTATGGCTATATCTATGAAATACCCAGAGATAGGAAAGAATTCTCCTTAAATAAACAAAAGAACTTCATACAGGAAAAATTGTAATGTTATCGTGCAATTGGATGATCGAACCTTTCTATTATTCGTGGTTAGAATTGGTTCTAGAAATTATTTAAGCTAAGTTTTTCTGAGGTGCTCATGGCTGAGTTACTTTTGTATGATGGTAAGCAATTGCATTGGAACGATCCGGGGGATGGGCGTGCCTCTGAGAGCTATAAAGCTACTTCGGGAATGAACCATCCTAGTATTGGGAACTTTCAATCAACCGCCCATGTTTGTGTTGAAGAGCATGGGCCTGTGCCTCCCGGGATATATACCCTGAAGTTATGGATGGACTCATCTCCGGCAAGTATTGACCCCAAGACATGTGCTCTCCAACCATCATGGAAGATCCAAAGTATTCCGAGAGGGAGTGCGGCGAAAACACCTTACCTGGATTGCGAGCCTTATGTAGCGAATTGGGGGTTGCATAGAGTTAGGTTTGAGCCTGCAGATAGTGCCACGAAAGCCATTTGTGCTCCTATTTTTCGAGGGGGCTTCTACTTACATGACTCAGTCAAAGGTTTCTCGCATGGGTGCATCGAAGTAGAAACACGGTTCTTTACTCGTTTAAAACAGTACGCCTCAAAAGGTTTTAAAGAGAGTATGAAACTGAAAATTGCGTACGCTTATACTTCAACCTATGGAGGAACCAAGGCTCTGCCCTGATAGGATTAACAGGGCCCGCATTGGAGAAAGAATAATGAGTAAATACATACGAATACTTTTTCTATTCACGTCCATAGGCAGCGTTGGAGCCTGTCAGGCTAATGGGCATCGTGCGGATCTCTCCATTGAGCGGTTCCAGTTTTCCAATAAATTGGAGGCATGTCTTGAACTTAAGCCTGCGAAGGTTCAAGAAGACGACGACCGCATTACACTGCTTGCGGATGTCGCGCTGCATGACAGCATTGCCTCCTGTACCTGTATGAGTGCGCTTATTAACTATCAGGTGGTGGATGAGTTTGAGGTGGATGGCGTCAAGATTGAGGATGAACTGACACGAGCATTTAAAAACACAGCGCTAATCCAGGAAAAACATTTAAGCTTCATTATCTCAACTGAACCTGATTATGAGTTTAAAGGGCATGTCTCAGTTCGAGTCAGTTGTCGACCTGCACTGTAATTTGCACCCGGAGCGCCAAATTCTGGCGAGTTACCCCTTCACAATCAAATAAGCCCCACTCCCCACAAGTACCGCGCCTGCGGTGGTTTTGGCCGCGCTCGCCATGGGGCTGTTAATAAATCTCGCGGTTATCTTTTGCGCCAGGCGGGCGTAGAGGAGCTTTACGCCGCCGACGGTAATGACGGTGATCGCTATGATGGCGGTTATGTCGGGCGCGGTTAGGGATGACATGTCCACGAAGACAGGGAACAGGCTTGAGTAAAACAATATGGCTTTGACATCTCCCAGCGTCAGCAACAAACCTGCGCTGAAACTGGTCGTCAGGCGAGATTTTGAAGACGCTGTAAACCTAGAGTCGAGGGCCGATCGCGAGCGGATCAGGCTGAGTCCAAACCAGATCAAATAGGCGCCCGCCAGATAGCGGATGACCAGAAAAAGCCCTCCCAGGGTGTCCGCCAGGGCCGTCATGCCCAGAATCGCCAGATAGACGAATATCAAATCGCCACAAACCACGCCTGCCGCCACCGCTGCGCCATGAGCAAAGCCGGACACGGATGAACGAGCGACCACCAGCGCCACGCTGGAGCTGGGAATCGCCGCCAGGGCGAGCATGATCAGGCTCAGACTGAGTGCGTTGAGCGCGTCCACAAGGTTTAATCTTCTCTGCTTGCAACGGAAAATGATTTAAGGAAAAGAATAGCCGACTCCTCCCTTGACCTGTCTATAACTTCATACCTCAAAGTAGCTTTCGTCGGCTGCGCAGCTGTACGTTTTTCACTGAACTATCGGGAGAGGAATCATGAGCGATACTGTGATGAATAAAGCGCAATGGGTGGAAGTTCTGCGGGCGGCGGGTTTGGATGAGGATGCAATGCGGCGCTGGCATCGGGAGTTCGAAGCCCGTTATCCGCAGGCGCATCAAAGCCTGTTGGAATGGTTGGGGATTTCCGCGGAGGAAATAAACCGCATCCGGGCCCTGTAGGATACTGACTAGAAACACAAAGCGGTCGTTATGACCGCTTTAATTGAACGGCAAAATGATGAGGCGGATGCATGTACACCATTGGTCAGATGGCGCGTAAATTTGGCGTATCACGCAGTACATTGCTGTATTACGACTCTATCGGGCTGCTGAGTCCCAGCGCCCGGAGCGAGGCCAATTACCGGCTGTACTCCGAGGCGGATTTCAGCAGGATGGAGAAAATCGCGTTTTATCGCGAGGCGGGACTGCCTCTGGAAAACATTGCCGACGTGCTGGCGCAACCCCAGGACGGCGTGCAGGTTATTCTTGAGCAGCGTCTACAGTCGATTAACCGGGAAATACAGCGCCTGCGCGCCCAGCAACAGGTCATCGCCACTATTTTGAAGACTGAGCGGGGGCGCAAGAAAAGCCGTATTATCGACAAGCAGGGCTGGGTGGCCATGCTGGCGGCGGTGGGGTTGGATGAAGCGGCCATGCGGCAATGGCATGTGGAGTTTGAATCCATGTCGCCGGAAGCGCATCAGGATTTTTTGGAATCCCTGGGCATACCGGCGGAAGAAATCAAAACGATTCGGCATTGGTCGCGCAATGGGAGATAAGTCCGACGTTGTCTAAAACTAAAAGGAATCTGTAAGGAAGTTGCATGTACGAAGTGGTTGAGAAAGTCGCGGAAGTGGATGATTTCATGCGTTTACGTCAAATCTCTGGTTTGTCCCCAAGACCCCGGGACGCGGCGGTGAAAGGCCTGCCGCGCAGTTTGTTCGGCGTGTGCGTGATGCTGCAGGAAACCTGCGTCGGCATGGGACGTGTAGTCGGCGACGGCGCGCTGAATTTTGAGATTGTCGACGTCGCCGTGGACCCGGAGCATCAAGGCAAAGGGCTCGGGCGGAAAGTGATGGAAAGCATCATGGAGTACTTGCAACGGGAAGCCCCGGACGGGGCTTATATCACGCTGATGGCGGATGTGCCGGAACTCTACACCCGCTTTGGTTTCAAGCTGACGCGTCCCGGCAGCGAAGGCATGTACATCGTCAAAGGGCGCTAACCCTCCCGCGTCGGATTATCTCAGGCCTCAGTTAGAGGCCTGTTTCATATCCGGTTTTCTCTCCGCCATGTGCTTCAGATAGGCGATGAGGTCGTCGATTTCCTCGTCTTCCCAGATGTTGTCCTTCACCCATACCATTTTCATATCGGACCACTTGCGCACGGAGGTGGGGTCTTTGATGAACTGCTTGAGCGCGGTTTCATTGAAGTACTCCGTGGGGTTCATCGGCTGGTTCAGGTCCGGTCCCAGTTTCGCTGCGCCCTGGCCATTGATCTGATGGCAGTGCATGCAGCGCGCTTTGTACACCTGAAAGCCTTTGCGCGCGGGGTCGTTGGCGGCGAGATGGCCGGATGGCAAAAGCGCCGGAAAGATGCGCGCGAAGTCATCCTCCACGTCCAGCGAACTCAGTTGATAAGGCCAGAACTCAGGAGGAATGGCGGACTTCTCCGGGTTGCTCCACACGAGGTAGAAAGGCCCGGCGCTTTGTTTGGACGTGTTAGCGCCCTTGGGCAGTGGCGGCCACTTCTTATCATCGGGCTCAATCGCCAGATAGGCGCGGGCGGCGTCAGGATTGTCATTGAGCAGATACTTCTTCTCCAGCACGCCAGAATAGCCGTCGAGGCAGGTGAAAATGAGCACGGAGGCGTCGGTCAGGTCCATGTCCTGCAATAATATGGAGATGGGAACGGCGTTAATGGAGATGTTTTGGTCGGGATAATTGAGAAGGGGGATATTGAGCACTTGTCTGGCGGGATGGTTCAGTAACTGGCTTTTGCTCCAGTGCGCCTCCTTATCCCCGGCGCGGATGGTGAACCCCGCTTCGCTCCTGGCGTAACTCAGCGAATGCAGCGCGGCCAGCAATACGCCCAGAATTATCGGCAAAAATGATTTGTTCATACTTGATCCTATTATTTTTTAATTATGCTTCCTGAACTTGAGGTTGCGCGGCGGACACAGCAGGACCGACCCGAAGGCGCCGACGCAGAGCTAAAATTACTCGTTAACAGGCTGATAAACAAGATGAAACAGTCTGGGTAGGGGAAGGCTTTGGCAGGCGATAATCTGGAGAGGTCAGGACGTGAATTAGCAGTCTTGCTGCGAACAGGACGGAGGACAAAGGTCGGCGCAGGGGCCGACCTGATGAGCGTCAGGCGTTAGCTACTTTCAGCAGGATTTCCCGGAACTTGCCATGCTCGCCGTTATTGAAGTTCTTGGCGTTATCCAGCAACCCATTGACCATTTTGTCGCTGGAGTGGAACAGATAACTCTGCTTGCCAATGTATTCCGCTGCGAAGGTTTTCAACGTATCCACGTACTTCACGCCACGGTCAAACTCATACTGAGAAATCACATAGCCGTTATCGCGGAACATATTCAGGAAGTGCATCTTGTCGCCGCAAATGCCGCTGTTCAGCGTGAAGGCGGCGATCAAGGCGGACTTGTCCACATAGCCTTCGAACCAGTCCTTGAAGCGGATGGGGTTCTGGTGCACGCCGCGGGTTTTGCCCGAGCCGATGTAAACGTTCCAGTGTGAGCGCGCCTCTTTGCAGAAGTGGCGGATATGGGCGATTTCACGCAAACGCAAGATGAACAGGGTGACGGTTTCCAGACAGGTGAACACCAGATTCATCACCGCGCCGGTAATGCCGCCGATGATGAACGTGGAAGCGGAAAACGCGCCTTTGAGCGCATCGTAAAGACCCGCGCCCATGCCTTTGCACATCTGCATGCGCAGGGCGTCGCAAATCACCTGGGGATGGCCTTCCAGCACATTCACGCCACGTCCGCGCCACCAGGTAGTGACCGCTGTGACGGCGTGATCGGTGGTGTTCACCAGGCCTTTGAAAACGTCCATACTGCCTGCCACGTAAGGAGCGGCGGAGGAGGCGAACTTCACTACAATCGCCTTGATGACCGTTTTGATGGCGGTCATGGACAGCGACACCTTGTCTTTGAACTTGGACTTCAACGCATCCACCAGTTTGCGGCAATAGTCTTCAATCCAGTGCAGCGCTTTCATGAATACATTACGACTGGCGCCGGTTTCCGCCAGATAACCGGACCCTTCCACCGCTTCGATGATCTTTTGCCCCGGCAGCATCACGTAGCCCATGTTCACCCGTTTGCTGGTCAAACTCTGGGCTGCTGCTGTATGGCCGTGGGAAGTAAGGATTTCCGAGTGCATGCGCATGCCGGCGGAAGCAATGTTGATGGCTCCGGCGGCGAAGGCGCTGATCAGCGTGTCGTGCAAATGTGTGTGGGACCAGAGGTAGACGGCTCCCAACCGGGCGTGATCCAGATCGCGTTGATAAACCTTTTTGAGGTCGTTCAGCTCAGGGCCTTGTCCGGCCATCTTTTTACTGAGCTCTTCAATGGCGCCGTGTCGGTTGCGCACGCTATTACGCCATTCGCCGTTGGGACCCTTGCTCTTCTTCCACTCCTCCAGCTTCTGATTCAGATACCATCTTTCGGCGCCGCCGCCGAACATCTCGTAGGATTTGATGTGGCTGTCCAGCTGTTTAAGGAGGCGACTGCGTGGCTTGCCCGTGGCTGCAGTCCGCTTCATCCATTCGTCGTACGAAATTAAATCGCTAGGCATTATTTAGTTCTCCTTATTTAATGCTGAATGCGCGATAACTCGCCCGCTGGGGAGGGGACCCCGATTGCAGGCGCTAATTTTCAAGACGCTCGAATCAACCGTACCTGACGCTCAAGACTGATCAATAAACTGCTGGACCGACTACACTTTGCGGCTGGGCGCGGTCCGGTATGACGAAGAACTCCCGCTCTGTTCGGCATGAGATTGGATTACCAGAGCGATGCGGACTCCCGCATACCGTCCGGCGGTTCAGTTCCTTGGTTGCGACAAACCACTGTGATCCAACACCGTTGGTTTTCCTAAGTATTTATTAAGGAAAAACATAGAGTTCAGTTATCTGTCGCGGGACTAATCCGTCGTTGTTTCGAAGGTAGCAAACTTGTTTTGGCTGGAGAACTAGGTATTTATACACCTGTTTCTTAAATCCGTTGAATATAGGCGGGTAAGAGGCTTATAAGTAATTGTTGCTTGGTCTTATGGGTTAGACCTTTAAAGGTTGTTTGACTCTTGTCGTACTCGTTAAATATACCTGACTAATTAACTTTTTATTTAATTAGATGTTTCTTATTTAAAAGTTTTATTTATGTTTAAGTTGCTGTTATTAAATTAATTTTGTATTTATATCTCTTTTTCGTGACGGCTGAAAATGCTTGGCGTTGTCCATTCTTTGTCTGACCAGAAGTCTAAAGAAAGAACGGACAACTGGAAGTGAAAATAGACTTTCACGAAGGCGAGATCAGGGATGAGTTAGTTATATATGTTTAATGTACAAATGTGATGTTTGTCACATTGTGGCGGTGGGTTTCAAGTCTGTTTGGGGAGTGGCGATGAATGTTTCGTTTTCCCTAAAGGAAGTCGCATTTTTTAACCGCGAAAAGTAGCGGCGTCGCCAGGTGAACGTCTTTTCCGCCTGACCAGGCCGCTACTGTGTTCTACGCCTGAGTGCGGCGCACTTTCCGCGGCGTCGCCGGTTTGACCTTGGGGCGATAGATATGCGCCTGCGCTGCGTCGTAAAGATAAGACTCGTTGAAGTCCTCGCTGGCCAGCACTCGTCCCACCAGAATCAGCGCGGTACGGGTGATTTTGGCGGCGCGCACTTGCTCCACGATATCCGCTAACGTGCCCAGGATATGCTGCTGATCCGGCCAGCCCACCCGATAACAGACGGCGACGGGGCAGTCTGAGCCGTAATGCGGCGTCAGGTCCTCGACAATCTGATGCAGGCGGGTGACGCCCAGATGTATCGCCAGAGTGGCGCCATGTTGCGCCAGAGAGACGAGGTTCTCCCGCTCGGGCATGGGCGTCTTGCCGGCGTAGCGGGTCAGGATGACGGTCTGGGAGACCCCGGATAACGTCAGCTCTTTGCCCAGCATGGCGGCGGCGGCGCTGGTTGAGGTGACGCCGGGAATGACTTCAAAGGGAATCGCCAGCGTTTGCAGTCGACGTATTTGTTCGCCGATAGCGCCATAGATGGATGGATCGCCGGAATGAATCCGCGCCACATCCAGTCCGCGCGCATGGGCGTCGACGATCAGTTCCAGAATTTCATCCAGATTCAGGGGCGCGGTGTCGGTGATCTCCGCCTCAGCGTCCGCCTGCGCCAGGATTTCCTCCGGCACCAGCGAACCAGCGTAAAGAATGACCGGGCTGCGTTGAATGATGCGCTGCCCCTTGATGGTCAGCAGATCCGGGTCGCCGGGGCCGGCGCCGATAAAATACACGGTCATGGCGCGACGCTCTCTGGTTGGGTGAGCTTGCGGGCGTAGCCTCGCGGCGTATACACCCATTGCTTGTCGCCATTCTGAAAACAGCGGGTGGCGCTGCTGCCAACCAGCACCAGGGTCAGCATGTCCACTTGCTCCACATCCAGGTCCGCCAGCGTGCAGACGCTGACGCGCTCGTCCTGACGGGTCAGGTTGCGGCCCAGTATCACCGGTGTGTCGGCGGGACGTCGCTGTAACAATAGTTCCTTGGCGCGAGCCAACTGCCAGCGACGTTTGCGGGAGACCGGGTTGTAGAAGGCGATGACGAAATCCGCCGCCGCGACGGCGCGAATGCGGGTCTCGATAGTCTCCCAGGGCGTCAGCAAGTCAGACAGGGACACGGCGCAAAAGTCGTGACCGAGGGCGGCGCCCATGCTGGCGGCGGCGGCCTGCATGGCGCTGACGCCGGGCATGACCTGAATGTCGACCTGACGCCAGTCATGATCGTCTGCGCCTGTTTCGGCGCCGCTGAGCTGACGCTCCAGCAGCTCGAATACCAGGGTCGCCATGGCGAAAATGCCGATGTCACCGCTGGAAATCAGCGCCGTGGGCTTGCCGGCGGCGGCCAGATTCAGCGCCAGCCGGGCGCGCTCGATTTCCTCGCCCAGGGGCAGGTCGTGCAAGGTTTTGTCCCGGGTGCGCTCACCCAGTAACTCCAGATACAGGCCATAAGCCACCAGATCGCTGCTGGCGGCGATGGCCTGCTCCACCTGGGGTGTGATCATCAGTTCCGAACCTGGGCCGGAGCCCAGTACATAAAGTCGTTTCATTCTTCTGTCTTCCGCGATGAATAGCTGCGGGCGACGGCGCAGGTAGCGCGTCGGTTTTTGTGTTTGGGCAGCGCCAGTTCCGCTGGCGCGCCGCTCAGTCGGGCGGCGGAGGCGAGGGCGGCGGCTTCCGCCACCCCGTAAACGCCGGTTTCCCTGAATACGATGTCGGACTTCTGCGTCAACTGTCCCTCGAACGCGGACAACTGCGCCGGACTCCAGGTCTGATAGGTCCAGTTGCGGCGGCGGGCGAGTTCGATCAGACCCACTTCATCCGCTTTGATATCGATGGAGGCGAGGGTTTGAATCTGCGATGAGATCAGCCCCATTTGCGCGAGACATTGATCCGCCAAATCTTCCAGCGCCTCCAGCGGACAATGCCGCTCACACCCCATGCCAAGCGCATACACTGGCTCCAGATAGGGCTGCGCAGTGGTCAGCGCCAGTTGGGCGTTGAGGCGTTCCGCGATCTGGCGTCCCCATTCATTGGCGCCGCCTTCATGGCCGGAAAGCAGTGGAATGACGAAACGTCCGTTTTCATCCAGCACCAGCACCGGCGGGTCCTGATACTTGTCCTGCAATACCGGCGCGAGGGTGCGCACAACAATACCTGCGGCGCAGATAAAGATCAGCGGCTCGCCCTGCTGAAACAGGCTCTGCGCTGTTTCCTGAAAGGGTTTTGGCTTGTAGTGCAACGCCATTGGCGTTGGCGACAAGATCTGCAATCGCTCCGCCAGGGCGCGTCCCGCCGGGGTCAGGGCGATAATCGCCGTCATTGCGCCCCCTTGCGGCGACACACCAGAAACATGGAGAAATAAGGCCCGGGCTCGTCATCCAGGGTGGTCACGTCGCGCACGACGCGCTGCTGGGTCTGGGTGAGGTGCTCCAGATACACCGCGTCCCGGGTGCGGCCGGTGGCGGCGATCAGTTCCAGTACCCGACTGCGTTTGCGTCCGCCCTTGAGGATCGCCAGATTATCGAAGCGGGACAGGGCGTCGAGAAGCTGCGCATCCGGACAGCGGGCGCTGATCACCGCCAGATTCTCGTGCTGCAACGCCAGGGGCAGCAGCGTAGCGGAGGCGGCGGCCTGGGGCGAGCTGATCCCGGGAATGGAAACACAGGGATAATGCGATGCGAGACGCGCCAACAGATAGGCGAAGGAACCGTAAAACAGTGGGTCGCCTTCGCACAGAAACGCCACATCCAGACCCTGATCCAGCAAGCGGGCGATGCTGGCGGCGGCTTCATCATAAGCCTGTTCCGCCTGTCGCCGGTCGCTGCACATTTCGATGCGAATCGGCAGTTGCGTTTGCGCCTCAGTGCGCAGATGTGGCGATGCGATTTGCTTGGCCAGGGAATGGCCGTCGCTGTTGACGATGTATGCGAGCGCATCCGCCTGCTGCAGACGGCGTATGGCCTTCAGCGTCAGCAGCTCCGGGTCGCCGGGGCCGACGCCGACGCCGAAAAACACGCCGGTGGATATGGGTGTCGTCATGAAGAAGATGTCCGTTTGCTGAACTTGACTAACGTGACCGGCAATTGCGGCCGCATCAATAATTGTCCCGCCAGGGGCTCCCCCCGGCTGACGGCGATTTGCGTCCATTCGGCGTCGCCGTCCTGCAGGCGCGTTTGAAACTGCAGCAGACGGCTTTTGCTGTCCTCGGTGACCGCGCTGGCCACCAGGCGTCCGCCAGGGGGAAGCTGTTCCCAGCAGTGGCGCAGCAGCGTATCCATCTCGCCATCGCTGCCGCCGATGAACACGACATTGGGGCGAGGCAGGTCCGCCAGGGCGTCCGGCGCCCGTCCCGCCACTATGTGCAGGTTACGCACAACGCCAAAGTGTTCGCGGTTGCGCTGCAACTGGCGCAAGCGCTCTTCGTGGCGCTCGATGGCGTAAACCTGTCCCCGCGGGTTCCAGCGCGCCCACTCCACCGCCACGCCGCCGCAACCGGCGCCAACGTCCCAGCCGATATCATCGGCGCAAGGCTGTAGCAAAGACAGGATGCACAGACGCACTTCACGCTTGCTGAGCATGCCTTTGCCGGGCTCGCCGTCAGTATGGAAATCCTGGTCCGCCATACCGGGAAATTCAGGCAGGACGCCGCCCGGACCAGCGGTCTGCAGCAGCGTCACATGCAGGGCGTGGACGTCCGGTGGTGAAGCAAGCAGTTCCGCAACGGAAAACTCGCGAATGCGTTGCTCGGGATAACCCAGTTGCTCGCACACCCACAACGTCGAATCCTGCATACCCCATGCCTGCAAGGCCTGGGCGATCGCCTGAGGATGACTGTGCTGGTCCGTCAGCAGCGCATAGCGGCGGCGATTGCGCAGCTGAGCGCGCAGACTGGCGAACGGACGTCCGTGCAGGCTGATCACCTGCATGTCATGCTCATCCAGCCCGACTTCATGACAGGCGGCCTGAACGCTGGAAATCTGCGGGTAGAAACGCAGCTGCGAGGGCGGCAGATGGCGGTTGAGCCAGTTGCCGACGCCGAAAAACAGTGCGTCGCCGGACGCCAGCAGGGCGATCTCCTGTTCGCTATCGCTGCTTAGCAACTCCAGCAGTCCGCTGAAGGGAGAAGGCAGCGGCGCAGTGCGGCCTTGGCGCGGATAGCTCGCCACGGTTTGCAACTGTCGTTCAGAGCCAATGATCAGATCGGCGCGACGCAAGGCTTCCTGCGCCGCGGCGCCCAGCAGGGCGCGTTCGCCGACCCCCAGGCTGATGACATGCACCAAAGGGCGATGCAAGGCGGACTGACTCATCAGAAGTAAATTCCCCGGCTGATGCGCAATAACGCGTTGAAGGCGGAGGCGGTGAGGGCGCTGCCGCCCTGTCGCCCCAGTAAGGCGATCGCTTGCAAACCAAGTTCGTCGCAATGACGCCAGAGCGCGTCCTTCGATTCCGCCGCGCCCACGAATCCTACCGGCATGCCGATGACCAGCGCCGGTTTGGGAGCGCCGTCGCGCACCATTTCCAGTAAACGGAACAAGGCGGTGGGTGCGTTGCCGATCAGCACGACGCTATCCGCCAGCAGAGGGCGCCACAATTCCAGTGCCGCCATGCAGCGGGTTTCGCCGCGAGCCTTGGCCAAATCCGGTGTTTCCGGCGCATTCAAAAAGCAGTGAGCGGGCGTCTCCAGCATGCGTTTGGTGAGGCCGTGGCGCACCATTTCCACATCGCACAGCACCGGCGCGCCAGCGCGAATGGCGGCGAGTCCCGCCTCCACGGCGCCGGGAGTGAAGCGCAACTGCGCCATGATCTGCGGATCGCCGCAACTGTGGATCAGGCGCATCGCCACCTGGGCTTCGTCCTGAGTCAGCGAAGTCAGGTCGGTCAGCTCACGAATCTGGCGGAAACTTTCCCGTTCAATGGCCAGGGGATCTTTATCGTAGTCGAAGTGCATAACCCCTCAGGATTTCTCCTCATCATGGTCATGACTGTGATCAGCGTGATCATGACTGTGGTGATGTCCATGGTGGTGATGGCCATGGCCGTGATGGTGGTCATGATGATGGTGGTGATCGTGATGATGACTGTGTTCGCCATCGGTGCCGATGCCACGCACATGGTGATGATGACCTTCCTGCGGCAGACCCACCTTGTGTTCGTTGCCGACGATCTGCACCCGGTACTGACACATCTGACAATTCATGTTCGGGCTGCCTTTTTCGATCTCTTCCAGACGATCGGCGAACGTATCCAGGATCAACGGATGATCATTGAGGTAAGGCGCTTTCACTACTTTCACGTCGGGATATTCGGACTGATAGCTGTCGGCCCAGTCGTAGATCTTTTTCACCAGACGTCCGGTAAACAGGAAGTAGGGGAACACGATGACCTGCTTGAAGCCTAAGCCGTGCGCGCGCTTCAGCGCATCGGGAACCAGCGGCGTGGTGACGCCGCTGTAGCAGGTGATGGCCCAGCCGAAGCCCATGCCTTCCTCCAGCATGCGCGTGATCTTGCTGATATTGGAGTTGGCGTCCGGGTCGGAAGCGCCGCGCCCCACCACCACCAGCAGGGTATCCTGGCGGGAGTAGCCTTCGCCGAATTCCGGCTCCGCCTCCTCAATGCGGTCGCGGGCGGCGCGCAGCATGTTGGGATTCACGCCCAGCTCAGCGCCGTAGTTGATGCTGACGCCCTCGAACTCTCTTTGCAGCGTGTTGAGTTCGCTGGGAATGTCGTTCTTGGCGTGGCCCGCCGCCATCAGCATGCCGGGAATGGCGCTGATGCGGGTGGCGCCCTGTTTCACCAGTTCATCCACGCCGTCGGCGATGACCGGGCGGGCGAACTCCAGAAAACCGGTGGCGCAAAGGCGGTCCGGAAAGCGTTCGCGAAAATGTTTGGTCAGCTGATGAAACTGCTCCACGGCTTCGTTATCGCGAGAACCGTGCCCGACAAATAAGATGGCGGGTTTATCGCTGTTGGACATGATCGTTTTCCTCTCGTGTGCTGTCTCGGGCGCAGGAAGGCCCTCTATCAGAGTGTTTGTTATAGGTTTGATCCAATGGGCGAAGCGGGAGCGTCATGGCGGCGCAGTGCTCGATAAAGCGCTCCAGATCGTCAAACTCCCGTGTCGCCGCAGGTGTCGGCGGACGCCGCAGCATGAACACCGGCAAGCCCCGCTCCGCGGCGACCTGTAATTTGGCCTCAGTGGCTGCGCCGCCGCTGTTTTTGCAGACCAGGGTGTCCACGTTGAAGGCGTCGAACAGATCTCTCTCTTCTTGCAGCGCGAACGGCCCGCGCGCCTGGATGAAGTCCAGGTCGTCCTGGGAGGCGAGCATGGCGGGCGCCGGCAACGCGGAGCGAATGAGCCAGCGCTGCTCCGCCGGCTGCCCCAGAGACTCCGCCTGCGCCAGCAATGGAAAGGCGCTGCGCCCCAGGGTGAAAAACGGCCGTCGATAATCTTCAAGGCGGCGCAACAGATCGTCGCCGCCGTCCGTTTCGATCCAGCGATCCTGTGGTCCCGGCCGCCAGGGCGGACGTTGATAGCGCCAGCAGGGAATCTCGCAGCGCCGCGCCGCTCGGACGGCGCTGGAAGAAATCGTTGCAGCGTAAGGGTGAGTCAGGTCCGCCACCGCCATGATCTGATGGTCGCGGAGGTAGTTCGCCAGACCGCTGACGCTGTCTGCGCCGAAGCGCGCAAAGCCGCCGCTGATAATCGGGTAGGGGGCGTCGTGGCGCTCCAGGAGTCCCGCGAGGCTGTAAACCAGCGGGACGCCCTGGGCGTGCAGTCGGTCTGCGCAGAGTTTGGCGTCACGTACGCCGCCAAGTATCAGCAAAGTCATAAGTCTTCTCCCCCGTAAGCGCCTACCGGCAGGCCCTGACGATCGATCGCCACCACTTCCAACTGCATGCTGTTATGCATGGTGTAGGCGGCTTTTTCCCAGGCGCGACGGCAGATCAAATCGCCCAGGGACAGGTCGCCGGCCAGACGCAACGCCTCGATACTGGTGTTGGCGGCGCGCATGGCGGCCAGGGTGTCCGGCGCGGCGCCCAGGGATTCGGCGGCGTCGGCGAGGAAGCCCAGATCTATTTCCGAGGCCTTGCTGTGCAGATCCAGATGCCCGCAGGCGAGTTTGCTGATCTTGCCGAAACCGCCCACCAGCGTGAGTCGGCGCAAAGGCGTGCGGCGCAGGTATTTCAACAGGGCCCCGGCGAAATCGCCCATTTCGATCAACGCCATGTCCGGCAGGCCGTAGTGACGGCGCGCGTAGTCTTCGCTGGCGTTGCCGGTGCAGGCGGCGATGTGGTCGTAACCGTTGGCGTGGGCCACGTCCACGCCCTGATGGATGGAGGCGATATAGGCGGAGCAGGAAAACGGCCGCACGATGCCGGTGGTTCCCAGAATGGAGAGCCCGCCCACAATGCCCAGACGCGGATTCATGGTCTTTTGCGCCAGGGCGGCGCCATTCTCCACGCCGACCGCCACATCGAAAGCGCCGTTGTAGGCGCATTCGTCCGCCAGCTCCAGCAGATGTTCGCGAATCATGCGGCGCGGGGTTGGATTGATTGCGGGTTCGCCTACCGCCAGGGACAAACCATCGCGAGTCACCGTACCGACGCCGTCGGCGGCGGAGAAGCGCACTTCTCCTGCGCCGGTTCCCAGGCTGGCGATGACGAACACCCGGGCGCCATGAGTGACGTCAGGGTCGTCGCCGGCGTCCTTAACGGTAACGGCGTAAGCGCTGTGCAGGTCGAGGCGGCGACACTCGGCGATGGGCAGACGCACTTTCTTGCCTTTCGGCAAGGTGACTTCGCATTCGTCACAGGATTTTCCGGTCAGCAGCAGGCGGGCGGCGGCGAGGGCGCAGGCGGTGGCGCAGGTCCCGGTGGTCAGGCCTGTGCGCAGCGGCTGCTGGCGTTCGGGGCTCTCCCGCCACATGCCTCAGGCTTCCGTCGCGCCCGGCCGGAACAGGTTGGCCACGGCGCCGGGATTGGAAGGGAAGAACAGGTGCAAATAGGTGGCGGTCAGGCCTTTGCTGCGCACAATGACTTCACCGGGAGCGGGATGACGCTGACGGCGGCCATAGGCGATGGGCGGCAGAGTTCCGTGGCTGCGGGAGTGATGATGGGCGTGAGCGCGCACGTCGCCTTCCGGCAAAGGCGCTGTCTGCATGCCCTGGCAGCCGCGCTTGGCGCGCATCTCCCCTGCGCCGGGAATCAGTCCGGCCATGGCGAAAATACGATCCTGCTGATCGGTGAGCGTTTCCTGCGCATACAGCATGCCGCCGCATTCAGCGAGCATTGGACGACCGTCCATATAAAAACGTTTCAGCGCCGCTTTCATGGCCTGATTGGCGGACAGGCGCTCGGCGTGCAGCTCCGGATAGCCGCCGGGCAGCCACAGCGCATCCGCAGGCGGGGGTTCGCTGTCCTCCAGAGGAGAGAAGAACAACACCTCCGCGCCCATTTCCTGCAACAGACGCAGGTTGGCGGCGTAGATAAAGCTGAACGCTGCATCCCGGGCGACGGCGATGCGCACTCCGGTGAGCATCGGTCTGACGGCGGGCATCAGCGCGGGCTTGAACGTGGCCGCGGCGGGCAAATTGGCAAGCGGCGTATGGGCGATGGCGGCGGCGGCCTGATCCAGGCGCTGCTCCAGTCCCTGCTGCTCATAAGGCTGCACCAGACCCAGATGCCGCTCCGGCAGGGCGATGGCGTCATCGCGAAATATTCCGGCCAGCAAAGGAACCTGCGAGGGCAGGCTCTCGGCGATCAGCGACAGATGACGCTCGCTGCCGAGGGCGTTGGCGATAATGCCCACACACTGGAAATCGCGCCGGTAATTGGCGAGTCCATAAGCCACTGCGGCGGTGGTCTGCGCCATGCCTTTGGCGTTGATCACGACGGCGACGGGAAGGTTGAAGCGGGCCGCAAGGTCGGCGCTGCTGGGCTCGCCGTCCAGCAAACCCATAGCGCCTTCGATCAGGATCAGGTCGGCTTCGCGGGCGGCGCGATAGAGCTGGTCGCGGCAATATTCTTCACCCGCCATCCACAGATCCAGCGGCT
Organism: Hahella sp. CR1; assembly: GCF_029813005.1. Lineage (NCBI taxonomy): Bacteria > Pseudomonadati > Pseudomonadota > Gammaproteobacteria > Oceanospirillales > Hahellaceae > Hahella > Hahella sp. CR1. Next base: position 1,005,479 of record NZ_JAPELK010000001.1, read on the forward strand.
CCACCGGCGCGCCGGAAGCGATCTGCAAAATCTGCGGATCAAGGTAATCCGGACCGGTCTTGAAGACGCGCACCTTGCGTCCCTGATTGCGATGATAGCGCGCCAGGGCGGCGGTGACGGTGGTTTTGCCCTGGCCGGAAGCCATGGCGGAAATAAACAGAGCGGGACAACGGGCCTGCATCAGTGCGCTTTCTCCATCAATCTTCACTCATCATCAAAATTCGATACCCGCTTGCGCTTTCACGCCCAAACGGAACGCATGCTTTTCATCCTGCACCTGACTGATGGTGTCGGCGATGTCCTGCAACTCTGTCGCCATCGTGCGTCCGGTAATCATCACATTCTGGTGCTGGGGGCGGCTTTGCAGCGCCTTGACCATCGGCTCCACCGGCAGGTAGCCGTACTTGACCATGTAGCTCAACTCGTCGAACAGCAGAAAATCATAGCTGCCGTCCGTCAGCAGTTGCTCCGCCAGGGCCCAGGCCTGACGCGCGGCGTCGATGTCCTGCTCGCGATCCTGGGTTTCCCAAGTGAAGCCATGTCCCATGACATGAAAGTCCACCCGGGGATGATCTTTGAAAAACAGGTACTCGCCGGTGGCGTTGCGGCCCTTGATGAATTGAATCACCGCGCAGCGATGGCCGTGGCCGAGGGAGCGCGCCATGGTGCCGAAGGCGGAGCTGCTTTTGCCTTTGCCATTGCCCTTGAGCAGGATCAGCACGCCGCGCTCTTCCTGGGCTTGCGCGATGCGCTCGTCAATGATGCGCTTCTTGTTGGCCATGCGACGGCGGTGTTTTTCGTTTTCGTCCAGCATCAGTCGTATCTCCGAGGCGTTAGTGTTCCAGGGCGGCGCGCACAGCGGCCAGCGGGGCGTAAGCGGCTCCGAGGCGTTGCGCCAGTTGTCGGCAGCGATTGAGTCTGACGGCGGTCTGCTCGGTATCCACCACCCACAGGGGCGAATCCCAGGTCAGATCGTCCAGCGGATCGCGGCTGCGCCCGTCAGTCAGCAGCAACGTACGGCAGGTCAGATGCGGGTTGGCGCGGGTCTGCCGCGCCAGCAGTTGGCGCGCATGCAGCAGCGCCTGTCGCAGCGGCGTACCGCCGCCAGCGGGAAGATCGTCAAGCAGGGCGACGATATCTTTGGGCGCGCGCCGGCAGGGGATCACCCACTCCGCGCGCTGCGCGCCAAACGCCAGCACGGCCAGTTTCTCCCGCGCCAGATAGGCTTGTCGGGCCAGTCCCAGAATCACCCCTTTCGCCTGCGCCAGCGCGCGTTGACTCAGGGTGGAGGCGGAGGTGTCCAGCAGGACGCAGTTCAAGGTGTCGCGACTCTGGCGACGGGGTTGATAGCGTATTTCGAGCAACCCGTCGTCCCGATTGTCGGGATGGACCAGCGTGGCGAACCAGTCCGGGCGTGAGGACAGCGCCTGCCGGCTGCGTTGCGCGCGACCGAGGGCCGCGCCCTGGCGTTGCTCCGCGCCGCCGCGCTGTTTGTCGCGACGGGAGGACGGTGAACGTCGCGTTGGGATCTCAGGCAGTTGCGGCGTTACCGGCTTGTCCGCCGCCATCAATTGCGGCGGCATGGCGCCCCAGTCGCCGGAGGTGCCAGAGGACGAGGAGGGTGACGCCCCCCCTGAGCCGCTGGCGTCTCCGCCGCCTCCTTGTGAGGGAGGCGAACCGGTCGAAGACGGCGGCGTATCCTGATGATTGGCGCGATGGCTAAGCGCGAACGCGCGCGTCGCCGCCACGTCTTCGGCGTTGACCTCGTCGCGACCGCTCCAGGCGGCGTGGGCGATGGCGGCGCGGCGCCAGCAAATGTCCGCGCGCACGCCTTCTACGCCAGCGGCGAGGCACTGGCTGGCGATGTCCCGTTGTATGTCCGTCGGGCAGAGAACCTGTGGTAAACGTTGGCGGGCGGCGGCGATGCGGGTCTGCAGCTCTTGCTGTGTGTTGTGCCATTGCGCCTGAAACGCGTCGCGGTCCTGTTCGAAATCCAGGCGGCGCTCCACGATAGCCATACGCTGTTCAACGTCATAGGTTTCATCCAGAGTGACGGCGAGACCGAAACGGTCCTGTAACTGCGGGCGCAGTTCGCCTTCATCCGGGTTCATGGTGCCGATCAGAATAAACTGCGCCGGATGGCTGTGACTGAGGCCGTCCCGCTCGACAAAGTTCACGCCTGAGGCCGCCGTATCAAGCAGGGCGTCCACCAAGGGGTCGGGCAGCAGATTGACTTCATCGATATAGAGCACGCCGCCGTGAGCTTTGGCCAACAGGCCGGGATTAAATTGTACGCGTCGTTCGCCCATGGCCTGTTGCAAGTCGATGCTGCCGATCAGACGTTCTTCAGACGCGCCCAGAGGTAGGGTGACGAACTTGTCCGCCGCCTCCGGCAATAAATCCGCCAGTCCCCGCGCCAGCGTTGATTTGGCTGAACCGCGGGGACCGCTGATCAATACGCCGCCCAGATGGGGATTGATGGCGGCGAGCAGCAACGCGGTTTTAAGCGGTTGCTGGCCGACAACCGCGGCGAAAGGGTAGGCGGCGAGGGCGGGCTGGGCGGCGACGTCCATTGACTCAGCGCGCCTGCAGGGCGGCGTCCTGGCTGCTCCAACGGCGCAGGAACCAGGCGCAGGCCAGCCCGACGATCACCCAGAACAGCGCGTTGGTCAGGGTGGCGGCGGTAATGAATTGATGATGCAGCAACTCTAGCGCTTGCAGAGCCTGTGGGTTGGAGGCGGCGAACTCCGGTGCATTGGTGTGCGGCGCGCCGACCAGATGGGGAATAATCAGCAGGGGCAGTCCGCCCAGCTTTTTCCATCTCGGCGCGAACGCCAGCAAGGCGAAACCGACCGCGGTGACCAAGGCGGTGGCGATCCACCACAACTGGCGATTTTCCAGTGCGGCGGCCTGCATACCGGGAATCTCCGGCGGCAGCCCCAGGGCGGGAGCGACAAAGAACACGCCATAGCCCGCCAGCCCCCACAATAATCCCGCGCCCCAGCCTGCGCCGCCTTTGCCGCTGAGTCTGGCGGCGTACATACAGGCCAGCATCAGCGCACTGAAGCCAATGCCGGCGAGCACGTTGGCTAGCAGGGTGTAAAGGGTGCGCTCCACGCCGTCTTCCGGGGCCCAGGCGTCGTCGCCGTGGTGATGGCCGCCGGCTTCGGCGCCGCCGTGGTCGTGTTCGTGGGAGTGATGGGCGTCCGCCGCCGCATGCTGGTGATCTTCCACTACGACCGGCTCAGGCTCCTCGCCGCCTTCGTAAGTTTCCGCCTCCAGAATAATGCTGGTGACCTGGGAGTGTTGTACGGCGCTCAGCAGCCCGCCAGCCAACAGGCCAACCAGCAGCGACGCCAGGATAATACGCTGAAACAACATGTCTCTTCCTCATGCAATGCGGTGTGACGTCGCTATGCGCGCAAGCGCCGCACATGAGGTGCGGCGTCAAGACGGACAGGCGAACGTCTGGCCCTGGCAGGGCCTCAGAATTCAGTAACTGTTAGTGACAGGGGAAAGCAAACGCGTGCCGGGTGTCGTGAGCGGCGTTGTGAGCCGCATCCATGGACAGAAAGCCCACTGCGAACAGAATCAGTCCGCCGAAGCACATGGCGCCGATAAGTTGTAGCGCTGCGTTATTGGAAGCCAGCAATGGAAGAGAGAGATTTTTAGTTTGCATGATCTGCGCACCTACCCGTACGAACTGCAGTGGATAAAGCAAGGCCGGTCTCCGGGCTTACGAAAGGTCGAAGCATTTTCGACACAACATTTGCGCCTTCCCATGTCAAAACTGACGACACAGTGGCGTTAGCAAATTACTTTCGATTACCGTTGCGGGGGCAGCACTGGATTAGCGTATCGCGCACCAGATTTCCCGATTATCTCGCGGTCGAGCACCTTGGTCAGCGGGATATGCTATTGGCTGAACGCAGGGGAAGTCAACAAGTTAGCGGGTTGCAATGCGCGCGGACCATGGTGAGAATAGGCCGCCTCATCATGAGCCTGGCGCATACTGACCAATGGATACATTGCTGATTCTTGTCCTCGCCCTGTCTTTCGACGCCCTGTTGGGAGAACCGCGCCGGCTGCATCCTTTGGTTGGTTTCGGGCGCTACGCCGGTTGGGTGGAAGGAGCGATTCGCATTGCCGACTTCTCTTCAACAGCAACCCGCGCGCTTGGCGCGGCGGCGGTGACGGCGTCGATTTTGCCCTGGGCGGCGCTCGCCTGGCTCGCGAACGAGTGGAGCGAATCTTCCCGCTGGGGACACATTATCTTTTCCGCCTTCGTGCTTTATCTCGCCATCGGCTGGCGCAGTTTGCTGGAGCATGTGCGTCAGGTGGCCGCGCCATTGCGCAGGCATGACGCGGCGGCGGCGCGGCGCAGTCTGTCCATGATTGTCAGTCGCGACACAGCGGAACTGGGGGAGGAGGAGATCGCCTCCGCCGCTACGGAATCCGCTCTGGAGAACGGCAACGACGCCATCTTCGCCGCCATTTTCTGGTTCCTGCTCGCCGGCGTTCCCGGTGTGGTGATGTATCGCCTCAGCAATACCCTGGATGCGATGTGGGGCTATAAAAACACGCGTTATTTCTATTTCGGCTGGGCGGCGGCGCGGCTGGATGATCTGTTGAATTGGGTTCCCGCCCGACTGACGGCGTTCAGTTACGCCTGTTGCGGCGCGCTGGACAGCGCCCTGCGATGCTGGCGCGCCCAGGGCGGACACTGGAAAAGCCCCAATGCGGGACCCGTGATGGCGGCGGGCGCGGGCGCGCTGCGGGTGCGACTCGGCGGCGCGGCGACCTATCACGGCAGTCTGCAGTATCGTCCTTCACTGGGCTGCGGCGACGCCGCCACGGCGCAATCCATTGAACGCGCCTGTGGGCTCATCAATCGCTCTCTGGCGTTGTGGACGGCGATGGTCGCTTTGGGAGCGGGCGCGTTGTGGTTGTGGGGAGTGGTCTGAATGAACGGGAGCGATTTCGACAACGGGGCTGGCCATGCAGGGCTCCAGGCGGAAGAACCGGTTCCCGTCCATGGCGGCGACCTGGAAAAGTACAGCCAACGCTACGGTATCGCCCTTGATGACTGGCTGGATCTGTCCACTGGCGTCAGTCCCTTTCCCTATCCGCTGACAAGCATTCCGGCAGAGGTGTTTCGACGTCTGCCTTATCCCGACCCGGCGCTGCAACAGGCCGCCAGCGCCTATTACGGGACCGATTCCCTGCTGGCGATTCCCGGTACGCAATGGGCGATTCAACACTTGCCCACTTGTTGCGCGCCCGGCGTGGCGGCGCTGCCGGACGTCGGTTATCGCGAACATGAGCATCACTGGCGTCGTCAAGGCTTCAAAATCATTCATTACCCTGCGGGAGATCTGGCGGGCGCGGCGGCGCGTCTGGCGCAGACAGAAAACTTGCGCGTCCTGGTGGCGATTAATCCGAATAACCCCGCCGCCCGTAGGACGCCATTGGCGGCGCTGCGTGAGTTGGCGTTGCGCCTGCAGTCCACGGGCGCATTGATGGTGGTGGATGAAGCCTTCGCTGACGCGGAGACAGATTCCAGTCTGCTGGGCGAGACCCTGCCGGAGAACGTTGTGGTGTTGCGCTCATTCGGCAAGTTTTTCGGATGGCCGGGAGTGCGTTTGGGATTTGTGGCGGCCGCGCCTTACTGGTTAGAGGTGTTGCAGCGTCGGCTTGGTCCTTGGACAGTGAACAGCGCCGCGCAATATGTGGCGACCCGGGCGTTGCGCGATGAAGCCTGGATTGCGGCTATGCATGAAAAGCTCTCCTCAGTGAGCCGCGACCTGCAGGCGCTTATTCTGGCGCAGCCGGTTTTCGAGGAAGCGCTGGAGTGCCGGCGCACGCCGCTGTTTGTGTCCGTGTTGACGCCGACAGCGCAGGCTGAGCGGATTTTCGAACGTTGCGCGCAGCGGGGCGTGTTGATTCGCCTGTGGCGGGTGAATGCGGAGCTGGCGTATTTACGGTTTGGACTTTTTGATTTGGAGGACGCCGGTCTCGCAGGGAGACTGACCGCCGCCCTCGCTGACAGATAAGGCGACTCATGACGGACAGCGGCTATTCACCCGAAGAAAAACAGGCGGTGTATCGCGCAATTTACGAACGGCGCGATATGCGTCATTTCCTGCCGGACCCGGTGGACGAAGCGACTTTGCAGCGTATTCTGCAAGCCGCCCACCACGCGCCCAGCGTGGGCTTCATGCAGCCCTGGCGCTTTATTCGCATCACCGAACCCAGCCTGCGTCGGGATATCGCCGCTACGGTGGAGAAAGAGCGCCTGTTGACCGCAGAGGCGTTGGGCGAACGCGGCCAGGAGTTTATGCGCCTGAAAGTGGAGGGCGTGCGTGAGTGTCCGGTATTGCTGGTGGTGATGCTTACGGATCGGCGTGAAAAATATATTTTTGGTCGTCGCACCATGCCGGATATGGATCTGGCGTCCGCCAGCTGCGCGATCCAGAACCTCTGGCTGGCGGCCCGTTGCGAAGGCGTCGGCATGGGCTGGGTGTCGCTGTTTGATCCTGTCGAATTAGCCGCGTTGCTGCAATGCCCGGAAGGTAGCGAGCCCATCGCCATTCTGTGTCTGGGACATGTGGATAAATTTTATGACGCGCCTATGCTGCAACAGGAAAACTGGAGCCAGCGCAAGGAGTTGCAGGAGCTGGTCTGGTTCAACCAGTGGGGCGGCGCAGGCTGACGGAATTACAATAAATAACAATTACTCATGACTGGAGGGCGTCTCCAACGTCGCTCCCTGGATCGCATTGAAATTGGATTGGCGTTGTCTCGGCAACATTGAGTTGAGACGAGCTAAACTCTGAAGATCCATAACTAAAAAGGAGCGGGATCATGGGATTGGGATGTATAAGAAACGGCGGAACCGCGATGGTTTACCGCATGAGTTGGGACGGCAAGTTCTCTGAGAGTCAAACCAACGTCGGCGGCCCCTGGCCGAACGGCGTGGTGAAGGTGTTTGTGCCCGAGGGGCTGGACAGGGAATATGTACAGACCGTGCGCGCGACTTTCCGCCGCTGGGAACACTGCGTTCTGGAATATTGGGGCACGCAGCTGATCAAATTCGTTGAAGTAGGCGCGGCGGGTAACGGCGTGGCCACCCTCAATTTCGCCAGCAACTCTGCGGATATTGGGTATTTTCCCGGCGCCAGCACCAAGCTGGGGGTTAATGGCAAAGCCAATATCAAATCGCTGCCCCATGAAGTAGGACATGCTTTGGGGTTGGCTCATGAGCACGAACGCGATGATGCGCCCGAGAGCGTGCTCCACACCTGGGGGGCCAACAAAATGGCGTTGGACGCCTACAAGCTGAACAAGCGCAACAGCACCCGCAAGTTTGAAACCTATGGCACCGACTTCGATCCCAAATCCATCATGATGTATGCGGATCAGGCGGTGGGGCTGCTGGATTCCGTCGACAATACCCGCTACGGCGGTTGCAAGATTGATCCCGGCCATGTGGTCAGCGGCGACTGGAACCCCAGTATGGGCGATCTGGAAGTGCTTGGCCGCATCTACCGGCACTATTCCACTCTTTAATCCATTCCACTTTCTGATCCATATTTGGCGGTCGGGCGTGTGGGGTGGCTCAGATTGCTTTGACTGACTCCCGCTCAATAATCTTGTGCGGGATGATCACGCTCTCGGCTTCCAGGGTTCCGGCGGCGGACATGTCCAACAACATTTCCGTCGCGCGGCTGCCCATGGCGAACAGCGGCTGATGCAGCGCGGTGAGCGGCGGCGTCGCCATTTCCGCGATGCGGGTGTCGTCGTAGGCGATGATCGACAGGTCATCCGGAGTGCGGACGCCATGACGGTGAGCGCAGGACAACGCGCCCATCGCCAGTTCGTCGCTGGCGGCGAACACGGCGCTGAACTGGCCGGGCTTGTCCCGCAGTAATCCTTCCATGCACAGCGCGCCGCTGTGAAATCCGAAAGACTCAAATTCCGCCCGAAATCGAATCAGTGATTCATCCACGCTGAGACCATGGTCCCGCAGCGCCTGAACATAACCTTCTATGCGGGGCGCGCCGGCGATGAGGTCGGCGCGGTCGCCGCTGATCATGGCGATGCGGCGGTGGCCTTTGTCGATGAGATAGCAGACGGCGCTGTAGGCGGCCTGCTTGTCATCCACCTTTACGTAAGGAAAAGGGTAGGAATAGGAGAGGGTGGAAATCAGCACCACGGGCAGATTCAGACTCAACAGCGCTTTGCTTTTCTCCGGCGTCATGTACTCACTGACGGCGAGCACGCCATCCACCTGTTTCTCTTTCAACGTCCGCACGTATTCCTGAGAACGGTCGCCGGAATAATTGGTGTTGCAGACGATGACGCTATAGCGCTGCTCCTTGGCCACCGTCTCAATGCCTTTGAGGATCTCCGCCGCCAGCATGCCGGAAACGTCCGGTAACATGACCCCGATAGTATGGGTTTTTTTACTGACCAGACCGCGGGCTACCGCGTTGGGACGAAAGCCCATTTCGTCGATGGCGGAGAGCACTTTTTTGCGTGTGTCGTTGGAGTATCCCCCCAGCCCGTTGATGACCCGGGACACGGTGGCGATGGAGACGCCGGTGCGTTTGGCGACGTCTTTGATGGTGGTTTTCATAGCTTTAAATTTGTCTGAAACGTCTTGGATTGAGTTTGTTGACGTAAACGTTTACGTTGCCTAGCATCCGCTGAAAATCCCGTAATAAGCATGATTATTCATATTTATATAGAAAATCATGCTTTGTTTGAAACAATTTTAGTTAATCGTTTACGTTCAAGCAGATGAGGTGCGAGCCATGGCGGAGAGTAGTGCAATGCAGGGACAAATGCGGCCTTCGGATTGGAGCGACGGCGGCGTGATCTATCAGATTTATCCGCGCAGCTTTTGCGATTCCAACGGCGATGGCGTCGGGGATCTGAACGGCATTACGGAAAAGCTGGACTACATCGCCAGCCTGGGCGTGGACGCCGTGTGGATTTCGCCGTTCTTCAAGTCTCCCATGAAGGACTTCGGCTATGACGTGGCGGACTACTGCGACGTTGATCCGATATTCGGCACGCTGGCGGACTTTGACCGCATGCTGGCGGCGATGCATGAGCGCGGCCTGAAACTGCTGATCGATCTGGTGCCCTGTCATACTTCCGATGAACATCCCTGGTTCCAGGAAAGCCGCTCCGACCGCAGCAATGCCAAGGCGGACTGGTATGTGTGGCGCGACGCCAAGCCGGACGGCAGCCCGCCCAACAACTGGCGCGCGCACTTCGGCGGACCCTCCTGGACCTGGGACGGCCGCCGCGCCCAGTACTATCTGCATCACTTTCTGCCGGGTCAGCCCAATCTGAACTACCGCAACCCGGCGGTGACGGAAGCCATGCTGGCGCAGGCGGAGTTCTGGTTCAAACGGGGCGTGGACGGCCTGCGCATAGACGCCATCGCCACCCTGGCTTACGACCCTGAACTGAGGGATAACCCGGCGCGGGACCTGGATGATCCATTCCGGCAATCCGCCGCAGCGCGCGCCAATCCGTTCCATTTGCAGCACCATCGACACTCGTTCAATCAGCATGAGGAAGTGGTGGCTTTCCTGATCCGTTTGCGGGCGCTGGCGGATCGCTATGACGGTCGCTTTCTGCTCGGCGAGGTAGGCGGCGACGGCATGGCGGTGAGCGCCGAATACACCGCGGGCGAAGATCGCCTGCAGTCCTGTTACAACTTCTCATTGTTGGGCGCGCCCATCAGCGGTCGTATGGTGAAGGACATTGTAACGGCGGTGCTGGCGGAGGTAGGGCCCGGCAAACTGACCTTCGCCGTGGGCAACCACGATGTGATGCGGGTGACTTCCCGTTGGGCGGCGGAAGCGTCCCCGGCGCAGCAACAGACGTTGGCGAAAACCGCGCTGACCTTGCTGATGACGCTGCCAGGCAAAGCCTGTGTGTACCAGGGGGAAGAGTTGGGTCTGACGCAGGCGGACCTGCCTTATGAGCTGTTGCAGGACCCGGAAGGCATCAATGGCTGGCCGCACGCCAAAGGTCGAGATGGCTGCCGCACGCCGATGCCCTGGCGCGACGATGTCGCTGGCGGCGGCTTCAGCGTTGGGGAGAGCTGGCTGCCATTGCCTGCAGAACATCTTGCGGCGGCGGCGAATCGACAGGAAGACGCGGCGGAATCGGTGCTGGGTTATACCCGACTGGCGCTGGCCCTGCGCAAAGAGCGTCCGGAGCTGCGCCTGGGACGCACGGAGCTGCTGAACGCCCCGGATGAGCTGTTCGTCATCCTGAGGAAAGAAGGCGATAGCCAGGTATTAGGGATATTTAACCTGTCGCCTCAGGCGCAGACTTTCGCCCTGCCTGGAAACCGCTGGAGTGAGCCATTACTTGCTTCTGAAGTTACTGTTGCCAATGGCGTCGTCACGCTTCCTGCTTTCTCCTGCTGCCTGTTGGGGAATGTGAAATAGTCGGCGCTGAATCCGACATATAAGGTCGTACTGCTTGCGAGGATGAGCTTACCGCATCACCCATTCCACTCTTGGAAGTACAAACAAGAGAGAAGCGGGTCAGATGCGGGAGAATCAACGCATAAAGGAGGACCCATTATGAAAACCCCGCTGATAGGATTGACGCTCATGCTGGAGGCCGGCGCGGTGCTGGCGCAGCCTCTCGCTACGGATATATACGGCCGCCCGCTGGGCGATGATCGCCTGACTCCGCCCATGCTGGCCCCTCGCTTCGCCACCGTCGAAGCAATGAAATTCGCCGCCGAGGAGGACTCGGGATTCACGGTCGGCGCCGCCTACAAACCCGGCAAAACCTGGATCGACGCCGTCGGCTTTGGCGATGTGGACGGTGACGGCGACATGGAGCTGGTGGCGGTTTCTTCTTTTTACTTCGATGCAGAAAATGACTACAGCGTTTTCGTCTTTCATCCCACCACCGCCGGTCTCGGCGAACCCACCCGTATTGGCTATCAGGCCACCGGCAACCGTAACGGACTGTCAATCGCCGATCTGGATGGCGACGGCGCAGAAGAGATTATTGTCGGCCATGGTCAGGGCCTGACCATTCTTTCTCATGACGGCGCGGGCGGTTTCCAGACCTCCCTGGTTGGCTCTGCGGCGGCGGACACACTGGATGCAGTGGATATCAACCGGGATGGCATACCTGATCTGATCGGGCTGCCCTGGTCCGCGCCGGCGACGCAGTATTTTGGCGCTGGCGACGGCGCCATCGCTTATCAAACCACCTTGGCTACCAACGCCAGCGGTTATAACGATCAGGCGCTGGGAGACTTCAACCACGATGGAGTGATGGATCTGGCGGTGATGTCCGGACAGGGCTCTGGGCCGGATTTTTCACTGCATTTGCATGACGGGGGCGATGCGTTCACTGCCGCCATGCCCTTCTATCTGGACCTGAACGACAGCGCCAGCGGCATCGCTTCCGGCGACTTCAATGGCGACGGTAAGGATGATCTGGTGATCGCCAGAGGCCGCAACTCGCCCACGTATCTGTGGGTTTATACGCAGAACTCGGTCGGAGCCATGGGTACGCCGGTACAGCTGACTTCCCACGACATTCCAGAAACCCTGCGCGCCGTGGACCTGGACGGCAACGGATACGATGACATTCTGGTTTTGCATGGCGGTTGGAACACCTTGGGCGTGTATCTGAACGGACCGGATGGTTTGGGTGAGGAAATCCGCGTGAGTATTCCCTACGCAAGCCACTATGATCCAGAAGGACTGGCGGTGGCGGACACGGATGGCGACGGCTGCCCGGATATGATCGCTATCGCCGACTATAACCATGGCGTTGTGCCGGTGACGTTCAAACTTTGTGAAACGCCGCCGCAACCGACGACCGGTTCGTATGAAGGGAGTATTGGCTGGGAACCGGTTTACCACGAAGTGACGGTGTCCGGTGGGAAGATTGACGCGCAACTGCGCTTCTCCGGCAGACGCAACGATATGGACTTGTATTTGTACAATCCCGATGGCGCACTGGTGGCCAGCGCAGCCACTAACGAAGCGCCGGAAAAGCTCAGCTATGACACGGAAGGCGTTGCGGGAGCCTATAAGTTCAAGATTGTGTCGAGAAAGTCCCGTGTGGCCAACTTCAGCCTGGATTATGTGTACCTGCCCTGAGAAGTAAGTCGGCAGGCTGACCAGAATACGTAAAAAAGGCGGGGTGTCCCGCCTTTATTCGTGTTGCGTCTGATTGGCTGGTTTTAACGATGAATCAGAGTGACAGCCAGTATTTGTCAGGGATATTGCTGGTGTCGTCGCTGAGGGATTTGTTTTCCTCTATGTGAAACACCTTACGGCCTTCCATTTTCTGTAAGGAGTCTTTCACCAGCGGGTGATTATTGAAGAACTCCAGGAAGGCGTCGTAGTGGTCGGTGAAGGCAGTGTTCAGAACGTTAATCAAGTCCTGGCGCTTGGGCGACACGAAATACAGCATGGGGAGTTTGTAGACCACCAGGATTTTGTCGTCCACCATCATGTTCTTGTCAGTACAGACATAGTCCGCGCCCAGATTACAGCGCGACCCCAGCTCGCCATAAGGCTCGATGATGGAGCGGGGGAACAGGTCCGCCCTGCCGCCATCGACCATCTTGAACAGGTTGTCGAAGGTTGAGTTGGTCTGCATTTTGGTGAAACCGCCGCCCACCAGAATGGGAATGTCACCCCAACCCTGGCCTTGCACCACGCTGAACTCTTTTAACTGATCGAAGGTCATGTCTTTAGACAGTTTGGCGCTGGTTTCCTTGTTGGTGATGAACACCCGGTGACCCAGCAGTCCCCGCAAAATGGGGAAGCGCACAGGCGGCACCCGTTCTTCTATCTCCGCCGTGGCGCCCAGCCAGTCAATATCGTAAGAACCGTCCTTCAGCAACATTTCCCGGCGGGTCTGCGCGCTGGAAGGCTGAAAAGAGATGAATTTCGCGTCAGTTCCCGTTTGCGCGACAAGAAACTTGAGCAATTCGAGCGCGTACTGATCCAACGTAGAGCCCTCTCGCAGGGCGACATGACGGATTTCCATCGTCTCTGCGCGAGCGGAAACAGTGAAGACAGAGATCAATACGGCAATAAGGAAAGGTCTGATCATAGCTGTGCCTCGGCATGGATGTTAGATTTGTTTTAGATGTCGGCGAACATTCATAAAAAGTGTAGCAGGCGCGCCGGTTAACGCCGCTCAGGTTTGTAAAACGTTGGGGAATCAAGCGTCTGGGTTGGGAAATTTTCCTCTTATGAACTAACTTTTCTGAAGTGGGGTGTCTCACGTCGATCTGTTTTTCAGGAGGAAATCAGTGTGAAAAAACGTTTCCTATTGTGCCTTGTCTGCCTGACCCAGGCGGCGATGGCGAGTAAGCGCGATGTGGATTCGCTGTTTGAATATCTCCGGATCGATCGCGATATTCCGTTGTACGAAATGCCGCGGGCGGTGCGTCAGCGTATAGAAAGCATCGCCGAGCAAGTGAGGACCAGTCGCGAGGATGGGCTGATCATGGAGCGCAGCAGCTACACAGACCTGAAAGCTTACGTCGAGGACCTGCTGAGCGATATGGAAGTAGGCTCCGGCGCAGTCTATGTATGCCCGCCTCTGGAGATCTACGCGCAAGGTGATCGACGCATGCCTGATGGCCGCATACGTCGCGATACGGTGGGCCGTATCAGTGTGACCGGCGACTGTCGCTGGTTCGGCGGCGGCGACAATGGGCAGACCGGCTGGCTGGATATCGATAAGTTCTGGAATTGCTCCGGCAATGTGCAGTACGACTATGGACAGGCGTATTTTGAAGCGGGGGAAAAGTCCGTCAAGGTTGCGGACACGGAGTATTATTCGGTTTACCCCCTGGAAGAAAGTCACGATATCGTGGTGTACGGTCAGGTTTCCCCCTCTCGCTGCATACGCTGCTGCCCCTGACGCGTCCTGCGTACTCATCATCTGAGCGCGTCGCTGTTCACGTCGGACGCGCTGTTTTATCCTCTTGTTATGAACCTTAATCCACAGGCGTAAGCCGGGAGGGGAGCATGGCGCAAGGGGATGTGACGCGACGCAGGCTGTTGCAGGGAATGGCCGCCGCGGCGCTGATGACGCAGATGCCGTCAATCCGGGCGCGTAAACCGGATGCCGCGCCGCTGGCGCGACCAATACCGTCCAGCGGCGAAATGCTGCCCGTCGTCGGACTGGGCAGTTGGATCACTTTCAACGTTGGTAATGACCGCCAGTTGCTGAACGAAAGCGCCGCCGTTATTGACGCGTTTCTGCAAGCCGGCGGCGCGCTGATCGACTCCTCTCCCATGTATGGCTCCGCTCAAGTCACCATTGGCTACGGCCTGGCGCAATCCCGACTGAGCGATAAGGCGTTTGCTGCGGATAAAGTCTGGCTGCGCGACGCCGAAGACGGGCCGCAGCAGATTGCGGATTCCCTGTCGCACTGGCGCAAACCCCGTTTTGACCTGCTGCAGGTGCACAATCTGCTGTCCTGGGAAGCGCATCTGGATACGTTGCAGGCCATGAAGCAGCGCGGTGATTTGCGCTACATCGGCGTCACCACCTCCCATGGCCGCCGGCATGACGCCATGGAGCAGGCGATGCGCCAGCGTCCTCTGGATTTTATGCAGCTCACCTACAACCCGCTTGATCGCGAAGCAGAACAACGTCTGTTGCCGCTGGCGGCGGAGCGGGGCATTGCGGTGATCGTCAATCGGCCGTTTCAGCAGGGCGACCTGACCCGACGTCTGCGACGCGAGCGCCTGCCGGACTGGGCGACGGAGATGGGCGTCACTTCCTGGGCGCAGCTCGTTCTCAAGTTTATTCTGTCCCACCCTGCGGTCACCTGCGTGATTCCCGCCACCACCCGGGTGGACCATGTGCGCGAGAATGTCGCTGCGGCGACGCCGCCTTTCCCGGACGCCAACCAGCGCAAACGTATCGCGGACGATGTGCGGAAACGGCTCGCATGAGTGAATGGTGGACCTATCGCCCGGAACATTTTCTGCTGTTTTCCAGTCGGGTGTATTGGCGCTTATTTGAGTTATACAACCAGGCCTGGTGGCCCTGGCAATGGCTGTTTCTGCTGGCGGGCGCAGGATTGCTGGCGATGATGGCGCGTCCGCGGGTCTGGAGCGGCAGGGCGGTCAGTTTGAGCCTGATGGCGCTTTGGTTATTCGTCGCCTGGGCCTTTCTGTGGCGGCGTTATGCGACTATCAACTGGGCGGCGCAATATGTCGCCTGTGCGTTTGTGGCGCAGGCGGTCCTGCTGTGCTGGCTGGGCGTCTTCAGAGACCGGGTGGTGTTTGCGCCACTTGTGGATAAGCGCTTCTGGTTGGGAGCCGGTCTGTTTCTCTATGCTCTGCTGGCGCATCCATTGACGACGCTGCTCTTTGACAGACCGCTCATTGCCGCGGAAGTGTTTGGCATGACGCCGGACCCTTTGGCGATAGGGACCCTGGGGGGCACCGTGGCGATGTCAGGCGGCGTCGCCCGCTGGCTGACTCCAATTCCCGGCGGTTGGTGCCTGATCAGCGGGTTAACCCTGGATACCCTGGCGGAGCCTTGCGCCTGGATTCCGTGGCTGGCGTTGTGCTGGGCGTTGGCGGCCTTCTGGATCGGGCGGAAAGCGAAATCCGCCTCTGCTTAGGCGTGTCCCGCAGCAGACGGGCTAGGCGTCCCGCAACAGGCTGGCCGGTTTGATTTGCAGACGCCGCATTAAGTAACGCGCTCCCAGGTTTAACGTAATGGCGCTGACGCTGAATGCGGTGACGACGCCTAGCCAGATGAGATCTTCAGAGGGCAGTTTCAGGCGCAGATGCAGCAGGGGCAAGGCGATGGCGGAACCGAGCGCCACGGCGAACAGTGACGTTATCAACGCCAGCAAGGCGTATTCCATATGCAGGCCGCGTTTGATCACCGACATCCTGGCGCCGAGAGAGTGCAGCACGGTGGCGTCGTAAACCTGGCGGGCGCGTCCGGCGGCCATGACGCTGGTCAGCACCAGCAGGCTGGCGGCGAGACTGACGCTAGCCACTACCGCCAATCCTGCGCCAGCCTTGGCCAGCAGTTCCCGCGCTGTGGTCAGCAGGACGGCGGTGCGTACGGTGATGACATTGGGGGCGATCTGGGCGACATGGTTTTGCGCCGATAACGCGTCGGCATCGCTCATATAGGCGGCCCCCACATAACGATGAATGAACGGCTCCAAGGCGCCGTCAGCAAGGATGCCTTCAAACCAGAAGCGGGTTTGCAGGCCTTTCTGGCTGAAGATGGCGGCGACTTCCGCTTCCAACTCGCGGCCTTCGATCTGAAAACGGATGATGTCCCCCAGTTGCAGACCAAGTTGTCGCGCCTCCCGGTCCTCCATGGCCAGATTGGGCAGCCCCGCCTCGCTCAGGGGCGCATCGTCCGCCCACCAGGCGCCTTCCACGACGGTAACGTTGTCGATGTTATCGACGGAGTAGCTGAGCTTGTATTCATCCTGCTGGGTGTCGCGCAGCCGTTCCAGATCCTGGCTGAAACGCTCGCTCAACGGGCTGCCGTTGATGCTGAGAATACGCGACCTCACCAGCGGGGCCATGTCGAGACGGGCCTCGTGGGGGCCTTGTATGGCGGCGACCACCTCATCGTACTGATAGGGAAAAACGTCATACAGCACCAACGCGGGAGATTCTTCCGGAATAGTGGCGTGAATGGCTCGCACCAGCGCGGCTACGACCAGTGTGGACGCCACCAGCAACGTCAGCGCGGAGCCCAGGGATAGCAACGATGTTCGTAGTGGCGCATTGGGGCGGTGCAGATTGGCGACCGCCAGCCGCAGGGTAAAACGCCCGCTGAGAGCGGGATGACGATCCAGCGCCATGGCGCCGCGCCTGAGTAAACGCACCAGGATATCCAGCAATACCAGCAGCAGCCCAACCACTGCCACGAAGCCGACGCCAAACAAGGGATCGGGCAGTGCGGTGAGCACCAGCGCGATAATCGCTCCGGCGCACAACAGGGTCGCTATTCGCCAGAGGGAGGAGGGGCTGTTAGTTGTGGCGTCGGTCCCTCGAAACAGGGCGGCTGGAGAGGCGGCGAGGGCTTTCCCGATAGCGGGCAGGGCGAAGGCGTAGGCGGTCAGCAGGCCAAAGGCGAAGGCCGCCAGACTGGGCGCGGCCAACACGCTGGCGGAGGCGGCGATGGGAATTTCCGTCGCTGCGGCTTCCGCGCCAAGCAAGGCCATTGCTCCGCCCAATGTGGCTCCAGCCAGACTGGCGCCGCCCGCCATGATGCCGGTCTGCAACAGGTACAGCGCCGCCAGTCTGCCATTGCGCAACCCCAGCGCGCGTAACGTGGCGATGGTCTTCAGTTTGCCCTGCAGGTAAGCCTGAATACTGTTGAATACGCCTAAACCGCCAATGAATAAGGTGCTGAAGCCGATAATCAGCAAGCCGGAGGCGATCTGATCCAGACGCTCAGAGATGCGCCGGCTGCGGTCTTCAAAGGTGCGCACTTCCCAGGGTTGCTCGGGAAAGGCCTGATAAAACTGCTCGCGCCACGCCAGCGAGGGCGTACTGGTGCGCACGCGGTATTCATAATCCACCCGGCTGCCGGGTTGTATCAGGCCGCTTGCCTGCAGCGCCTCTTGGGACAACAATACCGGCGCGCCCCGCCAATTGGCGTTCAGATTACGGTCAGGCTGATTCAGTGTGAGTGCTCGCACTTCCAGAGTCAGTGAGCCGACTTTGACCTTATCGCCGACGCGGAGGTTGAGTTTGTTCGCCAGACTGGGGTCGATCGCCGCTCCCCAATGACCATTGGCGAAGGCGGTGACTTGCGCCAAATCCGCAGCTGGCTCCAGGCTTAACTCGCCATAAAGAGGGTAGTTGGCGTCCGTGCTTTGCAGCTCCACCCGCAGAAATGACCCATCCGGTCCGCCCAGCATGGTGTCGAGTTCCGTCACCAGAGAGATATCGCCCCGGGCGCGCATCCAGTCCAACGTCGCCGGCGGCAGCGGCGCGTTGCTGTCCACTTCCAGATCGCCGCCCAGCAGCATGCGGGTATCCGCCAGCAAGGCGGCGCTGATCATACGATAGAGTCCACCTGACGCCGCCACCAATGTGACGCCCAGCAGCAGGCAGGCGCAGAACACCCACAGCGACCGACCGCTGGCGCGCAGGTCGCGCCAGGCCAGCTCAAGCAGGAAGCGCATGAGGCTCCTCCACCAGTTTGCCTTCATGCAGGCGCAGCATCCGGCTGCAGCGTTTGGCGATCGCTTCGTCGTGAGTCACCATCAATAGCGTGGCGCCGGCTTCGCGGTTGAGATCGAACAATAGGTCGCTGACTTTTTCGCCGGTGTGCAGATCAAGGTTGCCGGTGGGCTCATCCGCCAGCACCAGTTTGGGAGCGTGCACCAGGGCGCGGGCGATGGCGACGCGTTGTTGCTCACCGCCGGACAACTGCGAGGGATAGTGGTCTTCCCGTTGCGCCAGCCCGACTTTCACCAACATTTCCCGGGCCCGTTCGCGGGATTGCGGGCGCCCGGCGATATCCAGAGGCAGCGCCACATTGGCGAGGGCGGTGAGGCTGGGAACCAGATGAAAAGACTGGAAAATGATGCCGAGTTTGTCGCGCCGCATATCCGCCAGGCCGTCCGCATCCAGCGTCGATAAGGCCGCTCCGTCCAGACGGATTTCACCCCTTTCCGGCTGCTCCAGACCGGCCAACAGGATCAGCAGGGTTGTCTTCCCGGAGCCGGATGGTCCTATAATGGCCACTGTTTCACCGTCGGCGATGGCGAGGTCCACGCCGGAAAGCACGTTCAATCGACGGCTCTCCAGCGCATAGGACATGGTCAGGTCGTTCAGTTCAATCATCGGTTCACCGGTTGGGATATTGGGGCTGCGGGCTATTTCAGGCGCGCGGAGGCGATCCCAAAACGACATAGACCCTAGCGGTAATCACTGACTGACTGGGGAGCGGGCATCGAATAAAAAGCCAAGTCGGCGACTGCGCCCTTTATCTCTGCAGCCATGTTAGTAAAAATAGACCTTACACCTCTAGAGACCAAAATGTTCCTTCTACATACGAGAAACCATCATGGAAATAATTAAGACCCTGGGCGAGTTCATCATCGACCGGCAGAAAGACTACCCGGACGCCAGCGGCGAGCTGACCTCGCTGTTTTCCTCCATCCGTCTGGCGGCGAAGATTCTGCACCGTGAAATCAACAAAGCGGGCCTTGCCGACATTACCGGCGCCGCAGGCGACGAAAACGTGCAGGGCGAACAGCAGCAGAAGCTGGACGTGTACGCCAACGAGCGCTTCAAGAACGCGCTGGCGCAACGGGGCGTGGTGTGCGGTATCGCGTCTGAGGAAGAAGAACAGTTTGTCCGCTTTGAAGAGACCAAGAACCTGGGCGGCAAATATGTGGTGTTGATTGATCCTCTGGACGGTTCTTCCAACATTGACGTTAACGTGTCCGTGGGCACCATTTTCTCGGTGTATCGCAGAGTTTCTCCGGAAGGCGAGCATGTGACCGAAGAGGACTTCCTGCAGCCTGGGCACAAGCAGATCGCCGCGGGTTACATCATCTACGGCTCCTCCACCATGTTGGTGTACACCACCGGCAACGGCGTCAACGGTTTCACCTATGACCCGACCATCGGCGTATTCTGTCTGTCCCACCCGAACTTGCGCATTCCGGAAGACGGCACCATTTATTCCATTAACGAAGGTAACTACATTCACTTCCCTGAAGGGGTGAAGAAGTACATCAAGTTCTGTCAGGAAGAAGACGAGGCCACTCAGCGCCCCTACACCTCCCGTTATATTGGCTCCCTGGTGTCGGACTTCCACCGCAACCTGATCAAGGGCGGCATTTACCTGTACCCCACCTCCAGCCGTTATCCGGAAGGCAAGCTGCGTCTGTTGTACGAATGCAACCCCATGGCGTTCCTGATCGAGCAGGCCGGCGGTAAGGCTATCGCCAATCCGGGCCAGCGCATTCTGGATATCGAGCCGAAAAAACTGCATCAGCGTTGCCCGCTGTTCGTCGGCTCGCCGAAGATGGTGGACAAATTGGAGAAGTTCATCAGCGAACTGGGCTGATTACGCCTACCGCTTATTGCAAAACGGCCCCTGGCGGGCCGTTTTCTTTTTTGTGGGCGTTATAGATACAGGCTGGTGTATCGCTGCGGCGCCGCCAGAGCTTTGAGCATGTCTAAAAACACGGTCTTCAGGTAGGAAGAGAGCATCCCGTCGCCATGATCGACGGCGTGAAGGGCTCGGGCGTAGGCCGTCAACTCCTGCTGTGTTGCGTCGTCGAGCGCGGCGACCTTTTCGTACAGTTTGTCCGCAAGGTAGTAAAGCCAGATATTCTCGGCACTGTCATCATCAACCGCGTCAAGTTGTGTGGGATCGACCTTCTTGGCCCAGGTCTTCGCTTTCGTCGTCAGCCATTTCAATAGGGCGTTAAAGTCTTTCTGCGCGTTTTTGGACAAGGCGGCGTACTGACGCCTCTCTTCTGCTTTGGCCAAATCCAGAGAAGAGGAGGGGAGTTCTTGCATGGGCGCGCCGGAGGCCTGCAGCAAGGCGACGATGGCTTGATGCCCGCGTTCGGCGGCTTCCGACATCGCGGTGGCGCCGTCTGCGTTCTGCAACTCGGCCTGTGCGCCATGAGCGAGCAGGCTTTCCACGATACGGATATGTCCTTTAAAGCAGGCCGCCATTAACGGCGTGCGCCCGCTGCTTTCGGACTGGTTTACCTTGGCTCCGCGCTCCAGCAATAGCGCCACCATCTCTTCGCTGCCTGCGTGGGCGGCGAGCATCAGGGATGTCCAGCCGTCATGGCGGGCGGCGTTGACATCTGCGCCTTGCCCAAGCAGTCGCGTCGCCAGTTCCGGCAGGTGATAGGCGGCGGTTTTCATTAACGGACTGGTTCCATCATCCATGGCGAGGTTGACGTCCGCGCCTGCCGCCATCAGACGCTCAACAAGTTCAGGGCGCCGCCATTCCACCGCCATGGCCAGGGCGGTGGCGCCCTGCTTACCTTGGATATTCACGTCCGCGCCCTGCGTCAGCAGATACTCGACCATGCCTGCGTCTCCGGCGGCGCAAGCGATAATCAACGGGGTGCTGCGCTCCGTGGCGGCGAATGGGCTGCGCGTATTCAGGTCAAGTTCCGGGTTCTCCTGAAACAGCTGGCGTAAGCCTTCCAGATCCTGTTTCACCGCTGCATGTATCACCGCTTTGACTAAATCCACCAGATGACCCCATCTGTTATATGCTTGATAGGGTCATCAAAGCGGAAAGCGGTCGCCAATGCAATACACCAAAGATCGGCGTTATTTGTATTCGCCTTTGCGGGATTCCTGCAGATATTTGTCGTAACGGCCATCTGCAATCACCTTCTTCAAACCGCTATTGAAGGCGTCGAGAAGGTGTTGGGCATTAGGCGTTTTCTTGCTGATTAAAACAGAGTATTTACGCGGCTCCAGGGTTTTGGGATGGGGCATCAGCTTATCCCCAAAGCCGAAACGGGTGATGCTCTCTATGCCGACCTCGGTATCCTCCAGCACGATATCCAGGCGTCCGGCGGCGAGTTTTTTGTAGTTGCCTTCTTCGTTGCCGATACGGTCAATTTTGACGACGCCCTGAGTCTCCAGCTCTTCAATCCCGTAGGCGTAGCCGATGATGCCGCCGACTTTGTATTTGGCCAGATCTTCCGGCGCACTCCAGTCGATGGGATTGTCTTTGTTATAAAACAGAGAGGTGCCCAATGTCGCGACGGTGTCGGAATAGTAAAAGTCCTTGGCGCGCTCATCGTTATAACCCCAAATCAACGTCCCTTCGAATTTGCCTTCTTTGGCGTCCTCATAACCACGTTTCCAAGGGAGAAATACGTAATCCACCTCGATGCCTTCCTCTGCAAATGCATCCTTGACGATCCGGGACATAAATCCGTGATGCTTCAAATTCTCAGACAGATAAGGCGCCCATTCACCGTTCGCCAAAGTAATCTTCTCCGCCTGAGCAAAGGAAGTGATTAGACACAAAACAACACTGACAATTAACGCTTTCATATCATTCTTGCCTAATTCAACGTGCAGTTAGAAAAAGGAAGCCAAAGCGGCCGCCAACCTAAAGCGCCTCTATTTGGGCGTTATTAGGAAAGTATAGACATTAACTGCGAAGGCGGGCGCAACCACGTCTGGCGCTGCGTAAATCCAGACGTGGGTCATTGAGAAGACGTCGGTGTCTGCTCGCCAATATACCTATGTGCAGACCATTCCCCGGTATTTCCATAGATAGGCGCGTTTGAAAAAAGTGTGAAGGGATAGCGGAACGAAAAGCGCCATCCTCGTACAAGCATAGGGAATAACGCGTATCTCTCTATGCGATAAAAATAACACTTACGAACTTAACAAGGATCTATGGAATGTCAGTTCACAGAATAAATGGAATACCCGAATTTTTCGCATACATGAATACCTGGGCTGGTGCGGATGGCTGGTATGTGGTTGGCGGTTGTGCGGCCTGGATGCATATCGCCAGAGCGCCCAGAAACATGTCTGAAGGGGTGGATGAGTATCGGTCTATCTTTCCTCACGATATTGAAGTGGTAGTGGAGCCAGCAGCCAGAGAGAGGATTCTCAGGTCTTTGGAAGGTAGAGAGCTGGTTGTCGCTGTTGGCAGTTTTGGCGACCTGGCTGTTGACCTGATTGGCGGCGCGGACGGGATGGTCGCGGAAAAAGTGCGAACCTGCGTGCATATAGCCGGAGGCAATGTCCTCAATATTGATGACATCATCGCTGCTTACAATAAATCGGGAAATCCACAGAAACAGGCCAAGCGTAAAAAGCGCGTCGCCATGTTGAAGTGCGTTAAGAACCATCTTGAGCTGAATCAAGACAATATCGATAGTCAGAAGCCGGCCAAAACCTTATTTGAAGAAATGTTCGCGAGGACGAAAGGGTAAGCAGCCTTTCCAGATTATCTCCCTCATACCTATGGAGCTTGCGCAATAGCGGGCTCCATACTTCCGCAGCATAACGTTGAGCAGTAATAGAGGTGGCGAGCATGCTAATGGCGTTAAGTTGGGCTTAAAGCCTTATTAAAGCGCCTCAAGTCGTATATTCGATATTGATATATTTAATTTTAATGGATTATAAAAAGTATCCACTTCTTTCGGTTGATAACGATGCAATCCATCGGCTAATTTATTTCTTCAATTTTTTCCCCATTCTGATGCAATAAACTTAATATCATGGCTGATTTTACTTTGACATATGGCGGTTCTGTTCATACTTTAGTACTAACGGGGGAGGAAATTTTTATGGCGATTTATAGCTGCTTTGGCGGCTTGAAATTGTAGCCTTAGGATGGCGCTGGAGGGGATCGGCGTCAGGGAAGTGGGTCGCTCTGAAAGCGATATGGGGTTAAAAGGATCTTTACAAAGCAATGAAAATCCTCATCGTTGATGACCATTCTTTATTTATTCAGGGTATATCCGTACTCCTAACCCAATCTTTCAGTCATATAGGGCTGCAAATCGAAGCCCACGAGCAAGTAGACACCGCATTTTCCACATTAAGTCACGATAACAATGTCGATATCGTGCTGTCTGACATTTATATGCCTACCTATAAAGATAAGACTTTGCTGGAGTTATTGATCGATAACGCAATCATGACGCCGGTCTTATTAGTTTCCGCAACTGACGATAAATGCTTAATCAAGCGCTTCCTGGATCTAGGCGCGGCGGGCTTTGTGCATAAAAGCGGAAAGTCAGGCGAGCTAAAATTGGCGATTGAGGAAGTCATCGCAACAGGAAGCTATTTAAACCCCGAGTTGCAGCGGGAGCTGTTGGCGCTGCCGGAGACGGTGCACAAAAGCCTTAGCGCTCGACAAAAAGAAGTGTTGAGTTACATGGCTGATGGGCTAAGCAACAAAGAAATTGGCGCTCGTATGGGAGTCACTGAGAGCACAATCAAGACGCATGTCAGTGCTCTGTTTGATGTTTTTAGGGCAAGCAACCGCATGGAATGTATGTTAAATGCCAAGAAAATGGGAATTATTTAGTCCTGATGTGACGGCGGGCGCTGAGGGAAGTGAGGAAAATTATAACGCCTTAATTGTAAAAGAGCAGGCGAGAACCATTCTTAGGCAGTCGCCTGTGAACGCCTTATCTAATGGCGTGGTGGTAATCATTGCGCTTTGGGCGTTTAAAGACTTAGTGTCGGATCTGACTTTTTGGATTTGTCTGGCATTTGTCATTGTAAGCGTCAGCATCCAGCTTAAGTATATTTATTATCAGCAAGCGCTAAACGAAGAAGAGTTTTCCACCGATAGTTTTTTGAATGTTTGTGTTGTTATTGCGTTCATTTCTGGTCTTGTATGGACCGCTTTTGTACTCATATTTTATGATGAAAGTGGACATCAGGCTCTGATGTCTGCGCTTGTCTGTGGTTTGCTGGCGGGGTGTATTAACTCCATTGCGGTTTATTTGAGATTGTACTTCTTCTTTTCCGTCCCCTTTGTCTTAACTTATATCGGTATATTATTTCTGTCGCCGGACGCGGATCAGCACTCTCTGGAGTGGCTGATGTGCATATACTATCTGATGTGCATCAAGCTGGCCTCCATACTTCATTCAGAAGTTAACAGCTCATTTCGGCTGCGTTATGAAAATATCGATATGCTGAAAAATCTTGAAAAGCAAAAAGATATTGCGGAAAAGGCGAATGCGGCTAAATCCAAATTCCTCGCTTCCGCCAGTCACGACTTAAGGCAGCCGCTGCATGCGCTCGGTTACTTTGTTGAAGCCTTGAAGCTGTCTCCTGACAAAAACCTGAAAATCCTGAATAACATTGATACTTCGGTCCATAGCCTGGAGGCCTTATTCAAATCTTTGCTGGATATATCCAGGCTCGATGCGGGCGTTGTGCATTGCGAAAAGCAGCACTTTTATTTGGGCGCACTATTAAAGGAAATCCATTATGAATATACCGTGGCCGCCAGCGCCAAACAGCTGCAGCTAACTCTGCCCAGATCGGATCTTGTGGTGTATTCCGACGCCAAACATGTGAAGCGTATTTTTGCGAATTTAATGAGTAATGCGATACGCAACACATCGACCGGCGAAGTAAAGCTTTTACTGGAAACCAATGACGACAAACAGATAACGATTCGCGTGATGGATACGGGAGCGGGAATACCCGCGGATAAAATTGAAAGCATTTTTGATGAGTTCTACCAGCTCAATAACCCGGAGCGGGATCGCACTAAAGGGCTTGGCCTGGGGCTCTCTATTGTGAAGCGACTGACTCGATTAATTGGATCTGAAATAAACGTGGACTCTCAGATTAATCAAGGGTCTACGTTTACATTCAGCTTGCCATTGGGTGACCCGAACTTGGTGAAGCAAGAATCTTGCGTCGATTATTTCCCCAATCAGAATCTATCCGGCAAGCAGGTTCTGCTCATCGATGACGAGGCTGATATCAGACATGCGATGACCAAAGCGCTATCGGCTTGGGGCTGCGATGTATCAAGCTGCCAATCCAAGAGTGAGGCGCTTGAACTGTGCAAAGGGTTTATTCCTGACCTGATTATCGCGGACCTTCGACTGCGGGAAAATCTTACTGGAATTGACGCGATCAACAGCATTCGAGCCCTGCTGAATGATGATATTCCAGGACTGCTAATCAGTGGCGATACCGCCCCGGAGCGTCTTAGCGAGGCTGCGCAAAGCGGATATAAGTTACTGCATAAACCATTAAAACCTGCCGAGCTGCGCCTGAATCTTTTGCATATATTCAGAGCGACACCGGCCAGCTCAAAGCAAGCTGTTTAGGAAATGGAACCTCCCGGCGCCGCTCAAGACAGTCACTCACCCCATATAGCTTCTGAGAAAATTATCGAAAGCTTAGCCGAGGCTTTTTACGCTGATCCGACGATGGTCTATCTGTTTCCTGACCATGAGAAGCGGATGTCGCGACTTAAAATTCTTATTTCCGTGGTCACGAAGATCATCATTCAACAGCGGACCATGTACGCGGATCATACTCATCAGAGCGTTTGTCTATGGCAACAGCCCTGCGTTAGCTGGCAAAGTCTTTTCTATCAGGAATTACTTTGCGCAACCTTACTCTATCGTTTAGCGCCCGCTGCCAAGCGTATCGCCCAGCTCCATTTCGTACAGCAAAAGAATCGCCCCAAGTATGCGCACTGGTACCTTTTTATGGTCGGTACTAAACCCGCCGTGCAAGGAAGGGGTCTTGCGACGGGATTGATAAAACCGGTTTTGCAGCATTGTGATCAACAGGGCTTACCGGTATATCTTGAGTGTTCAAAAGAGACGATCAGCTTTTATCTCAGGTTTGGCTTTCGGGTGTATAAGGAAGCAACAATAAAAAATGAACTCACTCTGTACAGCATGTTGCGACCGCCAGGGCAGACGAAAGAGCGTATCTGAAATAAGAAATGCGGTAATGGAGTCAGTGCAGACGTTTGAGAAAATAAGGAGGATAAAAATGGCGCGCCCGAGAGGATTCGAACCTCTGACCTTTGCCTCCGGAGGGCAACGCTCTATCCAGCTGAGCTACGGGCGCTTTAGGGCAGGTTGTGATGTGGAGTCCGTTTAAGACTCAACAAAACAGGGTGCATATGATAGGTAGATTGTCGTTTTCTGTCTATGTCTGAATCGCGTTTGACGCGATTTTTCTTGATTTCTCTTCTTTTCTTTCGATCCATGGTGAAGATTCTGGTCGTGCGTTGATTTGGCCGTTGGAATTGGTTGTGGAAGTCTCCCTTCTTTTATTTATGCGTATTTATGCACCACTTTGATAGTCGTCAGGCGTTTGAGTGGCGCGAATAAGGGCGTCAATAACGATGTCTGTGACTCATCAGGCTGATGCTTTTTATTTTAAATCAGCAGTTTAGGGTGTGGCATATTTTATGCTGAACGATTATAGAAGCTTGGCATTGATGCTGTGGATCGACGCGCTGAGGGATGGGCGCTTTTTACTGAGCTTAAAACACTACCGTAATAGTAGGAGTGGACAATGCAATCAGGTCTGGTTAGTACTTGGCAAGGCGCAACGGCCTCTTTCAACTTTGTCGATAGCCCCGGCGCATCCGTCCTTGCAGCTTTGGCGTTAGGCGCGATGGCTTATGCAATGGCGCGCGCCGCCTTCGCACGGCGAGCGCAGAAAAAAGTGTATGTAAAACGCCGGGAAGATTGAAGCGATCAGGCAGGGCGGGCTTGTTTTCCCCTGCCTTTTTTTGGCCTGCGCCAGTCAACCGTCGCGTTGACGCACGCCCAGCAACAAGGAGTCTAGGGATGGTCGATTTTCAAATGACCCGCGCCGCCGCGCATTTAGGTTTGCAGGTGGTCGCTGTGGCGTTAGAGGATGTGAATAACAAGGACTACACGCCTTATCTGCATGCGCTAAGAAAAGTGAAATTGGCCCAGGCGATGGCCATGTATCAGGGTTGTGATCTGGACTCCGACCCCCATATTGGCGGCTATCGTCGGTTAAAGGAGTCGGTGGCGCGATCCTGGAAACGCTTCCCGGTCTCTGTGGAAAACCTGATCGGAACCCTGCGGCGCAATGGCGATATTCCGTTGATCAGCCCGGTAGTGGATATCTACAACCTGATGTCCTTGGAGAGAAGAATTTCCATTGGCGCTCATGATATCGACAGGCTGGAAGGCGGCGTGCGTCTGGATATCACCCGGGGCATAGAGATGTTCGCTCCTTTGGGGAGTGAGGATCAGGCGCGAGCGCCAGTAGGGGAGTTTGCCTATCTGGACGCTGCTGACCGGGTGCTGTGCAGGATGGATTGCCGACAATCCAGGGAGACTTGTCTACAGCCGTCGAGCCGTAGGATTTTATTGATTTTTCAGGGGCATGCCGACATGGCTGCGGAGAGCGTGCGCGCCGCCGCCAACAGTTGTATCGACCTTATCCTGACTTACTGCGGCGGCGACTGTACGCAACGCTTCGAATGCCTGCATGAATGAGGTTTATGGGGTATTTCCACGGCGGAAATATATTCCTTTTGGCGCAGTGCAACGGCCCGATATCCACTTTACAATCGTCTTATATTCATTGCAGTCCATATTTACAGACACATACTGGAGTAACGCATTCATGGATCTTAGCTGTTTCAAAGCCTATGACATTAGAGGCCGCGTGCCTGACCAGCTGAATAACGACATCGCGGAGCGGATTGGCCGCGCCTATGTTGAGGTGACCGGAGCTAAGAAAGTAGTGGTTGGCTATGACATCCGCCTGTCCAGCCCCGCCATGGCCGAAGCCCTGAGCAAAGGTTTGATGGCGGCCGGCGCTGATGTTTACGACATCGGACTGTGCGGTACAGAGCAGGTGTACTTCGCGACTTTCTATCACAAAATGGACGGCGGCATCATGGTGACCGCCAGCCACAATCCCCAGGATTACAACGGCATGAAGCTGGTTGGCGTGGACTCCCGCCCAATCAGCTCCGATACCGGCCTGCTGGACATCAAAGGCAAAGTGCCAGGCGAATTCAAAGACGCCGAGAAGCCAGGCTCCTATCACAAACTGGACACTCTGGAAGCTTATATCCAGCATCTGCTGACCTATGTCGACGCTTCTGCGTTGAAGCCGATGAAGGTCGTGGTCAACGCCGGCAACGGCGGCGCAGGTTTAGTGATTGACGAGCTGGAAAAGCACCTGCCGTTCACCTTCGTCAAAGTGCATCACGAGCCAGACGGCCACTTCCCGCATGGAGTGCCTAACCCTCTGTTGATGGAAAACCGCGACAGCACCCGTTCTGCGTTGCTGGAATCCGGCGCTGATTTTGGCGTGGCCTGGGACGGCGACTATGACCGCTGCTTCCTGTTTGATGAGACCGGACGCTTCATCGAAGGCTACTACATCGTAGGTTTGCTGGCGGAGCAACTGCTGCGCAAGCATCCTGGCGCAGGCATCATTCACGATCCGCGTCTGGTCTGGAACACCATCGACGTGGTCGAAGCGGCGGGCGGTAAAGCCATCCAGAGCAAAACCGGGCATGCCTTCATCAAGCAACGTATGCGTGATGAAGACGCGGTATACGGCGGCGAGATGAGCGCGCACCATTACTTCCGTGATTTCGCTTACTGTGACTCCGGGATGATTCCCTGGTTGATGGTGGCGGACCTGATCAGCGCTACTGGGCAGTCTCTGTCTAGTCTGATTGACGATCGCATGAAAAAGTATCCGGCCAGTGGCGAAATCAACCGTACTCTGGAAGACGCAGGCAAAGTACTGAAAGCAATCGAAGATGAGTACGCGCCTAACGCGAAATCCGTGAACTTCGTAGATGGCCTGAGCGTGGAGTTTGATGACTGGCGTTTTAACCTGCGTATGTCCAACACCGAGCCTTTGGTGCGCTTGAATGTGGAGTCTCGTGGGGATCAGGCGTTGATGGAAGCGAAGACGGCGGAACTGCTGGCGAAAATCGACAGCATCTGATTCGGCTGAGCTATCGGTAAAAAGCCAGATACAGAAAAGGCCGGCGTTCTTCGGAGCGCCGGCCTTTTATTTTATGCGCTGAATCGATCAGGGAGCGCGTTTCCAGGAAATATCCACCAGCTTGCCGGCTTCAAAGCGCAGGATGAACAGCGTTTTGTTCGGCTGCAGATAAATCCAGCGCTCGATTTTAAACTCACGGGTTTTATCGTCCGTCAGCCCATAGCCGATCAGACTGACATCGTCCGGCTGGCCGCATTTGGCCTGAACTTCGTAATCCAGATCTGACTCTGAGACCAGATCTTTGCCGCATCGCAGCGCCCAGCTGGAAGCGGACACAGAACAGAGTATAAGTGCTAGGAAGAGGCGCTTAACGCCTGATGAGAGGACCATGCTTGAACCACCGCCATAAACCAGATGATATATAAGGAGGCTATCAGCAGATATATGAACACTCGCTGAACAGGCTTCCTGCCAGATGCTTGCTCTTCCGTCTGACCAACGCTCTCCACCCAGCGAATATAAAGGTTGCCGCAAAAACCTGAAATCACCAGAAAGCTGGAAGTAATCGGTATCAGCCAAAGTCCGGGGGAGACCACTTCGCCTTGTTTCGCCATCTGGGCAAACAGATACATAGAGCCGATCAAGGCGGCGAGGGCGACAAATTCGGTGATGATGAGGTGGCGTCTATAAGGAGCGAGGCGCATCAGCGTTACCATGACGTTGCTGGATTGGAGTCTGCGCTGAGGATAATAAGCGCGGCCCCTCCGCTTTTGGCGTCGGGGTAGGCTCGAGCCTTGTGAGCGCGAACAAGTGCGCTCGGTTAAGCGCGTCGGGCATTATAGCGGGGCCGTCATGGCGAATCCACTTTTCGTCCCGAGTCGTAAAATGTAGTCAGGAAAGCGCACAGGGGCGGGCGATAGGCGCATTTTCAGGCTTTCGCCGGGGAACTGTCATGGATCAAAAAGCGCGCCGCAGGTCCCTTGATAACCCGGAGCCTCTGCTTTATTTCTGCGGCGATGCCGTTATAATGCGCCATTAATAATTTTAAGCTGCTGATGAGGATGGGTCGTGAAGACAACCGTGAAAGCGATTACCGCAATGTTGGCGATGGTGTTTGCGGGCACTGTGTGGTCATTAACTCCAGCTGAAGAGAAGATTGCAGAGCGCATCAAACCTGTAGGCGAAGTGTGCGTTGAAGGCCAGGAATGTAAAGCCGCTCAATCCGCTGTAGCCGCCGCTGCGCCGTCCGGCCCACGTGAACCGGCTGATATTTATGGCGGTAAGTGTTTCGCCTGTCACGACACCGGCGTCGCCGGCGCGCCTAAGAAAGGCGACGTGGCTGCATGGGCTCCACGTATCGAGCAGGGCATCGATACTCTGGTGAACCACGCGATCAACGGCATTAGAAGCATGCCTCCGCGCGGCACCTGTAACGATTGTACAGACGATGAGATTAAAGCCACGGTTGAGTTTATTGTGAGCCAAAGCCAGTAAGCGCTCCTCCGTAGCAAAAGAAACCGCCGCCAGGCGGTTTTTTTTCGCCTGCCGTTTTTCCCTTGTCTTGCGCCCGCGTTTATTTTTGCGGTCTTCCCGCTGAAGTTTTTATTTCCGTCAATGGGTTAAGCAATCTCATTGCGGCAAATAAAATTCTATTGAATGTAAAATGAATACAAAATGTATTCAAAAAGGATTTTTTGTGTAAATATGATCCTTCGATAGCAATTCAGGTCTCCCTGAACCAACAAGAGGTGCAAACCCAATGAAAATAAGAAGACTCTGTTTATCCTTTCTGCTTTCGTTATCCGCATCCACTGGCTTCGCCGCCACCAAGTGGGATATGCCTACCCCTTATGCGGACGGGACTCATCACACGCAGAATATTCGTGAATTTGCAGCGGACATTGAAAAAGCCACTGGCGGCGATCTGAAAATCGTGGTGCACTCCGGCGCTTCCCTGTTTAAGCATCCTGAAATTTTCCGCGCCGTGCGAACCGGTCAGGCTCCCATTGGCGAAGTTTTCATGGGGCTGCTGGGCAATGACGATCCCATCTATAAAGTCGATAACATTCCATTTCTGGTGACCAGCTTCGACGGCGCCAAGAAACTCTATGACGCGAGTCGTCCACACATTGAAAAGAAACTGGAGAAGCAGGGGCTTAAGCTGCTCTTCAGCGTACCCTGGCCGCCCCAGGGCATTTACACCAAGGACAAGCTGGCCGCTATCGACGATCTGAAAGGTCTGAAGATGCGGGCATATAGTCCATCTACTTCTCGCTTATCAGTACTGTTGGGCGCGACGCCCACCACCGTGCAGACTCCGGAAATTCCCCAGGCGTTCAGCACCGGCATTATCGACGCCATGGTGACTTCTCCTACGACTGGCGTATCCAGTCAGGCCTGGGACTTTTCCCGTTATTACATGGATAGCCGCGCCTGGATTCCCAAGAACATGGTGTTCGTGAATCTGCGTTCCTTCAAACGTCTGAGCAAGGAACAACAGGATGCGGTGCTGCAAGCGGCCAAAGTGGCGGAAGAGCGCGGCTGGAAAATGGCTGAGCAGGAAACTTCCGAGAAAACGGCTGATCTGGCCAAGCACGGCATGAATGTGACTGAACCCACGCAGGCTTTTATCAGCGAGTTCAGCAAAGTCGGCCAGACCATGGCGAAGGAATGGCAAGACGAAGTCGGCGCTGAAGGCGTTGAAATCGTGAAAGGACTCAACGGCGGCTAAGACTTTTAGCGCCTGTTCTTTAGGCGGGCTCACCAGAGTCCGCCGCACCCAATAAAAATAAAACCCATAAACGCTGTGGGATGATGAAAATGCTGAGATATACGCTCGACTGCCTGTACAAGTCCGGCCTCGTCCTGGCGTCCGTTAGTATGGTGCTGATCTGTCTGTTGATGACGATGCAGATAGTGGGACGCTGGTTTGGTCTGATTGTTCCTTCCGTTGAAGATTTCGTCGGTTACTTCCTGGCCTCGGCCACCTTTTTCGCCCTGGCGTACAGCTTTCGCCATAACAGCCATATCCGCGTGACGTTTCTCACCCGGCAAGTAAAGGGCGCCGCGCAACGTTACGTGGAGCTTTTTAACCTGACTGCGTTGCTGATCCTGGTCGGCTTTATCACCTATGCGGTTGGCGCCTTTGTGCTGGAAACCTATGAATTCAACGACGTCAGCTCGGGCTACATCGCAGTTCCTTTGTGGATGCCGCAAAGCGTGATGCTGGCGGGGCTGGCTCTTTTCTTTATCGCTGTGCTGGACGACTGGATCACCGCCCTGCTCAAACGTAAACCCAGCTACGTAGCGGCTCAGGAAGCCGGCGAAGCGGCGGCGGAGTAAGTGTTGATGGATACCTTGCAATTAACGCTTGTGCTGATGGGGGTGTTATTCACCTTCCTGGCGTTTGGCTTCTGGGTTGGCGCAACCCTGTTCACAGTGGCGTTTATCGCCATGCTGTTTAACGACAACGCGCAGATTGGCGCCATTATGGCGAATACCACCTGGGGCGCTTCTTCCAATTGGACATTGTCCGCCCTGCCTCTCTTCGTTTGGATGGGGGAAATCCTGTTCCGAACCCGGTTGTCGGAGGATCTGTTCGAAGGCCTCGCGCCCTGGCTGCGGCGTCTGCCTGGCGGGCTGCTGCATGTGAATATTCTGGGATGCGGCATATTCGCTGCGGTGTCCGGTTCCTCCGCCGCCACCACCGCCACGGTCGGGAAGATGAGTCTGCCGGAGCTGAAAAAGCGTGGCTATGACGAGACCATGGCCATCGGCACGCTGGCCGGCTCCGGCACTTTGGGATTACTGATTCCCCCCTCGATTATTTTGATCGTCTACGGCGTCGCGGCGGAAGTGTCCATTGACCGCCTGTTCATGGCGGGAGCGATTCCCGGCCTGATGCTGATCTGCCTGTTTATGGGCTATACGGTGATCTGGTCGTTGTTGAACCGCAGCAAGGTACCCGCGGCGGAAGGCGGGACCGATATGAAAACCAAGCTGATCGCGTTGAAGCGATTGCTGCCGGTCACCTTGCTGATTGGATTCGTTATCGGCTCTATCTACGCGGGCGTCGCCACCGCCACGGAAGCGGCCACTCTCGGCGTGCTCGGGTCGCTGGCGCTGACGGCGCTAACTGGATCGCTGAGTTGGGAGATGTTCAAACGCAGCCTGATTGGCGCGGTATGCACCTCCTGCATGATCACTTTTATTCTCGCTGGCGCTTCTTTTCTTACTGTCGCCATGGCGTTCACCGGCATTCCACGGGAGCTGGCTGAATTCATCGGCGGACTGCAATTATCGCCAGCGCTGCTGATCGTCGCGCTGACATTCTTCTTCATTTTGCTCGGCTGCTTTCTCGATGGAATTTCCGTCGTGGTGCTGACGACGTCGGTCATTCTGCCGTTGGCGGAAAAGGCCGGATTCGATTTGGTCTGGTTCGGCATCTATCTGGTGCTGGTGGTGGAAATGTCGCAGATCACGCCGCCGGTCGGCTTCAATCTGTTTGTTATCCAATCCCTGACCGGCAGGGATATTTTCAGGGTGGCCCGCTATGCGACGCCGTTTTTCCTGATCCTGGTGGCGGCGGTGGCGCTGCTCAGCAAGTATCCGGAAATTGCGTTGTGGCTGCCGCAGACGCTGAGCAGTCGCGGTTGAGCGGGTTAAGAGATTTTTCGAGGTGACAGACATAATGACAACACAAAATACAAACACGGCGGGTGCGGGAAAATGGCGTTTCTGGGTGGACCGGGGCGGCACGTTTACAGATATTGTGGCGCGGAATCCGACGGGAGAATTGATCACCCATAAACTGCTTTCCGAGAACCCGGCGCAATACCCTGATGCGGTGCTGGAAGGCGTGCGCGTACTCATGGGCGTTCCTCGTGGCGCGCAGGTTCCTGAGCAGGATATCGAAGAAATTAAAATGGGCACCACGGTGGCCACCAATGCCTTGCTGGAGCACAAAGGCGAGCCGGCTTTGCTGGTAGTGAGCAAAGGTTTCGCCGACGTACTGCGCATCGGGTATCAAACGCGCCCGGACCTGTTCGCCCTGGATATTCGTTTGCCGGACATGATCTACGCCGAAGTGGCGGAAGTGAACGAACGCATCAATGCGCAAGGCGAAGTGCTGACGCCGCTTGACCTGGCGGGCGCGGAAAAATCGTTGCGCGCAGCCTACGAACGCGGTTTGCGCTCCTGCGCTATCGTGTTCATGCACAGTTACGCGTTCCGTGATCATGAAAGCAAAGTCGCGCAACTGGCGCGGGATATCGGTTTCACCCAGGTGTCGGTGAGCAGTGAATTAAGCCCGCTGATGAAAATCGTCAGCCGGGGTGACACCACGGTGGTGGATGCGTACCTGTCGCCGATCCTCAAGCGTTACGTCAATCAGGTGTCAGGGCAACTGGGCTCTATGGCCAGCGAGCCGGGACGGCTGATGTTCATGCAGTCCAACGGTGGGTTGACCGACGCCCGCGTATTCAACGGCAAAGACGCTATCTTGTCCGGCCCCGCCGGCGGTGTGGTGGGTATGGTGAAAACCGCTGAAGCGGCGGGGTTTGAGCAGTTGATCGGTTTCGACATGGGCGGTACGTCCACGGATGTGTGCCATTATCGCGGCGAATATGAACGCAGCTTCGAAACGGAAGTGGCCGGATTCCGCCTGCAAACGCCGATGATGTCGATTCATACGGTGGCGGCGGGCGGCGGCTCGGTGCTTAAGTTTGACGGCTCGCGCTATCGCGTGGGGCCGGAGTCCGCCGGCGCCTATCCGGGACCGGCCTGTTATCGCAATGGCGGCCCTCTGACGGTGACCGACTGCAACGTCATGCTGGGCAAACTGCAGGCGGATTATTTCCCGAAAGTGTTTGGACCTGAAGCGAATCAGTCCCTGGACGCAGAGTGCGTGCGGGAAAAATTTACCGCGCTGGCCCAGCAGATCCAGGAACAGACGGGCGACAACCGTACGCCGGAACAGGTGGCGGAAGGATTCCTGGCGATTGCGGTGGATAACATGGCCCACGCCATCAAGCATATTTCCACTCAGCGTGGCTACGATGTGCAGGACTACACCCTCTGTTGCTTTGGCGGCGCTGGCGGCCAGCATGCCTGTCTGGTGGCGGACGCGTTGGGAATGAAACGGGTATTCCTGCATCCCTACGCTGGCGTGTTGTCCGCCTTTGGCATGGGACTGGCGGATGTGCGGGAAATGGCGGAAACCACGGTGGAGAAGCCTCTGTCTGACGCGTTGATTGCGGAGCTGATTCCGCTGGTCGAGCGCATGACCCAGGACGCCGCCGCCAAACTGACGGAACAGCGGGTGCCGGTGGAGCGTATTGAGTCCTCCGCGCGGCTGCATATTAAGTATCAAGGTTCCGACACCTCCATTCTGGTGGCGCTGGACGCAGTGGATGCCGTGCGTCAGGCGTTTTCTATCGAACATGAAAAGCGCTTCGGGTTTGTCGTCGCCGATAAAACGCTCATGGTGGAGGCGGTGCAAGTGGAAGTCTCCGGTCGCGGCGATGCCCAAGTGGCGGCCACCGCGCCTTGTCAGGGCGGTGGGCTGACTCCGGATAAAGTGCTGCCGCTGACGACGGGCGGCGAGCAGTATCAGGCGCCTTTCTATGTGCGTGAGAATATTCCCCAGGGACGCGCCATTGATGGTCCTGCGGTGATTGTGGAGAAAATCGGTGCGATCGTGGTGGAGCCGGGCTGGCGTGCGCAACTGACGGATCGCAATGACGTGGTGCTGGAGCGCGTCGCCGCGCGTCCGCAGCGTCATTCCATAGGCACTGACGCCGATCCGGTGATGCTGGAGATCTTCAATAACCTGTACATGTTCATCGCGGAGCAGATGGGACTGGTGCTGCAAAACACTGCAGTGTCGGTGAACATCAAAGAGCGACTGGATTTCTCCTGTGCGATTTTTGACGCAGAGGGCGAGCTGGTGGCCAACGCGCCGCACATGCCGGTGCACCTTGGCTCCATGAGTCACAGCATCAAGACGGTGATGGAGCGCAATGCTGGAATCATGCGCCCCGGCGACGTGTTCATGCTGAATGATCCCTATAACGGCGGCACTCACTTGCCTGATATTACCGTGATCAAGCCTGTGTTCGACAGCGCAGGGGAAAACATCTGCTTTTATGTGGCGTCGCGAGGACATCATGCGGATGTGGGCGGCGTGGCGCCGGGCTCCATGCCGTCGGATTCCAGTCATATAGATGAAGAAGGCATTCTGCTGGATAACGTCAAACTGGTGGATGCGGGCGTCTTCCAGGAGAAAATGACTAGGGAGCTGTTCCTGTCCGGTCCTCATCCGGCGCGTAATATCGAGTTCACTATCGCAGATCTGCGCGCCCAGGTGGCGGCCTGCGAGGCGGGGGTGCAGGCGCTGCAGAAAGTCGTGTCCCAGTACGGCCTGGAAGTGGTGCAGGCTTACATGAAGCATGTGCAGGAAAATGCGGAAGAGTGCGTGCGTCGGGTCATCGACGTGCTGTCTGATGGCGAATTCGAGTACGCCATGGACGACGGCCATAAAGTGCAGGTGAAGATTCAAGTGGATCGTAACCAGCGCACGGCGACGGTGGACTTCACCGGTTCCAGCCCGCAGCATCCGCGCAACTACAATGCGCCACTGGCGGTGGTGCATGCGGCGGTGCTGTATGTGTTCCGCTGTCTGGTCAATGACCAGATTCCCCTCAACGGAGGCTGCCTGCGGCCATTGCAGATCATTGTTCCGGAAGGCTCCATGCTGAATCCTTGTTATCCCGCAGCCGTCGTGGCGGGCAATGTAGAGGTTTCCCAGCTGGTGGTGGACGCGCTGTTTGGCGCTTTGGGCGTGAAAGGCGCAGCCCAGGGCACGATGAACAACCTGACCTGGGGCGACGATGAGTTCCAGTATTACGAAACCATCTGCGGCGGCGACGGCGCTACGGCCAACGCTGACGGCGCCGGGCCAGTGCATACGCACATGACTAACTCGCGTCTGACCGACCCGGAAGTGCTGGAGTGGCGTTTCCCGGTATTGCTGGAGGAGTTCAAGGTGCGGCGCGGATCTGGCGGCGATGGCCAGCATCGCGGCGGCGACGGCGTATGTCGCAGTCTGCGATTCCTCAAGCCGATGCAGGTGAGCATTCTGTCCAACCGGCGGGAAGTGGCGCCTTATGGCGCATCCGGCGGCAAGCCTGGGCAAGTGGGCGTGAACCGGGTGATTCGCCGCGCTGGCGACGTCCAGTCTCTGGGCGCCCAGGTCAGCCTGCAACTGGAAGCGGGGGACCGCCTGCAGATCGAAACCCCCGGAGGCGGCGGTTTCGGCGAGTCGCAAAAGGATTAGACAACGCCTGACGGAGCGGCTTTCGGCGGCGGGATTAGACATTGCCCGGCGCCGAAAGTATGCTCTGCCCACATTGGCGCGACCAAGAAGGAAACAACACACACCATGACAAAATCAAGAATCGTCTCCTCCAGCCACCTGCTTAATGAGCGCAGCGTTGAGCTCAGTGAGTTCGAGTACGCTTTGATAATGGCTGAAAACACATTCCAGCGTTGGTTGGTGCACTGCATGTCCGCGGCGGGCAATAAAGAGCTCAGCACCATCGATATACTGGTGCTGCACAACGTGTATCACCGCGAGCGTCCCAAGCGCATCGCCGACATCTGTTTCATTCTGCATATCGACGACACCCACACCGTGTCTTACTCCCTGCGCAAGCTGGCGAAAATGGGCCTGGTGACCAGTGAGAAAGTCGGCAAGGAAACCTTCTATTCCGCCACGGAAAGCGGCGCGGAACTCTGTCTCAAGTACCGGGAAGTGCGCAATGACTGTCTGGTGGACACACTGCTCACCACCGGCATCAGCAATGAGGAAATCGGCGAAGTCGCGCGGGTATTGCGCACCCTGACCGGCGTCTACGATCAGGCCGCCAGAGCCGCCGCTTCCCTATAACGATTGAGGTGAATCGCGAACTGCGACAAAGCGGTCGTTTTCATCCAGAGTCTTTGGGTATGATGCCTGACTGGCAGTGTCAATCGGAGAAGGATGATTCAGATGAAGTGCGTCGCCATCAGCGATACCCATGGCATGTATGACAAGATCGACATTCCCGATGGGGATGTGTTGATTCATGCAGGAGATATATTCGGGCAGGGCAAATTAAGAGAAGTGGCGGCGTTCAACGCCTTTCTCGGCGCCTTGCCCCATCGGGTGAAGATCGTCATTGCAGGCAATCATGACTGGTGCTTCGCGCGGGAAGAAGAAGCCTGTCGCGCCTTGTTGACCAATGCGGTGTATTTGCAGGACGAGGCGGTCACCATTGATGGCGTCAAGTTTTATGGGGCTCCCTGGCAACCCTTTTTTCACAACTGGGCGTTTAATCTGCAACGGGGGCGGGAATTAAAAGCCAAGTGGGATCTGATAGACGCAGACACCGATGTGTTGATTACCCACGGCCCGGCTTTCGGCGTTCATGATCAGACCGTCGGCGGCCTGAGCGTGGGCTGCGAGGAACTGGCCCACGCCATCACGCGCATTCGCCCCCGCTTCCACGTGTGCGGGCACATCCATGAAAGCTATGGCGTCGTTGAAAAAGGCGGCTGCACCTATATCAACGCCAGCATCGCCAACCACCGCTTTCAACCGGAGAATGCGCCGGTGGTCTTCGAGGTTTAGTCTCCCAAATCCCGCAATAGCGCATCCAGAGTGGCGCGGCCGCGCGCCTGATTGCGCTCTTCATTACGTTGGCCCAGGCCTTCCCACACCAGATCCTCTTGAGGCATTTCGTCGAGGAAGCGGCTGGGAATGGTCTCTATTTTCTCGCCGAACTGCTTGCGTTCGGAGCAGAATGTCAGACACAAACTGCGCTGGGCGCGGGTGATGCCTACGTACATCAGGCGGCGCTCTTCCTCGATCTGGTTGGTCTCGATACTGTTGCGGTGAGGCAGGATGTCTTCCTCCAATCCCATGATGAAGACATGGGGGAACTCCAGACCTTTGGACGCATGCAGAGTCAGCAAATGGACCTTGTCCTCGTCCTCTTCTTCCTTCTGCTGATCCATGATGTCACGCAACAGCAGTTTGCCGATGGCGTCTTTAAGCGTCATCTGCTCTTCCGCCGCGGCGTCGTACTCCAGCATGCGCGCTACTTGATCCAGTAATATCCATACGTTGGCCATGCGCCGCTCCGCCTGTTGCGGCGAGGTGCTGTTCTGCAGCAGCCACTCTTCGTAATCGATGCGAGTAAAGAGCTGTTTCAGTACGGGGACCGCGTCGTGCTCCTCTTCGCACTTCTGACCGGTATGCAGAATGATCTCTGAGAACTCGCGCAGGTGATCCAGCGTTTTACCGGTCAGCACGCTCTCCAATCCGAACTCGGAGATAGCGGAAAACAGACTGATCTTGCGGGATTCCGCATAAGCAGACAGCTTTTCCAGGGTCACTGGCCCAATTTCCCGTCGCGGTACGTTGACCACCCGCAGGAAAGCGGCGTCGTCATCCGGGTTGGCCAGCAGACGCAGGTAAGACATGGCGTCCTTGATCTCGTTGCGGGAGAAAAAGGAGGTTCCGCCGCTGATGCGGTAGGGAATTTGGTACGCCTGCAGCTTAAGCTCCAGCAGACGGGACTGGTGATTGCCTCGATACAGTACGGAGAAATCCTTGAATTGAGCCCGCTTTTTCAGACGCATATCAATGATTTCCGAGGCGATGCGCTCCGCTTCCGCTTCTTCGTTGCGCACGCGGATGATGCGGATTTCATCCCCCATGCCCAGCTGGCTCCACAGCGCTTTTTCGTAAACGTGAGGATTATTGGCGATAAGGACGTTGGCGGCTTTCAAAATCCGCGCGGTAGAGCGGTAGTTCTGTTCCAGCTTGACCAGCTTCAGCGTGGGGAAGTCCTTTTGCAGACGCGCCAGATTCTCCGGTCGGGCGCCGCGCCAGGCGTAAATAGACTGGTCGTCGTCGCCCACCACCGTGAAAGCCTGTCGCCCCGCCACCAGTTGCTGCACCAGCTCGTACTGGCTGAGGTTGGTGTCCTGGTATTCGTCCACCAGCAGATAGCGGATGCGCAGGCGCCATGCGGAGAGAATTTCCGGATGATTGCGGAACAGCATCACCGGCATCAGGATGAGGTCGTCGAAGTCCACCGCATTGTAGGCGCGCAGATAATGGTCGTAACGCTCGTACAGGCGCGCGGCGGTGAGGTCTTCGGGGGTAATCGCCTGCTTGATCGCCTGCGCCGGCGTCAACATGTCGTTTTTCCAGTTGGAGAAGTGCGCCTGCAACTGGTCGACATCCTCTTCCGCCTCATCGAACTCTTTGAACAGCAAGTCTTTGATGATGGCTTTACAGTCCTGCTGATCAAAAATGGAGAAGCCGGGCTTTAGTCCCACGGCTTTGTGCTCCAGGCGAATGATGTTCATTCCCAGGTTATGGAAGGTGGAGACCGTTAATCCCCGGGCGGCGGGCCCCGAGACCAGCGCACTGACCCGCTCTTTCATTTCCCGCGCGGCTTTGTTGGTGAACGTCACCGCAGCGATATGTTTGGCTTTGACGCCGCATTCTTCGATCAGATAGGCGATTTTTCGTGTAATTACGCTGGTTTTGCCGCTGCCTGCGCCGGCGAGCACCAGTAGGGGGCCGTCGATGTATTTGACGGCTTCACGTTGACGGGGGTTGAGTTGCGACACGGTCTGCTCATGGCTGGAAAAAACTGGGCGGCATTTTATCAGACATTCACGGCGCGGTTGATAACGAATGCTTATAACGGGGAGGCGCGCCCGCACAATAATTTCCGAGGCTGACAGGAAAAATTAACGAAAATGGTCTAAATGTTAAGTGTTGTCTCTGAAATTCTAACAATCTATATAAGCTGCAATAACGCCATGGCTAAATAGCCGTAGAAGATGGCGTTAGATGCAAACGTTAACCGCCGCCATGAACTAGTTCTGTCACCACACTGCGTTAAATCGCGGTCGAGGGGATTTACTGCATGAGCGAGCATGTCGGGCAATCTCTTATGAATCCGGATCAATCTGGCGTTCGGGCTGTCTCCTGCACTGAAGACACTGTGGATGTGCTGGCGGTGGTGAAGTCGCATTGCGACTTTCTCTGGCTGCAACACCTGACCGCCGCTGAGTCGGATATTCAACTGCACTGGTGCAACAGCATTCCCATGGCCATGGATATATTGCGTAAACGCAAGTTTGACATGGTGCTCTGGGAGGAAAACCAGTTTGACGGCGACAAAGACAGTTTTCTGCGCATTCTTTCCCACCATGCCGACGCCCCGGTGGTGGCGCTGGGGCCTTTCGCCGAGGAGCGCCACGCCCGTGGCCTGATTCTGGCGGGGGCAGCGGATTACCTGTGCAAATCCTCCCTGGATGCGTCATTGCTGGTGCGGGCTCTGCGTAGAGCCTGGTATCGCGAGCTGTTCCGACTGGATTTTGAGATGCGGGAGCAACTGGACAGCCTGACCGGCATCCTGGATCGGGCCCGGTTTTACGATCGCCTGCATCAGGCGATTTTGCGCGCGGAACGGGTTAAGCATCGGGTCGGCCTGATCTTCGTGAATGTGGATGAGTTCCGTACGGTGAATCAGACTCTGGGATATCGGGCGGGAGACATCCTCATCAAAATGATGGCGGCGCGCCTGCGTCAGGTATTGCGGCGCTCGGATTGTCTGGCCCGGGTAGGGGGCGACGAGTTCGCCGTGATCCTTGAAGATGGCCAGGAAAGCTTCAGCCTGATCAATGTGGCCAAGAAAATGGCCAAAGTCTTCGAGCAGGCCTTTGTGGTGAATCAGCACCCGGTGAATTTGACCGCTTCCATGGGCATGGCGGTGTTCCCGGAGTCCGGCGACAGTGCGGACTTGTTATTGCGTCGCGCCAATCAGGCGATGTTCGACGCCAAGAAAGAACATGGCGTCAGTTACCGCTTCTTTAATGACCGCATGAATCGCGAGCTGGATATGCGCCTGGAGCTGGAGACTGAATTCCGCCAGGCGCTGCGGGGCGATAAGCTGGACCTCTATTACCAGCCCAAGATCGATGTGCGCAGTGGCGAGGTGGTGGGCATGGAGGCGCTGGTGCGCTGGCCGCATCCGCGCCTGGGCGTATTGACCCCGGCGGCCTTTATCGCCGCGGCGGAGCGCAGCAGTCTGATTATTCCTATGGGATATTGGGTGCTGGAGCGCGCCTGCCGGGATCTCAACATGTTGCAGACCATGGGCTATGACGACTTGGTCTGTGCGGTGAACCTGTCATTTCGCCAGTTTTTCGATCGGCGTTTGTCGGAAACGGTATTTCGCATCATCTATAACGCCAATATCGACACCACCAAGTTCGAGTTTGAGCTGACTGAGTCCGCCATGATGTTTGATCGGGATTACACGCTCAAATGCCTGAAAGAACTGACTCATCTGGGCCTGCATTTCGCGCTGGATGACTTCGGAACGGGATATTCCTCGTTTACCAACTTGCGCAACCTGCCTATTTCCACCGTGAAGATAGATAAGTCCTTTATCGAAAACGTCTGCACGATCGCCGA
Organism: Hahella sp. CR1; assembly: GCF_029813005.1. Classification (NCBI taxonomy): domain Bacteria; kingdom Pseudomonadati; phylum Pseudomonadota; class Gammaproteobacteria; order Oceanospirillales; family Hahellaceae; genus Hahella; species Hahella sp. CR1. Next base: position 1,048,526 of record NZ_JAPELK010000001.1, read on the forward strand.
AGACGCCACGCTGGTCAGTGGGATGATCTCGCTGGCCCATAGCCTCTCCATGACCGTTGTCGCCGAGGGCGTTGAGAAGCCTGAGCAGTTGGAGTTTCTGCGTCAGCACAATTGCGATCAGGCCCAGGGCTATTGGTTTGCGCGACCGCTGCCGTTCAATGAATTCTGCGATTTTCTACAGGTGGCCGGCGACCTGCGCCGCCTGCGCAAGCAGTAATGAGTAAGGGCGGGTCTTTCCAAACCGCACTCCCCCTGTCTATTTTGGCTCTTCTTGTTTGAGGCCTGATCTATATAATGGGACGCCCGGAATATAAGACCGTCGGCCCTTTCCCCTGTGTCGGAGGCGTCGCCCAAGGCCTGTTGTAACTGCAATGGCCGTTGATTGATAAGGAATTTATTGAGTGAAAGGACGGGGCTGCGCAAAACTTCGACACCGACAGGCAATAGGGGAGTGAGCTGGCGAAATTCAGCAGATATTATGCAAAGAACTGAGTAAACAGGTTTTTAATGGAAAAGATTTATCGCGTTATCGCCCAAGAACTCAACGCCAAAACCGAACAGGTTGCGGCGGCCGTCACGCTGCTAGATGAAGGGGCCACCGTTCCATTTATCTCCCGCTATCGTAAGGAAGTCACTGGTGGTCTTGACGACACCCAGATGCGTCATTTGGAAGATCGCTTACGCTATCTGCGTGAAATGGAAGATCGGCGGCAGACCATCCTGAGCAGCATTGAGGAACAGGGCAAACTCTCCGACGAGTTGCGCGCGCAGATCATCGATGCGGACACCAAGAACCGCCTGGAGGATTTGTATCTCCCATATAAACCGAAACGCCGCACCAAGGCGCAGATTGCCAAAGAGGCTGGATTGGAGCCTCTGGCCGAGCAGTTGCTGGCCGATCCTTCCCTGGTTCCTGAAACTCTGGCGGAAGGCTTTGTCGATGCGGACAAAGGCGTCGCTGACGTGAAAGCCGCGTTGGAAGGCGCGCGTTACATCCTGATGGAGCGCTTTGCGGAAGACGCCGAATTGATCGGCCGTCTGCGCGAACACCTCTGGGGACAGGGCGTGCTGAAAGTGGCCGTTGTTGAGGGCAAAGAACAGGACGGCGCCAAATTCCGCGATTACTTCGAACATCAGGAGCCGCTGAAAGGCGTTCCCTCCCATCGCGCGCTGGCCGTATTCCGTGGCCGCAATGAAGGCGTGCTGAGCTTCCAGATCGTGTTGCCGGACGAACCAGAATCGCGGCTGGAACCGCATCCCTGTGAGAACATCGTCGCCGCGCACTGGCGCATCAGTGACAAAGGCCGCGCCGCCGACGGCTGGTTAAAAGACGTGGTGCGCTGGACTTGGCGCGTCAAGCTGCTGACGCAGTTGGAGACGGACTTGATGGGCAGAATTCGCGAGCGTGCGGAAGAAGAGGCCATCAACGTATTCGGCAGCAACCTCAAGGATCTGCTGCTGGCGGCTCCAGCGGGCGCCAAGGCCACCATGGGACTGGACCCTGGTCTGCGCACCGGCGTCAAAGTGGCGGTGATCGACGCCACGGGCAAGTTTGTCGATCACGCGACGATCTATCCCCATGCGCCGAAAAATCAGTGGTCGCAATCCATCGCGCAATTGGCGGCTCTTTGCGCCAAACACAAAGTGGAGCTGGTCAGTATCGGCAACGGTACGGCTTCCAGAGAAACCGACAAGCTGGTCGCCGATCTGATCAAGCAGTTCCCGCAATTGAAGCTGACCAAAATTATGGTCAATGAATCCGGCGCTTCTATTTATTCCGCTTCTGAATACGCCGCGAAAGAATTCCCGGACTTGGACGTCACCATCCGTGGCGCGGTGTCTATCGCTCGCCGCTTGCAGGACCCGCTGGCCGAACTGGTGAAAATCGATCCCAAATCCATCGGTGTGGGCCAGTATCAGCATGACGTCAGCCAGACGCAGCTGGCGCGTACGCTGGATGCGGTGGTGGAGGACTGTGTTAACGCGGTGGGCGTGGACGTCAATACCGCTTCTGCGCCTTTGTTGGCGCGAGTGGCGGGTCTGAACCAGACGCTGGCGGGCAACATTGTGGCTTATCGCGACGCCAAGGGCGCGTTTCTGAATCGTCAGCAACTGCTCAAAGTGCCCCGTTTGGGAGACAAGACCTACGAACAGGCCGCCGGCTTTCTGCGCATCATGAACGGGGACAACCCGCTGGACGCCTCGGCAGTGCACCCGGAAGCCTATGTCGTAGTAAATAAAATCGCAGAAAAAAATGCACGGGACTTGCGATCCCTGGTTGGCGACACCACATTCTTACGCAGCCTGAAAGCGAATGATTACGTGGATGAACATTTTGGCGTTCCCACTGTCAAAGATATTCTGGCCGAGCTGGATAAACCGGGCCGCGATCCGCGCCCTGAATTCAAGTTCGCGCAATACCAGGAAGGCGTTGAGGACATTAAGGACCTTAAGCCCGGCATGGTGCTTGAAGGCGCTGTCACCAACGTGACCAATTTCGGCGCGTTTGTGGATATCGGCGTGCATCAGGATGGCTTGGTGCATATCTCCGCTCTGTCGCACAAGTTTGTCAAAGACCCCAGGGAAGTGGTCAAAGCGGGCGACATAGTGAAGGTGAAGGTGATTGAAGTGGACGCGGCGCGTAAGCGGATCGCTTTGACCATGCGTCTGGACGATGAAGTGCAAAGCGGCGCCAGCGCAGGCGCTCGTGACGCTGGGCGGCAGCCTCAAAAACAAAAGAGGAATGCCGGTAACGAATCCGCTGCGGGAGGCATGGGCTCGTTCGGCACCTTGTTGTTGAAAGCGCAGAAGCAGCAACCAGGAAAGAAAGGCTAGTATTTAAATATAACTGCCGTGATTCCAGGGACGGTCGCATCTGCGGGGATTTTTGCGCGCTCTCTGCGGGTTCCGCCGGGAGCGGCGCGGCGGCGAAGGCGGGGAGAGTGTTCTCTCCTCCAATATTAGTTCCTGGAGCAAGGAATCGTGCATGAGTGAGAAGTTAGCGGCGCGACTGGAAAAGTTGAGACGTCGTCACCCCCAAGCGCTGGCGGATATCTATCGCGGAATAGAAAAGGAAGGTCTGCGCGTCGACAGCAAGGGCTTTATCGCCCAGTCCGACCATCCGCAGGCGCTGGGCTCCGCATTGACCCACCCGAACATCACCACGGATTATTCTGAAGCGCTGCTGGAGTTGATCACTCCGGTGACCCGCGAGGTGGATGAACTGCTGACCTCTCTGCAGGAAATACATCAGTTCGTACACGCCAATCTGCCTGCGGGCGAATCCTTGTGGGCGGGCAGTATGCCCAGCCTTCTGGATGGGGATGAAAGCATCCGTATTGCGGAATACGGCGAATCCAATCTGGGCAAAATCAAGCACGTCTACCGACGTGGGCTGGCCTATCGTTACGGCCGCATTATGCAGAGCATCGCCGGCGTGCATTTCAATTTCTCTCTGGGAGATGATTTCTGGCGCGCTTACCAGGAAGTCCTGGCGCAAAGCGCGCCGCTGCAGGAATTCAAATCAGAGAGCTATTTCTCATTGATTCGCAATTTCCGCCGTTGGTCCTGGCTATTGATGTACCTGTTCGGCGCCTCGCCGGCGTTGGACCGCAGTTTCCTGAGCGGTCGCGATCATAAGCTCGATCAGTTCGGGACGGATACTCTGGGTCTGCCTCATGCGACCTCTTTGCGGATGAGCGATCTGGGGTATCAGAATAATGCGCAGTCGTCGCTGAAGATCTGTTTTAATCACCTCAACACTTACGTCAAAACCTTATATGACGCCACGCACACGCCGTTCCCCCGGTATGAGGCGATTGGCTTGCAGCGGGATGGCGAATACATTCAGCTTAACGCCAACCTGTTACAGATCGAAAACGAGTACTACAACACTATCAGGCCCAAGCGTGTGGCTCAGAGTGGCGAGAAACCGATTCAGGCGCTCAAGCGACGCGGGATCGAATACATTGAAGTGCGCTGCCTTGATCTGGACCCGTTTTCGCCTATCGGCGTGAGCGAGTCGCAAATCCGCTTCCTAGACGCTTTCCTGTTGACCTGTCTGCTGTCTGACAGCGCCAAAATCGTGGATGAAGAATGCTCTATCATTGAAGAAAACTTCCTGACTGCGGTTTCCCGCGGACGCGATGCGGACGTTGAACTGGTGCGTTTGCAGCAGAGTGATTACGTTCAGGGGGGGCTTCAGGAATGGGCATTGCGTATTCTGGAGCAGGTTGAGTTATGCGCCAGAGAGCTGGACGCCATCAAAGGCGGCGATAGCTACGCCGCGGCCATACGGGACGCCAGGGCGAAAGTGAATGACCCCAGCCTGACGCCATCTGCGCGCACCTATGCGGCGGTGGCCAACGGTCAGGGCTACGTTGACTGGACCCTGGCGATGTCGCAAGCGCATCATCAGACATTGACCGCAAATCCGTTGTCTCCGGAGCGTATGCAGCACTATGTTCGCGCTGGCGAGCAATCCTGGGCTGACGAAAGAGCGCTGCGGGAAGCGGATAATCTGCCTTTCGACGCCTATTTGAAACAGTATCTGACCTACGTCTAACCATATCTGATCTACTTCAAGCAGGCCGGGGCCGTGCAGGTCCCGGCCTGATTAATCTCTCCAGGTCCCGCGTCTCTTGTTTATCCTCACTGAAATTGTCCGACCAGATATCGCGTCAACCAGCGCACAATTCCGCGCCATTCAACTTGTTCTACTCCTTTTGGCGTGCTACTTTTTGCCTGCTGTAACATAAGTTTACAATTTGCTACACTTTTTAGGCATCAGAAGCTTTTTGTTATTGGTGTGTTGGATTATTGTTGTAATGCGACTAAGCCTATTGGCCTAATCCTGAGTCGCAAAGTAGCCAATGAATAAGCTCGCAGCCTGCTGTGGGGGTAACTCGATGAGTCATCCACAACACTGGCGGCGATATAACGATAAAAGCAAATCTGAACCATCAACTTAATTTGGCATGCGAATTGGGAGGCCGGTATGGCCGCAGATCTATCTCTGAATTGGAATCTGGAAACGCTTAACAAGGCTTATCAGCAAGGATACATGGCGGGCGTCTTGGGTATGGAGCGGGTGAAATGCCCGTACCGTGGTGAAGTCGTGATCGCAGCCTGGGAAGCGGGCTGGGAAGACGGCGCCCAAGCCGGCGATAAAAAAGGGAAGGCTAGAACGGCCTGAACCTGTCGATCCGAAGGGGCGCGCCGACGTTGCTAGTGATGGCGACGTCGGAGTCCGGTGTTGAAGCGATCAGCGTTGCACTACGAAGTTGGTGAACAGCAGGTCCTCTACCATTTTGCCTCCGGACTCTTCCTGCAGAAAATCCTGCAGCGATTGTAGCGCTTCGGCTCGCAACTGTTCCCGGCCATCATTCGAGCCCATCACCTTTTCCGTTTGACGACTGAACATCAACACCAGCAGGTTGCGTAGCGCTGGCATGTGGTGTTCCACCGCCGCCGCCGCTGTACGAGTGTTGACCCGTACAGACACGTCTATTTTCGCGAATTTGAGCTTACTGCTGGGACCGTCGTAATTAAGCACGAACGACGGGCTCAGATCGATATATTGCACCAGGTCATCCTGACCTTCCGCGTACGCGCCGGACGCCGTCGCCAGGGCGATGATCGCCAGCAGAGCAAGCAGACGGAAATCGCGCAGAAACGCGTGCTTAAGTACCATGGAAGGCGTCCTCTTGATTAAACTTTGGTTATTTCGAGCCTAGACAAGGCCTTGGAGAGCGTCAAATGGTTTTCGCGTCTTGCAAGCAAAGTTTATTCTCAGCAAAATCGAAAGCCGTTTTGACAAGCTACCCTACCGGGAGAACAGGAGATCTCATGCCCGCATGGCTCACTAACCGAACGATTTACTTCCTGTGTTTTCTGGCGATCGCCGGATTAATGGGATTCGCTTTTTACCTGCAGTACGTGGAAGATCTCGAGCCTTGTCCATTGTGTATGGCGCAGCGCATCGCATTTGTGCTGGCGGGATTGGTGTTTTTAGCGGCGGCGCTGCATAACCCGAAAAATATGGGGACCACGGTTTACACGCTGCTGGGCTGGGTGACGACGTTGGGCGGCGCTGCGCTGGCGACGCGTCAGTTATGGCTGCAGAGCCTGCCGGCGGATCAGGTGCCTGCTTGCGGACCCGGTTTAGAGTATATGTTGCAGGCTTTTCCGTTCTCAGAAGTATTGACGATGATGCTGACCGGCACTGGCGAATGCGCTGAGGTGCAGTGGACGTTTTTGGGCTTGAGCATTCCCGGTTGGACGCTGATCGCCTTCATCGGTTTTACCGCCGCCTGGGCCTTTACCTGGGTGCGCAGGGCGCGCTGATTGCGGTTTGGTAAAACATTGAAAAAGGAATTCGGTACGCTTGTTTAGCAAACGAGTGATCGCGTATAGTTGGAAGCCACTATTAAAAATACTTATAACACTAACGGCTAGCACAGATAGATAGAGATAAGGGTGAGGTCATGCTGGAAAATTGCCAAAACGCCAAAGAGCGATGGGGTGGCGTCAGTGAAATAATCGACCGCTGGCTTAAGGAAAGGCAAGACCTGATCGTGCGTTACTGCGATCTGGTCGGCAAGAGCAAGTTTGACGATGTGGAATCGGCGGTTAAGAACTTTAAGACGTTCTGTCAGGTGCTGTTGGACTATGTTTCCGCAGGCCACTTTGAGGTGTACGAGCAATTAATCGAAGAAGCCCGCGAGTTTAACGACGGCGGTATGGAGCTGGTGAAGGAACTGTTTCCGAAGATTCAGTCCACCACTGAAGCGGCGCTGGACTATAACGACCGGTTTGATAAGACGCCGGAAGAATTGTCGGAGCTGAATGCGCTGTTGCCTGAGCTCTCCAAACTGGGTGAACGCCTGGAAGAGCGCTTCGAACTGGAAGATATGCTGATCGAAAAGCTGCATAACGCGCACGCTGATCAAGTCGCCTGATCCGGGCCAAGTCATGAAAGCCGGTCGCCACAGGCGGTCGGCTTGTTCTAACCTGTTAATTTTCCACAAATAATTTTGCCTATCTCATAAGGTTGTCTAAACTTCCTTAATCAACCTTGAATTCAGTCTCGACCATCTGACTCAGTATGCGCGCCCCAAGGACTTACCTGTGGAAATCCCTGTCGCTGATTTTATCAGTCTGTTCGCTGCTTTCCGGCTGTGGCGGCAAAGGGCCTGAAAGTTCACTGAAGGTGGCGCAACAAGGGCTGCTCAGCGCGGGACTCTCGGCTGACGCAGGCTATGCGCTGATCGGTTCGGTGCAGCATGGCGGCAGTTTGTGGGTGTTGGGCAAGAATGAACGGCTCTACAACTGGAATCATAAATCTGGAGAGTTCAGCACCATCCGTGCGGTGGCGATGGCGGACGACGCCAAGCTGGCGATTACTGCTGTGGATGCGGACCTGGTGGTATGGAATGTGTCGGACGGCCACTCGCTCAATTTCTGGCGCGCGTCGGATAAAATTTCCAACATCGCCATCGGCCCGAATGATAAATACGCGTTACTTGGCATGCGCAGCAATCAGGCGGTGTATTTTGACCTGCAAAAAGGCCAGTCCCGCTATGAGTTTCCCCACAAAGCGGAAGTGACGTCAGTGGATATATCCGGCGACAACCGCTGGGCGATTACAGGATCGGACGACCAGAGCGCGCGTTTATGGCGATTGGACACGGGCGCGTTGGTGCATACCTTTTCTCACTCCAATCAGGTAAAGACTGTCGCGCTTTCCAATGACGGCGCATTGGCGTTTTCCGCTGCGCAGAGAGAGGACGCTGTTATCTGGGACGCCATCAGCGGCGACGCCAAAGCCAAGCTGTCCTACCGCTATGAGAACTTCACCAGCGCCCGATTTTCCGCAGACGGACGTCGCTTGTTGCTAGGCACCTTCCGTGGCGATATCTATCTCGTAGACGTCGTGAACGGCAATGAAATCGGATACTGGTCCGCTAAAGCCCGACGCATTTGGGGCCCCGCCAGTAGCGGGGCGGTGTTGGACATGGCGTTCGCCGCTAACGGAGAGGTGATCGCCATAACGTCCGACGGCATGCTGGAGCGGTTTAAGCTCTAGGCGGATCACCTCACAAGGATAGATTGAACGCCCTTTACCACATCCTCCGGCTCAGCCCGCTTGGGAATCTCGATACCCTTTTGCGCAGCGGGCCGTGCGGCGATTTCCTGCACCCAACGAGTAAGGTGGGGAAAATCAGCGATATCAACGCCAGACCAGTTATGCGTGCGCACCCAGGCCCAGTTGGCGATATCGGCGATGGAGTAGTCGCCCGCCAGAAACTGGTTATCCGCCAAATGCCCATCCAGCACGCCGAAAAGACGCTTTACTTCATTCTGGTAGCGATCAATGGCGGGCTGCAGTTTTTCCGGGAAATAGCGGAAGAATACGTTGGCCTGCCCCATCATGGGGCCAATGCCCCCCATCTGAAACATCAGCCACTGTAGCACCTGAGACTGTTTTTTCGCTTCCGTAGGGTAAAACTTGCCGGACTTTTCGCCCAGATAAACCAGGATGGCGCCGGACTCAAAGACGACAAAGTCATCGTTATCCCGGTCAACGATAGTAGGGATACGCCCGTTGGGATTCAGCTTCAGGTATTCCGGCTGTTTCTGCACGCCGGAGCTCAAATCTATTGCGATCACATTGTAGGGAAGGGCCATCTCTTCCAGGGCGATGCTGATCTTATGCCCGTTGGGTGTGGCTGCGGTATACAGGTCTATCATGAGATTGCTCCTTATGCGCCGCACATGCGGCGACGTTCGCTATTTAAGCTTTGCTGGACGGCCGCGCCGCGACTGAGTCATACCAGCGTTGCAAATGAGTATGTTCCGGTTGAATCCGCTGCTGAATCACTTTGGCGAAGTCCACCGTGCAGAACGCGCTGATATCGGCGATGCTGAAGTAATCGCCGGCCAGGTAGGCGTTATGCTCAAAATGGTTGTTCAAGAGATTGAAAAATTTGCCTGACTTTTCGCGACATAGCTCGCCCCACTCGGGAACCTGACGCTTGAGTCCTTTGAAATAGTCGGACGTGTTTTGGAAACACATGCCGGTGGGAAACATGAAATAAAAGTCGCAGCGCCTGATCCACATTTCGACGAGCGCTTTTTCTTTGGCGTCTCGTCCAAACAGAGGCGGTTCAGGTTGAGTCTCTTCGAAGTAGCGGCAGATGGCGATGGATTCCGACAAATGGGAACCGTCGTCCAGCTCCAGCACTGGAAGTAGTCCAAGCGCATTCTTTTGTTTGAACTCAGGGCTGTGTTGTTCTCCTTTCTGAATGTCGACTTCGACATACTCCATCGCAATGTCTTTTTCCGCGAGGAAAATTCTTACTCTACGAGGATTGGGCGCGATCCGTGCCTGATATATTTTCATTGTTTCGCCTTTTATTTTTGACTGATCGTTTAGAAATATAGATTTTTTCTAAATGTTCAGTCAAGAACTGTTTATAATATAGACGACCTTTGTTTACTCATCCGCATAAGAGCCTGAGATATCAGAAGAGATTAATGGGAAGACCTACCGCATTTGACCCACAAGAAAAACTGCATATCGCCATGAAACTGTTCTGGCGGCAGGGTTTCGAAGCCACTTCGTTACAGCAGTTATGTGATGAGCTGGAATTGAACCGCTTCAGCATTTACAACACCTTTGGCGATAAGCGCGCCCTGTTTCATTTAACGCTCGATCACTACTTGAATACGGTCATCCGACGAATCGCCGCGCCGTTGTTGCATGACGACGCTGAACTGGATGCGGTTGTGGAGTATTTGGCGGGGCTGAGCGCTGGGCTGTGCAGCGAGGGCGGCCGGGTAGGCTGTTATGTTCAAAATGCGGGCTCTGAGATGGGCGGCGTAGACGAACTAGTGCAGAGAAAAGTAGATGACTGGCTGCGCCAACTGGAGATGTTATTAGCTCAGGCTTTGATTCGCGCGCAGGATAATAACGGCTTGCGTGGGGACATTGATGTGGAAGCCGCCGCCTGTTATCTGGTCAGCGTCACACAAGGGCTTATTGCATTGCGCCGGACCTGTAGCAGGCAGTGTCGGGTGGAGAACGCATTCAAATTCCTGATGCAGGAAGTAAGAGGATGGGCGGCATAGCGCCGCTTAGGGCGGTTAATAATTGAACGCCTGTTCATGAGGTAAGCGGCGGGTGAAATTTGTTGGCGCAAGTTCAGTTAGCATTCAGGTTGACTGCATTAATCTGAACCCATCAGATAAGCGCAAGGAGATTCACTCATGAAAATCAAAACACTGGCAGTCGCCGTTCTTTCAGTTACCCTGGCCACACCGGCATTCGCCGGCGGTCGCCACCACCGCGGCGGTTCTGAATTCGATTACGCCAAAGTGGTGGACGTGGAGCCTATCACTAAATCCGTAGAGCATCGCACGCCTCGCGAGTCCTGCTGGACCGAGCAGGTGCGCCACGAAGCGCCGCGTCAGTCTTCTGACTCTTATACCGGTACTATCCTTGGCGGCGTCATCGGCGGAGCCATCGGTAACGCAGTGGGACACAAGAAGCGCAATAAGCAGGTTGGCACCGCAGTGGGCGCGATATTGGGCGCGTCTATCGGGCATGACATATCCAATCGGGGTTCAACGTCTTATTCAGAGTCTTACTACTCTAATGAAAGACGTTGTGAAACCACCTACGACGTGGAATATGTGCAGGAGACTATGGGATACTGGGTGACCTATAAGTATCAGGGACGCGAATACCGCACCCGCATGGACCAACACCCGGGTGATCGCATTCGTATCAGAGTGACTGTGGAGCCCGCCTGATTGTTTGGCGGGCGGCCCTCTACGAGAAGCTGAACCATGACCAGAACATTGCTCTTAACATCCATTTTACTGACAGCCTGGCTGCATACGCCGGCTGCGTTGGCCGCCCCGGCCTTCGGTTATTCACCCTCGCAAGCGGACACCTTGTTGCTGGCGGACGTGAGTGAGCAGGACGCCGCCAGTCTGGTGCGTCAGGTAAGTGGGGGACGCGTGCTGAAAGTCGAGTCCCAGGGCGATGTCTATCGGGTGAAAGTTTTGCTTCCCAACGGAGTGGTGAAAACCTACGTAGTTGAGCGCAGCTCGGGAAGAGTCAGCTGATGGAGCGTCTGCTCCGATAAAGCGACAGGGTTTAGGAAGTTAGCGGGAATCAAGCATGCGAATACTATTGGTCGAAGACGAAGCGTTGTTACGTGGCCAATTACGGGACGAACTGGTTAAACATGGCTACGCCGTAGACACGGCGGAAGACGGCGAGGTCGCCGCTTATCTGGGTAAAGAAAACCCTTATGACCTTGCCGTCGTAGACCTGGGCCTGCCCAAACGCACCGGCCTGGAGGTGATCCAGGAGTGGCGCGGCATGGGCAAAGAGTTCCCCATTCTCATCCTTACCGCGCGAGGCCACTGGCAGGATAAAGTCAGTGGCCTGGAAGCCGGCGCTGACGACTATCTGGTGAAGCCTTTTCATGTCGCTGAATTGATGGCGCGGTTGGGCGCTTTACTGAGACGCTCTTCCGGGTTCAGCAGTCCCGTGATTCAAGCCGGTCCCATGACCCTGGATACTCGCGCCAAGCTGGTGCAAATCGACGGCTCCGCTCTGGAGCTGACCGCCTACGAATACAACACGCTTGAATATCTGGTGCATCGCGCCGGTCAGGCTGTGTCCAAAACTGAATTGACGGAGCATTTGTACGCGCAGGATTTTGATCGTGACAGCAATGTCATAGAGGTTTTTATCGGTCGCTTACGCAAAAAGCTGGACCCGGATGGGGTCAACAAACCGATTACCACCTTGCGCGGCCAGGGCTACCGGTTTAACTGGTCGCCACAGAAGACCGCCTGATCACTGTGCGGCGGCTCTCACTTCGCACCCGCTTCTGGCTGCTCACCCTGGTTATTCCCTTTTTCGTGGTATCAGCGGGGTGGGTGGTCTATGTCGCTTATCAGGAAAGTCTGGAGCGGGCGCATATCGACCGGCTTAGCGCCCACCTTTATTTGTTACTGGCGGCGGCGGAGCCTTCTGGCGATAGTCTGCAACTGCCGGAGGAACTTCAGGAGAGTCGTTTTAATCAGGCCCAGTCGGGCCTGGTCGCCGTTGTGCGTAACAGCGACGGCTTTATCGTCTGGCAGTCCCGCTCTAGTTTAGGCCTCCCGCAGACGTTGCCCTGGCTGGCGCCGGAAACTGAGCCGGGTCGGATTTCCCATCGTCGCGTAGACGCCAAGCCGGGCTATCTGCAGGTGCAACTGCCTGCGTTGTTCGCCGTGGATAGTGGCCTCGTTGAAAACGGCTTGCGTCGTTATGTGTTTGAGGTTTGGCAGCAAGCGTCTTTGCTGGAGCAGGAATCCCGTTCTTTCACCACCACGCTTTCAATCGGTCTGGTGATTGTCACCATCGCCTTGTGCGCCATTGTGGCTTTGTTTCTGGGCTGGGCGTTGCGGCCTTTGCAGAATGTGACCAGAGAACTGGGGGCGATTGAAAAAGGTGAAATGGACACCCTGTCGGAAAATTATCCCAAAGAAATCGCTGCCTTGACTCACGCGTTGAATACCGTCCTGGATGTGGAGCGACGCCAGCGGGAACGTTATCGCAACAGTCTCGGAGATCTGGCGCATAGTCTGAAGACGCCCCTGGCGGTGCTGCGTGGCGCCATCGAGATGAATGAGGAAGAGCGTCGGCGCACTCTGGGTGAGCAGGTGGCGCGTATGGACGACGTCGTGACCTACCAGCTCAAGCGCGCCAGCGCCGGAGGAGAGGGGGTCTGGCATAAACCGACGCCCATCCTGCCTTTGGTCAATCGCGTCACCTCCGTTTTGCAGAAAGTCTATGCTGACCGAGGCATGTATTGTGAAGTCAATGTGCCTGAAGAGGTGGCGTTTCTCGCAGACGAAGCAGACTTGATGGAAATGCTGGGCAATTTGATCGATAACGCTTTTAAATACGGCGATGCGGAAGTGTCTATTCATGCTTCTGGCGAAGTGGACGGTTTCGTGACGCTGTCGATCAGCAATGATGGTCCCGGCATTCCCGCGCAAGACTGGGACAAAGCGCTACAGCGCGGCGTGCGCCTGGACAGTCGCCCGATTGGTCAGGGCATTGGACTTTCCGTCGTGCGCGAACTGGTGGAAAGCTATCGTGGCGAACTGAAGCTGGCTTCGGGCGTCAGCGATGGCGTGACGATTGAAATCATTATGCCCGGACGGGTTGTTAGCTGAGACGTTGATCGGCTATAACATGGCGGCGTAAACGGAATAATTAATGGTTGTATAGCTAGAATCAATCAGGATTTTAGTTTTAATAAAATTTATTGCTTATCGGGTTGAGCTTATCATCTCTTCAACCACTTTAAGTAACCAGGAAAGGAGACGACCATGTCGGATATCAATATCGGATTAACTGAAAACGCCCGTCAGAATATCGCGCACTCATTGTCCAGGTTGCTGGCGGACAGCTACACCCTGTACCTGAAAACACAGAACTTCCATTGGAACGTCACCGGTCCCCGGTTTCAGGAAGTACACGCCCTGACGGAAATGCACTACACGGATTTGGCTACGGCCATTGACGCTATCGCCGAACGTATTCGCGCACTGGGAGAATTCGCCCCTGGCAGTTACTCCAGCTACCTGAAGCTGGCGACATTGAAGGAAGAGGCCGGCGTGCCTGCGGCGAATGAGATGCTGGCGGTGCTGGCGAAAGACCACGAGCAGATCGCCCGGAATATCCGCGAGGCGTTGCCAGCAGCTCAGGAGGCGACGGACGAAAGCTCTGCGTCGCTGCTTTCAGATCGCTTGAGCGTGCATGAGAAGACTGCCTGGATGTTGCGCAGCATGGTTTGATCGCTCAGCTCCTCTCTCTGCAATAGAGAGGGAGGAGCTTCCCTCCCTCTTTCTACGCCCCATTCTCGTTCCCCCGGAAGGATATATTTTCGTCTGATAGGTGATATTACTTAACGCCATATCATGGGCGGCTGTCTTGCGCTGAGCACGTCTTGGCGGACGTCAGCCCGCGCCTTAGGTCGAGAATAAAAACGGGGAAGCACTCATGCAGTTGAACAAAGCGGCGGCGTTATTGTCGTTCAGCGTTTTAGTGGCCGGATGCAGCGGCGGAGGCGGAAGCAGCTCTGGCGGCTCCACGCCCGCCGAACCAGGTTATCAGCCATACGCCTGTAATCAGGAAATTTACGATCAAGCCAAAGCATTACGCATCTATCAGGTGATGGTGGAGTCGTTTATCGATGGCGATCTGAACGCCAATTACGGCGCGGGTTATGGAAGCAGTCATCATCGCGGAGACTTGCAGGGAATCACCGATTCTCTGGATTACATCAAGAATATGGGTATGAACGCGATCTGGCTGACTCCGGTGTTTCACAGCTCTCCCATCTCTGGGCAGGATGAATGGGCGGACCGCCTTGATGCGACGGGCTATTTCACCAGCGATTACTTTTCCATAGATCCCAATTTTGGCACGATGGCGCAAGCCCGGGAGCTGGTGGAGCAAGCGCACGCGCGAGGCATCTATGTCTTCTTTGACGGCGTCTTTGGCCATTTTAAGAGTAATACCGGCGACTTCCCTTCACCGCAAGGACGTGTGGTTAGCGCTAATGGCGTCGCCCAAGCGGGGACGGGGAGAGAAGCTGTTTATCCCAATGATCTGGATTTCTTCAAGGAAGTCGCTGCCTATTGGGTGAAAGAGTTGAAGATTGACGGGTGGCGCTTGGATCAGGCTTACCAGGTTCCAACTGGCGCCTGGGGAGAGATCCGCAAGTCGGTGGAGGACGCCTCCAAAAGCGTGACCTACACCATGAATGGAGAGCAGGTGAATCCTTTGGGCTATATGGTGGGCGAAGTCTGGAAAGGCGAGGCGGAAATCGCTGCGCAGGCGTACGGCTCGGCAGCGCAGCCTGGCTTATGCTCCTCTTTTGATTTCCCTATGCGCTATCGACTTGTTCAGGCGTTGGGAGTGGAGGAAAGCGGACATCGTTCCGCCGCCGTTTCGACGCTTCAGGAAGGATACGCCACCCAGGCGGCCTATCCGACGCACGCGCTCCCCAACGGCTTTCTAACCAATCATGATCTGGTGCGTTTTGGCGACTTGCTGCAACGGGGCAAAATCGCCAATCCGGGCGAGGATCGTTATGCCGATCTACACAAAGCGGCCTACAGCTTCCTCGCCGCATATACGGGTCCCATCACGCTGTACTACGGAGACGAAATCGGTGATGAAGTGGTCGGCTTCTCGGATCGCGTCGCATGCGAGTCCGATAATGGCGCAGGCGCTAAAGCAGGCTTGTGCGATGATCATGTTTCGCGCTCCAGCGCCAAGGTGGAAGGTTTGCCGAGCGGGGAAGATGGCGCGTTATTCGCGGCTGACGCCAAACAAACGGCAATACGCGACTACATTCGTGACCTGATGGCGATGCGCGCCGCCCATCCAGCCCTGTACGCGGGGACGCGGGCATCGGTTAATCATGGTCAGTCCGGCAAAGTCTATGTCGATCGCAAGCAGGCAGGTAGTGAAGTTGTGTTATTTCTACTGAATATTACCGGCGATCCCGTCACTGTTGAGCTGGAAGGAACGAACGTCGGCAGTAATGGGAACTTGAAAGATCTGATGAGCGCAGAGGAAATCGCACTCTTGTCCGGTTACCACAGTATCCCGGTAGAGCCTTACAGTGCGCGCTTTATGCTGGTGACTGCGCCCACGCTCTAAACGATGAAGGCTTGGTCTTTATAGGAATGGAAGGGTAAACCGGCGCGCATTGCGATCCGGTTTACCCAGCAGAGACTTTACTCTTCCAGGTAGGTGTAGCCGGTCAGGCCCGCCTTCAGCTCTTGCAGGTAGTCCCGCTTTTGCTGCTCCTGCAAATCAGACGCCGCCATCTTGTCTTCGAAGGCTCGCAATAGTTGCTCCGGCTCGAAGTTAACGTAGCGCAGCACTTTGTCGACCGTGTCTCCGCTGATGGGGTGCTGCAGAGACAGATCGCCCTGCTCATTCAGGCAAACATCTACGGAGTCGGTATCACCGAACAAATTGTGCATGTCGCCGAGAATTTCCTGATAAGCGCCCACCAGGAAAAATCCGAGAAGGAAAGGCTGATCTTTTTCCGGCTCAGGGATCGGCAGTGTGGTTTCAATGCCGTGACTGTCCACGTACTGGTCGATGCGCCCATCGGAGTCGCAGGTGATATCCTGAATCACCCCTCGTCGCGTTGGGCGCTTATGCAGACCGCTTAACGGAAGTATCGGGAAGATCTGGTCAATGCCCCAGATATCCGGCAGAGACTGGAACAGAGAGAAGTTCACGAACAGTTTGTCCGCCAGTTTCTCGTTCAGCTCGTCATAAATTTCCCGGTGTGCGCGGATTTCCGGCTGTAAATGTTCGCGAATATACAGGCACAACGCCTGATAAATCGTCTCGGCCTGCGCCCGGTCGTCCAGGCTCAGCACGCCATGGATAAACAACGTTTGCGCTTCCTGCAGGGCATGCGCCGCGTCATGGTAAATCTCGATGACGGAGCGGCGATTATTGCGATCTTTAAGCGCCTCGAAGTCTTGCCATAAGTCGCGAACCACAGGCGGAGAGTCCGCCGTCGGCTGTTTGACCGCATCCGGCTGCGCTACGCTTTCTCTGTCGATAACATCGGTGATCAACACCGCGTGATGCGCGGTGATTGCGCGTCCTGACTCGGTAATCACATTCGGATGAGGGATGCCTTCGCGGTCGCACTCTTCTTTGATCGTACGCAGAACGTGGAAGGCGTACTCATGCACGCTGTAGTTAACCGAACAGGCACTGCGGGAGCGAGTGCCTTCGTAGTCGATACCCAGACCGCCACCGACGTCAACGATTTTTACGTCAGCGCCCTGGCGACGGAGCTCGCCATAAAAACGCGCGCACTCGCGCAATCCTGTCTGAATATCCCGGATATTGGCGATCTGTGAACCCAGGTGGAAGTGCAGCAGCTGGAGAGATTCCAGTGCGTTGGCTTGTTTCAGTGTGTCCAGCACTTGCAGAATCTGCACGGAAGACAGGCCGAATTTCGACTTCTCGCCGCCGGTATTCTGCCAGTTGCCCTTGCCGATAGAGGCCAGACGGGCGCGTACGCCAATGCGCGGCGTCACACCCATGTTACGGCTTTCTTCCAGCACGTAAGTCAGTTCGTTCAGTTTCTCAACGACGATGTAGACCTTGTAGCCCATCTGCTGACCCAACAAGGCGAGACGAATGAACTCACGGTCTTTGTAGCCATTACAGACAATAGTGGCGCCGGGGTTGCTCATGGCCAGGACGGCGATCAGCTCCGGCTTGCTGCCAGCTTCCAGGCCGATCTGGCCATTGGCGGCGGCGGGTTGCGCGGCGACGATTTCTTCAATGACGCGACGCTGTTGGTTCACTTTGACCGGATAGACCGCGGTATAGCGACCTGAATAGGCCAGCTGTTCGGCGGCGCGGTTAAACGCCTCGCATAAATGGTTGACCCTGTGATGCAGAATATCCGCAAAACGCACCAATACCGGCAACCCAAGATTGGCGGCGCGGACTTGTGTGGCGAGCGCTTTCAAACTGACGCTGGCGTTATGTTCTGAACCTTTGGGGCGGATGATAACGTCGCCATCGGCGTCAACATCTATATAACCATCTCCCCAGAAAGGGATGTTGTAGGTGGACAGTGCGTGATCGCGGGTCCAATCTTCCATCAATGCGTCTCCTCGGCAATATGCCCCCGGATAAAGTGTTAAGGTTATCGTCAAGGGGCGGCATTTTAAAGCAAGCGGAATCCTTAGCGTTAATAAGTTATGGGCTTTGTATTGCACTATGTTTCCTGGCTACCTGGAAACGCTGGCGAATCCCAAAATAATGCTGTGATCTTCGCGCCTTACGCCTACAATATGCTGCTTTAGCCGCAGGCGCATCGCGCCGACAATAATTAATCGAATCATTGGGAGAACATAATGAGCGAGCAGATCCCCGGGTGGTTTACCGAAATCTTTCAGGACCAGGGCACCGGGTTTTCCCTCAAAGTAAAAAGTAAACTGCACGAAGAGCAGAGCCAGTATCAAAAGATTGAAATCTTTGAGACGGAAACCTTCGGTAATCTGATGGTGTTGGACGGTTGCGTCATGTTGACTGACCGTGACAATTTCCTCTACCACGAAATGATGACCCACCCCGCGCTGTTCACTCATCAGGCGCCGAAGAAAGTCGTAATTGTTGGCGGCGGCGATTGCGGCACATTGAAAGAAGTGCTCAAACACCCTGGCGTTGAAGAAGCCTGGCAGGTTGAAATTGACGAACGCGTCACCCGCGTTGCAGAGAAGTATTTCCCTGATCTGTGCACCGCTAACAACGACCCGCGCGCCAACTTCTTCTTCGGCGACGGCATCAAGTGGATCGCTGACGCGCCGCTGGAGTCCATCGACCTGATTATCGTCGACTCCACCGACCCGGTCGGGCCAGCTGAAGGCCTATTCGCCGTCGACTTCTACCGCAACTGTTTCATGGCGTTGCGCGAGGGCGGCATGATCGTGCAGCAGACGGAATCCCCTTTATTGCATACGTCCAGCATCATCAAGAAAGTGCATGAAGATATGCGTCAGGCTGGCTTTGACGGCGTCAAAACGCTGCCGTTCCCGCAGCCTGTGTATCCTACCGGCTGGTGGAGCTGCACCATGGCGGGTAAAGGTAAGAAGCTGGAATTCTTCCGTGAAGAAGATGCGGCTGAGCGTCCTTTCGTCACTCGCTATTACAATGCGGAAGTGCATAAAGCAGCCTTGGCTCTGCCTGAATTCATGAAGAATGAACTTGACTTAGATTAGTCTGAACGTTTATTTCTATACATCTGTATTTTAATGCTTAAGGCCAGGTACCATAAGGGAATCCGGCCTTCCGAAAAGGGTGCGAACCTACCTTTGTCCAATAGACGTTCTTTTTTCGGGCGCACTAACATGCAAACCATAACTCCTGTCAAGAAACGGCAATACAGCCGGTATATGGTTGGCAGGCTATTGGACGTGATATAGAAATCGGAGTTAACTGCGTGCACGCAATAGCAGAAAACCATGGAGTGAAAGCTTCATATACGAAAGAAGAACTTCAAGCCTGCGGACAGGGACGGTTATTTGGCGAAGGCGCTGCGAAACTTCCTGTAGACCAGATGTTGATGGTCGACCGGGTGTCTCAAATCTCCGCAGAAGGCGGAGCATACGGTCACGGGATCGTGCGTGCGCAGTTGGATATCAATCCGGATCTGTGGTTTTTTAAGTGTCATTTCGTTGGCGATCCGGTCATGCCGGGTTGCCTCGGACTGGACGCCATGTGGCAGCTGGTAGGCTTTTTCCTGGCGTGGAAAGGTCACAAGGGATTGGGCCGGGCGCTGGGGGTCGGCGAAGTTAAGTTCACCGGTCAGGTGTTGCCGTCCGCAAAATCCGTCGAGTATGTTCTCGATATCAAAAGAGTAATCGCTCGTAAGTTAATTATGGCCTTGGCTGATGGAACCGTGTATGTCGACGGTAAAGCCATTTATACTGCCAAGGATTTACGAGTGGGCTTGTTTGACCCCGCCGCTATGAGCGGTGCGGAAATCAAATAAGTTATCCTTTGCAAATGTAAGAGGTTTCTGAATGAAACGCGCCGTCATAACCGGAATGGGAATCGTATCCTGCTTGGGCAACTCCAAAGAGGAGGTGGCTGAGTCACTGAAAGCTGGCCGCTCAGGCATTCGGTTTAACGAAAGCTACAAAGAAGCGGGCTTGAGAAGTCAGGTCAGTGGCAGCGTCCAGATCGATTTCGCTGAACACATCGACCGCAAGCATCTGCGCTTCATGGGCGACGCGGCAGCGTACGCCTATATCGCTATGAATCAGGCCATCACAGACGCCAAGATAGACGAAGAGCTGTTGAGCAGCACTCGCACCGGCATCGTGATGGGCTCTGGCGGAGCCTCCACCAGTAACGTCGTCGAATCCGTCGATATCCTGCGTGAGAAAGGCGTCAAACGTGTGGGACCTTATCGCGTACCCCGCACCATGAACAGTTCTGTAAACGCCTGTTTGTCCACCGCGTTCAAAATTCGCGGCGTTAACTACTCCATAACTTCCGCTTGCGCGACCGCCGCTCACTGTATCGGTCACGCCTGGGAACAAATTCAGTTGGGCAAGCAAGACGTCGTATTCGCTGGCGGCGGTGAAGAAGAGCATTGGAGCCTGGCGGTTCTATTCGACGCTATGGGCGCGTTGTCCAGCAAGTACAACGACGATCCTTCCCGTGCTTCACGTCCATACTGCTCCACCCGTGATGGCTTTGTCATCGCTGGCGGCGGCGCGGTTGTCGTCGTAGAAGAGCTGGAGCATGCGCTGCGTCGCGGCGCGCCGATCTACGCTGAGTTGGTGGGCTACGGCGCCACTTCCGATGGCGAAGACATGGTGGCTCCATCTGGAGAAGGCGCTGTACGCTGTATCCATCAGGCGCTGTCTACCGTAAACACGCCAGTAGATTACGTCAATACTCACGGCACCAGTACGCCTGTCGGCGATATTATTGAGCTGAAAGCAGTAAAAGAAGCCTTTGGCGACAATCTGCCGCGCATCAGTTCTACTAAATCACTGTCCGGCCACTCTTTGGGCGTTGCTGGCGTACACGAAGCAATCTACTGCTTGTTGATGATGGAAGGCGGTTTCATCGCGCCATCTCGTCACATCGAGGCGCTGGACGAGAGAGCCGCTGGCTTCCCGATCGTGACCGAGCCTACCGATGCGGAACTGAATACCGTTCTGAGCAACAGCTTTGGTTTCGGTGGCACCAACGCCTGTCTGGCTTTCAGCAAATACAAAGGCTGATCTAGTCCTGAAATAGGTTTCAACTATATTCAGGACGGGACAGCGAAAGAATAAAAAGCCTGCGCCTAGCGCGGGCTTTTTTATGCCTGTTTTCTGGTATTTTCATCTAACCCGGTTGGCATCTCCTTGATTGTGATGTAAAAAACATCACGCGCATAGCTGAGATACAAATAGAAGATGTTGGTCACAGTTCGAATCTGTGCAGGATTCTTATGTTTGCTATGCTGATAGTTAAGCGTCATCCATTCAATTTCTAAAGGGTCTCATGCGGAAAGGTTTTCTATTTCTGGCGGGTGTTCTTTTTGCTTGCGGTGTCGGCGCGGAACAGGCGCAAACTTCGCTGGCGTTGTCTGAATCCGCATATATGGCTCCCCTGGTGGATAAAGTTCAGGTAAAGAAAGCGTCCAGACTTTTGATTCTATTGAAAGAAGGGAAGCCTTTGCGGGTGTATCCGATCGCTTTGGGCGATAAGCCGCTGGGACATAAACAGTTCGAAGGGGATGAGCGAACGCCTGAAGGCACTTACTCACTTGATTGGCGTAACCCTAACAGCGCTTTTCACAAGTCCATTCACGTCTCTTACCCTAATGATCAGGACGTTGAATTCGCGAAGAGCCAGGGACGCGAGCCGGGCGGGATGATTATGATCCATGGCTGGCCCAATGGTTTTAATCATGACCGTGACAGTATCTGGCTTTACGAGTTTGATTGGACGGATGGATGTATCGCCGTCAACAATCAGGCGATGGATGAGATCTGGTCTTTGGTGCCGGACGGCACGCCTATTGAAATTCTGCCGTAGGTCAGCGCACGGCCTAACCGTGCTTCAGCTTCAACGCTAACACAGTGGACGCCAGCGCTAATGTCAGAGTATTAGCGATAATAATTGGCCACGCGACCATCATGATCCCATAAAGCAGCCACAGAAAGACGCCCAACGTGAAAATGCTATACATGCCGAGCGAGATGCCGGATGTGTTTTTCGTTTTCAACGTTTGTCTGACCTGGGGCAGGAACGCCAGTGTGGTGAGCAGCGCCGCCAGTGTGCCGATGATGGATGCTAACATCTTATTAACCCTATAGAATTGCGCGCATTTTAATCACGCTGTCCGGCAGCGTAACTAGGGGAAAATATGTACGCCCCGTCGTTATGGCTGGGGGCGCAGACTTCTAATAACACCGTATCCTGCTCACACGAAAAAGGGCCGCCAAATGGCAGCCCTCTTTGAAGTCGATTTGAGAGATCAGTCGCGGGTGAATTCAGGATAGGCTTCCATCCCGCATTCCGCCAGATCCACGCCTTCGTACTCTTCTTCTTCGCTGACGCGGATGCCCATGATCACTTTAATCAGGCCCCATACCACCAAGCTGGTTGCGAATACCCATACGAAGATGGTGAGCGCGCCAGCCAGCTGAGCCATGAAGCTAACGTCAGTTGTGAAGGGAACCACCAGAAGACCCAGCAGACCGCAAGCGCCGTGTACAGAGATCGCGCCAACAGGATCGTCGATTTTCAGTTTGTCCAGGGTCACGATGGAGAATACGACTAGCACGCCAGCCACTACGCCAATCAGAGAGGAGGCCACGGGGGAGGGAGCGTCAGGGTTAGCAGTGATCGCCACCAGGCCTGCCAGGGCGCCGTTAAGAAGCATGGTCAGGTCAGCTTTGCCGAACAGCAGGCGAGCGGTGATCAGCGCTGCGATCGCGCCAGTGGCCGCTGCTGCGTTCGTGTTCAGGAAAACAATCGCCACGGAGTTGGCGTTGCCGATATCACCCAGTTTCAATACTGAGCCGCCGTTGAAGCCGAACCAGCCCATCCACAGAATGAAAGTGCCCAGTGTCGCTAAAGGCAGGTTAGCGCCAGGGATAGCGTTAACTTGTCCGTTAGGGCCGTATTTGCCTTTACGTGGGCCAAGCAGCAATACGCCTGCCAGAGCCGCCGCTGCGCCGGCCAAGTGAACAATGCCGGAACCCGCGAAGTCTTTGAAGCCCATATCGCCCAGGCTGTATAGACCGAATACAGCATTACCGCCCCAGGTCCAAGAGCCTTCCATCGGATAGATAAATGCAGTCATCACCACAGCGAAGGCCAGGAACGCCCACAGCTTCATACGTTCGGCGACGGCGCCGGATACGATGGACATGGCGGTCGCCACAAATACGACCTGGAAGAAGAAGTCAGATGCGCCGGAATAGATAGCGCCTCCAGTGAAGCCGCCATCGCGCTCAGCGAATGACTTCAAAGTGTCGTCGACATAGGTCTCGCCAGGCATGATGGCGCTTAGGAAATATCCGCCGCTGCCATACATGATTTCATAGCCGCAGATCAGGTACATGATGCAGGCGATGGCGTAGAGAGCGACGTTTTTGGTAAGAATTTCAGTGGTGTTCTTGGCGCGCACTAAGCCGGATTCCAACATGGCGAAACCCGCGGCCATCCACATGACCAATGCGCCCATCACAAGAAAATAGAAGGTATCTAATGCATATTGTAAGTGAAAAACATTGTTTTCCATGAAAAGCCCTCCGCACTAGGCTTGTCAGTTACCAGTTGTTGTTAGTTTTGGTTAAATCGCGTCTGTACCAGTCTCGCCGGTCCTTATGCGGATGGCTTGTTGCAGATCCACCACAAAAATTTTGCCGTCACCGATCTTGCCGGTGTTTGCGGCTTTAGTGATGGCTTCTACGACTTGGTCGAGCAAGTCATCGCCGATAGCGACTTCGATTTTCACCTTGGGGAGAAAGTCGACGACATACTCTGCGCCACGATACAGCTCGGTGTGGCCCTTCTGACGACCGAACCCTTTTACTTCGGTCACGGTCACGCCCTGAACGCCAATCTCGGAGAGTGCTTCACGCACATCATCCAGCTTGAATGGCTTGATAATGGCAGTTACCAGTTTCATTTTTTTCTCCTTTGTATCTACCCGCCTGTTATAGAAATCGCACAATCAGCAAGCTCAACCACGCACAAAAATATGTGCGGAATTTGTGCGTGATGTAGCATCTGCTGTGCCAATGATAAAAAATTTATTTAAAACAGTTAACTAGATGAATAATTCTTACCTTGTGGAAAAACCAGGGCACAATTATAGCGCAGCACGCCCCTGTTTGAGGTTAATTGGCGCCCGTGGCTGGTGCGCATTTATAAAAATGCACAGAATTTGTGCAAAAAAGCGGAATGATAACGTTATAAACAGGATTTGTTGTCACATTAACTCCGGTTCTACAGCCAATGGCGGGAAACGGGGAGGATTCCATAAACAAACCAGGAACGCCGTGGTACAATCGCCGCTCCGAAAAACGGAGGACTTTCCATGTCGGTATCACCAGTAGATTTGCTTAACGCGTTCAACCAGCATTTTGGTCAGTTTGTGCCGGATGTCGCTAAATCCGCGCATGAAGATGTGCAGCAACAAGCCAAGGCGGCTTTCTCCAGCATTATCTCCAAGCTGGACTTGGTGACCCGGGAAGAGTTCGATGTGCAATTGGAAGTATTGCGCCGCACCCGCGAGAAACTGGATAGTCTGGAAAAACGCGTGGTTGAACTGGAGGCGGCTTTGCAAACCAAGAGTGAGCAAGGCGAACAAGCCTAACGAACTTTTTTATTAACCGGCGATGAGAACCACATCGCCGGTCTCGCTTTAATACCTACACACATTAGCGCCTCAGGAACGAGGCTGAATTTATCCAAGGAGGGAGTATGTCACTCGCAATCGTCAACACGCGCGCCAAACTTGGCGTGGAAGCCCCGCTGGTAAAAGTCGAAGCCCATCTGTCGAACGGCTTGCCGGCCCTTTCTATCGTTGGACTTCCTGAAGCCGCAGTCAAAGAAAGCAAAGACCGGGTCAGGAGCGCTTTACTTAACAGCGGATTTGAATTTCCCGCCCGCCGCATCACCATTAATCTCGCCCCCGCAGATCTTCCTAAAGAGGGAGGTCGTTATGATCTTGCTATCGCCGTTGGCGTCCTGGCGGCGTCAGGGCAGCTGCCGGATGAAGCGATTGCCGGATATGAATTTTATGGCGAACTGGCGCTTTCTGGAGAGCTACGGCCAGTGGCTGGTATGCTGCCCGCCGCGCTTCGCTGCGCCCAGGCTGGCGCTAAAATTATGCTGCCGCCACAAAACGCTCAAGAGGCCAGTCTGGTGTCTGCGCTGGAAGTTTATGCGCCCGCTACTTTGGGACAGCTGGCCGCCTTTCTGCTGGGACATGAGCGCATGACGCCGATACGCCAGCAGGAGCGCCCAGCGTCAGGGCGCAAAGCTCCGGACATGGCGGATATCAAGGGCCAGTTTCAAGCCAAGCGGGCGTTGGAGATCGCCGCAGCGGGCAATCACAATATGTTGATGTTCGGCCCACCGGGAACGGGGAAAACCATGCTGGCGTCGCGTCTGGTGGGTATCTTGCCTGAGCTGACGGAAATGGAAGCGCTGGAAACAGCGGCGGTCAACTCCGTGGCGGGCGTTAGTCTGGATATGACGCAGTGGCGACAGCGGCGTTTCCGCGCGCCTCATCATACGGCATCTGCGGTTGCGCTGGTCGGAGGCGGTTCTAATCCCAAACCTGGAGAGATCTCATTGGCGCACAATAGTGTGCTGTTTCTCGACGAATTGCCGGAATTTGACCGAAAAGTGCTGGAAGTGTTGCGAGAACCCATGGAATCTGGAGAGATCGTGATTTCCAGAGCTGCACAGCAAACCACCTTTCCAGCCCGCTTTCAGCTCATTGCGGCGATGAATCCTTGTTGATGCGTTGCCAAAGTGCCAGCGTTTTGGGAAGTGCTATTGCACTTTGGGGTGGGGGTTGGGGCGTAGTAGAGCTCGATCTCAACTTCCTCCTTGCCGATGATCAGGCGGTCGGTAATTGCTTCGACAATCTGTCGTTTGTCGTCGCTGGTGAGATTGTCCCAGTGGGCGTATAAGTCTTGCGCGTGATCAACAATCTCGTTTTGTGAGATTTGGGTGATCTTCAGAAAATCGACTTCTGCTTGGAGTTGCGGCAGCTCTGCATCAATTTGTTCCAGGCGTTCTTGAAGTGGCTTATAGCGTTCTCCAAACCCTCGCTTATCAATTCCTCCTTCTTGATACAGTTCGTATAGCTTGTCTGTTCGAGATACTACTTTCTCACGCTCTTTCTGGAGGATTGAAAGCGTATCCTCTTTCGTTGCAATACTGTTTGAGAATGAGGTGAGATGGTGCTCGATTTCATCCGGTGAACAGAAGAAGTCACGCAACTGTTCGTGGAAGATGGTCTCTAGGTCTTCGGTTGGTATCTTGTTCCTGCAATTGGCGCAGATGTATTTCGGGCTGTTTGAGGGAACGTACATTTTTGAACCGCATTCACAATAGGTGCGGCCTGCAAATAGGTGTCGTACTCGTTTGGCGATAGGTCTGGTTCCTTTGCGTGTCGAGAGTATTGCGTTGCACTCCTCCCATACTTCTTCAGACACAATAGCGGGCACTTCATGGAATACCCACTCATGCTCTGGCTTGTGTGTCCAGGCTTTGGTTGAGTTTGTGGATTTTGTGTAGTTGGCGCGACGCATGCCTTTTGCGGTTGGGTCTTCAATGAGACGCCCTACCGTTGTGTCTGAGAATTTGGCTCCTTTTCGGGTACGGTATCCGCGTTCGTTCAGTATCCGTGCAACGGTCTTCTTCCGCTTGTGCTCCCGGAACAGTTCATACATGAGCTTTCGAACTGGAGCTTCGTCAGGGTGGGGGATGAGCTTGCCATCCTCCCATTGATACCCAAATGTCGCTTGTCCGCCGAGTGGCTTGCCCATCTTGGCGCGGATAGGTACGGATGCTGATACGCGCTCTGCGATCTCCTCTCGTTCCCACTGAGCCATTGCGGCAATCATGGTGTAGAAGAGGCGGCCTGCGGGAGTTGAGGTGTCTATGGATTCGGCAAGCGATATGAGATCTGCACTACAATCACGAAACACCTCGGCAAACTCAAGAAGTTCGCGGGTGTTGCGTGCGAGGCGAGCGAGCTTGGAGAAGATAAGGCCCGTTATGTGTCCGGTCTTGATATCGGCAAGCATCCGCTTTGTCTCTGGGTACTCCTTAACGGTCTTTCCTGAAAGGGCGTCGAGGCGATACACCTCAACGACCTCCCATTCCTTTGCCTCGGCGTATAGACGACCGCGCCGCTCATGGTGCTCTGGACTTTCTCCTTTTACCTGATCCTCGGTAGAGACGCGAATCCATATCCCTACTCTCTTATGCGCTGTCCGCATGATGTACCTCCGCTATTTCTATGAGGTTTGTTGGAAAGTGTAGCTGATTAGTTTTCTAGCCTAATTGTGTGCCCGCGCTCTGTATGGAGGTACACGAGCGCGAGAGATGCTGCGTCGAAAAGCCCTTGTGCGTATGGCTCGGTATGCCATACGAGGCGTTTGCGGGGCATACGGGTCTTTAGAGCGGGGAAGGTGGCCACGATGACATGGTTCATCTGGTGTTTGTTCGACGCGTTGGCAGCTCTAAACGTCTGCTGGATATCTTTGCGTGCATATCGATGCGCTGGGATGCTTTGACGCGTCGCGAACTGTATAGCTGATTGGTATGCAGCCCATACCCATTTGGAACGTGGCGCCCCTTTTTGTTCTGTGACGAGGGTATCTGGTTTGTACTGCGCTATAAGCGTGCGAGTGATTTTTCGTATCTTTACAGTATCTCGTTTTTGCACTGTTTTGGTGCCCCAGTCATGCGGGGTAGTTCCAAGTAGGAACACGAAAGATACTCCTCGCCGGGTGATATATAGAGCGAGTGTTGCTGATTTCTGGTTGGTCATAGGAACTACGCGTCAGTTGTTTCTAATGTCTCAACCTGCTCCTTGGCATGCATGAGGAACGCGTGCTTCTCTGTTTGTTTGCAGTCGCTATTCTTTGTGCAGGTTGTCCGCATGAGTTCAATATCTTCCCAGAGTCCGTTGAGTGTGCGGCTCCAGGTGGTTGGAATGAGTTTCTGCATTGGCACGCCGAACAAAATACGGAAGCGTAGTAGCTGATCTAATCGGGGAATTCGTTTTCCTCGCTCGACTCGGGAGAGTTGTGAGCGGCTTCTAAAGCCAAGCAGGCTCGCAAATTCCTTTTGGGTAAAGCCATTGCTGCGACGGTAGTACCGGAGCATGTCTTTTGGGGTTCTCTTTGGCATAGGGGATGGGTAGTTATTGATAAATGCCTTGTTCGTCGCTGTGTGCGAGTGAACGGGGAGATTTTGGCATGGAGGATACGATTCTATGAGACGCAAAAATGTGCGGTGGGCGCACATTTGAAAACCATGAAAATTCTGCCTGTATATGAGCAGAATATGTCGACGGGGTTGTCTTGCCCTACTGTCTCTGGATCAAAGCGCTACGTATTGCTGTGAGAGTGTGTTTGGCGAGTGCTTTGATACCTTCACAGTATCATAGGTTACTTTTAATAAACGCTTTTTATTCACAAGAAGAGTAATAATGAATCATAGATTTGTCTTGCCTTCTCAAAATCTATTTTATGCTTGCCATGTGGTTCTGCTTGTACAAAGCTGCCTATCTCAAAGGGAGAAAAGGAAAAATTAGTGGGTAGCTTTAACTTTCGCTTCGCTATCCCGTCAGCGGAATTGCATTGGTCGCATATTACCATTTCAGGGAAGCGTGCATTTTGAGGATTCTCAAGCCCACCAGCATGGTCATGGTGTTTATGTAGGATAGCAACCCACCCCTTAAACTTATGAGGTCGGTTGGGGAATCTCGTTGTCCATCTCATTATTTGAAATTTAGTGCGTTTGCAAGAAGGGCAGGCCCAGTTATCGCCAACTTGCTTCCAAAGTATGTGGCAGTGTAAGCCAGTGTAACTTTTGAAATCCTCATGTGTAGGGACTTTCTTTACCATGAAATGCCTTTGCTTATTGGTGTATTAACAAACTGCGTCGAATTAGCTCAATACTCTCCTGAAAGGAAACGGGAGCGAGATGAATAGAGTATGTGATGTTTCAGGGGCTAATCGTAGCTTATAGTAAATTTACTGAGTGATTCACCTCCAGTTCTCGCGCTTCCTTGCAGTATGCTATTACTGTACTAAACTTGAAGCTGGTTAGGCCAGTATGTTAAGGATAACCTAAGATATGAGATTAAATATTTTTAGAATTCCAAATGATAAAGTTGCGGATATTAAGGAGAAATTTCAATCTCCCAGTCTTGGTCTTGACATAATAGGGAGAGAGAAAACTGATAGGAGTAGATCCTCGTTCTATTTCTCCACCCATCCAGCTCAAAAACCGATATCCTGGACCGAAACGTTTTCCGATTACTTTGAAAACGGAGCTCCAGAAAATCTAATATATTTTGGCTGTTATCTCTGGGAAAATGAAAGTCATTGTTTTGCACTTAGTTATGGCAAGTGTCACTTCTATTTGAGGCAGTTCTGCGATCATGACTTTGGTACGCATATGGCGAAACGGATCGCAAACGAAAATGATATAAGGCAGAAGTCTTCTAAAAAGTTTGCAGGGAAAAAGAAGAAGGAGATTAAAAGCTATACAAAAAATAGTCGTTTAGATACTGAAAGTGGAGAATCAGTAGATTATATCCAAGCATCCATAATAGATGACCATAGAGAAGCTTTTGGAAAAAGCGGCAAATTTGGAGTTTCAATGCTGCTCTGTTTGGATATTGATAAAGATGGACTAGAAGAATTCTTTGAAAGCCTTATTTCCACTATTGATTTAACAGAGAAGTTTTCACTGCCCCGGACGACAATAATCAATAATACAGCTAAAAGCAGAATGTTTGAAAAAATACTCTCCGAAGAAATTTGCAATGTTGGAGAGAATACTGACTTTACGAACAACTCCCATGAACTAGTGGGTGTGGATTTTGTTTTTTCTGGTCAAGAGGTATATAGATTTAAATACCATGGAGTTGAGTCTAAGATATTTGATGAACTAACAATAGACAATTTGAGAGAGTTTATCATTTCGGAGAAGATTCCTACCGAAGATATCTTGAATGTTTTGGTTCTAGTCGAGAAAGATGAATCCATTTGCTATAGGAGGTACGTGAAGGAGTCACTGGACTATATTGTGGAAGATCATAATGTGATTCTTTCTCAAGGTAACTGGATGGAGTTCAATGAAGACTATCTAGTTCAACTTGATGAGTACATAGATAGAATAGAAATAGAGCCCACAGAAGATGAGCTCTGTGAAGTAAAAAAAATGGAAGAAGATAGGTTTAATGAAGGTGCCATAGCATATGGATATCAAAATGCAGACAAAGACTTTTCAAAGATAAAAGTTGAGCCTGGCACGCCAGTTGAAGCTTGGGATTTGCAGAAGGGGGATGTGGTTTACGCGGTCAAAGTGGGAACACCCCAGAAGATTGGATATGTGTGTGATCAGTCCATAAATACACTTGAATTGATTAATAAAAAATCAAATCTCAGAAAGTTAAGAATTACATTAAAATCATACTGTCTATGGCTGATTCTCGAAAGGAAGACGCGAATAGAAAAGTTAAGTGACATAGGGTCGATAATTTTTAAGCAAAAAGTGGAGTCATGGGCAAGGAAATGTTCCGACTTTGGTGTCGTACCAAAGGTGAAAATAAGTTACGTTAAATGATGGCTTCTGTCTGGAGAAAATTTCTTCAAAAGGAGGAGTAGCTATGA
Organism: Hahella sp. CR1; assembly: GCF_029813005.1. Classification (NCBI taxonomy): domain Bacteria; kingdom Pseudomonadati; phylum Pseudomonadota; class Gammaproteobacteria; order Oceanospirillales; family Hahellaceae; genus Hahella; species Hahella sp. CR1. Next base: position 1,079,048 of record NZ_JAPELK010000001.1, read on the forward strand.
TGTTCTCTATAAGGAGTGGGGAAGGACTGTGCCAGAAGTTCATAATCTACTCTCGACATTATCGGCGCTGCCCCCATATCTCTCACCATCATTTCAGGGCCAGCACTATTGAGTCCTAAGGGGTTCCCAGGCTGCGGAACCACGGCGAATAATGGATGTTTCTCTTGAACGCAGAATTTAGCGTGCGTCGTTGTACCGCTCTTAACATCCGACTCAACAATCACTGAGCAGGCAGAAAGCCCTACCTGAATTCTATTTCGTGGCACAAAATTCTGTCGTGCGGGTGGAGTGCCTTCAGGATGCTCTGAAACCCACAGTCCGCCAGACTCAAGAATAGTGTCGCCCAGTCCTGCGTTTTGCCGTGGAGTGGCTATGTGCAATCCGCTCGCGAGAACAGCAATAGTACGGCCTCCTGCGTTCAAGCAGCCTTGATGGGCGGCAGCATCAATGCCAAGCGCTAACCCGCTCACAACAATTGCGCCTTTGCTGACCGCATAAGCCGCAATCCGCTTTGTAATCTCCAAGCCGTTTGCCGTGGCGTTTCTCGTGCCGACTATCGCTACCCCTGGTGCCACGTATAACAGATCAAGATTCCCTCTGGCGTATAGCGTCGCCGGAGGGTTCGCAATGCTTTTGAGGTGTCTGGGGTATTCTGACGAGTTGAGTGGTATGGCGACAACATCAAGTTTCTTGTGCATAGGGATTTATGTTCTTGCTGCCACGAGGCTACTCACGATTACGAAACTGGCATCATCTGCTCAGATGGACTATCAGTATTTAAAACGCTGTTAAAGCTTAGGCAAAGACCTACTTACCGTTCTTCTTGTATTTTTCTATCATCTCATCTGTTACATCAGATGTATAACAGATAGGGGAATACCCTCCCGGCTTGCTATACGCACTCCGTTTCCCGCACTTCCTTCCGGCTCGATCTCGGTTATACGGGCAAGGACAATTTCCCGGATAGTTTTGTATAGACGACTCAATTATTTTCCTTTTTATATCCTCGTCCGCATCGGCAGACAATTCTGGGGAGACTAGCGAGAGTATGAAGGCGCAAGACCAAAGAACGCACTGCGCCTTCACAGGACCTTCCTCATGTTTTTTCGGGCAAACATGAACTATTTATTTCTGTTTACGTTGTCTTTCTTTGAGTGGTCGGGATTATCTCGAACATATTTCTCGTTGTTAATTTTAACAACATGAGCTCCGGGATGCTTCCCTTGCTCAACCTCTTTAACAGCCTGATCTCTTGGCACGTTAGGTCTATTGCCAATTTTGTATGTCTCGTTTCGTCCGCCAGGACCGTCATTATTGCCGACGATTTTGGTCATAGTTATGCCTCCATGGGTGCGATATAAGTACGGGTAATATACCCATTAGAAGTGTAGATTAAATTTTGATCTTAATGGTTGTGTGCTGGCTATTTTCGGGCTCATGAACGGTCTGAGGCGGCGCTATCTTTCCCAACCCCATACCGCACACAAAGTCCATGCACCTGCTCCTTTACCTTTTCAGTAACCGGTATCACAAACACGCCATGCCGCTTGTATGTCGGCAGGTATAGGCGAGTACGCACCAAGCTCCCCACATATCGAGAGGTGATAGGGCGGTCGATATCCGCGTCATGCTTTTCGATGAAGGCTGCGGTAAGTTGCTGGATCGGGATGTCCTGTTCTGTGTACATGAATGAAGCCAGGATAGGTAAGAGCATTGCTTCATGTGACCGTGAGCGAAGACTTTGAATGCGCTCGTCCATTACGCGGCCAACGTCGAGAATGTGATCCTTCGCTTCCTCATCCTGGGCAAGCGAAAGCAGTGGCAATAGCATCTGCTGTGTTCGAGCAGAGAGTGTTGGATGTGATGTGCTGTATGCGGCAGTATGGCCGGAAGTTGCGGCCTGCATGTTCCGGAACCGATACATTAGCAACATGTTGCGAAGTTCTTTGGCCTCATCTTTGTATGTGTTGGGGAGACTAATAGGGATATCGAGCCGAAGCGGGCGTGTGCCCATTTCTTCAGTGATAAAACGAGACTCAAGCGCTTCATCGCTAAAATTGCGCCGCATAGCTACGATTTTCGGACCAAAGACAGAGAACGCACGGGGATTGTATTCATTATCCTTGTTCACGATTGTTCGCAGCACTGGCAGTCCACGTGACGTGCCGTTGTTAAATATCTTCACTATATCGCTGCGCTCATCTGAATAGCGAAAGTCTGTTTCGTCGAAAACTAGCGAGCCGCGAAAGAGATCCAGAGTGTGAAAAAGCGGGGAAAGCGTAGAAGCGCCGCTGGCGAAAAAAGGTTTGTATAGGATGCTTCCTAGGACTTGAAGCGCTCGGGTTTTCCCACTTCCAAAGTCACCGCGAAAACGCAGATACGGGACTTCATTGAATGCGTCACTCACCCACGAAAGAAGCACGTAGATAGGTGCAATAGAGCGGAATTGATCAGAAAGATGCACATATCGGTCTATGTATGACCGGATTGCGTCTAGTAGCTGTTTAGTTGTTCCGTACTCCTTTGCTCGCTCAGGCAGCAATATAGCCTTGTGGCGGATAAGGTTATTGCTTCCCTTGATCGGAACCAGCGTCTCGCCATTCGGCAGGGATAGAGATTCTTGATAGGTAACCTGGTTGCCGTCCCATATTGCAAGCTCGGTGCGTCGCTCGCTTGATCGGTACACCATCTCAACAATACCCCCATCGCTTAGCCGACGAGAGACAGTTGGCTCTGACTTCTTCTTTTGATTTTCACGCATGCGCCAGATGGTATCGCTTGAGGCGAAAACAAATAGACGGGTAAAGGTGCGCGTGCTGCACCTACATTCCGCTTTTGAGACCACCTATTCACATGCAACATGCCCCCATGCAAAGAAAACGAGATACATACATTTCACCGTTGGTCGAAATGCAGATGCCAAACGCATCATTAGAAGATAAGCAAGCCGCGCAGGAGAAGTTGTGGGTGTTCTTAGAGGCGCTTATTCACATACATTCACGTGTATTGGAAAACGAGCGAGCAGATCTTGATGGACAAGGGGACGTGGGGAGGAAGCATGACAATACCCCATAATTTGATAGTCTGTATCTATAACAACCACCATATCTATGAGGAAATACTACGCATATATACGGGTTTCAACCCAGAGGCAAGGAGAGAAAGGTTCATCGCTCCAAGAACAACGAGCGGCTATTGAGACGTTTGCAAAGCGAGAGAAGCTGAACATTGTTGAATGGTTTGAAGAGCGAGAGACGGCTGCAAAACAAGGTCGAACATTGTTTCAGAAGATGTTCCGCGCACTTAAGAGAGGTCGAGCCCATGGCGTCATCATGCACAAGATTGACCGAGGTGCCCGTAATCTCCGCGACTGGTCAGATCTCGGGATGCTCATCGATCAAGGTATAGAAATGCATTTTGCCAATGAAAATCTTGATCTCAATTCCCGTGGTGGACGTTTGTCTGCGGATATCCAGGCAGTTGTTGCAGCTGATTACATTCGAAACCTTAGAGAAGAAGTACTTAAGGGATTATATGGACGGCTTAAACAGGGCTTTTATCCACGACGTGCGCCGCTTGGATACCTCGATAACGGGCCAGGACAACGAAAGACAATTTGTCCATATCGAGGGCCGTTAGTTCGAACGGCATTTGAACTATATGCAACTGGTAACTACTCTCTAGAATCATTGAGAGATGCCTTAACAGAACTTGGATTATCAACCCGTAGTGATAGACCTATAACGGTAAGCAATGTCGCTGTTATGTTGCATAATCCCTTTTATTACGGGCTCATTCACGTAAAAAAGACCGGTGAGACGTTTCTGGGGAATCATGACCCATTAGTATCCAAAGCGCTTTTTGAACGTGTCCAGGAAGTTAGAAGGAAACCAATAAAAGTTAAGACAGCTAAACGATGTTCATATGTGCTTCAGCGAATGATGCGGTGCTTGAGGTGCGAGAGAGTACTCACTGGAGAAACCCAAAAGCGAAAAAAATACTACCGATGCCATTCTCGCTCATGCCATGGAACTTCATTTCGAGAAGATACGATCCTCCAAGCCGTTGTGAACTTTTTCCAGACAGCATCTATAGATAACCCAATCTTAAAGCTCATTTCCGAAATGCTTGAGATTATGAAAACTGACTTGCAACAAAGCGTTGAAGATATGACAAAGAGTCTGACGTTTTCTCTCAAGAAGTTAAAAGACCGCGAGGAACGATTAACCGATGCATATCTCGACCGTGTAATAGATCGAGAAACCTATATGGCCCGCAAGGAGTCATTACTCAATGAGCAGATTGAAATTGAGGAACAGATGCAAGGAATACAGGAAAACTCCCTCTATGATCAAAGAGCGCAAGAATTTTATCAGCTTATAGAGAGTCTGAAAAAACTGCCCAATTTGAAGATTCCAGATGAAATCCGGAATCTTCTAAAACGGGCAATTTCGAACATCTCCGTGTACGGTAAATGCATTGAAATTACTTGGGATTTTCCTGTGAGAACTATCTTCTCAGTCCCTAATTTCCTTTACAGCGGGGCACACAAGGGCCAATGTCGAACATTCACCAGTCATGAGTCCGGTTGTAACTGCAAGATTCCTCAAAGCAATACAGAAAAGATCATCTGGTCAAAGGAGCGTGCGCACGCAGTTGCTCGTGCGGTACTGATGGGAAAGGAGGAGTGTGAGCGGGAAGAGGAGAAGTATAGAGAGATGTGATACAACGTCCCCACGTCCCCTCATCCAGTTTAATTCCTACCACAAAGAATCTAATTGATGCACGTTAAATTCCAAAATTTTGATATTGTAGTAAACTGATATTTAAACGGGACTATTGGGATAATAATGTTTATGAAAATAGATAAAGTTGTTATCAAGAATTTTAAAAGATTCAAGGGTAGGTTTTCTTTAGAGCTAAATGCCGGGGTAAATATAATCGTGGGCGATAATGAGGCTGGAAAGTCGACGATTCTTGAAGCTATCAATCTTGCATTGACAGGGTATTATTGTGGTCGGCATATCAGTATGGAACTGTCACAATACTTATTTAACGAATCTACGGTAAATGAGTTCTTGGACAGCTTACGAACAGGACATGCTTTACCACCCCCGGAAATACATATAGAGTTATTTTTGAGTGGTGAGGATATTACGGAAACTGCGTTGTCAGAGGGCGATGGGAATAGTGACAAAGTTAGTTATAGTGGAATTTCATTTAAAATAAAGTTTAATGATGAATATAAGTCTGAATATGAGGCTTTAATTTCGAGCGGAGATGTGAAAACAATTCCAATTGAATATTATCATGTTGATTGGAAAAATTTTGCGAGAGCTTCTATTACGAGTAGAAGCATTCCTTTGAAATCCGCGTTGATAGACTCGTCTTCCACACGCTATCAAAACGGATCTGATGTCTATATAGGAAGAATCGTGAAAGGGATGTTGAGTCCAGGAGATATCGTTAATATATCTCAATCCCATAGGGGGATGAGGGAATACTTTATGGAGGATGAGTCAATAGAGGCTATAAATAAAAAAATATCAGAGGCGGCTAAGATTACAGAAAAATCTGTAAAATTATCTGTCGACTTATCGACGAGGAATGCCTGGGAAAATAGCTTGATTACGTGCCTAGATAATATTCCATTTCATTTTATAGGGAAGGGTGAGCAGAGTATTATTAAGACTAATTTGGCATTAGCTCACAATAAGGCGAAGGAAGCGAATGTAATACTTGTTGAAGAGCCAGAAAACCATTTGTCACACACTAAATTAAACTCCCTAGTAAAAATAATAAAAGATAATCATGCGGATAAACAAGTAATTGTTACCACTCATAGTAGCTTTGTTGCTAACAAGCTTGGGTTAGATGACTTAATACTTCTGAATGATGAGAAGACATTTAAGTTGGATGAGCTATCCGATGATACTAGGTTATTTTTTGAAAAAATATCTGGGTATGACACTCTCAGGCTTATTTTATGTAAGAAGGCAATACTGGTTGAAGGTGATTCTGATGAGCTTGTAGTTCAAAGAGCATACAAGGATAACAATGGAGGCGCATTACCCATAGAAAACTGTGTAGAGGTTATTTCAGTTGGAACTTCTTTCCTACGCTTTCTGGAGGTTGCTGAAAAACTTGGTAAAGCCGTAAGTGTACTCACTGATAATGACGGCGATGTAAATGCTCTTAATGAAAAATATGAGAGATATATTGGAGAGAATAAGAGAGAGCATATTGACATATGTTTTGACGAAAAGGTCGATGGAGGTGAACTTTTAATTGGAACCAAATCCTTCAACTACAACACTCTTGAACCAAAGATATTAAAAGTCAATAGCTTGGAGAAGTTTAATAAGATATTTGAAGTTGACTATAAAGATGTTGATGATATGCATAAATATATGCGAAGAAACAAGACGGATTGTGCTCTAAAAATTTATTCAACCACTGAGAAAGTTAACTATCCAGAATATATTTTGGAAGCTATAAAATGAATAAGTTAATTATAGCGGCTGCTGGTTCAGGAAAAACAACTTTTGTGGTGAGTGACGCTATCAAAAAGGCTGAAGGAGGCGTCAGTGTCTTAATTACAACTTTCACAGAAGCTTGTGAGAAAGAAATTGCAAGTAGAATAATTGAAGAGCATGGCTGTATACCACCGAATATTACTATTGTTACTTGGTTTTCTTTTTTAATAAATCATGGTGTTAAACCATATCAAGGATCTTTGTTTGAAGATGATATAAATGGAATGATCCTAGTTGAGGGAAAATCGGGGCTTCGTTATAAGAGCAAGGCAGGATTTCCAGTCTACTGGGGAGAGAAAGACTTTTTTAAGTACTACTTTACGAACGATATGAGGATCTATTCAGATAAATTGGCAAAGCTAGTCTTTCAATGTAATAAGGCGGTAGAGGGCAAGGTTGTAAAACGAATATCTCATTGCTTTGAATGTATTTATATTGATGAGGTGCAAGATTTAGCTGGATATGATTTAGAAATTCTCGACTTACTATTTAAATCAAGCTCGGATGTGATCTTGGTGGGAGACCCAAGACAGGCTACTTATTCTACAGCTAACTCAAGTAAGCATAAGAAGTATAAAAAATCTGAGATAGTTAATTTTTTTGAAGACAGTAAGCTGGACATAGAGACTGATACATCATCTTTGATAGTAAACTACAGGTGCTGTGAACAAATATGCGCTATATCGAATGCTCTTTATCCTGGAATGTCAGCAACCACTTCAGGAAATACCGAGAAAACGGGGCATGACGGAGTCTTCTTAGTGTCAGAAGGATATGTTGGTGAATATCTTGAAGAGCATCGTGAATGTCGGATAATACAGCTTCGCGAAAATGTACTTAAAGAGGTAGACGATAGATTTGATGTTATTACATTTGGTAAATCTAAAGGGCTGACATTTGACAGAGTTGTTATATATCCGACTAAACCTATGATCAACTGGTTTAAGGATTTCGATTCTACATTAGGCCAAGCTCCTCGATCAAAACTATATGTGGCTTTGACTAGAGCGAAATACAGTGTGGCCATCGTATTAAACGAAAAAGATATGGGCAGATTTAATAAGTCAGATCTTGAATAATGAAGTGCATTGTTTAGAACTGTAAGTGAGCCAAGCGTATAAAGTTTGATTTAGTAAGAAAAATACGCGAGTATTGCTGTGCTTGCCTGAATATTAAAGTTCGATGGAGAGTTTAAGCTAACGGAATTTGTAGCGAGGTACAGTAGTGACGAAGATGTACTCCTTCGATCAATTTGACTTTCCAGAATCAAAACTCCAAATCCCCCTTGTTAAAGATCTTGAACGGCCAGTACTGGATGCGGTGCCGGCAGTACTCATCACTGAATATTATGGCCTTGATGTAATTGCCCAAATGCGGGTGAGCGCACGCAATCGCTTCCGGTGCTATTTTTGTGACGAGCCAGTACAGCTTACCGCACGCTTAAAGAAGCAGGATGGTGTAGCTGGCATACCTCTGTACGCAATGAATTCACATCTCTACTTTTTTAAGCATCGGCGCGGTTGTGGTCAGCATTGTCAATGGAAATCTGGTAACGCTAACCGAGCGTTAGTCTATAAGGAAATAAAAGAAGGCGGGCTCCACCGTGCATTCAAGACCTTAATTAGCGAAACGCTTCGTCAGCTCCCTGATTGGAATGTTATTGCTGTTGATGATCGATTTGCTCTCAATCCTGATCGACCCCACGGGGAGGCTTGGTATTCTAAATGAATACATAGGTGGCACCCGCTGTGAAACGCATGTAGCTTAAATATATAAAATGATAGGGACGAAGGAGTGATATTAATGAGGAAAGTAGAAATACCGGAACTTACTTTTAGCGATTGGTGTTGGTGGGAAAGAAGAGCCGAGATAGGTAATATACGATATCCTGGCGTATACATGTTGGCCATATCACCTATTGATCTATCCGGTAAACCTGTAAGTTACGATAAAGTCTCCTATATCGGTATGACTAATGCCCAAGCTGGCTTGATAGGAAGGTGGGAACAATTAAATAGATCCATTCATGGGAAAGCTGGACATAGTGGAGGAAATTCAATATTTAAAAAACTAGGCAATTACCAAACATGGAAGGGAGGGCTAGATCTATACGTATGTGCTATGCCTGTTGTATGCAACGTGCTAGCACCTACTGAAAAAGACTTACGCTTAATGGGGGGCGTCTGTTATATGGAGTATGAGGCCTTCTCAATCTATAAAAAATTTGTCAACGGTAGTCAAAGGCCAGAGTTTAATACAAGATAAAAATCATTCGAAATAAAGGGTAAGTAAATGGACGTTTTTTCTGATGTGAAGTTCATTGCTGCATTGGTTAGCTTGGTTGGAATATTGCTTGCTGCCATAATAAGTAGCGCCGGATACTTTTATAAGAACTGGACGGAGAGTAAGAGAAGCGCACGTAAGGTGCTCTATTTACTTCTTGAAATTAGGTACGCTATCAACATATCACTGTTTAGTCCTAGCGCTTCGGCAGAAAAATTTATGATTCATTACTCCAAGAGAATGGAAGAGAGAGGGCTACAGTTTGATCTTGACGTTGCTAAAAAATCAATTATGCCTCTTATTATTAAATATTTCACTGATATGTCGAACTCGTTGAAGGTTGATATTGAGAAAAGGCTTCTTACACCATATGATAATGCGCTTATGGAATTGGCTGCGGTAAATCCAGTACTAGCATATCAATTACGAGGAAAAGATAAGTTTGATGATATAGGTTTTCACGTAAATCGCTATACAGACTCAATTAGGGAAAATCTACCTAAAGGTGACCTTTATGACTGGATGGTAGATTTGCTTGAAAATGAGGCCAAAGAAGTAAGTAACAGCACTATATCAAAATTAGCTTTAAATTTTGATTCAGATATTCTGCGGCTTGCCAGATACTGTGGTCGTCGAGACTTGCGGAATTCTAAATATTGTATCGATAATAGCTACTCGACTACCAATGATATTGATTTCTCAGAGTTGGATGAAATGATAGATTTAATAATCGATAAATGTTTAGATGAGTATACGAAAAAAGAATTTATCAAAATATAAGATAACTCTGCTATTCCACAAACGAAGTAATTGTATTCGGGGTGGTTGGTTTTTATGTTGGTGAGATTGAATCGGCTTAAAGCTTGAAAATTATTTGATGCTGTTTTACTCATATAGGTGGGCTGTATATGAATATTATTTATAGGGTTTTTTCTTTTTTTGAGGATGTATTATATGTGGTGTTTGCGCTGATATGTTGTCAAGGCGTAAATTGTAATCCGCGAGAATTTTTCCTTATGATTAAAAGTTAGAGTAAAGCTTGTTAATATCTAGTCAGAAATTAGCAAGCTCATATGGTGGTGCATGGTCTACTGATCTAATGTATCTCTTGGAGAAAGAAATACCACAGGGACTCCAGTTTTCAGCATTGGCTTTATATAGTTTACCCAGTCAATTCTATTTCCTACACCATCAAATAATCTAATTATATCGCCATTGTTGGCAAGCTTTATCGGGTCTATAGGCTTAATAACTCTAGATTCTCCAGGTTTAACTAACGTATCACTTAGTACCGTACCAATGGTCAGTGACGCAGCGTTATCATTTAAAACCCAGTCCGCTATATTAATATCTTGATTTCCCAGATTAGTCAGAGAAATCCACTCATTTCCTTGATCCGCACCTGTAGGGTCAACCATTGCGGCTGAGATAAAGATGTCTACGATGTCATCTTTGATAGTTTGCCGTCTGTCTCCGGTGTTGACGATTTCAGAAGGTTGTCCGACTTCAATTCGCTCTGGTGTTTCGGTTACGTTTTCGGAAGGGGCTGCGTTTTCCGGGGTAAAGTACAGAGGGTTTGCGTGGTAGATACTGGCGTCAAATACTAGGCCAGTTAATCGCTCAATTTCTGTTATGGTGGACTGGTATGTTTGGTTGTTGTACCGGGTCCGTCCCTCCTTATCCCGTAAGGCCTCTGTGTCTTGGTACATAACAAAAGCGCGCACATCTAAAGCCTTTGAGTCCTTATTTTTGAAGCAAACAACTTTGAAAAATCCAGCAGGTATTAGAGCCAAGTCTCTGCCGCTAGGGGTGATACTTCTATCGAAGTCGGCATAGAAAGGACCAGAGAAAACGGTAATTTTGCCGTCATCGTCTAGGTTAAGGGCGTATACCCAATCTTCTAGACCTAACCACTCGTCCTGATTCAGGTTCTCATGTTGCAGACAGCTATTTGAGTAATAGAATGTCTCATCAGACGCGTGTTGAGCTTCCTGTTTATTAACTCCCCATGCTGCGCTGGTTCGCCGGGCCATATGTCCGCGATCCCAAGGGTTCGAACGGTAGTATGCATTATCTAACTGGTTTTCAAAGCCTATGCGTGGATCGATCCTCCATTTGTTACTACGACCAGTTTTTTTATATAAGTTCTGATCTATGTTGAGGGCCACAAATAGTGGCGAGCGTTTATTCGTCTCGCTGTTTATGACTAGTGAGTAGTGAATATAGTCCGCAATCTGCCCATTTCTTAGTGATGGCTGGTTACCCAGTACATGACTGCTTAGGTAGACACTATAGGTTGGTAATGGCAAGTTAATGCCTGTAAGAAAATTGTCATCATATCCGCTCATATCCATCTCCTTGTTCATTATCCAGAAGAACACTGAGAAGTAATAGCAGTAGTCTTTTTCAGTTCTATTACATGGTTTTTTGGAGTTTATCAGTACGTACTCTGGTAGTTATTTTTATGCAAAAAAATAGCGAATTTAGAGTTTTTCTGCAGATGTTAGAAATTTTTGTCTATATAATTTGTAGGGTTGAAGATAATGCACAAAGTGATGCAATCTAAAATCTATGTATTAAAGGTTAAGGGGTGAAATGGTTTTACTTATGGGAAAGATATGGTTATATCAACCATTTCAATAAATGGTTGATATAATTTACTAATTGATCACCATAATCTCTCTTCGTTAGCTGACTTCCCAACCATTGCGAGTTCCATCCTCAACTCTGCGAATTTCGTGTACTGCAGCATCCCCAATAATTCCAGTTAGTATTTCGGATAATCTTATATTTTTTTCTTCGTTAGTGGTATATATATTGTCATCTGGATAGAACATGATTACATCTCCATTGTTGATGTTAGTATGTTGCTGTATACGAAGCGTATCATTTCTGCTAGAGATTTATTATTCTCAATTTCACTTTTTGCCTTGCTATGCATTGCGGGATATTTTTTCATAAACTCCATAATCTCTATACGCTTTTCTTGCGTTAATGGCTCGTTGTTGAATAAAATTCCATTTGTCGTCAATGCTTGTTCAGCATTTCTATATGAATTCTCTAGATTTGTTATAAATCGTATTGAGTTAGGGAAATAATTTCCTACATTTAACTTCATTTTTTCTTCTTTGAGAGAATTCGGTGAGTCAATGCTAAATGCATATATTGTGAATTGGGTTTTAAATATTCCGCTGTCTATTTTGTCAACACTTTCTTTAATCTCTAGCGCTTCCTCTACATTATTGCCGCCATTATTAGCACGATCCTCTAATAGTTTGTATATTGTTATGAGCTGAGTAGGAACAGCTAAGTTAGATATCTTACTATTTACTGCGTTATCTAATTTTACCCTTTTCCTTTCAGCTAGATTTTCTCCTGTTAGAGCTTCGCTAATTGTATCGCTTCTAGCTAGCTCTTCAGCGGCAGTACCTGTAGCAAACCACTGTACGGCTTGAGCGTTATTGTTCCCATTTGTCGCACCAAAGTTTACTTTTGCAAGCACAGAATGAGCTTTAATCTTTGAACCTTGAGGGATCGCAACTCCCATCTCTGTTTCAATGATATTAAGCTGACTGGTTTGTATGGAGGGAGATACAGAGGGTTGTATGGGCACAAATGTATTAGACTCTTCAGTCGCTATATTATTGGCTTTACCGTCATTAGCGACTCTCACGTACTGATAGTTTGACCTTTGAAGATTCGTATCATTCGATTTTGTGGGAGGAAGTGAGTTGGTAGGCTTAATATGAAAGTCATAATCGGGAATTAAAGGATCTATTACTCCTTCTTGTCTCTTATACCCAACTACGAATTTAGCTGGATTACCGGTTTGTGGCTCTGAGCCGACCTCGACTCCGATCGTTGTGTTCGTAAAAAATATTAAATGAGGTTTGGTTGAGCACCCAGCTAGCAATAGTGAAATTAAGACAAGGTACTCTATCTTGCGTAAGTTAGTCATTTTAACTGCCCTTGTTAATTGTATTAATTTATGATGTTATCTTCTGAAATAACTAGCACCTCTGCCAATGTGGTCTTGCAATGACTAGTGATATTTACATCCATAGACATCATTGTTTTTTCAAAATAACCTAGCCCAATACTGTTAGTTGTTATCGAAGCACCACCTCCTTCAATTGATTGGTATTGACAGTGTGTGTCTTTAGTACTGCTATGTTTAAAGGCTCCTATATATGCTCCATTATCAAATAATAAGACAGGTCTATAGGAACATCCGGAGATGGATGTGATACTTATTAGAAATAATGAGATGGTTGAGATGTAAGGTTTTTTTCTATGGTTGGCGGTGTTTATTATTGAGGATACGAATAATTTAAACGAAAAGGGAGAGGAGGGGGCATATTTATTAACGAGTTTTATTTTTCGAATTTTCATATACTATCGTCCCTTTTATTTTTTATTATTTTCCTTTTAAATTGTTATGTGATTACTATTCGTATAAGTTTGGCGGGGTGATGACATAGAAAGTAAATTTATTATTTTGAAGTGAGAAGCGCAGGCGGTGAATATTGAGTCGAAACTAAAGGAAGAGTGGCCTACGTTATCAGCTAGAATTCTTATGATCTTGTATGTGAGTACAGGCCTGTTGTTCACTTAACTTTCTTCCTATCAAGATAGAAGCGAACAGGGGATTAAACAGCATCCACTGCCGTGTACCCTGAAAGATAGTCCTGCGTGGCTAAAAAATCAACAATTTTTGAGTGTGCAGATCAGTCGCATAAGTAGGAAAAGTTATGCGACGACTAAAGCTATTACTTCTTTTTCATTTTTCCGGAAATATAGGGTGTCAGCATGTGCATGAAGGCACATTCAGTATTCTTTTGAATTTAATGATTTACGGCTTTTATGTCCGGGATGGCAGACAATTTTGATATCTCATATTTCGGGAAAACGAACTGGCGGCCTCCGTATTCTCGATTTGGCATAAAGCAGCCAGACAGGCTCTTCCATATGTATGTCATAGGGAAGACTGGTGCCGGTAAATCTACCCTTCTCGAAAACCTAATCATGCAGGACATCCATGCCGGGCGTGGCTGTGCTTTTATTGATCCTCACGGTGATATTGCGGAGTGTATCGCTCGGCGCATACCGAAATCTCTTCAGGATAACTTTATCTATTTGGATGCAGCTGATCCAAACCAGCCGTATGGATATAACCCGCTGCGTGGTGTGGGTACAGCGTACATTCCTATGGTCGCATCCAGCATAATGGACGTTTTGCAACAACTCTGGGGGAAGGGGGCCTGGGGTGTCCGTATGGAGCATTTGCTCCGTAATACTCTGTTTGCGCTCCTGGAATATGGAAAGGCTTCATTTCCCGATATCTCCAGACTGCCGGGCGACGAAGAGTTTCGAAACCTCGTTCTAGCTCATGTGAAGAATGAGGCAGTATTACGATTTTGGACACAGGAGTGGGCACGGTATACGCCGTCTCAGCAGCGCGAAGCATGCGGGCCTATTGAGAATAAAGTGGGGGCGTTTCTGGCTGACCCTCGTCTATACCGCATGCTGACAAACCCACCAGTCCAGCTTTCTATTCGCAAAGCGATGGATGAGGGGAAGGTGCTCGTCGTCAACCTTGCTAAAGGAAAGCTCGGAGCGGACAGTACACGGCTCCTAGGCGCATTTCTCATAAATATCATTCAGAGTGCTGCCTTCTCTCGTGCAAACATCCCAGAGCATGCCCGTCGCCCGTTCTATCTCTATGTCGATGAGTTCCAGCACTTCACCACAGAGGCGGTTGTGTCGATGGTGTCTGAACTTCGGAAGTATAAGGTTGGGTTGGTGTTCGCACATCAGCATCTCCATCAGCTCGAACCAAAGATCAGCCAAGCGGTACTGTCCAACATGGGAACACTCATTTCGTTTCGCCTGGGGCCGCTGGATGCGCCGATTATGGCGAAGCACTTTAATCGAGTCTTTTCTGCGGACGATCTGATGAGTTTGCCGTATCACTCGATTGCACTCTCACTCATGATTGATGGCTCAGCAAGCAAACCATTTAGTGCGAATACGTTATCGCCGCGTACGAACTTTGTGAAAAAGCGTAAGCTTCATTAGGCATGCACTGGTTGTTTTGTCTGGAAATGGTTACGGATGGTGTTCCCATATAAAGCGCTATCTCCAGACGATATTGTTAGAACACTGTTAATAGAAATATACATGAATAAATATTGATAATTCGGTGGTTTTTATTTCTGACCGTTACCCACGCATATACATTAAAAAGTAATTTTGTCATACCGACTTCATTGAGATATGCGTTAGGTCACACTACGCTTTTTAACGCTGCAAGAAGAGCGCATAAGACAGCGCAATACGCGCGTGTTATGCAGTATGCGTTTACCTGCAAAGGGAGATTAAAGTATGCGTGCCATTCCTACCGATATCATTTCTAACTGGCATTTCCGAGTCGAAGGACTACAGCAGTCCACGAATGAATTCTACGATGCCGTCGAGCACAAGCTTAAAGAGCACGATGCGCCGCGAGTGCGGACTGAACGGGTCCGCTTCTCGGAAGGTGGTATTGGCTCTTCAAAGCGTGAGTACCTTCAAGTCCGTCGGGGGGAGCATGTCTTCCACGTCTGTGCGGCGCCGTTTGGTAATGGGTTCTTTATTTCGTGGTGGCTTGGGTATATCGACTCCGGCTTTTTCGCGTGGTTATCGCGCCTCCCGGTTATTGGCTTCGTTATCAGACACCTCATAAAGCCGATCACATACTACCGCTTGGATACTGCGAATATGTTCCAGTCACTCACAGCTGGCTGCGTGTCGCAAGTTCTGGACGGAATATTGGAAGCTAGGGGAATGAGTGCCCTCGCACGGGAGGACTATAAACCGACTATACGGGATCTATTGGGGCGTGGTCGGTAGTGTGCTGTGTCGCAACTCATAGAGGAGGCGCTGACTAAGAGCTTCTATGCTTGGGAAATGCGGGGAAGGGGATGGCTCTCTGCCGACGAGGCAGTACAGCTCGAACCGCCATACCGCCCTTTTTTCTTGCTACCCGAGCATGAAGCTCCGCTTGTTGCGCCGTATGACGATGGAGTCCATTTGTCATTCTGGCAGCGGTTATTTCAGCGGAGGCCAGATCGACAGATACTTCCCCAGAGAAGCTATGAAGAGCAGCAGCCATTTCCAAGAGCGCTTCCGTATGAGCCTGTATCGTTTCAGCTGTGTATCCCTCCAGAATACAAAACTAATCACGAGCGCATGTGCGCTATGCTGCGGACGCTCACCGGTGCAATGGAGACAATCTCCTTTGAATTAGTCGGTTCTCATGGTGTTGTAGAGTGTGCGCTGACATGTCACCAGATTGATGCGGAGTATATCGGAAGCACGTTACGCGCATTTCTTCCAGAAGGATCAGTACACGCGGGAGATGATTTGCTCCTAGCTGCGTGGGACGGCACCAATACGCAAGCACGGATAGACTTTGGGTTGTTCCGTGAATTCTTTATCCCCCTTGTTCATGTCCGCAACTTCGCTATCGACCCATACATCGCGTTAGTGTCCGCACTCTCTCGTGCAAGAGAAGGGGAGTGTCTCTGCATGCAGGTGCTCATCGAGCCAGTGAAAAATCCATGGGCGCGGACAATCATGGATGCACTCACGGATGAGGAAGACGGAAGCTGCTTTTTTGCGGATGCGCCAGAGTTCCTTCAGTTAGCCAAAATGAAGACGGCTTCGCCACTCTTTGCCGTATCTCTCAGAGTGGGCGCACAGGCAGATGAAATACGCATTCCTGAACTCTTAGCCGGGTTTGATGGAGTATTTGATCAGTATGGCTCTGTGCATGGAAACGAACTATTTCCCTTGGACGTCACGTACCACCCAACGTATGACGACGAGACGCTGTTGTGTTCGCGGGCAAGCCATCATACGGGCATGATTCTCTCCCTTGAGGAGCTGGTGGGGCTGGTGCATATACCTGACGAGTCCGTACGAGGACCGTTGGTGAGGGAGATTGCGAGCTTTCCAGAAGAGGATGAAAACGGACTTGTCATTGGCTCCTATCAGCATGACGGGGAGCGCATACCCGCTACCATTCCGCACATAGATCGGTTTGCGCATACGCACGTGGTCGGTGCATCTGGCACAGGGAAGTCATCGTTGTTGCTCTCTATGATCTTGCAGGATGCGCGTTGTGGTAACGGGTGCATGCTCATAGATCCTCATGGTGATCTAACAGACGATATCTTGCAGTGTATGCCAGAGAGTCGATTTGATGATGTGATTGTGTTTGATCCTTCTGACGAGCGGTTTTCTATTGGATTAAACATCCTGCAGGCAGAAAGCTCCCACGAAAAAAATCTACTAGTCTCTGATCTCGTATCTACGATTGCGCGCCTTTCTACGTCCTGGGGCGATGTGATGACAACAGTGCTTGCAGAGGCCGTGCTTGCGCTGGTGGAGAGCGATGAGTCGTATTCGCTTCTCGATCTTCGGCATTTCCTCTCTGACGTCTCATATCGGGCAAAATGCCTCGCACCTATCACAGATCAAGCCATACAAGCATTTTGGGAGCATGACTTTCCGCGCATAGGGGCACGTTCCATCGGGCCGTTGGTGACTCGTCTTGATTCGTTTCTTCGAGCTCGCATGTTGCGATATGTGCTTGGGCAGCCGAAAGGCGGGATTCATCTGGGAAACATTATGCAAGAAGGAAAGATCCTGCTTGCGCGTCTTCCGCTTGGGCTCATGGGAGCAACAAACGCCCAACTACTCGGAAGCCTTCTCGTTACCAAATGTCAGCAGTATGCGATAGCCAGGCAGTCGATACCGAAGCAGGATCGCAAAGCGTTTTTTCTCTATATCGATGAATGCCAGCACTTCGTGACGCCCTCACTGGCTTCCATCTTTGGGGAAGGTCGGAAGTATAAGTTAGGGCTCACGCTTTCCCATCAATACCTTTCGCAACTAAGTCGTGCTCCTGAAGTTTCGGATGCTGTGCTCGGCAATGCGCATAGCCGTATTGTGTTTCGGGTTGGTGGTAATGATGCGCGCTCACTCGCGCAGGGATTCTCTGCGTTTGATCATCAGAACATTGTTTCACTGGGGCGTGGTGAGGCGTTGGTGCGAAGAGGAAACATGGGGAACGAGGTTGCGATTACAACAGAATACATCGAAGTTCCCGACGCATTCCAGCAGCGAGAGGAGTTAGTGTCCCGTTCCCGCGAGAAGTATGGAATTGCTGTATCGCAGATAGAGCAACTCTTCCAAGAACGCTATGCGAGGAAAGAGGCACCGCAAAAGGCCGTCGTACCCTATAGACAAGAGCCCCCCGAGGATCAAGAGAAGCAAAAGCCAGTAGAACACATCAAAGCACCAGAGCGGGCTACTCCAAAGACTCCCACACCTCCTCTTGCTATCCAGGAAGACGCTGAAGAGAAAGAGACAAAGCGTGCAACCACACAACACATATACCTCCAGAATCTCATAAAGCGGCTTGCTGAAGAGCGTGGGTGCAGGGCGGTCATTGAAGAGCCGTGCCCGGGTGGGGTTGTGGATGTTGCGTTGTATCGCGGAAAGGTGAAGGTGGCGTGTGAGATATCGGTTACTACCGACATGAAGCATGAGCTGCACAACATTGAGAAGTGCCGCGCAGCTGGTACATACACACAGATTCTGTCGATTGTGCAGAAGGCCAATATGCGTCTCCGCATGGAGCAATATTTCAAGAAGGAAGGTGCGGGGAAGCTTTCGGTGTTGGTGATTAAGCCGGAGCAGATCCAGGAGTGTGTGGAGTCTCTATTTCCTCCGACTGAGCCGACCACCAGTTCTGTGAAGGGGTATAGGGTGAAGGTGAAGCGAGGGAACCCTCCTCCTGACGGTGGGCGGTCGGTTATCGCGGAGATTATTGCGAGGTCTGTGCGGAGGGGTGAGTCTCCGAAGTGAATGCGTTACCTCTATGAGGTAACGCCATTGGACATTATATAACTCTACAGTGTTAAAAATATGATTATCTATGCAGCCTGACGAGGATGTAGACTTAATATAAGTTCAGCTTTAAATCCTCTTTCTGTCTTTAATGGTATTTGGTATTTTCCAAGATTATTAACTACTGCTATTGATCCAGGGCTCTCACTAGATTCCGCTCCAGTGAAAACATATTGTAAAGACGTAGAATTATCCTTATTCTTTATCTCGATTGAAATTGTGTCTCTATATAGATACTCGCCTTCTATATGTCTAGTAGTATTTAAAACTCCGTTCACGGTATAGCCAGTGGTACTAATAGAAAGCTCAACGCCGAACTTTAGTGAGTCGCCAGTAGTTATTTTTTTACTATCCAAAAATATGGAGAATAATTTAGGGTTGCGATTATTTTCATTTCCAAAAAGCTCACTGTATTGTCGGATTATTGCACTATTATTAGAGCGACGACGTTCGGTAAGAAAGCAATCAAAAGAGCCTCTAGTAGCGACTGCGGCCTCAAAATAATAAGAAGCTTTAATCGTCTTTCCTTGATTCTTCTCTGCGTGTATAGATGGGGGAAGTGGAAGGGCTTCGACCGCTAACTCTCCATCTGCTCGGTAGTCACCAAAGAAAAATCGCACTAAATTTTGATATCCCTCTTCAGAGTTAACAATCCCATACGCACCACTATGACTTTTATGCACAAAAGCTCTAGGAGACTTCTCGACCGTTGCATTTTCAATCCTGACTAATCCATCACTCATCTCGCCTGCAAACAGGCTTGATAGACCATTCGCCACCTTATAATCTTTATTGTTTGTTCCAACTAAACAGAAAAAATCGTCAACGTTAAACTCTTTGTCGCCTAAAGAATTGGCTTTTTCGTTGTCTGGTAAGCTTAAATATTCTTTTATATTGTTGCGATTAAAGTTGTTCATGTCCCATAGCTTTAAAAAAGACGGAACATTAATTCTTGCCATGTCTATTCCATTGTGTGGGGTGGCATAAGTGAAAACTTTGCTTATAAGTTTTCGAATTGTTCCGTCATTGATCCCGTCGTTTTGGATAAGGCATCGACATACAAGACCTCCCATTGAGTGGGCAACCAAGTATACCTTGAATTTTTCTTCTAATTCTTTTTCTCCACCGCAAACCATCTTTCGTATATTGTATATCAAACTTCTAAGTCCAACGGCAGCATCAAAAATAGATAGACATCGACCATTGCCTAGATCTCTGTCAGCTGGATCATAATAACGATATATAACAACGCTTTTCGAAGGTATGTGGTCCGAAATTTCTTCTCCATTAGAGTATGAATCTATGTAACTATATTCTTTCATAAGCCTAATTAATGGCGACTCAAAAACATGGCGTTTTACTGCCCCGTCCCACGACTGTCTTATTTTTGTAGATCCTATGTTAAATCCCATATAAGGAGTTGAAACAGTCTCAGAAATCGCACTTTCTGTCATTGCATAGCCGCGCACATAAATTATTGGAAAATAGGGGCTCTCAATGTTGGCCATACCTGACCTCCTGTCAGTGAAATCAAAGCTAAGGAACCTCTGAAAAACTACCTGCGTTGCCATTGCTGTGTCAAAAGTCGGCTCAAAATGCGCATTTATTCACGATAAGCTGTGCTTTTTCACCGACTTTTTCCTTGCACTGGCGGCCTTGCCAGCGTTTTTCAGAGGTTCCCTCATAAGCTTAATATAATGATCCTAATATAGTTTTATAAATAAAATCTGTAGATGCGGGGTTTATATTTTTTTATTATAAATTATATTTTTTTATTATTACAATTTTTAAAAATTCAGAATTTTCATCTTCGATTATAAGCTAATCTTTATCCGCTGACATGGCTGTAAGGTACATCGTAAGTGCGGTTTATTTAAGGGAGACAGAATATGTGTAGCGATTTAACAGTAAGAGGCTGCCGTGTAACGATATCGCGCAATGACACCCCCGCTCCCATAGTGGGGTGGCTCCTTGGAGAGAGTTCACTAGGGGTTCTCATTGCGATGGACGAAAGCTTATCAGACATACGACTAGTGGAAGATGCGCACGCAATAAGTTACGACTATGACAATATGCATGAAAGTCTACTGGTGGAAGACGCTAAGCAGGTTAAAGACCAGTTACGGGTGCTGAACAATGATATTTCAGAAAATATGAGAGAAGCCATATCGAAGGTTAGATTTGATCGATTGCATGATATTAATTATCGGCTAGCTCAACTAAAGGAGATAATTTATCGGGAGAAAGACTACTTTGAGAATCGTTTATACTTAGAGCAATATAATGAATTATTTGGATTCCTCATTGCTCATGTTGACCAAGTTGCTGATTTGCATAGAGAAACCTATAATATATACGAGTATGCTGGACTTACTAAGATTCTGGAAGAGATTGGGCCGAAGCTTGTAGAACTTCGTGCAGAGCTGATAATTCCTGCTTATGACCTCGAGTTTGAAAGTAGGAGGGAGTTGATAACAAGTTTTGATAATTCCTGGACAAGGGAGAAACATATCAATTTGCTTGATGCTGTGGAGAAAATCAGATTCGAATTAATAAGGAAGGCAGGCCAGGAGTTCGACTCAAACTCTAAATCCGAACCTGAAGAACCTTGTGGAGGTGATATTCTGTCTCGTTGGGTCGGTCCTTCTTTACGTATTCTTGCTGGAACTGGACTCACAATTGCAAACGCAGCGGCAGGAATATCAGCAGGTCTCGTTTCATCAGTTACCACTATTGGATTTACTGCAATACCCGCTTATATCGGGGTAGCTGGCTCCATTCATACAGGACTTATTCAAGTTGCTGACGGTTGTGAGAGAATTGGACGCCGTGGTAATAGTTGAGTTTCGAAGTAAGCACTAAATGCCCCCTAAAGTCTGTCATAGTGCGGCCAGCCTAACTCAGCAAGAATACTTTCCATGGAATGAATGGCTTTCTCCGAAATCGAATATCAGAGTATAAATAGTAAGACTCGTTGGGAAATTTTTCTGGAACGTATGGATGAATTGAATCTCTGGAAATGACTAGTGAGAATGACTGGCCGCCACATCCATCCGCTAAGCTCACGTTAACTGGATGCGTCTGTGTATTAACCTCAGAGATCAGATTCTACTCACCAATGATAGATACCCTGTTAAGCGAGTAAACTACGCTACAGAGGTGAACTATGACCAAACAGGAAATATCAAATTCCAAGTCTCGCCAATGTTATTCCGACGAGTACAAGACGGAAAACCTAGCGTTAGCTCAACGTATCGGCGTGAGCGCCGCTGCAAAGCAATTAGGTCTCCACGAGTCACAAGTTTACAATTAGTGCCATAAGGCGCGGCTGAATCACTTGCACGGCGAGAGTGCTTCAGGTCTCAAGAAGCGACTACAATGTCTGGCAGCCTGTTTATTTTGTTGGAATAAATAAATGTAGGTGTTTCCGGTATCGCCACGTCAATAAGACTAATAAGCACAGGACTACTGCTGTGAGGGGATATTTGATGGCATACACCAGTGGGGTGAGAGCCCATCTGGTGAGGGTTCTTAGAGACTCGTGTTGCCGGATGTAATCTGCGATAGGTGGGGAGTTTCGGTAGTAGAAAGCTACGAAATCTTTACCAAGCTCATAGGGGAGTAGGTATTCGTCTCGGAACTCACGAAGAACCACTACATTAGGATCAAGGTAGCTACCGTATGCAGCGGTAGCGATAAAGCAAAAGCCTCCACCACCTCCGTTTCCTCCACTGTCGCTTTCAGTGTTGTTTGTGGAGGTGTTGTCTGTATTCTCGTCTTCTGTCTCGTTGTTTGTAGTGCTGAAGGATGGTCCACCAGGATCAACAATGACTCCGTTCACTACGCCATCTAAGTCGCCAGCTCCGCCGTCAGTGAGAGTTATCACCACCTGCTTTCCAGAGAATGATACGCTATCTGTGTAATCTGTTAGACGGCTTGCGGAAGGATCAAGCTTGTACCACATCGTTTCTGCTGGAAGTTCAGAAGGGAAGAAGACAGTAATCTGAGTTGTTGCAGGGTTATTAGTATCCATTGGCAGGCCGGTTACCCTAAAGCTAAACAAGCCATACCGAAAACCGTCAGAGGGCATAGCCTCTGACGGTATTTCTGAATCAGGCACTGAGGCTACGGTATTGAGTAGCCCGTTGGTGGCCTGGAGGCCAATAGCTTCTCCTTCATGAGCGTCATGAACTACGCTGATATGTTCAGAGCTATCATCAATGCCGTTAGCATTTGTGTCCGCATAACCGTTAACCTGATATTGATCGTGTACACCACTCTTATCAGTATCATTAGGGTCAACAGTGGCAGTATTGAAGGATACATAGGGCGACCATGCCGACCATAGTCCCTTGTTGTCGCCGTGGCGCGTACGAATCCAGTAGTTGGTGCCGGTATCAAATATCCCGTCTGGTACGCGTAATGGGCGAAAATCCGGTTCAGATTCGTTCTGTTCCTTCTCTCGTACTTTCTTAAACACTAGGTCAGTCTCAGCGAAGCTTTGATGTGCGCTGATTTGCCACTCTGACGCCCGTATAGAGTCTTCCTGGTCTGGGTCGCTAAAGCTATCAGAGTCAAAGAATTGACCGCTTAGTGGTACGGTGCTTGATATAGCTTGAATACTGGGAGTATAGGGGCGGTGGCTGTCTAGGGTATCTGCAATCGATGTTGGATTCGTGCCGTATAGAACTTCATCGCTATCAGTATCACCATCGCCGTCCGTGTCGCCATTGTTTGGATCGGTTTGGTGCGTGTATTCATCCTTGTCTGTGAGGGTATCGTTGTCTGTGTCAGTTGTACCGTTGGCGGTGGTTAGGTTTCCGAAATGGGTTTGCTCCCAAAAGTCTGGTATGCCGTCATTATCGGAATCTGCCGTTTGATCTGGAGTTGTCGTGACGGTGATTACTTTGGTGAGGATGTTTCCGGCAGAGTCGTATGTGTAACGTATGGTCTGTTCGCCGTTGTTGTATGAGGCTTGGATGAGGCGGTTGAGGGGGTCGTACGTATATGATACTGGTGCTGAAAAGACTACATTAGAAAGAGTTAGCATGTAGAGTATAATTATATGAATCCATACTCTTAACCCATATCTACAATAGACTCCATTCTGATTCATATATCCCCCTATTTTTTACACACTCTTATGGGATTAAAGCCTCTATAAATTACAAGTGACAAAAATATATCCTTGTAATTATTTCACGAAATAAATTAGTAGATACAGCTTAATGAATCACTTTTTCCAGAGTAATTGACGCTATGATCAAAAGTATCAATTACAATATATTCACAGTCTGATGATAGCGAGCTTCTCGCAGCAGATCGCCCCCTATTCGTAGCTTCATGAACCATACGTGGGCGACGAGCAACGTATATTTTAGTGCCATCCACGAAGTAGTCGTCAACTCTAGCATCTACAACGATATTTGAATCATCAAAAATCATCTTTTCATATCCTCCAGCATCAACATACTCATAGTCACCTATCAAAGTCGTTGAATAGTCACTAACTCCCGGACCGAGCATGAGTACTGCCATCAGTGCTGAACAACAAATTATTGCAAATATAACAACCTTAAATAAATGTATCGATTTTTCCATGTTATTTAATTATTTCTGGGGTTCCAGAATAGTGAATAATATATTCCTCACCTTCTATCGCACCAAAATATGAAGCTACCCCGCGCCCTAGAGTAGTTAAAAAATTTCGACTAATACTTTCTCGAAAGGGCTCGTGCATATTAAAGTCATACGGTCCATCTAATATTTCAACTTCTCCATTAGAGTTTCTGTATAAAGTAACTGATCCATGTACCACCCAATCAAATGGGCCTACGATTATTGCCAGAGCCCGACCATCTTCCTCGAAATCTTTAACTTGCTTCACAGTAAGTTTGGTTGCATCTACTTCTACTGTAAAATTTGGATCAGTATTAACTCGCCAAATTTTATTGGCCTCGTAAAGTCCAAGACGTCCATCTTCAGTTGCAGCATCTGCAACCTCAATTGCATAGTTCCCTTCTTTTACCCTACAAAGACCATCAAACAGATTCCTCAACATCCCCAAAGAACCTTCCATTAGAGAATTATTTCCACAGTCACCATTTCCTTGATGGCCTAGATCGTGTTTCCCTTCTTTTGGAGAAAAACCAGAAATATCAATCAGAATAATTGGATTGTTCACCGCATAGATATATCTATGCATACTTTGTGTATTTCGGGGGGTACCAGGCTTGGTGTCTTTGGAAAGGAATCGTTGTTGGTCGCTATCATAGTATCTTGCTCGCACATAAAACAGGCCATCAACTTCATTGGTTATACCATGGAAGCCTAAATACGTGAAGGGGGTGTCGGTGTTTCCAATACTCCCTGCAGGGCCACCAAATGGATTATAGGCGTATTGGTCGGTCACAGTCCCTGATTCATTGGTAAGTGCGA
This sequence comes from Hahella sp. CR1, assembly GCF_029813005.1. Lineage (NCBI taxonomy): Bacteria > Pseudomonadati > Pseudomonadota > Gammaproteobacteria > Oceanospirillales > Hahellaceae > Hahella > Hahella sp. CR1. Next base: position 1,104,262 of record NZ_JAPELK010000001.1, read on the forward strand.
CGGTGTTGCCTGTGGAATCATAGTGATAGTAGTGAGCGGTGTCGTCTGCTTCGATGCGGGCTATGAGTCCAAGGCCATACACGTTGTATGCATTAATAGAGTTACTTGAATCAGTCTCTGCAAGAATGTTGGTGAGACTGGTATTTGTATCCAGTGTAAAGCGAGTAGTGATGCTATTTTGGGTGCGAATATATCGATTGCCAACACCATCATACTTATAACTAATTTTTGTTCCTGCTATAGATAATTCCATCAGTCGATCTGCAAAATCATATGCATATGTATCAGTGCCTTTGGCGGTCATACTGCCATTGTTGTTGAAGGTGTTGGATACACCATTCACATTAGTGAGGCGATTCTCGGCATCATAGGTATATGTTGTCGTTCCTGGGGAGAATATAGGAGGAAAAGGCTCTTCGCGTTCTTCATGAGTGTGGTTCCCAAGTATATCTAGGGTATAGAGATGGCTGGAGATTATTGCGCCATTGGATTTCGCATTGGTGAGGCTAATGAGTCGGTTCGCTTTATCATACACATAAGAGGCGTTAGTGCCGTTGGGGAGCGCTGTTTGTATCAGCTTGCTCTCGTTGTCGTAGGTGTATTGTGTGGTGTTACCCAGCCAGTCTGTGACAGTGGACATGCGATTGAGGACATCGTAGTCATAGGTGACAACTTTATTGCCGGGATAGGTGAGGGAAGTGCGGTTGCCGTTGGCGTCGTAGCTGTACCCGACTACATTCCCAAAAGGGTCGTTATGGCTTGTGATACGGTATAGGGCGTCGTAGGTGTAGCTCTGTGTGCCAAGGCTATCCGTTTGTGTAATGCGATTCCCGTTTACGTCGTAGGTGAACTGGACAGTGCTCGCATCTGGGTAAGTAATGGTGGAGATACGATCAAGGTCGTCGTAGGTGTAGGTAATGACGATTCCGTCTGGTTTGGTTAGTTGAGAGAGATTTCCTACGGCATCGTATTGGTATTTCGTAGCGTTGCCCAAAGGCTCTAATGTGGCGCTGATCCGATTTAAGGCGTCATAGCTATACAGCGTCTTGTTGCCGTTGGTGTCGGTCATGGACAGACGGTTGCCGTTCTCATCGTATGTGTACGACATGATGCCGCCGTTGGCGTCTGTGACCTTTGTAAGGTGCCCTAACGCGTCATACTCAAACGTGGTCGTTTGCCCCTTTGCATTGGTGGTGGAGATTACACGTCCAAGCGCATCGTATGTCGTTGTGGTAGAGCCTTCCAGAGGGGCAATGACTTTGGTGCGGCGGTTGAGTTTGTCGTATGTGAAGTGGGTTTGGTCGCCGCTCGCATCTGCGATTGCAGTTAGGTTGCCATTCGCATCGTGGAAGTAATTTAGCTCGTTGCCAAGAGCATCAAACGTACCGATCAGCCTGTCTACCGGATCGTAAATGAGTCGAGTGAGATTGCCATTTTTATCTTGTTTTAGGACAACACGGTCGAGCGCGTCTGGGGTATTTGTGAGTACTCCACCCAAGGCGTCAGTGGTGGTGATGAGCAGATCTTTTTCGTTATACGAAAATTGAGTGATGTTGCCATTTTTGTCTGTTGTGGAGAGACGATTACCATTGGCGTCGTAGGTGTGCGTGACAGAATGCCCTAGTGGGTCGGACACTGAGAGTAAGTTGTCATTTGCGTCGTAGATGTAGGTTGTTGTGCGGGCTAGAGAATCGGTCACTAAGAGCTGACGGCCTGCGGCGTCATAAGAGTACTGTGTCGTATTTCCCAGCGCACCCTCTACTTGAATCAGATTGCCTTCACTGTCGTATGTGTTGGTGGTGACGTTACCGCGCGCATCGGTAATGGTGAGCGGCAATCCCTTATCGCTATAGGTGACCGTAATGGTGTTGCCCAGTGCATCTGTCGTCTGGGATACGTTACCTTTTTCATCGTAAGAGAAGAGAGTTTGGTTGCCCTGGGCGTCTACTCGGGTTATTGGATCGTTTTGGGCGTTATAGGTAATGGTCGTGGTGTTCCCAAGAGGATCTGTTTTCGAGGTGACGTTGCCACGTTCGTCATAGGTGTACTTGGTTGTGTTGCCGTTCTTGTCTATGACTTGAGTTCGGTTGTTGTTATCGTCATACGTAAAGTACTGCGTGTGCTCTAGACTGTCCTTGATTGAGATTATTCTCTTCCTGCTATCGTGTGTGTGCACCTCGACCTGACCAAGCGCATCGATAACTTCGGTAACTCCAGTCTCGAAGTTGTATTCAAATTTAGTTTGGCCGCCGAGACCATCTTTTTGTAAGGAAACCACTCGGCGCATAGTGTCATATGCGTTCTCGACGATGGTGTTTCCTCTGGGATCTAGTACCTTAGTGATTTGGTGGGCGAGATCGTAGGTATACTCAGTTGTTCCGCCATTTGGGTTGGTTGCAGATAGTAGGTCGCCGTCGGTGCTGTAGCCGAAGGTTATGGTTCTGCTGATGGGGTCTGTAATTTGGATAATCCGATTATCTTCATACTGGAAAGTGATCTGCCGTCCGGCTGTGTCTGTAATTGCGTCTAAGTTGCCTGATAAGTCGTACTGCAAAGAAAGGGCATTGCCGTTTTTATCAACGAGACTGGCTAGTCTTCCTTGGGTGTCAAAGTTGTATCTGAGTTGCTGCTTAGTTGTGAGGGTGAATGTGCCGTCACTGTTGTCGGTTAGTTTGTTATGGATGCCTGGATCTGGGGTGTATGAGCCGCCGCTATTACTAAAGGTCTCTCGATTGCCGTCACCCAAAACAACTACCGAAAACCCTGCCTCGTGTATGAGTTGTGCGCTGTAGGAATGGGTCCACCCATAACCGAGGGGGCCATTTCTGAAGTTCGCATCTTTAGAGTTGTAGTAGCGGTTAAATGCAAAAGGAATCCCAATACCGGGTAAGGTGAGGTCAGTATGCTCATAGGTGTAGTTCCCAGTCGCTAGATTGACTGGGTCGTCGGAGCATGATTGCGTCCCGTCACAGTTTTTAGCTTTTGCATTGGGTGAAATTCCTACCTGCGCGGTTCCTTTGCCGCCACAAAAATCGGTAACGGTGAGTCGGGCAATAAACGGAGTACCGTTATTGGTGGTTTTATAAAGGTGCTGTACTTCTGTACCTGAACCTAACGTCCCATCTCCAAAATCCCAGTCATATGACTCTATTGGGCATGCAAGAGAAGGAACTCCCGCCATGCCAGTGAATGTAACAGGTTCATCGGTAGCGGGAGCGTTGTTGCTGACTTCTATGAATGCATCTGGCAGAGATCGATACATCCTAACGATATAGTTCGCATCAGTCTGGCCATAGACGGCGATATAAAACGTCCCTGGAATACCTTTGGAGTTACGGATTGATACAGAGGATGAGGTTTCATCAAAACGATATCCTGTGTAACACAGGTCTGCGGCCGGGGCTCTCTGGATACAGCTTTCGGACTCCGCCATATAGAGTTCAGTGTCACCAGAAATCTTCGTCAGCGTTACGGTGTAGGAAATATCTGCATTTGTATCGAAACGGTAGAATTGAGATTCTCCTTGGCTCACGCAGCCACTTTGTTGTATGCCTTCTGGAAGTTCTCTGACAGATGACGAAGGTTCACAAGGAGCTACCGTGAATGAATAGCGGTTAGAACTCGCTCCGTCTGTGTTGACTGCTTGAACGCCCCATGTACCGACATCGTTTACATTGTTGAACTGGTATGTGATTGATCTCTCTGAGGTTTGTTCAAGCTTTTCTGCGTTGCTTTCATACACGTTATTGTCAGTATCATAAAAAAGCAGCTTTACTCCACTGCGGAAGTTGCTTCCCATTACGGTGATAGTTTGATTGAGTGAGGATGCAGGAACAGGGTTGGGCGATACTTGGTTAATGACGGCTGTTTTAAGCGTGCATATATCGCCAGGGACAGTGATCGTAACTGTGTTTGAACTGGTTATCCCGGCAGTGTTAGATGCTTCGATACTGTAGGTATAGCTTGTGCCTGCCACGAGTCCGGTCTCGTTCGTGAACGAGAACTCCGCACTGCTCAGTGCATTGCCAATTTGGATACCATTACGATATATCGTGTAGGACGTAGTGGCGCTTGATGCTGTCCAGTATAGCTGTACCGCTGGTCCTGCCGGGTCTCTTGTGTCGCAATAGGGCTCTTCATGAGAGAGTGTGAAAGGTCCAGGAAGGGAGGGCGTACTGACATAATCCACCGAGAAAAACTTCGTTTTCGTTTGCTCACCTGTTTCAAATGTCACGCTCCAGTCGTATGTGTCATACGGTTCCGTTTCTGTACCCGTGAGTAAAGTGGGGGATACTTGGGCGGAGTTGTCGTTCAGTACGGAAAACTTGCCAGTCCAATTAGATGGGGTCCAGATGTAGGGGCTTCCTGTGCATGTACCTCCACTTGGGAATGTACACTCCCAAGTAATTTTGGTGACACTTTGGAACGCACTGCCAGAGAGCGTAATATCTGGCTTATATGGCGAGGCTTCAGCGGTGTAGCTGCTTTCAACTCCATTTATATCCAAAAGAACCGCTATGAAATCCTGAACGGAATATCCCACCACTCCGCTTTCCCAAGTGATAAGCCACCATGTGTAGCTATTGTCGCTACCGGAATATGGGCCAGAGTTGATGGTTCCAATGGAACGATTGGATATCTGTGCAGTGGGGGGACAACTTCCATCTGTTATCTTGGTGCATTGTCGAACGTTTAAGTTGTCGGTAATGGCGAGAATGGTGTCGCCGGCAGTAACCGCTCTAACGATTGGAGAGGTTAAAAGCAGGGTAGCGAGAATGGACGCGATAAATGAGAACCGACAACATTTCCCTTTGGAAATCCATCTCATGATAATTCTCCAAACTGCTATGACGCCTAAATACTGGTACCGTACTTCAAATCCCGAGCTTCAATGGCACACCAAACTGGTGTCACAGATTTATAAGCGTAGTCAGAGGATAGAGGCTGCTCGGAAACACAGGCTCCATAACCAAGAGCTTCCTACCCTTTAGCTGTTAGGTTAGAAGTAAAGATCAAAAAACGAACTGATGTTGGCTGTTTGACAGTGTTTTACATTTCTCAATTGGTATTGAGTTGTTGCAGGTATTAAAAAGCCACCACTAATGTCGGTGGGGGCGAAGAGCTACCCTGCCATATAGCCTCTCTCTATAAAGCTCACGGAACTTACTTCCGTTACTTGCAACCACAATCTGGCCAAAACAGTACTATCAGAAAGTGATGATCCTGCTTTCTGGTGGTTGAGCTCTTGGGGCATCCTGCTAATGGGCTAAGAGAGCGGATTTTTCCTCAGAGGTTTGGTCAGGGAAATCGCACTATGGATGAGTAAGTGACCATACTTTTCGGCCATGAGAGGTGAAAAGTGGCACTCAATATCTTAAATCGGCTACCTTCCTCACTATGCCATGTTTTCTGGGGGCTACTACAGAATATTTCCCTATAGTCGGATTTTTAGCAATTTCCTGCCACTTTTATAAAATCCCAGCAATGTATATGAAGTGTGATTACCCCTAGAGGTTTGGTAGTTATTACAGGGATGGTATGGAGAAGAGGGAACGAAAGCCCCTCAAGATCAGTTACTTAAGGGGCTAGACTCAATTAGTCTACTTCAATTTCGTCTCTAAAACGTGATTTCATAGATAACACTCCTTACTTACAAAACTTTTGGGGCACTTCCGTGCTCTTTTAGCTTACTACACCTAATTACACTGTCAAGATTGAGTTTCTATGGTTTGAGGAGACTTTTTGAAAATGCTATTAAGTTATCGTAATAACTATATGATTTTATGTCGTTATCCTTCTCAACTATGGATAAAACCTTGGAGAAAGTGTTACAAGCCTTTTCAATGTATGGCTTTAGATTCTCAAGAGGCTCATCCTTATTCAGTAAAATCTTATAGCAAATTATGTTCACTAAACAGTGCGCCTCTCTCTCATTATCTAAATACGGCGACTTTAACGCGTTCTCACATGCTTGTATCGCTTCGCGTAGTAGAAGCTCCTTTCGCTCTGGGTAAATTTTGGATTCAAGAGATAATACATTTCCTTTGATAGACCATGCGCGAGCATTATTTAGTATACCTATCGATTTGTCGAGGCAGCTTTTTGCTCTAGCTATCTCATTTTCTATTGAAGTGGTCTGAACGGTTTTGTCTCTTGCATTGTGAAAATGAAACTTCGCAGTGTTGCTATAGTTTTCAGCTTTTATGTATTTTTGAAATTCCTCATCTTTCTGCTTAAGTTCCATATATTTTTTTTGATTATCTAACGCAATTTTTTCTGCATTCTCGGCTGCTTTCTCAGCTTCTTCGACTGTTTTTATAATTCTTTGTGTGACGGAACTAAGAAATCTCCTTGACGATATTGCAGCAATTAAGCAGAATCCCATATATACCAAATAGTTTAATGGGTTTGTGTTAATGGCGTCTTTGATAATGTTACTACCAATGATATGTAAAAAAAGTGGAATAATGAGAGATGCGCTTACGCCCGTTATCAAACAGCTTATTAGATCAGATATTTCAACGTCGTTGTCTTTTTGGTCTCCACTTTTTCGTTGTAGACAATAATTGGTCAATCCTCCTAATAGGCCGGATGATATTGCAATGCATATTAATATATATATCTTTAATGGAATGTCTTTGTTAATGGTTGGGGTAAAATCTACGTCGCTAAAATATAGCATGTTTACTATAGGGATCGATAACACTATGAGTATAGCTAAAGTAGTAACAAATATCACAAGAGTCCTTCTTTTTCCGGTGTAGGAAATTTGAAATTTCAACATGGCAATACCTCCATATATCTTTTTGCTATAATCATCTTGATGTAATTTATTTTGCGATATAAAAAAGTGGGTGTATTTTTGATAAATTGTTATTGGTAGCTACACAATTGTTCATTGCTTATCTCACATAGATTTCTTTCCTGTCTTAATAAGAAAGTAAAGCCTAAAAATCATTAATTTCCTCCTTTAAGTCGCCTTAATACTCAGAGATGTGCGCGGGAACCCTTTGGCGTGTGAGAAGTAACTGGATATATGTAAAACCCCACCATGGTATTGGTGGGGCGAAGAGCTACCCTGCGATATAGCCTCTCTCTATAAAGCTCACGGAACTTCCGTCGCTTCCAACCACAACATGATCAAGCACGCGCACGTCGATGAGCGCCAATGAACTCTTCACGGTCTTAGTCATTGCTATATCGGCCAGGCTGGGCTCAGACATACCGCTCGGGTGGTTATGGGCGAGAATCACTGCTGCTGCATTCAACATAAGCGCACGCTTCACTATTTCTCGTGGGTATACGGACGCTTGATCAATGGTCCCGTAGAACAATTTTTCAAAGCTAATGAGGCGGTTCTGGTTATCAAGGAACATGCAGGCAAATACTTCTTGTTCATGTTCTGCAAGCTGGAGCACGAGAAAGTACTTGGTCGCGTCAGGGTCGCAAAATGCTTTGCCACGGAAAAACCTTCCATTAAGGATATGTTTTGCAATGGAAATGATTTTGTCTGGATGTATTGCCTGATCGAATTGGTATGAGCCGTCTTCGTGGATTGAGTAGTGCTGTTGTACATCTTCGTTCATATAGGTTTTCTCTATGTGGTATGCAAAAGAACATGAAGAACAGCCAGCAAGGGTGAAGCCCCATACTGGCGGCTTCACCTCGCGCGTCTCTGTGACGCACGCATACAACATACGCGAGAACGAAATGAATCAAAGACAGTGAAAGGTGCCGTGGCGGCACATATGGAGTACGGCAAAGTGAGGGCATCTTATTGGAGAAATGCTCATCAATTTATGGAGGAACGTCATCGAACTGAACAAATAAAGTTATACTGTTAGTGCGATACAAGGAGGGAGGCTTGCCATGAAACCCACGCATGATAACCGTGAGGGAGATGTCGTTCCCGCCAGAGAATTAACCGTCAGAGACAATCGTATAGCAGAGCTGGAGCAGTCAATTACGTACCTGAATCAGATGGGTATGAATCTACTGCGATCAAGCAGCTATCTTGGTGGCATTATTGAGTTTTTCCAGCAATGCGCTGAATCTCAAGATCCATTCGATATGGCGTTAGCCATGGAGAGTGCGTTAGCTAGCTACACATTGCCGTATCTCTTCATCCTAAATTTGCCGGAACAGCATTATATCTACAGCAGTGAAGGCTATATCACTTTGGATCAGGCCCGAGCGCTTACGCATTTAACCCAGCAGCCAGACAGAATGATTACCTATGAGCAGGGAATGATTGTTAACTACCCATACTTCAGTCTATGGGTGTTGTTGGCGGAGGAGCAGGGGGATCAGCATTTAGATAACCTGACTAAACTATGTGGCGCTGCAAATTTCATGTTGGAAGCGATCATCCGAGCTCAGCAGGAGAGAAGGTCAAAAGAGGTGCATCGCCGAGAGTCGATAAAACGGACTCAGGAAATGTTAGATGACATTATGCGAATTGAGGTGAACCGCAGTGTGGGCGCTATGCAGAACCTTTCGGATTTAAGATGGACGATAGAAAGCGCTATTTTAAAGCTCGACCTTGATAGCGATATTGAGCAGCATATCGTTACCTTATTGGAGCGATTGCTAAAAACGTTTGAAAGCCAACATGCCTCTAGTCGTCTTATTGGAGATTATATCAATAACGTGAAGGAGAACCTGACAGAGTTCTCTGTCACAAGCTTTAGTCGGTAGAGTGAGCTGCCTGTGTAGGCTACGAATCGCTCAGTATATTGTAGAAAATATATTTTATATGAATCAGTATTGATTTATGTATATATGCATATGAAAAAACGGTACAAGTCAAAGCGTATGTGCTTCAGATCAGTGGCTATGTTTATAGGAAGATGTGCGTTATAGCCTGTGACAGGATATGGAGAGTTGTCATAGCCTTGTATTTTAAGAAATGGCTTGAGAGCGGCTTCATCTGTTGAATTATATGCCATGAGAAAGTCTCCCAAGGAAGTTCCAGAATCCGGGAGAACACTATGGGCCCGCCATTAGTTGATACCGAGTGGAAATGTTTTAGTGGCAGCAAGGCTGTAAAAGATGATGCTGCCAAATGTGTTGCTAAGAAGCTCATACGATTGAAAACAATGGAATGTGCCGCTCAAGGTACGCCAGAAGTACTGAGTCAGATTCACGTGTGTCAAAAAGTCTTGTATACACTACAAGCTCAAATAGGGAGTGCACACTGTTACTATTTCTATCTGCGGGCTGACATTGAACTGCGTAAGCTTGATTTGTTGATTTTTTAAATTCATTCTGTGAATGGTTGTTCATTATATTTATTATTTATATACATGTAGAGGCGTTCGCGGTGGCTAAACATATTTGTACAACAAGGGCTGCGTTCGTGAACTGGCTTTCGATGATTTCGGGAATGTCATTTAGGTCAGTATCGTATACCGGAACCCAAAGTAATGTAGAGTTTTGCATTGCTAACTCAGCAGAACTCACCGTCGCGCTTAACGTTGCCCCTGAGTATTTCCCCGAGGGAATGTATGAAGTTGAGTCGGTGGGTGGTTGTGACCGTACAATTAATGAAGCCCAGCTAGCAATGGCCCTGTCGTGCGAACTGGGTCTTTCTAAAGCTGGTGCAACGCTTGGTGGATGTGCGGCACTACTTGAGGCTTTGGCCGGATTTGAATTTTTCTTCGCTAAGGATACTACGTGCCCTGGATATTCCACTGCTGTGGTATGGGTGCTAGTTCCTGATGAGGAACAGGGTAAGGATACACTCCAGTCCATTTTGGAAGAGCACTCCGTCATGTGTACCTTTGGTGGTGCAGGGCGAGAGTTAACGCTCGAAAATGCCAAACTGGGGGCAGGGATGAGAAAGCAAGCAACGCGTTAGGGCGTTGGTGGATCGTATTTTCCCGCCATGAGGTCATCTGTGTATGCGCGGTATAGGCCTTCATCCCAAACCTGTTTCAAGCCCATATTGAACTGGCGTACTAATCGCTTGGAATCGCTATTCGCTTTGGGGAATAGTAAGTGGAGTGTCGCGGTGACGAGTGGCTTGGGATGATAGGTAATTAAATCGGCAGCATATTTTGGAAATTTCTTGCGCAGTAATGTTAGCCCGGCAACTTGCCCCATCAAGCACAGATCAAGTCTATCCATCAGAAGCATATTAAAGTTTTGCTCGTCTTCCGGCACTGCGCCGACGTTCAACATTCCCGAGTTTGCGGCTGCCCAGAATTCTTTTGTGTAGGTATATCCGATGGTGGCACCAATTCGGTAGCCCCGTAAGTCTTCAAGGGTATCCCATTGCGTAATCACCTTGGACTTGCTGTGAAAGAACACGGTTTTTTCCTCTACAAGTGGATCACTGCAAATGAAGTCTTTTTGTCGATCTTCACTACAAACCCAGTACGACGCTGCCTGGAACATCCCCTGCCGAGCCAACTCGTAGCTGCGTGCCCAAAGGAAATACTCAAATCGAACATCAATGTCCTGCCGTTTAAACGCTTCTTGTATGACATGGTTAACAAAGCCACCCTGTGGGGCTTCCTGTGAAGTCCAGGGAATATACTCGCCGGTTGCGATGGTGATGGTTTCTTGGGCGGTGGCTGGGCATGAGGGAAGTAATAGCGGAGGGATAACAAGTACGATGTATAACATCAGTATTACATTGTGTCGCGGTATAGCTAACGCACTCATGTATAACCGCCGTGTAGTCGTAAAGCGATTGCTTTAAGAGGAAGCAACGATATATCCAGTTTAGACGAATCTGTGGATGATTGTGCTACGCATGGGCAATGTTGGAAGAGTTGTTATGAGTATGGGCATCCTTGCCCATTGGAGAGTCCTTTCGTTAGAGGAGAAACAGTAGCGGAAGCGCAGCCAGCGCTACCAACCACCAATTATTTTTGAAACTGGTCGATTCCTGCATGGCGGCTACATTTGTGGTGTAGGACGCACAGGCTTGGTCTGCCTGTTTGTACGTTTCATACTCCCGGTCGGTCATCTGCTCCAAGCTTTTATTTTTAAGGGATACATACACCGGATCTTTGCATGGGTTTTGGGTATTGTCGGCCATGACTGGTGACACAACGAGGCTCAGTGCTGCACATATGCTCAGCGCTGCAACGGACTTCTTCATAATCTTCCTCCTGAAAACAACACACAGATACACGGAAAAGGTTCCCGAGCATTCGAGAGCCTTCTCACACCTTGCAAAATCAAGTGTAGTTGACTTGTTATTAAATGGAAGAAAATAATAAAAATATACTGATTTGGTAGATATATATTCCTCCTCTATTCTGCGTCGATGACGCTAACCATCCGCCAAAAACACGAACTCCTTATCCGTCTGCTGAGAGAAGCCCGAAAAAAACAGGCTATTAATCAGGAGGAGTTGTCTGCGCGTCTTGGGAAACATCGGGTATTTGTGACGAAGTATGAATCTGGTGATCGCCAATTAAATTTATTTGAACTTATGGCTATCTGTCGCGAGCTATCCCTTGATATTCATGCAGTTATACGAGGTATGGAAAGTGACATGCCTACGTCGCTTGAGCAGGATGAGCTCTATCTACATGGATTCTGCAAAGGCTTTTTGCTCGCGAAAGGATACGAAGTGTCGAAAGGGAAGATGGCCGACGACGCCACTGAGTAAAAACACCTTCTTGTACATGCGGTATCGCATGCCCATCGTATATCCCATTTTTGCTATGCCGGATTGCTGATTCACCAGCAGGGCCTGCATATGTACAATCCACTTGCATTGTGAATGAATGTAACGTGTTTTTGGTTATTCAGCGCGCTGCTTGCGGTCTGGCAGGTTTAGCGCCATACAAGGGATGTGTTTCTAGATGTACTCTAATCGCTGGTACGAATTTAAGCATTGGTCTGACATTACCACTGCTGACCTTCCGTTCGTTGAGTCTCCATTCTTTGCTGCTAATTATGCAGATCGCTGTTTGAGTTCTGATGCAACGGTAGGTCAGGTCGTTAACAGCCTCGCTGGTTCTCATTTCCGCTCCATGTTTGGTTCTTTTCCGGGCAGAGGTTCGCGGCATTTCCGAAAGTGGCGTGATGATTTCGTGCGAGACGTTGAGCGTGGAGATGTGCTGCTTGTATTTAAGGACAAACGAAAGCCGTTTTGTCCTCTGATTGCTGAAAGCGAGGGTGGCCTTACACCAACCAATTCTGAACCCTCTCTCGCAAATCGGTTGATGGTTCGTGCTGATCCTCCACCGCCGCCACCTCCTGCAATTACCGGAGAGGTGAGTGATGTCTCCTCGTTTAATGGGAATCTTGGTTGGTCGAGTGAGAGACGAGATGACGAGAGTTATCGAGCGAGCCAAATAAAGCCTGGAAAAGTTACCTCAACTGGGGGCACATCTAATACCACTTCTGGTGGAGAGAAAGAGGATGCCAAAGCCGAGACTTCAGATACGGTTACCCCTGTGGCTGCGTCAGTCGTTCCGACCAGTCCCGAGGATATGGTGTTAGAAATGGATTGCGGCGGATATCCATTTGAAGAGGCGCCGTATTTTAAAATGTCTGAATCGACTGAACGTTGGGAAGTCCGCCCGACAGTCGATAATGGGGGCTCTGCCCGATCTGATGAAACCTCTTCGACTGCAGAACTAAAGAAAGCTTTCCGAAGATATGTTGATAGGAACAAGCTCAGTGTGAGTGAAATTCGAATCCTTGATGAGATGCTGCAACCCCATTTTGGCAAAGACTTTACCGCCAAGGGGCTGTCTGGTGACCAGATAGTGAAGAATCTCAATGAGCTAAATAAGAAGCCGCTCAAATCAATGCCCCCAGCTTATAAAATTAGCTACCACCATCTGCGCCCGACTTGGGCGGGTGGGGAGAATGAAAATAATCTATTTCCGATTCGACCAGGGCATCAAACAGCTGGTGTTCACCGATGGTGGGATTCAAAGCTTGCTGACTCTGCGACACCAGAACAGCGGGTGGAAATGTTAGGTGGGTCAGAAGAGCCGACAGTTAATAAAATAAGCGAGAACAACATTGGTAAAATTGCTGAGCGCTTGATGAATAAAAAGCCGCCTAAACGCCTAGTGGTTGAAATGTGCTGCCCGGAAGCTTGTCCGATATAACGTAGGAGAATATATGAACGCCTGGGAAAATGAATTCGAGAATGCGGTCAAGTTGTGGGCTGATCGGGAAAAGTTAGCAAAGAGTATGTATATGGCAGACGCGAGCAAGGCGTCAGCCCTTATGCAGCTAGAAGCTTCCTATGAGGAAATAGCGAGGCGTCTGGCTACTGGCGTGGGTGACAATGCTGCCGTGCTACAGGCGGCAATCAACAGCAAAGGAGCGCGAGGCGAAGTTGCATGCCATGTCATATTGTATTCTGGCGACTCTGACATGGAGTCCATGCTCTTGCAAAAGATGGGGGAGAAGGACGGTAACGCACACTGGAATGTTGAGTCAGCTTTGCGAGTATGTGACGTAGACAAAATAAAGCGCTTTGGCCATAAAGCCCTCGCGTTGCAGAAACCTTGGATTCATGACGCGCTTTCAAGCGTTGTCGCTAAGAATATGCTCAATGAGCTAGCTTCGTATTACCAGATCGACGCTCTTATCTCTAATCCTTCAACATACACTATTTCCATGCTCGGTTACGTTGGTGACTCCAGCTACACCAGTGCTCTTAAAACGCTTATGGATGATGAGGATGTGAGTAGCTATTTCCGTATTGAATGCGCAAAAAGCTTGTTACTGATGGGTGATGATAGTGGTCTGGATTTCTATAAATTCGCGCTGTCAGAAAGACTGGAAGACGGAACGTTAGCTTACCTCATTGGCCGTTACGGGAATCCTGAGGATGTAGTGCCATTCTTGTTTAACGAAGCGAAAGAGCAAAGTGATGATGAGGATGATGTCGTTGGAATACTCAAAGGCTTGGGTTTTACCGGAGATATTCGCGCAATTGATGCCCTGAAGTCTTTCTTATCGGACGAAAGTGAAGAGGTGCGAGCCGCAGCAAGTACGGCAATCTCTGAGATAACAGGCGAGTGGAATGTTGATCAGTATGCTGATGAGGATGAACTGGCCTCTTTCTGGGATCAGTGGTTGTCGGAAAATATTGCCAAGTTTGATGCTGCAACTCGTTACCAGCGTGGAGTGGCGTTTGATCTCAACTCTCTGGCCAGCAAAATGATGAACGCTGATCGTGAGTCTCGTGTAATAACACACGAGCACTTAATAGTGTTTTCAGGACTGCACGTACCATACGACGAAAAGCGTTACTACGCAGATCAATTGACACAAGTTGAGCTCTGGAAAAATGAGCTCGCTACTCAAAACAATGCTGGCGCTGGAGGGTGGGTCCGGCATGGAAGAACTCTGTAAGCTTTAAAGTGCTTTTAGATGGCATCTCTTGGAGATATTTTTCGGCGTTTGAGACAGAGTAGGACTGATGGATTACATCTATATTGTTATAGGATTGGGAATTATTGGCTGGATAACTATCGGTTCTCCTCTGCTGATGATTCATCAGCGTCGAGTTGTTAATATCTTTTTTGATAAACCTAGCTTATATGCTATGGCGGAACTTTCTTTTGATAAAGGTGCTTGGGAGAAATGTAAGGCTAGGATTCATATAGGATCTATTTCTGTTCCTATAACAACAATATGGAAGGGAATGTGCTCTCCAATTGTCTCAAAGTTTAATGAGATTGGTTATATTGGAAGTGCATTTTCTTTTGCTGCGTTCATGTTATCTGTTATTTTCCTTGGGAAGTATTTTCAGGGAAGGGATTTTTTTATTGTTTTGGGGATTATATTTATTATAGTGTTTTCCGTAAGCTGGTTTCTATATAATTTTAGACCTTTTTCTGCAAAGTCGGCGCAGCTCTGTGCTCAGGCTGGATTGTCTTTAGAGTATATTAAGGAGATTGGCTGGGAGAAATATGATGAGAAAATGATTGATGTGATAAAGGAGGAGGTAAAGCTCGATCTTGATATTTACAAAAGAGAAACAGGGGTTGGTAAATTTGTTATAGTTTCACTTGCATCGGCGCTACTTTTTTATGCTCGTGTTCATGAAGATTTATCTGTTGGTTTTATCGTGGTTTTGACTTTTCTATTCTTATCTATATTTGTTTCAACTTGGCTTTATGAAGCATATAGGAGTCGAGTTATAGAAATAGCCTTTGAAACTATTATAATGCTCAAAAAAGAGAAAGTGATTTCAGTAGGCAATGTGGATCGCAAGAGCGACAGTTCTGCTCTTGAACAGAAGCGGAAGTGTATAGAATCCAGTTAGAGCTGGCGTACATTTATTAGTCTATGCAGTTAAAGCGGTTTAAATACAGATGCTCCCTCGGAAAATAGCCTTCCATGGAACTCTGCTGCATGTCTATCAGTCATGCCTGCAACGTAATCGCAAACAACTCTGTTTTTTTGTGAGCTATTCTTGGCCAAATTGTATTCTAGCTTCCAGTGCTCTGGAAGTAGGTTGCCGTCGCTTTCAATTATTGAATTAAAAATTTGCTTTACATACTCCTTTCCTTTGTACTCAGTTACCGTGAGTCTCGATGATTTAATAGTTAGCATAAAGTTTAGTCTCTTTAATAACTCAACACTAATTAGTTTTTCTCTATTAAGTCTCACTCTGGAAAGCTGGGGGAACTCTTTGTTTGGGACTAATTCAACTGACCTAATTAGATTTCCTACTCTCTTTGCTGTGAGCTTTTCTTTTTCGAGTGGTTTTGATGTATATTGTGAGTTAAATCTTTGAGCCTCTACCAAAGTTAGAGCTGTCCGAGCTCTTTGAGATCCTCCATTCTCCGGTTCAACTTTAAAATCCATGAATTTGAATAGTTCGGCAATTACAATGGAGAGCTTTTCGGGGCTATCCAGCTTTTCGTACTCTTCTTTCTCCAACTCTCCATTTATTTCTGAAAATATTTGATCTCTTAAACTTGTAGATTCGCCCCCTTCTGGGGTTATAGCTTCAAATAAATACGTTGGAGTTATGAATCCGGCGTATAGTGAATCTTCAAGGTCATAAGTAGAGTAGGCTATGTCGTCAGCAACATCCATAATATAGCACTCAATAGTTTTAAACTTATTTTCTCCATGTCTTGGTGCTACATGTCCCTTTATCTGTTTGACAAGTTCTCTCTCAGAGGAATAGTAACCTTTTGAAATTTCTGCCGTTTTATTTCTCTTTGAGCTGATTTCTTTATCGTACTTTAATACAGACGCTAGTGACCTATAAGTTAAGTTGCGGCCATGTGACGCGACCTCAGTTCCATCATTTAAACTAATAAGCTTTTTTTCGACAACTGAAAGTATGCGTAATGTTTGTGCATTACCCTCAAACCCACCATAGGAACGCATCAGTTCGTCAAGGGCTCTTTCTCCATTGTGTCCAAAAGGAGGGTGGCCAAGATCATGAGCAAGTGCTGCAAATTGTACGAGATCTAAGTCAATTTGAGTGTGCTTTCCAAACTCACTTGGGATCTTCTTAATATTTAAGAACTGAGCTATGCCAGCAGCTATTTGTGCAACTTCTAAAGAGTGAGTTAGTCTAGTACGAAAAAAATCATCTTCGTGTCCGGGATATAGCTGCGTCTTTCCTTGTAGTCTCCGAAAGGATGCAGAGTGTAATAAGCGAGCGTAATCTTTCTGAAAAGGAGTGCGCCCTAACTCTCGATTTTCTTCAAGCTCCGCCTCTCTCAGTGGATTCCCGTCTTGCCGTTTGCAGTCTCTACTAATTTCATACAGCTTATTTTCAGGGTGAAACGAAGGACTTTCCATAAAAAAAAGAGCCAAGTATTAGTTGGCTCCTCCATAGTATTTTGAGTGACTTAGGTGCCTACGAGCCTTAGCTGCCTTCAGCTATCTTAAACGCCGAATACACCGCCCTAGCTCTCCTTTTAGCTGAACTCGCATAATCATACGGAGAGCTGGTAAAGTCATAGGGGTTAGGTAACTCATTGTTACCACTCTTAGATACAATGTGTCCTTGGGCGGATTTCTTATGGTCTTTTTTGTGCTTAGTTTTTGCCATTGTTGCCTCTCCCAGTTGCCTTATGTGAATTAGCTCTTCAATAACTTCCTGTTGTTCGTCCTCAGAAAGTGTTGCAATCTCACGCAGTATCTCGTTAATAACTAACTGCTTTTTACTCATACTGTACTCCCATCGGTAGGTGATTGAGGTGAGGCGTAGCTGATTGAGCCTCACCTCAATCACCTATACGAAAGAGTAGAGCTTCTCGTATCATAGTAGCACAAGAAGTATAAATACTAATATTTAAAAGTGTAAAAAAAATCAACACCTTATAGAGATGTCCGTATCAATTTAGGAAGTTTAAAGACCTTCAATCAGACATAGGTAGTCTTATAATTTCATTAACCCTATATAATTTAATAGGTTACGCTATCTTGTTGTGATAACTATTATTCTAGAATAATAGTGTAACCAACTGATATATAATGTCGAAATATAGATTATCTGATTAAGTAAAACTATGAATAAGGGCCGTAAGTTGGCCCTCTAGTCATTTCTATGAGTCATGGTGTTAGACCATTGCCCAAAGCTATTCTCAATCTATCCATATATTTCCTGCTTGGAGAATGCTCATTCCCTGTCCAGCCAAGCACTGTGCTCTCATCAGCCTGAATTGCCGCTGCTAGCGCTTTAAGGGTGTATCCCTGATGTATGGCATACACAGATAGCTTTTCTCCAAATGAGCCCATTGATACACATGGGCAGTAGGTAAGGAACTCCATAATTTTTGGGTAGTAGCGCGCGGGAGGATGATGCTTATTATGCTCCCAGTTAAGCACTGTTTCGGTGCATGCGCCAATACGCTGTGCTACTTCTGCCTGCGAAAGGTGCAAATCAAGCCTCCGCGCTCTAATGTGGTCTCCGAGAGTCCGTAGCTCTTCTGGATAGAGGTAACCCTTTGATTTTTTGGCAGTTAATCGAACTGGCAAAAAGGCAATGAAACCATGCCCTTGTGGCTATTCCGGCCACCCTGAAGTGTCCTGCAAGTGCACTGAGGTGCAGGTAAGTCGTTATCGACAAAAGATTTCAGGTCCTTTGTTAGATCGCTTTGACTTGCATGTCGAGGTGCCCGCTGTCGCTATCAACGAGTTGCAGCGCGCCGCAAGGTCGGAAAGCAGCGCTCAGATTGCTTCGCGGGTGAACGCCGCCAGACAGGCGCAATTGGCCCGCGCAGGTTGCGCTAACCAATATCTGCAGGGCGAGTCCCTGGAGCAGCACTGTCAACTGGGAGAAAAAGAGCGGCAGTTGCTGGAGCGGGCCCTGCAAAGGCTTGGCTTGTCCGCCAGGGCCTATCACCGGGTTCTGCGAGTGGCGAGAACCATCGCTGATTTGTCCAGCTCGCCCAACATCCAGGCGGCGCATCTATTGGAGTCGCTCAGCTTTCGCGCTTTGGATCGGCGCAGGGAGCCTCAGCATGAGATGTCACAGACAAATTAGGTGTCGGAGCTTCTGGGATATTAATGCTTTTGCATGTAGAAATGGGCGCAAGTGCTTGAATCGCTGAAGAATAAGCGCGCCTAATAAAAAGAGGAGCCCAAGGGGGCTCCTAAATGGGGTTTAGGAAGACAATTTCGATCGCTTCAGATCGAATTTGCTTGACTGGGTGCATAGGCATGGCCCAGTCAATTAAATTGTACAAAAAATGCTCTAATCTATCTATAAAGGAACGGCGCCTGGAATGTAAACGCTTGTGAATTGAGAGCGTAAAAAGGCGTCTCGCGGCGGATTCTGTGGGGTTGAAGCGGGTCAGGTGCCGGTATGATAGGAACTGCTGTTTATCCATGTCTCCAACTCCCTGTCGGTGGCGCTTTTCAGGCGTTTCAAGCCTGCTTTGACGTATTGTTTGGTTTGAAACACGAGCTGACTGCTGTCACTGAAGAACTGATCTGCAAGTAGTCCTTCTCCTGTGCGTTCTGGCGTCAGCTCTTCAGTAATGCGATGTTCAATGCCCAGCCAGATTTCCCCGAGCTTGTACCAGGGCTGCCCCGCCTGCAGCAACTCGTCCACGTCATACTGGCCGCTGATGTGATGGCTGGATTGCGTGAAATAGCGCGATAGAAAACCAAGCCGGTCGACGAAGGCCTTCTCCTTCGCTCCCGAAGCCAGGCAGTGAGTGCCGATACCACGAATCTGGGCGGCGGTTTCCATCAGCTCAGGCAACTCATTCAAAGACAGACGCGCGACGGGTTGATGGGACAGGTCCAGGTGCTCAAACAGAGGGCCGTTCAGAAAGTCCTTGTATAGCTTCAATAATTGCTGAATCAGGTGAGTATGCAACTCGAAGTTATGGAAGGCGCTATCCTGACGCCAATGATAATTCACCGTGAACCATTCCGCGCATAGACTCTGCCAGCTGTCATCGGAGATTAGGTCTCCGCGCAGCCGCTGCACTTCCTGTAAGTCTTTGAGCACATAGGGTTTGATGGCGGCCAGGCGGATCTCGAAAAAATCGTCGCCTCCGAGTATCGCAAGCGTGGCGCCGCGATGCTGCTGAATATGAGTAATCAGCTCCAGCAATTGCTGGCATAGCTCCAGGCAACGCTGCCGGGCTTGGTGCCGTTCATAGGCTTGGCGGACTTTAGAAATAGATATGTTCATCTTCCATTTTAATTATTAGCTCTATGGTTGATGTTTCCGGTACTGCAATAGCCGGGGTTACTATCTCCAGCCCAAGCAATATAAAGGCCAAGGAGTCTATTGATCTGGTCGCCGTTCACGGGGCGTTAGATCATCTATCTTTAAAGCTTAGCTTAAAGCCCATGGTTTCGGGTGGCTCCGGCCAATGCTTTTGTTTTGGCCTCATCGAGGCGCCTGACCAAAGTTGTGCGTTCCTCATTTTGTGGAGATAGCGTGCCCCCATATTTTGCTTCATTTTGGTGCGTGCTATTGGGGGGATGAGGCTGAGGTACCCTGATGGCGCAAGAATAGGGGAGGTTTCGGTGCGTGATTACAGGACTTTTTATTTTTAAGTGAGGCGGATGCACATGAAAAATGAGGCGATAAGTCGTTGCGTGTTTTTTATACGGAGCCTATCATTCCAGCCCCTGTTTTCCGATGAAGGCGATAGCGTTTCCCTCATTGGTGTGACCAGACTTTCCTGAAGCAGTTAGAGTAACGATTTAGAGTAGCTATGGATAATCAACATTTACGCCCCATTCGCAGTTTTGTTATTCGAGGTGGGCGTATGACGGCCTCCCAGCAAAAAGCGTTTGATCGCTTGTGGCCGGAAAAAGGTCTGGCTGTGGAAAACGGCCTGCTGGACTTGGAAAGCGCATTCGGCCGCCGCTCGACAGTAGTACTGGAGATCGGTTTCGGCATGGGACAGTCTCTGGCGGAAATGGCCGCCAACGAGCCTGATGCCGATTTCATTGGCGTAGAAGTACACAAGCCGGGCGTCGGCGCCTTATTGCGACATATGGAAGAGCAGTCCCTGGAGAATATCCGTATTTTCTGGGATGACGCCAACGAGGTGATTGATAAATGCCTGCCAGACGCCTCGCTTGATCGCGTACAGCTGTTTTTCCCTGACCCCTGGCACAAGAAACGCCACAACAAGCGCAGGATTGTGCAGTTGGAGTTCGTGCAGCGAATTCGCGCCAAGCTGAAGAGCGGAGGCGTATTCCATATGGCGACGGATTGGGAGCCTTATGCCGAGCACATGATGGAGATCATGAGCGAAGCGCCGGGAATGGAGAATATATCGGGAGTGGGGCAGTTTTCACCGCGCCCTGACACCCGTCCCGTCACCAAATTTGAGAAACGTGGCGAGCGCCTGGGACACGGCGTTTGGGATCTCATGTTCCGTCGTGTTGACTGACATTGCGTAAGGGGCGTGACGAACGCCCCTGGTTTCAGTTGGATTTCGCCGTCGCTTCCCGGTTGATTCTGATACGCAGGAAGTGCATCAGGCGAGTCAGCAGAAAACCAACCCCCGTGATCAGCAATAGAAACTTCAGGCTGGCGAAATAATAGGCCGCGGCAGTCAGCTGGGGATACAGCCAACCACCCAGAACAAAGCCCAGGGCGAAGTTCTCAACAGCATCGCACATCCCCGCAATCAGAAATCCCACCGTAAACAAATGCTTCAGGTCGCTGTCCGCGCCTCGCGATAATGCGCAAAGCAGCACGGTGTAGGCGACCAAAAACGGAAAATCCAGAATCAGGCTCCAAGTCGCCCAGAACTGTCCCTCACGACCCCATGAGTTGAGGATGAGTTCTGCTCTGAATGGGTTTTTGGCCAGTTCGAAACTGACGAAGCCCCAAGGCGCTACGTCGTTTTGCAGGTGAGGGTGTATCCAGAAAATCAGTCCGCCAAAAAGGACGGTGGCGGCGAGACTGAAGGCAATGCGGTTTTTCTGCGACGGGTGAGGGTCGTCCATAGGTAGAAACCTGTATTATCCGGGAAGTGTCCAGTGTAAAACAAAGCTGTCGGGCTGGGCTAGTCCATAAAATGAGTTAAAACAGCGTTTAAGTGACGATAGCCTAACTCTGTGCACTGCAGCCGGTTAGACTGCAGCCAGCCTTTTTGGCGGGCTTCACTCAGTTGCGGCTCCAATAGAGAGACGCCAACGCCAGTGCGGCGCAGCAACAGCTCTTCCTCCACGCCTTCCCGTAATCTTAGCGCATTCATCAGAAAGTCCACGCCAGCCTCATGGGCCAGAGTTATTTCTTCCCCCGCCGTATAGTTGTCGATGCGGCTGAGATAGTGCTGCGGCAAGCGGGTTTTCCAATAGCGGATAACATCCCCGGAAGCTCCTGTCAGCTTGCCGTGAGCGCCTGCGCCAATGGCCAGGTAGTCTCCAAAGCGCCAGTAATTGAGATTGTGTCTGGATTCTTTTCCCTTTTGGGCGAAGGCGGAGATCTCATACTGGTTGTAACCGGCTTGAGCTAAACGTTCGCAGCCGTTCTCATGAATTTCCCAGAGGGTATCGTCTTCCGGCAGTTGGGGCGGATGGCGGTAAAACTCGGTATTCGGTTCGATGGTCAGTTGATACCAGGACAGATGCGTGGGGCTCAGGCTGATCGCGGTGTCCAGATCTTCCATCGCATGCTGCAGAGATTGTCCGGGCAGTCCGTGCATCAGGTCCAGATTAAAATTATCGAATCCCGCCTGGCGGGCTTTGCCCACGGCTCGGATAGCGTCCTCGCCATTATGTATGCGGCCAAGCGTCGTCAGTAGTTCAGGCTGGAAGCTCTGTACGCCCAGAGACAAACGATTAACGCCGCCTTGAAACAGGTCTTTGAACTTGGCCTCGTCAACGGTTCCTGGATTGGCTTCCAGCGTGATCTCAATGTCGTCCTGGAAGCCCAGTCGCTGGCGCGCGCCATCAATAATCGACGCGATAATGTCGGGGGAGAGCAGGCTTGGAGTGCCGCCGCCAAAGAAAATGGAGCCAAGGGCTCTTTGTCCACCGGTCTGCTCCAGCCTGAACATCTCAGTATCCAGATCCCGTAGCAGCGCCTGCAGATACTCTCGTTCTGGCAGCTCCGATCGGGCGGTGTGAGAATTAAAGTCGCAATATGGGCATTTACGCACGCACCAGGGGATGTGGACGTAAAGCGCCAGGGGCGGCGTATGCAGCCCCGGCGTCAAAATATCAGCCATATAGGCGGGTCAACTCCGCAACCAGTTGCGCCATCGCCTGACCGCGATGACTGAGGGCGTTTTTCTGCTCAGGCGTTAATTCCGCAGAGGTGCACTGCCGATCAGACAACCAGAACAGCGGGTCATAGCCGAATCCGCCGCCGCCGCTCGCCTGCTCCGCAATAGAACCTTCCCAGGCGCCGTGACAAATAATCGGAACTGGGTCGGCTTCGTGACGCATAAAGGCCAGTACGCAGTGAAAGCGCGCGGTTCTGGCGCCAGTAGGCGTATTCGCCAGCAACTGCAGCAGCTTGGCGTTGTTGTCCTGATCCGAGGCGCTTTCGCCCGCGAAGCGTGCGGAATAGATGCCTGGCGCGCCCTGTAAGGCGTCCACTTCCAGGCCGGAGTCGTCCGCCAGAGCCGGCAGGCCGGAGACGGCCGCTGCGTGACGGGCTTTTAGAATGGCGTTTTCGATGAAAGTCTGTCCGGTTTCCTCAATAGAGGGGATGTTCAGTTCTTTCTGGGAGACGACAGTGATGTCGAGGGAGCCGAGCAATCGGTTCAGCTCCTTGATTTTGCCGGCGTTATTGCTGGCTAGTACGATCTTTTGCATGATTTAAGATAAGTCTAAGTGCGTCGGATAACGGTTCCCGGGCATTACTCCGGGAACAGCTCTTGATTAAAGCGCAGAGAGAAGGGGCCCTGATTGGGATCGGCCTGAATTTCCAATTGGAAGGTCAATACTTCTCCCTGGCTGTACCAGAATTCAGCGATTTGATAGAGCGCTTCGCCTTCATTGATTCGGCGGAACTCCAGATCCCTGCTTTGCTGCACGGGGTTGTTCACTTTGCCGCGGATAAACGCGGAGACAGCGCGCAGGGACCCATCTTCCTGCTTTTTCAGCACGGAGATATTCACAAAGCCGGTGGACTTACTGCGAGGCAGCTCATAACGAGTCGCTACGTCAGGGTCCAAAATGGTAGTGGGAAGGGCGATGTAGTGAATTTCATAATCGCCGAAAACTTCTTTTTGCTCAGCCAGAGCCGAGCGACTGGCCAGCGCCAGGACAATTAAAATGAAAGCGCAGGCGTAAATAGAGCGAAAGAGTTTTGCGAATGTTTTCATATGAGCCTCACCGTGTAACGTGGTAGATAGCGATCTGTCCCAATAAGTTTGGCCAAAGTTGATTCAGCCAGTTGGTCCGATGCTCGTCGTCCACTACGGTCCTGTGCAGAATATGGATGTTCTTTTGGTAGCACAGCTCCTCAAAATCCTTGAATGTGCACAAGTGGATGTTGGGCGTGTTGTACCAAGTATAGGGTAAGGTTTTGGATACCGGCATCTGGCCTTTGCGGGCCAGATAGTAACGCAGTCGCCAGTAACCGAAATTAGGGAAGGTGATGATGCATTCCTTGGCCAGGCGCAGCATTTCGTCCAGCAATATGTCCGGCTGTCTAACCGCCTGTAGCGCCTGAGTCATCACCACCATGTCGAAGCTTTTGTCCTTGAAGTTGCTCAGGCCTTTACTGTCCAGATCCTGTTCAATGACGTTGACGCCTTTGCGCAGACACTCAGTGATATTCTCACTGCTGATTTCCAGACCATAGCCGCGCACCTGCTTATGGGTTTGCAGATAGTCCAAAAGCGTCCCGTCGCCACAACCAAGGTCGAGCACTTCCGTGCCGGGCTGAACCCAGTCTTTGATAATGGATAGATCAGCGCGCATGGGGAATCTCCTTCGCCACGCGACCCATGAAGCCATGGAAAACATCCATATAGCGCTGGGTCGGTATCAAAAATGCGTCATGGCCATGAGGGGAGTCCACCTCTGCGTAGCTGACGGACTTCTTGGCTTCCACCATCGCGTTGACCAATTCTTCTGAACGGTCAGGAGGGAAGCGCCAGTCGGTGGTGAAGGACACCACCAGATATTTGCATTTGGCTGGCTCCAGCGCCTTACTGAGGTCGCCCTCGTGCGCTCGCGCCGGATCGAAATAGTCCAGGGCGCGGGTCATGAGCAGATAAGTGTTGGCGTCGAAATTCTTGGAAAAGCGTTCGCCCTGGTAGTGCAGATAGCTTTCTACTTCAAACTGTACGTCCAGCAAGCCGAACTTCAGCGTTTGGGCGCGCAGGTCGCGGCCGAACTTCTCCCCCATGGAGGCGTTGGAAAGATAGGTGATGTGCCCAACCATCCGCGCCAGCATCAAGCCTTTATCTGGATAGGTGGTGTGCTCGCCATAACGGCCTTCATGGAAATTAGGATCAGATGTAATGGCCTTTCTGGCCACTTCATTGAATGCGATGTTCTGTGCGGACAAACGTGGCGTGGAGGCGATTACCGCGGCGTTATGAACGCGCTCGGGGTATTCGATGGACCATTGCAGCGCTTGCATGCCGCCCAAACTGCCGCCGATCACCGCCGCCCAGTGTGGAATATTGAGGCGATCCGCCAGCATGGCCTGGCTACGCACCCAGTCCTGTACAGTGACGACCGGGAAGTCGGGGCCATAGGCGTTGCCGGTTTCAGGATTAATTGACGCCGGGCCAGTGGAGCCGGCGCAGCCGCCCAGGTTGTTCAGACTGACGACAAAGAATTTATTCGTATCTATCGGTTTGCCGGGACCTATACAGGAATCCCACCAGCCGGGCTTGCTGTCTTCCATGGAATGATAACCCGCGGCGTGATGATGGCCGCTGAGGGCGTGACAGATCAGCACCGCATTGGAGCGGTCTGCGTTCAACTCCCCGTAGGTTTCGTACATCAGTTGAAAACTGTTCAACTGCTTGCCGCATTCCAGGGTGAGAGGAATATCGAATTGAGCGACTTGCGGCGTGACGATCCCGACAGAGTCAGGTGGGATGACCTCTGGCATTAGTGCGTACTATTCCTTTCAAAAACACATGCTAAGTGGCGCAGTCTATTAATCAATCCAACGGATAGCAATAACCAACCCAGGATGGCGATGGAGAATAAGAAAACGGGAGACTGCAGGCGGAGTGAGATGCGCCGCGCGAGCCGGACTCACGCGGCGGATGACAGGGCTATCAGCGTTGCATGCCAGGAAGGCTGACCACCTTCTGGGAGAGCATTTGTGGAGCAGGGCGACGCAGCTTGCGCTGTATCTGTTCCGCTTCCTGAATCTCCTGATTGATCTCCTCCATCATGCTCACAATGCGTTTCACCTGACTACGGGTGTCTTTGGCGGTTTTCGCCAAGTCTTTCAGACGACGAATCTGGTGCTCCAGCAACTGCTTTTGCTCAATGGTGTGCTGCAATATCGGCAATAGCGCCTCTTGAGGCCAGCGGTCTGATTCCTTATGAATTTCGTCATACAGGCGTCGAGCTTCGCTGACGATAACCGTAAAGAAGCGTTTCACCACCACCGTCTGCTCGGAAACCAGTGTGCGCGGATTGCGGCGGAATTTATCCGCGCGCATCTTCAACCCTTCAATTTCCCGGATTTGCTTGGTAATGGTAAACGGCGCGGGGCGCAGATGACTTGAGCGCGCATCATTGGCGTAGCGCTGATAGATAGAGCCCACCATTTTCTGAGCCAGCCTGGCTTCATGGTTGAGGTTGCTGATGTCGTTTTCGATCGCATGGAAGAAACCGGCCATGGCGCGGCCCATGCCAATCGTCGTCCAGCTATTAATCAGCTCATCGCGCGTCTTTTTGGCGTGGGATTCGAAATGCTCCAGATTCACCAGGTTATTCAGAATCATCGCCTGCGACTTCATCAGACGGCGGCTGGAGCGCAGCGTAAACAGCTTTTTGTAATAAAAGTTGTAGTCGTCCTGAGTTTTATCAGTCAGTTCGCGCAGGAAGTCCGCGCTGACGCCTTTGCTTTCGTATTCTTCCAGCTTCTCCTGATAGGTGGAGTAACGGGATTGCAAAATGGCCTGACTGGTTTGCAGCATACCCAGCACGTCGTTCACCACGTTGTGGGTGATCAGCCGTTCTTTCTGGCCCAGAATGCGATCGGTAAGCAAGGCCTCCAAGTCGTCGAGGCGGCTGCTGCGCAACTTCTGCTCATCACCCTTGATGCGTCCGACCAGCGCCTGTTTGGCGGAGAGCAACAGTACTTCTTCCGGCTTAAGGCCCAGTTGATCGGCGGTTTTAGACTGCACCTTGGCGATGGCCTTGTTGGTGTGTTCTTCGCCTTGAATATCGTCCCAGAGGACGTCGATCTTGTTGAGCACCGCAAAACGACCGGCGCGGTGATCGGAGTGTTCGGTGAAAATATGGTTGGTCCAGATCTCCATGTCGCTGGCGGTAACGCCAGTGTCCGCACCGAGCATAAATATGACGGCATGAGCGTTGGGAATCATGCTGACTGTCAGTTCTGGCTCAGAGCCCAAGGCGTTGAGTCCAGGGGTGTCCAGTATGCGCAGCCCTTGCTGAAGCATGGGGTTTTCCAAACTGATCAGCGCATGACGCCAAGCTGGAATGATCGCCATGCCTGGATGGCTGGGATCGCGCTCTAATGAGCCAAGCTCGAAGCCCAGACGGCGGGCTTCTTCAAAACTGACTGTACGGGTGCGCGCCACTTGGTCCAGCGACTCGCGCATGGATTCCGGCGTGGTCATGTCCAGAGGATAATAGACCCAGTGCTCCTGGCTGCGTTTGTAATCCGCCAGGGATTTCTCTTCGCTACGGGTCTCTATGGGAAGCAGCTTAAGGTAAGAGCCGCCATCGCGATCATAGAACAGCTCGGTAGGGCACATGGTGGTGCGCCCGGCCTGAGAAGGCAGCATGCGCTGGCCGAACTCGGCGAAAAACAGAGCGTTGATCAGTTCGGTCTTACCACGGGAAAACTCGCCGACGAAAGCGATGGTGAGGTTGTCCTCATGCAGTAACTGAGCGCAGCGCTGCAGTTTCAGCTCCAGATCGTCGGAGTTCAGCTGATTGGTGCGCAGCCAGCTTTGATAATGGGCGATCTCCCGGATCAGGGTGTTCTTCCACTGGTGGTAGGCTTCGACGTGATAACTTAGTCCACTGCTCATATTGTTGTTTCTCGCTCTGACCCTAAGGTTGCCATTATATGGGATTCCGTTGGCGCTGCTGTGTCCGTGTTGGCGACTGCGAATGATGAAAATTTGTTCAGGTTTGATTTTGTATCGGGTAGCTTTGGAAAATCAAGCGTTTATATTGCTAAAAGGACATCAAACCGTCATGTAACGGTTTGTTATCATATATAGGGTTTTAGTAGCTTTGGGACGTCCGTCAAGTTTTGCACGCGAATACGCTTTTGACGGCTGCTTTCACCGGCGAGGATTTGCACATCTTGTTGCTTGACGCCGCAGAGTTTGGCGAGAAAACGGACAAGCTGCTGATTGGCGCGACCCTCAATAGGCGGGGCGCTAATTTTGATTTTCAGTGCGTCGCCATGAAGGCCGACGATCTCATCTTTTTTGGCCCCCGGCTGTAAATGACACTGCAGGATGAGCGTTTGCTCATCCTGCAGGCTGACGCAGCGGGGTGTGGCTGGATCAGGCAATGGACAGCGCCCGGCTGATCACGAACAGCAGTAACAACACCACCATAGGCGACAGGTCCAGTCCGCCAATGGGCGGCATGATTTTGCGTACAGGGCGCATCAATGGTTCGGTAATCTGATGGACGAGCTGCGCGCCTGGGTGATAGCTGCCTGGAGACACCCAGCTGATAATCACCATAATAAAGATGGCGAACTGATAGATGTTAATGACGCATTTAATCATCATCAGTACGGCGTTCGTCACAATGAGTCCCAGCTTGGCGACGATGAGAGACAAGGGAATCAAGTTGACGACGATAATCAGGATGATTGAAAGCAGTAGCGCCAGCACCAGTGATGCGAAATCCAGGCCTTTCCAGCCGGGAATGACTTTTCTGAGCGGCAACAGCAACGGGTTGGTGGCCTTAACCACGAACTGGCTGATCGGGTTGTAGAAATCCGCCCGGGAAACCTGGAGGATAAACCGCATCAGCACCACGCTTATGTAGAACATCCCGATGTAATATGTGACTTCTAACAAAATTTGTAACATAGGCTTTATATCCGTCTGGAAGTTGCTCTAGCCGCCTGCAAGAAAAAACAATTCACTCACGACCGTCAAGAAGATTATTCCGGCGCGCGCTCTCCACTTAATTCATAGGATCTCTCCCAAGCTTTGCGGATAGCGGTTTTCACCATTGCTTTCATATCCTGCTCCTCAAAGCTTTTGATCGCTTGTTCCGTCGTGCCGCCGGGAGACATGACGCGCTTTTTCAGTTGCGCCGGGCCTTCATCGCTACGCGTCGCCAGCTCGGCGGCTCCGCGCATGGTTTGAATCGCCAGGGTTCGGGCGCTGGCCGGGTCCAGACCTAGCGAGGCGGCAGCCTCTTCCATCGCTTCCATGAACATGAAGCAGTAAGCGGGACCGCTACCGGATAAAGCTGTGACGGTGTGTATGTCCTCTTGCTTCGACGTCCAGGCGACGATGCCGACGGCGCTGAACAGGTTGTCTGCAATTTCCCGCTGTGCGTCGCTGACATGTGGATTAGCGTATAGCCCGCTGGCGCCCAGGTGCACCTGAGCGGGTGTATTTGGCATGCAGCGCACCACTGGCAGGTCGCCTCCCAGCCAGGCTTCAATTTGCTCGCAGGAAACGCCTGCGGCGATGCTAACGATCAGAGGGCGACGCTGTTGTACGGCCTTCGCCAATCCCTCGCAGACCACCTGCATGACCTGTGGCTTTACGCACAGGATCAGCGCGTCGCAGTCCGCCATGAATTGCTGGTTGTCTGTGCTGGTCGGGATGCCGAACGCGTCTGCGGCTTCTTTTAACTCATGCTCGGCAGGCGCGGTCGCGGCCAGTCTGTTCGCCGGGTAGCCATTGGCTATCAGGCCTCCAAGTATCGCTCGGGCCATATTGCCGGCGCCGATGAAGGTAAGCTGTGGATGTTCTTTCATAGTGTTCTCTTTGCGGATACGACTATCGCCAACTGTCTTAATAATGTTTGTGACGGCGGATTTAAAGTGCAGGCGGATAAAATCCGCTGATTTTGCTGCATTTTAGTAGATTCTGGCGCCAAAGATGGCGGAGCCGATGCGAACAATGGTGGAGCCGGCGGCAATGGCGGCCTCCATGTCATCAGACATGCCCATGGATAAGGTGTCTACGCTATCGAAGCGGCTTTGCAGCGCAGCGAAATGGCGATTCAACTCCTTGAAGGTGGCGGCCAGCGCTGCTTCACCCTGAGTCGGGTCGGGAATACACATCAGCCCTCTCAGGCGCAGGCCGGGCAGAGCGCTGATAATGTCCGCCAGAGGCGCGACTTCATCTGGCGACACGCCAGACTTGCTGCTTTCATTATTAATATTGACCTGAATGCAGACATTTAGCGGTGAGGCTCCCTCCGGTCGCTGCTCTGACAGACGGCGGGCGATTTTCTCCCGGTCCACGGTATGCACCCATTGGAATAATTCCGCCACCGGGCGGGTTTTATTGGACTGCAATGGGCCGATGAAATGCCAAGTGATGGAGAGGTCGCTTAACTGGGCGATTTTATCCTGGGCTTCCTGCAGGTAATTTTCGCCAAAATCTCTCAGTCCCGCGTCATACGCGGCCCGAATGGCCTCGGCCGGCTTGGTTTTACTGACTGCGAGCAACGTCACGGAATCCGCCGGCCGGGCCGCGGATTTTGTTGCATTTTGTATTCTTTGGCTTACTGTTTTGATGTTGTCTGCTATGCTGAACATATTATTTCTATCAATAGCTTAGGCTGCGTCGAAACGCGCAGATTGTAACCAACCCGCCGACAAAATTCAGTTCCTTCCGTCGTCGTGGGGAGGTGGCGCTGTTTGAGGGCCGCCGGAAGGCTGCATGTCATTATAAGGTTCAAAACGGGGATTCCTAATGGACATTACCGAGTTGCTTGCGTTCTCTGCTAAGCAGGGCGCTTCCGACTTACACCTATCTGCCGGGTTGCCTCCCATGATACGCGTCGACGGGGATGTCAGGCGAATTAACCTGCCCGCGATGGAGCATAAAGAAGTACACGCGCTGATTTACGATATTATGAACGATAAACAGCGTAAGGATTTCGAAGAGTTTCTGGAGACGGACTTTTCCTTCGAAGTTCCCGGAGTCGCCCGTTTCCGGGTTAACGCCTTCAACCAGAACCGCGGCGCCGGCGCCGTATTCCGGACTATCCCCTCCAAAGTGCTGACAATGGAAGACTTGGGAATGGGGCAGGTGTTCAAGGATATCGCCCTCAAGCCTCGCGGGCTCTGTCTGGTCACAGGACCAACCGGTTCCGGTAAGAGTACGACGCTGGCGGCGATGATCGACTTTATCAACGATACCCGTTACGACCATATCCTCACTATCGAAGACCCTATCGAGTTCGTACACGAAAGTAAGAAGTGTCTGGTGAACCAGCGCGAAGTGCACCGTGATACGTTAGGGTTCAGTGAAGCGCTGCGTTCAGCCCTGCGGGAAGACCCGGACATTATCCTGGTTGGTGAGATGCGGGATTTGGAAACCATCCGTCTGGCGCTGACTGCTGCGGAAACCGGACACTTGGTATTCGGCACCCTGCACACCACGTCCGCCGCGAAAACCATTGACCGGGTGGTCGACGTGTTTCCTGCGGAAGAAAAAGCCATGGTAAGATCAATGCTCTCCGAATCGTTACAGGCGGTCGTCTCGCAGACGCTTCTGAAGAAGGTCGGCGGCGGTCGTGTGGCGGCCCATGAAATCATGATCGGCACGCCAGCGATTCGTAACCTGATACGCGAAGACAAAGTCGCCCAGATGTACTCGTCTATCCAGACCGGCGCCGCGTTGGGTATGCAGACCCTTGACCAGTGTCTGCACAATTTGATTTCTAAAGGGCTGATCAGCCGCGAAGCCGCGCGCGAAAAAGCCAAAATGCCAGAGAGTTTCTGACGCCGCGACCTTATCCCGGCGTATGCCGGTCGCTGTAGCGTTATTACCATTGGGGTGTTGTGATGGATTTCGACAAGCTGTTAAAAATCATGGTGGAAAAGGGGGCTTCGGACCTCTTTATCACAGCTGGGGTGCCGCCCAGCATTAAAGTCCACGGTCGTATGGTGCCAATCACCAAATCGCCGCTGTCTCCCGAGCAGACGCGGGAAACCGTGTTTTCCATAATGTCGGAAAAGCAGCGTGCTGATTTTGAAGTCGCGCATGAGTGCAACTTTGCAATCAGCGCCCGCGGTATCGGCCGTTTCCGGGTCAGCGCCTTTTATCAGCGCAACCTGTGCGGGATGGTGTTGCGTCGAATTGAGACCAATATTCCCAAGCTGGACGACCTGCATCTGCCGGAGGTTATCAAGTCTCTGTCGATGACCAAGCGGGGCCTGATTATCTTCGTCGGCGCTACCGGCACAGGTAAGTCCACGTCGCTGGCTGCGATGATCGGCCACCGGAACCGCAACAGCAAAGGTCACATCATCTCCATCGAGGACCCCATCGAATATATCCATCAGCACCACGGCTGCATTATTACGCAGCGGGAAGTGGGACTGGATACGGAGTCGTTCGAAGTGGCTCTGAAGAACACGCTGCGGCAGGCTCCCGACGTTATCATGATCGGGGAGGTGCGATCCGCCGATACCATGGAATATGCGGTGACCTTCGCGGAAACCGGTCACTTGTGTTTGGCGACATTGCACGCCAACAACGCCAACCAGGCGCTGGACCGGATCATCAACTTCTTCCCGCCTGAGCAGCATAACCAGGTGTGGATGGATTTATCCTTGAACTTAAAGGCTATCGTGGCGCAGCAATTGGTGCCGACCCCGGACGGTAAGGGGCGTCGGGCGATTGTTGAGATTCTCATCAACTCGCCGCTGGCCGCAGACTTGATTCGTAAAGGGGAAGTGCACAAGTTGAAAGAGCTGATGACCAAGTCGTCGGAACTAGGCATGCAGACTTTCGACCAGGCGCTATACCGCGCTTACGCTGCGGGAGAGATTACCTACGAAGACGCGTTGTCTCATGCGGACTCCGCGAACGACCTGCGTCTGATGATCAAACTGGGTGCAGACAGCAATATTTCCAAGCTGCAAGGCGCAGCCAGCAGTCTGTCATTGAGCGACGACCAGGATTATTGATCGCTGAAAATCGCTTCTGAAAGCGGATAAAAAAACGGCGGGGTCCTCAAAGGCCCCGCCGTTTTGCGTTTCAGGAAGCGCTAGTGCGCCTCATCCCAGTTATTGCCAGCGCCGGCTTCCACTAATAGCGGTACATTCAATTCCGCGGCGGAAGACATAATCTGCGTCAGCTTCTCTTTAACTGCCTCGACAGCGCTTTCCTCTACTTCCAGGATCAACTCATCGTGCACCTGCATGATCATCTTCGCCGGCGGCGCATCTTTGCCTTCCAGCCAGGCGTCTACCGCCAGCATGGCGCGTTTGATGATGTCAGCCGCCGTACCCTGCATGGGGGCGTTGATGGCGGTGCGCTCCGCCGCCTGTTGCAGATTGCGATTGCTGGAGCGAATGTCGGGTAAATACAGACGACGTCCGAACAAGGTCTCCACGTAGCCGGTATCCTGAGCTTCCGCGCGAATGCGGTTCATGTAGTTCAACACGCCGGGGTAACGCTCGAAGTATTTGTCGATATAGCTCTGCGCTTCGCCGCGCTCAACGTGAATCTGGCGGGCCAGGCCGAAGGCGGACATGCCGTAGATCAGACCGAAGTTGATGGCCTTGGCTTTGCGGCGCTGCTCGGAGCTGACTTCATCGAATGCAACGTTGAAGACCTCCGCCGCTGTCGCCTGATGCACGTCCAGGCCCTCGGAGAAGGCCTTTAACAAGCCTTCGTCTCCGGACAGGTGAGCCATGATGCGCAGTTCGATCTGGGAGTAGTCGGCGGAGATCAGCTTGCAGCCTTTGGGAGCGATAAAGGCTTGCCGGATGCGACGGCCCTGCTCATTACGCACGGGGATGTTTTGCAGGTTGGGATCGCTTGACGACAAACGCCCGGTGGCGGCGACCGCCTGCTGGTAGGAGGTATGCACGCGGCCGGTGCGCGGGTTGATCATTTCCGGCAGCTTATCCGTGTAGGTCGACTTCAGCTTGGAAAGGCCGCGATACTCCAGAATGACGCGAGGCAGCTCATACTTCTCCGCCAGTTCCTGTAACACTGGCTCGGCGGTGGATGGCTGTCCCTTTGGCGTTTTCTTGATAATGTCGAAGCCGAGCTTCTCGTAGAAAATCTCCTGCAACTGCTTGGGCGATCCGAGATTAAACTTCTGGCCAGCTTTTTCATAAGCTTCTTCTTCCAGCTCCAGCATGCGCTCAGCCAATTCCTGACTGTGAGTGCGCAAACGCTGGCTGTCCACCAAGGCGCCGCGATGCTCCATTCGCATCAATACAGGAATCAGCGGGAGTTCGATTTCGCGATAAACCTGCTCTAAACGTCCTTCTTTCTTTAGTTTCGGGTTCAGAGCGTGATGCAACTGCAGGGTGATATCCGCATCTTCAGCGGCGTAAGGGCCGGCTTGCTCCAGGCTGATCTGGTTGAAGGTCAGCTGTTTCGCCCCTTTTCCGGCGATATCTTCAAAGTGGATGGTTTCCCGCCCCAGGTGTTTGGAGGCCAGGGTATCCATATCGTGACGGTTGGCGGTGGAGTTCAGTACGTAGGACTCCAGCATGGTGTCTTCGGCGATGCCGTTGAGCTGAACGCCATGATTGGCCAATACATGGGCGTCGTATTTCAGGTTTTGACCAATCTTGCGATATGCAGGGTCTTCCAGAAGAGGCTTGAGCGCGGCCAGAACGTTATCGCGCTCCAGCTGTTCCGGCGCTCCCATATAGTCATGGGCTACAGGCACGTAAGCCGCTTTGCCGGGCTCGACTGCGAAGGACACGCCGACGATCTCCGCCTCCATATAATTGAGGCTGGTGGTCTCGGTGTCGAAGCTGAATGTTTTGGCGTCAGTCAGCACTTTGATCCAGTGGTCAAACTGATCCTGCTCTGTCACAACCTGGTAGTCCTGCTCAACGCTTTGCGCGGGGGAGGCGCTGGCTTCGGGTGTCGTCGCCTGTTTAGAGGGCGACGCGTCCAGATCTTTGATCCAGGTTCTGAACTCCAACTCAGTAAACCAGGTGCGCAGCGCTTCCGTATCGACGGGATTGGGGCAAACCTCTTCCAAGGTGAAAGGCAGCTCAACATCGGTCTTGATAGTGGCGAGCTCTTTTGACAGCGGCAACTGCTCCAGACTGCTGCGCAGGCTTTCGCCGATTTTCCCTTTGACCTCATCCGCCCGCTCCATCACTTGCATCAGGGAGCCGAACTCACCAAGCCATTTGACTGCAGTTTTGGGACCGCATTTGTTCACTCCGGGGATGTTGTCCACGGTATCGCCAATGAGCGCCAAGTAATCCACGATCAGTTCCGGCGGTACGCCAAACTTCTCGACGACGCCTTCTCTGTCCATGGTGGTCTCTGTCATGGTGTTGACGAGGGTGACGTGAGGGCTTACTAACTGGGCCATATCTTTATCGCCCGTTGAAATTACCGCATCCAGCCCTTTTGTAGTTGCTTCATGGGCCAGCGTGCCTATAACATCGTCGGCCTCTACGCCTTCTATAATTAGTAATGGCAGCCCCATAGCACGGACAATGTCGTACAGAGGCGCAATCTGGCAGGCGAGGTCTTCCGGCATGGGAGGCCGGTTGGCCTTGTAATCGGGGTACATCTCGTGGCGAAAGTTCTTGCCCTTGGCGTCGAAAACGGCGACCACCTGGCTCTCCGGATAATCTTTTTGCAACTTCCGAAGCATGGAGATGACGCCTCTGATGGCGCCGGTAGGCTGTCCTTTAGAGTTTCTGAGCTCTTTCAGGTTGGGAACGTGGTAGGCGCGAAACAGATACGAGGAGCCGTCTACCAGGACGACAGGCGCTGAACGGTTTTCTTTACTCATAGATGGTACTGGTTTTAAATGGTTGTATGGGCTCGGAATAAGCGTATCCCGCAGGATCGGCTAATCCCCGAAAATGGGCCCGGAAGAGGGCTGACGGAGCTGCCGGGACTACCCGGCGAATTAGCCCCAGGCGCTGCCTGATTAAACAAATGTGTAGGTTACCAAAAAACAGCGTGTAGGTTACCAATGAGTTTTTGGATACGTAAAGCTTTGCTCGCGTTAATTATTCTTCCTTTGGCGGCGCCAACGCTGGCGGAAGATTCTGCGGCGGAGCCAGAAGTGCAGATTCGTTATGGCGAAAAGGAAACCCATTACGAGTATCGGGTGAACGGCGAACTGGTGCAGATCAAGGTCGTCCCCAAAGTCGGACCGGAATATTATCTGGTGCCTTCCGATACGGGTGAATGGGTGCAATCGGAAAAGCCGCGGATACTGGTTCCGAGCTGGAAGCTCTTGGAATGGTAAGTTTTCGATAGGCGATTTATTTGGTGGTCAAAGCGCAGGATGCGTTTGAAATTAAGTTTTAGAAGTAGTGAATAAGGCGGGTTAATGGCGGTTTTTACGAGAGTGTCTCCAGAGCAATTGCAGACGTTGCTGGAATCTTATTTCGATGCGCCTGAAGTGACGGAATTTCAAGGCATTGCGGCGGGGATAGAAAACACCAACTATTTTGTCAGCGTAACAAGCGGCGGCGAAGAAACACGCTGGGTGCTGACAATCTTTGAGATGGTGACCGCCGAAGAGCTCCCGGTTTTCATTGATCTGATGCAAGGACTGGCGCAGCAGGGCTTTCCCGCGCCGGCGCCCCATCCCATGCTGGATGGTTCATCCTTGGCCTATATAGAAGGCAAGCCGTGTGTACTGGTGCCCAGAATTGCTGGCGGCCACCTGGATACTCCTACTCTTGATCAGTGCGCCATCGCTGGCGATTTGCTTGGCGCAATGCATTTGGCCTCCCGGTCCGCGCCCGGTCGTCGTGAAGTGGTGCGTACAGTGGGGTGGATGCAGTCTCATCGGGATGATCTGGCTCCTCACATCAAGCAGGATGAACTGGCGCTGTTGAATGCGGAAATTGAACACTTCCAGAAACAGGCCGATATTTGGGCGCAATGTCCAAACGGCTGGATTCACGGCGATCTGTTTGTCGACAATGTGATGTTCGATGGGGACAAAGTGAGCGGCGTTATCGATTTTTATCATGCCTGCCACGATTGCTGGCTGTTTGATCTCGCCGTCGCTTGCAATGATTGGTGCTGTGATGCCGAGGGAAATTACGATCAGGAGAAGCTGCGCGCTTTTGTTGACGCATACGACAACAAGCGTCCTCTGACTGATCTTGAGAAAAGCCTGTGGAGCGATGCGTTGCGGGTCGGTGCGTTGCGATTCTGGATTTCTCGCCTGATCAGCCAATACGGCAAAGGCTATCAGCATGAGGCTGAAAGAGGTAATACGCTGAAAAATCCAGATGAGATGAAGGCTAAATTACTATCCGCGCATAAAATAGCCGCCCTGTAGGCGGCTATCGAAACTCTTAGCGTTGCTGGGAGTGGGTAAAAGCTATCCGTTATTCAGAGTGGCGGTGACTTCCTGAGAGTAGTCGCTCGCTACGCCATCATAATCAATCACTCTTACCTTAAAACCGTATTTGCCTGAAGCAAACCCTGACAACTTCAATGAGGTGACGCCAACGTCGTCTATCACTACACGTCCATCGTCGCCTTCGGAAAGGTTGCGATAGGCCACTTCATACGCGGCAATTTCGCTAAGGGCGAGGGATGAACCGTCTTCTCGGGTCCAGGGTGTGTTCCAGGAAAGGGTTTTAGGCGTAATCGGCCCTTGCACTCCTGCGCTGGGGTTGGAAGACGATGAGTCGTCTCCCTGTGTGGCGTCTCCGCTATGTGCGGCGCTTTTGGGGGAGTCTCCGCTTATCGAGTCGGACAGGTTGCAACCGGAACCCGTCGCAACAACGGTTCCCAAAAACAAAAATGCAATAAGCTTCCGGGCGCGAAGCAAGGTTTCGCTGCCAAGCAATTCTATCTTCATGGCGATTTTAAGAAGTCTTTCGGATAAACGGCTTAATAATTGTCAAAACATCTGACTTTCTAGTTTTTAGAAAGGAACTGATTGCTCAGTAAAGTCGACATTCGGACGCGACGCTATCTTTTTATGATCAATTCGTGACTAACTACCCACAAAAATATAATTCGACTTGGATTTGATAGCCATACTTCCATGTGGCTAGGCTTAAAGGTCTATCACGTTAAAGGTAAGCGGCTAGAGGTTTCGCATGAGTAAGCTGAAGTCTAGGCGACTCGGTGCGTTCTCCGGTAACGGCAGGCGAATGCGATGCCCAGAGCCGGGGGCGACGTCAATATTTTGTCCGTTTTTATTTTCCATTTTTTTGACAATAAAACTCATATTTCCGCTTGGTGTCATAATTTCGACGGTATCTCCAATAGATATTTTGTTTTTTACGTCAATCAAGGCATGACCATTCTCAGGAGAGTATTCCAACACTTCGCCGACGAATTGTTGCTTGCCGGACAGCGAGGTTCCATTTGCGTAATTCTGATACTCGTCATGTACATGGCGTCGGTAAAAGCCTTCGGTATAGCCCCGATGCGCAAGCTTCTCCAGATCGTCCATCAGCGACATGTTAAACGGGACGCCAGCCACGGCGTCATCAATGGCCTGGCGGTACGCTTGCGTCGTCCTGGCGACGTAGTAATGAGACTTGGTGCGTCCCTCGATTTTTAAAGAATGCACGCCGATGCGACACAATCGCTCCACATGCTGCACAGCGCGAAGGTCTTTGGAGTTCATGATGTAAGTGCCATGCTCGTCTTCAAAGGCGGGCATCAGCTGATCTGGTCGACCATCTTCCTGCAACAGAAACATTTCTGAGGTGACCCCGCCATCTCCCAGCGTCGAGCTGCAAGACTGAGGCTGCGTTGGCTCCCAGGTCTGCGCTGTGATATTGCCTGCGTCATCCTGGGTGGCTGGAATGGCGTTGTATTTCCAGCGGCAGGCATTTGTACAAGTACCCTGATTGGGATCGCGCTTATTGATGTAGCCGGACAATAGGCAGCGCCCAGAGTAAGCGATGCACAGCGCGCCATGAACGAAGACTTCCAGCTCCATCTGTGGCGACTTTTCCTTGATCTCTGCGACTTCCTCCAAAGACAGCTCCCGCGACAGTATCACCCGCTCCAGTCCTTGTCGGCGCCAGAACTCAACAGCGGCATAGTTAACTGCGTTCGCCTGCACGGAGAGATGAATGGGCATGTCCGGCCATTTGTCGCGAACCATCATGATCAATCCAGGATCGGACATGATCAGTGCGTCTGGCCGCATCTCAATCACAGGTGCCATATCGTCCAGAAAGGTTTTCACTTTGCTGTTGTGAGGGGCGATGTTGGCGGCGACATAAAACTTTTTGCCTTGTGACCGCGCTATTTCAATTCCTTCGGCCAGCGTGGCGAGATTGAAATCATTCTCCCGCACTCTCAGGCTGTAGCGAGGCTGTCCTGCATAAACCGCATCGGCGCCATAGGCGAATGCAAAACGCATGTGTTTGAGTGAGCCGGCTGGCGCCAGGAGTTCAGGTTTTTTCATAGCTTCTACTTCGTTGTCGGTTGATCGGTGATTAATAGATTTGGATAGGGTTCAGGAGCAAAGTCGCCAGTCCCGCAACGCCGGAAGCGGCGAGTGCGGTTGCGACTTTAACTCCCAATGGACGGTTGCCGATGGTCCATGCGAGACCCGCCTTAACCAGGCTATTGCTGCAGGCGGCGATAAAAATGCCCCAGGCGGCGACTAGTAGAGCCACTTTCTCTGGCTCTTTGGCGAGACGGGCCAGAGATAAACTGATCGCGTCTACATCACTCAATCCGGATATGGCGCTGAGAGCGTAGACGCCGCTGGCTCCCAGCCATTCGTGCAGTGCATTGGAGAGCAACATGATGAGCAGCAGCAGGAAGCCAAAGAACAGAGCGGAGGAGATTTCCAGCGGATTCTGCTTGAGATCGGGTTGTTCGATTTTTATTCCCGAGTGGCTGCGCCAGAAATAAAACGCGGAGGCGTATACGCAGAGGGCCATGAGAGCAAAGGGTGGGGCAAGTGCGTAAGCCAACGGAGGGTAGACGATATAGATAACCAGCAATAGCCTTGGGAACATAGTGCCGCAGGCGATCAACACGCCTGACGCCAGAAGTGGCGCATGCTCCTGATTGTCTTTGGCGACCCGCGACAAATGCAGTGTCAGCGCGGTAGAAGAACTCAAACCTGCGAACAGGCTGGTTATTAGTATCCCTTTGGATGGGCCGCCTATCTTGACTGCAAAATAGCCAACAAAGGAAATGGCGCTGATTAAGACAATCATCCACCAAACCTCATAGGGGTTAATAGCGCCCCATGGACCGAACCCTTCGTTGGGCAGTACTGGCAGCATGAAGACGGTCATCACCAATAACTTGAGCCCGGCGTCCAGCTCTTCATCACGTATTTTTTTCAGAAACCCGTGCAGCTCCGGCTTGAGGTCGAGCAATATGGCGGTCACGACTGTCATGGTGGCCGCAACGGAGAACTCTCCCATGACGCACAAAGCACCATAGAAAAAAGTCAGCATTGAGGCGATCAGGCTGGTGATGCTCATGTCCAGACGTTGTCTCTGGCTGGTGACATAAGCGGCGATAAGAATCAGCGCCAGGGCGATGATGCCCGCCGCCAGCACCCACTCGCCCATTTGTTCGCCCAACCAGGTAGTCAGACCGCCCAGCAGCGCAATCAAAGCAAACGTTCTGACCCCCGCTACCCGATGGCCGGCCTCTTCGTTGCGGTTGACCCAGCCGCGCTGTATGCCGATGGTCAGACCAAGCAGCAGCGCCATGGCTAGATGGGGAAGCGGATATTGCGCATCAATCAGACTGTTCATACTGGCGGAAGGGTGGAGAAAAGCCGCTCAACGCCGCTTCAAAAAAGCGTGAAACGGGTTAGAGCTATCGCCATTAATAGGGTGGAATCGAACGGTCATATTCATCAAGGGCGCGCTGTGATTTTGATAAACGGCAATGTCTTAAAAAGTATAGCTAACGGGATCGCGTCCGTGCTGAAACGGCGACAATCCTAGTGTAAATGGATTTTTTCCAGCGTTTTCTGAGGTAGATCAAATTGCCTTTCAGCCCCTGTTTAAGGGGCCTGGATTAGTATGATTATTCTAATTTTTGCACGTATCTTGAGGGCGCAATCAAGGCAAGGAACTGGGTTCCTTATCTCAAAGTAAACCGGTAGGAGACCAAAGATGGGCAAGCTCAAGTCATATCAGGAGCAAATTCAGGACGCTGTAGAAAAAGGAATCAAAACAGTAGAAGAGCAGCATCGCACTCTTGCTGCGAAACCTTTCGAATACGCGGAGAAAATAGAGCAGGAAGCTAAGAATTTGTCCGTTAAGTCCGTGCGCGAAATGCACGACCACATGCTGGATAACGTTTACTCTTCGTTCCGCGCATGGAATCAGCGTGTAAACGACTTTGCTGCGGACCTGGTGGCCAAGATCGAAGGCGCAGAAAAAGATAGCGACGACGAGGCCAAAAAATCCAAAGCCGCGGCTAAGAAAACGACAAAAACTGCAGAAAAGCCGGCCTCTAAGACTACTGAGGAAGAAGCTGCAGCCTAAGAGTTCGCACTCTTGACAAAAGGGCGCCGATTGGCGCTCTTTTGGTTAGGTGGGGCGGAAAAGCGGATCAGTTGTTGATTTTTTCAAGCAGGAATTTCAGGCGCTCAATTTTCTGAGCGTAGTCAGCGGTGGTTTCTTCACGATCCTTTTCATGCGCGGCGATCTCACTCTGTAGCCGTTGTACTTGGCTGGTGTCTCGCTGAATTTCATCCAGTAAATCCTGTGGTACTGCGCGTCCTGCTCTTTCCGCGTCCGCCGCTCGAGATTCCTGGCTCGCCACCTTCTTTTCCAGCACCTCAATATTATTACGCTTGAGGCTGATTAACCCGTCCAGCTCTTGCAGTTTGCGATCGCGGGCGCGGGCGGCGTCATCCGGGTGGCTGAAAAGCCGCAGGAGGAGTTCATCCGCTTCGCGTTGTTTGCGGGCTTCCTCTTCCTTTTGCGCTTTCTCCGCCAGCTTACGATCACGTTCGATAATCTGTTCCGGGGTCAATGCGGCGGGGATGTCCTTAATCACGCGACCGAATGCATCAACAATCTGGTAACCCTTTTTAGCCGCCTCCGGTGGTACGGAGTTCCCTAACACTAATGTGCCGTTTTGGTCCTTGTATCGATAAAATAGGGTTTCGGCCTGTACGAATGTTAGCGACATCAGGCAGAGCAGTACGCCTGCGGCAATCTTTGCTCCCCTGATTTTTTTTAATGGCATCATGTAGTTATATTATGGTTACTTCGCTTGGGTAACCCCTGATTAGTGGGTTTAAAGGTCATATCGGAATTAGCATGACTTTTATAATGTTATTCATAATTTCATTAATTGCCAACGGACTATCCGCTTTGGCTGGTGGCGGCTCTGGTTTGCTGCAGCTTCCTGCGTTGTTGTTTTTAGGCTTGAGTTTCTCTGTGGCTTTGGCTACTCATAAAGTAGCAAGCGTCGCTTTGGGAGTGGGGGCGTCATTCCGGCATCTGCGGGAGAAAGGGCTGGATTGGCGTTTTGCGTTATTCATTTTGGCGGCGGGCCTCCCAGGGGTTTTACTGGGCGCTCAGGTTATTCTGGGGGTTGATGATAATGCGGCGCAAATGGCGTTGGGACTTTTGACGACAGGGTTGGGCCTTTATTCAATGCGTTCGCCGCAGTTGGGCATGCAGGCGCACAGCAAGAACCGCTCTACATTGGGATATGCGGT
The DNA here is from genome assembly GCF_029813005.1 of Hahella sp. CR1. Lineage (NCBI taxonomy): Bacteria > Pseudomonadati > Pseudomonadota > Gammaproteobacteria > Oceanospirillales > Hahellaceae > Hahella > Hahella sp. CR1. Next base: position 1,146,640 of record NZ_JAPELK010000001.1, read on the forward strand.
AGGAGCGATTGGACTGTTCGGGATCGGCGCATTGAATGGCTCCATTACGTCTGGGACAGGTTTGTTCGTCACATTGTGGCTGATTGTGTGGTTCGGGCTAAGCTATCAAGGGGCGGTGGCGTATACGTTGGTTTTGGTTGGCGTTTTCTGGAATGGAGCGGGCGCTCTTTCTCTGGCGCTACAGGCGGAAGTGCGCTGGGACTGGCTTATCCCTCTGATATTGGGCGCTCTGGCCGGAGGATATCTGGGCGCGCACTGGTCCATCGCCAAAGGCAGTGCGATGGTGAAGCGCGCTTTTGAAGTGCTGACGATACTGGTCGGGTTCAGTCTGATGTTCAAGGCAGCCGGGTGGCTGCCTGATTTACGTTTAGTGGAAGTTACGAATTAACTTTGCACGCCGTAAACGGCACGATACTCGGCAACCTGCTTATAGTTGTCGGAAAAGTGCGGGTCAGACTTAAGAAACTCGAGAATTTGATCTAGCTGGATAATAGCTGTGACGGGAATCTGGTAGTTTTGCTCTATCTCTTGAATCGCCGACAACTGATGCTGTCCGCGCTCTTGCCTGTCAAGAGCGATGAGCACGCCAGCGGGTTCCGCGCCATTCGCCTTGATGATCGAAATGACTTCACGGATGGCTGTGCCTGCAGTAATTACATCGTCCACGATAAGCACCTTGCCTTTCAGCGGAGCGCCAACGATGACGCCGCCTTCGCCATGGGCTTTGGCTTCTTTGCGGTTAAAGGCGTAGGGAACGTCCATGCTTTTTTCGTTGGCCAACGTAACGGCGAGAGCGGAAACCAGGGGAATGCCCTTGTAAGCCGGCCCGAACAGCATGTCGTATTGCAACGGGCTGGAAGTTAAGGCCGCCGCATAAAAGTGCCCGATTTGCGCTAACGTTGTGGATGTATTGAATAATCCGGCGTTAAAAAAGTACGGGCTGCTGCGGCCGGATTTAAGTGTAAATTGGCCGAATTTCAGCACTTCACGCTGAATGGCGAACTCAATAAACGCTTTTTGATAGTCGTGCATAAGAGTTTCTTTAGCCCTTGGATTCTTTTGCAGTAAATATGAATTAGGTATCATACACGCAAATTTTTATAGGTAACATCTATGAGGGTAGTAACAATCAGCGTAAACGGACTGAAGCGCGCAGTCGGAGAGGGATTCTTCGAGTGGATGGCGCGCCAGGACGCTGACGTCGTTTGCGTGCAGGACCACAGGATGCGGGTTTATGAGTTGGACGAAGACAAATATCGTCCTGAAGGCTATGAGCCCTATTTTCTGGATGCGGAAAAGCTTGAAGACGGTGGGGTCGGCATTTATACCCGACAGATTCCCAAAGCCATCATGATGGGCTTTTCCTATGCTCCGGCGGATATGAACGGCGCTTTTATTCAGGCCGACTTTGACGCTGTCAGCATTGCTTCTTTGATGGTTCCCTGCGCATTGATGGACGACGAAAAACAACAGGCTAAAGAAGAGTATCTGGAAGCTTTCGGCAATCATCTGCAGAAAACGTTGCGTAAGCGCCGGCAGTTTATATTCTGCGGTAATCTCCAGACTGCTCACCTGGTGACGGACGCCAATCCCCGCTATCACCGCTTGGAAGTGTCCGGCTTTCTGCCGCAGGAACGGGCCTGGTTTGATCAGGTGTTTGATGAAATGCAGTACGTAGACGCATTTCGCAAGATCAACCGGGAAAAGAACCAATACACGTGGTGGCCGGAATCAGCGGAAGGCTGGCGTAAGCATTCAGGCTGGCGAGTAGACTATCAGATCGCCACGCAAGGGCTGCGCAGCTCTATCAAACGCGCCTGGATCGATACCGAAACCCGGTTCTCTGATCACGCGCCATTGATCGTCGATTACGACGTAGACTTCTAGGGCGGGCTTTGTCGGAGCCTCGCCCCGCCTATCTGGCGGGACGCGGTCATGCAGTCGGCGTTGCGGCGCCGTCCGCCCTTTTCTCTATTTAGCTTTGTAGCACTTCTTCCTGGGCTACAAACAACTGGCGAATGCCCTTGCCAGCCAGATCCAGCATTGCCGTCAGCTCCGCGCTTGAAAATGGCGCTGCTTCAGCAGTTCCCTGCACTTCAATAAATCCATCCTGATCCGTCATGACGACATTCATGTCCGTTTCCGCCTTGGAATCTTCATCATAATCAAGATCCACAACAGGGACGCCTTCGTAAACGCCTACGGAAATAGCGGCGACTTTGTGCAGAATCGGGTTGTTTTTCAGCTGGCCTTTGGCGATCAGGCTGTTGATGGCGTCCGCCATCGCGACGAATCCGCCAGTAATGGAAGCAGTGCGGGTGCCGCCGTCAGCTTGTATGACGTCGCAGTCGATAGTGATGGAAATCTCCGGCATTTTCTTCAGGTCCACTGCTGCGCGCAGGGAGCGACCTATCAAACGTTGGATTTCCAGGGTGCGACCGCCCTGTTTGCCTCTGGCGGCTTCCCGTTGGTTACGAGTGCCGGTGGCGCGGGGCAGCATGCCGTACTCTGCGGTCACCCAGCCTTGGTCTTCACCGCGCAGGAAACGGGGAACGCCGTTTTCTACCGTGGCGGTGCAGATGACTTTGGTGTCGCCGAACTCGACCAGCACGGAGCCTTCCGCATGTTTCGTGTAGTTCTTGGTGATCTTGATGTCGCGAGTCTGGTCGGGCTGTCTTCCGCTGGGTCTCATAATGCATTGGCTCTCATTGATTCATGTGGGGGCGGATTGTAGCACGATAGGCCTATATGAATAAGTGAACGACATGGTTAGCAAGCCATTAAACAACGCCTGTTTTGGCTGGGAATCGAGCCCTGAGGCGCGTTGAAAAATAGTTGCGCCAGAGCCAATAAGCGCATGAATGGGGGCCGGATCTTGTGCTATTGTGATTGAGGAGGCGCCGAGTTTTTCATCTATTTCATGGCGATTTTCCATTCCGAAAAATTCATTGAGTTAACCTTTCAGGAGGTTATATGCCGGTAGTTAAAATTAAGTCGCTACCGTTAGCTCATGACACTGATTTGCCGAGGGTGCTGGAGGGAATTAGTAAGGAGTTTGCGGAAAGCGTAAATATCAACGTCGATAATGTGTACATTACCTGGGAATATCTTTCGCCAGGACACTACGCTCATCAAGGCAGGGTGGCCGGTCTACAGGAAACCCACAGCCATCCGGTTCAGGTTCAGCTGCTGACGGCGGACATGATCGATACGGGTAAAGTCCACCAAATGTTCGAAGCGCTGGCGGAAGCGATCAGCAAGCGCACTCACGTTTATCGGGAAAATATATTTATTTGGCATTCGTCGGTGGCTAGCGGTAAGGTATTCGACAGGGGGCAGGTAGATAACTGGTAATCTGGTTTGCGCTAAAACGCCGCATATTCATTGCGGTCCGGCAGGATCGCCATCTCTGACTATCTGCATCTAATTTAAACGACTATTATTCAATGAGGCCGGCTCAGGCTCCGCGACGGCGTAAGGCGTCATGCCGTTCACCTATAGCTGCAGCAACCTGAACCGCCGAAAATAATATACCTGCCGCCGGCTGTATTGCTCATCACGGAAAGTCGGCGCGCCGTCTTTTTCAACATTCAGGAATCGCGATTGGAGACTTTATGATTCGTAGTATGACTGCTTATGCACGGCAGGAATCCAGAGGAGAATGGGGCGTGCTCACCTGGGAGGTGCGCTCAGTAAACCACCGTTATCTGGAGCCCATGTTTCGAATCCCTGAAGTCTTACGGGAAATTGAGCCCGCTCTGCGGGAGGCGATGCGTCAGTATGTGCAGAGAGGCAAACTGGAGTGTCAGCTTAAATTCCAACAGGAATCTCAGGCCACCCCTTCTTATCAGGTGAACCTTGGTCTCGCCAATGAGCTGAATCAGGCGGTCAATCAGATCAACCGCATCCTGGATAATCCGGCGCATATCAATGCCTTCGACTTTCTCAATTGGCCTGGCGTGCTGGTCTCTGAGGAGACGGATCTGGAGCCGGTGAGAGAAGAAGCCGTGAGTCTGTTCGAACAGACGCTGGAAAGCCTGGTGAAGACCCGTGAACGAGAAGGCGATCGCATTCGTCCCATGTTGGAAGACCGCTTAACCGCCATCACGGACATTGTTGGCCGCGTGCGTCAGAAAATGCCCATCATCCTGGAGCGCCAAAACGAGGCCCTGAAGGCCCGCTTCGAAGAGTTGGAACTGGCAGTGGATAGCGCCCGTCTGGAGCAGGAACTGGTGATTGTTTCCCAGAAAGCGGATGTAGCGGAAGAGCTTGATCGCCTTGACGCCCATGTCCATGAAGTGCGTGAAGTCCTCGGCAAAAAAGAACCGATGGGCCGCCGCCTGGACTTCCTGATGCAGGAACTCAACCGCGAAGCCAACACCCTCTCCTCAAAATCCCTGGTCACCGAAACCACTCAGTTCGCTGTAGAGCTGAAGGTGCTGATCGAGCAGATGCGAGAGCAGGTGCAGAACGTCGAGTAAGCGTCGTCGTTCTTACTAATCATTCCATAGGGAAATAGAAGGCATATAAAACAGGGAGTAACGCTTTGTCGTCTTGCTCCCTTTTTTATTTGATGTGTTATTAGCATTACGCATTTTACGGCTATCGTGACATTTCACGAGCCCATCCTACCGTTCACAGGCCAGATGTACACAACTCCCATAAGCCCCAAACAACGCTACGATTCTTTGCTCAACGCAGGTGAGATACAAGCTGATTCGTCGCAGGTGACGGCTTTGAATGCGTTGCAGGATTTGTATGAGCGGTTGGCTGGCGCTGGCGGTCGCCCCAGGTGGTTGGTGGGGCGGTCGGAGTATGTATCGGGGTTGTATCTGTGGGGCAAAGTAGGGCGGGGTAAGACGTTTTTGATGGATCTTTTCGTCGCCAGCCTCAATCCAGAACAGGTATTGCGTCAGCATTTTCATCATTTTATGGCGTCGGTGCATAGGCAGTTGCAGGCGTTGAGTGGAACCCCTCAGCCGTTGCGACGCATCGCCAGAGACTTCAGCCGTCGCTATTCCGTACTTTGTTTTGATGAGTTTTTCGTCTCGGATATTGGCGACGCCATGCTGCTGGGCGGGCTGTTGCAGTCGCTGTTTGAGTTCAATGTGACGCTGGTGGCGACCAGTAATACGCCGCCGGAAAGACTGTATTGGGATGGTTTGCAGCGTTCTCGCTTTCTGCCTGCTATCGCTGCGATCCAGGCGCATACGCAAACCTTGCATATGGATGGCGGACTGGATCACCGTGAACGCGCATTGCAGCCGGAAGCTATTTATTTTGTCGAGCGTAACCAGTCTGAGTTGTCTGATGTCGAGGGCGACTTGCTACAGCGTTTTGAGTTAGTGGCGGAAAGAGACAAGCCGCGTACGCTGAAGGTGCTGTCCCGCGATATCGCTTACGTGGCTCGCGCCGGGCGGAGGATTGCTTTCGATTTTGCGGCTCTTTGTGAAGGACCGCGCAGTCATCTGGATTACGTTGATCTTGCTGAACGCTTCGATCTGATTATTCTGCTTAACATTCCGCCGTTAAGCGGCGAGGCGTATGAGAGGATCAAGGCGCGGGGAACGGAAGACGGCAGCGTCGGTTCCGGCGCAACCGGGGAAAGGGCCGTGGTGTTGTCGCGAAGTGATGACGCGGCGCGGCGATTTATTGCGCTGGTGGACGAGTTGTACGAGCGCAAAGTGCGACTTTATATGACCGCCTTAGCGCCTTTGGCGGAACTCTATACTCGCGGCGCGCTGACTTTCGAATTTGAGCGGGCGCGCAGCCGACTGGTGGAAATGGGGTCGTTGGCGTATCAGCATCTGCGCGAGCCGTCGGAGCTGGCCTGACTTGATGTCGGGCTACAGGTTCCTGATGACATATTCAGGAATATCAAAGGCGTCGACTTTCGCGCCGTAGCGCTTATCCAGATCATAGGCCATGATCTCCAAAGGGGCGTTTGCATAACCGCAGGTCAGAATTTCCTTCATATAACGCTGGATAAAGTTCAACGCGCCCAGCTCACGCCACTGCACTACGTGAACCAGCTCATGAAAGTGCACTCGCAACTCGGAAACTGCTGAAGACCTTATGTAGTAAGTGTCTTTATAGGTCGTGCCGTTGACGGGCATATCGATAAATTCGCCGAATCCCATTTGGCGCAGTTCTGGAAAGTCAGGTCTGGGAATATCGTCAGTCACCACGAAATAGGCGCTGGCCAGGAACTCCGATGAGTAAAAGCCGGCGAATGCCTGGGCGAACTCCGTGCAGGCGTGGCGGCGATCGTAGTTCTTACGGTTGGTGTCGTCGATCCAGGCGTTTATCTTTTCCAGCACAATGCCTCCTTTTGGCCCCGTTTTGCTGTAAATCTTCTCCCGGCAGTTTATTTCAATTCCCCTTTCAGGGCATGCGGATAACGCGCCTGGCGCGTCATTTCAGCGCACTATAAGTTTCCCTAATACTAGCTTTTCGGCGAAAGTGATTGTATTTGCTGGGTTTTTTGGGGCCTCCTAGAATCGGTTGGTGTTTGAAGCCTGCGCGCTCATCTCTGCGGAGATAGGGCGTCGTCCTAGTAAACAACAATAAACAGGGGGATAAACCCATGGCCGAAACGTCCGCTGCCACAGCGTCTGACAACAGCATTGCGCCTTCAGTTGCTCATGTCGGAACGGTGGATTATGAGAATGTATCCAATGATTATCTGGAAAAACGTCAATTAAAAAAGGGAGCGGCGGGATGGATTCTGCTGGCCAGTCTTGGCGTCTCTTATGTTATCTCCGGTGATTTCGCCGGCTGGAACTTTGGCCTGGAGCAGGGCGGTTTCGGCGGCATGTTTATCGCCACGATTCTGATGGCCGCGATGTACACCTTCATGGTGTTCGGCCTGGCGGAACTCTCTTCCGCTATTCCCACCGCCGGCGGCGGCTACGGCTTCGCCCGTCGTGCAATGGGCCCGCTTGGGGGCTTTCTGACCGGCACCGCCATTCTGCTCGAATACGCTATCGCGCCTGCGGCCATCGCTATCTTCATTGGCGGCTATGTGGGGGAGATGTTCGGTCTGAACGGTCCATTGGTCTACGCCGCTTTCTATATCATTTTTGTCGGCATTCACCTGTGGGGCGCCGGCGAAGCGTTGAAGATCATGCTGGTCATCACCGCCATTGCCGCGGCGGCGTTGCTGGTGTTTATCCTGGGGATGCTGCCTGAATTTGAGCTGGCCAACCTGACGGATATCGCCGTTAACGAATCCGCCGTGGGCGCCAGCGCCTTCCTGCCGCAGGGCTACTTTGGGATATGGGCGGCGATTCCTTTCGCCATGTGGCTGTTCCTGGCGGTGGAAGGGGTGCCTTTAGCCGCGGAAGAAACCAAGAACCCTGCTCAGGACATGCCTAAGGGCATTATCACCGCCATGGTGATTCTGTTGATTTTTGGCGGACTGGTGTTGTTCCTGGCTCCGGGCGGCTCCAGCGCTGAGTTGATGAAAGACCACAGCGCGCCGCTAGTGGGCGCTTTGCAGCATGCATATGGCGAAAGCTCAGCGATGGCCACCTTTGTGAATCTGGTGGGCCTGGCGGGCCTGATCGCCAGCTTCTTCTCCATTATCTTCGCGTACTCCCGTCAGGTGTTCGCCTTGTCCCGCGCAGGTTACCTGCCGCGCTGGCTGTCCTTAACCGGCAATCGCAAAGTGCCGACAATGGCGCTGGTCGTGCCGGGCGTGATTGGGTTTCTGCTGTCATTGACCGGAGAGGGAGACTTGATGATCACCATGGCGGTGTTTGGCGCTACGATCTCCTACGCCATGATGATGCTGTCGCACATCATTCTGCGAGTCAAAGAGCCCAATATGCATCGTCCCTACCGCACGCCAGGGGGCATATTGACGACTGGGATCGCGCTGCTCTTGTCCGTCGCCGCGTTCATCAGCACGTTCCTGGTCAGCCAGGAGGCGGCGATGTGGTCAGCCGTGTTCTATGCGGTGATGGTGGCGTATTTCGCCTTCTATAGTCGACATCACCTGGTGGCGAAAGCCCCTGAGGAAGAGTTTGAGGCCATCGCCAAGGCCGAGGCTGAATTGAGTTAATTGGCTTAAAGGGATTGCGGGGCCGGCACGCCGGCTCCAGGATCATTATCTGCAACAGGACTGAACAAGAATCACAACAAGGCGGATTAGAAATGATAAAGACAAGAGACGTAAAAACTATCGCCGACGCCAAACGGATTGTGGAAGAGCGCAATCTGACCCATGTGAAGGTCGGGTTGTTTGATAACGATGGCGTTATGCGCGGCAAGTACATGAGTAAGGAGAAGTTCTTTTCCTCACTGGAAAGCGGCTTCGCCTTCTGTGACGTGGTGTTGGGTTGGGACTCACAAGACCAGCTTTATGAAAATGTCGGCGTTAAATATACCGGCTGGCATACAGGCTACCCGGACGCTCCGGTGAAAATTCTGCCCGAGAGCTGTCGCGATATCCCCTTTGAGCCGGGCATGTTGTTGTTTTTGTGTGATTTTGATGGGCCCGCTGCGCGTATCTGTCCGCGCAATGTGTTGTCGCGGGTACTGCGTCGTGCGGAAGACATGGGGCTGGACGCCTACGCCGCCTTTGAATATGAGTTCTTCATGTTCAACGAAACGCCGCATTCCGCCCGCGCCAAGGGATATCGTAACCTGGAGCCGATCACGCCGGGCTTCTTTGGCTATTCCATGCTGCGTAACTCCGTACACGCGGAGCTTTATCACGAGCTGTTGGATCTGTGCGAGAAAATGGACTTCCCTTTGGAAGGACTGCACACCGAAACCGGACCTGGCGTACTGGAAGCGGCATTGACGGTGGATTCGGCCTGCGCAGCGGCGGATAAGGCGGCTTTATTCAAGACCTTCACCAAAGTATGGGCGCAGCGCAAGAACATGATGGCCACGTTCATGGCCAAGTGGTCCAACGACTATCCCGGACAATCCGGGCACATCCATATGTCGTTGCGCCATAAAGAAAGCGGCAAGTCGGCCTTCTATGAAGCCGGTCAGCCCATGAACATGAGCAAGATGCAGCGTCACTTTATCGCCGGTCAGCAAAAGCTGATGCCGGAAATGCTGGCGATGATGGCGCAAACCGTGAACGCCTATTCCCGCTTGGTGCCGGGCTTCTGGGCTCCGACCGATGCGACCTGGGGCTGCGAAAACCGCACCACCGCGCTGCGGGTCATTCCCGGATCGGACAAGTCGCAGCGGGTCGAATATCGACTGGGCTCCGCCGACGCCAATCCCTATATCGCTCTGGCTGCGTCTCTTGGCTCGGGTCTTTACGGTATTGAACACGAACTGGAGCCGGAAGAAATGGTGTCCGGTAACGCCTACGATCAGGAGCATCCCAGGCAGCTGGCGTTGCCGTCCACGTTGGTGGACGCCGCGGCGGCCTTGCGTCGCTCGGAAGCGGCGCGTGAGTTATTCGGGAATGAGTTTGTTGAACATTACGCCGCCACTCGTGATTGGGAAGGCCGCGAATTCCGTCGCCATATTACGGATTGGGAGCTGGAGCGTTATTTCGAGATTATCTAGCGCGACGATCAGAATGACCTTCAGTCCCATGACTATCCTTTAAGTAAAGGTAAGAGAATCGAAGATGAGCACTATGCAGAAGACTTGGTCCCCTGTGGACGGATCTCTCTATGTTGAGCGTCCCTACGCTGATCAAGCGGCCATCGCCGCCGCTACGGCTAAAGCGGCGCAAGCCCAACGTGAGTGGAAGGGCTCCACGTTAGCTCAGCGGCGGGACATCTGTCGCAAGATGGTGGACGCCTTTGTCGCCAAGCGCGACGAGATCGCGACAGAGTTGTGTTGGCAAATGGGGCGGCCCATTCGCTACGCGGCGGGAGAGGTGGGCGGATTTGAAGAGCGCGCCCGTTTTATGATCGATGTCGCGGAAGAAGCGCTGGCGCCGATAGAGCTGGATGAGAAACCAGGCTTTCGCCGTTATATCAAACGTGAGCCCGTGGGTGTGGCCTTTGTCATTGCGCCCTGGAACTACCCTTATTTGACGGCGGTTAACGCTATTGTTCCGGCGATCCTGGCCGGCAACGCCGTGCTGCTCAAGCATTCCGCGCAAACGCCTTTGTGCGCGGAGCGCATTGGCGAAGCTTTCCGTGAAGCAGGCTTGCCTGACGGCGTATTCCAATACCTGCATTTGAATCATGCGGATACGGAAGCACTGATCGGCTCGCCGGACATTCACTACGTCGCGTTTACCGGTTCCGTCCCAGGCGGAGCCATGGTCGAGCGCGCCGCCGCAGGCCGTTTTATCGGCGTAGGTCTGGAATTGGGAGGGAAAGACCCCGCCTATGTGCGCGCGGACGCGGATATTGACCACGCGGTGGAAACCACCATTGATGGGGCGTTCTTTAACTCGGGCCAGTCCTGCTGCGGCATTGAGCGCATCTATGTGCATGAATCCGTTTACGACGCCTTTGTGGAGAAGGCCGTCGCCCTGGTCAGAAGTTATCGTTTGGGGCGCTCCGATGATCCCAACACTACCTTGGGGCCGCTGGTGCGAGCTTCTGCGGCGGAATTCGTTCGGGGACAAGTGCGCGAAGCCGTGGAGCAGGGGGCCGTCGCCCATATCAATCCCGCGGACTTTGAGATGGATAAAGAGGGAACGCCTTATCTGGCTCCACAGGTGCTGACCAATGTTGATCACAACATGCGGGTGATGACCGAAGAATCTTTCGGTCCGGTTGTCGGCATCCAGAAAGTGGTGTCCGATGAGGAAGCCGTGGCGTTGATGAACGACAGCGAATTCGGCCTTACCGCATCTATTTTTACGCGGGATCTGGATGCAGGCGTGGCGCTGGGCGAGCAGGTCGAGACCGGCACTTTCTTTATCAACCGCTGCGATTATCTGGACCCTGCGTTGGCCTGGACCGGCGTGAAGAACTCCGGGCGCGGCTGCACCTTGTCCAAGCTGGGCTATGAATCCCTGACCCGGCCCAAGTCTTTCCATATCAAGATGCTGTAACGCCAGTCATAGACAATGGCGAAACAAAAACTTTAACGAGCGTATTAAAGAGACTGTACATGAGCGCACTACAAGCCAATTGGAATTATCCGACCGCCATCCGCACCGGCGCCGGACGTATCCGGGAACTGCCGGAACTCTGTCGTAATCTCGGCATGCGGTCGCCTCTGCTGATAACCGACCCAGGTCTGAAATCCTTGCCGATGGTGCAGGACACCGTCGCTCTCTGCCGTGACGCCGGGCTGCAATGCGGGCTATTTGCGGACATTCAAGGCAATCCCACGGGGGAAAATGTGGAAGCGGGTGTCGCTGCCTATCGCGCTGGCGGCCATGATGGCGTCATCGCCTTTGGCGGCGGTTCTGCGCTGGACGCCGCCAAAGCGGTGGCGCTGATGGTTGGACAGGATCGTCCGTTATGGGATTTTGAAGATGTCGGCGACAACTGGACGCGGGTCAATGAAGCTGGCATGGCCCCAGTGGTCGCCGTGCCCACGACGGCGGGCACAGGTTCGGAAGTCGGGCGGGCCTCGGTGATCACGGACGCCGCCAAGCACGTCAAAAAGATTATCTTCCATCCGCGTATGCTGCCGGCGCTGGTGATTCTGGACCCAGAGCTGACTGTCGGCCTGCCGCCGCCGATCACCGCTGCGACGGGGATGGACGCGCTTTCCCATAATCTGGAAGCGTTGTGTTCGCCTTTTTATCACCCCCTGGCGGAAGGTATTGCGGTGGAAGGCATCCGTCTGGTGAAAGACTATCTGCCCCGCGCTGTCGCAGACGGCGCCGATATCGAAGCGCGCACGCAGATGCTGGTCGCCTCCAGCATGGGCGCAACGGCGTTCCAGAAAGGCCTTGGCGGCATGCACGCCCTGGCGCATCCGCTGGGCGCTTTGTACAACGCGCATCATGGTCTGCTCAACGCGATTCTCATGCCTTACGTGCTGAAGGCGAACCGCGAGGCGATTGAAGAGCGCATTACTCGTCTGGTGCGTTATCTGGACCTGTCGGAGCCAGGGTTCGACGGCTTCCTGAACTGGGTGCTGGCGCTGCGTGAAAGCCTGGGTATTCCACATGCTTTATCTGCGATCGGCATTAACGACAGCGACGCGGAGCGAGTCGGCGCCATGGCGGTGGAAGATCCCTCCGCCGGCGGCAACCCGGTTGCGTTCGATGCCGGCCAGTACGCCGAACTCTTCAGAAACGCAGTACATGGACGTCTTTGAAGGCAGGGAGAGGCGGATGAGAATTGGCATTTTGCAGTGTGACGACGTTATGGAGGAATTACAGCCGGAATTTGGGAATTATCCGGCGATGTTTGAAGCGGCGTTGGGAGAGCTGGCGCCGCAATGGACTTTCGTCACCTATCGGGCGATGGACGGCGAACTGCCGGACTCCGTCGACGCCTGCGACGGCTACATCACCACCGGCAGTCGCCATGGCGTGAATGACGGCGCGCAGTGGATCGAAAAGCTGGAGAGTTTTGTGCTGGCGGTCGCTACGGCGGGGAAAAAGTTTGTGGGCATCTGCTTTGGCCATCAATTATTGGCCAAAGCGCTGGGAGGCCAGGTGGAGAAGTCCAATCGCGGCTGGGGCGTGGGTATGTCCTTCAATCAGATTGGCGTGCGCAAAAACTGGATGGAGCCTTATCAGCCTTCCCTGGACCTGGTGGTCAGCCATCAGGATCAGATCACGCAGTTGCCGGAAGGCGCGGAGGTGCTGGCGAGCAGTACCTTCTGTCCCTTCTACCTGTTGCAGTACGGCTCTGATCTGATGACGGTGCAGGGGCATCCTGAATTCAGCAAGGCGTACTCCAGCGCCTTGATGGAAAAACGCACGGATCGCATTCCAGCGCCGCGCATTCGCGAAGGCAAGACGTCTCTATCGGCGCCGGTGGATGATCGTTTGATGATGCAGTGGATCATCAACTTTTTCGCAGGAGGACGGCTGACCCGTTAAGCCCTCTCTGCCCTTTATATCGGGCGCACTGTTTATACCAGGCGCACTGTTTATATCGGGCGGATTGTATCGGACATATTGTATCGGACACACGCAGAGTCGGGCTCTGCGCGTTCCCCCTCAACCCTCTTTGGCTGCGCTAGCGTCCCATGGGGCGACGCCAGACGCGGCCGTTTTTTTAATCCCCTAAAGTCAGATACTCCATCATCCAGGGGTGTTCCGTCGCCATCAACGACAGGAAATCCTGCTTCAATATAGCGATACAGTCCTGGGCGACTTCCCGGGGCAAGTCCCCCAGCTCTCCCTTGCGGGCAGTCAGAGTAATCGAGCGGAACAGCTGTTCTCCCGGCAAACGGCGGATTTGTACGTGATGCTGCTTGATGCCGCTTTGGAATAAACACAGAGGCGTGGTGATCGTCCAGCCCATGCCCGCCGACACGGCGGAGACAATGGCGTAGGAGTTATCCAACTGCAGCCTGTCTGGAGCTTCCACCCGCACCGCGCGTAAGTGCCGTTCGATGCCCCGAGCTATGAGGGAATGAGCGCCGTAACGGACAAAGTCCAACTCCGCCGCCAGTTTGTTGAGGTCATCGGCGGGGCCTTTGTAGTCGTTGGGAAGGGCCAGAATGAAGGGTTCTCGCAGGATGCGGTAACGGGACAGATCAGCGTAATCCTCTAAGGCGTCATCAGAAATAATAATATCGGTGTTGCGCGACAGCAGGGAATGGCCGTGCAGATGCGATAGCCCTGTGCTGATCGACCAGTCATGGGCGCGTTTTTTCACCGCATCCAGCAGCGACCGTCCCACCGAGGTGACGATGGAATCGGTTAACGCGATCTTTATGAGGCGCAATTGCGCGAAATCCGATTGCAGAATGGCCTGACTGGTCTGCTCCGCTTCCTGCAACAGGGCGGTGCTGCGGTCGTACAGGAAGCGCCCGGCGCTGGTCAGCTCCATGGGACGGACCGTGCGATCGAACAGCCGGGTCTGCAGCGACTCCTCCAGCTTGGACAAAGCCTGCGAGATCGAGCTTTGCGTCATTCCCAGCTGCTCAGCGGAGTGGCTCATATTCCCGGTCTTGGCGACGTGGGCGAAAATACTCAGAGCGCGGAGGTCGAAACCGAAACGTGTTGCCATAACTTCTACGAATCAGAGTTGTATACATGGGCGTTTATCGCCTGTTGCAGGATTGCACGGAGCGGCCTCTGAATGCAAAGGTCCGCTACAACCCATCACAACTCTGGTACTATTGTTGATTAACTAGAGCGTGTTGGTTAACTGGAATTCGTAGGTTAACTTGATTTGTTAACTGACCGGATTACTTAATCATTTTTCGCCAGCACCCAGAATAACGAAGGATATCTCATGGCCAGAGGTCAGTTATATATTATTTCAGCGCCCTCCGGGGCGGGTAAGACCAGTTTGGTGTCGGCTTTACTCAAAGAAGATAAACTGGCGCAAGTCTCCATCTCCCACACGACCCGTCAGGTGCGTCCGGGTGAACAGGATGGGGTGAATTACTTTTTCATCTCCCGCGAAGAGTTTCTGGCGCAGGCGCAGGCGGGAGATTTCCTGGAGCACGCAGAAGTGTTCGGCAATTTCTACGGCACGTCTCAGGTCTGGGTGGAATCGACCCTGGCGAAAGGCGTTGACGTTATCCTGGAAATTGACTGGCAGGGCGCGCAACAGGTGCGCAAGCTGCGTCCGGAAGCCAAATCCATCTTCATCCTGCCTCCGTCTCTGGAAGCCTTGCAACAGCGCCTGGAGTCTCGCGGCCAGGACAGCGCTGAAGTAATTCAGCGTCGTTTGCAGGAAGCGGCGAATGAAATTTCCCATTATCCGGAATACGACTATCTTGTATTCAACGATGACTTCGATCACGCACTGGCGGATTTGAAGTCCGTTTTCCGGGCTGAGCGACTGCGTTTATCCGTACAGCAAGTGCGCTTCGAAGCCGAACTCCGCGGGATGTTGTCATCCCAGTCGAGTTAGCCTAAACTACGCGGTCATTTTCTGAACTGGCACTGGTAAAGGGTGTGTTATGGCGCGAGTAACCGTTGAAGACTGTCTGGATCATGTAGATAACCGTTTTGAGCTAGTCATGCTGGCTTCGAAGCGCGCTCGTCAGATCAGCCAGTATGGCAAAGACCCTAAGGTCGAGTGGGAAAATGATAAGCCCACTGTCGTCGCACTGCGCGAAATCGCTGCAGGCCTCATCACATCTGAGATGCTTGAGCAAGACGAAGACTAACGTCCGGGCCCCGCAAAGGGGCCTGACTTCACCCTCTCTTGAAATTCCCCTCTTTATCTTTATATTGATTTATACAGCTGTAAAAAATCTGGGCTGATTGTCTGGTTTTTTTCATCTCCGCCATTTTTATTTTGTGTACCGCTTATGTTGTGAAGGTCCCTTGTGCCGACGATTGATGCGCTTGCTGAACGTTTAAAAACCTATTTGGATAACCACCATATCAATGTGGTGCGGCGAGCGTTTTACTACGCGGAGCAGGCGCATGAAGGGCAGTACCGGCAAAGCGGGGAGCCTTACATCACCCATCCGCTGGCGGTGGCCAATCTCCTGGCCGATTTGCAATTGGATCATCAATGTCTGGCGGCGGCCATGCTGCATGACGTCATTGAAGACACCGGGATTCCCAAAGACGCGCTCAGCGGCCAGTTTGGAGAGAGCATCGCCGAATTGGTGGATGGCGTCAGTAAGCTGACCCAGATTGAATTTAAATCCAAAGCGGAAGCCCAGGCGGAAAACTTTCAAAAGATGACTTTGGCCATGGCCAAGGACATTCGCGTTATCCTGGTGAAACTGGCGGACCGTCTGCACAACATGCGTACGCTGGGACCGCTGAAGCCGGAGAAACGTCGACGCATTGCGACGGAGACGCTGGATATCTACGCGCCGATCGCCAATCGTCTTGGCATCCACACCATGTGCGTGGAGCTTGAAGACCTCGGGTTTCAGGCCATGTTCCCGATGCGCGCCAAGTATATCCAGGAAGCGGTGCGCAAACTGCGCGGCACGCATTACGAGATCATCGAAGAGATCAAGCACAAGCTGGAAAGCAAACTGAAGGAGCGCGGTCTGTCCGTGCGCATTCAGGGCAGGGAGAAACACCTGCACAGCATTTACCAGAAGATGAAGGCCAAGCGACGTTCATTCCATGACATCATGGACGTATACGCCTTCCGAATTATTACCGACTCCGTGGACAGCTGTTACCGAACGCTCGGGGTGGTCCACGGCATGTACAAACCAGTGCCGGGCCGCTTCAAAGACTATATCGCCCTGCCCAAGGCCAACGGTTATCAATCCATTCACACCACGCTGTTCGGCTCCCACGTCAATATCGAAATCCAGATCCGCACCGAAGAAATGGACAAAGTCGCCAACAGCGGCATTGCGGCGCATTGGGTTTACAAGAGCGCCACTTCCGACCTGGCGGATAACCAGCAGATGCGGGCGCAGAAGTGGGTGAAGGATTTGATGGAGCTGCGCGAGCGGGCGGACGACTCCCTGGAATTCATCGAGCACGTCAAAATCGACCTGTTCCCGGACGAAATCTACATCTTTACGCCCAAGGGCCGCATCATGGAGCTGCCCGGCGGGGCGACTCCGGTGGACTTCGCCTATGCGATACACACGGATATCGGCAACTCCACGGTAGCCTGCCGCATTAACAAGCACTTGGCGTCACTCAGTATGCCGCTGAAGAGCGGGCAAACCGTGGAAATTATTACCGCGCCCGGCGCCAAGCCGAACCCGGCATGGCTCAACTTTGTCGTCACCGGCAAGGCGAAGAGCAACATCCGGCACTATCTGAAGCAGCAGCGTCAGAGCGAATCCCGCGAACTGGGGCGTCGCCTGCTGAAGAAAAACCTGCAGGCGTTCGGCAAACGACTCGACGACATCAGCGAGCAGCACAAAGAAAAAGTGCTCAAGCACAATCAGGCCAGCAGTTTCGACCGCCTGCTTGAGGAAATCGGACTGGGCAGCCGCATGGCGTATATCGTGGCCCGCCAACTGGTGTCTGACGGCGAGCCGACGGAAAGCCATGACATGGAATACCGCGAGGACGATAACAAGCCGTCCTTGATGGTGGAAGGCGCTGATGGACAGGTGTTGAATCTGGCGCACTGCTGTAAGCCGATTCCCGGCGATCCTATCGTCGGCGTCATCAATCGCGGCGCAGGATTGATGATTCACTCTGAAACCTGCGACAAGATCAAGAAATTCCTCCACGACCCCGAGCACTGCATCCATCTGACCTGGGCCAAGAACATCACTGATGAGTTCTCCGTGGCCTTGCGGGTCGAAGTGGAGCGCCAGCGGGGCGTCATCGCCGAAATCGCCAGCGCGGTCACCATGGCCGACGGCAATATCGAGAAAATCAATGTGGAAGAGCAAAACGCCCGTCTCAGCGTGGTGAGCCTGATCATTAAAGTTCAGGGCCGTATCCACTTGGCGCGGGTCATGCGCCGCCTGCGTCATCTGTTGGCGGTGACTTCCATTTCCAGGGTGAAACACTAAGCGGCCGGGAACGCCGCGCCAACCTTATCCATCCTGTTAACTGATCCGTTTCCTGAGTACTGTCTGACAGTATTCGCAAACCGGAGAAATCCGGTATGATGCCGTTCTTTCAACACAGTATCGGCGGTAACTATATCCAAGGCGGCGTTGTCCGCGGCGGAACGAGAATAATGAGGCAACAGATATGACTAATAAATCCGTTATCCAGACTGAAAATGCGCCCAAGGCGATCGGCACTTACTCCCAGGCGGTTAAAGCCGGTCAAACCGTATACCTGTCCGGCCAGATTCCGTTGAATCCCGAAACGATGGAACTGGTGAGCGGCGATTTCGCTGAACAGACCAAGCAAGTATTCGATAACCTGCGCGCTGTATGCCGCGCCGCCGGCGGCGATCTGGGC
Organism: Hahella sp. CR1; assembly: GCF_029813005.1. NCBI lineage: Bacteria > Pseudomonadati > Pseudomonadota > Gammaproteobacteria > Oceanospirillales > Hahellaceae > Hahella > Hahella sp. CR1. Next base: position 1,164,530 of record NZ_JAPELK010000001.1, read on the forward strand.
GATATCGTCAAGCTGAATATCTATCTGACCGACCTGAGCAACTTCGCTACCGTCAACGAAATCATGGCGACTTACTTCAAAGAGCCTTATCCCGCTCGCGCCGCGATTGGCATTTCCCAGTTGCCGAAAGGCTCTCTGGTGGAAATGGACGGCATCATGGTGACTTCCTGATCCGCTGATTTCTTCTCCCCGGTCCTGCTCCGGACCGGGAAGCTTTCCCCGCTAGCTTCTGATCTTCACTCTTTTGTATTCGCCTGACTGTTCTGGGCGATATAAGCCTCAATCATTTCCCCATAACCTTCTCGAAATGTGGGATAGCTGAAGCGAAAACCACTGGCCAGTAGCCGTTGGTTGGCGCAGCGTTTACTGCCTGCGCGGCGTTTTTGCTGGGCTGGCGCGGCTTCCTGCGCGCACTCCACGCGGGAGCAAGCTTGTTCCCGAATCCACTGCGCCACGTCGTGCATTCGCACCGGCTCGCAGTCGCTGGCCAGATAGCAGGGTTGCAGCGGCTTGGCCATAGCGAGTTCCGCTAAATGACATAACACGCCTACTGCGTCCTGTTCATGGATGCGATTGGTGTAGCCGCTCGGGCCTGAGAGGGCGATCTGCCCATCCAGCGCCTGCTGTAACAGGCGCGTGCGGCCAGCGCCATAGATACCGGAAAAGCGCACCACGGTCGTCGCGATATCGGCGTCCGCCAACAAGGCTTCCGCCTGCAGCAGTGTGGCGCCGGAGAAACTGGCAGGCTCCGTGGCGCTGTCTTCATCGACCCATTCGTCGTTTTCCTGGCCATACACGCTGGTGGAGGAAACAAACAACAATCGCTTTATTGAACCACTGCGCAGGCGGTTCAGAACGCGTTGCAGGCTTTTCACGTAAACGGCTTCATAGCCTTCCGGCGTAAAGGCGGAGGGCGTGAGACAATAAATGGCGACGTCGATATCGACGGGCAGGGCGTCCAAAGCATCCTGCTCCAGATCCAGCGCACAGTGAGTGACGCCTTCCGGTTGTTGTGGCGTGCGCGATACTGCGAGGATGTCAAAACGGTCTTGCAGACGCGCCGCCACCTGGCGATTCAGCGCTCCAAAACCGAGTAGCAGCAGGCGTGGTTGATGCATTGCGTCTATCTCCAATCAGGCTTATGCTAGCTCTTGGCTATTAAGTCGAAAAGTTCAATATGGTCAGACTATTAAGCCAAGTCTGCGAAGCGGTTTCTTAACCGGCGCGCCGGGCGTATAAATTGGCGCATTCGGAACCCTTGAAAACCAGTGATGCAGGGTAGAGTATTCCCTGGCGTTCTGAAATGTTTTTCCAGGGGAAAGCAGGAACTCCTGGTCTCAGAGACGGTCCATAAAAAGATTTGAGCCGATAAGTAGTCGTCCGGAAAGATGACTGGCGCTTAACGGATGGAAAACAACATAGTGAGAAACACATGACTCTGACTGAATTGCGTTACATTGTCACTCTGGCTGAAGAGAAGCATTTCGGCCGCGCCGCTGAGCGCTGTTTCGTCAGTCAGCCCACCTTGAGCGTGGCGGTGAAAAAGCTGGAGGATGAACTGGGGGTCACCCTGTTCGAGCGCAGCAAGAGCCATATCACTGTCACTGACACAGGTAAGCGTGTCGTAGATCAGGCGTTGCGCGTGCTGGATCAGGTCAGCGTTATCAAGGATATCGCCCAGGCGGGTAAAGACCAGTTGTCGCAACCGCTGCGCGTTGGCGCGATTTATACGATCGGGCCCTACCTGTTTCCCCACCTGATGCCTGAGTTGCACCGGGCGGCGCCGCAAATGCCGCTATATATAGAAGAGAACTACACCGCCGTATTGCGGGAGAAGCTGCGTCACTCCGAGCTGGACGCCATTATCGTGGCGCTGCCGTTCAATGAGCCGGAAGTCGTGACCCTGCCGCTGTATGACGAACCTTTTGTTGTGTTGATGCCGGAAGATCATCCGCTGTCTCAATACGACGAAATCGACAGCGAAATGCTGCCCGCACACGACCTGCTGTTGCTGGGACCGGGACACTGCTTCCGCGATCAGGTGCTGGACGCCTGCCCGGAACTGTTCAACCGTATGGGTAAAGAACCGCCCCGCAGCGACCGGCCGGCGCATATCATCACGGAAGGCAGCTCGCTGGAAACCATTCGCCACATGGTCGCTTCCGGCCTTGGCATCACTGTTCTCCCTCTATCCGCCGTGCGGGAAGACCGCTACGCCAGCGGTTTGCTGACGACGCGGCCATTCAAATCTCCAGCGCCCTATCGCACAGTAGGCCTGGCCTGGCGCGTCACCTTCCCGCGCCCGAAAGCGATCGATATGGTGGCGCTGGCGGCGGGACAGTGCAGGGTGGTTGAGAAGCGCGCCAGTTAAAGCAAGACGGAAAAGGATCGCCTTAGCGTGTCTATTGAACAGCCGTTGACCGAACTGAAAGGCGTCGGACCGGCCCTGGCGGAAAAACTGGCGAAGCTGGGCCTGCACACGGTGCAGGACCTGCTGTTTCACTTACCCCTCCGTTATGAGGATCGCACCCGTGTGACGCCGGTTGCACAGGTGCGAGTGGGCATGCCAGCGCAAGTCGAAGCGACGGTGGTGGACTCCCGGGTCGAGCTGGGACGCAAACGCAGTCTGCTGGTGCGGGTGCGCGACGATAGCGGTGAGATCGGCCTGCGTTTTTACTACTTCACTGCGCAGCAGAAGAATCGCTTCAGCCCCGGTCGCAAGTTTCTGTGTTACGGCGAGGCGCGCCTCGGCCGTAGCGGACTGGAAATGTATCATCCTGAAACCACGCAGGTGGACGAGTTAAAGCCGGCGGAAATGGAGCAGCGTCTCACGCCCATTTACCCGACGACAGAAGGTCTGCTGCAAAAACGTTTGCGCGATCTGTGCCAACAGGCGCTGACGCTGATGCGTCGTTACCCCATCAAAGACTGGCTGCCCCAGGAATTACGCAGTCATTATCAGATGCCGGAGCTGAATACGGCGCTGGATTACCTGCATCATCCGCCAGTGGGCGCCAATGTGACGGCGCTGGCGGAAAGTCGTCATCCCAACCAACAGAGACTGGTGGCGGAAGAGCTGCTGGCGCACCATCTCAGCCTCTTGCAATTGCGGCAGGAAGTACAGTCGCAACCGGCCCCGGCTTTGCAGGCTGGCCCCTTGCAGCAGCGTTTTATCGAACAACTGCCGTTTGCTCTGACTGGCGCGCAGAAACGCGTTATCGGAGAAGTGGAGCAGGATGTGCGCGCCATGGTTCCCATGTTGCGTCTGGTGCAGGGAGACGTCGGCTCTGGCAAGACCGTCGTGGCGGCGGCGTCAGCGTTGTTCGCCATTGAAGCCGGTCATCAGGCGGCGTTGATGGCGCCGACGGAAATATTGTCAGAACAGCATTTCAAGACACTGAGTCAGTGGCTGGAGCCTCTGGGCGTCAGCGTGGTGTGGCTTAACGGCAAGCTTAAGGCCAGTGAGCGGCAAAAGGTGCTGGATGCGATTTCATCCGGCGCAGCGCAATTGGCTATCGGCACCCATGCGTTGTTTCAGGACCAAGTTGAGTTCGCCCGACTTGGCCTCGCTATTATCGACGAACAACACCGCTTTGGCGTGCATCAGCGGCTATCGCTGCGGGAGAAAGGCGCCCGTTCCGGGCAGGCTCCTCATCAGCTGATCATGACGGCGACGCCGATTCCCCGCACTCTGGCGATGAGCGCCTACGCGGATCTGGACACCTCGGTGATCGACGAATTACCGCCGGGACGCACGCCCGTGGTGACAGCGGTCATACCCGATATCAAGCGGGATGATGTGGTGGAGCGCGTGCGCAAAGTGTGTCTGGAAGGGCGTCAGGCTTATTGGGTATGCACCCTGATTGAAGAGTCCGAAGTGCTGCAGTGTCAGGCTGCGGAAGCGACGGCGGCGAACTTGGCGGAAGCCCTGCCGGATTTGCGCGTAGGCCTGGTGCATGGGCGGATGAAAGCGGCGGAGAAAACCGCCGTCATGGAAGACTTCAAAAACAATCGTCTGCACTTGTTGGTGGCTACCACGGTTATCGAAGTCGGCGTGGACGTGCCCAACGCGAGCCTGATGATTATCGAAAACCCTGAGCGCCTGGGGCTGGCGCAACTGCATCAGCTACGCGGCCGGGTCGGGCGCGGCAGTCACGAAAGTTATTGTGTGCTGATGTATCACCCGCCGTTGTCTCTGGCCGGCAAGGCGCGCATGCAGGTCATGCGGGACAGCAACGACGGCTTTGTCATTGCAGAGAAGGATCTGGAGATCCGTGGCCCGGGAGAAGTGCTCGGCACCCGGCAAACCGGTTTGATTCAATTCCGCATCGCCGATCTGCAGCGGGACCGACAGTGGTTGCCGGTAGTGAAAGAAATGGCCCTGAGCGTCATCGATCAGGCGGACGTGACGGAAGCCCTCATCCGCCGCTGGATCGGCCACCGCGCGTTATACGGCAAGGTCTGAGCGGGCGCGCTTAGCAATCCCTTACCAATCATTACAAAAGATACTCTAAGCCAGCAGAACCCCCGAAACCTGCTAAGCTACAATTAAAGTAATGATGAAAAATCCCCCTGATATTAGAAGCCGGTTTATTTTATTTCTCCCATACGAGGCGATAAGAGATATGGCCGTTCCAGCAGCCGTTGCGCGTTTATTAGAGGACTACAGCACTCAAAGGAGTGACTTGGCGGAAGACGCCGCCAAGGTGCGGGAGGTAACGGGCAAAGACGCGCCGACGGAAGCGAGAGTGCGGGCGATTATGCTGCACGACGAGGCCGGCGTTCTGCAGGCGGTGATACCTGAAAGCACTATCCTTGATCTGGACCGGCTTAATGAGGGCGTTGGCCGCAACTTGCGGGCTTTGCCTTTGGCGGAACTGGATGAACTGCGCAAGCGCCTGCAATGGTATGAAGTGCCGGCGCTGCCGGATCTGACCGGCTGCGAAGCGGTGATTGACGCCCGCTTGAGCGCACTGGATGAGATTTTCCTGCCCTCCTCGGAAGAAGACAAATATCTGTGCATGAGCCGACGCCTGTTTGAGGCCGCCATGGGGACGGTCAAGAGCATGCAGATCAGCGTGCGCCTGCCTGAAATCGCCGTTAACCACAATCAGCCGGCGAAAGACATGGATCAGATCAACAAGGCGATTTCCAGCTTCACCAGTCTGCGTATTCAGCGCCGCCTGGAAGATACGCTGGAAATGCCACCGTTGCCGGAAACCGCCCAACGCATCATCAAACTGCGCGTCGATCCGGAAGCGGGCATTTCCGAACTGGCGGATATTGTGGAAACCGACCCCAGCCTGTCGGCTCAGGTGGTCAGTTGGGCCAGCTCTTCGTTTTACGCCGCTCCAGGCAAGATCCGCTCAGTGCATGACGCCATCGTGCGGGTGCTGGGGTTTGATCTGGTTATGAACCTGTCTATGGGGTTGGCGTTGGGAAGGACGTTGGAAGTGCCTGAGGAACGCGGCGACGGTTTTACTCCCTACTGGGAGCAGGCGGTATGGACCGCCACGCTGTGCGGCGCGCTCACCACGGCGATACCGAAAGAGCGTCGTCCCGAATTTGGACTGGCGTATCTGGTTGGACTGTTGCACAACTTCGGCTATCTGGTGTTGGCCCATGTGTTTCCACCGCACTTCTCGCTGATTGGCCGTTACAACGAAGCCAATCGACACGTCGACTCCGAGAACTGCGAACAGTTTCTGTTAGGCATCACCCGGGAGCAGATGGGCGGCAAGTTGATGGAAATGTGGAACATGCCGGAAGAAGTCTGCGTGGCGCTGCGTTATCAGAAAAACCCCTACTTCAACGGCGATTATGCGGTTTACAGCGCCTTGCTGTTCGTCGCCACCCAGCTGTTGCGTAAACACGGCATCGGCGAAGGTCCGGCGCAACCTGCGCCTCAGTCCATATGGGACGATCTCGGCCTGACCCGCGAGCGCGCCGAGGATGTGCTGCAGGAATTGCTCAGTATGTCCGAAGATATGAAGAGTCTGGCGGACAACCTGGCGGACGCCACACGCAGCTGATCCGTTCCAAGGATTAAGCTCCTCTTCGTGGTTACTTTATGTAAGCGGGAATTAAAAAATAATGTGACAGGTTTCACATTATTTCAAAACTGTGTCTATAGTTAAGTTGTAAGCTCTTTAAGAACCATCAACCAACCGATCCACTCGCAACGCCTGCCATATAAGGCCTGCAGACGGACATAATCATCACCGAAGGCGCTTAACAAACTTTACCGACAGGAGGGCTGTCATGGGCGCGCTTATTTTCAATCAAGCCAGCATTTATCACTTGCAGCAGTTGGAGTATCAGTTCCGCCGTCGATTCGGCGAACGTTACCGGCTTTCCGAAGAAAGTTCGCGCATGGAGCTTATAACCAAGTCATCGCAATCGTCTGACATCATCATCCAGAAATATTTCCGGAAGTTCGCACATGAACTGGAGCCGGAATTGATCAAAGAACTTGTGTCCCGAGGAGTGGTTCCTCCGAAGCTCTGGAATTGATTTTTTGTGTAAACCCCAGAGACTTTAGTCCTTTTGCCCCGTTCTGCGGGGCCTTTATTGACGGACGCCAGTCCTTAGAATGAATGCTCCAGAATCGCCTTGGAGGCATCAATAATCTGCTCCCGATATTTTTCTTCCAGGTCCCAGCGCTGCTTGTCCAGCTTGAATAGAAAGCGCTTGTCCACTTCCTTGCGGGCGCCATGTGTAGGCATGTGCTCAGTTTCTTTGTAGATCTTACTGAAGATGGCGTAGGGCTCGCGCTCATGCAGGCTGGGGTCGACGGCGTCGAGCAACACTTTGATGCGAATGCTTCCTTCAGACAATTCTACCTGATCAGACAGGATACAGCGGGCCAGCACCGTGATGCTCTCAATGGCGTGGGCGCGATTCGCTTCTGTGCGGTTTTGCTGCTCCGCCTCCAGTCGTCGGTGTTCTTGCAAAGTGCGGAGTTGGCGACGGATAAAAAATCCCAGAAACAGACAGACGGCCAAACCGACCAAAATAAGAATCCATTGTAAGTAAGCAGGCATTGGGGCATTTCCGGTAGGTATTCAATTCGCGCGGACGCCGGCCTCGCGCCGACATGATCATGGTGCAGATTATTGGCGATCCGGCGGCAAAATGATACCCGCGCCGCAATGCCCGGGCCGGGGACATGATTCTGTCACACTGGCGCGGCAGGATTGAGGGGAAAGTCGCCAGGAAGCTGGCTCAGGCGTTGGAGAACTGGTCTGCCTGAATCGTCATGCGGATATACATGGCCAGTTCGTTTTCAGCTTCGGTGATGGATTGGTATGGGCCTTCCTGGGTGTTTTCCCGGGTCATGAAATACCACCCGTCGGAAGTATGGATGAATCGCTCACTACGGAACCAGGAGCGATCAGATTCGCCTGCGCGTACTTTCATAGCCTGCTACCTCTTACTGCTTGGACTACGAGGGGATGGCCATAAGAACCTATTTTAAGCTTAGGTTGTTTTTTGATCTATTATTAGACTGATTGGCTATAAAAAAGCCTGTCAGTCAGATTTCGCGAGTATAAACGCGTGATCAGGGTCAGTAGAGGGAACGCTTTGCTTCCTTCTGGACGCATTGAAATTTAAAGGCGTCAGAGTCTGTAAGCCCGGCCCCATGGGCTTTGGCGGGTAATTCAGCCGCCGTACGGGAGAGCATTAATTGATCAGGCATTTGTGAAATTTGTCTGCTATGGTGATGTGAGAGCTCGCAGTACCCGAACTTCCGCTGTGAACCGGGCGGCGCCGGCCGTCTTCTGATCCGCCGTTCGGGCAGCCTACGTCAAACCCCATCAAGAACAAGGAATAGAACCTATGGCGGTGACGAAGGAGACTCTGGCCGAATTTTTTTCGGCCGTCAGAGGCGCCTCCCATGAGCTGATCCAGGGATTAAGCGTTGAGGACATGCTGCTGCAGTCCATGAACGACGCCAGCCCTATCAAGTGGCATCTCGCCCACACAAGCTGGTTTTTCGAAGAACTGATTCTCGCCCCGTTCATGAGCGGTTATGAGCGCATGAACGATGGCTTCCGCTATTACTTCAATTCTTATTATGAAGCGTTGGGGGAGAGGCATCCCCGGGCGCGACGAGGCATGCTGAGCCGGCCTTCTTTGGAAGAGGCGCTGGCGTACCGCGAGCATGTCGATCGCCATATCCTCGCTCTGTTGAGTAAGCCTGACCCGGACCCGCAATTACTGCAGCGAGTGGAACTGGGGTTGCATCACGAAATGCAGCATCAGGAACTCATGATCACCGATATGCTGCATGCTCTCAGCTTCAACCCCGCCTATCCCGCTTGGAAGCCGCCGCTTCCTCCTGATACAGAATCCAAGTCCGCCGCCCCTCTGGAATGGTTCGACAGCGACGGCGGTTTATTTGAAATCGGCGCGCTCAGCAAAGGCTTCAGCTACGACTGCGAAGGTCCCCGTCACAAGGTGTTTCAGGAGCCCTTTCGTCTCGCTTCCCGGCCTGTGACCAATGGCGAATGGCTGGCGTTTATGGACGCCAGCGGCTATGACGACCCACAACTTTGGCTTTCCGACGGTTGGGCGGCGCGGTTGCAGGAAGACTGGCGCGCTCCCTTGTACTGGATCAAACGTGATGGCGGCTGGCTGCGATTCACTCCTCACGGTCTGACGCCTCTCAATCCGGACGAGCCCGTGTGCCATGTGAACTATTTCGAGGCGGACGCCTACGCCCGCTGGGCTCAGGCGCGTTTACCCAGTGAAGCCGAATGGGAAATCGCCGCTCGCAGCTACCTAGCGGGCATAGCCAAAGACGGGGACTCGGGCGGCGTGGCGCCTGGTCGCTTTATGGAACAGGGGCGCTGGACCCCCTCTGTCAGCCGGCCTCAGCAGGGGCAGGCGCTGGCGGATATGTTCGGCAACGTATGGGAATGGACGCAGAGCGCCTATTCCTCTTACCCAGGCTTCAAACCGTTGGAGGGAGCCCTGGGAGAATATAACGGCAAGTTCATGTGTGGTCAGTTTGTGTTGCGCGGGGGCGCTTTTACCTCTCCGCGGCGGTTGTTGCGGGCCAGCTATCGCAATTTCTTTTATCCCCATCAACGTTGGCAGGCGACAGGAGTGAGGTTGGCGCGAGATGATTGAACCAGTCATTAAGGATCTATGTGAACACGAAGTTATTGATGAGGCGTTTTTAGCGGACGTGGTGCAGGGCCTGTCCGGCTGGCCGAAAACGCTGCCGTGTAAATACTTTTACGACCAGCGCGGTTCGGAGCTGTTCGAGCAGATATGTGACGTGGACGAGTATTATCTGACTCGCACGGAAATGGGCATGATCGATTACGTGGCCCGGGAAATGGCGCAGAGACTCCCGCATATCGGACAGATCGTGGAGTTTGGTTGTGGAAACTGCGAAAAGGTGCAGCGACTACTGGATGCGCATCCCCAGGTCGATGGATTCGTCGCCATTGATGTTTCAGAAACCTTTCTGTTGGAGAGCGTTAAAAACCTGAGCCAGCGTTATCCTGCTTTAACGGTGACGCCGGTCGTGGGCGACTTCATGGAAGCGCAACCGCTGCCGGACACTGCTGGGCCTCGCATGGGCTTCTTCCCCGGCTCCACGATCGGCAATCTGGAGGCGAAGGACGCGCGACGTTTTCTCTACCGGGTCGGGCGTACGCTGGGGGAAGGCGGGTATCTGCTGGTTGGCGTGGACACCTTGAAAGACCGCCGCATTCTGCTGCGCGCCTACGATGACGCCAGTGGCGTGACGAGAGAGTTCAATCTCAACCTGTTGCGCCGCATGCAGCAGGAGCTGGGTGCGGAGCTGACGCTGGAGCAGTTCGCCCATGAAGCCCGCTTCAATGAAACGAAGAGTCGCATAGAGATGCATTTACGCAGCCTGTGCGACCAATTTATCGCAGTGGGCGGCAAGTACTTCCATCTGTCGAAAGACGAAACCATCCATACGGAAAACTCTCACAAGTACACCGTGGAGCGGTTCCAGGATCTGGCGGCGTCGGCGGGTTGGCAGTCGCGTCGGGTATGGCTGGCGGAGGATGACATGTACAGCATGCACCTGCTGCAGTATGAAGGCGGCGTCAGAATGACGGATTGAAAAACGGGGCCAAGAGGCCCCGCGTTCGATTGAATCAGTGAGTGAAGAACAGCTCGTAGAGCGTCAGCAGTATCTCAAACACGATCAGGATGACGATATACCACTCCACCCGCAGACTGCGTTTGGCGGTAATGATGTCGAGTACGGTTTGCGAGGTGCGGGAAATGATTTCCATCTTGCGCTCAAGCGCCTTGTCCCGCTCCCGTATTTCAAACTCATCGGACAGACGCAGGTAGAAGCGCTCCAGCTCTGGAAAGTCCCACAGCAGATCCGGCTTTTCGCCCACTTCGACGCGGCCCACCATGATCTGCTGATTCAGCAGCACCTTACCGATTTGCTTAAGTAGCTCCTGCGTCTTGGCGCCGGTGCGCCCCTGAGAGTGCAGGAATTCCGCAAGGGGACTGATGCGCTCCAGGTTGCGGCTCTCCTCCAGCTCATAGAATTCCAGGATCACGGATTTCGCCATCGCGTCGGCGATGATCTGTAGCTTCTCCACAGTGGGCGCAAACACGCTGATGATGTTGTCGGCGACGGTGTCGGACGGCGTGGTGGTGATGGAGAGTTCCGACTCTTCCACCACGGGTTTATCCAGCGGGCGTTTGGTATGCAGCATAATTTCCCGCATCAGCGCCGCCTCGTCCTGAGGTTTGACGTTGAACATCACTACTACGCCGTAGCGGAAGATGGTCACGTAGGCGGCTTCCTGCTCCACCATCAACGTAAGTGGATTACGTGCGCAGGCTTTTACTTTTTCCAACTGTCGAACATCTATCTGGTCGCCGATATAAAGCGCCCGGATAAGCAATGAACTGATATCCTGAAACATCGAAGGTCCTGATTTAACAAAAAATGACGGTTCCCGAACTCCCGCTGAATAACGGGCGCGAAGCGGCGCCGTCTTCAATGAGCTTAGCACGAAAGTGAACAAGGTAGAGGACGGAAAAGCCCAGGATTGGTATATTTCCTAAGGATGTTCAGCTCAGGCTGTCATGCGTTCAGAAGCAGTTATCTACCCGGAGTCCCGCGCCTTTGAAATTCCTTCGTTACTTTTCCCTGGCGGCAGCCTGTCTGTGCGCTTTTTCCAGTGCGGCGCAGACCGTCTATAAGTATCAGGACGCCAGCGGTCGCTGGCATTTCACCGATAAGGCGCCGCAGCAGGGCAAGCATGAACAAGTGAAACTGACCTCTTCCCGCGACTCTCAGGACAAGCCTGTTATTACTTCCAAAGTAGAGGATAACGTCACGATTCTGACAGCTACGAATCCGTGGCGAGGTCCTGTGCAGTTTTTGTTGCAGGTGCGGGACAAGGGTGAGTATAAGCGGGACAGTATCCTGGTGGAGGCTGAGGCCACCCGCTATTTCAAGATTCAGGGCCAGGTGGACTACCAGTATTACTACATCCCTGGCGATCCCGAGGCCAAACCTGATTACAACGCGGTATACTCGCCGCCGTTCGCAGGGGGCGAATCCTACGTCATTTCCCAGGGCTTTAACGGTCAGTTTTCGCATACTGAAGAACCCAACACCTATGCCGTGGATATCGCCATGCCGGTCGGCAGCTATATTCACGCCGCCCGGGGCGGGGTGGTGATGGCGGTGGAGGAGAATTACAGCATTGGCAGCGCGGCATTCGCCTATTTCCTGGATAAAGCCAACTTCGTCATGATTCTGCATGACGACGGCACTACAGGCATGTATGCGCATATTTTACAGGGGAGTTTACAGGTGCGTCCCGGTGACCGGGTGGAGCGCGGTCAGGCGCTGGCGCGTTCCGGCAGCACTGGCTTTTCCACTGGGCCGCATTTGCATTTTGTCGTGCGGAGAAATGTCGGACTGGATCTGCAGTCGCTACGCTTTCACATGCAGGACTCTGCGGGAAATGACTATCCCATTAGGGAGAGGACTCGCATGGTTGGCTGGTAGAGGCCTAAGCCCTGTCGAGATAAATGACGTCCCGACATAGATACAACCTAAGAGTGGACGCCAAGCGTCCATTTTTTTTACGCGTATTTCGGGCATAGGACAAAAGGCTGTCAACAAGCTGGCTTTGTCTATGGGGCTAGGCCGTTAGGCTTACGCTGTTGTCTGGCGCAGAGGAGGGGGAGAAGACAAATTCAAGTGGAAAAGTGATTTAAAGCTGACCAATCGGCTACCTCTAGTCAGCAATTTTTACAGTTAATGGCTCATCTGCGACTTTTTTTCTCGAAATTCTCATGTGACGTAGTTCACCTTTCTTTTTTTTCTAAATAAGTTTTTGATATTTAATAAATTTTTGTTTATTGGCCTCGAGCGTGCAGTATAAGGGGCAATAGTGTTATACGACAGTTGGGAGAATGAAGTATGCCTCCGATAGTAACTGTTCCCGAGCCTGCGACGTTGGCTCTCTATGGTATAGCGCTCTTGGCGATCATCCTCTACCGAGGCATGAAATCCAAGAAACACGGTTAAATTCATTGGCGGTGAATACCCCTCTTAGCGTTATGTTAAGAGGGTTTTTTTTGCCCTGAAGAAAGTACGCCACAAACCTTCCCTGGTTTATGCATTCAATTCAAGAGAGATAGGACTAGCGGCGCAGACGAGAAGAAAGCTCTGACGCGCGATCGGCGAGATGGGTCAGGCGACCAATCTTATCTTTGGCGGATGTTGCATTACGTGCGGATTCGTCAGTCAATTCCGACACTTCCTCCAGATTCTTGGCGATATCCTCAGATACCGACAATTGCTCGTCGGACGCGGTAGCCACTTCTGTATTCAAGGCGTTCACTTTGGCGATGGCTTCGCTGATGGAAGAGAGCTTTTCTGACGCGCTGGCGAAATAGCCGCTGCATTCGTCAGTGATGCGATTACTGGCCTCCATCACAGACACCGTGTTTTTGGCGCCGTTTTGCACGCTGTCGATGATGGACTCGATTTCCGCGGTGGAGTTCTGGGTTTTCTGCGCCAGAGAGCGTACTTCATCCGCCACTACCGCGAAGCCGCGCCCCTGTTCGCCCGCCCGGGCCGCTTCAATGGCGGCGTTCAATGCGAGCAGGTTGGTTTGTTCGGCGATGCCGCGAATCACATTTAACACGGTGCCCACATTTTTGGTGTCTTCAGCCAGCTTCTTCACGGTGTCCGAGCTGCTCGACACTTGCTGTGACAGGCGTTTGATGGCGTCGTTGGCGCGCTTCATCGCCTCCATGCCGTCTTTGGCGGCAATATCGGTTTCATGGGCCACTTCCGCAGCGTTGCTGGCGTTCTGGGCGACCTGCTGAGAGGCGGCGGTCATCTCCTGCATGGCGGTGGCGACATGAATAGTGCGGCCGTTGGAATCCTGCGAACAGTTAACGATATCGTCAGCGGCGCGGGTAATGATCGTGATGTTTTCGCCGAGATCTTCCGCCGTTTTGTCCATGGCGGCGGCGAAATCGTCGAGAAACTTCTGTAGTTCGGCGGCGGAATTCGACAGTCGGCCCAGTTCATCCCCGCGGTTGGAGGAGAAGTCATGTCCCATCTCCCCGTGGCTGAGCTTGCTGATCTTATCAATGATATTGCGGGTAGGGCGCACGATACGCACATTGATCAGCGATAGCACGATGATGGCCGACGCCAGGGTGACGGCGGCGAGAACGATGCTCCAGAAAGTAAAGCTGCTGCTGAATTCGTGGTGGGCGCGGGTGTAAGACTCGGTGACGTGCGCCTTGAGACTGTCCGCCAGATCCTGCAATAGTTTGGTGGGCTCTCTGTCGATGCCGGAGACTGCATTGTCGCCAGCCTGCGGATCGAAGTTCGCCTGTTTGAACTCCGCCAAACCCTCGCGATAGGCCTGCCCCATAATCTTATGGCGATTGATAAACTGATCCAGCGTCGACTTCATGGACTCTTCCGGCAGCAGCGGGCGGATGGCGGTGACCTTTTCCTGTACCTTGGCTTCCGTCTCTACGAAGCGATCCCAGTACTTTTTCAGGTTATCCGGTTTACCTCCGCGCAGCAGTACGTTTTTCCATTCCTGCACTTGAATTTTAAACAACGCGACGGACTCATTCGCTTCCTGCAGAAGATCTCCATTTCTGGCCAGGGACATTTCCAGCTCGCTGATGCGGCGCTCGTTGGAGACGGCGCTGAAAATGCCTGCGGCCAGCGTCAGCAGTCCGCTTAACACGACGACAGCTAACAGTTGATTAAACAAACTTCTGGATAACCATTGCATGATTGACTCCGGAACGGATCGGAACGAAGAGTGGTATGTATCTATAAAGTAATAGCATATAAGAGGATTTTTGCTATTTATGGCGGGATGCTGCACGTTTGTTGCAGTTTTATGACAGAACGCTGAACGTTGGTGGGAGAGCGAGTGTTTTTTGAGCTGATCTCAGGCTTGGGGTGCGGTGACTGTGCAATGTCCGAGCAACTCCTGCAGGAGCTGATCGAGCTGATTCCGGTCCAGAGGTTTGCCGAGATAACCTTGCGCGCCGGACTCCATATAAGTGGCGATATCGGCGGGCTCGGTGTTGCCGGAAATGATGTAAACCGGTTGTGTGTATCCCTGAGAGCGCAAGGCGCGTAGCGCCTCCAGACCATCCATGACCGGCATTTGGATGTCCATCAGGATCAGATCGAAACTTTCCGCCAGCGCCGCCTCCAGCGCTTCCTGACCATTCTCGACGGTCACCACGGTCAGGGCGGGGCCGATGCGCTCAATCTGACGTTTGAACAGCAAGCGGTTGACGTCGTTGTCTTCCGCCACAAGGATGCGTCCGGTGAGGTCTTCCGGCACTGTTGGCAGGTAAAGCCGCAGCTTTTGATAGAAATGCAGGCGGTCGACCGGTTTGGCGATGAAGTCGATAAAGCCCAACTGCCGGTACTCATCCAACTGATGGCGCATGACATTGGCGGTCAATGCAATCACTGGCGGTGTCTGGCTGAATTCCCGTAAATGCTGGATGGCTTCATCTCCGCCCATTTCCGGCATCTGGATATCCAAAAGAATCAGGTCGAAGCGAGACGCGGACGCCGCTTCCACTGCTTGTTTGCCGTTGCTCGCCAAAGTCACGCTGAGGCCGGCTTCCACCAGGAAGCGATGAAACAGCGTCTGGTTGTCGAGGTTGTCTTCCGCCAGCAGCACTTTGCCGCGCAAACGGGGAGCGCTCCAGGCGGCGCCGTTCAGCTCCAGCCGCTGACGTGCTTTCTCGAATTCTTCCAGGCTGTTTATCCATGGCGTCTGGCTCAGGTCGCCGGCGTTGATGGTGACGCTGAAGCGACTGCCTTCGCCTTGGGAGCTATCCACCGTCAATTCGCCGCCGAGCATGTGAGCTAGTTGCCTGGAAATGTAGAGTCCCAGTCCGGTGCCGCCGTACTGGCGAGTGGTGGAGCTGTCCGCCTGCACGAAGGGTTCGAAGATCTTTTTCAGCTCGCCCGGTCCCAGCCCGATACCTGTGTCAGTGACGGTGAAGCGCAGCAGGTTGGCGTCCTTCTCATAACTGACGCCAAAGTGAATGCTTCCCTTGTGAGTGAACTTGGTGGCGTTGGCGCCCAGATTGAACAGGATTTGTTTGAGACGTGTGGGGTCCGACTCAAAATGCGCAGGCAGCGGCAATTTCGGCGTGATGTCCAGGGTCAGACCTTTTTCGTGCGCGCGCATGCCGATGTGGGAGCGCAGATCTTCAATCAGGTTCGGCAATGAAATCTGCATGTGCTCGATTTCGATCTTTTCCGCCTCGATTTTCGACAGGTCGAGAATATCGTTGATGATGGTGAGCAAGTGACGACCGCTGCGCACGATAATGTCGATAAACTGGTTACGCTCCTCGCGACTTAAGTTGCTCTCCCGCAGCGATTCCGAGTAGCCGAGAATCGCCGTCATGGGCGTGCGTATCTCGTGGCTCATGTTGGCGAGAAAACGACTTTTGGCGGCTTCCGATACTTCCGCGGCGCGTTGGGCGTTGAGCGCCTGCTCTTTGGCCTGCCGGGCCTGTTCGAAAAGCTGGGCGTTACGCACCGCAGTGCCGACCTGCACCAGATACTCAGCGATGGACTCGATGGCGGCGGCGTCCAGATCCAGAGGTTGGACGTAATTGACGAAGCCAAAGCCGCCAATGACTTTGTTATCTACATGCAGGGGAAAGTAGGCGATGGAAATAGGCGCGCGAAAATCGTAGAGACGTTTGTCCACTTTTGAGGTTGTGGCGTCAGGGGGAGGCACCCGGGGAATGAACAGCGGCTCGTCTTTCACCAGAGGGCGGACAAAGATGCTGTTCTCATCTTCGGGGAGGAAAAACGTGAACCCCTCCGACTGCTTGACCTCTTGCGCCGTCAGCGCGTCACCATAGCTTTTCACCAGCACCAGGCGCTCCAGATTGTCTTCGAACAGTGTGATGTAAACCTGTTCGAACGGCTGGATACGACGCAGGGACTGCATGACCCGGCCCATGATCAGGTCCAGTTCGAGGTGGGTGTTGACCGCATGAGCCAGTGAGCTGATGTCGATCAGCGACTCTTTCTGCTCCAGCAGGCGCAGCTTGGTTTGATTCAGTTTGAGGTTGATGCGATGCAGCAGCATGCCCAGGCTCATGGTGTAGCCGAACAGGCCGCCGGAGGCGATCAGGGTCGGCGTCAGCTCCAGGCTGGGACGGAAATAAAAGTCAGTGATCAAGCCTGTCAGCAGAGCGCCGGTGATATTGGCGACAATGCCTTTAAAGAAGAATATCGCGCCGTCGGCGGCCAGATTGGTCATCCAGGCGCCGCAGATAAAAGCCAGCGTGATCAGGGGATTGAATCCCCACAGCGCAACACAGGCGCCATAGGCGAAGGAGTCGACCAGTATGTTATCCAGCTCATGCTGCTTGGATTCGGAGAAGAAATACGCCAGGTGAGGGTAAATCAGCGTGTGCAGGACGATCAGCCCCCACATGAGCGAGTGGCCGGAAAATTTGAATATCGCGATGTGCAGGCACAAAACGATCATGCAGGCGATAACGCGCAACACATAACCATTGCGCACCTGGGTCGATTTCTGTGCGGACGGTAACTCGGCTTTCCTTTTCACTACTCACACGCGCGGTTGTTGTTTTTCGCCACGCCGGTTCAGGCGCAGCAGTGGCGACGCCGAAATGCTGACAGCCCTAAGTATAGCAAAGGCTGTCCTGCGCTCGGCCCCCATCGGCGCTGGCGATCAGCAGCAAGCCACTAACGCCCCAACGGGCGGATAAGCCTGACGCTTTATTCGCTACAGCATTTCCATACACGACTGTGCTGGTTAGTCTAGTCGACCGGAGGGCCTATGGATATTGTCCATCTGGCACTGCGGAAAGTACGGACTCTTCGCGGCGCCTTCGTTGCAAATCGCGGCAGCGGTTACGCAACGGCGACACGCCTACTTCATGGAGAGGCGCGAAGCCAGGCTGTTGTGAGTAACTTGGGCGGCGGTCAGCAGCAGAATGACTGCGATTGCGCCAGTAAGGGCTTGTTGCCACAGGTCCGGCGTTTGCAGGATTTCCGGTAACAACAGGGCGGGAGTGACGATCACCGCCAGCAGGATACCCACCAGCTTGAGCAGGGTGCGACTGACGCAGATGGTGCTCAGGCGCAACAATGAAGCCGCGGCGTTACGCTCACACTCTTGCGGGCTGAGTTCGTCGTCCAGTGCGCGCAATGATTCAAACACCCACTCGCGTCCCAGACGATGGCCCAGGAACATCAGCAGCAGGGGGCAGATGGCGATCATCAGTCCGCCTTTCACCAGGTCGCTGTGCACGACGCGGCTGCCTTCGATCATGATCGAAGCGGATAGAAAAACGGTTGAGCACTGAATGATGAGCAACAGCTTGGCGGGGGAAAGACGCATTGTGTACCGACCCTCTGCAGTGTTGTAGTGATAACCCGTGATGCTAATTAATGCTTCCGTCAATTTCAGTTGTTCTTTCTTAGCGGTCGGTAACGGTTTGCAACTTGCGTGGAGGCTGTCAGCCAGCGAATCCGCCGGCGTCCAGAAAAGATTGCTCCGTTTGGGTGGTGACGCGCCCCAGCATGGCGTTGCGATGAGGAAAGCGGCCGAAGCGCTGGATGATGCTGCGGTGACCGCGGGCGTGCGCGCTGTAGTCTGCCCCTAATCGCGCATTCAGACGCACTGACAGATGCTGATCTTCCTCTTGTTCGGAGTGCGCGAAAGGAAGATAGAGGAACAATCGCAACGCCGGATCGACCCGTTTGTCGAAGCCCTGCGCCAGCGCCGTCTTCGCGAACATCAGCGCCAGCGCGTCGGTGGCGTACATGTGCGCGCTGCCGCGAAAGGCGTTACGTGGGAACTGGTCCAACAGGATCAACAACGCCAGCGCGCCATCCGGCGATTGCGCCCAATGGTCCAGTTCTCTTTTGGCGGCGTGCATATGCAACGCAAGAAATCGGTTGCGAAAGACGTCGTCAAAAGCGGGGTCTTTCGCGAACCAGTGTTGCGGACCGGCGTCTGACCAAAACGTGATAACGTCAGCGATTGCCTGCGCGGAATGTGTTGGCGGCGCATTAAGACTAGTCACGGGAAAATCTCCACCAACAAAACAGGGCGACAGCAGAAGGGATGGCGAAGATGAGCAGGAATATAGGGGCTTCTTCCATAACGGAATAGCCGGCGCGGGAAACGCCAATCCACATATTGACGCCGGCCGCGACTGCCCAGACAGGAATGAAGATCAGCGCCGCCAACGCCAGCGCGCCGAAATAGCGCCCAAGCATCAGACAGATCGCCAGCAGGGTGAATCCGCCGAAGATCATAAGGAGTGTGTGCATGGTTATGGCTCCGCTATTCGTTGATAAAAAAACGTAATCAGGACGGCTTCAGTCCCGGCTGCGAAATCGCGCCGCCGCCGGGATCTGCAAAAAGCTGGGCTACTTAGTGGTGTAGCCGCCATTAGCCAGAATGGTTTGTCCGGTAATCCACCAACCTTCCGTCACGAGATAACGGACCAGAGTGACGATATCCTGAGGATCGGTCAGGCCGGTGCGGGTAAAGGGACTCAAGGCGGCCGCCGTCTGATGATAGTGAGCGGACTCTTGCGTTTCCTGGCCATAGAAGAACGGTGTTTCCATGGGACCCGGCGCTACCGCTGTGACGGAAATGCCGCGTTCGCCCAGCTCTTTGGCCGCTGCCCGGGTGAAGTGCTCCACGGGTGCCTTACTGCCGGCGTAAATAGAGTAATAGCCTGTGAATGCTCCCAGCAGAGATGTGACGATCGTGCACAACTTGCCGCCGTCACTGAGCTTTTTGCCGGCTTCCTGCATGAAGAAAAATGCGGCTTTGGAATTGATGGCGAAGATCTTGTCATAGTCAGACTCGCTGATTTCCGGTAGCGGCTTCTTGATGACCATGCCAGTGGTGTTCACCGCCACATCAACGCGGCCAAAGGCGTCGACGGCGGCGTCGAACAGGCGGGTGACTTCAGATACCTGGGTCAGATCTCCCTGAATCATCAGCGCCTGAGCGCCAGCGGCTTTAACCGCCGCAAGCGTTTCTTCCGCCGCCTGGCGGGTGGCGTCGCTGTTGTAATGAATTACGACTGCGCTGGCTCCAGCCTCGGCAAAGTGGCGAGACAACAGGCCGCCCAGGTTTTTGGCGCCGCCGCCAACGAGGACAATTTTATCTTTGAGAGTGTGCGAGGTAAGGGATTGCGTACTCATGTCATGCTCCTCTGTAGATGAATGGATCAGACGAACGCCTGACCTGATTGCATTCTATCTGTGCGGCTGTTTCGCATAATGGCCGCGCCGTTGCATAATCTATCCATGAATTGCGAATAATAGAGAGGCGGATATGGATAGGATCGACGCATTGCAGGTGTTCGCCCGGGTGGCGGAAACCGGCAGCTTTACCCGGGCGGCGGACTTGTGCGAGTTGCCTCGCTCCACCGTATCTTCCGTAGTGCAGAAGCTGGAGGCCAGCTTGGGCGCGCGCCTGCTGCATCGCACTACTCGTCGAGTCAGCCTGACGCATGATGGGGCCGCTCTGTTGGAGCGCTGCCGTCATTTACTGACGGAGATCGAAGAGATTGAAAGTATGTTCCGCGAGCCTGGGGCGAAGGTGAGCGGGAAACTGAAAGTGGATGTTCCCAGTCGCTTCGGTTCCCGGGTGATTGCGCCGGCGTTGCCGGACTTTTTTGAGCGCTATCCGGATATTGAGCTGGAGCTGGGAGCGACGGATCGCACTATCGATCTGATTCAGGAAGGCGTCGACTGCGTGGTGCGAGTGGGCGATCCCGGCTCCGCCAGTCTGGTGGCCAAACCGTTTGGGAAAATGGAATTCGTAAACTGCGCCAGCCATGCCTATATAGCGCGTTACGGCGCGCCGCAGACCCCGGATGAGTTGAGCGCGCACCGGGCGGTCAGATTCGCGTCACCCAATACCGGACGCGCTGAGCCCTGGGAATATGTGCAGGATGGGGAGCTGCATTATGTGGACATGCGCAGCTGGGTGACGGTGAACAACGCGGAGACTTATGTGGCCTGCGCCCTGGCGGGGATGGGGCTGTTACAGGCGCCGGCGTATGACGTGAGGCATCTGCTGGCCTCCGGGGAACTGGTGGAAGTGCTGCCGGACGCCAGAGCGGAAGCCATGCAGATTTATGCGATGTATCCCCATCGGCGGCAACTGTCTCGCCGGGTGCGCGTCTTCATCGATTGGGTGGGCGAACTGGTCAAGGTGGTCTGCGTCTGAGCATCGACGCGCCCGATGAGGTATACTAGGCAGGCTAAAGCGCCTGTTTAGGCACGCGTAATTGGTTGTTGATCAACCTGTCTACATGATCGCGGGAGTCGTTGGGAATACTCTGACGCACTGCGATTGCTAGGTAACTCTAAGGCACGCCGGATGCGCATCCTGCGACCTTATCGAATCAAATGCACGACGACTTAAGGACACATTATGAATGGGAGCCCGAAAGCGCGTTTAAATCCCCCTGTCTTTTTTACCTCCTCTGGACTGATTGTATTGCTGGTGGCCTTTGCGGCGCTCTTTCCTGAGAAAGCCAGCGAGTTGTTCACTGAGCTGCAGGCGGCTATTGTCGCCAACGCCAGTTGGTTTTACGTGCTGACAGTGGCGATCATTTTGATCACTGTCTGCTTTCTCGGGTTGTCTCGTTATGGCGAGATCAAACTGGGCCCGGATCATTCCACGCCGGATTATTCCTACATCACCTGGTTCGCCATGTTGTTCTCCGCCGGTATGGGCATCGGCCTGATGTTCTTTGGCGTGGCGGAGCCGGTGATGCACTTTCTGTCGCCGCCGGTTGGCGATGGCGGTACGGTGCAGGCGGCGCGTGAAGCCATGAAAATCACCTTTTTCCACTGGGGCCTGCACGCCTGGGCGATCTACGCCATCGTGGCGCTGATCCTGGCGTTTTTCAGTTATCGACACGGTTTGCCGCTGACGCTGCGTTCCGCGCTGTATCCGTTAATCGGCGAGAAGATTTACGGCCCTATCGGTCATGCGGTGGATATTTTCGCCGTCATCGGCACCCTGTTCGGCGTCGCCACCTCTTTAGGCTATGGCGTACTGCAGGTGAACTCCGGCTTGAATCACCTCTTTGACATACCTGTCGGTTTAACGACGCAGGTTATCTTGATCGTTTTTGTGACGTTCCTGGCGATACTTTCTGTCACCACAGGCCTCGATAAAGGCATTCGCCGTCTGTCCGAGTTGAACATGGCGCTGGCGGTGCTTCTGCTGGTTTTTGTGTTGCTGGCGGGCCCAACGGTGTTTCTGTTGCAGGCGTTCGTACAGAACCTGGGGGCGTACGCCTCGGATATCGTGCGTAACACCTTTAATCTGTTCGCCTATGAGAAAACCGACTGGATTGGCGGTTGGACTATTCTGTACTGGGGCTGGTGGATGTCCTGGGCGCCTTTCGTGGGGCTGTTCATTGCGCGGGTGTCGCGAGGGCGGACGATTCGCGAATTCGCTATGGGCGTGTTGTTCGTGCCTACTGGCTTTACCCTGATGTGGATGACCTTTTTCGGCAACACCGCTATTAACATGATTCTGAATGATGGCCTGACTTCGTTGGGAGACACCGTTTCCAGCGACGTCACTATCGCTTTGTTCGCCTTCCTGGAGCAATTCCCGTTCTCCGGCGTGTTGTCGCTGCTGGCGACGGTGATGGTGATCGTGTTTTTCGTGACCTCTTCTGACTCCGGCTCCATGGTGGTGGACATGCTCTGTTCCAACGGCCGTGACGACACCCCCATGTGGCAGCGGGTTTACTGGGCTGGCGGCGAAGGCATTGTCGCCGCCGTCTTGCTGGCCGCAGGCGGTCTTGGGGCGCTACAGACCATGACTATCGCCAGCGCGCTGCCGTTCGCCGTCGTATTGCTGATCGCCACTTATGGCTTGATTAAAGCCCTGCGCATCGACGCCTTTAAGCGGGACAGTCTGCAGCTCAATGTGCAGCCGGCTGCGCCCATGGTGCATGACGAAAACTGGCGCGATCGCTTATCCAACATTGTCGATTACCCGGACAAAGATAACGTCAGCCGTTTCCTGGGAACTATCGCCAAACCCGCCTGTGAGTCGGTTTGTAAAGAGTTGCGGGAACATGAGCTGGATGCGCAGGTGGAAGAGGACCGGGAGCGCCATCGAGTGCGACTGACGGTGATGCTGGGCAATGAAGTGGACTTCGTTTACGAGGTGCGCAGTCGTTCTCATGTGAAGCCGAACTTCATCCACCCGGAGGAATCCATTGAGGACGCCCCTGAAGAGGAGCGCTACTACCGCGCCGAAGTGCATTTGCGCGAAGGCGGGCAGGACTATGATGTGATGGGCTGGAGCAAAGTCGCGGTGATCAACGACATCATCGACCAGTACCACAAGCACATGCACTTCCTGCATTTGCTGCGCTAATCGCCGCCTCTGCGCCGACGGCGAGGTTACTTCACTTCGCCGTCGGCCACCATGCGATAAAACATCTCCACGCCCCAGGGCAATAAGCGCTCGTCAAAATCGAACGCGCAGCTGTGGTGGCCGTCTCCGACTGGACATCCCAATATCAGGTGGGTGGCCAGTCCCCCCTGATCCCGCACTTGCCGCACCATATAGCCGGCGTCTTCGCTGGCGGGAACCAGATAAGGCCGCTGCAGCAATTCCTCCGGCAGTCCCAAATCGCGGGCGATTGTCTCCGCTTTCGCCGCCAGTTCCGGACTGTTAGGCCAGCCCGAGAATTCGGCGAAGGTGGTTTTCTCATATTCCACGCCATTCATCATCGCCGCGCCGGCCAAGACTTGCTCCGCTTGCTGCGCCATGTAATCAGCCACATCGTTGTTGGCGCCGCGCACCTCATATCGGAAACACACATCGTCAGCGATGACATTGTGGGCGTTGGCGGAATGAAAGCGCCCGACGTTGATGCGTGATAAACCCCCGCTATGTCGAGGCAGGGCGTACAACCCTTGCACCGCCTGACAAGCGGCCAACAAGGCGTTGCGTCCATCCTGCGGCGCGTTGCCAGCGTGGCTGGCGCGTCCTTGAAACCGGACGTCATAGATTTTGGCGCAAATCCAGGTGGCGTCGCAGATGATCTGGTAGGCGTCGACGATACCCAGGTGCAGGGTCATGAAGCGTTCGACTTCATGCAACTGCGGCAGGTCCGCAAAGACGACTCCGCCTCCTCCGACTTCCTCCGCGGGCTGGAAAAACAGATGCACGCGTCCGCACCATTGTTCTCGCGTGGCGGCAAGGCGCTGTGCGAGTCCCAGTCCGATGGTGAGGTGTCCGTCGTGGCCACAGGCGTGCATGACGCCGGGGTTGTCCGAAGCGAATCCCTTCTCGGCGGGAGGATGGGAGGGATCGCGGCTTTCCTGAATGGGCAGGGCGTCGATATCAAAACGGAATCCCCACACCGGACCAGGGCGTCCACTGTCCAGTGTCGCGCAAAGCCCGGTAAGATTGCCCGCCATGGCGGCGAGGTGCGGATCGTTCCTGCCCAGAGCGGCCTCCGCACGGGCGTAAGCCTGCCGAGTGACCTCCGCTTCGGGTGGGTTGGGCGGCTTGCGTTCGCCATAGAGCGCTTTGCCGTAAAGCACGTCGAAGCCAAGTTCAGACAGTTCTGCGCACAGCCGGGCGCTGGTGCGAAACTCGGTCCAGGACAGCTCGGGTTCGCGATGAAAACTCTGTCTTATTGCGCTTAACGTTGACTGCTGCGCTGCATCGGGAAAATCGGGAAAGCCGCTCATAGGGTCCTCATTAGCGATAGATAAAGTCGGTGGCGTCAGCGCAACTTACTCGGGTCCAGATTAACGGATTTGCGCGCGCTAAACGCCTGCAATCCTTCCGGCGCCAGCGCCAGAGAGCCGTTGCCGGAACTGCGCTGACCAATCCAGCCAAGTCGCGCGTCCACGAAATTACAGCGATTGACGAAAACCGTGCCGGATTCCATGGCGGCAATATACTGCTCGGCGCGCTGTCGGGACGCCGTGAAGATAGAAGAGGTCAGACCATAGGCGCTATTCAGCGCTTGTTCAATGGCTTCATCATCATTGCTGACAGACATCACCGGTAAAACCGGGCCAAAGGTTTCTTCCTGCAAGACGCGCATGCCGGGTTTTACGTCGGCCAGCAAGGTGGGTCTGAGGAAGTCGACCACGCCGATGCGCTCCGTAGTTCCGCCGCACAGCAGGCGGGCGCCGTCCCGCTGCGCCTCCTGTGTCATCGCCAGCAAATTGTTCACCGCTGGATCGCCGCCATGCAGAGGGCCCAGGGTGGTTGCCTCTTCCATGGGGTCGCCGTTTTTCTGTTCTTCCATGATAGCCTGCGCCTTATCCATAAAGGCGTCGTAGATGCTGGCGTGGGCATAAATGCGTTTTACGGCGCAGCAGGATTGTCCTGAATTGTGCAGTCGCCCGATCCTCACCGCCCAGAACGCGGCGTCATCAAGGTCCGCGTCTTCAGCGATATAGGCGGCGTCGCTGCCGCCCAACTCCAGGGAACTGGCGATAAACGGGTCCGCTACGTCGTTGAGCGTGCGCTTGGCCACACTTTGCTGAATGGCGCGGCCGCCTCTCACTGAACCGGTGAACACCACATGATTGATGTCGGCTTCTTCAATGATGCGCGCGGAGACATCAAAGTCCACGGTGACATTGATGAGCAGATTTTCGATGTCGGCCATAACCCCGAAGGCGTTTTCGAAATGCGCGCCGACGGAGGGTGTCGTGGTGTGCTTGAGCACGACGGCGCTGCCGCTCAACAACGCGCAGATCGTGCCATTGATGGCGCAGAACAGGGGATAGTTCCAAGGGGTAATGATATAGACGACGCCCTTGGCGCGGCATTCGATGCGGCCCTCGAAACTGGGATCGTCATACTCGGGGTGACGACTTGGGCGCAGGGCGCCGTCTTTGGCGAAGCGGCACAGATATTCGGCGCGTTCAAGCATGAAATCCAGCTCTTCTCCAGCCGCTTTCAGAGGTTTGCCTACCTCCCGGGTGACGCCCTGCGCGATATCCGGGCGATGATGGCGGAAATAATCCAATGCTTTCATGACATGCTCGGCGCGCTCTTCGGGCTTCAATCTGCGCCAGTAATAGGAGGCGCCCTGGGCGTCATTGATTCGCAAGTTGACGGACTCGAATGTCTGAGAGGGCTGGGAGAATTCCAGCTCGCGGGTGAAAGGATTGTAGACGTCGATTTGACTCATAGTGAGGCCTCCTGCTGTGTGGGTCGACCGCGGTCTTCGATGACGCGGTGGATAGCTGTGTGGGTGATTTTTAAAATGAGAGTGCGCTAAGCTCCTGACTGGTTTGGAAGTGGCTGAAAAAGATCTTTTATGAGACGCCGGGCGTGGCGTCTATGTTGGCGAACGCTATGGGGCCTTGTGTTACCAGGCTAACGATAAAGCACTTCCCGGTTCACGGTGGTTAAAAACTCGCAGCCATTGGCGGTGACTTCCACTGTATCGGATAAAAAGGCGTCGCCAATGCCGGAATTGAGCAGCCAGCTCATCAAGTGAAACGTCATGCCTTCGCGTAACTGCAAATCAGAATTGCGGCGCAGTCCCACGGGGACGCCACTGCCGGACCAGCTGGGCGGATAGCCGATACCGATTGAGTAGCCGCAATGGTGACGGGAATAGTGAGCCAGATTATTGCGGTCCAGCACCGCCTGCCAGGTCTCGTATACATCGCCTGCTCTTACGCCGGGCTTGATGGCGTCGGCGGCGGCTAACATGGCTTCCCTGCAAATCGTATTGACCCGTTGCGCTTCCGAGGGCGCTTCGCCAACAAAGACAAAACGGCCAATAGGCGCATGATAACGGCGCACGCAGCCCGCCATTTCCAGAAACAACAGGTCGCCCCGCTCCAGCGCCATGTCCTCCCAGGTGCCGTGTTCGTGAGCGAGGGTGCGGGTGGATCGCACCAAAGGCACGAAACCGGGGTAGGTGCCGCCACGTCGGAACATAGCGTCGTAAATAGCGGCCATGATTTCCCGGGCGTTTACTCCAGGGCCGGCGGCGGCGATGGCGGAGAGCATCATGGAGTCGGAGATGGCGGCGGCTTCCCGCGTGAGTTCTAATTCCGCAGGGGATTGAACGATGCGAACGTCGTCCACCAGGTTGTCCAATTGGCGCCACTCCGCGTCTGGAACGCCATTCATGATCCCTTCGGCGACGGAGTAGGGGAGAAAGGTGCTGTTCATGTCGATGCCGATAACGCCTTTGCCCAACCCGGCGTCATGCAAGGCTTTTACTGTTTCACGCGCAGCGGCGGTAGGCGTGAGGCTTGGACGTTTGCGGGTAGCGTCACGGGTCGGCGCGCCCATGGTCATCGACCAGGTGTCTTCAGAGATGGCGACATCGTCCTCGCCAGGCGGCGGCTCGCTGCCGTCGCTGTAACCGATGTGCACGACATCCGGCGCCTGATCCCGCACGGTGGCTTTTTCCATCGCGCGAGTGATGAGAATTGGCTGACCGCTGGAAGGTAAAATCAGTAGTTGGCTGGCGAAGTAACCTTGATGGTCCAGGCCGGTGAGGTAGTAAATATTTTCAGGGCTGGCGATCAGACAGGCGTCCAGCCCCCGCGTCGACATCCCGGCTCTCACCTGCGTTCGGCGACGCTGGTACTCGGCGTCCTTAAAATAGCGACCACTGACGTTATCCATCATAGCTCCTCCTCCCAAATCTATGTCTCAGGTTCGCGCCTGCTTAACCTTTCCTCCGGCATACCTCTTATCCCCACTGTAGAAGCCAATGGGTGAGAATTCAATTTAAGGACCGAGACTTACCGGACGATCAGCCTAGATCCTATCTACTATTCGAAGGGGGTAGGGGATTCAGTAGACTGGCCCTCTAATGGAGTACGAATGGGAAAGTCTGATGAAGAATAAAACGCTATGCATAACGGCCCTGGCATGCCTCACATTGAGCGGCTGCGGTGGAGGAAGCGACGCGACTGGCGACGCCTCGAACGGTGGGAGCGATACTGGCGACAACGAGGTGGAGATCATTGCTGGAGCGCTGTATGTCAGTCCAGATGGCGATGACGCTAACGATGGCCACCTAACATCGGAGGGCGGAACAGGCCCCTGGAAAACGCTGCAAAAAGCGGCTTCCACAGCGGTTGCGGGAGAGGTGGTTTATGTCCGCTCTGGTGAGTACAAAGAACCGGGGCCGATAGCCGGCAGCGATAAACTTTGGGGCGTGAGAGTGCTAAACGATGGCGAAGAAGGGAAACCTATCGTGTTCGCCGGTTACCCAAAAGACGACGCGAAGCCTGTCGTGGACATGGATTATGAAGCGCCCTGTTTTACCCTGTATGGCCGTCAGCATGTGGTCATCAAAGGCTTTGAGATGCGTGAGTGTCGTGGCGCAGGCGTCTGGGTGATGAGCGGCAGCGGCCGGGATAATCTCTATCTCTCCATTGCGAATAATTATATTCATCACATCAACGGCGGCGCAGGAACGAATGTGGCTGGCGTGCGGATGGATACGGTCGGCTATGGCGTCATCGCCAATAACCGCATTCACCATATACGCGTCGATGGCGTGGACAACGGCAACGCCGCCGGCGTGCTGAGTTACCGCATGTATGAAACCACCATCAATAACAATGAGTTTTACGACGCCCACTCAGGTGTGTTTCATAAAGCTCCGGACTACGAAGGACGTAAAGGCGGCGTATTCAGAAACAATTTGATTCATGACGTTTCCAAGGCGTTTTATTTCAACACTAATACCAGCGTTCCCGCCCCCGGGGCCCACGTGAATACGGAAATCAGGCAGAATGTGGTGTATGGCGTCGAGACCTTCATTTACGACTGGACGTTTGGCTCCAACACCCAGAATAAAGGGCTGAAGGTGTCTAACAATACGGTTATCGGCGCCAATCTGAATGTTCGCGGCTTCACTGAGTTTGAGTTTCACCACAACATTCTGTTCGGCGGAGCCAACATCACTACGACCTATCAGGAAGATGTTTTCACCAACGACCAGAAGTTTCCCCCGGGTCTGAAAACCGTCGATTACAACCTGTATTCGGAGGACTTCACCGCCACGTTGGGACGCTATAGCTCGGAAACGGTCAACTATGCTTCGCTGGCGGAATGGCAAGTGGCGGGGGCGACCTTTGATAAGTTTTCTCTGAACGTTCCCAATGGAACGCCGGATATCAACAGCGCAACCACCAGTGACCCGAAATTCCAGAATTTAGGCGGCCATGACTATCGACTCAAACCAGAGTCTCCTGCTTTGCATCCAGACGGAAATATCGGCGCTTACATCAAAAATACTGACCAGATTGGACCCGATTGGTGATCAGGCTTGAGACAGGGGAGTTACTTAATGACTTCCCTGTCTGGCCGTTGTCCCGCCGCACCCCGGATAGCTGTGGGTGAAAAGCCGAAGCGCTGCTTGAATCTCACCGAGAAACGCGAAGCCGACTCGTATCCAACCTGATAGGCGACACTGGCGATAGCTGCGTCCGTTGACTGCAGCAATGACAAGGCTAATGACATCCGGACATCCACAAGAATCTCACTGAATGTTTGCCCCTCTTTGGCGAGTTTGCGTCGAAACGTCGCTTCGCTCATCGCCAGCGATCCGGCAATGTCTTGCGAGGTCCACTTCCTGTTCGGCTCCGCGCCGATAAGCAGACGCACTTTCCGTTGAAGGTCCGCTCGCTCATCAGACCTGAAGACATATCCCGTGTTCGCCAGCCAGTGTAAAAGTTCGCAGACACGATGTTCTGCGACCAGCTGCGGGATTGCCTTCGGCTCCCTGATGGCTCGAAGGCCCCGCTCGAAGGCGAGGGTGAACTCTGTTCCCAGCCCTTGCATGGAAACGATGCCTTGTACGCCTCTGCGTCCTGGAAAATCGGGTTCCACTTTGCGAATGAGCGCCCGAGGGCAAACTATCCAGTCAGCCTCAAACTGACCGTCATCGGTTTCATTTTCGACATCGCAGGCCGCGCCCGCCCCGATGGCGACAGCGTCGCCGGGAAGCAGAACGACGCGTCGCTCACCCATGAGCAAAGTCTTTTTCCCGCGTCTAACCAAGATCAGCGTTGGGTAATCGGTGACGAACTTGCCTATGAACAAATCATTGCGCGTCAGGATAGACGCCGTGATTCCAGCGCCTTCTCTGGAGATAACTGTCCGTTTGATTGAAGTCTCTGAATTCATTCGTCGTTTCAGGGTGAGTCTTTATAAATCTGCGCCCAAGCGTTAAGACGCATTGATCGCATCAGCACAGCTTATGAACGTCTCGGCGCAGGTCGCGCAAATACTCTTATGTATCATTGGATTAGGTTTATCTCAACAGACAGAAAGGGAAACGAAGGAATCATAATGCTGACCGTTCATCACTTGGGGCGCTCTCAGTCGGAGAGAATCGTCTGGCTTTGCGAAGAACTTGGAATCGACTACGACCTCAAATGCTATAAGCGCCGGACGGACAACAAAATGGCTCCGCCGGAATATAAAAAACTGCACCCTCTAGGCGCCGCGCCGGTCATTACTGACGGCGACCTTGTGCTCGGCGAGTCTGGCGCCAACATAGAATATTTGGTTGCGGTATACGGTCGTGGCCGCATGACGATCAGGCCAGGAGCACCCGGTTACACCGACTACCTGTATTGGCTCCACTTCGCCAATGGGACATTTCAGGCGTTGCTACTAAGAATGCTTTCACTGGAGCGCGTCGACGCCTCGGACAACAACGCCCCTCTGACGATGGCGAAAGAACGCCTCCAACTGATGCTGTCCATGATGGAAAAGAAACTGGGCGAATCAGACTATCTTGCCGGAGACACACTGACCGCCGCAGATATCATGGTTATCTTCTCACTCACCACGATGAGACTGTTTAAACCCTACAACCTTTCACAATGCCCGAACATCCTGGCCTACCTGCAACGCATTGGCGCACGGCCAGCATACCGGCGAGCTATGCAAAAAGCAGAGCCGGATTTAACTCCAGTACTAGGAGCCAAGCCGTCAGTAATAGCATTTTAAGTAGTAGCGGGTGATGGGGCTGAGATAAATCGCATTGAGCACCGCCTTGATGGCGGGCCAGGACACCGGGCTGACCTTCGTCACGCCACCGGAACCCTACGCGACCACCAAAGCGCCGGCGTTTTACTCCTGGGGCGGCGGTTATCACTGTATGGACGCCTTGGCCGAGGTGTACGCCATTCCGCGCATAGCAGGGCGACGGCGTGGTCTATGTAGGAAGCTGGGCGCATAGCTACTGGGCGACCCAGCCCGTGGAGATCCCGACGCACTTATTAAACGGCTTCGGCGTGGCCAACCGCGCCCGCCTACCGGCGACGCCGAAACTCCGCCCGAGCGTTTGGCTGAACCAAACCCATTACGTCACCCAGGTAAGCCTGGCCGACAATCATATGAATCTAACCTGGAGCGCTGCGCCGTGGACGAAGAGATTAAAAAAATAGTATTGCGGATGTTTCCAGAGCTGAGCGGCAATTTGCATTTGCCGTGCCTGGCCAAGGTAGTGGCGATCAGCGACCCACTGCAAAAGCCGGAACTCTGCGACCGCTTCCGCCCCCGCTACGCCGTAGACGTGCGCGTACTGACGCCGCAGGGCGAGGAAGACCCGGAGTTACCGCTTTATCGCTGCGTGCCATTGCCGGCGTCCTATGGCGGCATCGAGCGCGGGCAATACGGTTTCCCAGAACCCGGGACCATCGTAGAGGTGGCGTTCGCCTACGGCCTCCCGGATCAGCCCTTT
The DNA here is from genome assembly GCF_029813005.1 of Hahella sp. CR1. Taxonomy (NCBI): domain Bacteria; kingdom Pseudomonadati; phylum Pseudomonadota; class Gammaproteobacteria; order Oceanospirillales; family Hahellaceae; genus Hahella; species Hahella sp. CR1. Next base: position 1,195,835 of record NZ_JAPELK010000001.1, read on the forward strand.
ATCCGCACAGTATTGGGGCAGGGTTTAGGCGCGCCAGGCATCCAACCCGGTGACCTGGTGTGGCAGCAATCCGAAGCGGTGCGCCAGCGTGTCAGCGCCAAAGGCGACTGGCTACGCGAGACGCACGGAGACATCACCGACAAAAGCGCCCGTCGGCGCGTGGATGCCTTGGACAACCAGGAGCGTTACCAGGACAGCCAGACCGAAGTCAGCGAACATAGCGCGGAGCATATCGGCGGCGTGAAGACCGTGGAAGCCCTGGGCGCGTTAAAGCTGCTGAGCGGCGGGCACGCCAACCTATCGGCGGCGGATAACCTGAACCTGACCACCGCCGCCGACTTTAACCAAGCGGTCGCCCGTGATCGCCAAGCGTCGATCCAAGGCGACGACAGCGCCACCGTCGGCGGCTCGCGCTCCGCAACGATCAGCGGCAGCGACACGCAGACCAGCGCCAACAAAACTATAAACGTTCAGGGAAGCCATACGGATATCGCCAGCGCGACCAGGAAGATTCAGGCGCAAATCATCGAACTAAAAGCCAACGCCGCCGTGACCATCCAAGCGCCGGCCATCGCCATGGGCGGCGGTGGCGTGGATGTGTTGCAGGTGATGGCGGATCTGATTGGGGTGGTTCAAGAGTTGGCGGCTACGACTGCGAGCCATACCCATGCCGGAGGAGGAAGCGGAATACCGTCTAGCTGTGAGATACATGGTAGCCAGGCACGCACTGCAGAAATGTTAAAGAGAAGTATTGTAAGGCTTAAAGGCATCATAAATTATGAAAATTAGTTCTGTATGAATTTTTACTTCATCACTTATAAGAAACAATTAATATAATTTTTTTGATTCTTTAATTGTCAAACATATCTAAAACATCATGCCCAAACTTCTCAACAGCTAGAACCCAGGTTTCCACCTGTTGCACACTTATACTTTTAACACGGTGGTTACCTCTCCCACCGGTTTGATCAAAGTCAGCTCTATGCACAATAAGGTGTCTGCGGGCCATCAATTTAGTCAACGCATCAAATTCAAAATCCATTTCGTCAAAAACCAGCCCCAATGAAGTCAATATAAAAACAATATCTCCTTTATTGTTGTAATTTGAGTATTCAAGATAATTTTCAATTGATTCACATATTAAATCTTCTACTTTTTTTCCTTTGTGAGGCACTAACTCGCCAAGTAAAAACTTTGAAGGAGATCTGCCATTCGAGCCTATTAATGGAATCCTATTAATTACTTCTTTATTCGCATCGGGAAACTTCCAAGATGATAAACTACGTAAGAAGTCCTCCAAAGATGCGTGCAGAAACACGGTGGCTGCTCGTAGCAAGTCAGTCTGCCTATGCCCTCGGCGACCACGCCCGTTCCCCTGAAGATGAGTTTGATAGATAGCAATCATGTTGCGTACTCTATCAATATTATCATTAAGGCGCTTATCAATAATTTCTTTCATGCTATTGCTTGGCCGTGAAAATATGAGAAGAAAATAAGAGTTGTTTTTCTTCGAAATAGGTTACATGTAAAATCTATAGCTTATTTGCGGTTTCTCATTTGAACCTATATATTTCATTATATCTCCAACCTTTCTTGAGCACTCAATTGTTATCGGATATCGACCATCAAACTGGGTGTTGTTCCAATTCATTTTGGTTAGTCCAAGGATCTCCTTACATAGCTCCTCAAGTGAGGAGTCATTCTCATATGCTCGAATTTCTAGTGGAACGGGCACATACATTCCCGGATAAGTTTTATAATATCTAACAAAACCTTTTGTATAAAGAATGGCCACTTTTTCAGATAGAGTAAGCAAGACTCCTCTCATAGGTGGATATTGTTCATAACTATAAAGTCTCACCTTAGAATTCATTATTGTAACAAAATCCTTGCGCCTTATTCTTTTATCAGTAATCGCTCTTGTAAAACCTTTTACTTCGCTTTCTCTAAAATTACTTGATTTATGTATAACAATTCTTGCTGGCATTTGCATAATTGCATGATCATATTCATTAAGGGCATTAATCATTATCTCATATGCCTGACTTTCACTCATGAAAGGTCTTCTATCATTCTTATCTATTTGAACTGGAGCCCCTCTTAATATTACCCCGTGCCCAAACTCATCAAAAACTTGAGCAAGGCTTGTCGATACAGTTTCTCTATCTCGGCTCTTATAAAATCCTATGCCAACATAACAAGTTTTCGGTTTATGTATATCTTCAACCAGTCTCCACGGAATGGTTTTATTGCATTTATAGTAAATTGCAGCGCAAAAATTCCATGCTCTCGTGGCATCATCCTGTTGCCCTTTGTTCGCTTTCCCAATAGTCAATGACTTTTCTAGTACCAACTGTAGAGGTATTCCAAAATGCATTGTTCGTGCTTTCAGAAGTCGCCTAAAATTATGCTCTAGTAGGTTTGAAGGGTTGTCCTCATCAGCTTCGGATTCTGCGTCAACAGTAGCTGGCTCACAGCCCACAGAAACTTCTTTCGTTAGTGCATCAAAAATATCATTTGGTATTATGCAAACAATTACATCAACGGACCTGTGTTCAGAAAGAAATCTTACTTGTTCATAATATAAATCTACACAAGCATTAACCCTTTTCTCTCTTGACTCGATATTGATAGTTTTATTTAGTTCTGACTTCTGAATGGTTCGAGTAGAGGAAGTGCCGTAGATAAACTTTGCGTAAAATCCATGATGATTTGAAAAGCCAGTAAACCCGCGGAATAAGTTTGGGTAGTTAGACTCTTTGCCATCAATACCTTGTTGACACTTTTCAAGCCATAAGTCTAGTAGGTCAACTCCCTCCCCCCTTCCTACGATACCTACTCTCAACTCGCTTTGTCTTAACTCTTCATTCTTATCATATACGCCAAGATTAACTATTCCTGATTTCGGACATATATTAGTTCCATTCGCAAACTCTAGTTCTGGCTCCTTAAGAATCTTAATCTGCATCAACATCTCCTTCAGTATCACTGCCAGATGCTTCTACGGCATCATAAGGTTCATCTAAATTACATTCAAATTCCTGTAATTCAGAAAACTTAATCAGAGAACTATCCTCGATATTGTTTATAAGGAAATAGGCTATAAATCTTACTAAATTGCGCACAGACTGATTATATTCTAGACGTTTTTGTTTGGATAGTAACTTATCATGAAACCTACTTTTCTTGTATAAGTTTGCTGTATAGAGCCAGTTTGGAGTAATTAATACATACCAAGTCCCACTTACATGAATAAAGCTCAGCTCAAATGATAAGTGTTTGTGATGTGCAATTTTTGATGGATCTTTTCTTTGATAATTTTTTTCATATACAGTTCTTTCTGTACTCTTCTTACCTACCCAAGAAACTTTTCTAATATCTTGATTTTTGTTTTCAGGTAGAAAGTAATACTGGCGAACTTCGTTGCTCCAGCCAATATTGCGAATCAATAATTGGTCTCTAATTGTTTCCCTTAGTAAACTCTTAAATATGTTGGTGTATTCTTGAAATTCATTTTTAGTTAAATCTTCAATTTGTAAGACTTCAAGTGTTCCAATATCAATAATTGAGCAAAATGAGCTTATTTCTTCAATGTTATAAAAACTAAAAATTTTATTCTCATGGATACACCATCCATTAAGTCCACCCCCACTCATCTGTAAGGCAAGTTTTACCACCAACCACTTGCCCGGTGGCCTTTTCTTTTTATACCCATAATTGGCTTTCGCCTCAGAGATTATTGACTCTCTATTCAAGCTTAACTCGGCAACATATATGTTCTCTGGAAACTCTATGCCAGCCATATTTGAAATAAAAAGATGAGGTGTATTGTCCGACGATGTTTCTATTTTTAAGTGGGTCTGAATATCACCCAGTATGTGCTGCAGTTCTTGAAGCATCCTTTGTTGAGAGGCAAGAGTTAACCCTGTAATTTTTTTGAGTATATCCCCTGTATCAATAATATGTTTATTTACATCAAAAGCAACGCAGCCGCCAGCAACTTTGTCAATAGCATCTTGGGAGTAACTATTTTGCTTTTTTGTAATTATGAATACATAAACCTCATCAAAAGAGTTTCTGTAATTCCTGTTTTTAAACTGCTCAAGCGTATGTTTTATTTTATCTATGCCAGTGCTTGACGTGATTTGGAATGCTACTCTATCCCTTTCATCACCAAGATCAATTCCAGGATAGTTTTCGGTTTTTTTATTTAGATTTACGAGATTTGGGCAGTGGTATAACTCTTTCAGTATCGGTATCCATGCATCCTCTGAAATGAAGTTAACATCGAGACGCCCCTGACTCCTAGCCAGTTCAACCTCCGTCACCATCCGGCTGACTACCTGCCTGAGTTCATTCTCAACCGCTATTTGTTTCATGGTTACACTGTCCCTAAACGGTGAAGCACGCCCCAAAACTTCGATAGGCAACTTACTTGTCGCAGCTTGTCCTGTGATAAGGATAGCTCAAATATTGAGCATAATAATCAGAGCCTTTAACGGCGATGGTTCTCAATAGCTTCATGTATGCAACACATTCTTGTGCGACCAAAAACTCACTCCTCCCCACGCCTGCTCGGTTTGAGCAAATGCCGAGTCTGTGAAACTGGAGTTAGACCTTAAGCCCTAAGGGGCAAAGGCTTTGGAAATGTCAAAAATTTCAATTATTGAATGATTCCGAACTAAGCTGTACTAGATCACCTAGTTTAAGTGATGGTGGTGAGGGCAGGTGGTTCCTTTCACTTTTAACTGTATATAAATACATGCTATTTCTCACATGCCTGGGAAGTCGCAAGCTTTGTTGTACTAAATGGCGCGTTTTTTTGTAAATGAAGTAGTTTGACTTTCCGGGATTTGTGCTATGGAATCAGTGGGCTGGAGGAGCTATCTTCAAAATGTTGGAATAGAAAAACGTCAATCCACGCAATATGTTCATTTGAAAGACGCGAAAGTCTTCAACGATAGTTCTACGACTCCGTCTGATGAAGGCACATTATGGCGTGGCAAGCTGAGTTCCATTTCTGGCTTCAGCTTAGGGATGCTGGGCCAAATCCCTAAGAAGTTACCCGCTAGCTTCAGCCAGCCCCTTTGCAAGGCGCTAGAGTCAAAATATAGAGGTAGGTGCACCAGGCATGGATAGCAAAAAGATAATTGGAAAGTATAAAAAATCAGCAAGTGAAAAACTTAGAGGTACAGCCACCTCTCTGGCCCTGATTTATAATATCAAGAAGTTCCACTCTGCTACTGATGAGTTAGCTTCAGCCAGACTTAAGAATCGATCACTACCCTCTTTTGAGTGTGCAAAAGGCTGTGCATATTGCTGCAGCTTGAGAGTAGAAATTCTCCCACCAGAAGCATTCCGAATTGCGAGATACATCAAAGGTATTGAGCCCGAGGCAAGAGATGACCTTCAAAAACGCATCGAAGCCGGAGCCCAGTATGCCGAAGGGAAAACGTTTAAAGAATACAGTAGACCTTGCCCATTCCTCTCAGAAAGTGGGACTTGTGAGATTTACTCCGAAAGGCCACATAAATGCCGCAAATATTTTTCAGTAAAGGTCTCAGCTTGTAGAGAAAACAACTCAGCACTGGAAGATCGCGAGTTGGTAGATGCTGAGAATGATTTGGTACGGGCGTTCATAGAGTTATATAAAAAGAAGAAGGTGGTTATGCACCCCGCTGAGCTATCAAACGCGGTCCTATTGGCACTAAATGATCCTTCGCTTGAAGAACGATGGGGGAAGGGCGAACAGGTGTTCGACCTTTTGCCTGAGAAAATTGAACTATAACAAGTAGTTGTGGTTTTTTACTGTCCTGTGTGGGCTGATAAACATTAGCGTTATATTTTTAGAGGTATCGAAGGATTGGATGAGAATAAAGATAAGCTGAAGGAATATTTGTCTTTCACCAATGCTCTACTTGATTCTATGGATCAGAGTGTGAAATCGACCTCAGAATCGGACGTTTGGAAGCACTCCAGCTACAAAACATATATGGGGAAATACAATAACCTTGTGAAAGAGGTCGCCTCTTTTACGTCGGGTACGGCTTTGCTAGATACGTACGATTTAGACAAGATTCCTTCAATGGTTGATACAATCGCGATACAGCAAAAAGGTTTTTTTGATTCAGTTCATTCAAATCTTTCTATATTGAAAGCCCTTTTGGAGAACAAGATTGGTATTAGGGAAGATAAGGCTCTTCAAATCAGAGACTTTCTCCAGGCAAACCTCAGGAGGGCCATGTTTAGGCAGCCTGATAAGGAGGTAGAAGTTCAAGATGCTATTGAGCAATTACTAATCGGCAAAGGGATGCAAAAGGGCGTCGATTACGACCGAGAAGTTGGCAGGGTCAAGGTTTCAATAAAAGAGGTTATTCCAGACTTTATATTCCAAAAACTCGGCCTCGCACTAGAGATTAAGCTCTCGAAGACGGCAACCAAAAGCAAGGCGATTGTTGATGAAATAAACGCAGACATAATGTCTTATTCAAAGGAATATAAGTCAGTAATTTTTCTCGTCTACGATCTTGGCAGTATCAGGGATGAGGCTGAGTTTAAAAGTGATCTTGAGGTGACTGATGCAGTTTCAGTCATTGTCATCAAGCATTGAATCTAAACAAGGAAAGACCTGCTGAAATTTTGCGCTGCTGCTCTGAGCATTAAGTGCACAAAGGTGGTTTTAAGTAAGTAGTAGTAACACAACCCCCGAATGAGGGCGACTCCACAACTCCAGATACAAGAACTTCACAAAGTAGTTTCAATACGTCCCCGCATAGGGCGACTCCATAACTATAGCCCGTTGTTTTCAATAATGTTATTGACGCATTTGCGCTAACCTCTATTTTTACGTGTTGTTGAGAGACTACTATTTGCCGGGATAGTGAAAAGTCATCGCATTTTCAGTTTGCTACGACTGCGCTGTCCTGCCAGGGATTTCATGGGAACCTGTGTTAGCGCTGGGAACAAGTAGGTAGATACTGAAGATGCTTACGGAAATAGTAATAGTAGGGAAGGGAGGCTCTGGATAGGTCGTAGGGGGCGCTTAATAAAGCCTGCTTGGAAACAGGCCTTTAAGAAAATCATCAGTTTCACCGCCCCTTTTGGTCGTCAGTGAGAACTCAAACTTTTTTCGCGTTGACACTTTGTTGACACTTAGGCGTAAACAGCACGAAATTACGCCGCTATCGAAAATAGATTGAATTATAAGACACTGTTTTTAAAAGAAAAATTGGTGGGCCCACCAGGACTTGAACCTGGGACCAACGGATTATGAGTCCGCTGCTCTAACCAACTGAGCTATAGGCCCTTATAGTGTTTCTGATTTCTCAGAAGTCCCGAATTAAGAGGTCCGGGGAAGAGAGGGCGCCAATTATACCTTTCAGATATAGTTGGCGCCAGTATTTTGCTAGCTTTCGATTAATCGTCGATGAAGCTACGCAGATGGTCTGAGCGGCTGGGATGTCTCAGCTTGCGGAGGGCTTTGGCTTCGATCTGACGGATACGCTCACGGGTGACGTCGAACTGCTTGCCGACTTCTTCCAGAGTGTGGTCCGTATTCATCTCAATACCGAAACGCATGCGCAGTACTTTGGCTTCTCTTGCGGTCAAACCAGCCAGTACGCGGCGAGTGGATTCTTTCAGGCCTTCAGTGGTTGCTGAATCAATCGGAGACTCTGCATGAGAATCTTCGATGAAATCGCCCAAATGCGAATCTTCGTCGTCACCGATTGGCGTCTCCATGGAGATGGGCTCTTTGGCGATTTTCAGGACCTTACGTACTTTGTCTTCCGGCATGTCCATCTTCTTCGCCAGTTCTTCCGGCGTGGCTTCACGGCCCATTTCCTGCAACATGTGACGGGAAATGCGGTTCAGCTTATTGATGGTCTCAATCATGTGCACCGGAATACGGATAGTGCGGGCCTGGTCAGCGATAGAACGCGTGATCGCCTGACGAATCCACCAAGTCGCATAAGTGGAGAACTTGTATCCGCGGCGGTATTCAAACTTGTCTACCGCTTTCATCAAACCAATGTTGCCTTCCTGAATCAGGTCCAGGAACTGCAGTCCACGGTTGGTGTACTTTTTGGCGATGGAGATAACCAGACGCAAGTTGGCTTCCACCATTTCCTTCTTGGCGCGACGTGCTTTCGCTTCGCCAATGGAGATACGACGGTGGATTTCCTTGATGTCCGCAACAGGCAGATCAACGTCATTCTGAATGCTGACAATGCGACGTTGCAGGCGAGTGATTTCCTCTTCCTTGGTTTGCGCTGTTTTAGCCCATTCCTCGCTTCTTGCAGCCAGACCCTTGACCCATTCAAGGTTGGTCTCATTGCCGGGGAACATCTTGATGAAGTTCTTGCGCGGCATTTTGCAGTCGCGGGTACAGATATTCAGGATCTCGCGCTCGTACTTACGGACACTGTCGTTAGTGATGCGGATCGTATTGATAATTTCGTCGAACTGCTTTTGCGCCAGCTTGAAGGGAGCAAAAATACGACTGACCTCGTCAAAGCACTCCTGTGCTTCACGGCTGGCGCGGCCATGTTTGTCGATGGCGGCGTTCAGAGTGTTAAAGGCTTCGCGCAATTCAGCAAAACGGCCGCGCGCAATTTCAGGGTCGGGGCCACTGTCATTGTCGTCGTCGCTATCGCTGTTGTCGTCGCCCTCGCTTTCTTCGTCTTCGTCCTCGTCGAGGTCTTTTTTGGCTTTAGCGTCGTCCTTGCCTGAGCTTTCTTCTGCTTCTTCGTCCTCATCCTCATCTTCGTCGATGTCGTCGGACTCTACTTCTTCGTTAGCTTCAGGAATGACACCATCTTCAACGGGGTCAAGGAACCCTGTGATGACGTCGGAGACGCGACCGCCATCTTCGCCTTGTGTGGCGTCAAAAGCGGCAAGAATGTTGGAAACCGTGCCAGGATAGTAAACCAGCGTGGCCATAACATCGCGCAAACCTTCTTCGATGCGCTTGGCGATCTGGATCTCACCCTCACGAGTCAGCAGCTCAACCGTACCCATCTCACGCATGTACATACGCACTGGGTCAGTAGTGCGACCTACATCGTTTTCGACAGAGGCAAGCGCCGCCGCAGCTTCCGCTGCTACAGACTCATCAGTGGAATCACCATCGGTGATCAACAAGGTATCCGCATCTGGAGCTTCTTCGCAGACCATGATACCCATGTCGTTAATCATGCGTATAATGTCTTCCACCTGATCCGGATCTGCTATATCCTCTGGCAGATGGTCGTTAACTTCTGCGTATGTTAGGTAACCTTGTTCTTTGCCGCGGGCGATGAGTTCTTTCAATCGAGATTTTCGGGAATTGCCTGACATAGTCACCCTACGAATTCGGTGGCTTAATGGGAGAAAAACAAACAGCTATTATAGCCTGTATACTGTTTGCGCGCTAGAAACCCTATGTGGAGACGACTTAAAAATTTTCAAGTCCACACAAGATTAAGATTTTGGTGTGGCGATCATCGCCATTTTTTCGCTCGACATTGTTCTGAATTTTTCGTGTAACTCCTTGTTTTTAGGGTCTCTTGAAAGATCCTGGTGAATTTTGTCAAAAGACCTGTCGAAATATTTTCTTTTGAGCACTAATAAACTTTCTTGCGCTCCCGCCTCAATTTCCTCCGCACCGAAAATATGCTCCAAGGAATTGAACAGGTTTTTGAAGCGTCTTTGTTGGTGTGGATCAACCGCCAACCGGTAAAGCAGATCTTCCGCTGTCTCGATATTTTCCTTAAGCAGCCACTCCAGAAAGTAAGTTAGAGCCCTTTCGTCGTCCTGAGTAATCTCATAATTCAGCGTGTTTGAGATTTCCTTCGCCCAGGATGGATTGACGTACAAACCAAGGCAGGCGCGGGCGGCAATGCGATTGGGTACAGGGATTGGCTCTTCACGAGGCTCGTCCCGGTTCTGAAACGAAAATCCTTTTTTGCCTTTCCAGTCGCTTTTTTTCCACTCCCCCCCGCCATTTTTGCCTTGGCGGTCTCCCCAGCGGGAAGAGCGCGTCAGTTCATTCAGGCGCTGGTATAGAGCATCCTTTAGAACCGGCGCATTAATGACTTTTAGCGCTGTGCGGGCCTGAGTGGATAGTATGCCTTTGTTTTCCGCAATGGACAGGTCCAGGCCCCGACTCATGGCCTGGAAAAAATATTCTGAAAGGGGCGTGGCGCTGGCAACGCGCTCACGGAATGCATCCGCGCCTTCGTTTCTGACAAATGTGTCAGGGTCCTCACCTTCCGGGAGAATCAAGAAGCTGACCTTGTAGCCATCCTGAAACATGGGGAGCAAGTTATTAAGCGCCTTATCGGCAGCCGCCAAACCAGCTTTGTCGCCATCGAAGCAGAAGACAATATCCTGACTGGTGTTTAGCAGGTGACTTAAATTGTCTTCATTGGTGGCGGTTCCCATTGCGGCGACAGCATTAACCACGCCAAATTGGGCCAGCGAAATAACGTCAAGATAGCCTTCGACCACAACCAGCTGTTCAAGCTTGCGTGACTGTTTGCGAGCTTCCCACAACCCATACAGCACATTGCTTTTATGGAATATGGGAGATTCTGGGCTGTTGATGTATTTACTGCGGTCATTGCCAAGGGTGCGGCCGCCGAAGGCGATAGTTCTGCCCCGGGTATCCCGAATAGGGAAGATGAGGCGGTTTTGGAACATATCGAAACGATTCTGTTCCTTTTCTATCACCAAGCGGAGCGTGCTGAGCGCCTTGATCAGGCTGCGGTCGCTGGAGCCGCTAAGAAATTGGCGCTGCGCTGGCGCGAAGCCTATGCCGTATAAATCAGCCATTTCGGAAGAAATGCCTCGGCGTTTCAGGTACTCCTGAGCGATTCCGCGTTGTGGATGGCTCCCCAGCGCCTGACGAAACGCCGCATCCGCATGAGAGGATGCGTCATACAGTGATTTGTTTTGACTTACTTTCTGCTCCGCCGTTCTATCGCGAGGCACTTCCACGCCGCAGCGCTTCGCCAGTTGCTCAACAGCTTCATTAAAGGAAAGGTGCTCAGTTTCCTTGATGAAATTGATGGCGTCGCCGTGGGCTCCACAGCCATAGCAGTGATAATGCGCAGGGTGGTTTTCGTTGTATACGTGAAAGGAGGGAGACTTTTCGTCATGAAACGGGCAGCGACCCTGATAGGTTGCGCCGGACTTCTTGAGATTCACCCGCTCAGCGATGAGGCTGGCAAGATCAACCCGAGAAAGTAAATCGTCGACAAATACTTGAGGGATCAGACTGGCCATGACTTTAATCTATCAAGTAAGAAAGTCTAGTTGCAGGGCGATGCCTGCAACCACTCTGACCTGGCGAAGTCCTAAAACAGGTCGCCGTAATATAGAGAAGCGTTTGGGTGATTAAGATAGTCGCAGAAGGGATCAGGACAAAGCTTTTTTAACTTTTTGTCCGATGACCGCCATGTCCGCACGTCCCTGAACTTGTGGTTTCAGGACCGCCATTACCTTGCCCATATCGCGTATCGACTCCGCGCCTGATTCGCTTACCGCAGTTTGGATAAGTTGATCAAGTTCTTCTTCGCTGAGCGCTTCAGGTAGAAAGCCCTGAATTACGTCCAGCTCAAGCTGTTCTTTAGCGACCAGGTCGTCCCGGCCAGCGGCGGAAAATTGAGAGATGGAGTCTTTGCGTTGTTTCGCCATCTTATCCAGCACTTCGAGAACACGAGCATCATCAACTTCAATGCGCTCGTCCACTTCGATTCGTTTAATGTCCGCCAGAATCAAACGAATGGCTCCAAGGCGGTCTTTTTCCTTGCTGCGCATGGCCGATTTCATGGCTTCGGTTAAACTGTCTTTCAATGACATGATCGAATTGTCTCTGTCCGTATTGGATATATAAGCGTAAAGCGTACTAGAACTGGAAAATGCGAGACTTGTATAAGTCGTATTAACGCCAACAACCCGGTCTCAACAGTATTAAGACCAGGTCAACGCGGGCGTAATTCGATTAGTACAGGCGCTCGAAACGTCTTTGTTCGCGCTGAACTTTCTTCGCGTGACGTTTTACAGCGGCAGCCAACTTGCGCTTTCTTTCTGAAGTCGGCTTCTCGTAGAACTCGCGACGACGTACTTCTGAAAGGATTCCTGCCTTTTCGCATGAACGCTTAAAGCGGCGAAGGGCAACGTCAAATGGCTCGTTCTCTTTAATTTTTACGGAAGGCATATCCCCTCTCTATGATCTGTAAAAACCGAATTGGTTAAAATTGTGTCAACACAAATAGGGCGCGCATTGTAATCCCGTTGGGTTGCCCTTGTAAAGGTGTTGTCCTGTATAAATTCTAACAAATCTGTGCGAGCGGCGCTCAATTTAAAGGCGATTGGGAATGGAATAGTTGTCACGATGGCTATAAGATGCCCGGCTTGGGCGAGCGGCCCTGCTGGTCGCTGCTGTCAAGCGTTTGGGCGCTTAGCTGGCTTTTATTGTACTGTCCTGACGTAGAACGACGGTCAAGAACGCCCCGATGAGTATGGTGGCCGACCTGTGCGGCGATTTGATGATGGCGGATCAGAACATGTTAGTACTGGGCATAGAAACATCCTGCGACGAAACCGGAATTGCGTTGTACGACGGAGAGCGCGGACTGTTGGCTCACACGCTGTACAGTCAGATCAAGTTGCATGCGGATTATGGCGGCGTAGTGCCGGAGCTGGCTTCTCGCGATCACGTGCGAAAAGTGATTCCTTTGATCGAAGAGGTATTAAGTCAGGGGGGCGTCGGCAAAAGCGATGTCGATGCTATCGCTTATACGGCGGGTCCAGGGCTGGTTGGCGCTTTAATGGTGGGAGGCGCTATCGCCTCGGCGCTGGCTTACGCTTTGGATATCCCTACTATTGGCGTCCATCATATGGAAGGGCACTTGCTGGCTCCCATGTTAGAAGAAAATCCACCGGAATTTCCTTTTGTCGCCCTTTTGGTCTCGGGCGGCCATACGCAGTTGGTGCGGGTCGACGGCGTCGGCGAATATGAGCTTTTAGGGGAGTCTGTGGACGACGCCGCAGGAGAGGCTTTCGATAAAGTGGCCAAAATGCTTGGCTTGGATTACCCCGGTGGCCCTCAAGTAGCCAAGTTGGCGGAGCAGGGGAATCTGCAACGATTCAAATTTCCGCGTCCGATGACGGATCGCCCCGGGTTGGATTTCAGTTTCAGCGGGCTTAAGACGTTTACGCTGAATACTCTCCAAGAGGCGGAAGCCAGTGGTGGCGTTGATGATAATTTGCGTGCAGATGTCGCCGCCTGCTTTCAGGAAGCGGTGGTGGAGACTATGGTGATCAAGTGTCGTCGGGCGCTCAAGCAGACTGGATTGAAACGATTGATCATGGCTGGCGGGGTCAGCGCGAATCGCCGACTGCGGGAAAAGTTACAACAAATGGCCAAAGGCGAAAGAGCTCAGGTCTATTATGCCCGGCCGGAATTTTGTACCGATAACGGTGCAATGATCGCCTATGCTGGCTATCAGCGCCTGGCTGCCGGACAACGAGGAGATCTTAGCGTTGTCGCCACACCACGCTGGCCTCTGGTGGAGTTGCCTTCAATTAAGGGTTAAGGGCGGCGGGAGATCAAAGCGAGCGCTCTTTGCCTTTGGCCAGATTGATGATGTTCTCTCTATGTCGAATCAGAATGAACAGCGCCAATATGAGGAATAGGGCGAGATGCTCCGGATTAAGTCGCCATGCCACCCAGGGCGCCATTACTGCGGCGGTCAGCGAGGCAAGGGATGAGATCCGCTTCCAATATACGACGGCCGCCCACACCAGCGTCAAAGCGAGAGTGGTTTGCCAGGCCAGCGCCAGCCCCGCTCCCAACACTGTGGCGACGCCTTTCCCTCCCTTGAAGTGATGGAATGCCGGCAGCATATGGCCGACAATCGCCGCTACGGCGGTGACGCCTTGTTCATAGGGTGAAAGCCCAAGCATGGCTGCGATACAGACGGCGGCGACGCCTTTGGCGGCGTCCCAGAATAAAGTAAGCATGGCGGGAATAAGGCCGCCGAGGCGGTAAATATTGGTCGCGCCAGGATTGCCGGAGCCTGCTTCGGTGGGATCGGGGAGCTGGAAGTAACGGCATACCCAATAGGCGCCCATGATGGAGCCGAGCAGGTAGGCGATAGATGTCGCCATGAGAAGTTGAAAAGGATGCTCCATGGGCCCCCTGCGGCTTAAAATAGATCAGACTGCGTAGATTATGAGCCATAATAGAGGTTGCTTGTCTACACCCCTTTGGTCGCTAGGGAACGCTTCTTTCCCTGCGTATAGACGACGGGCGTATGTTAGGTGTCATGGATACAGTACTTATTGAAGGTTTACAGGTAGACGCCATAATCGGCGTTTACGAATTTGAGAAGGGGTATCAACAACGGCTTTTTGTTGATATCGAGCTGGGATGCGATATTTCCGGTGCGGCGCGTGAGGATAATCTTGATCTCACCCTGAACTATGCAGCCGTCAGCGAGCGTTTGCGTGAATATGCCGCAGCCAGTCGCTTTCAGCTCATTGAGACTCTGGCTGAGCGATTTGCTGAATTGCTGCAGAAAGAGTTTGGCGCGCCCTGGTTGCGTCTGACGATCCGAAAGCCTGGCGCTGTCGCGGAAGCGCGTAGCGTGGGAGTAAGAATTGAAAGAGGAGCTCGCAAGAGTGGTTAAAGTGGTTGTTGGTATTGGCAGCAATATCGACCCGGATAAGAATATTGCTCTGGCGCTAGACGCGTTGGATGCGCATTTTCAGGATTTGCGTTTATCGCCGGTATATGAGTCGGAAGCGATTGGGTTCGCCGGCGACGCCTTCATCAACCTGGTGGCGGCGTTTCACACTGAGGAGCCGGTTGGCGCAGTGCAGCGCACCTTGAAGCAGATTGAGGCGAGCAGCGGGCGTACTGGATTGGAGTCCAAGCACTCTGGGCGCACGCTGGATATCGATATCCTTACCTATGGAGATGTTGTGGGAGAAGTGGAGGGGATTGCGCTTCCGCGGGGTGAAATAACAGAGAACGCTTATGTTTTGCTGCCCCTGGCGGAGCTTGAGCCCAATGAGCGCCACCCGGCCTTGAATGTCTCCTACGCGGAGTTGTGGGAAAAGTATGATCGCGCCCAGCAACTTCACAGAGTCGCCTTTAGCTGGCGCGATCGGACTTTCTAGCGGAATCCGGGAGAGTTAGCTCCCGGAATCGTTGGCTTTGCGGAATTTCTCCACCAGCGCTGCACTAGACGGATCTAGCGCATCCGTAGACGCGCCGGTGTCCAGCAGCATGGGCAATATGCTGTCGCTAAGTTGTTTGCCCAGCTCTACGCCCCACTGATCAAAAGAATTCAAATTCCAGATAACTCCTTGCACGAAAACTTTTTGCTCATACAGGGCTATCAGTGCGCCGAGCGTATGCGGATTGATTTCATCCATCACCAGCGTGTTGCTGGGACGGTTGCCGGGAATCACTTTATGAGGTGCCAGTTCCTCTGCGCGCTCTGATGACATGCCAGCATCAAACAGCTCCTGATGCGCCTTCTCAAGAGACTTGCCGCACATCAATGCTTGGCTCTGCGCGAAGCAGTTGGAGGCAAGCATGGCGTGATGACGTCCGGCGGGCTTGTGGGATTTCAGCGGCAGAATGAAGTCCGCTGGGGTCCAGCGTGTGCCCTGGTGCAGTAACTGGTGATAGGCATGCTGGCCGTTAGTGCCGGCGCCGCCCCAGATAATAGGGCCCGTGGCGTAGTCGACGCCAACGCCTGAACGGTTGACGCCTTTGCCGTTGCTTTCCATATCAACCTGTTGCAGGTGCGCAGGCAGATTCTCAAGCGTCTGGTCATAGGGCAGGATAACGTAGCTGTCCGCGCCCAGGAAATTGTGATACCAGATGCCTAGCATGCCCATCAATACGGGCATATTTTGCTCGAGCGGCGCAGTTTTGAAGTGCTGGTCCATGGCTTCTGCGCCGGCGAGCAACTCTCTGAAGGCCTTCATGCCAACTTGCAGCGCAATGGGCAAGCCAATGGCGGACCACAAAGAGTAGCGTCCCCCGACCCAATCCCACATCGGGAATACATTTTCCGCATCTATACCGAAATCACGGGCGCGCTGCACGTTGCTGGAGACTGCGACAAAATGCTTGCTTAGTCCCGCCTCAGAACCGCCTTCGCGCAAATACCACTCGCGAGCGGTCATGGAGTTCGCCAGTGTCTCCTGAGTCGTGAAAGACTTGGACTGAACGATGAACAACGTGGTCTCTGGATTCAGGTTCTCCAGGGGGTAGGCAATATCAGAGCCGTCCACATTGGAGACGAAATGGCAGCGGATGTTTTCCTGCCAGTAAGGACGCAGTGCTTCTACCGCAACGCGAGGCCCCAGATAGGAGCCGCCGATACCGATGCTGACGACATCATTGATCGGCTTGCCGCTGTAACCTAACCATTCGCCACGGTGAACCTTGCTGACGAACTGCTCCATTTGCGCCAGGGCGCTGCGGATTTCGGGTTTGATATCCTGGCCATTCACCAGCACTGGCGTATCGGAACTGCTGCGCAGTGCGGTATGAAGAACCGCGCGGCCTTCCGTGTGATTGATCGGTTCGCCAGCGAACATGGCGTCGATGGACTTTCTCATTCCTGCGTCTTCAGCCAGTTTTACCAGCTTTTCCAACGTAGCGGAGTTTGCTCTGTTCTTGGAGTAGTCCAGAGTGAGTCCCGCAGCACTGAGAGAGTAGCTTTGGACTCTGGCGGGATCGCGATGAAAGTAATCCAGAATATGGTCGTTGGCGGTATCTGCAGCATGTTGCTGCAACGCCCGCCAGCTTTCTTTTGCCTTATCGTTAAGCGTTTGAGGCGTGTCTTGCATTGTTTTGAATTTCCTTGGGATTGATGATGGATATCAACCTAGGTGTACGCTGATGTTGTCGATAAGCCTTGTCGTTCCCAGGTAGGCCGCCGCAAGTATCGTGATGTCGCTGTCGCTGGCGACCGCCGGAGACAGAGTGTCGCTGTTCACGATATTGAAGTAGTCAGGAACGAAACCGGCTTGCGTCAGTTTATTGTTGGCTTCTGCGCTTATTGCGGCGAAGTCCTTGTCGCCATTTTCAATCTGCTCCGCACTTTCTTGCAGGAGCTTGTACAGCAATGGCGCCGTTTGGCGTTGTTCGGCGGAAAGGTAGCCATTGCGGGAACTCATCGCCAGACCGTCCGTTTCCCTGAGTGTGGAACCACTCTCAACGACGATAGGAAGATAAAGGTCGCGGGTCATTTTGCGAATGACCGCCAATTGCTGAAAGTCTTTTTCACCAAATATGGCGACATCCGGCTGCACCATGTTGAACAGCATGGATACGACGGTTGTTACGCCAGTAAAGTGTCCGGGTCGGCTGGCTCCGCAGTGAAGCTCACTCAGCGCGGGGGTAATAACCTTGGTGTGGCGCTCCAGTCCCTCTGGATACAGCTGACTGACTTCCGGGGTGAATAAAAGGTGGTTACCGGCGGCGACCAGCTTTTCTTTGTCTGCGTCCAAGGTTCTTGGATACTTGTCCAGATCCTCGTTTGCCCCAAACTGTAGCGGGTTAACGAAGATGGACGTCACCACATAGTCGCACAATTCCTTGGCTTGTTTGACAAGGCTGACATGCCCTGCGTGCAAGTTGCCCATGGTGGGCACCAGTCCAATGCGTTTCCCTTGCGTACGCTGCTGCCGGATTGCGGCGCGCAGATCTTTAACCCTGTGGATGGTGATCATATGTTGAAGCTGTGCTCCTCCGCCGGAAATGCGCCGCTCTTAACGGCTTCCACGTAACCTTTAAACGCTGCTTGAATAGAATCGGAACCGGCAAGGAAGTTTTTGACGAACTTCGGTTTCTTGCCTGCGCCGACTCCTAAAAGATCGTGCATCACCAACACTTGTCCGTCAGTGTAAGGCCCTGCGCCAATGCCGACGACCGGCGCGCTGACTTCTTCCGTCAATTGCTTGGCGAGTTTGGTGGGGACGCATTCCAGCAATAATATGTCAGCGCCGGCTTGTTCCAAAGCCTTGGCGTCGTCCAGCATCATCTGCGCCTGACTTGCTTCTTTACCTTGCACTTTATAGCCGCCGAACTTGTTGACGGACTGTGGCGTTAGCCCTAAATGAGCGCATACCGGGACGCCCTGGCGGGAAAGGTGGGCAATGGCGTCACAAAGCCAGGCTCCGCCTTCTAGTTTCACCATGTGCGCGCCTGCTTGCATGAGCAGCCTGGCTCCGGCCATCGCCTGTTCCGGCGTGCCGTAACTCATAAAAGGCATATCTGCGATGATGAACGCGTTGCGCGCGCCGCGTTTGACTGACGCTGTGTGGTAAACCATGTCTTCCAGGCGAACTGGAACCGTGCTGTCGTGACCCTGTAAAACCATGCCGAGTGAATCGCCGACCAATATCACCTCAACGCCAGCCTGATCCATTTCGTAGGCGAAGGTGGCGTCATAGGCGGTCATTACCGCGAATTTTTCGGATTTCTTCTTGAGGTCCAGGAGGGTGCTCAGAGTGATGGACATGCAATCATCCTGTACTGTTGGAGGCAATAGACTAAATGGAAACCTGGTGTGAATAAAGTCCCGGATGCGTTGAGGAGACGTTTCGTCCTACTGAATACGCTCAATGCCTTCCTGCGGCAATGTCGCAAGCAGAGCGGATATCGATCCAATGCCTGGAATAACGCAATTCGGCGCAATTTCAGCCAAGGGAAATATAACAAAGTTACGCTCGTGCATAGCGTAATGAGGTACGGTCAGTACTTCGCTGTTCAGGGTTTCATCGCCAAATAACAGCAAATCCAGATCCAGGGTTCTGGGAGTCCAGCGTTCGCCCTGGCGTACGCGGCCTTGATTGTTCTCAATAGTTTGCAGCTCTCGCAACAGGTCGAGAGGTTCCAGGCTGGTTTCCAGTTGCGCGACCGCGTTGACATACCAGGGCTGGTCAGGCGCGCCGAGGGGCGCGCTGCGATACAGGCTAGAAGCCTGCAGCAACTGGACGCCGGATATATCTTCCAGCGCGCTTAGCGCTTGGCGCAGCTGTTGCTCAGGCTGGCTTAGGTTACTACCCAAGCCGACATAGCAGGCTGTCATTGCGATGGCGCACTGTTGTTGGTGCGGCGTGGGCGTCTGCGCGGACGTCTGCGTCCACCGGAGCCGTCCCGTTTAGGGCCTTGCTGCTGCAATTTATTACGCCCCTGGTCATCGGCTTCCTGATAGCGCGTCCACCACTCGCCAAGTCCTTGCAGGTCTTCACCGCTTTGTTCACGCAAGACCAGGAAGTCGTAGGCGGCGCGAAAGCGGGGGTGTTCCACCAGGCTCTGCAGACGTTTGCTTTGTTTACGCGGCAGACGGAGCTGCAATTCCCAGATTTCACGCATGGGCTGACTGAAGCGCTTGGGCAGCGCAGTGTGCTTGACCTGCTGCGCCAGCACTTTGTCGATTGCCTTGTGCATAGCCTGCATGGGAGGCAAGCCGTCGTCTTGGTAGCGCTGCTGCAGTCTTTGCATTGGCGACCACAACATGGCCGCGTACAAGAAGGCAGGGGTTACCGGCTTGTCCTGGGCGATTCGCTTATCCGTGTTGCGCAGCGCCTGCAGGATCAGTTTCTCCGCATGGGGGTGCTCATTTTCCAGCAGGCGGTCAGTTTCTGGGAACAGGAATTTGAATAAGTCGAACTGGCGCAGAATTTCGAATGTACGTACGGCTTTACCGGATAGGAACAGCTTCAGTACTTCTTCAAACAAACGCGCTGAGGGAATGTTGAGAAGCAAGGGGCCTAGATCCAGGATGGGACTGGCGGTGCGTTCTTCGATTGAAAAATCCAATTTTGCGGCGAATCGGGCTGCGCGCAGCATGCGCACGGGATCTTCCCGGTAACGGGTTTCAGGGTCGCCGATCAGGCGCAGTACCCGGTGCTCAATGTCTTCGATGCCACCTGCGTAGTCATAAATGCTGAAGTCTCTGACGCAGTAATAAAGCGCGTTAACAGTGAAGTCACGGCGCAGCGCGTCTTCTTCCTGGTTGCCGTAGACATTGTCGCGCAGTATCTGGCCTGAATCGCTGGTGACCGCGTCGCCGTCGTCTTCGCCAGCATTTTGATGACCGGCGCGAAATGTGGCGACTTCTATGATCTCACGACCGAAGCGCACATGAGCGAGGCGGAAACGACGTCCGATCAGACGACAGTTGTTGAACTGCTCACGCACTTGTTCTGGGGTTGCGCTGGTGGCGACGTCGAAGTCTTTGGGCTGTTCGCCCAGTAATAAATCGCGCACGCCTCCGCCGACTAGAAAGGCGTCATAGTTGGCGCTGTTCAGGCGGTAGAGAACTTTCAACGCCGCAGGGCTAATCTGCTTGCGTGAGACTGTATGGCTGTCGCGGGGGATGATTCGCAGTTTCAAAGGTTTTGCGCCGGCTTCTTTGCGTCCCGGTTTTATCAGGCCCATTAACTTTTTCAGCATGACGATCTTGTGTCTATCAATACCAATGATTTCGAGGGCCGGAGTGTACTCTTTTGTAACGGATATTGCGACAGCAAAAGCCGTGCCTCATACGTGGTGGAATGCGGCTGAAAGGTGCTCAGACCCAATATGCTTTAAGCATAGCTTTGATGGGGCATTAGTCGACAAAAGACGGAAATTTAAGGAAAAAATGAGGAGAGGGGAGAATAACTAAGGGGAAAGCAATGTTGCTTTCCCCCACTGAGAAGAAGGTTAGACGATTTTTTGTTTTTATTTTTGTCTTGGTCCCAAACGATTGGTCGCTCCACAATTAGAGCCTAGAGGATTAGTTACAAACGGAACGCTTTGAATACTTCGAGTGATAATAGGGATTTGGATAGTGTTGTTTAAGTCTAGAATGTCCACTGTCGTGGTTCTTTTTAATACTAGACACCCTACCCATACCTTGAAATACCACTAAAAAGCTCGGCATCCAAAACAATCAGTTCGCCACCCGTATTTTTATTTTTGTTCTGGGTTGTTCTTTTTGTTCACTCTGCTTTTTTATTTTTATTTGTGCAGTTCGGTGCATTTTTATTTTTATTTTGCACTGTAAGAGAGCATGGGGCGTGCCAGAAAATTAAAAAAACATTATAAAACAGCAATGTAGCTGCAAGTGTTCAAAAGTCATACGTGTTTTTGCTTACCTGAGTGTTACCAATGCCCACTGAAAGGGCATCCTGGTGTTCCCCAAAGTAACGCTGGGTAACAACTCAACCGCAGTTGGTGTCACAAAGAGGGGCGCGAGGCGCATTTAGACTGTTTTTTAATCAAAATTATGGCCCACATTAGTGAATATGCAAGTCAACTTAGCGTAACAATTTTAGGTTGTGAGCAATAAATGCGCGCGACCGACTAAATATCGATCAAAAAGAAACGATTTGGGGCGTGAGAAAGGAAAGTGTGGGGGGATTGCAGCCCGGATGAACCGGGCTGGCTGGAAAAAGTGTTACTTAGCGCTTTTTTTGGTGCGCGGTATGCCCAAACGCTGTCGACGCTCCCATAAACTTTTGCGGCTGATGCCCAATTTGCGGGCCAACTCGGTTTCGCTCATGGTGTCCTGATTTTCCAGTACAAAGTGCTGGAAATAGTCCTCTAATGACAAATCCGTGCCTTTATCCGCGCCTTTGGAGTTGGCGGGGTTGTCCATGCTCAGCATACCTTCGGGGATATCCAGCTCTCCCTCCAGATCAATCGCCAGCAGGTCTTTGCCGATGTGATCGCTGTCCGAGAGGATGACGGCGCGCTCGACGGCGTTCTCCATCTCTCGCACGTTGCCTGGCCACTGATAGCGACGAATAAGGGTGAGGGCGTCCTTATCGAACTTGAGGTTGGGCTTATCCATACGTTCGCCCATTTTAGCCAGCAGCATTTTAGCCAGACCGATGACATCATCCTCCCTGTCCCGCAATGGGGGGATGCGGAGCTGCATGACGTTCAGTCGGTAAAACAAGTCTTCCCGGAACTCGCCCACTTTGGTCATTGCCTTGAGGTTACGGTGCGTTGCGGCGATGAGGCGTACGTCCACGCGTTTGGACTGGGTGGAGCCGACCCGACGAATCTCGCCCTCCTGGAGCACCCGTAACAAACGCGCCTGGGCTTCCAGTGGCAGTTCGCCTATCTCGTCGAGAAATAAGGTGCCGCCGTCAGCCGCCTCTATCAGGCCGCTACGCGCGCCCACAGCGCCCGTAAACGCGCCTTTCTCATGGCCGAATAGCTCGGATTCAATCAGTGTTTCTGGAATCGCTGCGCAGTTGACGCAGATGAGAGCGCCCTCCCGACGTCGGCTCAACATGTGCAGGGCGCGAGCGGCCAGTTCTTTACCTGTGCCTGACTCGCCTTGAATCAGTACGGTGGTGTCGGTCGGGGAGACTTTGCCGATCAAATCGAACAGCTTCAGCATTTCCGTGCATTCGCCGAACATCAGGTCATTGATGTCCGCGCGCGCGGAGGCGTTTTCTGCTTCGAGTTTGGGAGGTGAGGGCTTGGCGGGGCGTCTGTCCAGGATGGATTTGATCGACGCCAGCATCTCGTCGTGATCGAAAGGCTTGGCGATATAGTCCACCGCGCCGAGTTTCATAGAATCCACGGCGGAGCGCAGGCTGGCGTAACTGGTCATGATCAGGACGGGAGTCTCGGTCGCCTGAATCAGATCGGTGCCGGGTCGACCGGGAAGACGCAGATCGGAAATGATCAAATCCGGTTTGCTTTGCTCCGCAACTTCCAGGGCGCGATCAACGGAGTCCGCTTCGGCGACGGCGTAACCGTTATGCTGTAAGAGTCGCGTCAGGGCGGAGCGGATAATGCTCTCGTCTTCTACAATCAAGATTAAAGCCATAGCTTAAGTTTCCGTTAACTCTACAGAGATACTTTCTGAGTCGGACTGATAAGCCGGTAGTTCGATAATGACCCGGGTTCCTTTGCCGGATTCTTTATCCGCCGGACTTTCTATCCGAATGTGGCCGTAGTGCTCTTCTATGATGCTGTACACTAGAGACAGCCCCAAACCAGTGCCCTTATCGGGGCCTTTGGTGGTATAGAAGGGCTCGAACAGGTGATCTATCTGGTCGCCGCTGATGCCGCTGCCTTCGTCCTCCACTTCAACGTGGATGGAATATTGTTGCAGCGACGCTCTCACCCAGATATTGGCTGAAGCCTCCGAAGCGTCGCGGGCGTTGCTGAGCAAGTTGACGAACACCTGCACCAGACGTTGTCCGTCGCCCATTACCTTTACCGTTTCTTCCACTTCGTTGACGTAGAGCACCTGTGGCTCTTTAGTGGATAAGGAGAGTAAGTGTATCGCTTCGTCGACGCAACGTTTTAACTCTGTCGGCCCATGCTGGGCGGATTGGGTGTAATTGCCGGAGCGGGCGAAATTCATCAGGGTTTGTAAAATTCTAGAAACCCGCTGGGTCTGTACAAGAATATGTCCCGCCGTCTCCAGCACTTCTTCGTTGCTGGTCATGAGCTTGAGGTTTTGGGCAAGACAGGCGATACCCGTTACCGGATTGCCAATTTCGTGGGCGACCCCCGCTGCAAGACGTCCCACGGAAGCGAGACGCTCACTGTGAACCAGCTCGTCCTCCAGTAACTGGGTCTCGGTATAGTCTTCCAAAAGCAACACTTGCCCGGCTCCCGATGCGCCATCGCTTTCAATCGCAGCTTTGTGCAGATTGAACCAGTGTGGCGCGCCGTTAATGTCCAGGCGCTTCTTGGATACATGGCGCTCTTCTGCGTTGGCGAAGCTAAAGAGCAGCGTGGACCAAGGCTTGGCGATGGCGCTGATGTGCGAACCGATGACCTGCGGAGCGGGAATTCCCGTCAGCTGCTCCATCGCGTGATTCCACATCAACACTTCAAGATCAGCACCTAAAGAACAGGTGGCGATAGGCAGATTTTGTAAGGTTTGCCGATGGTAACGGCGCAGCGTATCCAATTCGCCGGCAAGTCCGCTGAGGCGGTTATGGTATTCCTCCAGCTTGCTCTCAACGAAGTAAATGTCCTGAGCGGGCGCAACGCTGGTGGCGGGCTTGAAACTGAGATTCTGTTTGACGATGTCCTGCGCCAGAGCCGGGCCTAATAGCCCTGACAAATTGGCTTCGATCTGATCGCGCAGTCTGCGTAGCGCATAGGGGCGGTACTCGACCTCATGCAACTGCAACTGCGCGAGGGCGTGATTCACTTCTCTTTCGGCGGCTTGGCGGCCGAGAGACTCTGTCAGGAAGTCCTTGAACTGCTCGGAGCTGGTAGCGACCAATTCGCGTCGTGATGGACGCATCAGTGTGTCGACGGAGCAGGCCTGGGCGGAGCGCGCTTCTGCCTGAGAGGCGTCGGTAAACAGGCTGACCATGACGAAAACGAAGATATTCAGCGTCAGGGACGCCATCACATAGTAGTGCCAATCGTCAGGATTGAAGCTGTAGCTGTCGCGCCATGGATTGACCGAGAACACGTCTACACCGAACAGGATGGGCAATGGCATGGTGACGAACCACAAGCTTACGCCGGCGCATAAGCCACTGATGAAGCCGTTGCGATTTCCCAGGGGCCAATAGATGACCGCCATCACCCCTGGCAGCAACTGCAGGCCAGCGGAAAAAGCCAGTATGCCCAGCTCGGAAAGGGAGAAGCGGTTGTCCAGGAATAGAGAGAACAGGTAGCCTGAGCCGAGTATAAACAAGATTAAGCCGCGTCTTACCCAGGTCAGCCAGGAATAGATATTGCCGCGGGACAAAGGCTGATATACAGGGAGAATAACGTGATTGAGCATCATCGAAGCCAGCGCCAGACAGGTCACGATCAGTAAGCCGCTGGCGGCGGTCAGTCCGCCAAGAAAGGCGACAATACTGATCCAGGGGGCGTTGAGCACCTGACCCAGGCCGAGAATAAAAAATTCCGGCGTTGTGGGAACGGACAGCTTGATGCCCGCCCACATGAAAATAGGGATGGGCAGACTCATCAGGAGCAGGTACACCGGTAGTCCCCAGCTCGCTTTGTAAAGCGCAGTGGGATTCAGGTTTTCTGTAAAGGTGACATGAAACATGTGCGGCATCACCAAGGCGGAAGCGAAGAATATCAGCAGCATCGCCCGCCAGGGCCCTTCCTCTAAGTGGCGCTCCATGGCGCTGATGCGTTGCGCATTCTCTTGCAGCCAGCTGTTCACTTCGCCGAAGCCGCCGAACACCTGATAGGCGATTAATATGGCCAGGGCCAGTATGATCACCAGCTTGAGGCCGCCTTCTAGCGCAATCGCCACGATCAGGCTGGGGTGTCTTTCCGCGCGAGTTTGTCCGCGGGCGCCGAAAAAGATGGCGAAGAAAATGATCATGGCGCAGAACAGCAGGCTGACGATCCGTGTGTCCTGAGACGGCGCCAGAACATGCAGGGAGTTGTCGAGCGCCTGAAACTGCAACGCCAGCAGCGCGAGTGAAGCGAAGCTGATGAAGAGCGTGCTGATGGTGCCTGCCGCCTGACTTCTGTAGCGGAAGGTGAATAAATCCGCCACTGAAGAAAGTTGATAGGATTTGGTGACCCGCAGTACCGGAATCAACAACACTGGCGCAAGAAGAAAAGCGCCGCAAACCCCCAGATAGAAAGCCAGAAAGCCGTAGCCGAATTCGTAAGCTAGGCCGACGGAGCCGTAAAACGCCCAGGCGCTGGCGTAGACGCCGAGAGATAAAACATAGGTGGCGGGGTGCCGGACCCAGCGTAAAGGTATCCAGCCGCGCTCGGTGATATAAGCCAGGCCAAACAATGCGCTGAGGTACAGGGCTCCGTAGGCGAGCAGGCTCCAGGCGCTAAAATTCATTCGGTCCCCGCTTTCGCTCTAACCAGTATGCGACGACGATCAGTAGAGACCAGATAATGTAAGGCCTGTACCAGGCGCTACCCGGCGCGATCCACCAGTCCATGATCACGGGTGAAAAAATGTAGACGCCTAAAATCAGCAGAAACACCAAGCGATAAATATACATAGACCGCGTTACCAAAATACCCGGAAGACTAGGTTTGTCCATGTTACTGGAGGAAACGGGAGCATGCAAAATACCTTTTTGGCTTCCCAATTGGTTGTTTTCGCGTACTTATTAAATATAAGCGGGCGAAAGCAGGGTAACAGGTTTTAAGCGCTAGATGCGCCGGTTATGTCAGGCAGGGGAACGCTGCGTAGTCCATGGATCTTGTCGCGGGACCAGTTTAGCGTTAGTTGTGGCAGGAGCTCCTGAGGCGTTTCGGCTTGCGCCAGCTCTGCGTTAGCGATCAACAGCGCCGCTGCCGCCGCTCTGAGGTTGCTCATGATTTGCCGGTTATCCAGCCCGGGGGCCAGGTTCTGCTTGCTGAGTTTGGCGCCGGAAGCATCGACGACGACCGGGAAATGTCCGACTTGCGGCGACTCTTTGCCCAATGCTTTATACATTTGATATTGCAATGGCGTGGAGTCAAGTAAGTCGGAACCGCGAATGATGTGACTGATATCCTGGGCCAAGTCATCGCATACCACCGCCAGTTGGTAAGAGAAAAAGCCTTCTTTACGCCGAATGACGAAATCATCCAGTTCTCCATGGAGATGGTAGGGAACGATGCCCTGTATCAGGTCGTGAAAACTGTACTCCGCGTCAGTTACGGCAAATCGGTAGGCGTATTCGGCGTCTGGGGGCGTTTGGCGTAAGCGGCAGGCGTCCAGGTGGCGACCCTGTCGTGCAGACAGCTCTTTGCGACTGCAAGGACAGGGGTAAGCGTGACCGCTCGCAAGTAATTGCCCGAGTAGCTCGGTGTAGGAAGAGAGGCGTTGAGATTGATAGATAACGCTTTCGTCCCACTGCAGGCCGTGAGCTTCAAGTGTTCGCAGAATGCTGTCAGCGGCGCCGGTGACTTCCCGTAGCGGATCGATGTCTTCGATGCGAACGAGCCAGACGCCTTGTTTACTGCGCGCATCAAGATAACTGGCCAGCGCGCCGACCAATGAGCCGAAGTGAAGAGGGCCAGTGGGAGAGGGCGCGAAACGCCCTCGATAGATATCCGAAGAGACTGCCTGCATGGAGGCGCGGGCGAGACCGGATTAGATGCCGGTTTGCTTTTCCCGAATTTCCGCCAGTGTTTTGCAATCAATGCACAGTGTGGCGGTTGGGCGGGCTTCCAAACGGCGAATACCGATTTCCACGCCGCAGGATTCACAAAAACCGTAATCTTCCCGATCAATCTGATCGATAGTCTGGTCAATTTTCTTGATCAGCTTACGCTCTCTGTCGCGAGTGCGTAGTTCCAAGCTGAATTCTTCTTCCTGAGTTGCTCTATCGCTGGGGTCTGCGTAGTTGGCCGCGTCTTCCTGCATATGGTGCATGGTGCGGTCTACTTCCTCCATGAGCTCTTGTTTCCAGTCCAGCAGGATCTGTTTGAAATGCTCCAGCTGAGGAGGGCTCATGTATTCTTCGTTTTCACCAATTTCATACGGAGTAAAATTCGTGAATTTACCAGCGCTACCCGCTTTTTCATTTGGCATATCTTCTGCCTCGTCTAGTCACTTCTCAAAAGTAGTGTAGGCTCCAGCGCCCGCACTGGACTTATATTTGCTAATATTCGCGATTTGTCAGGATTTAAGCGAGCGAAACATAGCAGATAACTGAACTGATCGCCAACCCTTATTTATTTCAAAGTAGCCCAATTTAATGCGATTGCTATTTTCGGTGTTTATCAGTGCGAATAAGGAGTCATTTTTTTGAAAATAGATACAGTTTCAACGCCTGGACGGCTGCTAAAACGATACAAGCGATTTCTGGCGGATATCCAGCTTCACGATGGCGGCGAGCTGACCATCCACTGCCCTAATACGGGGGCGATGACGGGGTGCGCTGAGCCAGGGAGTCTTGTGTACTACAGCGACTCGGGCAATCCCGCCCGTAAATATCGGCATACTTGGGAGCTGGTGGAGACCCCGGCCGGAGAGTTCGCATGCGTGAACACGGCGCGTCCAAATCAGCTTGTGGGCGAGGCCATTGACGCTGGAGTGATCAAGGAGTTGCAGGGATATCCTTTGAAGAAAGCGGAAGTGAAATTCGGCGATCAAAACAGCCGGGCTGATTGGATGCTTTCCGATTCTTCGGAGCTTCCCGACTGCTATGTAGAAGTGAAAAACGTCACCCTTTGCATAAATGGGCGCGGCTACTTTCCCGATGCCGTCAGCACGCGGGGGCAAAAGCATCTGGAAGAGCTGATGTCCGCGGTGAGAAGCGGAAAGCGGGCTGCATTGGTCTTTTGCGTCAACCATAGCGGTATTACCGTGGTGAGTCCCGCGTCACACATCGACGCCCGCTATGGGGTTTTGCTGACGGAAGCCATTGAGGCTGGCGTGGAAGTGTTGGCGTATAAGTCAGAGATTAAGCCCGGTGAAGTAAGGCTTTTCCAGAAACTAGAGGTGATTCCGTTCGATCCAGCGGCGTTTTAATACGGCGTCAGTTATGCAGGTAAAAGCGCCACTCATCATCACTGCGCTCCATGTCCAGCCGCTGAAGGGATTGCCCTTGGCATGGGCCGCTGATGCATTCTCCTGAATGGATCAGAAACAGCGCGCCGTGTGTGGCGCAGTGAATGAATTGTCGAGCCTGGTCAAGAAACTGGTCAGGCATCCACTCAAGCTCTATGCCTAAATGTGGGCAGCTATTTATGTAGGCGAAAAGGGCGCTTCGTTGCTTGACGACAAAAACGCTGTGTCCAGCTAGCTGAAGGCCCCGGCAGGCGCTGTCGTCTAGTTGATCCAGCTCACACGCCGGCACTGCGCCCAGCAGTTTTCGTGACGCCATGAATAAAACTAGAGCGCAGCGGAATCGCCAGTCAGGCGGCGGTTCAGGTCGTTGATGGTCCGAGCCATATTTTCCAGTAAATGGAAGCAGGTTTCTGGATGGGCGTGAATCAGACTGACGAACTGGGATTTGGGCACCGCCATGACCGTGCATGAGTCCCCCGCTACAACAGTGGCGTTGCGAGGGGCGTTGGTCAGCGCGGCGATAGCGCCGAATATTTCCCCTTCGTGCACTTCTCCGACTTCCTGATCATCAATAAAGACTTTCGCGTCGCCCATCATCATGGTGTAGACGTTGTCTGCTTCTTCGCCCTGGCGAATGATGACATCCCCCGGCTTGTAGCGAGTAAACCCGGCCTGGGGGCGGTGTTGTTCTTTACTGATATCGCCGTAGGAGTGGCTGAAAAGGGTCATCAGACCGACGACATAGCTTTGCCATGTGTTGGAGAGTTGCTGGTTTTCTTTCATCAGCTCCTGAAACGCGACGGGAGAAAAGCAATCCAGCTCTACCGGGTCTTCGCACACATAGCTGACAGTCGCCGCTTTAATGCCGCCTTCAATGCCGGCGACATCTCCAGGTTGCAGAATATAAGCCACGCGGTTATCCATGACGGCTGAGAGCATGCCTCGTCTCACCAGGCACAAATGGCCGCGGGGGACACGCCTGAACAGGTCTGTGCCGGGGTACAGCTCTAGATTGTTAGGGCTGGGAGGAAGCAATCTTTGCAGGCTGCGCGCGGAGCTGTTTACGTATTCGAGTAGGCCTTCGACGGAGGCCACGTGTTCGCCAAGTAAAAACATAGGTCCGGTTCCGGTTCAACGACGGTAGCGTAGGCGCGTGCCATGGGTGACTGACATTACAATCTCATCTGGAGACAGCTCTTCAGGGAAATAACAGCCTGAGATTTTGGTGCTGGCGATACTGGCTCCTTCCAGATCCGCTTTGCGGAAATCGATGCCACGCAGATCCGCTCCACGAAAGTACGCGCCTTTAAGATCCAGGCCCGATGCATCAAGCCCGCGTAAATCCAGGCCACGAAAATCACAGAGCTCAAAGCTGGGAACAGGGGATGACTGTTTCTGCTTATTGAACTCCTCGACCTTCTCAGAACGAAGCAGTTGATAAAGAGGGTGATCTATTATCTTGACCCGTTCCATTGAGCTGCACCTCCGGAAACAATTCTGCGATTGGGCGGATAACGCCGCCCTGAGTAAACGCTATTCGGTACGCCGTTATTGTAACGCCGCATAATCGCAGTATAGACAGAGGTTTAAGTCAAGTCATGTAGTGTTCCGTAACAAAACGGAACGATAAAACGACGCAATTGCAATGGATAAGGAGGGAGGCGGCGCAGCTTATGCTGCGCCAAGACGTTGCACTAACTTTTCAGTCAGTGTGTGGATGTCCTCTGAGCTATCCGTGGAGACCACTAGCACGTGGGGCAGCTCGTCTTCCTGGAATGGCTCATCCCGGGTGAGCTGTTTGTGCATAACTTCCACATCGGCTTCCGCAGGATCGTCGTTCTTTTCCTTGCGGCGGTTTAGACGACGTTCAATTTCATCCAATGGCACGCGGCAATCCACTACAGCGAACGGGACGCCTTCTTCTTCCGCCACTTTTTCCATCTGCTGGCGTTGATCGTAGCGAAGGAAGGTAGCGTCGATGATAACCGCCGCTCCACAGTGCAGCAGGGCGCGAGCGGTGTCGGCGAGATGGGTGTAAGTCTTAATAGAGGCGTCTTTGTTATAGATGCCCTGATCGCTGCCGGAAGCGCCAGTGTTATCCAGATGAGAAAAGCCGAACAGGCGCTTGCGCTCTACGTCCGAACGCAAGCGAATGGCGCTTAAGCGTTCCAGCAGTCGAGAGGTGATGGTGGATTTGCCTGTGCCTGAGACGCCGTGGGTAATAAGTAAAAAGCGTGTCGGCACATCCATATAGCTTTCCGCCAACTCCAGGTACTTGCGATATTTGCGCACCTGTTCCGCCTTGGCTTCTTCGCTCAGCCCTGGCGCGCCGAGGGTAAACAACGCAACTTTACATCGCACCATGGCGCGGTATGACTTATAGAAAGGCAGCAACTCTGCGCCGACGTAATCGCCGGTAATTTCCAGGTATTTATTCAAAAACCGGTAGGACAGATGTTTCATGCCCCGATCTTCCAGATCCATCATCAGGAAGGCGAGATCGTTGTAGACGTCCGTCCAGCGAAAGTCCTCGTTAAACTCAATGCAGTCAAACAGGGTGACTTTGTTTTCAAACAGGGTCACGTTGCCGAGATGCACATCGCCATGACATTCGCGCACAAACCCTTTGTCTTTACGCGACTGCAGAAACGGACGCAGGCGCTCGTAGGTGCTTTGCGCCCAGCCTTCGATGTACTCCAGCTGCCGTAACTCCGCGGGGTCCGACAACATGGGACGGACTTGATCGAAGTTTTGCTGCACTGGCGCGAATACTTGCTGAGGGTCGCCGAATTCACAGCTGCTGTCGGCGACAGCGGACTCTTGCATGTGGAAGTCCGCCAGTTGCTGGCTGAGGGCGTCTAGGTAACGGGGCAACTTATCAGAGTCACTAGGTAGCTTGCTGAGCAGGTCTTCAGGGTTGAACTGCTTCATTTTGACTGCGTATTCAATTACGTCGCCATCGCCGTCAATGGAAGGCTCCGCTTCCGAGCCGGTAATTCTGACCAGCCCTTGGTAAATCTCTGGGGCAAGGCGACGATTAAGCCGCAGTTCTTCCTCGCAATAGAAGCGACGGCGCTCCAAGTCGGTAAAGTTAAGGAAGCCGAAATCCATGGGTTTCTTGATTTTGTAGGCGTATGGCCCGGTCAGGATGACCCAGGAAATATGAGTTTCGACGAGTTGAAACTGTGTGACGGGATGTCCATAGACTGCCGGATCCTGCAGCGCTTTAATTAAGCTCTCGCTCACGCGTCGCTCCTTCTTATTTAATATTGCGAGGGTTTCATGCCACTGATTGCTGAAATTGGTTATGATAACCGCCGCGACCGCCCGAAAAACAATCATCTGGCGCACATCTAACGTCCTGAAACAACGCGTTTCAACGAGAATAAAAGGCAGCCGCGCCAGCAGACTAGAGCTTAAACCATCTACATTCCCATGTCGAAACCTAAAACAGCCCGCAAGCCTGCAAATAAGCGGCCCGGCAAGAAAAAGACAGCACCAAAAAGACGCATTCTTTCTATCCTTTTTAAAGTGACTTTGGTTCTCTCCGTATTACTGGTGATCTGGACCATTTATCTGGATGCGACCGTAAGAGAAAAGTTCGAAGGTAAACGCTGGCAGCTACCTGCCCAGGTGTTCGCCCGCCCCATGGAGTTCTTTCCTGGCCAGAACTACACCCGAGGACAGGTTGAGGAAGAGCTGAAGAGCCTGGGATACCGGCGCACGGATCGTCCGGGGCAACCGGGAACCTATTCCATGTCTTCCAGCGCGCTGGAAGTGTATAGCCGTTCGTTTAAGTTTCCCGATGGTGATCAGAAAGCTCAGAAGTTTCGTCTGGATTTTGATGGTCAGGGCGTTAGCCGAGTGAGCGCCGGCGGTACGGATACGAACTGGTCCAGACTTGAGCCGGTGGTTATTGGCGGCATTTATCCCGCCCAGCATGAAGACCGTTTACTGGTGAGCCTTAAAGAGGTTCCAGATAGTTTAAAGAAGGCGCTGGTGGCGGTTGAGGATAAGAATTTCTACTCCCACTACGGCGTATCGCCTCTATCTATAATGCGTGCGACCTGGGTGAATATTCGCGCTGGACGCGTCGTACAGGGCGGCAGCACGCTGACGCAGCAGTTGGTGAAGAACTTTTACTTGTCCAGCGATCAGACCATTTGGCGCAAGTTCAATGAGGCTATTATGGCTGTGCTGCTGGAATGGCACTACGAGAAAGACGAGATTCTGGAAGCCTACTGTAACGAGATCTTCCTGGGCCAGGCCGGCGCTCGCGCTATTCACGGCTTTGGTATGGCCAGCCAGTTCTACTTTGGCGTGCCGGTGCAGGATTTGACGCCGGAAAAATCCGCGCTGCTGGTGGCGATCGTCAAAGGCGCTTCTTATTACAACCCGCGCAGACATCCCGAGCGTGCGCAGAAGCGCCGCGACCTAGTGCTGCAGATGATGGCTGACGGCGGGGTGATCTCCAACGAGCAAAGCATTGGCTTTAAAAATCGCCCACTGGGTGTGGTGACGCAGCCGCGATATTCCGACAGTCTCTACCCGGCGTTCATGGATCTGGTTCGTCAACAGTTGGATAAAGACTATCGCGAAGAGGACTTGCAGTCAGAAGGGTTGCGGATCTTCACTACCCTTGATCCGCTGATCCAGTCTCAGGCTGAGTCGGCGCTGAGTAAAACCGTGAAGGGGCTGGAGCGTAATAAGGCCAATCAAGGCTTGCAAGGCGCTTTGGTGACCACTGCACTGGACAGCGGTGAGGTCGTTGCCTTGGTCGGCGGCAAAGACGCGCAATTCGCCGGCTTTAATCGGGCGCTTGAAGCGAAGCGGCAGATAGGTTCTTTGATCAAGCCTGTCATCGCGCTGACGGCTTTGCAGGAGAAGGATAAATACACCTTGGCGACGCCGATCAAAGATGAAGCGTTCTCGATCAAGTTTGAGAATGGCGATGTATGGGCTCCGCAGAACTATGACAAACAAACCCATGGCGAGGTGAGCTTGCAGCATGCGTTGGCGCACTCACTAAACCTGGCGAATGTTCGTTTGGGACTGGAGCTGGGCGTGCCGGCGGTATTGGATCAAGTGCGCAAACTTGGCGTGGAGACGGATGCCGCGCCGTATCCGTCCGTGTTGCTGGGAGCGTTGAATTTGACGCCGCTTCAGGTTGCTCATTTATATCAAAATCTGGCTTCCACCGGATTTGATACGCCTTTACGGGCAATTCGCGCAGTGACGAAGCCAGATGGTGAATTGCTGACAAGATATCCTTTTGATACTCATCAGGTTGTTGATCCCGCTGCGACTTATTTGCTCCAATACGCCATGTTCGACGTGATGCGTGAAGGCACGGGCCGACGCGTCTATCAGCGCTTTCCGGAAGACTATTCCGTGGCGGGTAAAACAGGCACCACGGATGATTACCGCGACAGTTGGTTTGTCGGCTTTAATGGCCAATACCAGACGACTGTGTGGCTGGGTAAGGACGATAACAGCGTGACTCGCCTGACAGGGGCGTCCGGCGCCCTGGAGGTCTGGATGAATCTGTATCAGCGTCTGCCTCAAGTGTCCTTCGTGCCCACAACCCCGGAAACGGTGGAATGGGTGTGGGTGGATAGCGCCACGGGCAAAAAGTCTGACGAAGGGTGTGACGGCTCTGTCGCCATGCCTTTCCAGCGCGGTAGCGCGCCTGTCGAAGAGGTGGTCTGCGTCGGACGCGATAATGCACTGCAGCGTTGGCTGCGTAGCTGGTGGGATGGTTAATACCGGGGAATAATAATGATGCGATTGCTGAATAGAGTTTGTGTGGTGGGAATCTTGGCGGCGATGACCGGTTGCGGGGTGAACCCTTATCGCAGCGCTACGACAGAGGCGGGTCCAGAGACTCAACCTTCGACGCCGGCGACAGAAACTGCTGCGCCGCAGCAACCGGATCGCACAGGTCGGCCTGTTTCACCTCCGGTGCGTATTTCCCGGGTAGAGCCCACGCCGGCGGCTCGTCAAATGCTGGCGAATGCTGAGGCCGCCGCTCGCGAAGGGCGCTATGATCAGGCGATGTTGATGGTGGAGAGGGCGCAGCGTATGTCGCCGAAAGCTGGCGATGTTTATCTGGTGATGGCGCGCTTGCACTATGAGCAACAGCGCTACGCCAAGTCCGAGCAACTGTGTCTGAAGGCGTTGTCGTTGGCGGGCGATGATAAATCTTTCAAGGAGTCCGCTATGTACTCCCTGGATAAAGCGCGTCAGGCGCAGGGTAAGTAGGAGTTTATCGGGCCTGAAAAAAGGGAAGCTGTTAAAGCTTCCCCATAGATCCAGTCTGATTTTGAAGATAACGGCGGGACATTCCCGCCGCTCAGCGTTACATCGAGGCGAACAGGCTGGAGGCTGCATCCAGCGTCGCTTGGATGTCCTCGTCGGAGTGCGCTGCGCTGACAAATCCCGCCTCATAGGCGGAGGGCGCCAAGTACACGCCTTTATCCAGCATGCCGTGGTAGAACTTGCGGAAACGCTCCAGGTCACACCGGGTGACTTGCTCAAAGCGGGAAACTTTCTTCTCTTCACTGAAAAAGAAACCGAACATGCCGCCAACCTGATTAATGGTCAGGGGAACGCCCGCTGCTTGCGCGCGCTCTTGTAAACCTTTCGCCAGCGCTTCAGTTTTAGCGTTCAGTGCGTCGTAAAAGCCCGGCTCGCTGATCTTGTTCAGCATGGTCAATCCGCAAGCCATGGCCAAAGGATTACCGGACAGCGTACCTGCCTGATAAACCGGGCCCAGTGGCGCGATATGTGACATGACGTCACGGCGACCGCCAAATGCGCCGACCGGCAGACCCGCGCCGATGACTTTGCCAAGGGTGGTCAGGTCGGGTTTGACGCCATAAACCTGCTGAGCTCCGCCCAGAGCGACGCGGAAACCAGTCATGACTTCATCGAAAATCAAGATAGATCCATGCTCGTCACAGACAGTGCGCAGTGTTTCCAGAAAGCCGGGCTCGGGCGGGATGCAATTCATATTTCCGGCGACAGGCTCAACGATAATCGCGGCGATTTCATCCCCGTGGCGGGCGAAAACTTCCCTGACCATGACCGCATCGTTGTAGGTCAACGTAAGCGTGTGTTCCGCCACGCTGGCGGGAACGCCAGGGGAGTCGGGAATGCCCAGGGTCAGTGCGCCGGAGCCTGCTTTCACCAATAGTGAGTCAGCATGGCCGTGATAGCAGCCTTCGAATTTAACGATCTTGTCTCTTCCAGTGAACCCGCGAGCCAGACGGATGGCGCTCATGGTCGCTTCGGTGCCGGAGTTGACCATCCGCACCATTTCAATGGAGGGAACCAGCTCGCAGACTTTTTCCGCCATGTCGATTTCGATGCGAGTAGGCGCGCCGAAACCCAGGCCGTTGACGAGTTGGCGCTCCAAAGCCTGACGTACGTCAGGATGGGCGTGACCCAGAATCATTGGACCCCAGGAGCCGACATAATCGATATAGCGCTTATCGTCCTCATCGAATAGATACGCCCCTTCGCCTTTGCTGAAGAATACCGGGGCTCCGCCGACACCGCGAAACGCGCGCACCGGCGAATTGACGCCGCCGGGGATATGTTGCTGGGCTCGGCTGAAAAGTTCTTCTGAGATAGTCATGCCTGTTCCTGTATCTATGGCTTAAAAAGGACAAATTATGTTGCGCATTGTCGGAACTCCGGATGGGGAATGCAAATGCCGGAAAAACTGCGCTTAAAAAGGACGCACCACCACCATAATGACTATGCCGACCAACACCAGCACAGGGGCTTCGTTGAGCCAGCGGTAAAAGACATGGCTGCGTTGGTTACGGTCTTCTTTGAATGCTTTTAAGATATGCCCGCAGTAAAAGTGATAGCCGATTAAGGCCGCGACCATTGTCAGTTTGGCATGCATCCACCCCTGCGCGAGATAGCCCGAAAAATTGTATGACAGCAGCCACAGGCCCAAGGCCACAGTAATGATCATCGACGGGGTGGCGATGCCGCGATACAGCTTGCGCTCCATGATTTTGAAACGCTCTCTGCTGATTTCATCCTCGCTCATGGCGTGATAGACGAATAAGCGCGGCAGGTAAAAAATGCCGGCGAACCAGCACACCATGGCGATAATGTGAAAGGCTTTTACCCAAAGCATGCTGCGCTCCTTGTTCTGCTTGATCGCATTAGTAAATACTTATTTGCTTTTGTACTGATAGTAAGATTCCAGGTCCGCACGGGTGATCACGCCAATAATGGGTTTGATCAATGGGGCGGTCGTCCGCTCGACATAGAGGGCTTCTACTCCTGTGGCGTTTAGTCTATCCAGCGCTTCTTCAAGAGTGGCCTGGACATGTAAGGACGCCACGTCTCGCCGCTGTGCAGGGATACTGAGCAAGTCCAGTGACGCCTCTTCGACGTTAAACTCGGGTTTGCCTTCTTCCTCCGTCAGATAGCGGGCCAAATCCGCAGCTGGCAGGATGGCGCGGGGGCCTCCTTCGCTCTCGATGATGATCCAGCGTGGTTCTGTGCGTAGCAGCTCTTTCGCCTCACTCCATACTAACTTCTGTTGTGAACGCTTGATGCTTCTTTCCATGATGGCGCCCACCGCTACGCGGCGCAGAGCCAGAGTTAGCGGCTCCGCGCGGTAATCCAACCCCTGTAATTGCAGAATGGTCAGGAACACCGAGCGCTGTCGAAAGTAGTGGGAAGCGATCAAGCTGGACACGATGATGATCAGCATCGCAGGGAGAATGACGTTGGGGTTTCGGGTCAACTCGATCACCGCCATGATTGCGGCCAACGGCGCTTGTAGAACGGAGCCCATCATCGCGCCCATGCCTAGCACGGCGTAAAACCCAGGCTCTGAGGCCAGGGTTGGCATCAGCATGTTCGCCAGAACGCCGAGCGCCCCTCCGAGAGTCGCCCCGATGAAGAGGGTGGGGCCGATAATCCCGCTTGGCATGCCCAGTCCGATGGTCGTCGCGGTAACAAGCAGCTTCGCCAGTGCGATGGTCAGAAGCAGCAGGAAACCAATGTTGCCGGCGATGGCGTCATTAACTGTGTCATAGCCAATGCCCATGATTTGAGGTAGCGCCAACGCGGCCAAACCGGTCAGGAGCCCCGCCGCCAATAAGCGCCAAAGAATGGGCGTTTTCACCTTTTCCGTGGTTTGGCTGATGATTTTGACGAACAGAGCTGAGCACATACCGATCAATATGGCGACAGCCACAATGTAAGGCAGTTCCACCAGAGAATTCAGACTGAAGTTGGGAACAACGAAAGCCGGGTCATCGCCATAGATAGGTTGAGATACGATGGCGGCGGTTACTGCCGCCAGGATAATCGGCGTAAAGCCATTGATCGTGTATTCCAGCATGACGACTTCCATCGCGAAGATGACGCCGGCGATGGGAGTATTAAAGGATGCGGACACCGCCGCAGCGGTGCCGCAACCCACCAGCATGCGGATGCTGTTATTAGGAAGCCCCATCCACTGACCCAATAAGCTGGAGCTGGTGGCGCCAAGATGCACGGCGGGGCCTTCTCGTCCCGCGCTTTGGCCCGTGGCCAAGGTGGCGACGCCACAGAAAAACTGCAGTAGTCCGCTACGCAGGGAAATATAACCCTGGTGGTAGCCCAGTCGCTCCATGACATGAGTGACGCCGACTTTGCGCTGTTGCACACCCAGTCGCATCAGCCATAGGGCAAGAATAAGCGCACCGACAATCGGCAGGCAGAACTGCATCAGCGGCGTTAATTGCTCAAAGTTCTCCGCGCTGTCGCCTGGCAGGAGGTAACCGAGAGGAAGTTCAATTGCCGCTCGAAACAGGAGAATGACTAAGCCAGTGGCCAAGCCGGATAGAAAACCCAACAGCGCGAGTTGCGGCAGCGCCTCATAGCTGGCGACGCGGCGGCGAAAAGACTGGAATAGCAAATCCAGTTTGAGAGCCAGTGCGGAAACCTGTTGTTTTTGCGTTTTCTTCCCGTTTGGTTTGAGCACAAACCTCTCCCATTCAAACTAGTTGCTGAGTTTGCTCGACAGGTGATGCAGCCATGGCTTATAGCCAGAGGGTGGAATGTAATAGCGCCGCCCGCAATTCAGGAAAGCTGACTCTGCGCGGGTGTCGGAAAGCTGCTAGTATAGCGAATTTATTAGAGTATTGTCCGGCGCGGCCACGGCTGTGCGGGGAAATTGGTTCGGCATTTAGCGGAGGTCAGTAAGCTCGTGGTTAAAATTGGCATTGTCGGCGGCACTGGATATACCGGCGTTGAGTTGATCAGGTTGCTGTCGGCTCATCCAGAGGCGGAAGTGGCGGTAGTAACGTCGCGAGGAGACGCTGGCGTTCCTGTTGCGGAAATGTTCCCCAATTTACGCGGTTTTACAGACTTACGCTTTAGCGCCCCAGATGTCGAAGAGCTATCAAAGTGCGATTTGGTGTTTTTCGCCACCCCTCATGGCGTCGCTCTGGAAATGGTTCCGCAATTGCTGGCCAAAGGGACACGGGTGGTGGACTTGGGAGCGGACTTCCGTATCCGAGATGCGGAACTGTGGAGTCGTTGGTATGGTCTGCCTCATACTGCCCCCGAAGCGCTGGCTGAAGCTGTTTACGGCTTGCCGGAGGTGAACCGGGCGGCGATTAAATCCGCTCGACTCGTCGCTAACCCAGGATGTTATCCCACAGCCGTCCAGTTAGGTTTCTTGCCTCTGTTAAGCAAAGGGCTGGTGGATACACAGCGTCTGATCGCAGACGCCAAGTCCGGTGTGAGCGGCGCCGGAAGGCAAGGCAAAATCGCTAATCTACTATGTGAAGTCAGCGAGAGCTTCAAAGCCTATGGCGCATCAGGACATCGCCATCTACCGGAAATTAAACAGGGGCTCAGTTTGGCTGCTGGCGCGCCGGTTGGTTTGACGTTTGTACCTCATCTCGTGCCAATGATCAGAGGCATAGAAGCCACTTTGTATGCGGAACTGAAACAGGATAACGACGATCTGCAGGCGTTATTTGAGTCGTTCTATGCAGATGAACCTTTTGTCGATGTAATGCCTTTTGGCAGTCTGCCGGAGACGCGTTCGGTAAGAGGCTCTAACCTGTGTCGCATTTCATTGCACCGGCAACCTGAATCTAACGTGGTGATTGTGCTCTCAGTGATCGATAATCTAGTGAAGGGCGCAGCAGGTCAGGCCGTACAAAATATGAATATTATGTTGGGGTTGCCAGAGACGGCGGGATTGAATCTCATCGCTGCGCTGCCTTAATTTTGTCCAGATCGCCCTACTGAAAAGGCGTATTTCAAGCCAAATGCGTGACGGTGTTTGGCTTGCTACCTAAATTCACAAAAAATAACTTTGCCGACAATGAGTTAGTAGAGAATACTAAAATAGCGCGTAAGGTTATGGACACTTCAGAATCGGTATCAATCGTCAATGTCTACCAAAGCAAACGAAAAACTGGTCGTCGTACCTTACCGCCCGGGAGAAACGCTTAAAAAACGGGCTCTGGCATGGCTGGCCATAATTATCAGCATTACTGGCGGCATCGCCATGGGATGGTATTTCTCTGACCTGAGAAAGGAAAAGCTGGGCTCTAAAAATCAAGAGCTCAACCGGATGCTGGTCATAGCGGAAAGGCGCGCCACTGAGCTAGCGCAACAGGTGGCTAACCTGGAGCGAGGAAAAGCGATTGATCAGGCCGCCAGCACGGACGTACTGAAGACTATTCGCGATTTGGAAAGCGCAAACTTACAGTTACGTGAGGATATCGCTTTTTACAAGAACATCATGGCTCCCTCCGATGAGGATACCGGCCTGCAGGTTCAGCGAATGGAAATTCGTCCTACGCGGGAAAATCGAAGGTTTCAGTATAAACTTGTATTAACGCAAGTGGCTGACAACAAAACCTACATCCAAGGCGTTGTGGCGGTGAACCTGATCGGAGTAAAAGGTGGCGAAAAAGAGATATTGCCGCTGCGGGATGTCGATGGAGCCGAGGAGTTGGGGGTTAAGTTCAGATTTCGTTATTTCCAGGACCTTACTGGAGAAATGGAGTTGCCGGAAGGCTTCGTTCCTGAGCAGATTCAGGTAGTGGCGCAATCAACCGGGAAAAAAGCAACGAAAATAGAAAGAACCTTCGATTGGAAGGTCGGGGAGTAAGAATGTTTGGGAAAAA
Source organism: Hahella sp. CR1 (assembly GCF_029813005.1). Taxonomy (NCBI): domain Bacteria; kingdom Pseudomonadati; phylum Pseudomonadota; class Gammaproteobacteria; order Oceanospirillales; family Hahellaceae; genus Hahella; species Hahella sp. CR1. Next base: position 1,236,492 of record NZ_JAPELK010000001.1, read on the forward strand.
GAAAACCAAATCAAAAAACGTCAATGGCGGGCACTTCGATACGCTGATTTCACGCAGCACGGAAATCAAAGGCGACCTGCAGTTTACAGGCGGTCTGCACATTGACGGCAAGATACTGGGCAAGATTAAGGCTGATACGACTGATGAAGACGCTATTGTGCGAGTCAGTGATGTCGGCGAAGTGAATGGAGACGTCATTGCGCCGCACATTATCATCAATGGTAAAGTGAACGGGGACGTTTACTCCTCGGAGCATATCGAGCTGGCGCCGAAAGCCTCTATCACTGGCAACGTTTATTACAACCTGATCGAAATGGCGATGGGCGCGGAAGTGAACGGTAACTTGGTGCATAGCAAAGAAAGCGTATCAACCGCCACGGTGACGGCTACGGATAAATCCGAACAGAAGAAAGCGACAAAAGAAGATAAAAAAGCAGGTAAGACTCAGGATGACGCTGGCGATCAACCTGAGCTGATCAACTTGGCGAGTCACTGATATAGTTGACCGATTAAGTAGGATAAATAGATAATTCACGTGTATCCTACTTTTTTAATTGCCGAGTATAGAGCGCTAGCAACAAAAGTTGCGGCGGGAGGAACTATGAGCGTCGCTGAGACATATGAACCAACCCCGATAATCTTCACTGATAACGCTGCGGCGAAGGTGAAGTCTCTGATTGAGGATGAGGGGAATGATGAGCTGAGCCTGCGTGTATTTGTTACTGGAGGCGGCTGTTCAGGGTTTCAGTATGGTTTCTCTTTTGATGAAGCTGTAAACGAAGACGACACGATTGTCGAAAAAGACGGCGTGCGTTTGGTTGTGGACTCGCTTAGCTACCAATATCTTGTCGGTGCGGAAGTTGATTTTCGTGAAGGTTTGGAAGGCGCGCAGTTCGTTATTAAGAATCCGAATGCTGCGACTACTTGTGGTTGCGGTAGCTCCTTCTCTATATAAAGGATCAGATCTATGCAGTTCAGCCGCTACTTAACATTACTGTGGCTGACTGTTTTCTCTTTCTCACTACACGCAGCGGACAGACCAGAAACCAGTCCCGCCATCGCAACCGACTCTCTGAATTATCTGGCGAAGATCGAACTTCATACGCCAGAGGAAATTGCTGAATTGTTTGAACGGGCTTCCAAACTGCTGGAGGGTGAGAACGGCTACTCTCTTGGCAGTCCCATCGCTTTTGTTCTACATGGACCGGAAGTCGAGTATTTCGCCAAAATGAATTACCCAGAGTTCAAATCTATCGTAGACAAAGCTGCGCAATTAGATGCTTTTCGTGTGATTGACGTGAGAGTGTGTAACACCTATTTGCGCATACACAATATCGATCGCAGTGCATTGCCGCCCTTTGTCGAAATAGTGCCTTATGGTCCCGCTGAAGAAAAAAAGCTGAAAGAGAAAGGCTACGTAGACTTCTAGTCTGGGCTAATCACGATTAGCTATCAGGCGGGGTAAATCGCCCCTAATATTCTCTCCCCTTGAGCGCGAGTTACCGCTGGGATATTGCCCGGTAATCCATCTAATGTTCGCTTCGCCAGCCAGGCGAAAGCCATTGCTTCCATGAAATCCGGATCAATGCCTGCGCTGTCGGTCCCCTGCACAAAAACCTGAGGCAGATGATGGCGAAGTCTTTCCATCAAAAAGAGGTTATGCACGCCGCCGCCGCAGACAAAGAGATGGGTGAGAGTGTTGGCGTTTAGAGCTTCGCAGATTGTTTGAGCCGTCAGTTCAGTGAGCGTCGTCAGAATATCTTTATCGCTAACGGATGCCGCCTTTTGCAGGTTGGCCTGTAGCCAATCATGGTTAAACAGCTCTCGACCTGTGCTTTTGGGAGCAGGGAGGGAGAAGAAGGGCTCCCTTTTCATTTCTTGCAATAATGCGTGATTAATCGATCCCGTCCTGGCTATTTGTCCGCCTTGGTCGCAACTCTGTTGGAAAGCATGCGAACACCAGGCATCCATGAGCATGTTGCCTGGCCCACAATCAAAACCAACAACGGAGCTGGCTGTTTCCGACCACTGAGTGACGTTGGCGATCCCGCCGATATTAACGACGGCGCAATTGGGAAAACGATTCTGCAAGGCATGCATATGGAATGCTGGCGCCAAAGGCGCACCTTCGCCGCCCGCTGCGATATCTCTGCGCCGAAAGTCCGCAACAACGGTGATTCCCGTTTTCTCCGCCAGTAGGCTGGGGTTGGCGAGCTGGCAGGTGTATGGCCAACTTGTCGCTGGTCGATGTCGGATGGTCTGGCCGTGGCAGCCGATTGCACGAATGCGGCTACTATCGATATCGGAGTGGTTTAGAAGGTTATTTATTGCTTGGGCATATAGCAAGGTTAGCTGGCTTTCGGCTGCGAACAATTCGTCTGGACGCCAGCTGTCAGCGACGGCAAGGTTATGAAGTTTGGATTTCAGATCAGAAGGGAATGGTGTAAAGGAGGTTGCGATGGTTTCAGGAAGTTCGCCCTGGAACTTCGCCAGGGCTACATCAACGCCATCAAGGCTGGTGCCGGACATGAGTCCGGCGAATATTTCCTGATTGTTCATAAGTCCGCGTTGTCGGAGCTTAGGCTATCTCGTTTTGCGACCTGATAACTGTCAGAGTAGGCCTGCATTTGGGCTAGCGCCGTTTGGGCCTGCTCTTTAAAGCGAGACATTTCATTGCTGGCGACAGGTTGCGCATGAGGGAACTTCACTGTTACCGGGTTTTTGTGTACTCCGTTGACGCGGAACTCATAGTGCAGGTGAGGTCCTGTCGCCAAACCTGAGCTGCCTACGTAACCAATAACTTGTCCTTGGTTAATACGCTTGCCGTTTTTGATGCCGCGAGCAAATCCTTTCATGTGAGCGTAGAGCGTAGTAATGGATTGGCCATGCTGCAGAATCACTACGTTGCCGTAACCTCCTTTGCGGCCCGCAAAAATCACTTTGCCGTCTCCACTCGCCTTGATCGGCGTGCCGCGCCCAGCAGCGTAATCGGTTCCTTTATGTGCACGGAACTTATGAAGAACAGGGTGCTTACGTTGTAAGTTGAAATGGGAGGATATACGAGCGAAATCTATCGGTGTGCGTAAAAATGCTTTTTTCAGGCTCTTTCCATCCGGGGTGAAGTAGCCCGTTTTGCCTTCCTGGTCTTCATAGCGCACGGCAGTGAATGTCTCGCCTTGATTTGTGAACTCAGCGGCAAGAATGTTGCCGTTGGAGATTTTTTTGCCATCAAGGAAAAGCTCTTCATAAACCAGCTTGAACGAGTCTCCACTGCGAATATCCAGCACGAAGTCCACATCCCAGCCGAAAATGTTCGCCAAATCCATGATCAGGCTATCCGGCAGGCCGGCGTTTTTTGCGTCAATGAACAGCGCCGATTTAATTACGCCTTCTGCGTAAGCGGTCTGAACATCGGGTTTGAGTACGACTTTCTCAAGCTCGAACTTACTCTCGGCGTTGGCGTTGATCAGCCAGTTTTCTAACTGACTACGATGAATGCGCAATGCGCTAAGTTTGTTTTCAGAGTCGAATGCAAAGTCCAGCTTTTCTCCAGGAAAAATCTGAGTCCACTCTTTGCCGGGAATATCGTCCACCATTTGCGCCAACTCAGCGCTTGAAGCCCCGGCCCTTTTGAATAAGGAGGACAGGCTGTCTCCGTTTTTAACCTCAAACTCGTTCCAGGCTATTTCGGGCTCAACTGTAGCCGGAGCGGGCGTCTCTGTGGCCGGCTCTGCTGTTGAGGGGATCAGCGGTTTGATCTTCGCTGATGCGCTATCTTCGGGTAAGTCCTTGAGAGGGCTGGTGGAATCAGCTTGACTGGTGGGCTGACCATCTAAAGGAATGTTCAGGGTGATGCGGCCTGCCGCCGCTTGATCGGATGGGCTGAGAATGAGCGCTGATCCGAGCATAGATCCTGCGGCCGCAACCGCCAGGAAATGTATCCGTGAAAACTTGGGTAATATTTTCTTAATTAACATCGAAGGTTAAGTCCAGATGTTTGTAAAAAACTTTAACTATAGAGTATAAGCGTTTTTGGAAACTGTGCATATATCAAACAGTTTGGCTGGCGAAAAATGCTGCTATACTATCGCGCCCCCGGGTCATATTAAAGCCGTTGCTTGGTGCTGCGTTCGTGACAAGGGTCATGAATATCGATTACTAAGTGTTAATAGCGTAACAAGTTGCAAATAGGGCGTCTGTAATGCCATCTGTAGAAGAATCTTTAGCGCTGATAAAGCGCGGTGCGGAAGAAATTATTCAAGAAGAAGGACTGGTCGAGAAGTTAAAAAGGGGAGAGCCGCTCAGGATCAAAGCGGGCTTCGATCCGACTGCGCCTGATTTGCATTTAGGGCATACGGTTCTTATTAATAAGCTGCGTCAGTTCCAGGATCTGGGGCATCAGGTCATTTTCCTGATTGGCGACTTTACGGGGATGATCGGAGATCCTACCGGCAAGAGCGCCACCCGTCCTCCATTAACGAAGGAAGATGTGGCTCGAAACGCGCAGACATATAAAGAGCAGGTGTTCAAAATTCTGGACCCGCAAAAAACAGAAGTTCGCTTCAATAGCGAATGGATGGATAAGCTCTCTGCGGCGGATATGATTCGCTTGGCTGGTCAATATACCGTTGCGCGTATGCTTGAGCGCGACGATTTTCACAAGCGCTATCATAATGAGCAGTCGATTTCGATCCATGAGTTTCTCTATCCATTAGTGCAGGGGTATGACTCTGTTGCTTTGCGCGCCGACGTTGAATTGGGTGGAACTGACCAGAAGTTTAATCTTTTGATGGGACGTATGCTGCAGAAGCATTACGACCAGGAGCCTCAGGTAATTATGACAATGCCGATCCTGGAAGGTCTGGACGGCGTGCAAAAAATGTCGAAGTCTCTGGGCAACTATATCGGCGTTAATGATTTGCCTGGGGAGATGTTTAGTAAGTTGCTGTCTATCCCTGACGCATTAATGTGGCGCTACTTCGAACTCTTAAGTTTTCGGGATATGGCGGAAATTGAAGATTTTAAAGGGCAGGTCAACGCCGGAGAAAATCCTCAAAATATTAAGCGACTGCTTGCTGAAGAGATTGTCGCTCGTTTTCACGGTGGAGAGGCGGCGCAGAGTGCGCATAAATCAGCGGGCAACCAAGTTAAATTGGGAGAGATCCCAGAAAATGTTCCTGCTGTCCATATAGAAGAGGGCGATGACCAAGCGGAGTTTTCCATATCCTATATTCTTCGTAGAGCCGACTTAGTGAAGAATGGCGCGGCGGCGAAAGATGTTCTGGGTCGAGGTGCAGTGTTCGTGGATGGTGCGCAGGTTGACGCGAGCTTTATGG